>NZ_CP159218.1:0-1200000 GCF_040438885.1 Nakamurella sp. A5-74 | reverse complement strand
CGGCGTTGACCGATGGGGCGAACCTGACCTTCGGCATGTCGGCCGAGCCGTCGAACTGGGGTGCGCAGGACACCGCGGCAGCGCCGCGTACCCCGCTGATCGACGTCAGTGGGCCCGCGACCGGAGAGCTGACCGTCAGTGACGGCACGGCCGCACGCCTCATCGACACCGCAGCGGTCGATGCTGACGGGCTCACCGACGACAACTCGCGCAGCGGCGTCACCTTCGACACCGCCGCCCCGACGCTGGACTGGGCCAGCAGCCAGGGCCCGGTTGCCGTCACCACCTACACCCTGACCGGCGCCGCCACGGGCGACGCTCCGTCCGCCTGGACACTCGAAGGCTCCAACGACGGTGATTCCTGGACGGCGCTCGACAACCGCAGCGACCAGGACTTCCGGTGGGCCACCCAGACCCGGGCGTTCAGCATCGCGGATCCGACACTGTTCACCCGCTACCGCCTGCACGTCACCGCCACCGGCGGCGCCGGCAGCCCGTCCCTCGCCGAGTTCGAACTGCTGGCCGACCCGAACCGGCAGACCGACGAGCTGACGCTGTTCCCCGCCACCGTGCGCACCACCTCGACCGACTCCTCGAGCAGGGCGTGGGCGGTCGTCAAGGGCGGTTCGAACGATCCGGCCGACTACACGGCCACCGTCGACTTCCAGGACGGCGCGGGCCCGCAGCCGGCCACCGTCAGTCGGGCGAGGGTCGGCGGCGTGAGCATCTCCGCGAGCCACCGGTTCCCGTCCGCCGGCACCTACTCGGTGCGCATCGCGGTCAGCACCCGACAGGGCGACCAGGTGGTCGACGTCGGCGGGGTCGCGACCGCGATCGTCAGCCTCGACATGACGCTCCTGGGGAATTTCGACCTGGCATGCATGACGGTGCCGGGTGTCGCCGTCGACTGCGACGGCAACGGCTGGGGCCTCAACCGGAATGCGCTGCGGGACAAGGGCTTCATCCCCGGCGAGAGCATCCCGCTCGGTGACACCGGGCTCACCGCTGACATCCCGCTGACCGCTGCCGGCGAGCCGGACAACCTCAGCGCGGGTGGCCAGACCGTCGGGGTCGACCTCGGCAAGGGCGCCACCCGCCTGTCGCTGCTCGGCTTCGCCAACGAGGGCGCGCAGAGTGGCGGAGCGACCATCACCTACACCGACGGCACCACGCAGAGCTTCACCCTCGGCTTCGGTGATTGGGTGGGGGCGGCGAATGCGCCGATCACCGGCAGCCAGGTGCTGCTGACCACCACCGGCAGGCTCAGGGGAACCGACGGCTCCGACACCCTCACCACCGGGATCTACTACCTCGACCCGATCACCCTCGAGGCCGGCAAGACGGTCAGCACGCTGACCATGCCGAACCTGGACCACTCGGTGAACGAGGGTCAGCTGCACATCCTCGCGGTGGCTTCGGACGGTGTCCGATCACCGAGCAGCCGCGTGCTGACCACCGCGCGCGAGGTTGCCGAGCAGATCGTCGGGGACACCTTCAGCGCCGAATTGGCCACCGTCTCCGGTGGTCGTCCGACCGGCGGCTACGTCGCGACCGTCAACTGGGGTGACGACGGTCCGGTCGACGTCAGCACCACCGGGGCGGACGGCGTGGTGACCGGCAGCCATCAGTATCGGCAACCTGGTCGCTACGCGGTGCGCATCGCCGCGACAGACGGCCTCACGAGCAGCGCCGCCCAGACCACCATCACGGTGTCGCAGAACGATCCGTCCCCCGCGATCACCCTCACCCCCGGCAGCCGCAAGCCCGGTGAGACGTTCACGGTCACCGGGACCGGTTTCACCGCGGGTGAGCGGGTGGACGTCAAGCTGGACACCACGAGGCCGGTGGTGCGCACGGTGACCAGCACCGCCGGCGGCACCTTCTCGCTGCCGCTGACGGTGCCGGCGACGGCCATGGCCGGCAGCTATCCGGTGAAGGCGTTCGGCAGTCGGTCGCAGACCGTGGCCACCGCCGAGCTGACCGTGGTCATCCCACGGGTCTCGCCGAGGCTGGCCCTGTCCGTCACCCCGACCACGGCGCCGCTGGGTGCGACGGTGTCGCTCACCGCCACCGCGGACAAGGGCGTGATCGGCGGCGTCGAGTTCCTCGACGGAACCCGGACGTTGGGCGTCGTCACCCTGTCGGCGAGCCGGGCAACACTGCGGGTGTCCACCCTGGGCGTCGGCACGCACCGCATCACCGCCAGGTTCCTCGGCGACGAGCGCTACCTGCCGCAGACCACGCCGGCCAAGTCGGTGACCGTCACCAAGAAGAAGGTCACCCTGTCGGCGCCGACCACCAGTCGCACGCAGCAGGTCTGGGGATCGTCGTCGGTGGCGACGCTCAGCACCGTGGTCACCGGCCAGACCCATGGCCGGGTGACGTTCCGCAGTGGGTCCACCGTGCTGGGCCAGGGCATCATCACCGCGCGTCAGGGCGGCGGCTCCGTCGCCACCCTGGCCCTCAGCCGGACCACGCCGGTCGGCCGGTATACGTCGATCACCGCGACATTGGCCGCCGGCGCGACGACCGCGATGGGGACCTCACGTCCCGGGGCGACGGTGACGGTCGTGAAGGCCACGCCGCAGAGCATCCGGGTCACCGGGTCGACGTTCCGCACGGGCACCCGACCGGTGGTCGACGTGAGCGTGGGCACGCTCACCAACGGCTCCCGACCGAGCGGTCGGGTGGAGATCTTCGAGTCGGGCCGGCGGGTCGCCGTGGTGACGCTCACCGCGCGCGGCACCGCGAGGGCCACGCTGCCCGTGTCGTCCCGGCCGGTCCGGGTCCAGGCCACCTTCACCCCGACGGACAGCACCCACGTTGCGGGGAAGACGTCGGCGGTGGTCGTGATCCGTTCCCGCTAGGTACGACCCGACGAACTCGTCCAGCCAGCAGCAGTTCCCGGAGAGGAAACACCATGGCGGTGCACCGCAGCAGGGCCGACCGATCGCTCACCCACCCGCGACGAATGGCCTCGACCCTGTCGATTGCCATGCTGGTGGTCGGCACGGCCATCGCGGTCCCGACCGCTGCTGCTGCCGCGGCGCCGGGTACTGCCGCGGCCGCGCCGGCGGTGGCTGCAAGGTCGTCGGTCGGCGCGGTGAACCCGTTCATCGGCACCCAGGACGAGGGCAACACCTTCCCCGGGGCGGCAGTGCCGTTCGGCATGGTGCAGCTGTCCCCGGACACCGGTCACAACACGGGGTACGACTACACCCAGAGCAAGATCCGTGGCTTCTCGATGACCCATCTCTCCGGGGTCGGCTGCGGGCTCGCCGGGGTGGTGCCCGTGCTCCCGGCGACCAGCATCCCGACGAACACCGACTACGCCGCGTACGCGGCCGGCTTCGACCACGCGAGCGAGGACGCGTCCCCCGGCGCCTACGACGTCACCCTGCAGACCACCGGCGGGGGCGACGTCAGGGCCGAGCTCGGGGCGACGGAACACACCGGCGTCCAGCAGTACACCTTCCCGGCCACCGGCACGGCGGCGGTGCTGATCAACGCCGGGCAGTCGTTGTCGACCGTCAGCGCCTCCAGCGTCGCCATTGTCGACGACCGCACCGTCCGCACCAGCTCGACCGTCCGCGGGTTCTGCCGGGACACCGAACCGTTCACCGTCTTCTCCACCACCCGGTTCGACCGACCGTTCTCCCGCTCGGCCAGCGGGACCTGGACGGGCAACACCGTCACCGCCGGATCCACCGAGGCCGACACCGGGCGCACCGGGGCCGTGTTGGTGTTCGATCCGTCGACCGATCGCACGGTGCAGGCGCAGACCGCGATCAGCTACGTCGATGCCGCAGGCGCCGACGCCAACCTGGCCGCCGAGGCCACCACCCTGGACGCTGCCCGATCGGCGGCAGGCGACCTGTGGGCAGAACGGCTCGGCACGATCGACATCACCGGCGGCAGCGCCGAACAGCGCACCACCTTCTACTCCTCGCTCTACCGCAGCTTCCTGGCCCCGACCGTCGGCTCCGACGTCGACGGCCGCTACCGCGGCTGGGGAACCGGCGCCGACCAGCTGCACGGGGTCGAGCCCGGCCGGAAGTACTACCAGAACTTCTCCCTCTGGGACACCTACCGCACCCAGGAACAACTGCTCGCGCTGCTGGCGCCGAAGGAGGCCGGCGATCAGGCGGTTTCCCTTCTCCTGCAAGCGGAACAGGGTGGTTGGGCACCGCGGTGGAGCTACGGCCCCGTCGAGACGAACATCATGACCGGCGACCCGGTGACCCCGTTCCTGGTGACCGCCTGGTCCCAGGGGCTGCTCGCCGGCCACGAGGAACGCACCTACGCGGTGCTGAAGCAGAACGCCGACGGCGTCCCGCCCGCCGACTCGCCCTACAACGGCCGGGCCGGCAACGAGAGCTACCTCGCCGACGGTTTCGTGCCCTATGCCGAAGGAGCGACCGGCAAGGAGGGCGACTTCGACCTGCAGCACGGCGGTTCCGCCACGCTCGAGTACGCACTCGCCGACGGCACTCTCTCGACAATGGCCAGGGCGCTCGGCCATGGTGCGGACGCCGATCGGTACGCGACCAGGGCGGCGAACGCGAGCACCCTGTGGGACCGGGACACGAAGACGTTCAGAGCCAGAACGCCAGGCGGGGCCTTCGATCCGCAGGACGATCCCGCCTACGCGCCCGGCTTCCACGAGGGCACCACGCTGCAGTACACCTGGTTGCACCAGCAGAACTTCCCGCAGCTGGTACAGCTGTTGGGCGGCAAGGGGTTGACGCAACAGCGGCTGGACGAGTTCTTCGCGTACGACGCGCTGCTGACGGATCGCGACGACACCGTCCACAACGTCTGGGTCACCGGTTCGTACGACTACTACGGCCGCACGACGTACAACCCGAACAACGAACCCGACCTGCACGCGCCCTACGCGTACCTGTGGGCAGGGCAGCCGTGGAAGACCAGCGACGTGGTCCGGGCCGCGCTGACGCTGTTCACCGACGGACCGACCGGCGTCACCGGCAACGACGACCTGGGCACGATGTCCGCCTGGCACGTCCTGTCGTCCATCGGTCTCTACCCGGCCGTGCCAGGCACCGACCAGTGGGCTCTGACCACTCCGGCCTTCGAACGGGTCGCGGTGCATCCCGGCGGCGCTCCCGACAGGATCGTCACCCTCACCGCCCCCGGGGTCTCCGACGCCTCGCACTACATCCAGTCGGTGAACGTCGACGGACTGGCACTGGACCGCGGGTACCTCAGCGGTACCGAACTCGCCGCGGCCGACAGCATCGCGTTCAGCCTCGGCTCGACGCCCTCTGCCTGGGCGACCGGGCCGGACGCCGCTCCGGCGCCGCTGACCACTGCCGTACCAGTGGACCGGTTGACCGCCTCGGGTGCAGCAGCGGCGACGACCATCGCAGCCGGCCGCAGCGCCCCGGTCGCGCTGACCGTGGTGGCCCAGACCGGTACCCCCGTCACGCCCGTCATCGGACTCGACGGAGCCCTGCCTGCCGGTCTCAGGGTCGAACTGCCGACAGCAGCAGCGATCTCGGGCGATCGACTGCCGACCCAGCTCACCCCGGACGTCACCGTGCGGGTGGACGCCGGGACGGCGCCCGGGCCCTACTCGATCCCGCTGCGGGTCACCGCAGGATCGCTGTCGCGCACCACACAGCTGCAGATCGTCGTGCCGACCGAGCCCTTCCTGGCCGCCGGCCTGACCCAGCGCGCGATCGGCACCCGCGGCGGCGCAGACGCGGATTTCGACGGCGACACCGCGTACTACCTCGCCGACGCGCTCGCCACATCCGGTGTGGCACAGGGCATCCCGCAGCTGGTGCCGGGCTCCGCCGACCTGCGGTTCGTGCTGGCGCCGCCCGGTAGCGCTGCCGACAACCTCGTCGCGACAGGCAGGCCGATCGACGTCAGCCACGGGCTCGCCGGGTCGAGCCGCATCGCGATCGTCGGAGCAGCGGCGAACGGACCGATCACCACCACGATGACGCTCACCTACGCCGACGGCACCAGCACCCGGCAGGACGTCACCCTGCCCGACTGGTGCGGCGGTACGCCACCCGCGGGCATCACCACGGTGTCCTCGATGCCGGTCCGCGGCAGGGGCACCGACGTGCAGTCGGTCGGTTGCGGGCTCTTCGCCTCGGCGCCGATCCCAGTGAAGTCCGGAATCACCCTGCGCTCCATCACCTTCGGCGCGAATCCGAAGTTCCACGTGTTCGCCATCGCCGCCGACGGTGAACCGCAGGCACCCACTCCCACGGTGACCCCGGTCGTCGTCGGAACCCCCGCCGTCGGCCGCACCGTCGCGGTGGACCCGCCGGTGTGGGAGGTGTCCTCGTCCACGACGGTGGCCACGAGCTACCAGTGGAACGTGGACGGCCAGGCGGTTGCCGGTGCGACCGGACGGCTGCTGCCCCTCCGGCCCGCCGACCTCGGGAAGTCGTTGACCGTCACGGTGACGGGCACAGCGGCCGGTTGGGCGCCCGCAGTTGTCACCTCGGCGCCGGTGATCGTGACACCGGGCACCTTCACCGCGACCCGACCGACCCGCATCAGCGGGGCTCCCACGGTCGGCGAGCAGGTCAGCGCGGTCGCGCCCAGCTGGTCGGTTGCCGGCGTCAGCGTCGAGTACACCTGGGTGACCGGTAGCCGCCAGCTCGGCTCCGGACCGACGCTGCGGATTCCGCCGGGCGCCGTCGGCCAGAAATTGGTGCTGATCACCACCGCCCGGCTCGCCGGCTACACCCCGGTGGTGCTCAGGACCGCGCCGGTGATCATCCGGGCCGGCGTGCTCTTCCTCGCCGCGGCACCTCGCATCACCGGTACGGCCCGGGTCGGGGCGCGGCTGACCGCGGTGGCCGCGCAGTTCCAGGTGCCGGTGCGCTCGACCTACCGCTGGCTGGCCGGCGGCACCCCGATCGTGGGGGCCACCGCCTCGACGCTGATCGTTCCCCGGAACGCCGTCGGGCGCCGGATCACCGTGCAGGTGACCGCCACCGCCGCCGGGTACCAGCAGCGGACGACCACAACGGGGCCGACGGCGGTGGTTCCTGCCCCGTGACGGCAGCCCGACCGGTGCCGCCGGGCGGGGCAGCGCTGCGGAGAGCTTTCCGAGCGCCACGCACGGCACCGTCACGCCCCGTTGTCGGACAGGTGTTCTAGTGTTCCAGCCATGACATCCCGACCTGCCGCCCGCATCCGGACTGCCTATGCGTGCACCGAGTGCGGGCATCAGGCTGCGAAGTGGGTGGGCCGGTGCCCGGAGTGCCAGGCCTGGGGATCACTGTCCGAGACGGCGGTGGGGCCGGCCCGCGGCAGCATGCGGGCGGTCGTCGCAGGTCCCGTCTCCTCCCCGGCCCAGCCGATCGCCTCGGTCGATGCGACCATCGCCCGGCCGCGCCCCAGCGGGGTCACGGAGCTCGACCGGGTGCTCGGCGGCGGGCTGGTTCCGGGCAGCGTCGTGCTGCTGGCCGGCGAGCCCGGCGTCGGAAAGTCCACCCTGCTGCTGTCGGCGGCGCAGACCTGGGCGACGTCCGGCCAGGGCCGGGTCTTGATCGTGACCGGCGAGGAGTCGGCCGGTCAGGTGCGGCTGCGCGCGGGACGGATGGGCGCCCTGCACGAGAACCTGTTCCTGGCCGCGGAGACCGAGCTCTCCGCCCTGCTCGGCCACATCGACGCCGTCGCCCCCGAGCTGCTGATCGTCGACTCGGTGCAGACGATCGCCTCGGCCGAGGTCGATTCCTCCCCCGGTTCCGTCACCCAGGTCCGGGCAGTGGCCGGAGCGCTGACCGCGATCGCCAAACAGCGCGGGATGGCCTGCGTGCTGGTCGGCCACGTCACCAAGGACGGTGCCATCGCCGGCCCGCGGACCCTGGAACACCTGGTCGACGTGGTGCTGCACTTCGAGGGCGACCGGCACTCCAGCGTTCGCTTGGTCCGCGGCGTCAAGAACCGGTTCGGCGCTTCCGACGAGGTGGGCTGTTTCCGGATGACCGCAAGCGGCATCGAAGAAGTCCTGGAGCCGTCGGAGGTGTTCGTCTCCGGCGACCGCCCGGTGGTTCCCGGCAGCGCCGTCTCCATCGCCCTGCAGGGCAGGCGCCCGCTGCCGGTGGAGGTGCAGGCGCTGGTGTGCAAGTCCGGCGGCGAGAGCGGCCGGCGCACCGTGTCCGGGCTGGACACCAGCCGGGTCAACATGACACTCGCTGTGCTGCAACGCTTCGGCGGGGTCGCGCTGGGCGGCTGCGATGTGATCGCCGCGACCACCGGAGGCGTCAAGGTGAGCGAGCCGGCGGTAGACCTGGGGCTGGCGATGGCCGTCTGGTCGTCGGTGCGCGACATCGCCCTGCCCCAGCGCACCGTGTTCATCGGCGAGGTCGGATTGTCGGCCGACATCCGGAGCGTCCCCGCGCTCGGCCGACGGCTGGCGGAAGCGGCTCGGCTCGGTTTCACCCGCGCAATCGTGCCGGCGGGCACGGACACGGCGGCCCCGGCCGGCCTGGCGGTCGTCCCGGTCCGCGATCTCGGGGCGGCGTTGCGAACGGTGGGGTCGGACGAAGGGGTGGTGCGGTGGCTGCAGCGCTGAGCGCGGTCGAGCGTCGGCGATCGGTCCGCGCGCCCCGGACCACGACTCCTAGACTGACCCGGTGAACGACCGACCCGATCAGAGCGATCATTTCAGCATCCTGGCCCAGCTGGCCCCGGGCACGGCGCTGCGTGACGGGCTGGAACGGATCCTGCACGGCCGCACCGGTGCACTCATCGTGCTGGGTATGACTCCGGCGGTCGAAGCGATCTGCGACGGCGGGTTCGTCATCGACGTGGAGTTCTCTCCGACCCGGCTGCGCGAGCTCTGCAAGATGGACGGCGCCGTCGTGCTCGACCAGAACGCCACCCGCATCCTGCGCGCCAACGTGCAGCTGATGCCGGACGCGTCGTTGCCGACCGTCGAATCCGGCACCAGGCACCGCACCGCCGAGCGGGTCGGCGGTCAGGTCGGCCAGCCGGTGCTGGCTGTCAGCCACTCGATGTCGATCATCTCCCTATACTACCGCGGCACCCGGCACGAGGTACCCGACCCGTCCACCATCATCGGCCGGGCCAACCAGGCCCTGTCGACGTTGGAGCGGTATCGCTCGCGGTTCGACCAGGTGGCACAGTCGCTGTCGAAGCTGGAGATCGAGGACCAGGTCACACTGCGCGAGGCCGTCACCGCGATCCAGCGGGTGCTGATGGTGCACCGCATCGCCGACGAGCTGATCGGCGACGTCATCGAGCTCGGCACCGACGGACGGCTGATCGGCCTTCAGCTCGACGAACTGCTCGCCGGCACCGAGGGGGTCGCCGAACTCCTGATCCGCGACTACTGCGCGGTCGATGACGCCGAGCAGGTGGCGATCGCGGTCGAGGTGCTGTCCGGCTTCACCGGGACGGCGTTGCTGGACCTGGGAGCGATCACCGCAGCGCTCGGACGCAGTGGCGAATCCCCGGACCACCAGGTCAGCGCTCGCGGATATCGGCAGCTGACGGGCTTGCACCGGCTGCCACCGCTGGTGCTGGAGCGGTTGATCAGCGAGTTCAGCACGTTCCAGGCGCTGCTCGGCGCCACCGCCGCCGATCTGCAAACCGTCGACGGCATCGGTGAGGCCCGAGCCCGCGGGGTCCGTGAAGGACTGTCCCGACTGGCCGACCTGGCCATCAGCGACCGGTTCAGCTGAAACGACGCCGTCGGGCGACGACGCGAGGCCGGTCCACCCGCCGTCGCCCCCTCACGCGTTTGTCGACGGCCGGGTCGAGCGGACCAGCTCCGAGTCGGTCGACATCCGGATCCGCGGCAAGTGGGCTGCCGCGGTCCGGTCGGCGTCGATGGACGCCGGCCGGCCGCCGGCACACAGCGGAGTCAGCTGATCCGCAGCGCGATCACGCTACCCGGAGCGCTCGGCGACCAGAGATCAGCAGCATCCGTCAACCCAGTCAGGCCACCAGGCCGTGCGGGGCGATGACGTATTTCCTGGCCGCGCCCTTGTCGAAATCGGCGTAGCCCTCTGGGGCGTCGTCGAGCGAGATGACGGTGGCGTTGACAGCCTTGGCGATCTGCACCTTGTCGTTCAGGATCGCCTTCATCAGACCCAGGTTGTAGCGCATGACCGGGCACTGGCCGGTGGTGAACGAGATCGACTTAGCCCACCCGGTGCCCAGGCTGAGCGACAGCGAACCGACCTTGGCCGCTTCGTCGATACCGCCCGGATCGCCGGTGACGTACAGCCCCGGTATGCCGATGGCGCCACCGGCGGCGGTCACGTCCATCAGTGAGTTGAGCACGGTCGCCGGCGCTTCCTTGCCGGCGTCGCCGCCGTGACCGCGGGCTTCGAAGCCGACCGCATCCACTGCGGCATCGACCTCCGGAACACCGAGGATCTGCTCGATCTGGTCCTGCGGCGACCCTTTCGACACGTCAACGGTCTCGCAGCCGAAACTGCGCGCCTGCGCCAGCCGATCCTGGTTCAGGTCGGCGACGATGACCACCGAGGCACCGAGCAGTTGCGCGCCGACCGCGGCGGCCAGCCCGACCGGGCCGGCCCCGGCGATGTAGACGGTGGAACCGGGCTTGACCCCGGCCGTGACAGCTCCGTGGAAGCCGGTCGGGAAGATGTCGGACAGCATCGTCAGGTCCAGGACCTTGGCCAGCGCCTGGTCGCGGTCAGGGAAGCGCAGCAGGTTCCAGTCGGCGTAGGGCACGGTGACGTACTCGGCCTGTCCGCCGACCCAGCCGCCCATGTCGACGTAACCGTAGGCCGCACCCGGTCGGGCCGGATTGACGTTGAGACAGATGCCCGTCTTGCCCTCCTTGCAATTCCGGCACCGGCCGCAGGCGATGTTGAACGGGACCGAGCACACATCACCGACCTTGATGAACTCGACGTCGGGACCGGCCTCGACGACCTCGCCAAGGATTTCGTGGCCGAGTACCAGGTTCGGAGGAGCTGTGGTCCGCCCGCGCACCATGTGCTGGTCACTGCCACAGATGTTGGTGGTGACCACCTTGAGAATGACGCCGTGATTCAGCTTGCGGCCGACGTTGGCGGGGTTCACCCCCGGCCCGTCCAGCAGTTCCAGCTTCGGGTAGTCGATCGACTGCACCTCGACCTTGCCTGGCTCGACGTACGCAACGCCTCTGTTGCCTGCCATGTGTTGACCTCCGGGTCCGGGTGA
The DNA here is from genome assembly GCF_040438885.1 of Nakamurella sp. A5-74. Taxonomy (NCBI): domain Bacteria; kingdom Bacillati; phylum Actinomycetota; class Actinomycetes; order Nakamurellales; family Nakamurellaceae; genus Nakamurella; species Nakamurella sp. A5-74. The sequence goes on along the minus strand of NZ_CP159218.1, from coordinate 1,188,804 downwards.
ATGACCACGACTGGGCTGGAATGCCTCGACAACGCCCATCCCGCGAATGCAGATGCGTGGTGAGCTGGGTCACTCTCGTCCGGCCAAACTACTCCCCCGCGGCGGACGTCGTCGGGTCGGCCTCTGCCGGCTTCCGGCCGTCGTCCGATCGTTGCAGCCAGCCACCGCGGACATCCCCGCCTGACCTCGACCCCATCTCCGCCAACGCGACAGGGCGACCGTCGCGGGTCAGCCGAAGGTGATCCGCACCGGGGTCGCCGACAGGGAGCCCAGCACGGCCCGTACCTGGTAGACCCCGGCAGGCACCGTGGTTCGCTCGCCCGCGCAGCCCGGTCGCGAGGTGGTGCCGGCCCAGCGGATGTTGTACTGCACGGTCTCGGCCGGCTGCAGCGTCCGGACCTCGGTGCCGGTGCCGGGGAAGCAATCGGCCGTCGACCAGGCCCTCGCCCCGGACGCTGAGTAGACCGAGAACACCTGTTTGCTGCCTGAGACGTCCTGGGTGCATGCCTGGGAACCCGAGTTGGTGACGCTCAGGCCCAGCACCGGCTGGGCGCCGGTCGGATAGGTGGCACTCCGCGAGGTGACCGTCAGCTGCAGCGTCGACGGCGTGCACAGCAATCGGCCCTGAGCATCGGTCGACGGTGCGACCGGCTTGGTGGTCGTCGGCTTGGTGGTCGTCGGCCTGGTGGTCGTCGGCCTGGTGGTCGTGGGCTTCGTGGTCGTCGGCTTCGTGGTCGTCGGCTCGGTGGTCGTCGGCTCGGTGGTGGTCGTCGACTTCGGGGTGGTCGTCGGCGTCGTGGCCGCGGGCTTCGCGGTGGACGAGGGTTTGGAGGTCGTCGGCTTGGTGGTGGGCGGCCCCGTGGTCGACGGCTTCGCGATGGACGAGGGTGCGGTGGTGGACGCTTTCGCGGTGGTCGACGGCTTCGCGGACGACGAGCCGACACTCGACTGCCCGGTGGTGCTCGGGGCCGGACTGCTTCCGCTGGAGCCCGATCCGCTCGCCCCGGAGGAGGCCCCGCTCCGAGCCGAGCTCGGCCCGCCGGCGCTTGCGCCGCCGCTCGATGCGAGCACCCCGGTGAGTGCGGTGGCGGGAGCCGTCGAACTGCCGGTACCAGCGGTCGGCGATGGCTGCGCTCCGGATCCGCTGGCTTTGGCCACGACGAACCAGATCAGACCGACCAGCACCAGCACGGCCACCACGATCACCAGTGCGCGGCGCCGCCAGTAGACGGTGGTGGGCAGGGGTCCGACCGGATTGATCACCACTGGACGGTAGCTTCGGACGCGCGCTGAACAGCGGAGCAACGCCGGGTGACCAGCGCGGCGACCGTGTCCGACCGAGCGCTAGCGTGGGTGGGTGCCGACCGATGCCCCCGCGCTCCCGGTGGGGCTGCTGGCGCAGTTCTACCGCGAACAGGCTCGCGATCTTCCGTGGCGGAATGCGGACGCAGGCCCCTGGGGGGTGCTGGTCAGTGAGTTCATGTTGCAGCAGACGCCGGTCAGCCGAGTACTGCCGGTCTTCCGGGCGTGGCTGGAGCGCTGGCCCTTCCCCGCCGCGCTCGCCGCGGATGCGCCGGGCGATGCGATCCGCGTCTGGGGCCGACTGGGCTATCCGCGCCGAGCCCTCCGGCTGCACGCAGCCGCCACGCAGATCGTCGTCCAGCACGACGGTGTGGTGCCGTGGGATGTCGATGCGCTGCTCGCGCTGCCGGGTGTCGGCGACTACACCGCTCGCGCCGTCGCCGCGTTCGCCCATCGACAGCGGGTACCGGTGGTCGACACCAACGTCCGGCGGGTGCTCAACCGGATCGTGCGGGGCAACGACGATGCCGGTCCGGCCACCGCCGCGGATCGCGCACTGCTGGAACCACTGCTCCCCGCCGAAGGAGTTGCGGCAGCGGAACTGTCCGCCGCGCTGATGGAACTCGGCGCCATGGTCTGCACGTCGGTCCGACCGCGGTGTGACGAGTGCCCGGTGCGCGAGCACTGCCGGTGGCTCGCCGTCGGGCGACCGACCCGCACCGTGCATGCCGCGAAGCAGACCTGGCACGGAACCGACCGTCAGGTGCGCGGCCGGATCCTGGCCCTGCTGCGGGCGGCACCGGGCGCGGTCGCCGCTGACGACGTCGGCGCGCTCTGGCCCGACGACGCCCAGCGCGAGCGTTGCGTCAGCTCGCTGCTGCACGACGGGCTGCTCGCGCGAACGCCGGAGGGCACTTTCGTCCTTCCCGGCTGAACCCCCGGTGACGGTGCGCCGAATTCGGAAGGATCCGCACGATTTCCGTGCGCTCGGACTTGCCGGCCACCCCGACCGGGGCCAGGGTTTGGGAGAAAGGTCCGCGCCTCGTCCTGATCACGGGAGTTTCCGCCATGCGATTCCTGTTCACCCGCAGCCTCGCCGCCCTGGCCGTGGCGGCCACTGCTGCCGTCGGTATCACCCTGCCCGCGGCAGCTGCCGGCGTGAACTACGTCGCGCTCGGCGACTCGTACTCCTCCGGGGTGGGCGCGGGCGACTACCTCGATTCCAGCGGCGACTGCCTGCGGTCGGAGAACGCGTACTCCGCGGCCTGGGCCGCGCAGAACGCTCCGGCCTCCTACCGCTCCGTCGCGTGCTCGGGCGCCCGGACCGGTGACGTGCTGGCCAATCAGATCTCGGCGCTCAGCAGCTCCACGACGTTGGTCTCGATCACCGTCGGGGGCAACGATGCCGGCTTCAGCGACATCATCAAGACCTGCGTCCTGGAAGGTGAGGGTGCCTGCATCGGCGCAGTCCAGGCCGCAGAGGACACGGGTCGCGCCGAACTGCCCGGGAAGCTCGACACCACCTATGGCGCGATCAGGTCGGCGGCGCCGAGCGCCCAGGTGGTCGTGCTGAGCTATCCCGAGTTCTACGAGCTGGGCCACACGTTCTGCGTCGGCCTGAGTGAGAAGTCGCGCACCAAGATCAACGAGGGCATCAACGTGATCGACGGCGTCATCAACGCGGCCGCTGCGCGGGCCGGGTTCGTCTTCGGCGATGTCCGCGGCACCTTCGACGGGCACCAATTGTGCTCCGGCAGCAAGTGGCTGCACGCGCTGAACGTCTCCGACCTGACGGTCAGCTACCACCCGTTCGAGAGCGGTCAGCGCGGCGGCTACCTGCCGGTGTTCACCGCGGCGGCCGGCTGATTCGATCCGGCGGTCCACAACCACAGCCGTCGAGCTGACGCGGGACGGGGCCGCCGTTCACCCGGCGCATCCTGGTCGTCCACCTCGCCGCCCCGGCCGCCGATCTGACCGACATTCCGGGTACCTGGCACCTCGCGTCCGAGGCCGGCGACCTCCGCCAGCGGCTGGCCTTCGATTCGGGCGGCACGACCGTGCCGGCAGTGCTGCAGTCGATCGCAGCGCCGGCGGAGGTGCGTGACCTCTCGATCGAGGAGCCCGACGTCGAGGACGTCGTCAGGCGGATCTACGCGAGATGACGCAGGGCCCGCATCCCCTCAAGGGATGCGGGCCCTGCGTACCACAGCGTCAACCGACCGAGGTCACTCGGTACCGGTCGGCTCGATCGGCGGCTTGACCTCCGACGCCGCGGATGCGGCGTGCTTGGCCATCCCCACGGCGACCGGCTCCGGCTCCTTCACCATGGTGGCCGACCTCGGCTCACCGACGAAGGAGAACGTCGCGTCGGCGCCGAGACCACTGGCATCGATCTTGATGACCTGACCGGGCTTGATCTCGTCGAACAGGATCTTCTCCGAGAGCGCGTCCTCGATCTCGCGCTGGATCGTGCGACGCAGCGGGCGCGCACCCAGCACCGGGTCGAAGCCGCGCTGCGCGAGCAGGGCCTTGCCCGCGGGGCTGACCGCGAGATCCATGTCCTTGTTCTTCAGCGCCTTCTCGACGCGCTTGAGCATCAGGTCGACCATCAGCTCGATCTCGCTGGGGGTGAGCTGGTGGAAGACCACCACGTCGTCGATGCGGTTGAGGAACTCCGGGCGGAAATGCTTCTTCAGCTCGTCGTTGACCTTCGTCTTCATCCGCTCGTAGTTGGACTCCGAATCGTTCCCGGAGGCGAAGCCCATCGAAACGGACTTCGAGATGTCCGCGGTGCCGAGGTTGGAGGTGAAGACGATGACGGTGTTCTTGAAGTCGACCGTCCGACCCTGACCGTCGGTGAGCCGACCGTCCTCCAACACCTGCAGCAGCGTGTTGTAGATGTCCGGGTGCGCCTTCTCGATCTCGTCGAACAGCACCACCGAGAACGGCTTGCGCCGCACCTTCTCGGTGAGCTGACCGCCCTCCTCGTAGCCGACGTACCCGGGAGGGGCACCGAAGAGCCGCGAGGCGGTGTAACGGTCGTGGAACTCGCCCATGTCGACCTGGATCAGCGCATTCTCGTCACCGAAGAGGAACTCGGCCAGCGCCTTGGTCAGCTCCGTCTTACCCACTCCGGACGGGCCGGCGAAGATGAACGAGCCCGACGGACGCTTGGGATCCTTGAGGCCCGCGCGGGTGCGCCGGATGGCCTTGGAGACTGCCTTGACCGCCTCGTGCTGGCCGATGATCCGCTTGTGCAGAGCATCTTCCATCTTGAGCAGCCGGGTGGTCTCCTCCTCGGTGAGCTTGAAGACGGGGATGCCGGTCCAGTTGGCCAGCACCTCCGCGATCTGCTCGTCAGAGACCTCGGAGACGACGTCGAGGTCGCCGTCCTTCCACGCCTTCTCCCGCTCCGACTTCTTCTGCAGGAGCTGCTTCTCCGAGTCCCGCAGCGACGCTGCCTTCTCGAAGTCCTGCGAATCGATCGCGGATTCCTTGTCCCGACGCACGTTCGCCAGCTTGTCGTCGAAGTCGCGCAGGTCCGGCGGTGCCGTCATCCGACGGATCCGCATCCGGGCGCCGGCCTCGTCGATCAGATCGATGGCCTTGTCCGGCAGGAAGCGGTCGTTGATGTAGCGGTCGGCCAGCGTGGCCGCCGCCACCAAAGCGTCGTCGGTGATCGTGATGCGGTGGTGCGACTCGTACCGGTCGCGCAGACCCTTGAGGATCTCGATGGTATGCGCGACCGTCGGTTCGCCGACCTGGATCGGCTGGAAACGCCGCTCAAGGGCCGCGTCCTTCTCGACGTACTTGCGGTACTCGTCGAGCGTGGTCGCGCCGATGGTCTGCAGCTCGCCGCGAGCCAGCATCGGCTTCAGGATGCTGGCGGCGTCGATCGCGCCCTCGGCGGCACCCGCACCCACCAGGGTGTGGATCTCGTCGATGAACAGGATGATGTCGCCGCGGGTGCGGATCTCCTTGAGCACCTTCTTGAGGCGCTCCTCGAAGTCGCCGCGGTACCGGCTGCCGGCCACCAGCGACCCGAGGTCGAGAGTGTAGAGCTGCTTGTCCTTGAGGGTCTGCGGGACGTCGCCACGGACGATGGCCTGGGCCAGGCCCTCGACGACGGCGGTCTTGCCGACGCCGGGCTCGCCGATCAGTACCGGGTTGTTCTTGGTACGACGGGAGAGCACCTGCATCACCCGCTCGATCTCCTTCTCCCGGTTGATGACCGGGTCCAGCTTGCCCTCGCGGGCCGACTGGGTGAGGTTGCGACCGAACTGGTCGAGCACCAGCGAGGTGGACGGGGTGCCTTCGGCGCGCCCGCCCTCGGCCGCTGCCGTCTCCTTGCCCTGGTAGCCGGACAGCAGCTGCAGGACCTGCTGGCGGACCCGGTTGAGGTCGGCGCCGAGCTTGCCCAGCACCTGGGCTGCGACGCCCTCGCCCTCACGGATCAGCCCGAGCAGGATGTGCTCGGTGCCGATGTAGTTGTGGCCGAGCTGCAGCGCCTCGCGCAGGCTGAGCTCCAGGACCTTCTTGGCACGCGGGGTGAAGGGGATGTGACCGGAGGGCGCCTGGGCACCCTGACCGATGATCTCCTCGACCTGGGCACGGACGCCCTCCAGGGCGATCCCCAACGACTCGAGGGCCTTCGCAGCGACGCCCTCACCCTCGTGGATGAGCCCCAACAGGATGTGTTCCGTGCCGATGTAATTGTGGTTGAGCATCCTGGCTTCTTCCTGCGCCAGGACGACCACGCGACGGGCTCGGTCGGTGAACCTTTCGAACATGTGCACTCCTTTGCGGGGATACCCCACTGTAGTGCGGCCGGTGCCGCCGGGAGATGGTCGGTGGGATCCGCGCACGGGTCCTGTACCCACCATCGAACGACGTCACCATTGCAGCGTTGTTACGAGGGGATTCGGGTGTCGACCGGATCGGGACTGGTGATCACCGCGATGACCTGCCGGTTCTCGTCCCGACGGCCTGCGGTCGACCCCCTGGTCCGAAGAGGTTGACATCCGCTTCCAACGCTCCCGGTCGGCGGGACGTTCCGCCAGCGAACGACCTACGCCGAGGGCGAACAGCAGGACGGGGTCCGCCTCAGCGCACCCAGTCGGCGACCACGAACCCGATCCCGACCAGTGCGGTGGCTGCCAGCACCGCCAGGTAGCCGATCACCAACCGGGTGTCCCGCAACACGCACGTGCTGCGGGTGAGTCCCACTCTCCGGGCCCGCAGATACCCGGCCAGACCGAGCGCGGCGAAGGCCAACAGCGCGAACGGGCCCAGCCACCAGGCCAGCGCCGCGATGGTCGCGTACACACACAGCCGCAGCGGGTCCGGGGACGATGCCGTCGTCGGACCACCCGCACCATCCCTGGGAGCGCTGCTCATCGCACCTCCAGCGGGATCGACCGGCCCGGCCTCGCCGGCCCCGACGCGACCGCGGACAGCCGGGACGCACCCAGCGGCGCCCAGGCCTGGACGGCGCAGAACGGCGCACACTGGTCCTGCTCGGCGCTGCGGGTCCCCACGTGCACGCAGCACTGGGTCAGCCGCTCCTCGATCATCGTGTGGACGTCCATGAACGGTTTGACGGTGATCCGCTTGACCCGCTCGCCCAGCAGCGTGCGGAGTCGCCGGCGACGCCCCGGCAGCACACCGGAGGCCAGGGTCAGCAGGGTGGACATGCCCAGGTCGCAGTTCTCGCAGATGTCCCGCCACAGGTCGCCGATGTCCGGGTGCGACAGGCTGCTCTGTTCGCTGAGCAGGTCCATCAGCGACGCCTTGACGGCCGCGGCCAGCTGCCGGGGCAGCGCGTCGTCGGCGATCCGGTTGGCGACCAGCCCGAGACGCTGCTTCATTCGGTCGTGGCCGATCAGGCCGACCAACGACCGCCACCGTCCGGCGTCGTCCTTGATGAGATAGCCGACGCTGCAGCAGTGCGGGTGCGAGCACGGCAGCGCGGTCAGGTCCCGCCAGGTCACCAGCCCGTCGGTCTGCGGGCCGAGCCGGGAGAGCACTCCGGTGTGGGTCAGCCGGCGCAGCGGGTCGATCTCGCCCGACCGGCCCGAGGTGAACTGCGGCTGGATCGACACGCCCCCCACGTACGGGGTGTCCAGGGCCACCTGGATGACGTCACCGATCTCGGAGTCGTTGACGTCGAGCGCGGCCGTCATCACCAGGGTGGTGAAGATCCGCTTCTCGGACAACCGCCGGACGGCGTCCGCCTTGATCCGGCGCAGGTCGGCGCCCCGGTGGTGCCGGGACGCCTCGGCCGTGAGGCCGTCGAACTGCAGGTAGACCTCGACCCGCTCGCGGTGCCGGGCCAACTTCTCGAGCAGTGCGTCGTCGCGGGCGATCAGCAGTCCGTTCGTGTTGACCAGGATCCGGACGATCGGGCGGGCCACGAGGGCATCGAGCAGGCGACCCAGTTCCGGGTGCAGCGTTGGTTCGCCGCCGCTGAGCATCAGCACGTCGAGCTTGCCGTTCTCCCGCGCCAGCCGTTGGTCGACGTTCTTGAGCACTTCCTCGACGGGGACGGCGCCGCGCAGGTCGGGGGCGGAGTCGGCGAAACAGGTGGGGCAGCGCAGGTTGCAGGCCTCGACGATGTCCTCGAGCAGGATGCAGGTGTGCTGGGTCTGCATCTCGCCCAGACCGCGTGCGTACGCCGACGGGACCGGCGCGTAGTTGCCGACGCTGTCCGGCGTGTGCTGTTTGGTCGGCGCCGTCCACTCCTCCAGGTAGCAGAGGATCTCCGGATCCTCGTCGTACAGCGTTCGCACCAGACCGTGGTCGGGGCAGCCGCGCTCGAGCCAGACCGCCCCGTCCCGCTCCGTGAGGACGCCGGAGAGCCGGCGGACGTCGGCCAGCGACGACTCGGGGGACTCGTCGTGACACTGCGGGCAGAACGCGTTGACATACCGATGGATGCGGTCGCCGCGCAGGCCCATCCCGGCGGTCGGCGGCGTCGCCTGGTGTCCGGGCGTCATACCAGGAACCTCGTGAAGCCGGTACTCACGCCGGCGCTGACGATCGACAGGATGGCCCAGCCGGTCATCAGACCGACGGCGAGCCCGCGGTACCGCGGCGTCGGGATGAAGCACTGGCCGCCGCCGACCACGAACAGCAGCACGCTGACAACGATGCCGACGCCGGGGGTCGGCAGGCGCAGGTGGTCGAAGGAGATGAGCAGCACGACGCTGATCGGGATCGTCAACAGGATTCCCTGCAGGACGAACCGGATCGACACCGCAGGAGACTGCCGGCCCGGCGGCGTCACAGGATGAACTTCTGCAGGCCGGTGCAGACTCCGGCGGTGGTGATCGACAGCAGCGCCCAGCCGGTCATCAGTCCGATACCGAAACCCCGCGCCCCTGGCGACCGGACGAAGCACAACCCGCCACCGCCGAGGAACACCAGGCCGGCGAAGATCCCGGCCCGCACCGCGAGCTCGGACCGACCGTCCAGGACGAACACGAACACGAAACTCAGGGGTATCACCGCCAGGACTCCGAGCACGGCAAGCACCACCGAGACGGCCGGCGGCCTCCGCTGCGGGTCGGATCCTGCCGGGAAGCCAGGCGGCTCTCCAGGCGGAGGCGGCGGTCCGGTCGGGGGCGGCGGTCCGGTCGGGGGCGGCGGTCCGGTCGGGGGCGGCGGTCCGGTCGGGGGCGGCGGTCCGGTCGGGGGCGGCGGTGGCGACACGGTCATGGGTGCACCTCCCGGCGCGAAGATCGACGGGTGACGACGTCGGCGAAAGCACCGGAGCGGAACCGGACGACCAACCGCCAGATGACCAGGGGCATCAGGATCAGCACGAACCACTGCGGCCGGGTCAGGCCGAGCCAGACGGTCGGATTGGCCCGGGTGAACTCGACGAGGAAGCGGAACGCCGCATACGCAGCCAGATAGACGGTGAGCAGCAGGCCGGGGTACGTCACCCGGCCCCGGAGCCACAGCAGGCCGACGAAGGCGACCAGCTGGAAGATGATCTCGTACAGGAACGAGGGGTGCATCCCCACTCCGGCGAGACAGCCGGGACATTGAGCGACGCTGCTCGGAGCGTGCACCGCCCAGGGCAAGGCGGTGGGTCGGCCGGGCGCCTCGGTCAGCAGGCAGCCGATCCGACCGACGGCCATTCCGATGGCCACGGCAGGGGCGAACAGATCGCCGGTACTGACGCGATAGCCGATGACCCGCTTGGCGATCAGCACGCCGACATAGGCGCCGGTGAGTCCGCCCAGAATGCTCCGGACGCCGTATTCCCACGCCTCGAGCAGGGTGGGATTTGCCGCGGGGCTCAGGTGCGGCAGCAGCCCGGACAATCGCATGCCGACAGCTCCGCCGATCAATGCGCCACACACCGCGATCACGGTGCTCGAGTTCCACTGTCCTCGCGCCCGTGCTTCGAGGACGAACACCACCAGAGCGATTGCGACCCCCGCCCCGACGAAGAACTCGTGGGTTCCGACGTCCACCCCGCCCCACGAGAACAGCACCGGCCTCATCGCGCAGACCCTAATGCACCACCGAAGGCCACGTGCCTCGTTCGGCGGACTTCGACCGTTCGGAGAGCAGAAGGGTCTCTCGACACCGCACGCCCCGCCGGATGAGCAGGCGGGGCGTGCGGTGTGGGAGTCGGTGGATCAGTGCGCTTCTGCGTACTCGTCCAGCAGCGTCCTGGACACCCGACCACGGTCCGACACAGGCTTGTTGTTGTCCCGAGCCCAGGCGCGCACGGCCTGCAGGTGCTCGCGGTCACCACGGGCACCGCCGACGCGGCCACGGCCGCTCCCGGACGCCGGGCGGGGGGGACGCCCGGAGCTCTCTCGGCGGGCATGGGCGACGAACGTCGCGACCGCGTCGCGCAGCTTCTTCGCATTCTTGTCGTTCAGGTCGATGACGTACGAGGCGCCGTCGATCCCGAAGGTGATGGTCTCGGCTGCTGCCGAACCGTCGATGTCGTCGATGAGGGTGACGATCGTCTGCTTAGCCATGAATGGCCTTCCTGCTGGGTCGTGTCTGTGAGAATTGCAGTTGCCGACAATTGTGGGCTGCCATTCCTGTTGTCGCGGACACTGTAATACAACAGACCGAGCAGACACGACCCCGCGCCGCACCATCAGCGACGCGGACGTTACCGGGCAGGTGTTCAGGCCCAGTAACGATGGACGTTCGGATCCATTCCGGCGTAGTAGACCGCCCGCACCTGGACCTGTTTGCCGACCTGCGGGGCCTGCAGCATGTATGCGGTTCCCTCGAACCAGCCCAGGAACACCGACACGTGCCCCGGATAGCCGATGATGTCGCCGGGCAGCGCCTGGGCGAACGGGATCGAGCGGCCACCGGAGCGTTGCGCTGACGAGTCGCCACCGATGACGAAGCCCGCCTGGCGCAGGACGAACGCGGTGAGGCCCGAGCAGTCGAATCCGGTGCTTCCGCTGCAGGAGTTCTTCGAACCACCACCGCGGCTGCAGCCCTGGTCGGGGCCGCTGCCTGCGGTGCCGCCGCCCCAGACGTAGGGCAGACCGACCGCGGCGAGACCGGCCGCGATGCCCCGCGCCACTCCGGCGGTCGGCGCCATCACGCGACGACCGGCGACGTGCGGATCGATGTCCTGTGCTGCCGGGATGGTGACAGCCACCCCCGAGATCGACACCGGAGTGGTGGCCCGAGTGCCGGTACCCCCGAAATACTTGCCGAACAGCACGAAGAAGTTGCGATTCCCGTACGCGGAACAGGCATCACCGGTGCCCGGGTAGGCGGTGAGCGAAGCGGCGTTGGGCTGGTAGGGGGTGTAGTTGTACAGCGCCGCGGTGGCTGCATTCCTGATCTGCACCGACGACGATCCGCAACCCGTTTCCTGGACGTTCCAACGGATGTCCGCGCGCTGGCCTGCTCGGTAGGAATAGTTCTGCGGATCGAGGCGATAACGGGCCCATTGCTGCGCCATCCCGTAGAGCTGGTTCCAGAATCCAGAATGGGCGGGATCGCAGTTGGCGCTGCCGCCGGGGCCGGTGTCGGGGCAGTGCCAGCCCCAAGCCGACGCCCAGCTCGACGAGGTGGCGTCGCTGCGGGTGAGCAGGCCGGATTCCTTCTGCAGCGTGACGATCATGACCTGCGGGTTGATACCGCAGGCGACCGAGACGGCAGCGATGGCGGCAGCGGCGGTCCAACGACGCGCCGGGAGAGCCGCGCAGTACTTGTTCGCCGGCTCGGCGGGGGCGTCGACGGCCAGCGAGCGCAGACACTGCGCACTCGTACATCCTGCGCCGCGCACATCGGCGAACGCCTGGACTGCCGCTGCGTCCATGGCCCCGCTGTCGTAGAACACCGCGTCGGAGATGATCTCGCCCGGGTCGAAGGCGGCCAGGCTGCTACCGGCAGGCACGCAGTCGGTGGCGTCACGCGCGATGACTCCGGCCGGTACGGGGGTGGCTCCGGCGTCGACCGGGTCAGGGGTGACGTGCTCGGGGCCGTCCGTCCCCACCGGCTCGTTCGGATCGGGCCGAGCGGGGGTGTCGCCGCTGTCGACCGGCGGCGGGGCGGGCGCAGCCGGGGTCGGAGTGCTGGGCGCCGAGGGCGCGGGGGCCGACGGATCGGGCACCACGGACGGTCGAGCGACTGTGGTTGCCGGCGGAGCGCTGGTGGTGGCCGGCGGCGCGGTGGTGGTGGGCCGACTGGTCGGGGTGGACGGCACCGTGGTGGACGGCGGCTTCGAGGTGGTCGGCACCGTGGTGGACGGCGGCTTCGAGGTGGTCGGCACCGTGGTGGACGGCGGCTTCGAGGTGGTCGGCACCGTGGTGGCCGGCGGCTTCGAGGTGGTCGGCACCGTGGTGGACGGCGGCTTCGAGGTGGTCGGCACCGTGGTGGACGGCGGCTTCGAGGTGGTCGGCACCGTGGTGGACGGCGGCTTCGAGGTGGTCGGCACCGTGGTGGACGGCGGCTTCGAGGTGGTCGGCACCGAGGTGGACGGCGGCTTCGAGGTGGTCGGCACCGTGGTGGACGGCGGCTTCGAGGTGGTCGGCACCGAGGTGGACGGCGGCTTCGAGGTGGTCGGCACCGAGGTGGACGGCGGCTTCGAGGTGGTCGGCACCGAGGTGGACGGCGGCTTCGAGGTGGTCGGCACCGAGGTGGACGGCGGCTTCGAGGTGGTCGGCACCGAGGTGGACGGCGGCTTCGAGGTGGTCGGCACCGAGGTGGACGGCGGCTTCGAGGTGGTCGGCACCGAGGTGGACGGCGGCTTCGAGGTGGTCGGCACCGTGGTAGCCGGCGGCTTCGAGGTGGTCGGCACCGAGGTGGACGGCGGCTTCGAGGTGGTCGGCACCGTGGTAGCCGGCGGCTTCGAGGTGGTCGGCACCGAGGTGGACGGCGGCTTCGAGGTGGTCGGCACCGAGGTGGACGGCGGCTTCGAGGTGGTCGGCACCGAGGTGGACGGCGGCTTCGAGGTGGTCGGCACCGAGGTGGACGGCGGCTTCGAGGTGGTCGGCACCGTGGTGGCCGGCGGCTTCGAGGTGGTCGGCACCGTGGTCGGCGGCACCGTGGTGGTCGGCGGCTTCGAGGTGCTCGGCGGCGTATTGGTCGGGGACGAACTCGACGGCACTGTCGAGGTGGGCCCGGTGGACGTCGTCGACGGTGCGCCGCTCGACGGCACGGCAGTCGCCCCGGCGGACGCGACGATGGAGGGAACGGCGGGCACGGGGGCTGCGGGGAGGGCAGCGGCCGGAGCGGATTCCGGGCGAGCAGCGGCCGGCGCGGAGGCCGGGCGAGCAGCGGAGATGTCGGCAGCGGGGTCGCCCGTGCCGTCGGGGGCGACGTTCGCGCGCAACTGGTAGCCGCCGGGGTTCACGCCGGTGGTCGCTGCGTCGTTCACCCGCGTCTTGGCGGTGAGGGTCTCGCCCGCCGCTCGCAGCAGACGACGATCGGCGGACCTCGACAGGGACAGCGATCCGGCGTCGGCGACGACCAGGGTCGGGGTGGGGTTCGTGCCGATCAACCTCAGTCGCAGCAGCGCGGCGATGCGGTGGCCGAGCTGGTCCCGATCGGTCTCCAGCAGGTGCCGGGTGAGTGCCGAGGCAACCGGTCCGCGCGCTGCGATTCCAGCGGCGATGACTCTGCTGGTCAATGATTCCGCCAGCACTGCATCGGACCGCCGGTCGGACACGTAGCCGGGGGTACGTACCGCGAGGGTGGCGAAGAAAGTGTCGGTGGCCTCGATCAGCGAGCGAGTCGGACCTGATCCGGCACTGGGTCCGGCACTGAACAGGCCCGATCCGGTCACTCCGCGGTAGGTCGGATCCAGGTTCGATGCCTGGAGCGCGGCGGAGATGGCGATCCGGATACCCCGCTCGCCCAGGCCACGTGAACGACCGAGATCGGCAATCGCCTGCGCGGTGGCGATCTGCGGATCGGACAGTCGCACACCGGCGAAGACGTTCGGATCGACCGTCGTCCGGTCTGGTGTCCAACACCAGGAAGCCGCGGTGGCAGTGCCGGGTGGGGGGACGCTCGACCCGGCTGCCGGGGCAGCAGCAGCAGGCCCCACCGCCCATCCGGATGCGATCACACCCAGCGCGAGAGCCGAGGCCAGCGCCCTCCGGGGGCTTCTCGACACCGACCGACTGCGCATCGAACCCCGCCCACTCGTCCACCTGGGTGACGTGCAGCTCACATCACCCCCTCATTCAACGCTGGAATACGGGTTCGTGCACCACATCGCGATGATCTCCAGCCGAACGATGAACAAGATGTCCGAAAGTGGGCGATTCAGTGGCGGCAAGCGGAGCACGGCAGGATGGAGGGATGACGTCTTCCGCCGTATCGGACCCTGCTGCCCGGCGGCGACGGCTCGCGAACGCGTTCGGGCAGGCGGCCGATTCCTACGACCGGTTCCGGCCCGACTACCCGGCGGACGCTGTCGCCGCAGCCGTCGACGGTGCGCATCGGGTGCTCGATCTGGGAGCCGGAACCGGCAAGCTGACCAGGCTGCTCTCGGCAGCCGGGGCCAGGCAGGTGTGGGCCGTCGAACCGGATCGGCAGATGCTCGCGGTGCTCGCGGCCGCGACACCGGACGCGATCGTCCTGGGGGGTTCCGCCGAACAGATCCCACTGCCGGATGCGGCCGTCGAGGTGGTGGTCGTCGGGCAGGCCCTGCACTGGTTCGATCTCGACACTGCGATGGCCGAGATCGCCCGGGTGCTGCTGCCGGGGGGCCGGCTGGCCTGTCTGTGGAACAACGCCGACACCCGGGACGAGTTCACCCGGCGCTGGGTGCAGACGCTGAACAGCACGGTGCGGCCGGACGGCAAGGCGACCGGGCAGACGGCTGCAGCGGAGTCGGTTCCGGAAGCCCCCTTCGTCGGCAACGCTTACTTCGCCGATCCCGCACTGCAACTCGTCGACTGGAGTCACCGGATGAGCGCTGACGAACTGCACGGCCTCGCGGACACGTACTCCTGGGCGCTGACCGCCGAGGCGTCGGCGCGGGAGGCGCTCCATCGACAGCTGGCCGAGCTGATCGGCATGCGGCCGGACGTGGCGATTGCCGAACGGTGCCAGGTCTGGACGGCGGTACGGCTGTGACCGCGGGTGAGGCTGTGACTGGACACGCCGTCCGAACCGGATCGGTCGCCCCGACGGCCGTTCTCGAGCGCACCGACTGGGAGCGGCGGAAAGCGGAGCATGCCACAGCGGTGGATGAGCTCACGGCCGGCCATCGCGCGCGCGCCTCGACCGGGCGGCGGCATCCGGTGGAGGACTTCCTGCACACCTACTACTCGCTGCGACCTTCGCAGCTGAGGCGCTGGCATCCGGGACTCGGGGTCGGCCTACTGGATGCGGGCGAGCGCGCCGAGTGGCGGTTCCACCGCACCGAGGCGAGGGTGACGACGGTCGATGCGGCTGCGATGGTGCAGGCGCACGACGATCAGATCCGTTTCGTGGCTCAGCTTCTCCGTGCCTCCGGAGAGCGGCCGGCGCAGTTCGGCTGTTTCGGTCTGCACGAGTGGGCGATGGTCTACCGGGCCGATCCGGACGACATCCGGCACGGCGGGATCCCGTTGCGGCTGGGCAGCGCCGGAACCGATGCGGTGGTCGAGCAACATCCGGTGAAGTGCTCGCACTACGACGCGTTCCGCTTCTTCACGCCGGCCGCGCGCGGCCGGAACCTGTTGCAGCTCAGCCTGTCCGAGCGGGTGGCGACCGAGCAGCCGGGGTGTCTGCACGTCGGGATGGACCTCTACAAGTGGGCCTACAAGCTGCTGCCCGCGGTGTCCGGTGAGCTGCTCCTGGACTGCTATCGCTTGGCCAGGCGAATCCGCGAGGTCGACATGCGGGCGTCGCCGTACGACCTGAGCGCCCTCGACCTCGTCCCGATCGCCATCGAGACCCCGGAGGGTAAAGCGGAGTACGTGGCACGACAACGTGAGTTCGCGGCCGAGGGCGCGCCGCTGCGGGATCGGGTGCGTGCGGTGGCGGAGCAGTTGCTCGCGACATGAGATCGAGGGAACCGCGACGTCGCCCTCGACAGCCCTGCCGCATTCCCAACGACAACGGGCCAGTGTGCCTCGTGATGGGCGGGCCCGTTGTCATCGCTTCACTGGCCCGTGAGGATCGCGTGTCTCGCCTGTGCGTGCTCGGCGTCGGTGATGACACCCTGCGCCCGCAGATCGTCCAGGCTGGCAAGCCGCTGCTGCGGCGTCTGCGCAGCCGGTGCGGCCGGTGCGGCTGCCGGACCCTGAGCGGCGATCTGAGCGAGGAGGTCCGTCTGCTTGGCGGCCTCCTTCGCAGTGTGACGGGTCGATCGGGCGATGCGCTCTTTGTCAGATCGCATGTCCACGAGTCCGAGCGTCGACACTGACGTGAGCTTTCGGAACACTCCCATTGCTGCTGTCCTCTCGATGGTGCTGCGCGGGCGCAGGAATTCCCCCCTGCCAGCTTCCCATATGGACGACCGCCCGGTGTCGGAGCGAAGAATCCCGAGCCTGTCACCCCGCTGCGCCGCGGAGATCAGGTGTTCGATGAATGAACTCGGTCTCAGCTCTCGTCGAAACCATTGATGTCGAACTTCAGCACCGTGGCGTTCTCGCTGACCACGCGCCGCTTGGCGTCGTCGAATCCGGCATCGGACTCTGCTTCGATTTCCAGCGACAGCGTCAGTTTCACACCGGGGTTCGACGCCAAGTGCTTCAGCACTTCCTCGTGGACCTTATTCAGCTCCAGCAAGTAGCGCGTCGAATCGAGCGTGACCGCCCCGAAGTAGCGGGTGTGGGTCGGTCGCGACGGTTTTGGCGGTTGCGGCGGGCCGGTCGGTCCCGTCGGTCCCGGATCATGGGGAAACTTCGGCCTCTTGCGCGCCTCCTCCTCTTCTTTCCGGCGACGCTCAGCCTCATCGATGGCCCGCTGGGCGACCGCGTTCGCGGGGGTCACCAGCAGGGTGCTGAGGGTGATCTGTGCTCGCTCGGGCGGGATGGCGAGGCCCTGGTACCGACTCGTCGTTTCGTCGAAGCTGTCCGCAGTGGCGAACCCCTCGTTCTCCCAGTACATCGGCTGGCTGCCGATGCCCTCCAGCAGCACGGAGTCGTCGCGCAGCCGTGGCAGGTACGGATAGAGGGCATAGGCGTTCCAGAGATCGCCGGCCGCGAGGTGACCCGATGTCCACATCGGTGCCAGCGGACCGTCCAACTTCAGCCGGATGTTCTGCGCCGCATGCATCGTGGCCAACGTGCCGTCGTTGCGCATCCGCTTGCTGACCCGCTCGGCGAGCGACGCCTGCTGCTGACCATCGACCTTGCTCACGTCGAGGGTGAAGGGCTGTCCCGGCTGCGCCGTCGGAGCGATCACCCACTGATAGGCCAATGCCAGTCGATCGGCCGCCGTGGTGTCGGCCTGTGCGCGCCGAGCTGCGGCCTGCTGCTTCTGGTTGTCGGTCAGATCCAGGTCGGCGGCGCCCTCGACGATGTAGCTCCAGCCGAGGAAGTCACGGACCGCGGATTCGACCTCGCCGAGTCGTGCCGCGTCGGCGGCGATCAGCACGATCATGTTGCGGTGCTGGCGATTGGCTGTGCCGCGCCGCTCGACCGCGGTCTTGGCGAACGACAGCGCCGGCGAGTCAGCACCCTTGGTGTGGGCCCACTGAGGGTGCACCACCACCAGCTTCACCGAGTCGGTGTCCGGGATGTCCGCGGGGTCTGCCGGGCAGACATGCACGGTGACGAAGTCCCCGCGCGACTTCGCCTGCGCCGCGAGCCGTCGCTCGATCTCGGCCCACACATCCTCGATGTGCAGCCGCTCAGCCTGGTCCTTGGCCCGCCGGGTGACGTTGACCTGCAGGTCGTACCAGTACTTACCGGATGCGGAGTAGAAGTAGGTTGCGCGATCGGCAAGCCGGTTGAGAGCCGAGTGGAAGTTTCCCGGGACATCGTCCGGCACTGCGGTGCCGAGGAAGATGCGTTGCGTCTCCAGGCCCCGGGCTGCCGCACCGAGGGTCGGAGCCGTGCCGAAGAAGACCGTCCGGGCCAGCCGTCGGGTGATGGAGCGCTGGCCGAAGGTGGTGTTCTGCAGATCGATCTTCGCCGGCTCGGAACCGGGGCCGTCGACGTCGGCGTCGATCACCGGTTTCCAGCCGTCCGAGAGGTACTGGGTCAGCTCCGAGTTCACCGCAGACGTCGCGAGCGGGATCGACGACGGCATGATCAGCGGCCCGGCGTCCTCCCCCACCCACAGCGCGTGGATGACGGTGTTCATCAGCCGCAGCACACCGCGGGTTCGCTGGAACCGCTCCAGCGTCGACCAGTCCTCGTAGAGCCGGTCGAACAGTTCGGGGTGGATCGGGTACGTCTGTCGGATCCGGTCCTCGTACGCGCTGTCGCGCACCTCGGACGGGAAGTCGGTGGAGTTCTTGCGGTAGAACTCGACGAACGCCTGGGCAGTCGCCTTCATCCCGGCCAAGGCCTGCGCGTCGGGAGTGACGAACAGCCGCTGCCGGACGATCTGGTAGGCCTCCACGCTGGAGGCCGGTCGCCACTGATCGGCCACCCGTCGGACAACGTTCTGCAAGCGGCGCAGCGCTTCTCGTCCGTGGCCGCCGCCGACCTCCTCCTCGTTGCCGATCGCCGGTTCCCCAGAATCGCCTGTCTCGGAGGCGGGGATAGAGACTGCGAGCAGCACCCCTGGTGTGCCCTTCACTGCCTCGGTCAGCGACTGGGCGAAGGTGAACTGGTCGTCGAAGGTGCCGGCCGGCAGGTCGGTCCGGTCCACGAGGCTGCGGGCGTAGGCGACCCACTCGTCGATCAGGATGACAGCGGGTGCGTACTGCGCGAGCAGGGTGTGCAGCGCTTCGCCCGGCGGCGTGCGCGCGGCATCCGCGCCGGCGACCAGGTCGAACGCCGATCGGCCGCCCAGCTGCCAGGCGAGCTCGCCCCAGATGGTGTTCACCTGGGTACCATCCGGCTTGATGCTGCCGGTGGTGGACAGATGGTTGCCGACCAGCGCGACCCGCTGGACCTGCCCGGGGATCGCGTCGTAGTGGTTGGCCTCCAACAGCTCCTGGACCTCCTGCGGGAAGTCGCCCAGCGGTCGACCCGCGGCCACGTGCCACAGCGACAGCATCGAGTGAGTTTTGCCGCCACCGAAGTTGGTCTGCAGGTTGATCACCGGCGAGGCGTTGAGATCGCCGGCCAGTCTGCGGGTTGCCCGCCCGATCAGGTCGCGCAAACCGTCTGTCAGATAGGTGCGGGTGAAGAACTGCCCAGCGTCGCCGTAGTCGGCAGCGGCCTGTCCTTGCGAGACTTTGAACAGGTCGGCGGCGAACTCGGCAGCCTGGAAGTTGCCGCTGGCCACGTCGTCGTGGGGTCGCAGGACCGTCCGCCACGGCTGCAGTCCGCCTGATTGCGGAGTGTCGACCGCGGCCTTGAGGACCTTGCGGTCGTCCTTCTCCGAGGTGACCCGACGCAGGCTGGTGCGCATCTGAGCGACCTCGGTGGCGGCCGTCGCTGCGCCGATGGCCATCAGGAAGCGTTCGCCGGTGTCGAGGGACCGATAGGCGTCGTCGTCGGTGAACGGCTTGTTGTGGGCCCAGGCGTTGCGGGTGTCGCGCAGCTCGGTGGCGTAGCTCTGCTGGGTACGCGAGAGATGGTCTTTGAACGGTCGCCAGCCGGGCTTCGCCCGATGGGTGAGGTCGTCGGTGATGACGCGCAGCTGGAGCAACGGATCCAGCTGGTTGTATTCCTTGGTGCCGTGCCCGGCCTTCTGGTCGACGACGGCCACCAGCGTGATCCACGGCGTACCGCCCAGCTCAGGAGCCAGCACCGAGGTGAGGAAGGCGTCGAGTTCCGGAGCCAGCAGATCCATCATCTTGCCGATGCGATCGCGATTGGACAGTGCCATCTCAGTCCTCCGGTGTCATTTCTTCGGCAGGCTCGGGTTCTTCGCTCGAGGCGTCGACAGAGGTTTCGGCAGTTCCCTGTTCGTCGACGTCCCGCGACACCGGCTTGCTCATCGCTGCAGCGATCAGCTCGCACAGCGCCGCCCGTCGTGCCGCGAAGAACGCCTCGAAGTCGTCGGCTCTCAATGCATCCGTGTCGATGCAGTGAGCCGCGATCACCTCGTCGAGTTCGTCGTCGGAGATCCTTGCCTTCGCGCGCAGCCGGGGCAGATAGACCGACGGCGCATCACCTTGCAGCATCCGGTTCGTACTCGCGCCGATGGGAGTCTTGTTGATGATCGAGTCACGATCGCCCCAGAAGACGTCATGGTCGTCGCACCACTTCTGCGGAAAGATGTGATGGATGTCGATGGCCAGCTCGAGATAGTGCGCCCGGCTGATCTGTTGATGGTCCTGCCAATCGGTCGCGCCACCGGCCATCAGGAGTGCCTGCACTCCCTTGTAGGCAGCCGAGTTCCTGGTGCGCATCGTCGACAGTCGGGACTCTTGGAAATAGGCGCCCGAGACGGTGACCGGCGGCTCACCTGCCCCGTCGTTACGCACCCACGTCGGCACCTCTTCGACATCCCGGACGAACCTCGTGCCGATGGCCCCGCCGTACAATTCGCCGAGCACGCCGCACCAGTACCACTGGCGGAGCAGTCGCCTAGCACCATGCGTGAGCGCAGTCTTTCCGAGCAGTGCGATGACCGCCGCCAATGGGACAGTCTGCTTGGGGTAGGGCACATCACCGGCTGCGTGGATGCTCTGCTCCTCCAAGAAGTGGGAGGCCTTCACCACCGCATCAGCGGCGACCTCGGACCATTGCTGGTACTCCTCGAGGCTGAGCTTGAGCACGTCCTCCTTGCGGGCTGTCGTCGCGGTCGACCTGCTGTGGCTCGCCAGCAATGTGACGACCTGCAGGAGGTCGTCCCGCTCGAATGACTTGAGTACCGGATGTTCGGCGAACCGATCGCTGAGCCTGTTCCAGTCGTCCCGCAGTCGGAATGCGTGCCCATGTGCTGCGTGGTACTTGCGATCGCCGGCGAACTTGGCGGTCAACAGTTCGAAGACCGTCAACTTCACCCCGCCCTGGTTGACCTTCTCGAACACCGTGGTGACGGCGTCCATGGTCGTCTGCTTGTCGAGCTCGATGGCAGGGATCGTGTAGCTCTTCATCGGGGAAAGCACAGCGTTGAGGAAGGTCTTGGCCGCCGCGGAGTCGGGGTAGTCGAAGAGCCAGTTCGTCGCTTCGTCGGTGAAGACGAGATTGAGCGGGAACCAGCCGTGTTCCTGCTGCAGTGTCGTGGTCGAGACGTCCAGCACGATGTCCCGGTTGAAGTTGGTCCGGCGCACGCCGTCTGCAGGAAAGGACTCGATCGCTCCCGACAGGTCTAGCTCCTCTTCGCCGCGCTCCTGCACCACAGCGACGGCCTGCTGCACGTCGATGAAGTAGCGACGGGGTCGAGCCCCGCTGATCTGCACGATTCCCTCACCGGTCAACGCCTGCGTCAGCGAGGTGAGCCGTTGCTGGCCGTCGAGAACAAGGTTGTCCGGCTGAACTTCTGGCCCGACCTTCACCCCCTCGAGCGGCTTGGACTCGAAGTGGATCTTCTCGTTGCCCGTCTCCAACAGGAGCAGCACCCCGAGCGGGTGGCCCTGGGCGATGCTCACCAGGAGCTGACGCACCCTCTCGTCGTCCCACACGTAGCTGCGCTGGAAGTCGGGGAGCTGGATCCGACCGTCCATCGTTCTGGCCAGCAGCTCGGACAGCTTGTGTGACAACGTCTGGAATCCCATGTGTCCCCCTACTAGTCGGACTCGGTGTCGAACTCGAAGGCGCCCTGGGAGATTGGTGCCGCAGTTTCTCGAGAGGCGGCCAGGATCTCCGACCAGGCGGTGGCGACGCCGTTGAACGCCAGTGCATCGGCACTGCGGCCGGCTTTCTCGGCGATGGAGAACAGCAGGAAGGCCAGCTCCTTGACCAGGTCGCCGTCGACGGCGCCGTCGGGGCGCTGCTCGGCGAGCGCCAGGAACGCACCGGCAGCGGGTATGCCGCCAGTGTTCAGCAGCCGGATCATGTGGTGCAGCGCTTCCCACGACCCGGTGCGATCATCGGCAACCACGTCGTAGTCGGCGGGGTAGGTGTCCGCGCGCAGCAGCGCCACTTTGCCGGCCCGGCCGGTGAGAATGCCGGCCTGCTCGAGCCCGGCGACGGCGGTGTTCCGTGCGCGGGCCAGGTTGTCGGCATCGCCGTAGGCGCCGGTGCCGTAGCCGTTCTGCCGGTACCAGGCGATCGCGAACCGGGTGTCGACGTCGAAGTCGCCCTCCTGCTCGCTGAGCACCTGGTCGAGGATCTCGTTGATCCGCTGCAGCGCTGACCGAACGCTCATCGGTGAACCGTCGGCCTCGACGACCTTCGCGTACCGCGAAAACACCGCCATCCCCGGTCCGATCGCTGCCTGCGGAAGATCGACGGGAGCGATGGCGCCCTGCTGCAGCGTGCGCAGCGCGTCCGGCAGCTCGGCCATCAGCGCCCCGATGAACCCACGCCGGTCGGTGGTCGGAGCGTCGTCCGCGCGGGGTCGCAGCGACAGCACGATGGACGAGGCCAATGCGTTCGTACCGCTGGCGATCATCCGGTTGGACAACTCACTGCGCATCGGCCAGGTGGACGTGATCGACCAGCCGGAGCGGATCATGCCGTCCAGCAACGTTTCCCAACCGGACGACGATGTCCCATCTATCGAGGCTTCGGACTGTTTGAACGCGTAGTACACCGTGATCGGGAAATCGGGAAGTGCGTGCTCACGAGCACGAGCGAACACCTGCCGGAAGCCGTCCTCGAAGAACTGCTTTGCGCCGTCCTTCCCGTTGTGCCGGTAAGGGTTCGCCACCAGCTCCTCGGCTTTCGGCACGAGCATCGTGCTCAGCAGCTCAGGATGCACATCGCGCAGCGAGCGCCGGAGCCACACGTAGAAGAAGTCGGACAGGTCCGAGTAGCCAATGTTGTCGTAGTAGGGAGGGTCGGTGGAGATGAGCATATCTGCGCCCCCGACCGACGATGCGTCCGCCTGTCTCGCGAAACCCACAGCTGCCTCTGGCAACTTCTCGAGGGACTTTGCAACCCAGACCCACTGGTCGAGCATGTTTCCGGACGACTGAGAAAGCGGGTTCGCTTCACAGAAGTCCCAGATCATGGGGATCGCCTGGCGTGCGAAGAGGTGGCCGATGCCTTCGTTTTTCACATCAGAACGCCAAGAACAGAGCGCGTTTTGATAGTCGGTCGACTTCGATACTCCGAAGCCCAGGTACGTCGCCACAGCATCGGCGTAGGCAGACGACCCGCCGTCGGCGATCACCCGCTCCCGCGCCTCCATCACGAGGTCGGAGAAGGTGGTCAGCGCCGTCAGCTGCCGCGGGGTGAAGAGATCCGCCCACGACGAGAGCCCGTACTGCGGGGTCCACAGGTTTCGCGGATCGAACCCCAGCTTCTGGTCAGGAACGTCCAACGGCCTTGGAACGCGAGCTGCCTCGACGTGGCCAGCCGAGGGCGCCAAGTACAAGCGCTGACGCTTTCCCTCAGCAACCACAGCCAAGAGGACAGCCCCCATCCTCCCAGCGATTCCTTCGTACTTGATGTGGTCCTTCGGCACCAGTGATTCACAGGCCAAGCACACAGCGCCCTGGCGGCCGGACATGGTTGCCTCGAGACTTGGTCCGCCAGCTTCGTGCCCGATGCTGAACTCCACCCGCCGCCCCGCCGGCACCGAATGGTCCTCGACCACCGTGGGGACGACGTACGCCTCCTTGCCCCTCTTCTTGCCGAGCCACCAGGAGCGCACCAGCGGCATCTCGATGGCGCAGCCGGGGTTGGGGCAGGTGACAGTCCGCGCCCAGATCCAGGCGATCACCGTGGCCTCGGAACCGTCGTCCAGGGTCGCCTTCGGGTACAGATGCCCGATCCGCCTCTCGGCTTCCTCACGCATCCAACCGCCGTAGGCACGCACATCGGCAGCGAGTCCGGCAGCGCCAGTCCAGTTGTTCAGCTGGGAGTCGGCCAGGCCGGGGAACACCGGGCGCTGCCCGGCGAACTTCGGTGGGATCTCGATCAGGGCCTTGTTGATGAGCACGGCCACCGGGTTGAGGTCGGAAGCATGCGCCTCAAGCCCCAGACGCTGGGCTTCCAGCGGGATGGTGCCGCCGCCGGCGAACGGGTCGAGGATCGGCGGCGGGTTCCCGTTGGTGGACTTGAGGATCTCCTGGTGCGCCTGCTCGAAAAGCTCGGTGTTGCGCACGTTCTCCCAGACGACGAGCTTCTCGATCAGCTGGTGCAGCCGTTCGCGTTCGGCGCGCTGGGCTTCCTCGGTCGGGAACTCCTCGGGATTCGACGAAGGGTCGTCGACGAGCTGCGCGAACAGGACAGCGCGGGCGGCCGCGAGCGGACGTCGGGCCCACCACAGGTGCAGGGTCGAGGGGTGGCCGTGCCGGATCGACTTCTCCCGCGCCGACTCCCGGTTGATCGCCTCGAGCGGGAGCGCGACCTCGATCAGCTTCCTGCGCGGTGCTGACGTCCCCGCTGACTCCCCCGACATCGCAGCCACTCCCTCGTTCGGGGGCCCAACTCATTGGGCCACACCCGGTTGGACTATGCCACACGGCTCTCCGCCAGTGATCGCAGTCTCTCCGTGCGACCGACCGAGGCTGGGGCCGCATCTCGGGAGTCGGGCGGGTTTCGGCAGGCCTTGCTTGCTCCACCAACGCGTGGCGGCCTGGCGACCGCTGCCGCCGATCCTTGGGGCTCGGTTTCAACTCGCCGCGCTCGCTCCTCCGCCGGTCAGTTCTCAACTCGGCACGCTCTCGCAGCGGCATCCGGTCCATGCCGGAATCGCCCGGACAATACTCCAAATGGTTGATTACACCCGCAGTTCTTGCCCTATAAATCAGACGTCTGTACGATGGCGTCAAGGGGGTGAAAATGATCTACGACGAACGTCTGAGAACGACAATGCAATTCGCTGCCGACGGTCGGCGGCCGTTCCTCGTCGAGTTCGCTCGGATGGGGTCGTTGGCCCAGCGCACTGCCCATCTGGCGCGGCTCGACGTGGACGAGACCTGGCTCGGACTCCTCGCTTCGCTCACCAGCGAGCTGCCACTGCACGATTCGGATTCTGCAACGGGTCTGGGACCTGATCTGCTGGCAGCGGCCGCAGCGCCCCCGAGCGCATTCCCAGGCTTGGCCCACGAACCGGCTGCGATCGGCTCGGAGGAGCAGCGCCGCGAGACCGCACTGGGACTTGCCCAGCTGATCGGACAGCTGGATCGGGTGGCCGCCTGGGCCGGCGCACGGCAGGCAGCAGCGATGGCGGCCTTGGCCCGACCAGGGGTTGCCGTACCCGTCGGCGATCTGCTGGACGCTGTCACCCAGGGCAGGTCAGGAGGGCCGCTAGGTACTGACAGCGCTGATGCGCTCCGCAGCAGCGACTTCGAGGCCGAGACCTGGCAGGAAGTCTCCGTCAGCGGTGATCCGGTCTGGGACGACGCTGTGCAGGAGCAAGCCGCCCGCATCGCCGCCGCCGAAGTCGGCGCACAGCTCGCCTGGGCGCCGTCCACTGCCCGATCGCGGATGGCCGAGTCGACCGACGTCGTCGATGCACTGCCGCGCGCCCACCAGCTGTGGTCCCTGGGACGGCTCGACAGATCTCGGGTCATGGTGCTCGCCGATCGGACCCGCGATCTCGATCCTGCCGCTCGCGAACTGGTCGAGGAGCAGCTGTTGGACGACGGCGGGGCCGTAGTGCGCGCGAAGACGCCCGCACGGGTCCGCGCACTCGTCGATCGCTGCGCCGCAGCGCTCGACCCCGAGGCGATCCGGCGGCGACAGGAACGCGCACGACAGGACCGAGATGTGTTCGTCAGTCCTCGCGATGACGGAATGAGCAGATTCTCTGCCGACGTCGCCACACCGGTCGCTGTGCTCGCGCGAGCCGTGATCGACTGTGTCGCCAAGGATCTGCCGTCGGAGCGATCCATCGGTCAGCGTCGCGCCGACGTGTTCGCCGACATCTTCACTCGCCTCGCCGCAGACGGGCATGTGGATCTGCGGCGCGACCCCGACCCCTCGACCAGCAACTGCCCGGCCGCCGGCCAGCAACAGCCGACTGACAGACCCGACATCCCCACCAACGACTCCACGACGGTCGGCACATCCAGTCTCGACGCACCGAACGCTGACACCCGTTCAGAAGACACCCCGGTCCTGCCGCCGGACTGGGAGCGGATCGACTCCGGGGTCACCGTCGTCGTCGATGCCTCGACGCTCGCCGGAGTGGATCTGGCCGACACCGCCAGCGTCGAGGGCGCACTGCTCGGCAGCCATCCCGCACTGCCCGAGGAACTGGTCACGGCACTCGCACGGTCCGCCCGCCGGGTGCGCATTGCCGTGAAGGGAGCGACCATGGACGCCGGCTCCGACGCGTGCGCCTCCGGCTGCGCGTCGGCGGCGACCAACCTCGCCCTCGGTGCCGACGTCTACCGGCCCTCCGCCAAGCTGGCCGAGCAGCTTTTGCTACGGGACAGGGTCTGCCGCTTCCCCGGCTGTCGCCACCCCGCGCGGGCGTGCGACCTGGACCACCGGGTGCCCTTCGCCGAGGGCGGCCCGACAACGGCCGAGAACATGGACGCACTCTGTCGTTTCCACCATCGGCTGAAGACCTTCACCGGCTGGCGCGCAGTTCGTGCACCCGGAAACTGCCTGACTTGGACTACCCCGCTCGGCGCCGTGATCGCTGACGACCCCGAACTGGTGTCTGCGCCAGGGATGACGCCACCGCGCCCACCCGGACCATCGAGCCCGCTCGACGATCCGCCGCCGTTCTGATCCCCGCCGCACTCAGAACGGCAGCCCGCCACGCTCCCAGGTCTTCTTCCAGTCCAGCACGTGCTTCTCGTAGGCGGACTGCGCGCCGAAGTCGCTTCCCGCGAACGGCCGTTCCAGGTAGTGCACCTCGTCATGATCGGGTCCACGCGGATCCACCCGCACCAGTGCCAGTCGGTAGTCATCGCCCATGTTCAGCGAATGGATCACCTGGGTGTGGGAGATCGAGAAGTCGGTGCTGCCCGCGATCCGCGATTTCACCTCGATGTGGATCGGCCGGCCGTTCCGGAACGACAGCACGTCGTAGCCCTTGTTGTGGTGCGCCTGCTCCTCCGGGACTGCGCCGAGCGCCCGCTCCGCTGCCAGCACCGCGTCAACCCCACGCCGATCCACCGCCTCGCGGTCGGCCACCGACACCGCATTCGGCTGCGGCGCAGCGTTTTCCCACGAGGCGGGAACCACCAGGGCAGCCGCCACCACCCGCGGGCTCCTCGCTGTCAGCTTCTCCTGGGCGCTGATCTGCACACTCCGCCGCCGCAGTCGCTCATCCAGATCGTTCCCTTTGCGCTGCAACGATTCCGGAGTCTCGCGCACCGCCAGCCCGCGGGAGGCCCGATCCGCTGCTTCCCACGATGCAGCCGTCAGCCGGTTGACCTCCGACGACAGACGAGCAGTCACCGCCTCCCGGGTGCGCTGCAGCTGCGGCAGCCGACGACTCCGAATCTCGGCCAGGAACTCCGGGAGAGCACCACCGATCACAGCGTCCACCACAGCACGTTCCACGCCTGTCCACCGGCCGTCGGACCGCGCTGCTCGCACCGGCTCCGAATCCGCCGCCTCCTCGAGATCCAGATAGGGCGCATCCCCCAACGGCTCCACCCGACCGTCTGCATCGGCCCACAGATAGCCGAACCGCACCGCCGGCACCGAACCTGCCTGGTCGACGACCTCCAAGCGGACCCCGACCAACAGACGCGGCTCCTGCAGCGCCTCGGACACCAGCACGGTCCCGCGCTCCAGCACCGACCCCCACGATCGGATCGCCGTGTCGAGCACCTCGTCGTGCAGAGGATGCCCAGGTGCCAGCAGCTCTGCTCGGGCCCCCGAAGCCGGGGCCACCTGCTGCTGGTCGAAAGTCACCCGCTCAAAGCGACTGGCGATGGCACGGCCCGGCTGCGCCCGCAGCGCTGCCGGCACGTGGGTGATCTCGAAGCGACCGCTCTCCCGCCGGACCAGCCGGCCACCCAGCCGCCCGAAGATCCCCCGGAACGCCTGCGCGATGTAGAACGGTTCGAGCTTGCGGCCCTTCGCCTCCGCCATCTCGCGCCGCATCCGCTCCAGCTCCTCTGCCGACATCGGCGGCGCGGCGATCGACCGTTCCCGCACGAGTTCCGCGAGCCCCGCCGCGACCGAGGCATCGATCTGCTGATGCATCCGGGCGCGGACCTCGGGCCGATCGCCGTACTGGATCGCGTCGAGCAGCAGCTCGCGCAGCGGACGCTCGGCGAACGCGGCCCCGAGTACGTCGAAAACTTTGCTGCCGTAGGCGATCCGCTGCTCGTCGATCTTCTCGAGCAACCGGTCGAAGACCTCACCCTCCCGGGTGTTCACCGCGACGAGGTTCCACAGCCGACACACCTCGCGCTGACCGATCCGGTGGATCCGCCCGAACCGCTGCTCCAACCGGTTCGGGTTCCACGGCAGGTCGTAGTTCACCATCAGGTGCGCCACCTGCAGGTTCAGACCTTCACCCGCCGCATCCGTGGCGACCAGCACCCGGCACTCGGGGTTGTGGGTGAACTCGGCCGTCACCCGTCGACGCTCCGGCCTGCTGACGCCGCCGTGGATCACTTCCACCGCAACCGGATCGCCCAGCAGTTGGACGATCCGTCGGCGCAGATACTCCAGGGTGTCCCGGTGTTCGGTGAACACGATGATCTTGCGTGCGTGGCTGGAACCCTCGTCGGCCCCTCCGGCCGTGCGCTGAGCGAGGATCTCGGCATCGAGGATCGTCCGCAGCTCCCCCCACTTGCGATCCGTTCCGACATCGCGCACCCGGCGGGATTCGGCGGCGAGGTCACGCAGGACCATGAGTTCGGCCTCGACCTCCTGGGCCGTCCGGGCCGCGGTCGCGGCGTCGACCACAGCGTCCTCGGCTTCCTCGACCTCGGCCGCGGTGAAGCCATCAGCATCACCGTCGAAGGCAGATCTCGCTGCGCCGAACTCGCCCGCGCTCATGGGTTCCCGGACGACTCCCGCCAGCAGATCGGCCCGGAGCCTCTCGAGGCGCCCGACCCTGCGTTCCAGGGACCGCATGATCGCCTCCGGGCTGGAGGCCAACCGCCGCTGCAGAACCGTCAGGGCGAACCCGACGGTGCGGGCACGTCCGTCGTCGAGACGTTGGGCACGGTTCATCTCGGTGCGCACGTAGGTGGTGACCGATTCGTAGAGCTCCGCCTCCGCGTCGGTGAGCTCGTACCGCACGGTCTGGGCGATGCGTTCGGGAAACAGCGGAGTGCCCTCGAAGGTGAGCAGGTCTTCCTTGATCATCCGGCGCATCAGACCGTCGGTGCTGCGGTCGTGCACGCCGGGGACGTACGCACCTGCGAATCGATCGGGGTCCAGCAGCGTGAGGAACAGCTGGAAGTCCTCCTCCTTGCCGGCGTGTGGGGTCGCCGTCATCAGCAGCAGGTGACGGGTGCGCTCGGCCAGCCGCTCACCCAGCTCGAACCGTTTGGTCCGCGTCACCTCACCGCCGTAGTAGTGCGCTGCCATCCGGTGGGCTTCGTCGACCACCACCAGATCCCACGCAGCCTCGTCCAGATCGGCGTTGATCCGCTCGTTGCGGACCAGCTGGTCCATGCGCGCGATCACCAGCGGATGTTCTTCGAACACCGATCCGGATGCTTCGGCGGCCATGGTGGCCGAGAGGATCTCGAACCGGAGGCCGAACTTCTCCCGCAGCTCGTCCTGCCACTGCTCCACCAATCCACCGGGAGCGACGATCAGGCACCTGCGGACGTCGTCGCGCAGGATCAACTCCTTGATGTACAGCCCCGCCATGATGGTCTTCCCGGCTCCGGGATCGTCCGCCAGCAGGAATCGCAACGGCGCACCCTCGATGAGCGGGCCGTAGACCGCGCGGATCTGGTGCGGAAGCGGCTCGACCTCACTGGAGGTGACGGCACCCATCCCTCGGGTGCTGGCCGCCGATCGGATCCGCCAGGCCTCCGCTACCAGCCGGAACTCCTCGGCGCTGGCATCGAAGCCGCGGGTCGGTCGCTCGACGACCTCCCAGCCCTGGACGTCGGCGCCGAAGGCGATCAGTTCGCCGATCGCCCCCGCCGGCGTCGCGTAGGTCAGGCGGACGGCATCCGAGCTGATCCGCTCGACGGCACGCACCACGATCTCGGTGTCGACCAACACCGAACGCAGCACCTGGTGCGGGCGCAGCTCCTCGAGTTCCATGCTCCCCCGATCAGCGCAGATCTCGCGCCGGCACGCGATGTCGCGACAATACCCAACCTGTTGGGCGGACTCCTCGGACGCTGCTCGACAGGCTGGAACGATGCCCACCCGCCGCGCCGTCGAGCAGGCGGCACGGGCGGCAGAGCACCTCGGCAACCGGGTGCGTGAGTACCGCGAAGCTCATGGCCTGACCCAGGAGCAACTGGCCGAGCGAGCCGGCATCAGCCGCAATCAGGTCCAGAACATCGAACACTCTCGCAACAACTCACGTGATGCCGATGGCCGCCAGGGCTCGGGCAACCCGCGACTCGACACGGTGTTCGCTCTCGCAGATGCACTCAACATCGAGGTGTCCGAACTGCTCGGCGACGTGGCCCGGCACTGACCGCTCCGATCCGTTCCCACGAGCGAGCCAGACCCGCTCGAGCTCAGTCCTCGGCGCGCCGTCGCCGCCGCGGCTCTCCAGTGTTGGCTCCCAGGGAGGCGAGCAGATCGGCCACCGACGTCCTGGTGCCGTCGTTCTCGTGTCCACCCGCGGCAGCAGTCTCGTCCGGCGCAGTCTCGTCCGGCGCAGTCTCGTCCGGCGCAGTCTCGTCCGGCGCAGTCTCGTCCGGCGCAGTCTCGTCCGGCGCAGTCTCGTCCGGCGCAGTCTCGTCCGGCGCAGTCTCGTCCGGCGCAGTCTCGTCCGGCGCAGTCTCGTCCGGCGCAGTCTCGTCCGGCGCAGTCTCGTCCGGCGCAGTCTCCTCCGACGCAGTCTCGTCCGGCGCAGTCTCGTCCGACGCAGAGTCGCTCAGCTCAGCGACCGGCCGGGCAACCGGTTCCGGCTGACCGACCAGTTCGGCAGCAACCGGCAAGGCCGCACCGGGTGGCCACGGCATCGGTTCCGGACCGCGGGCGACCACTGAGAACGCGCCGCGCAACACCGGAGCCTGCCGCTCGCTCTCGCCGCGCTGCCGCCCGAATCGCTGGGCATCCTCCTGCGCGCGACGCTCCCGCTCCTGTTCACGCCGTTCCCGCTCGACCCGCTCCTGCTCAGCTCGCTCCTGGGCCAGCTGCTGCTGCAGAGCCGCTGCCTCGGCATCCCGACGTCCCCGGTCCTGCCGATCGGTCTCCGTCTGCCGCGCCGCCGCAGCGGCGCGGGCGTTCTGCTCGGCCCTGGCGATCGACGCCGCCCTGGCCGCCTCGGAGTCCCGTTCGCTCGTGACCTTGCGCAGTTGCTCCTCGCGCTGGGTCACCAGCATCTGCGCAGCCTCCTCTGCCGGTTCCCTGGCACGACGCTCGCTCTCGGCCTCTGCCACAGCGGCCCGCGCTGCTTCCTCCGCCGTCGCTCTGGCCGTGCGCTCGGCCTCGGCCGTCGTGATAGCTTCCTGACGTTCACGGGTCAACCGCTCAGCAGTCTCCCGCGCGGTCTTCTCCGCCGCCTCGCGCTCGTGCTGTTCGCGAGCCGCGCGGGCGTCCCTGTCCTGCTCGGCCTGCTGCTGCTCCTGCCGCGCCTTCACGTGCGCCTGTTCCTGCTCGCGTGCCCGCTCAGCAGCCCGCCGCCGCGCATCGGCATCCGCCGCCACCGCGGCCGCGGCCTGCTGCACGTCATGGCGGTGACGGCTCGCCCAGGCCGCGGCCGGCGCCTCGCTGCGGACGACCGGGTGCACGCCACCGCCACCCCCGCCACCGACAACCCCGCCACCGATGCGCGCAGGCTCGGGCCTCCGGGCCGGCACGCCGGCCGACTCGGTTGCGGCCCGGGCATGCGCGTCGTCGACCAGCTCGGCCTCGATCGTCTCGTCATCGGGCGCTGTGTCCTCGGGTGCTGTGTCCACGTGCGCTGAGTCCTGCGCGCGTTGCAGAGCAGCACGCTGCACGCCGGTGAGCCGGCCGCGCTGACCGTCACCCAGCCCACGCACCCTGGTGGACTCGGCCGACAGGGTCAACCGCTCCACCAGCAGGTCGCCACCGAGCAGGGAACTGAGCGTCTCGGTCAGCCGATCCAGCTGCTCGCGCAGTCCCTTGATCTCCTGGGTGTGCTGCGTCTCGACCTCGCTGCGCACCTGCTGGCTCAACGACAGCTCGAACTCACGTCGCGCCGTCACCTCGCGGTGCAGCTCCAGCTCGTAGGTGCGGGTGATCTCGGCTTCCCGCTGTACAACGGCCTTCGTCTCGCTCCGCGCCTTGGCCACCGCGAAGGCCGTCATGAGCGCCGCCCACACCGCCAGCAGCACACCCATCCGCAGCCAGCGGTCGTCGTCCGGATACAGGAACACCATCACCACCGCGACGGCGGCGAACAGAAATCCGGAGATGAGCAGCAGCCGCAACGACAGAGGGCTCGACCCGCGACGGCGCGGTGTCGCTGACGTGGTCATGTCTCGGGAGAATACCGGCCGTGCGGGTCGCCAACGGGTTCCCCCGGCGCCCGGCAGCTGCGTTCCAGGAACAACCCTCCCCCGGTCAGCACCAGTGCGCACACCACACCGATCACCGCAGCAGTCCGGTCCTGACCTGCTGCGGCCACCAACGCCGCAGATGGCACCACGTGCACCAGGATGCCGACGAACAACCCGACCACGGCGGCTCCGGCCAGCGCTGTGGCCTTGGCCACTGCCAGCACCCGGGCAACCATCAGCGGCTCCAGCGGACGCCGTCGAACGGCCGCCGGATCCAGCGTGCCCCCGGTCCGCTCGGCTGCCCGCTCGGCGATCCGACGACGCAACCCGATCCCGAAGGCGAGCTCGCCGATACCGATCAACGCAGCCGGTACGCCGGCGGCGGCGGGCAGCGCCGGGATGCGTTGGTAGTTCCACACCAGCAGCAGTTTCACCGCCACCGCTGCGATCACGGCCACGATCGCCAGGTCACGCCAGCGGGTCAGACCCAGCCCGGAGCCTGCGGGAGCCCCGCTCATCGCAGCTGGCCAACCCGTTCGATGTCGGAGACATCGAGCCCGACGATCAGTTGCTCGATCGGTCCGTGACCGGGCAGCTCTGCGGCCGGATCGATCTCCGCCCACGGCACCAGGACGAATGCCCGCTCGTGCGCGAGCGGGTGCGGGATCGTCAGCGTCGCGTCCGAGAACTCCAGCTCGCCGACGACCACCACGTCTGCATCGAGGGTGCGCGGCCCCCAACGCACCTCGCGGGTCCGTCCGGCGGTCTCCTCCAGCTCGTGGCAGCGCCGCAACCAGAAATGTGGGTCGTCAGCAGCGTCCTGCGAGCTGGTGCAGAGCACTGCGATGTTCAGGAAGTCGTCCTGGTCGACACCTCCCCACGGTGGCGTCCGGTACAGCGACGACACCGCACGCACCTCGACGCCGAGCTGCTCTACGGCATCGGCCAGGAAATGCCGACTGTCGCCGATGTTCGACCCCAACGACAGCACCGCGTCGCTCATCCGGCCTCGCTCCCTGCTGTGCTGCCGGTCGCCCAGCCACGACCACCGCGAACAGACCGACGGGCCGTCACCGCGACATCGGCGAAGTCCATCGGGATCGGCGCCCCGGGTTTGTGCACGGTCACCTCGACCGCGTGCAGGCCGTGGCTCGGTCCGAACCTGTCCAGCACGCCGTCCGCGATCTCGGCCGCGACCGTCTCGATGAGATCCCGCGGCTCCCCGGCGACCACCGCGCCGGCCAGCTCGGCCAGCTCGGCGTAGTTCACCGTCCGCGTCAGGTCGTCCGTCTCTGCGGCCGGGGCGAGGTCCAGCCACACGGTGACGTCGACGACGAAGTCCTGGCCGTCCCGCTTCTCGTGCTCGAAGACGCCGTGATGGCCACGGACCTTCAGCCCCGTCAACATGATCCGGTCAGCCATGGGTCACTCTCCCGAACAGGTAGGGGCCGTCGCCGACCAACGGTGCCGGCGGGGTGTCTCGGGTCAGCGTGCGCAGCAGTCCCGGTCCCCGAACGGCAGCAGCGACGGCGAGCGCGTCCCTGGTCGGTCGTGGGGCGTGCACGCGTACCCCCCAGACTCCGGCCTCGCCCACGAGGGCCGAGGAGACGGCGGTGGCAACGTCACGCTCTGCGGGCGGCCGGGGTACCGCATCCGCATCGGCCAACAGTTCCCCCAGGAAGCGCTTGCGGGATGTCCCGACGAGCACCGGCAGTCCGAGCTCGACGAGCACCTCCAGGTGGGTCAACAGCGTCCAGTTGTGGCCACCGGACTTGGCGAAGCCCAACCCGGGATCCAGCACCAGCGCGCGCTCGTCGACGCCGGCCTGCAGTGCCCGCTCCACCTGCCGCAGCAACTCGTCCCGAACCTCGGTCACGACGTTCCGGTAGTCGGCCATTCCAGCCATCTGCGCACTGCGGCCACGCCAGTGCATGAGCACCCACGGCACCCCGGCGGCTGCGACGACGGCGGCCATCCGCGGATCGGCGAGGCCGCCCGAGACGTCGTTCACCAGCGCCGCACCGGCTTCGATCGCCGCTTCCGCCACCGTGGACCGGGTCGTGTCGACGGAGCAGATGATGCCCTCGCCCGCGAGCTCGGCGATCACCGGCAGCACCCTGGCCAGCTCCTGCTCGACCGGCACCCGATGGGCGCCGGGTCTGGTCGACTCACCGCCGACGTCGACCAGGTCGGCGCCCTCGGTCACCAGCTGTCGGCCGTGTTCCAGCGCACTCGCTGTGGTGGCGAACTGACCGCCGTCGGAGAAGGAGTCGGGGGTGACGTTGAGGATTCCCATCACCCACGGCCGCGGTGCGAAAGCCACGAACGGGCGAGCCGGCGACGATGCGCCGTCGGTCATCGCCCGGTGATGAGGCTCATGGCCTCGGCTCTCGTGCTGGCCTGCGATTGCAGGATCCCCCGCACCGCGGAAGTGGTGGTCACCGCTCCGGGCTTGCGGATCCCCCGCATGGCCATGCACAGGTGCTCTGCCTCGACCACCACGATCACTCCGGCCGGCTGCAACCTGCGCACCATGGCATCTGCGATCTCGGTGGTGAGCCGCTCCTGCACCTGCGGACGCTTCGCGTACCCGTCCACCAGTCGCGCCAATTTCGACAGGCCCGTCACCCGGCCGTTGCGCCCGGGGATGTACCCGACGTGGGCCTTGCCGAAGAACGGCACCAGGTGGTGTTCGCAGGTGGAGTACATGTCGATGTCGCGCATCAGCACGAGCTCCGAGTGCCGCTCCTCGAACTGCGTGAGCAGCACCTCGTCCGGCTCGCTGTACAGCCCGGAGAACTGCTCGGCGTAAGCATTCGCAACCCGGCGGGGGGTGTCGAGCAGGCCGGCGCGTTCCGGGTCCTCGCCGACAGCGAGGAGCAGTTCCCGGACCGCCGCCTCAGCGCGCTCGTGGTCGAAGACGCGCTCTGCCGTCCCCGGACGGGAGTCGGGCGCTCGCCCGTCCGAGTTCTCGCGGACTCCGGACACCGTCACCGCTCGTCTCCAGGCGCCGCCCAGGGGTCGGCCGGGGGATCGGCGGGCGGCTGCGGCTGCGGCTGGCCGTGCTGACCGGACCCGTGCTGACCGTTCTGACCCTGCCCGTTCTGACCCTGACCGTTCTGACCCTGACCGTTCTGACCGTTGCTCTGGTACGGAGCGCCGTTCTGTGGCGGCCGAGGCTGACCGTTGCCCTGGTGCAGACTACCCTGGTGACCCGACGACGGCTGGCCGGGCGCACTGTTCGGACCTCGCTGCCCGCCCTGCCACGGCGGCGGACCCAGCGGGCCCGAGACGACGCCACCGTTCCAGTTCGGCGGCGGCTGGTAGCCGGGCCCCGGGGGCGGCGGAGCACCGTACGGGCGATAGGGCTGCTGCCCGGTCGGCGGACCGTACTGGCCCGGCTGGCCCTGCTGCTGCGGCGCCGATGCCACCGGAACCTTCTGCAGCACAGGCGGTTCGGGCAACGGCTCACCGCGTTCGATGGCCAGCTCGCGCGGCGTCTTGATCGGCGGCCGATCGCTCGGCAGCCGCTCGCCCCACTCGTCGAAGGCGGTGATGCGCGGCCGCTTCTCGACGCCGCGGAAGATTTCCTCGAGGTCCTTGCGGTCCAGCGTCTCCTTCTCGAGCAGCTTGCCGGCCAACACGTCGAGGATGTCGCGGTAGGTGTTGAGCACCTCGTAGGCCTCGGTGTGCGCAGCCTCGATCAGTGCCCGCACCGCATGGTCGATCTCCGAGCCGACCTCGGTGGAGTAGTCGGGGCCGTGCCCGTAGGTGCGACCCAGGAATGGCTCGTCATCACCCGTCCCGTACTTGACGGCCCCGAGCTTGGCGCTCATCCCGTACTCGGTGACCATGGCGCGGGCGATCTTTGTCGCCTGGGCGATGTCCGAGGACGCGCCCGTGGTCGGCTCGGCGAAGACCAGCTCCTCCGCGGCGCGGCCACCCATGGCCATCACCAGGCGGTTGATCATCTCGGACCGCGTCATCAGCTGCTTGTCGTCCTCGGGGACGACGAGGGCATGGCCACCGGTCCGTCCACGCGGCAGAATCGTGACCTTGTAGACCGGCTCGAGACCGGGCATCGCCCACGCCGCCAACGCGTGACCACCCTCGTGGTAGGCGGTGATCTTGCGTTCGTGCTCGGAGATCACCCGACCCTTGCGGGCCGGCCCACCGACGACACGGTCGACGGATTCTTCAAGGGCCTCGTTGGTGATCTGCGTGCCGTGGGTGCGCGCGGTGAGCAGCGCGGCCTCGTTGATCACGTTCGCGAGATCGGCGCCGGACATCCCGACGGTGCGCTTGGCCAGTGAGGTGAAGTCGACGCCGGCGGCGAACGGCTTGCCGCGCGAGTGCACCGCCAGCACGGCCTCGCGGCCGCGCAGGTCGGGTGCGGAGACGGGGACCTGGCGGTCGAAGCGACCGGGCCGCAGCAGCGCGGGGTCCAGGATGTCGGGCCGGTTGGTGGCCGCGATCAGGATGACGCCGCCCTTGGTGTCGAAGCCGTCCATCTCCACCAGCAGCTGGTTGAGCGTCTGTTCGCGTTCGTCGTGGCCGCCGCCCATGCCGGCGCCGCGGTGCCGGCCGACGGCGTCGATCTCGTCGATGAACACGATCGACGGCGCGTTGGCCTTGGCCTGCTCGAACAGATCGCGCACCCGGGAAGCGCCGACACCGACGAACATCTCGACGAAGTCCGAGCCGGAGATCGTGTAGAACGGCACCCCTGCCTCGCCGGCGACCGCGCGGGCGAGCAGCGTCTTACCCGTTCCGGGTGGGCCGTAGAGCAGCACGCCCTTCGGGATCTTGGCGCCCAGGGCCTGGTAGCGCCCCGGGTTCTGCAGGAAGTCCCGGATCTCGTCGAGCTCCTCCACGGCCTCGTCCGCGCCGGCGACGTCGGCGAACTTGGTGGCCGGCATGTCCTTGGTCAACAACTTCGCCTTGGACTTGCCGAACGACATCACCTTGTTGCCGCCACCCTGCGCGTTGTTCATCATCCACAGGAAGAACACCAGGATGAGCGCAACCGGGATCAGGTACAGCAGGATCGAGAACAGCGCGGACTCGCTGGTCACCTCGGTGTCGTACTTGTCGGCGCCGGAGACCTTCACGGCGTCGAAGACCTGGTCGACGGACCCGGCGGGGTACTGGGCGATGATCTTGGTCGCGCCGTCGACAGGCGTCTTCAGCGTCAGCCGCAGGCGCTGTTCCTTGTCGTCGACGGTCACCTCGCTGACGTTCTTGTTCGTCAGCTGGGTGAGGGCGACAGAGGTGCTCTCCTGCTTGAACCCGCGTGTCTCGTCCGAGAGGAAGCTGTACAGCAGGTAGACGAACAGCAGCACGAGGATCCACAGCAGTGGCGACTTGAGTAGTTTCTTACGGTCCATCGGTGAGCGGCCGGCGGGCGGCCTCGACCCTCCCTGATATCGGAACCCCGGGAGTGAGGTCCCGGATCGACGCTGGATCTTTCGATCGTCGGATCAACGATTTCTTGACCAGCGGTCGGTGGATCAACTCAGACTATCGTCCCACGGTTCCCGCGGGTCCTCGCTGAGTTCGCGCAGAGCACAGCCAAGGATGGCCGGACCCACCGGGACGGCCTGTCCCGCCGTGCCCTGTGCCGGATTTCTCTTCGATGCGGATGCGCTGATCGACTCAGCTGTACATGTGCTCGGCGAGCAGACCCACGAACGGCAGATCGCGGTACCGCTCGGCGAAGTCGAGGCCGTACCCGACGACGAACTCCGTGGGGATGTCGAAGCCGATGTAGCGGACGTCGACGTCCACCTTGAGCGCCGCCGGCTTGCGCAGCAACGTGCAGACCTCGATCGACGCCGGTCCCCTGGATTCCAGGTTGCGGACCAACCACGACAGGGTGAGACCGGAGTCGATGATGTCCTCGACGATCACGACACGCCGGCCGGCGATGTCGGAGTCGAGGTCCTTCAGGATCCGCACGACGCCGGAGCTGGTGGTGGACGATCCGTAGGACGAGACCGCCATGAACTCCATGTGGGACGGGATGGGGAGTGCCCTGGCGAAGTCGGTGGTGAACATCACTGCGCCCTTGAGGACGCAGACCAGCAATGGAGGTTCACTCCCCTGCTGCGCCGCGCCGACGGCCTGCGCCAGCTCGATGATCTTGGCCTGCAACGTCTCGGAGTCGATCAGTACCGCGGCGAGTTCCCCGGGATACCCGTGCGCGGCACCGGGGTCGGCTCCGTCCGGGGTGATGCGGACGGCATCTTCGGAGGTCAGGACGGTGGTGAGACCAGCGGTCGCGTCGGACACGGCGTCATCCTCACGGCAGGGGGCACAGCGGACGGGGAACGCAGCAGTTCGTTCGGCTACGACACGCTCCCTGCACAGCCTGCCATCCCCGGACCGGGCCGGTGTCCACGGGTCGGCGAGCTCCTGCTGACGCACCGGGAACCGGGCTGGGCGTAGGACCGTCGCACCCGGGTACCGCACCGGTGCAGGTGAGGGCCCCGCCGCCCGCCAGGGAGAGGACAGCACGCCATGACGCAGCCACCCGATCAGTGGGGCGGGCAGTGGGGCGCCCAGCCCGGGGGACCGCCGGATCCGTACCAGCAGGGCGGCTACCAGCAGAACCCCGGCCAGCAGGGCGGCTTTCCGCCGGATCCGTACCAGCAGAGCCCCGGCCAGCAGAACCCGTATCAGCAGAACCCATATCAGCAGGGTGGATATCAGCAGAACCCGTACCTGCCCGGCGGCCCCTACCCGCTGCCCGGAGGACGACGCCGGGGTCTCGTCATCGGCCTGAGCGCCGCACTCGTCGTGTTGATCGTGGGCGCTGTCGTCACGATCCTGCTGGTGAACAAGGACGACCCGAAGAACGCGGGCGGCCCACAGGTCCCGACCACCGCCGCGCCCTACCCGAGCCCCATTCCCCCGAGCAACCCGACCTCCGTGAATCCGTCCACCGACCAACCCACCACCGACCAAACCACCACCGACCAAACCACCACCACCACCACCGGAACTTCCACCGGAACCTCCACCGACGAACCCACCACCACCGGAACCTCCACTGCAGTGGGCGACCAGAAAGCCGTGATCGCGGCGAACCAGTCGTTCTGGGCAGCGGTGAAGGCCGCCGACTACGACAAGGTCGCCGACCTGACCTGTCGGCAGTACCGGTCGAAGCTTCCGGACGCGCTGGAGCGCTACCTGAACGGCCGGGAGAAGGACTTGAAGGTCACGATCAAGGGCGCAACCATCACCGGCACGTCGGCACGGGTGCAGGAGACGGTCGCCTTCCCGGGCGAGAAGACCGACACCGCCCCCTGGGACATGAAGTTCGAGAGCGGCGGCTGGCTGGTGTGCGACAACTGAGCCGGCGCCATCACCGCACCACGGGTACCAACTGCAGCACTCCGTCCGTCACCGTCAGGTCGATCCCACCCGGCAACCGGACCTGCGCTCCCGGCACCGACCGCTGGATCAGAACGCTGTCGATCCGCTCGTAGTGATCGGCGGTCAACTCGCCGATCTTGTTGTGCTGCAACCACCTCCGGAGCACCCGCCGCCGGAGTGCGGCGGCCAGCGGCACCAGTCCGCCCACCGTCGGGGCCGGGTTGCACAGTCCGGCATGCAGCGAGGCCGCCAGCTCGTCGAGGGCGACGAGGTCGTCGTCGATGAGTGCTGCGGTCCTGGCCAGTGCTGCAGTGACCCCGCCGCCCAGCACCTGCTCGAGCAGCGGCATCACCTCGTGGCGCAGCCGGACGCGGGTGTAACGCGGATCCGCATTGTGCGGGTCGATCCAGAACTCGAGTCCTGCTGCGCGGCAGCTCGCCTCGGTGTCCCTGCGCAGCACGTCCAGCAGGGGTCGCCCGAACGGCGCCCGCCATGCCCGCATACCGGCGATCGATCGGGGGCCGGAGCCTCGCCCGAGACCCAGCAGCACGGTCTCCGCCTGATCGTCCATGGTGTGCGCCAACAGGATCGGGGCCGCGGGGCCGCACTCGTCGGCGACGGAGCGCAGAGCGGCCAGCCGGGCAGTCCTGGCCGCCGCCTCCGGGCCACCCGCGGCACCCACGTCGACCGTTCGCAGCAGCACCGTCCCGAAACCCCTGTGCCGCAACAGCTCAGCTGTCCGATCGGCCCTTTCGGCGGAACCGGATTGCAGGCCGTGATCCACCGTGACGGCGACGGCGCGATCGCCGGCACGCTGCTGGACAGCGAGCGCCAGCGCCAGCGAGTCGGCTCCGCCGGACACCCCGACGACCACCGGGCCGGTCGGGGCGTACCGCGCGAGCCAGTCGGTCACGGCCACGTCGACCGGATCCCGGGCTGTGCCGCTCACGAGAGGACGCGCTGCGCCCACGCCTCCGGATCGGCGATCTCGTCCCGGGTCGGCAGCGTCTCCGGCGACGTCCAGACCTGGTTGAACGCTGCCATCCCGTGGGCGCCGACGACGGCCGAGACGAACTTCTCGCCCTTGACGTACTGCGACATCTTGACGTCCATGCCCAGCAGGGAACGCAGCAGTCGGTCCATCGGCGAAGACCCCTTGCGGCGACGCTCGGTGAACGAGCGCCGGATCGCACCGACCGACGGGATCACCCGCGGGCCGACGGCATCCATCACGTGATCGGCGTGACCCTCCAGCAGCGTCATCAGCGCCATCACCTCATCGAAGATCTCGCGCTGCGCAGGCGTCTGGACCCGTTCGATCCAGCTCTCCCCGGTCGCCGCGTTCCGACCGAGCGCCGACCGCAGACGCCGGACCAGCTCACCGGCGTCCAGATCGGCAGCCTCGCCGAACTGCCGAGTGAGGTCGCGGAAGTACTCGCGCAGCCACGGCACTGCGGTGAACTGCAGCCGGTGGGTGCTCTCGTGCAGGCAGACCCACATCCGGAAGTCGGTCGGGTCGGCCTGCAACTCTCGCTCGACCTTGACGATGTTGGGGGCGACCAGCAGGAGCCGGCCCTCTCCGACCACCGGGTCGAACTGGCCGAGCACCTTGCCGGAGAGGAATCCGAGAACCGCGCCGACCTGGGAACCGCCCACACTCGAGACTTTCTGCGGCCGGTCCGACCCACGCTGGAGTCGACGCTCGAGCGGCTCGGTGAGCAGCGCCATCCCCTCTGCGGTCGCCGCCACCCAGCCGGGACGGTCCACGACGTGGGCCTGCGCCACCGGCAAACCGGCACCCAAACCCGTCACCTCGCGCACCGTGAGTTCGGCGACGGCCGACAGCGTGCGGAGTTCGTCGACGACCTGGCCGGCCTCGGCCGGCGTCAGGCGGGGCCCGAGCGGCGCCAACCGGGCGCCGGTGCGCACGGCGCCGGCCCAGTCGACCACCGAAGCGCTCACCGGCATCCGCACTGGCGCAGCGTGGCGGCGAACCAGTCCTGCGCCGCGCGGGTCCCACCGACGTCATTGCCGGAGATCGAGGCGTTGGTGATCAACGAGAACACCAACAACCGGCCGTCCTTGTCCGGTACGTAGCCGGCGATGGCCAGTGTCGAGTTCAGCGAGCCGGTCTTGGCCCGCACCCAGCCGCGACCGGCAGCCGAACGGTCGTCGTCGAAGCGCTGGTGACTGGGGTCCGACCCGAGCGTCCCGGTCAGGCCGGCCACCGGCAGACCGCTGAGCAGATACCGCAGGGCGGGCACCTTGCCGGACACCGCAACCGCCAGGATTCGCGCGAGCGCGTCGGGACTGACCCGGTCCTTGTCGCTCATCCCGCTGCCGTCGTAGTTGGTGATGCCGTCCAACGGGATGCCCATGTCCTGCAGGGCGACACGTGTCGCGGCGGTCGCGCCGACGAACGAGCGCGCCGTCCCCTTGGCAGCCGCGACCTCCCGTAGCAAGGCCTCGGCGAGCACGTTGTCGGAGTTGATCAGCGCCTGCGA
This sequence comes from Nakamurella sp. A5-74, assembly GCF_040438885.1. Lineage (NCBI taxonomy): Bacteria > Bacillati > Actinomycetota > Actinomycetes > Nakamurellales > Nakamurellaceae > Nakamurella > Nakamurella sp. A5-74. The sequence continues at coordinate 1,146,468 of NZ_CP159218.1, read as the reverse complement.
GACCAGGATCGACAGCGGCTGCGACTGCACCTGCGCGAGCACCTTCGCATCGGCCGGAGCTGTGCCCTCCACGATCGTCAGTCCGGCGTTGCCCAGGGCCCTGGCGAGCGCCTGGCCGGCAGTCTGCGCGGGAGTACCGGACCTCGGTGAGTTCTCGGCGGACGGATCCTCCCGATCACCGTCGACCATCAGGGCCGACATGTGGGTGATGTAGCCGCCCTTGATGTCGGCCATCTTCCACCCGTCGGCCATGTCCGGGCCGGCCCAGAACGACGTGTCCAACACGATGCGCTTGACGTCGACGCCCGACGCCTTGATCTGGTCGGCCAGGTCGAGGATCGTCGGCGCACCGTCGTACACGCTCTGCACACCGGCGGACGCGGCGGAGAGGGTCACGTCGCCACCGCCGACGAACACGATGTCGCCCGCTTGTGCGCCCTGCACGATGCTAGTGCTCAGCCGTGCGTTCGGATCCTTGACCGACGACAGGAGCGCGGCAGCGGTGAGCAACTTCTGCGTCGAACCCGGGAGCTCCGGGGCGGTCGAGTTGTTGCCGAACAGCGCTTTTCCCGTCGTGGCGTCCAACACCTGCCAGGAAGAATCGGCCATCCCCGGATCGGCCAGGGTCTGGGCGAGCGCAGTCTGCAGCCCTGCCTCGTCCGGGACAACTGCGGACTGCCGCAGCGGCGCGATGGCCGGCTTCGGCTTGATCGGCGGCGGATCGGCGACGCCGGGGGCCGAGGTCTGCACGGTCTGGGTGGTCTCCCCACCATCGGCCGCACCGCTGCTCCGATCGGCCGTCAGGAACCAGTAAGTGCCCAGGCCGAGCGCAGCCACCACCGCGAGTACGACCACGGAGACGACCATCGTCCTGATCCGACCGCCGCCGCCCGGTGCCCGTCGATTTCCGCTCACGTCGTCCTCTCGTCCTGCCGCCCTGGCCTGTCCACCGGTGGGTGCCGGCAGCGTCGGTGCCGGCGGGTTCCCCCGCGGATGTGACCCCTGCCTCCTCGACAGTCGACGAGGAGGGGACCAGACCTCCCGACAGACTAGAGTCTGGTCAGCGGTGACGGTCTCCCGAGCGTGGGAGCCGCCCGTGGCGGGGACCGACCCGACGGGTCGCGATCGGTGACGTTCGCCCCCGGATCCATGATGAGTTCGCAGCGTCGCGAGGCACATGCCCAGTGACAGAAGGGCAGGTACCCGGTGGACTTCGACGTCCTGATCGAGATTCCCAAGGGGTCTCGCAACAAGTACGAGGTCGATCATCACACCGGCCGTCTGCGCCTGGACCGCACGCTGTTCACCGCCACCCAGTACCCGGCCGACTACGGCTACATCGAGAACACCCTCGGCCAGGACGGCGATCCGCTGGACGCACTGGTCCTGCTGACGGAACCCACCTTCCCCGGATGCCTGGTGATGGCAAGGGCGATCGGGATGTTCCGGATGACCGACGAGAAGGGCCCGGACGACAAGGTCATCTGCGTCGCGTCCAACGATCCCCGTCGCGACTACCTGCAGGACATCGGCGATCTGCCGATCTACGAGCGCCTGGAGATCCAGCACTTCTTCGAGGTCTACAAGGACCTCGAGCCCGGCAAGAGTGTCGAGGGTGCCAACTGGGTCGGTCGCGGCGACGCGGAGACCGAGATCCGCATCTCCTTCGGTCGCGAGGTCAAGCGACTGGCCGCTGAATCCGCGGGAGCCAGCCCGCACGACGCGATCGTCGCCGCAGGCGGGATGGGTCAGCCCACCGTCCAGGACAACGAGCCGACGCCACGTCTGGAACTGTGAGTTCTCGCACCATCAACTGTGCCGCCCGCTCAGCTCGAGCGGGCCGGGCGACTCACCAGTTCGAGCTGCCGCCGGTGACCTCGCGCAGCCGTGGCCGGACGTCGACCAGGTAGATCAGGGTGCCGACGATCCCCGCGATCCAGAGGATCGACGACGGTGCGAAGACCGCGAACGGGTAGCTGCCGAAGACCAGCACCACCGCGCAGACTCCGGTGATCGCCATCCAGGCGACCTTCGTCTGCTTGTCCGCAGCGGGGTACGCATCGGGACGCCGCAGCGCAGCGTCGACGAACGCCACCACGCCCGCGAGCAGCCCCGCGAGGCCGATGACGACCTCGACCCAGTACATGATGTCGAGCGAGAAGGTCACGCCGCCAGACTACGTCGAGCCCCTGTCCTGCTCAGCTGCCGGCAGGCGGGGTGGGACGACGGCGCGGCGGACGGGGCGTTCCGGCGGCCGGCGGGACCACATGTTCCGGCAGGGTCGCGGGATCGACCGGCTCGGCGAGCGAGGTCTTTCCAGCCGCAGGCTTACGAGCAACGGCAGGCTTCTTCGGGGCGGCGGGCTTCGGGGCGGCAGCAGGCTTCGCGGCGGCAGCAGGCTTCGCGGCTGCAGGCTTCGTGGCAGCAGGCTTCCTCGCGGCGGCGGGCTCGGGCGTGGTCGCCGCATTCGGAGTCGGGCGCTCGGACTTCGGGAACGGCGCCTTCGCGGCGGCCGCACGTTCGCGCGAGACCTTCTCCGGATCCAGCTTCTCCCCCTCGATCACGGTGCCGGACTCCGGGCCACCGGAGCGCACCTCGGACCAGGCCTTCTCACCACGGTCCACCAGCGAGGCGAAGATGCTGCCGGCCAGCTGCCCGTAGGCCTCGGCGGTCTGCCGCAGGTGCTCCGGCTGCAACTGCTCGCCCACCTCGCTGAACCTGCCCGGCAACTCGTCGGTGAACCGCTGCGCCCTGCCGGGGATGCGCGTCGCCATGCCCTCGAGCTGGTCGGCGAACTCCTTGGCCCGGGCGGGCAGCTCCTGGACCATCTCGGAGACCTTGGCCGGCAGGTCCTCTGCCGCACCGCGCACATCGCCGAGCGCGCCCGAGACGGATCCGCCGACGGTGTCGCCCACCCTGTCCCCGATCGCGCCGGGCGAGCGCGGGAGATCGGCGATCCCCGTCCGCTCGCCGAACTTCTCCAGCAGCTCGACCAGCTGACGTCCGGCGAGATCGGCCGCGCCGATCGCAGCCAGCACGGGTTTGGGCAGGTCGGGCAGTCGATCGGCGAGCCGGGCGGCGAACTGCTCGGCGGCAGCCTGTGCCTTGGCGGTCAGATCGGTGGCGGTGGCCATGGTGTGTCTCCTCATGCTCCGGTGGTGCTCGGTTCGGTGGTTGCAGGTTCGGTGGTTGCAGGTTCGGTGGTAGCTGGTTCGGTGGTTGCTGGTTCGGTGCTTGCTGGTCCGGGTGCTGGGGCGGGTGTTTCCGCGGAGTCGACGAGCGCCCGATAGGTGTCGATCAGGATGCTCTTGTGGCGGTCCGTGAGCAGCGGATCCGCACGGATCGAGTCCTCGACCGGCGAGCCCGGGACCCGCGGTGGGATGACGCCGGCCCGGGTGAGCAGCAGCTCGGCGGAGATCGAGAGGCCGTCGGCGATCTGGGTGATGATCGCGGCGCTCGGACGACGCAGCCCCCGCTCCACCTGGGACAGGTACGGATTGCTGATCCCGGACCGCTGGGCCAGACCACGCAGCGAGAGCTCGGCTGCCTGACGCTGCTCGCGGATGTACCCACCCAGATCGCGGACCTGGTCGAGCACGGGCGTCAGGTCCATCGATGCTCCCCTCCTGCGTTCGATCGGTGATAACTGCTCACCCCACGGTAGGAGCGACTGCTTGCAACTGCAAGCGGCTGTCGGGAACGCCTCCATCACATTCCGGGGAACCGAACGACGACCCAGCGGCGTCGCACCCGCAGACCACGACACCCTGACTGCGGTGTCGACCCGAACGGCCACGAGCAGGGACACGAGGACGATCGAGATGAATCCGTACGCACCGCCGGGACGCAGCGTCCCGCCCCAGCGCGCTCCACAGTTTCCGGCCCGGCAGATTCCGGTCCAGCCGTTCCCGGCCCAACAGTTCCCAACCCAGCAGTGGCCGGCCCAACAGTTCCCCGTCCGACAGGCCTCGGTGCCGTACTGCCCACTGCCCTTCACGGAGGCCCTACGACCTGTGCAGCGGGCTCCGCACCCTGCGCTGATCATCGCCTTCGGCGTGCTGGTCGCCGCCCTGCTGATCACCACCGTTCTGCTGGTGCGCGGCACCTCCGGGTAGGGAGCCGGATGTGGGTGCGAGCTCACCCCAGTAGGGCGTTCGGCCGGTAGCGCGGATGTCGCTCCCGTCGTCAGCTACGGCAGCTCCTCGGGCGGGCCTCCCACTGTCAGGCTGGGCGGGCCGTCCTGCGGGGCAGTCATCGTGGCCTGCACCCCGAGCGCGATCGTGGGTGACCCAGGCCCGTGGCCGAAGCCCAGCTCGCCGATCACCGGGATCCCCAGTGGACCGAGTGCCTCCACCGCCAGGGCCTCGATCTCCGCGACCGGGCTGCACTCGGCCCAGCTTCCCAGCACGACCCCCTGCACCCCGTCGAACCAGCCGGCGCGCAACAGGCTCTGCAGGTAGCCGTCGATCTTGTACGTCTCCTCGGTGACGTCCTCCAGCAGCACGATCGTGTCCGAGTTGTCGACCGGGGGGCGGCTGCGGGCTCCGATCGTCATGGCCAGCAACGACAGGTTGCCGCCGATCGTCATCCCCTGCGCGCTGCCGGCGATCAACGTCCTGGCCGTCGACGCACCGACCGTCCTGGACGGCGACGGATCGAACACCGCCTGCCGCAACTTGCCGTCGGCGGCGGGATCCTCGAGCACTGCCTGGGTGCTGGGCATCGGGGCGAACCAGGTCGGCGCTCCCAGCATCTCCCGGATCCACTCGTGCAACGCGGTGATGTCGGAGCTTCCGAACAGCGGGGTCACGCCGGCCGATCGCATCCGTTCGACGTCCAACCGCTCGAGCGTGCGGATCGAGCCGTACCCTCCGCGCAGACAGAAGATCCCCTCGATCTCCGGGTCGCACCAGGCGTCCTGGATGTCTCGGGCCCGCACCTCGTCCGGCCCCGACAGGTAGTCGGCGCGTGGATGCCGAGCGGTCGCCGACGGCATCACCACCGGCCCCAGACCCCAGTCCCGCAGCATCGCCACCGCAGCCTCCAGCCGCTCCTGCGGAGCGGCACCCGCCGGCGCGATGAGCGCGACCCGCGCACCGGGGCGCAGCGGACCGGGAGCGCGGCGCGCACCGCGGGGCGCCGACGGGCGCGCACCAACGGGTTGTTCGGATCGGACGGGGGTCTCGGTGGCCACCTGGTCATTGTGCGCTCGTCGTCGAGCCATCCTGCGGTGACCCGAGCCTGCGGACGACTCCCGAGATGCGTTCCACATCCTGGGCGCCGCTCGTACGAGATCTGGCCTGCTGCTGACAGATCCCAGCCAGCGGGATCAGCGCTGCTCGGGTATTTGTATCGTAAGCACGCCCCGGCTCGTTCCCACGGGACGGGCACGGGCACCAATGAGAGGGAGCGCGACGTGGACGAGATCCAACAGGGGGAGGTCGTCGAGTTCCTGCGCACCCTGATCCGGTTCGACACCACGAACTGGGGTGACGGGCGGTCGGCGGGCGAGCGCGATGCCGCCGAGTGGATGGCAGCGCAGCTCACCGCTGTCGGATTCGAACCCGAAGTGCTGGCCAGGGCCGACGCCCCCGAACGGGCGAACCTCGTCCTGCGGGTGCCGGGCGCCGACCGCTCGCTGCCGGCGCTGCTGGTGCATGCCCATCTCGACGTGGTTCCCGCAGAACCGGAGCAGTGGACCCGGGATCCGTTCAGCGCGGACATCAGTGACGGCAGGATCTGGGGCCGCGGCGCCCTGGACATGAAGGACATGTGCGCATCGGTCCTGTCGACCCTGCTGCACTGGGGACGCACCGGCGAGCGCCCCACCCGCGACGTGGTGGTGGCCTTCGTGGCCGACGAGGAGGACCGCGGCGAGTTCGGTGCAGCATGGTTGGTGGCGGAGCACCCTGCGCTGTTCGCCGGTGTCGAGGCGGCCGTCGGCGAGAGCGGCGGCAGCCACCGGGCGTTGCCCACTCCGGGTGGAACCGTCGACCTGTTCGCGATCGCCGCGGCCGAACGGGGCACCATGCACATCGTGCTGACTGCGCGCGGACGCTCCGGTCATGCGTCCCGCCCCACCGGTGACGATGCGGTCCGGCGGCTGCTGGATGCCCTGCACCGGATCGCCACCCACGCCTGGCCGATCCACCTGTCCCCCGCCGTCCGCGCATACCTGGACGGCGTCGCGACAGCGCTGGGAATCCCCGCAGACCTGGACAGCGACACCGGCGTGCAGGCATGCGTCGATGCACTCGGCGAGCATGCCGACGTCGCGAAGTTCACCGTGCGCGCCTCCAGCACACCGACCATGGTGACCGCCGGCTATAAGGTCAACGTGATCCCCGGGATCGCCACTGCCGCGGTCGATGTGCGCTGCCCGCCGGGTTTCGAGGAAGCTCTGCCCCCGGCGCTCGCCGCACTCGTCGGGGACGACGTCAGCTTCGAGTTCACCCATTTCGAATCACCGGTCCAGGCCCCGGTCGACAGCCCGTGGTTCGCGGCGATGAGCGCCGCTGTCCGGCGCGCACTGCCTGACGCCCTGGTCGTCCCGTTCTGCATGGGCGGCGGCACCGACGCCAAAGCGTTCTCCCGGTTGGGGATCGCCTGCTACGGCTTCGCGCCGCACGGCCCGGCAGCCCGGGGCAGCTACGGCGACGGGGTGCACGGGGTCGACGAGAACATCAGCATCGACTCGCTACGGTGGGGAGCGACGGTACTGCAGGACTTCCTCACCACGGTCTGAGAGCCGGATCCTGGCCGCCGTGCGATCGGTCGGTGCCCCGCGCATCGTCCGGAACGGAGAACGAACCCATGCGCATCCTGCTCAGCGGAGCACGCGTCTTCGACGGCACCGGCAGCGATCCCGAGCGCGCCGACCTCGTCCTGGACGGCGGGGTGATCACCGAAGTCCTCGCCGACGGCGCGCCGCCCTCCGCGCCGGTCGAGCAGACCCATCACCTCACCGGCCACACGATCCTGCCGGGCCTGATCGACTGCCACGTGCACGCCACCATGTCCGGAGCCGATTCGCTGCGCTTGATGCAGGAGCCGTTCTCCTACCAGTTCTATGCAGCGCAACGGAATCTGGCGAGAACTCTCGATCTGGGCATCACCACGGTGCGGGACGCCGGGGGCGCGGATCTGGGCATGCAGGTTGCCACCACCGAGGGGCTCATCGACGGGCCCGATCTGCGGTTGGCCGTCAGCATCCTCGGCCAGACCGGCGGCCACACCGACGGCTGGAACGTGCACGGCGACGTCGCGCACATCTTCGTGCCGCACCCGGGACGACCCGGCGGCATCGTGGACGGACCGGACGAGATGCGCCGTCGGGTCCGGGAACTGGTGCGGGCCGGCGCGAACGTGATCAAGATCTGCACCACCGGCGGTGTGCTGTCGCCGCGCGACGACCCCCGGCATCCGCAGTTCGCGATGGACGAGCTGGACGTCTGCGTCAGCGAGGCGCGGGCCGCGGGCATCTCGGTGATGGCACATGCGCAGGGCACCCAGGGCATCCTCAACGCGGTCCGGGCCGGGGTGCGCTCGATCGAGCACGGCATCTACGCCGACGATCGCTGCCGCGCCGAGATGCTGGAGCGAGGTACCTGGCTGGTGCCGACCCTGCTGGCGCCGGTGGCCCTGATCCGCTCCATCGATGCTGGGGCCGCTGTCCCGAAAGCCGTGGAGGACAAGGCAAGAGCGGTGGTCGACATCCACCGCGAGGCGGTCGCCGCGGCCATCTCCGACGGTGTCCGGATCGCGATGGGCACCGATGCCGGTGTGTTCGAGCACGGCCTGAACGCCGAGGAACTCGTCCTGATGGTCGACGCCGGGATGACGCCCGCCCAGGCGCTCACCGCAGCCACCTCGAGCGCTGCCGAGCTGCTGGAGCTGCCCGACCGCGGCCGGATCGCGGTCGGCCTGCGCGCCGACCTGGTGGTCGTCGACGGCGATCCGTACGCCGTCGCGACCCACGCCGAACGTGTCCGGATGGTGCTGCAACAGGGGCGCGTGGTGCGCAACAGCCTGCAGGAGTCGCACTGAGCGGATCCGGCCGCACTCCCGGGCGTGCAGGTCCACCGGACCGACTGTCGGCGGAGACACCTACGGTTGCCTCGTGTCAGCCCCGCAGAACCACAACCCTGCCGCGGTGGGGCCTGAGATCGAGCGTCTGGCCCATTCACTCGACGTCACCGTTGTGCCGGAACCACTGATCGGTTCCCGGTCCGGCGCCCACGTCCACCGCGTCGTTCGACGGAACGGCACGCCGGCGGTCCTCAAGATCACCCTGGCTGCGGACGGTGAGGACCGCGCGGCCGCCGAACGGGAGTGTGCGTTCTACCGCGACGTCGCCCCGATGGTGTCACTCCTGACCCCGACCTTGCTCGACTCCCATCGGGATGCGATCAGCATTGCGATGCTGCTGACCGCGCACCACCGGCTGCTGCCTGCGGTGCACTGGGCGCGCGGCGTGTGGCTGACGCTCGCCGCGGATCTCGCTGCCCTGCACGACATTCCGTTCCCGTCCGGCAGCCAGTGGCGGCGGAACGTGGATCCGTCGGCGGGAATCGATCGATCGGCCGCGCGGTCGTACTGGAGCGGCGTCGCTACCGCCGAACTGCTGGTGAGCATCATCGACGACCCCGCCGCGCTCCTGGCCGAGACCGACCGTCAGGAGAGAGCTGTTTCGGTCATGGTGACTGCCACACCGAGAACCTGCTGGTCGACGGCAGCTCGTTGATCTGGATCGACTGGCAACAGGCCGGAACCGTCCAGCCGGCGCACGAGCTCGCGTTCCCGTCGGTGCGAGCCACTCCGGAAGGAGCGGTGCTTCCGCTCACCGAGATGGTCGAGCTCTACGCAGCCCGTCGCCAACTCGATCCGGTCGCACTCGCCCGCTCGGTGCTGGCTGCTGAGCTCATGATCTTCCTCTTCGCCTGGCCGAGCTACGCAGGATCCATCACCGCCGAAGGCCGGGAGCTGGTCCATCGACGAGTCACGAGCCTGGCTGCAGGCTGGCTCGACCTCCGTCCCCGCGCACGGTGAGCCAGTCGTCGTGCTTGCGGCCGGGGTGGCCTCAGCCCAGGAACGACTGGACAGCCGCGGCGAACAGCGGTGAGTCGCTGAGTGAGTAGTGCGTCAGCCCCGGCAGGATCGCCAGGGCGTGACCGCCCTCCGGCCGGCCCTCGTTCATCCAGCCGCCGTCCCGCTGTCCGCCGTCGAGCAGCGCGAACACCTCGACGAAGTGGGACGGCGGGCACAGGTCGGCGTCCGCGGCGACGATCAGGGTCGGCATCGTCAGGGACCGGATCTGCTCGGTGAAGTCGAAGTCCTGCATCATCCAGGCGCCGAGCTTGTCGAGCAGCCCTGGAAAATCCTCCGGACGCGGTGCGTCCCGTTGGTAGCTCTGGTACATCGGGGTCTCCGTCATGAACGCCGCGGCCGCGCCGTTCACCTGCTCCTGCTGCGCGAGGATCTCCGGGTAGGTCGCGGAGCGGCGGATACCGGCGGAGGCAAGGACGAGCTTGCCGACCGCCTGCGGATGCCGCGCGGCGAGCTGCAGCGCGACGCCGCCGCCGATGGAGAAGCCGACCACGTCCGGGTGCCGAAGACCGAGGTGCTCGATCAAGGCGGCGATGTCGTCGGCCATCGCCCCCAGATCCATCGGCCGGTCGATGTCCGCGGTCCGGCCGTGACCCTGCAGGTCGGGCAGGATCACCCGGTGGTGCTCGGCCAGGGCCGTCAGCACCGGTCCGAACATCTCGCCGGAACCGAGCCCGCCGTGCAACAGCACCAGGGGGCGGCCTTCACCGTGCTCCTCGACGTACAGCTCGATGCCGTTCACCGCCATGTAGCTGCCGGATCCGGTGGTGCTGCGGGTGCGTGGTGCGCTCATGACGTGCTCCTCGATCAAGTGGGAACGTGTTGACACCGTGTGGACGACGCGACGAAGCAGAACTGATCGGTCCCGGCGGTTGATCACTGCTGGATCAACTTGTGCTGGCCCGAGTCCATCGGCAGCACGAGTGCTCTGAGCCAGGGATTCCGGTGCCGGGCGGTGCACAACCTGACAAAATTTCTATTATCGGCGATGTCTACGGTGCACTTATGGTGATGCTCTGATGGTGAGCGGGTGCAGGGACCCGCTAGTGCGAGGATCGGCGGAGCTTTCGCACAAGCCGAGCGAACCATCCTGCTGGCGCAACGTCGCGCTCTTCCTTGACGGCACGACGGTCAGCGGTGCGTGCACGCGCTGCCTGACGAGGATCGAGCTGGGCGTGCCAATCCACTTCGCCGCGCGCGATGAAGTAGTGCGAGTTGCAAGGCAGCCCAGTTGCGGCGACCGATGGAAGCAACGAGATTTCCCCGTCGAAGATCACCTTGTACCTTGCTGGTGAAAGTTTGGTGACCACTTCCCTGCCACAGCCACATGGACAGATGTGCCCTGCTGTCGAGAACCTGCTCGAGATATACAGGAAGCCAGGTGCCAGCGGCATCGGAAACGATTCGACGAACTCAGCGACGTAGCGCTTCGTCGGGTTCACTCGGCATCCCCGTTCCGCATCTCGTTGAGGAACAGCTTGTAGACAACCTCGGTCGCTGAGGTGTGGGTGGCATAGAACCCCAGCCAGCGTTTCCACTGAATTACGGCGAGCAAGGCGTTGAGCGCATTCAGATCGGCGACCTGGATGTTGGTGCTGTAGTCGTCCTCGCCGGGCGCAACGGCTGCCTTTGTTGGCAGTTTGATGGTGCTGTCCGGTAGGTGCATTGTCAGCTTGACGAGCCCAGTCAGGCCGGCGTCGCCTTGGCTGATACCCATCCCGACGTCGATGAACGGGATGCGGTGATCGCGCAGCCACGCCATGATGCTGGGGCGCTCGCTGGCATCGGCTGCCGCAAGGAAGACGAACGTTGCACCCTCGAGGAGGTGCAGGTTGTCCATCGTCAGTGGCTCGGGATACGCCTTGATGCCGGTGTGCATGCGCGAGTACTCCTCGGCGAAGTACTCTGCCTTGTTTCTTTGGGCTTGCAGGGTCGCCAGTGCGGCAGCACCGGGTGCGCGAAAGGCGTTGTGATTCTCAAATTCGTCACCGTCGATCAGGATGATGCGGTCGACCCACGTCTTGGCGACCTGATCGAGGATGTAGCTGCCGGTGCCGCCCAGGCCGACGATGCCGACCGTATGGCTGCGAAAGAGGTTGTTCAGGGTGGTCAGGCCTGCTCGTGTGGTGTTCGTGTCGCGGTAGACCAGTGGCAACTCGTCCTCGACGATCTGGAACGCCGCTCCTGGCGTGGCGGTCGCGGCTGAGTCGACGTGCCGCGCGGCGTCGCGGAGGATGTGGGCGTAGTGCCGAACCTTCTCGTACAGGCCGGGGTAGGTGCCACTGGCTGGCTTGAACGACAGCATGAAGTCGACGGTCAGGCCGTCTCCGACGTCACGCGGCTGGGGGGTGCCAAGGGACATGCCGCGTTCGTCGCGCGGCTCCTGGCCCGCGAACCAGATGGTGTGATCGCCGATCGCGTCGGTCACCGTCCCTGTGCTGTCGTTGATCGGCAGGACGAGTTGGCCGTCGTGTTGCAGACCGCTCGGTGCGAGGTACGGAACGCGGCGGACGACTAGTGTCGCGTTTCTGAAGTTGCTTGATGGTTGGCCTTTCGGAGGATCTGCTCGGTGGTCTTGGTCCAGACGAAGGGGTGTTTGCGGTCGTTCCAGCCGGTGATGAACTGCCGGATCTTCGCGTTGAGGTCCTTCACGCTGGTGAAGATCCCGCGGCGGATGGCCTGCTTGTCGATGATCCCGAACCACACCTCGACAAGGTTCAGCCACGACCCGGACGTCGGGGTGAAGTGCAGGTGGAATCGTGGGTGCTTTTCCAGCCATGTCTTCACCTCCGGGGTCTTGTGAGTTGCGTAGTTGTCCATCACGAGGTGCAGTTCCTGCTCGGGGTAGGCGCGGTCGAGCTGGCGCAGGAACGCCAGGAACTCCTGCCGGCGGTGCTTCGGCTTCACCGCCCCGGTGATCTGCCCGGTCGCGACTTCCAGCGCCGCGAACAGGGTTGTCGTGCCATGGCGTTTGTAGTCGTGCGTGCGCTTCTCCGCATCGCCCACCCGGACCGGAAGCATCGGTGCGGTCCGGTCCAACGCCTGGATCTGGGACTTCTCATCCACACACAACACGACAGCGTTTTCCGGCGGCGCCAGGTAGAGACCAACGACGTCGGTGACCTTGCCGACAAGCTCCGGATCGGTGGAGAACTTGAACGTCTCAGATCGCCAGGGTTGCACCCCGAAAGTCCGCCAGGCCCGCGCGACCGTCGCGTTCCCGATGTTCAGGTGTCCCGCCAACAGCCGGGACGACCAATGGGTCACCCCGTACTTCTTCGGCGGCGGCGTCAACGTCGCTGCGATGATCCGCTGATTATCGACCTGCTTGGGTCGCCCCGCACGAGGAGCATCCAGCAGACCAGTCAGACCGGTTGCGGCATAACGGCTGCGCCACTTCCACACCGTCGTCGTCGTTGATCCGACCTCGATCGCGATCCGCGCATTCGCGACCCCGTCCGCCGCAAGCAACACGATCCGGGCCCGCAACACCAACCCCGCACGCATCGCCGTCGAACGCGTCCACGACACCAACTTGTCCCGATCGCCGTCCCAGAGCACCAACGGCGGGGCTGGAGAATTTGCCATACCCGATTCTCTCAGCCCAGCAACCATTTAGGAACTAACGACACGCGACACTAGATGTCCATTACGGAGCACCAGGTCGTAGCCGTCCGCGTAGAGCCGAGCGATCGGGTCGTCAGGACCGGTTGGCAGGTTCGACATCGAAGACCATCCCGTCCTTGACGTGGACACTCCCGCCAGGACGGAGCGACTTGTCACTGCCATGACCACGGCTGTACTCGACTGTGGTGCCCGCCGGGTCGTAGGGCTGGCCGGGGAAGGCAAGCTCCACAACCTGTTCGAAGGTGATGTCCTTGTCCGCCCACTCGTGCGAGCGCGTGTTGACGATGAACGTCTCGTACTTCGTCTTGCCCTTGTCCCGTGATGTCTCGACTGCAGTCATCTCATACTCCGATCCCCCGGCCGGGCCGGGACTTGGTGACTCACTTTTGGTTCACTGCGTCGAGTTTAAGACATTGCGCGTCGACTTTCAAGCAGTGCGCCGAAGGTGCAACACTGGCACGCACGGTAGAGGAGACCTATGACAAGAACGAAGGTTGACGTCGGCAGCCTGTACGCAACGCTCGACGCCGAACGCACAGCACGCGGGCTGTCCTGGCGGCAGCTGGCCAAGGAGATCGGCGTCAGCCCGTCGCTGCTCTCACGGCTCGGCAATGACTTGCGCCCAGACGCGGATGGGTTCGCAACGTTGGTCCGCTGGCTGAACATCCCGGCCGAGCAATTTATGACCGACGCGAGCGGTGCGCGAGCGGAGCAAGCTGAGCCCGATCTGCTCACGCAGCTCGCGCCGCTTCTTAGAGCGCGCCACGACCTCGACAAACGAGATATCGCGTACCTGGAGGATGTCATCCGCGCGACGGTTCGACACGCTCAAGCAACGCGTGAGGCCTCTGAGTGAGTAACAAGCGCGGCTACAACAAGGCCGCATGCAAGCGGCTTGCTGCTGAGCTGCGTACCGAGATCAACCTCCATCCGATGGAAGCTCTCGACCCGTGGCAGCTCGCTGAGCTGTACGGCATCCGTGTCTTCGCCCTCGGTTCGCTGCCAATTGATAGTGCGGTCCGCGAGCACTTCATCGTCAGCCGGCCCGAGGTGTTCTCGGGCGCACTCGTGCCGTTCGGTACCGGCGCCGTGATCGTCGAGAATGACGGGCACGAGTTGGTCCGGCGGCGATCGACGATGGGTCATGAACTGGCGCATGTCTTTGGCGAGCACAAGTTCGGCACCAGCCTCGTGAACGAACGCGGGTGCCGGCTTGCCGACCAGGTCCAAGAGGGGGAGGCATCTGAGATTGCCAGCGAGCTGCTCCTCCCGTTCGAGGCAGCAAAGCTACTTGCGCGACGGAGCGCAACCGACAACGAGGTCGCGATGCAGTTCGGCGTCAGTGTCGAGCTCGCCCGGTGGCGCATGCACGCGACCGGCGCGCGGTTGATCGCAGAGCGCAGAGCCTCCTCTTACCGGCGCGCCTCCGGCTCTTAATCCCAGTCACCCTGCGTGTCAGGCTGAGGTGAGGCCAGTGGTTCATTGCAAGTCCGCCTGACGCAGGGCGAGATCTAGAGGTTCGAAGTGACGGAAACATCGATGGTCCAGGATGAAACGATGTCTACTCCTGGTCCGCGTGAGGGTGGTCCTCGACGTCGTCGGGCGTTCACCCCCGCCGAGAAACTGCAGCACCTGGCCGGCTATGAGCAAGCCCGTGAGGGCGGTGAGGGCGGCGGTGGGGCGTATCTGCGGGAGCAGGGCATCTACTCCTCTCAGATCACCGCGTGGCGGCAGCTGCGCGACTCAGGGGTGCTGGCCGGTAAGCAGGCCGGCGAGAAAGTTGCCCGACCTACGGCTGATCAGCTCGAGATCGCGAGGTTGACGCGGGATCTGGAGGCCGCCCGGCGGCGGTTGGCGACCACGGATGCGGCGCTGAGCATCATGGGAAAAGCACACGCGCTCTTGGAGCAGATCTCCGAGAGCGCGGACATCGCCGATCAGCAACGCAAACGTTGAGATCGACCCATCAGGACCTGATCGGGGCCGGTGTGTCCACCCGGCGGGCAGCAGCTTTGACCGGGCTGCCCCGCTCCACTCAGGACCGCCTGACCCGCCTGACGCGACTGGAAGTGGTTGCGGCACCGAGCGATCCGGCCGGGGCGGGTCGCCGTCCGGTGAACCGGCTGACCGACGCGGAGCAGCTCCAGGTCCTCGGGGTCCTCAACAGCGACCGGTTCGCCGACAAGCCGCCCACACAGGTGTACGCGATCTTGCTGGCGGAGGGCACGTATCTGTGTTCGATCGCCACGATGTACCGGATCCTGAACCGGAACGCGCAGGTCAAGGACCGGCGCCGACAAGCGACCCACCCGGCACGGAAGGTCCCGGAACTGCTCGCGACGGGACCGCAGCAGGTGTACTCCTGGGACATCACGAAACTGAAAGGCCCGGTGCGGGGCAAGTATTTCGACTGTTACGTGATGATCGACATCTACGCCCGGATGATCGTCGGGGCGCACGTGCACCACACCGAAACCGCTGAGCTGGCTAAGGATCTGATGGACGAGGTGTTCGGCATCCAAGGTGTTCCGCACGTCGTACACGCCGATCGGGGCACGTCGATGACCAGCAAGAGCGTAGCGGCGCTGCTGGATGATCTGGAAGTCACCAGGTCCCATTCCCGGCCCAGGGTGTCCAACGACAACCCCTACTCGGAGGCCTGGAACAAGACACTGAAGTACGCGCCGGTGTTCCCGGAACAGTTCACCTCACCGCACGCCGCGCGGGAGTTCATCGCTGAGTTCGTCGACTACTACAACCACGACCACCGCCACAGCGGGATCGGACTGCACACCCCCGCCGACGTCCACTACGGCCTCGCCCCAGCCGCGGCCCGACAACGATCCGAAACGCTCACCGCGGCCCGCGGTCGGCACCCCAGCCGCTTCGCGACCGACCGAGACCCGAAGATCCTCGACCTGCCCGCGGCCGCCTGGATCAACGAACCCAAGAAACCCGAGGAGACCACCGCAGCCTGAAACTCAACACCCGCTGGCCTCACCCGGCTTGACAACTTCCGCATCCCGGTCGTGACCTGACGTAGCGATCATTATCGGCTATTGACTGAAGTGTGAGTATGAGTCGCTGCTGTGCGCCACCGACGTCGCTTCTGCGATGAGATGTGGGACCCGAATTGCCGGGCCCGTCGACACGGCCGATGGCGGCCGGCCGCCGCAGCAGCCGTTAAGAACGGGTGCTGCTGTTCCGGCGGCCGCTCGGCGGGAAACGCTCGTGACTGGCCCCATGGCCCGGCCGTTGGTGGTGGCGAGAACATCGCATTGAAGATCCCGGAAACCGCACGGCAATGTCCTACGAGACACTAGCGAGCAGGTGTTGAGCTGGCCCGCCGATTCTCGCGGCCTTGAAAACCCCTTCGTCCAGCAACGACCTGAGCCCGAACAGTGACGAGCCTTGTTCAATCACCGGCAGAAGCTGGTTGGTTAGAATCGCAGCCAACGCTACGACACGATCAATGTCAGGGACCGCGCAGTCCAGGTCCAAGAGCTGATCAAGCCGCTCCGCATCCGCGCCCAGCAAGGACCCTAGCCGTAGCCGGATGTGACACTTGTTCTCCTTGGGGTAGCGTTCGTCGCCGAGCCCACGCAGCCAAAATGCTTGATTAAAGTAGTAACTGGGGCCGTACTGGGACTTCTGAAGGTTTGACACCGAGATGACCTCGTCATTAGTTCGGTACCAGGACCCGGACCGCTTCTCGAGCCCCGAAACCTTGCCCCAGTTGTCAACCGCTTGCTGGACAACGTTGCGTACGCTCATGGCCCATCATAGGTAACTACGCGCCCGCTGAACGGCGTCCCAGGGGACTCCTTGTTGAGTTGATCGACGTACCTTTGCACCTGCCGGGTGCCCGTACGGATAGCCCGAGGGTTGTTCGGCTTGAGTTCCAACACTTCCCGTGTCTCGAAGTTCACGGCGTCGGCTCGCAGCCCATTCTGTAGGGTAACCTCGCGCTCGAACCCGGGACCGTAGTCGTACGCCTTGTGCATCATCCGCCCATACGCGGTCGCCGACGTTTCGCCATTGGTAGCAATATCGGGCGGGGTTTCTGCGACTGCATCCTCGCCGACACACGGCACAGAACTTTCGGCCCCTGCTTCCTCGCCGGCGGCTAGCTCTCCGCCAACTTCTGCGCCTGCCTCGACCCCTGCTTCGATCCCGGCCTCGACGCCCGCGGTGTCGACCGCTGCGCCCGCTATCGCGACGCCGCCGGCGACCTCTTCGGGTATTGCGGCGCCGAAGGTGATCACTGCGACAGCTACGCCTCCGACAGCGATTCCAGCCCAGCACCAGAATCCGCAGAGTCCTTGGGTGTCGGTGTCGTTGAGGGGATTCCCGCGCACGTAGGCGTAGGGGGTGCCGGTCATCGCGAGCGCGGGGTCGCGGGTCAGGAACTGTGCCGTCGAGGGGTCGTAGTAGCGGGCGTGCAGGAACAGCAGGCCGGTCTCGTCGTCGAGGTACTGGCCCGTGTACTGCAGCGGCGTGTTCGCTGTCCCCGTGTGGGTGGCGACGCCGTATGGGGTGTAGGCGTAGGTGCCCGCGATCGCACCGGTGCCCGTGGGAGGGTTGGTGAGCAGCGCTCGGGTGGAGCCGACCTGGTCGTGGACGTAGTAGTAGGTGCCCGCGGTGGTGCCGTCGGTCTGCTCGAACGGCAGACCGTCTGGCCCGTAGATCCACGCGGTACCGAGGGCGAAGTTGTTGCTGGCAGGGTTGGTGAACGCTTGCAGGAGTTGCTGGCCGGAGTTGATGAAGACCGTTGTCGTCGAGCCGACGGTCTTGCTCGTCCGAGTCCCATCACCGGCGTAGGTGTAGCCACCGCTCCCGGCGGGGGTCGCTGCAGTTGTGAGGCGCCCGACCTGGTCGTAGCTGTAGGTGGAGCCTGCACCGGTCGAGGGAGTGGACGCGGTGCGCTGCCCGACACCATCGAATGTGTAGCTGGTGGCGCCGGCGGGTGGTGCGTTGCAGGTTGGATTTGCCGTTGGCGAGGCGGCCGACCAGCATTCCTGTCCTGCGGCGTCAAAGGTCTGCGTCAGAGTTCCGACGGTCGCCGGCTGGTCAGCCGCGTCCATTGCGAAGGCAGCCGTTCCACCGGAGCCCGCGACACCGCCGGAGGTCCCGGAGAGTTGCTGGCGTGGGCTGTAGGTGAACGTCTGCGCCGAGCCGTTGACGGTCTGCGACGCGAGCTGGCCGGTGTTGTCCCGGCTGTAGCCGAGTGTGTACAGCGCTGGTCCGCCGGCGGTGGGTGCCGCGGTAGTGCCGGTGTTCTGGCTGGCGGCGTTGAAGGTGTTGGTGACCTTGACCCCATCGGGATAGGTAGTGCTGGTCAGGCTGCCGTTGGGGTCGTAGCCGAAGGTGGTGTTCTTGCCGAACAGATCGCTGATCGCAGTGATGCGTCCGGCTCCGTCGATGGTGCGGGTGACGGGGTTTGTCCAAGTGGCGTACTTGATCTTGGTGAGCTGACCGCTGTCGTCGTAGGTGTAGTAAGTGCTGGCGCCGACGCTGGCTGCCTCGGAGATGACGTTGCCATAAATATTGTAGGAGTCGCTGGTGGTGCCGGTGCCGTCGGTCATGGTGAGCCGTCGGCCGTCGGCATCGTAGGTGTAGCTCGCCCCTTGGGTCGTTCCGTCGCTATGGGAGACGGCGGTGAGCTGTCCTGCAGCGTCTCGGGTCATGGTGGTGTCGCGACCTGCAGGGTCGGTGAGCTTGGTCAGCATGCCGGCGGGGTCGATGGTGGCTGTGGTGGTGCGTCCGAGCGGGTCAGTGGAGGTGACTGCTCGACCTTGCCCGTCGTAGCTGTAGGACGAGACGGCGCCGAGTCCGTTGACCGTGTCCTTGATGGTCGAGTCAGGGTTGAAGTGGATGGTGGTGGCGGTGTTGTCGGCTGCGGTACTTGTGGTGGGACGGTCGCCGGCGTCGTAAGCGATGGTGGTCGTGTGCTGATTGCCGTCCGTGGTGGTGATCTGGTTGCCGTTGGCGTCGTAGGTGGCAGACGCAGTGTGGCCCAGCGCGTCGATGATCGAGAGGACCTGCCCGTATTTGTTGTACGTGTAGGTGGTGCATCCGTTCTTGGGTGGGACGCAGCCCGGGCTGGTGCCGGCAGCGGTGCCATTGGGATCCACGGCTGAGGTCAGTTGGCCGATGGTGTTGTATCCGGCTTGGGCCTTGTTGCCGTCCGGGTCGGTCGCGCTTGTTTGGTCGCCGTATGCGTCGTAGGTGTAGGTGGTTGTGTTAGCGAGCGGATCGGTGCTCGCGGTGAGATCCGCCGGGTGTGCCGGATCTGTGTAGGAGTAGGTGGCGGTGCGGGCGGCGTTGTCGCTGGCGGTGTCTGGGTCTGTGCCAGCGGTGGTGACGGTGGTGGAGGTGAGCTGGTACGCCGGCGCGGCAGACTGAGGTTGATCGGTGATGTAGCCGGCGACGTCGATGGCGATGTTGGTGCCGTTGGCGCCGGTGTTGCGGATCTGGATCTTGCCGTCGCTGCCCAGCGGGACGATCACCAGCGTCGACATGCCGACACCAGTGGTGTAGTTCAGCGCTGCGACGCCGGGCTCGGTGGCGCCGTTGGCCCACGCTCGCAGTGTGCCGCTGCCCTGCGGTGCGATGGCCGACATCGTCACCGCGACCGCGGAGGCCCCGTCGGTGGGGATGCCGCCGCGACCGGCGACCTGCAACGTAATGGCGGCGCCTCCGGCCACCACTCCTTGGTTGCCGCCGTTGCTGTTACGGGTATCCAACACACGCGTCGGATCAACCGCCTCGTATGTTCCTGCGGCGGTGGGGTCACCGGCGCGGATGTAGCCGGCGACGTCGATGGCGATGTTGGTGCCGTTGGCGCCGGTGTTGCGGATCTGGATCTTGCCGTCGCTGCCCAGCGGGACGATCACCAGCGTCGACATGCCGACACCAGTGGTGTAGTTCAGCGCTGCGACGCCGGGCTCGGTGGCGCCGTTGGCCCACGCTCGCAGTGTGCCGCTGCCCTGCGGTGCGATGGCCGACATCGTCACCGCGACCGCGGAGGCCCCGTCGGTGGGGATGCCGCCGCGACCGGCGACCTGCAACGTAATGGCGGCGCCTCCGGCCACCACTCCTTGGTTGCCGCCGTTGCTGTTACGGGTATCCAACACACGCGTCGGATCAACCGCCTCGTATGTTCCTGCGGCGGTGGGGTCACCGGCGCGGATGTAGCCGGCGACGTCGATGGCGATGTTGGTGCCGTTGGCGCCGGTGTTGCGGATCTGGATCTTGCCGTCGCTGCCCAGCGGGACGATCACCAGCGTCGACATGCCGACACCAGTGGTGTAGTTCAGCGCTGCGACGCCGGGCTCGGTGGCGCCGTTGGCCCACGCTCGCAGTGTGCCGCTGCCCTGCGGTGCGATGGCCGACATCGTCACCGCGACCGCGGAGGCCCCGTCGGTGGGGATGCCGCCGCGACCGGCGACCTGCAACGTAATGGCGGCGCCTCCGGCCACCACTCCTTGGTTGCCGCCGTTGCTGTTACGGGTATCCAACACACGCGTGGGATCAACCGCCTGATACGTGCCTGGGCCTTCTGGATCTGCGTAAGTGTGCCGTGTTTCGGTGCCGGTGGCGTCGACAGTGGACAGCAGGTTGTGTTGGTCGTCGTAGGTCCAGGAGGTCACGTAGCCGAGCGCGTTGGACGCTGAGGTGCGGTTGCCGTGGTCGTCGTAGGTGAAGGTCTGGGTGTGACCGTCGGGGTCGGACATCGTCGAGATGCCGAGGCTGAGTGGGTCGTAGGTGTAGGTCCAGGTGCCGGCGTCGGGGGTGTTGTAGCCCTTGATCTCGGTGGTCAGCAGCCCGTTGGCGTAGGTGTCGAGGGTCTTGTGACCGGCAGAGTCCGTAACGAGGGTTTGACCGGCCTGCAGCGATGGGCTGGTGGACGGACCGTACGCGAAGGTCGTCGTGCCGGCGTTGGGGTCAGTTTGGGTCAGGACCCGGTCACCGCTGTCGTAAGTCATCGACATGGCACCGGAACCCGCTCCGCCACCGGCGGTGTAGTTCTTCGGGGTGCGCATCCAGGAGATCTCGTGCCCGGCTGTGTACCCGTACGTTTCGCGGTCGTTGCTAGCCGCTGTCGGGGTTCGGGTGGTGGCGACGCCGTAGACGTCGGTGAGATCGGCTGCGGCGCTGTAGGTGTAGGAGACCTCGCGTCCGCCGGAGTCCTTGACGTCGGTGATGTGTCCGCCGCTCCAGGTGAACGTCTCGGTGCGACCCGCCGGGTCGGTGACAGTGATGAGCTGGCCAGAAGCGTTGTAGGCCATCGTGGTCCAGTACGCAGGCGTAGCGGACACACCAGCGCGGGTAGTTTCGGCAGTCAACCTGCCGGTGGTGGCGTCGAAGGTGAAGAACGCTTGACCGGATCGCGTGAAGGTGTAGGTGCTGCCCGTCTTGGTCAGGGTGGCATCGAATCGAGGGGCGGTCGGCGTGTAGTTGCCTGCGGAAAGGGCGAAGGTGACCTGGGAGTGGTCTTCCTGGGTGATGGTCACCGCACCGGAGGAGGCGTTGGTCCTGGCGCTCATGTCGTAGTTGAACGTCCAGCCGTAGCCGAATGGACCGTTCGCTGCGAGGGTTTTGTTGGGTCCGTTGGGATCTGCGATGGACCCCGCGTAGGAGCGGGTCACACTCAGCGGCATACCGCGGCCGGGGGTCGCCAAGTCGGTGAAGGAGTCACTGTAGAAGCCGGTGGACGTGTCGACGGGGTCGCCGGCGGTGCGCTTCGCGCATCCACACTGCAGCCAGGCAGGATTGGAACCCTTAGGTTCGTCCTGAACGGTTGGCGGACCACCGATGGGCACCCCGGGGGTACCACCTTGCGGGACGAACGCGACCGCATCCCACGCGACGTCATAGTCGAAGGCGTCGTGCTGATCGGCAGGTTCGGTGACAGCGGATTGGTTGGTCAGCACCACCGATCCGCCGTTCTGCATCGCGAACGTGCCGATCGTTGCCCAAGTATCGGCGCCGAAGCGCTGGTTCACACGAATCTTCCAGGGTGCCGCACCGCCACCGGGATTGATCGTGTAGATCACGTCGGTGGCGGTGGCGCCGATGGACGGGAAATGCACCTTGATCTTGTAGTACTGCAAGGAGGGCAAGGTGGGGGTCCAGGTGCCGGTGTTGATCAGTGCCTGGTTGGCGCCGGATTCGGTGTGGGAGAACCAGATGTGCCCGCCCAGTCCAACACCGACCTGGTGGGTGTCGATCACGCCGACCGGGTCGCCGGCCGCGTTGGTGCCGGGTGTCAACGCGAAGGTGCCGCCTTGGGACCAGTTCGGGTTGGTGCAGCCCTGGAGATTGCGGGGTGGCGAGGTTTCGTCGTCAACGACGATGGCGGTGGTGTCGACCTTGGAATGGTCGACGGTGCAAGCGATCGGATTCTTGTTGGGGTTAGGCGGTTCCGTGGAACCTGCTCCGTACTCATAGGGGCTGGTGGCGCAGGTGGTGGCGCAGGTGCTGATCCACGTGACGGGCTTGTGCCACCAGCACTCGAAGTCGTCGAACATGCAATGGGTCGCGCCAGGGTTTGAGGTGTTGGTGGCGTTCGGATCGCAGTTGTCGTCAGCGAGCGTGCAGAACGTGTAGAAGGACGGGATCTGCAGCCAGTCCTGCCCGGACGCATACGTCGGTTTCGAGTAGGACTTCGCGCCGTACTTCACGATCGGGGTGCCCATCCATCCCATGACCCGTTCCTGGTATGGCCAGTTGCCGGGGTGTGCTGCGTCCGCGTAGGTGTAGGCCAGGTACAGGCCGCGGCTGGGCGGATAGTCCGCGTTCGCTGGGTTGTTCGTCCACCCCAGACCCCAGTTGTTGTGATCGCCAACACAGGTTGGTCCCGGTGTGCATCCGGTGGGGTTGTACTTCCCTCCGGGCTGGACGCCGGCGTTGTAGGCCCAGGCGGAGTAGTACCAGTTCTCCAGCTTTGACGGGTCGCCGTTGTTGGCGATGATGCCGGCCGAGTACAGCTGGTTCCAT
The DNA here is from genome assembly GCF_040438885.1 of Nakamurella sp. A5-74. Classification (NCBI taxonomy): domain Bacteria; kingdom Bacillati; phylum Actinomycetota; class Actinomycetes; order Nakamurellales; family Nakamurellaceae; genus Nakamurella; species Nakamurella sp. A5-74. The sequence goes on along the minus strand of NZ_CP159218.1, from coordinate 1,123,734 downwards.
TTGCCCTCGAGGATCTGAAGACCTGCTGCGATGTCTTCTTGGTAGTCCACCGCGATCTTCACCTGCGCGGCCGAGGACAGTGTGGTGTCCCCCGCGTGCATGCCATCGGTGACTTGACCGATGCCGTAACCGCAGTCGGCGGTCGCGTAGTCGATGGACACGATGTCGCCGTGCGCGCCGTAGTAGTCGGCGATCAGCGGATCACCCGCGTTGCCGGCGGGGGCGTGCGAGGAAGCCTGAGAGTAGTTGGACTCCTGCGCCATGATCGCGTTGTAGACACTCCGCGGCACCGTCGATGCTGACACCGCTGCGGGATGTAACAAAGCGATCGCGGGGAAGTCGGTGTTGGGCGAGTAGGCGGCCAGTCCGTAGCCGTTCCAGTTCGCCGGCCGGGTCGAGGTTGACCCCTTCAGTAGGTTCTGCTCGGCCATCTGGGATGCCCAGTTCACCTGAGCTGGGTTGGGCTGCATCACCTGTCGGTTCACATCACCTCGTGGCACCGCGCACCGCGGCGTCTGAGACGAGGCTGCAGCCGTAGCGCTCGTGCCATCCGACGTGGTTGAGTCCGACGAGCTCGTCCGCCCTGCGGGACTCGGCGATGAGGATCCCTTCGCTGAACCGGCGGGTTGCAGCAGCGATCCAGTCGCAGCCGTCAACGCGGCGGCTTCGGCCTTCGCGTCCGCCGCAACACCCGGCGGAACCTGCGCGGCGACCGCCGTGGTGGCCGCAATCGAACCGCTCGACGTGGTCGCCGCCGACACCCCGGACGCAGCGGGGGATGGTGCCGCGGATGTCTGGGGCACCGCCGCAAGGTGACCAGAGGCAACTGCCAACGACTGCTGCGAACCGGCCACGGCATCACCCGCCGACGGAGCGGACCCACCCGTCGAGGGCGCGTCGCCCACCGCGAGGGTGCCCGCTGTGGACATGGCCGACACTCCGGCCGGCAGCTTGGTGGTGTCAACCACCTTCACGCCGGCGGCTGAGACAGCCGTCTTGTCAGAGGACGTGAGACCGGCCGCGGTGACGTGACCCGAACGGCCCGCGAACAGCCGCAGGCGGGTCCTTGGACCGGACCCGACCTTCGAGACCTTCCCGCCACGCGCCGACCATGCCGACGCAGAATCACCGCCCTCAGTCGACAGGAACGCCACCGATCCAGCATCTGCAGGCACCAGCCCGTAGACCTGCCCCGTCGCCTTGGCTGCGATCTTGAGCTTCCCAGCGGCTGAAACACTCACCACATCCGAGCCCGCTGCACCCATCAAACCCACCGACGTGGCGACGGCCGAGGTCACTTGGCCGGCGACGGTCACTGAGCTCGTCACCTTCGCCGAGGCCAGATCGACAGACGACAACACGGTCCGGGCGGACGGCGTTCCCTGCACACCTGTGTCAGAGGTGAACACGGCAACATCGCCGGTGCCGCAAGAGGGTGAGAAGTACTTGTAGCCAACACCGGTCAGCAGCGGCGTCACCTTTCCCGACGCCACCGATACCTCGAAGGCAAAGGCTCCATGGTTGCGTCCCGCGTCGAGATTCACCGATGAGGCCGGCAGCACCGCGGCAGCCACGTACTTTCCATCGGCCGACACGCACTGGTAGCCCACCCACGACTGCGCATCCAGGCCGGCCGGACGTAGCACCGCGATCTCACGCCAGCCCGCGACCGAGCCCAGCTGCAAGTGGTAGCCGGCTGCATCACCCCACCCGTCGACCAACACATCCGACAGATCGGGCGCACCGTTGTCAGCAACAGCTGAAGTGGCTGCCACCTCCGGCACCGGAGAGCCAGCCACGGGCACCGCGGGACTCTGCGCGTCTGCGACCGGCTGAACCAGCGCAACCACGAGCGTCGCCGCGCAGGTCGCAGCGACCACGCCACGCACTCGACCACTCACACGACGACGCCACCCGCGCATAATGCTCTCCCACCGATCACCGCCTCAGGTGAAGCCAACCATCGACTCCCCTCCTGGCGTACAGGACGTTTGAGTCAACTCGCGCGGATGACAACGACCCCCGAGACCGACCACCCGGAAAGTTACCAGCAGCAACCATTGAGCGATGGGACTGTTCAGGTGAAGGTTTGTCGCACTTTCAGTGACTGACAGCCACCGGGGCACGACACTCCGCGCACCGGGGGCCGACATTTCAAGTGCAGGGTCGATGGGAAGCGGGCTGCGGGCACTGTCGAGCTGGCCTTGTTGCAGGCCGGCGAAAGTTTCACGGTTCCGGCACTCGGTCTCTGCTCGTTGTAGTGAGCCGAGAAACGCGATCACAGTGCGGAAGCTCACCCAGGACCGCAGGAATCACGTCAGCCTGGTCGCTGCTGGTGGGGAAGCCGTTCTTGCAGGTGGTGCCTGGCGGGTGTTCGGGTGTCGCCTTCCTGGCAGCCTTTGAAGGTGCCGTCCGGGTGGGCGAGGACGGCCATGTGGGTGTCGGCGTGTTCGCGCCACCACAGGGACATGCCCAGGGCCGGGTCTAGGCGTAAGTGTTCCCAGGTTCGCCACCGGACATAACGTCCATTATCGGCAAACCATCGCGGACACGTCTTTCGCCAGCTCCGCCTTCTCTTGATTGCGCGCGGCCTCGCCCTGGGGTGCTGTGAGAGGCAACGTGGTCTTCCAGCCGAGTGCCATGGGGTCTTGGTTGAAGCAAGCTCCAGCATCCGCTCGACGATGCCTTGGTAGTGACCGTTGATCTGGACTGGCATCGTGGTATCTTAGAGACGTAAACGGACACCATCGCTCGGTCCTCGCGTCCTTGCCATGAAGTCCGTTCTTTCGACCGGTGGGCGTCTCAGCGGGCAACCGCAGAGGCGCCCACTGTGCTTTGTCGACGCCCTCAGCGCTACCGGAGCCGCGTCACGCCACCGCTCGTCAAGCTGGATCGCGGCAGGTCAGATGCCGTTGGTCCACTCGTGGTCCGGCTTGTTGCCTACGACAAAATGCTCGTCACCGCAGACGGCACAGGCGTCGTCATCCGATTGAAAGTGGCCGTGAGGATCCAACTCGTCGGCATCTGCTTCCTCGCCGCAGATTGAACAAGATTCGCTTGCCATCTTTCCCCTCCGAGGTTGCTACACCTGCTCCGCTTGCGCGAGATGGATGCACGGGTGCGCTCGCCTCGCAGGAGTCTGTACTACTCGAACGCCGCAGCGGCGCCAATCGTTCCGACCGGTTCGAGCCGGATGCCAGCGACCTACTACCTGTACTGCAAACGATCGTTCGCGTTACAACCTTCGTCGCCACCCGTCGACGCAGGTCGCAATGTCAAGCAACCCGTGTAGACGCCAATGTCACGCACTCGGGGGTTTGCGTTGCAGTCCAGGCATGCGCATCGGCTGCGGCAAAATCTTCACGGGCGGCCGACACCCCGAAGCACGGCAGACCCAGATGCTCAGCCCAGCAGCAGGTTCGCCAGGGTGTAGATCACCAGGCCGGCCAGCGAACCGACCACCGTGCCGTTGATCCGGATGAACTGCAGGTCCCGCCCGATCTGCAGCTCTATCTTGCGGCTGGTGGCCACTCCGTCCCAGCGGGCGATCGTCTCGTCGATGATGCCGGTGATGGAGCGCGCGTGGTTGGCCGCGACCCATCCAGCAGCGTCGCTGACGTAGCCGTCGAGCCGCTGGGCCGTGCTGCCACCCTCCTCGAGGGTGCGACCGAACCGGACCACCGAGTCCACCGCGGAGTGGCGCAACGGGGACTGCGGATTCTGAACCTGTTGCAGCAGAGCATCTTTCGCTCCGGCCCACAGCTGCGCGGCCAGGCCACGGAGCTGCTCGTTGTCCAGCACGCGTTCCTTGATCGCGTCGGCCCTGTCCATCGTCCTGGGATCGTGCTGCAGATCATCCGAGAACTCGATCAGGAAGCGGTCGATCGCCTTCCGCAGGTCGTGGTCCTTGTCGTCCCGCACCGCCCGGGCGAAACCTTCCACCTCGTCGTAGATGCGATCCGCCACCACCTTGTCCAGGAACTTGGGCGTCCAGCCGGGCGATCGCTCGGTGACCACCCTGGACACCATGGAGTAGTTGTCCTGCACCCAGCCGTGACACCGGTCGACGAGGAAGTCCACCAGCGGGTGGTGTTCGCCGCGGGCGAAGACGTCGCCGGTGATCCTGCCGAGCACCGGTCCGATCCGGGTCTCGGTGATCTTGTCACGGGCGATCCCGGCGAGCAGGTCGATGATCCGGTCGTCGGCCAGCACGGTGGAGAGGGATCCGAGCGCTTTCGCCGCCTCGGCGACCAGTCGCTCCGCCGATTCCGGCCGGGCCAGCCACCCGCCCGCGCGTCCGGCGACGCCGAAGCCGGCCAGCTTCTCCCGCACCACCGTCTCGGACAGGAAGTTCGTCGCCACGAACTCGCTGAGCGACGATCCGATGGCGTCCTTGCCCTTCGGGATGATCGCGGTGTGCGGGATCTTCAGCCCGAGCGGATGCCGGAACAGCGCGGTGACGGCGAACCAGTCGGCCAGTGCACCGACCATGCCGGCCTCCGCGGCCGCCCGCACGTAGCCCCAGGCCGGATGGTGGTCCTGCAGCAACCAGGCGACGACGAAGATCACGGCCATCACCCCGAGCAGGCCGGTGGCGAACAGCTTCATCTTCACCAGCGCGGTGCGCCGGATCTCGTCGGCCGGGCTGAGATCGGTCAGAGCGCCGGGCGATGGGAGGGCGGTACCGGCCCGTTGAATGGTCACTCGTGCATTGTGCCCAGCAGAATGGATCTCATGAGCTCTCCGCTGGTACAGCGTCTCCGCCCGTTCACCGAGACGATCTTCGCCGAGATGTCCGCGCTGGCCTCCAGGACCGGCGCGATCAACCTCGGCCAGGGCTTCCCGGACACCGACGGGCCCGCCGCGATGCTGGACATCGCCCGGATGAGCATCGCGACCGGCGTGAACCAGTACCCGCCCGGGCCGGGCATTCCGGCGCTGCGTCAGGCCATCAGCGCGAGCCGGGCGGCCGACCACGGGCAGCAGTTCGACCCGGACACCGACGTGCTCGTCACCACCGGCGCCACCGAGGCGATCGCGGCGGCGATGCTCGCGTTCGTCGAACCCGGCGACGAGGTGATCGCCCTGGAGCCGTTCTACGACTCCTACCAGGCCTGCATCGCGATGGCCCAGGGCGTGCTCCGGCCGGTGCGGCTGCGGCAGGCGGAGCCGGGTGGCCGGTTCGCCCTCGACCCCGCCGAACTCGCCGCGGCCGTCGGGCCGAGGACGAAGCTGCTGCTGATCAACTCGCCGCACAACCCCACCGGCACCGTCCTGGAGGCAGCCGAACTGCAGGCAATCGCGACGCTTGCGATCGAGCGCGACCTGATCGTCGTCACCGACGAGGTGTACGAGCACCTCACCTACTCGGGCGCCGTGCACACCCCGCTGGGCACCCTGCCGGGGATGGCCGAACGCACCGTGACGATCTCCAGCGCCGGCAAGTCGTTCAACGTCACCGGCTGGAAGATCGGTTGGGCCTGCGGTCCGGCTCCGCTGGTCGCGGCCGTGCGGGCTGCCAAACAATTCCTGACGTACGTCTCCGGCGCCCCTTTCCAGCCGGCGGTCGCGCACGCGCTGATGCACGAACAGCAGTGGGTGGCGAACCTGCGCAGCGAGCTCGAATCCCGCCGCGACCTGCTGTGTGCTGGCCTTTCGCGGGCGGGGTTCGTCGTCACCCGCCCCCAGGGCACCTACTTCGTGGTCGCCGATTTCCGCCCGCTGCTCGCACCGGGCGAACAGCTGGACGGCACTGCCTTCTGCTGGTCGTTGCCCGATCGATGCGGCGTCGTCGCGGTCCCCCAGCAGGTCTTCTACGCCGACCAGAGCGCCGGCGCCCATCTGATCAGGTTCGCCTTCTGCAAGCAGGTGGCCGTGATCGACGCCGCGGTCGCGAACCTCTCACGGCCGGTGGAAGGATCGCAGGCATGACTGCTGCCACCCCGGACACCGCACACCCCGACGTCTCAGCCCGGATCTCCGCCCTGCTGGCCGACTCCCCCGTCTTCGATGGTCACAACGATCTGCCCTGGGCGCTGCGGAAGACCGGCTACGACCTCGAGGCCACCGACATCTCGATCTCCCAGCCGCAGCTGCACACCGACATCCCACGGTTGCGGGCCGGCGGCGTCGGTGCACAGTTCTGGTCGGTCTTCGTCCCCGGCACCCTGTCCGGTCCGGAGTCGGTGAGCGCCACCCTCGAGCAGATCGACTGCGTCCAGCGTTTCATCGCGCGGTACCCGGAGACGTTCGCGTTCGCCAGGACCGCGACCGATGTGCGCGCCGCCTGGGCGAGCGGCCGGATCGCCTCGTTGATGGGCGCCGAGGGCGGTCACTCGATCGACGAGTCGCTCGCCGTGCTGCGGGTGCTCCGCAGGCTCGGCGTCGCGTACATGACTCTCACCCACAACCAGAACGTGCCGTGGGCCGACAGCGCCACCGATGTCGAGACGGTGGGCGGGCTCAACGATTTCGGCCGCGAGGTCGTCGCCGAGATGAACCGCGTCGGGATGCTCGTGGACATCTCCCACGTGGCCCCGGTGACGATGCGAGCCGCGCTGGCCGCCTCCCGGACGCCGGTGATCTTCTCCCACTCCTCCTGCCGCGCCCTCTGCGATCACGTCCGCGACGCACCTGACGACGTGCTGGAGACGTTGGCGGCGAACAACGGCGTCATCATGCTGACCTTCGTGCCCGGTTTCGTCAGTCAGGAATGCGCGGACCACGGTGCGCTGGCCAAGGAGCAACGGGCCCGGCTGGGACTGCCCGCGCCGTGGGACGAGGTCGAGTCCGATCCCGTCGCCCAGGCCGAGTTCGACACCTGGCAGGCGGCGCACCCAGAGCCGAGAGCCACCCTCGTCCAGGTCGCAGATCACGTCGAGCACGCCAGGGAGGTCGCCGGCGCTGCCCACCTGGGTCTCGGCGGTGACTACGACGGTGTCGACGTCCTTCCGGAGGGCCTGCAGGACGTCTCGTGCTATCCGGCGCTGCTGACCGAGCTGGCCGACCGCGGCTGGTCGGACACCGAGCTGGCCGGGCTCACCAGTGGCAACATCCTGCGGGTCCTGCAGGACGCCGAGGACGCCGCCGAGCCCGGTTTCGGCAGCCGCTGAGCACCGGTTCCCTGACGCGGGCAGCCCGGCGACCGGTAGCTTTCGGATCATGACTTCTCTGCACGCCGCGCGCGGTCGTCGACATGTGCGCACCGCGTCGATCGCTGCGCTGCTGCTGCTGGTCGCGGGGTGCGGATCGGTGGTGTCCGGGGTGGCCGTCCAGGACAGCTCGGTGGCCCCCGTCGAGGGCGGCACCGAAGCCCCGTCCGGCCTCAAGGAAGGCGCACCGAAGCCGACCATCGAGGCGAACGACTCCTCGCCCTCGAACAAGTACGACGTGCTGGCGCTCTCGACGATCGAGGATCTGTACACCTTCTACTCAACCGAGATGCCGAAGGCATTCGACAAGAAGTTCACCCCGGCGAAGGTGCTGCAGTCCTACGACTCGACGGCGTCGTCCGCCAAGTTCTGTGGGCGCAGCGTCAAGGGTCAGGTCAACGCGTTCTACTCCTCGCAGTGCGACGGCATCGCCTGGGACCGCGGCGAGCTGATGCCGACGCTGGAGAAGGATGTCGGCATCCTCAGCGTGCCCACCGTGCTGGCACACGAGATGGGCCACCTGGTCCAGAACCGACTGGGGGTTCCCCGCACCTCGGTGATCCTGCTCGAGCAGCAGGCCGACTGCTACGCCGGTGCCTACTGGCGGTGGGTGTCGGAGGGCAACTCGAAGTACTTCACCTTCTCCCCGACGTCGGGAATGCGCGGCATGTTGGCTGCGCTGCAGTACGTCGCCGACCCGGCGGGGGTGACCAAGGAGACCGCAGGTGCGCACGGTTCGGCCTTCGACCGGGTCTTCGCCGCCACCCTGGGTTTCACCGACGGAGCCAAGCGGTGCAACACCATCACCCAGGAGGAGATCGACCAGCGCATCAAGCAGAGCGGCTTCTCCCAGATCCCGAAGAAGAACGGGAACCTGGACGTCTCCGACGAGCTGATCGCCGATGTGGGGAAGACCCTCGACATCTACTTCGGCCAGACCGTGCCCGGGTACCAGGCGCCGGCGCTGACGAAGTTCGACGGCGAGAGCGCACCGGCATGCTCCGGCGTCGCGCAGGCCGGACCGGTGGTCTTCTGCCCGGCCACCAGGACCATCTCCTACAACCTCACGCAGTTGCAGGAGATCGGGAAGCCGTCGGGAAGCTGGTCCGTGGCCAAGGGCGACTTCAGCGCCATGATCCTGCTCGCGTCCCGGTACGCGATCGCAGCGCTCTCCGGCAGCGGTGTCCGTGTCGACGCACCCGCCGGCGGGCTGGAGGCACTCTGCTACGCAGGCACCTGGGCCAACTGGCTCCGCGAGCCGCAGGGACCCAAGAACCTGGCGCTGACCCCGAACGACCTCGACAAGGCGGTGCTGCAGGTGATCACTTCGCCGTTGGCCGCCAGTGACGTCAGCGGCACGTCGTCGGGCAGCGTGCTGGCCCAGATCCAGTCGTTCAACATCGGGGTCGTCTACGACATCCGCGCCTGCTTCGACTTCTACAGCAACCAGGACGGGTGATGTCCCACCCGCCGCAGGGCCCGTGGAACCCCACCGACCGGCCGGAGGGCCATCGGGTGAAAGGCGGCCGGCAGGGCGGATCCGACAAACATCGCACCGTCCAGCGCCCCTGGTCGCAGGACCACTCGGTGACCGAGCAGGCCAGGGCACTGGCGGTCGCCGACAAGTTCGACGATGCGGCGGCCATGCTGCGGCCGTATCTGCGCTCGGAGCCGACCGACGTCGAGGCCCGGCTGGTGCTCGCCTGGTCGCTGATCGGCGGCAAGGACTACGAGTCGGCGCTCGCGGAGCTGGAGACCGTGCGCCCGCTGGCACCTGGGCACCCGCAGCGCCTGCACCTGCTCGCCGTCGCGTCCTCGCTCTCCGGACGACACGACGAGGCCGTCGCCGCGGCGGGGACCCTGCACGAACTCCGGCCGCACGATCCCGAGCTGGACATCCTGCTGCGCTCCGTCACCGCCGATGCCGCCCGCGCGCACCGCAGGCCCGACCACGAGGTCGGCGACCGCAATTGGACGCGCCTGGCGCGGGTGAGCATCGCATTGTGGGCCGTGCTGTTCGTGACCGCGCGGGTACGTCTGTTGCTGTCGGGCGATGTGCCGACCTGGGGCCGCGCCACTGGTCTGATCGGGGTACTCGTCACGGTCGTCGTCTGGGTCGTCCAGCTGCGCGGCGCGCCCCGCGGTGTGCTGCGGGAGCTCGGTTCCGGCCTCCGTCGACCGATGTTCGCGTTCGGGACACTGACCCACGTTGCGGCGTTGATCCTGTTGGGCTGCACCGCGTTCAGCTCGACGCACGAGTATCCGGGGATGATCACCGCCGCCATCATCGCGGCCGGGCTGTCGGCGCTGGCGATCCTGGGGCACTTCGTCCTGGTGTTCCGGCGTGCAGCAGCGCAGGAGTCCGGACTCGGTTCCTGACTGCTCGGCTCACGGACCTGGGATGCGCCAACTCATCACGGTCTGCCCGCTGTCGTCGACCGGGGTCAGGGCGCCGGCCGTGGGCGCGGAGTCGAAGCCGATCAGCCCACCCACGCTCGTCTCCTTCGGCAGCACCTCGAGGTCGCGCCCGATCGGCCTGCCGTCCGCGGCGGTCCCGGTCAGGCCGTCGGCGCGACCGGCGCGCGGCGTGAACCGCCACTGGGGCGGCGCGCACCCGGATACCACCGCTGTCCGGATGCAGCTTCGCCCACGCCGAACCGGACGACCATGCCGGTGCAACGTCCAGCATCACCAGACCCCCGTTGACCATCGCGTTGCCGACCGCCGGATCGTCGGCGCCGAACCAGGTCACCTTTGCCCGTTCAGCCCAGCCAACCGCTGGTCGGCGGCCGCAGTCCCTGGTTGCGGGTGGAGCCCAGCCGGTGCGGGGCCGACCCCAGGGGTCTCATCTGCCCGCCGGTGTCCGTGGGAGTCGGTCCCGGCTGGCACTGCGGACAGTAGAACGCCGGCCGTTGGGTGGGCGGCGTACCCACCGGCGCGACCCGCACGATGGTGCCGCAGCGACGGCACGGCCGACCCGATCGCGCATGCACGAACGAGGTCTCCCGCGGACGGGTGTCTCCCGTCGTGTTGGGGATCATCTGTTCAGCGCCCCGCAGGAGCTGCCGCCGCGCGGTGTCCATCACGAGTCCCGCGTCGACCTCGCCGGCCGGCACCCAGGGCGAGAGGTGTTGCACGAACAGGGCTTCGGCCATGTAGAACGTCCCGATGCCGGCGGTGATGCGCTGGTCGAGCAGCGCCTCACCGATCGGGATGTCCGGCGCCGCGGCCAGCCGGGCCGCTGCCTCTTCGCGGCCCGTCCGGCCGGACCGGCGCCAGGTCCCCTCGGTCCAGTCGTCGGCCATCACGTCCGGACCGAGACGCCCCAGCCAGTCGTGCTCCCGGTCGGTGGGCAGCACGTCGAGCATGCCGAGCAGATTGCCCAGCGCTGTCCAGTTCTCGGTGCCGAGCACCGCACGAATCCGATGCGCACCGTGGCCGGGGACCCGCTCGGTGGCCGGTCGGATCCGCCAACTGCCGTCCATCCGCAGATGGGAGTGCACGGTGGCGGGGCCCTGCGGTCCGGTCGGAAACCGCACCTCTGGACGGTCGGGAGCGGGTCCGAGCCTGGTCAGGACGTGTTTGCCGTACGACCGACTGCCCAGCACCTCACGTCCGGTGAGATGGATCTCCCCGAGCCGCCCCCAGCGCAGTTCCGCCACCGTCAACACGTCACCGGTGAGCGCACGGTCGAGCCCGCGTGCGGTCCGCAGCACCGTGTCACCCTCGGGCACGGCCGCCTCCTCTGCGGCCACGGTCCCGCATCGCGCGCCGGTCCCGCATCGCGCGCCGGTCCCACATCGCGCGCCAGTCCCACATCGAGCGCCAGTCCCTCATCGCGCGCCCGCCCGCAGCCGCAGACCGCGTGGCGTCATCGAGAAGCCGGCGCCGGTCAGCGCCGCGACCACCGGCCCGGATGCCTGCGGACCGATCGCGTCGACCCCGTCGATCTTCGTGACGGTCATGCCGGCGAGCCGGCCGCTGCGGATCACCGCGGTGAGCGCGTCGGCGGCCCGTCGCAGCAGCTCGGGATCGTTGGTGAAGGACAGCACCGACCGACCACCGCGTTCGGCGAACAACGCGAGCGTGCCGTCGATCAGCGCCACCACCGCACCGGCCCGCCGGGTGGGGCGGTGCTTGTCGGTGACGTTCGCGACGCTGGTGGTGGTGCCGTCCACCGGAAGCGGGCCCTCGACAGGGCCTGCGATTGGTTCGGATTCACCCCCGCTGCGGGGCCTACCCGGCCAGGCCAGTGCGGCGCCGTAGGGATTGGCGGGGTCGGCAGCGGCCAGCACGATGGAGGTCTGCTGCTCCCCCGGTTCGCGCAGCCGGTCGACCGCGCCCGCGGTCGCGAACTGTGAGGCACCGAGTCCGTCGACGAAGTAGCCGCGCCGAACCCTGCCCGCTTCCTCGAAAGCGGCCAGCACCCGGTAGACAGCAGCGAACCCGCCCGGCGTCTGCTCTGCCTGCACGGCACCGCGGGTCACGATGCCGTGCCGGTCGAGCAGGATCTCCGCAGCCGCATGGGCCCGGACGGTCGGATCGATCTCCGGGGTAGGCACCAGCGCCCAGCGGCCGCTGACCACCGGCGGGGTGCGATGCACGCGGTGGGTCGTGACGCCGCCGGCCAGCGCCGCCCGTCCCATCCGCAGGCGCGGTGCTCTGGTCGGCTGCCGGGTCGTCGTCCGCCCGCCGGAGAGCTTGGCGCGGACCGGAGCGAACGTGTCGCCGGTGACCAGACCGGCGAACACCAGATCCCACAACGCTTCCGTCAGTACGGAATCGCCGCCGGATCCCGCTGACACCCGCTCTCCGGCAGCATCGGCCAACGCCCGGAAGAAGAAGGCGCCGCCCTGACCGAGTACTTCGAGCAGTGCCTGGTGCACCTCGCCGCGACCGTTGCCGGCAACCTCGCCCTCCGGGATCGGGATCGTGAGGGCGGCCGAGTCGGTCAGGTGCAAGCTCACCCAGCCGTCGTCACCGGCCAGCGAACCGTGCCCGGTCCAGATCACCTCTCCGGCGGCGGTCAGCTCGTCCAGCATGGCCGGGCTGTAGTCGGAAACCCTGGCGGGCAGCACGAGCGATTCGACCGAGGATGCCGGCAACACCGCGCCGGCGAGTTGCTCCACCGCCCGCAGTACCCCGTCGACACCGCGCAGCCGCCCGGATCCCTTGGTCACGCCGATCCCGTTCCACTGCGGCAGGAACGTCGAGAGTGCTTCAGGGGCAACGGGTTCGACATCGGCCCGGAGCGCGGTGAGTGAGCGGCGCCGCAGCAGTCGGAGCACCTCGGCGTCGATGAACTCGCTGGCCTGGGTCGGCGGCGTGTGGGCGGCATCGAACGGATCGACAGGCAGCGCCCCGACCGGCCGGAGCTCACCCTCGGCGATCCGTCCCGAGCCGGACAGCCGACGTAGGGCATCGAGGACGACGGCGACGCCGATGCCGTACCGGGCGGCCGGGGCGGCGGGGACGAACGGACCACGCGTGCGCGCGTAGCGCCCGATCAACCTGCCGATCGGGTCCTCGACCGTTTCCAGGAACGTCTCGGCGACACCCGTCGGGAGCGGGGTGCCGAGCCCGTCACGCAGCATCGCGGCGTCCACCGGATCCGCCAGCATCTCGCGGCCGCCGATGCGGACGTCGATGGCACGTCTGGCGGCCCGGAGGGCAGCGACCGACTCGTCGTGGTCGAGGTCGGGGACGGTGCGGGCGGCGATCTCCTCGAGGGTCAGTGGGCCGAGCACACGCAGCAGATCGGCGACCTCGTCGGTCGTCCTGGCCCGCCGGTTCTCGCTGAGTCGCTGCAGGTCTGCCTCGGCGGCGACCACGGCCGCGGGGTCGAGCAGATCGCGCAGACCGGGTGCATCAGCCCCGCAGAGCAGCTCTGCCAAGAGGTTGGGGTCCAGGGTGAGCGCAGCAGCGCGGCGCTCGGCCAGCGGCGAGTCACCGTCGTAGATGAACTGGGCGACGTACCCGAACAACAACGAGGAGGCGAATGGGCTGGGTTGCGCCGTCTCCACCTCGATGATGCGAACCTGCCGGTTGGCGATGCTGCGGTGGAGCTCGGCGAGGGCAGGGACGTCGAACACGTCCTGCAGACACTCGCGGACGGCCTCGGCGATGATCGGGAACGACGGGTAGCGGCTCGCCACCTCGAGCAGCTGTCCGGCACGCAACCGCTGCTGCCACAACGGTTGCCGGGCGCCGATCTGCCGGCGCGGCAGCAACAGCGCGCGGGCGGCGCACTCCCGGAAGCGGGAGGCGAAGACGGCCGAGCCACCGATCTGGTCGGTCACCTCGGCCTGCAACAGATCGGGGTCGAGGGAGATCAGGTCGAGCAGATCGGGGAAGCCGCCCTCGAACTCGATGTCCGGCAGCCGCAGCACGATGCCGTCGTCGGCGTGCATGGCGGCGACGTCGACGCCGAAGCGCTCCCGCATCCGGGCCGCGACCACCAGTGCCCAGGGCGCGTGCACCGCGGCGCCGTAGGGCGAGTGGATCACCAGCCGCCAGTCGCCGAGCTCGTCGCGGAACCGCTCCAGGACCAGCGTTTTCTCATCCGGCACGATCCTGGTCGCTGCCTGCTGGTCGTTCAGGTAGGTGAGCAGGTTGTTGGTGGCGTTGGCATCGAGACCGATCGCGGTCAGTCGCGCGTGGGCGGCCTCCGGCGCGCCGACGATCTCCCGGACGAACGCACCGTGCGCCATCCCCAACTCGGCCGGTCGGCCCAGGCTGTCCCCTCGCCAGAACGGCAGCTTGCCGGGCTGACCGGAGGCCGGCACCACCAGCACCCGGTCGTGGGTGATGTCGACGATCCGCCAGCTGCTGGAACCCAGCGCGAACACGTCACCGACCCGCGACTCGTAGACCATCTCCTCGTCGAGCTCGCCGACGCGGCGGCCAGGACCCTCCCCCGAGGCGAGGAACACGCCGAACAGTCCCCGGTCCGGGATGGTCCCGCCCGAGGTGATCGCCAGCATCTGGGCACCCGGCCGCGGGGTGAGCAGACCGGACACCCTGTCCCACACGATCCGCGGCCGGAGCTCGGCGAACTCTTCGCTGGGATAGCGACCCGACAGCATGTCCAGCACCGCGTCGAGGGCTCCGCGACCCAGTCCCGCGAACGGGGCCGATCTGCGCAGCAGCGCCTGCAGATCGTCGACGGTGATCGGGTCCATCGCGACGATCGCGACGATCTGCTGGGCGGCGACGTCCAGCGGCAGCGACGTCACCGACAGCGATTCGATGGCACCGGTCTGCATCCCGGCGGCCACCACTGTGGAGGACAGCAGGTCACCGCGGAACTTCGGGAAGATGACGCCGTGGCTCGGCGCTCCCACCTGGTGCCCGGCCCGGCCGATCCGTTGCAGCCCACCGGCAACGCTGGGTGGCGACTCCACCTGGATGACCAGGTCGACGGCGCCCATGTCGATCCCCAGCTCGAGACTGGAGGTCGCCACAACGGCCGGCAGCCGGCCGGACTTCAGCTCGTTCTCGATGATCGAGCGCTGTTCGGCCGAGACGCTCCCGTGGTGCGCCCTGGCGAGCACCGGCGGTGCCCCTTCGGACGTGCCGGACTGGGCCATCACCTCGGCGGGCGACGACGTCCCGGGATCCAGCCCCGCTCCGGTGCGTTCGGCGTGGATCTCGTTGATCCGAGCCGTCAGCCGTTCCGCCAACCGGCGGGAGTTGGCGAACACGATCGTCGAGTGGTGCTGCTCGATCAGGTCGACGACCCGCTCCTCGACGTGCGGCCAGATGGACGTCCGGCGCGGCTCACCGGCGCTGGCGCCGGACAGGTCCTCGGTGGGGACGCCCAGCTGAGTCATGTCCTCGACCGGGACGATCAGGTCGACGTCGATCACCTTGGTGGAGGGCGGCGCGACCACCGTGACAGCTCGTCCACCGGCGAGGAACCGCGACGCCTCCTCGACCGGGCGCACCGTTGCCGACAGTCCGACCCGCTGCGCCGGTCGCTCGAGCAACGCGTCGAGTCGATCGAGCGAAACCGCGAGGTGCGCACCACGTTTGGAGCCGGCGATCGAGTGGACCTCGTCCAGGATGACGGTCTCGACACCCGCCAGCATCTCCCGGGCCCGACTGGTCAGGATCAGGAACAACGACTCGGGGGTCGTGATGAGGATGTCGGCCCCGTCCCGGGCGAATGAACGTCGGTCGGCAGCTGAGGTGTCTCCGGACCGCACCGCCACCGAGATGTCGGGTACGGGCAGTCCCTGCGCTCGGGCGAGGCCGGCGATCCCGGCCAGCGGCGAGCGGAGGTTGCGCTCCACGTCGACCGCCAACGCCTTGATGGGCGACAGGTACAGCACCTTGCACCGACCGGCCGCCTGCGCGGCCGTCGCAGCCTTCGTCGCGGCAGACGCCCTCGGCCTGGTCAATCTCGTCGCGGTGGAAGCTCCGAGCCTCGTGGCCGTGGGTGCGGTGGACTCCGCCGTGGCCGAGCCGCCACCGACCATGACGGGTGCCGGTGTTCCGCCGGCGCGTACTAGTGCGTCGATCGACGACAGGAAGGCCGACAGGGTCTTGCCTGATCCGGTGGGAGCGACCACCAGCGTGTTGTCGCCGCGGCCGATGGCCTCCCACGCACCGATCTGGGCGGGGGTGGGAGCGGCGAAGGAAGAGTCGAACCAAGCGCGGACCAGCGGGGAGAAACGCGCCGTCGGCCCAGCCTGCTCCGAGGATCGCGGTCGTTCCGCCCGGGGTGTCACGCACTCCATTGTTCCCACCGGGTCCGACACTCATGCCGGTGAGCGCAGCCACAGGTGCTCGATCTGCACACCCCCGGTGCAGATCGAGCCACGCTGCTGCACCGACTGTAGATAAGTTTCGTCGATATGGGAACATGAAACATCATGTCCCAAACTGAGCACCCTGCGGCAGTCCCGTTCCGGGGTCGGCAGCCCCGGCTCACCCAGGCGCACGTGCAGGAACGGCTGCTCGACACGGGCAGTCGGATGGTCGCCGGCGCAGGCCTCACCGTCGGACTGGATCACCTCCGCTACGAGGAGGTGATCGTCCATGCCGGAGTGTCCCGCAGCGCCGCCTACCGCTGCTTCCCGAACAAGGACGCCTTCCACGCCCGGTTGCTCTGCACCCTCGCCGACTCGAGTTGGGCAGGGGTGGCGGCCTTCGATGCACAGACGATCAGCGTCGCAGTCCGAACGGTGGTGCGGCGCCGGGCCGAACTCGGGACTCCCGACGGCCGGGCCGCGGTGATGATGGACGCCTGCCGACTGGCAGGGGAACGCAATTTCCGCTCCCTCGTCACCACTCCCGGCTGGCGGACCTACATCGCGCTCAACGCAGCGCTGCTCTCGATGCCGGACGGTCAGGTGAAGACCGACCTCGCCGCTGCGCTCAGCAGGGCGGAGACCAAGTTCATCGACCTGATGGCCTCGTTCTACCGCGCGATGGGCAAGGTGATCGGGATGCGCCTGCGACCCGAGTTCGGGGACGACTACCGCTCGATGGCTGCGCTCAGCGCGGCCGTGTTGGAAGGTCTGGGGCTGCGGCACGCGCTCAACCCTGGGGTGACCTCCGCCCGCTTCGCCACGGCCCCGTTCGACATCCACGGACCGGACTCCGCAGCAGCGGACACCGAGGACGCGGACACCGACTGGAGCCTGGGCGCGATCGGGTACGCAGCGATCATCAGCTCGATGTCGGAACCGGACCCCGACTGGGAGCCCTCGTTCCTGGATCCCCTGGACGAGATGGCTGCAAACTTCCTGCTGGACTGAACAAGTCCTCCTGCATCACGGGTGAACGCTCAACGGTCAGAGACGGGACCCGGTTCGGTCGCCCGGGCGGTCGACTCCCGGGGCAGCAGCTCCCACGGCACCTCGATCCGGCGGGCGTCGGAGGAGTCACCGTCGATCCGAGCCTCCAACACCTCCAACACCCGCTGCGCCAGCAGTTGCAGATCAGGTCGGATGGTGGTGATGGTCGGTGTGCTGTATCGGGTTTCGTCGATGTCGTCGAATCCGGCGAGCGCGATCTCCCCCGGGACGTCGACCCCGGCCTCGCGGCACGCCCGCAGCGCACCGATCGCCATCAGATCGTTGAAGCAGAACACTGCGTCCGGGCGTTCCGGCAGCGCCAGGAGTTGGTGCATCGCAGCGTATCCGCTCTCCCTGTCCCACCGGTCCGGCTCGACCTCGTGCTCGGCCGAACGCTCGAAACCGTGGTGCGCCAATGCTTGTGCGAAACCGATGGTCCGGGCAGTGGAGGTTCCCGAGTGGGCTCCGGCGCCGATCGAGGCGATCCTCCGCCGACCCAGGGCGATGAGATGCTCGGTCATCGCACGGGCCGCCGCCACCGAGTCGATGGCCACGTGGTCGTACCCGACCGGCACCTCGCGCTCACCGAGCAGGACCATCGGCACGTCGTCGGTCCTGGCCGCGATGCGCTCGCCGGCGATCGCCAGCGGCGAGAAGATGACGCCGTCGATCATGTGGGAACGCATCCCGTCCAGCACCAGCTGCTCGTTCTGTTCGGTGCCGTCCGTCGGGTCCAAGAGCAGGATGTACCCGCGGCGGGTCGCCTCCGCCGCCAGCACCGCGGCCACCTCGGCGAAGTAGGGCTCGGTGATCCGGGGCAGCGCAAAGGCCAGGAAGCCCGCCTTTCCGTGCTTCAGACGCCGGGCGGACAGGTTGGGGCGGTACCGGAGTTCGTCGATCGCCGCCTGTACCTTGGCCCGGGTCTGCGGTGTGATGTGCGGGTAGTCGTTGATCACGTTGGACGCGGTCTTGACGGACACCCCAGCGCGGGCGGCGACGTCCTTCAACCGGACCGCCATCTGCTGCTCCCTTGCTCACCGACGCCCCCGCCAGGGAGCAGTCTCCCCGCAGGACGGACGAAAAGTTTCCCGACCCCTGTTTACAAGCCAGGTGAACCGTTGTAAAACTGTCCTACAGCTTCAGGTTAACCGTTGTAAACCGGTATCCGTCCCCCGGGATCCGCCCACTGCCCCCCACTGACGAGGAGCACGCGTGAGCAACGCGACGATCAGGATCGACCCCGCCTTCATCATCGGTGCGCTCAACCGCCGGATCTTCGGGACCTTCGTCGAGCACATGGGGCGGTGCGTCTACACCGGCATCTACGAGCCCGAGCACGCCACGGCGGACGAGTTCGGCTTCCGCGGAGACGTTGCGGATCTGGTACGCGAACTGGGCCCCACCCTCGTTCGCTATCCGGGCGGCAACTTCGTGTCGAACTACCGCTGGGAAGACGGGGTCGGTGCCAAGGCCGACCGTCCGACAGTGCTCGACCTGGCCTGGAGATCGATCGAGACGAACCAGGTCGGTACCGACGATTTCCTCGCCTGGTGCGCCCGGATGGAGATCGAGCCGATGATGGCCGTCAACCTCGGCACCCGTGGTCTGGCCGCGGCGATCGAGCTGGTGCAGTACGTCAACTCCCCGACCGGCACAGCGGTGGCGGATCGTCGCGCCGCCAACGGCTTCGAGAAGCCGCACGACGTGCGGCTGTGGTGTCTCGGCAACGAGATGGACGGCCCGTGGCAGATCGGTCACCAGACGGCGACGGAATACGCGCGCCTGGCCGAGGAGACGGCAAAGGCCATGCACCGCATCGATCCCGGTCTGGAGCTGGTCGCCTGCGGCTCGAGCAACAGGGCCATGCCCACCTTCGGTGAGTGGGAACGGGTCGTGCTGGAGCGGTGCTTCGAGCACGTCGACCACATCTCGGCGCATGCCTACTACGAACCCCATGACGGCGACCTGCAGTCGTTCCTGGCCAGCGGCGAGGACATGCAGCGCTTCATCTCCTCCGTGGTGGCCACGGCCGACCACGTCGCGGCGCTACAGCGTTCGGAGAAGCGGATCACCGTCTCCTTCGACGAGTGGAACGTCTGGTACCAGCAGCGATTCAACGGCGAGAACTCGATCGAGGTCCAGCACGCCCCACGGCTCATCGAGGACGTCTACACCGTGCTCGATGCGGTGGTGGTGGGTGATCTGCTGATCACCCTGATCAACAACACCGACCGGGTCGCGGTCGCCTGCCAGGCCCAACTCGCCAACATCATCGCGCCGATCATGACCGAACCGGACGGCCCCGCCTGGCGCCAGACGATCTTCCATCCGTTTGCGCTCGCGGCCCGTCACGCCTCCGGCACGGTACTGCGACCGGCTGTCTCCACACCGTCGGTGGACACCGCGGCGCTCGGGCGGGTGCCGGCCCTGACCACGGCCGTGACCGTCGATCTGGCAACCGGCCGCGGCACCGTCCTGCTGGCCAACCGCCACCTCACCGACGAACTGGAGGTGGTGGTCGATCTCAGCGCGCTGGGAGTCATCGAACTCCTCGAGCACGTGTACCTCGCTGACGACGATCCGCACGCGAGCAACACGGCTGCCGATCCCGAACGCGTCGTTCCGCAGCCGGGATCGGCCCGGATCTCCGGCGGCCTGCTCGAGTTCACCGCGCCGGCAGTCTCCTGGCACTGCATCAGATTCACCATCCCGGCTACCTGATCCGCATCCAGCCCCACACCCCGCACTTCCCGCTTCGCATCAAAGGAGATGCCCATGAACCATCAAGAGCACAGTTCGCTCGCCCAGGCCGAGGCGCGGAAGTCGTTGTCCCGCCGTGGTTTCCTGACCGGCAGCCTCGGAGCCGCTGCGAGCTTCGGCCTCGCAGCCTGCGGCAAGGGGTCCAGCGCGGTTCCCGGCCAGAACACGGCACCCACTCTCAGCGGCAGCGCCGCGGTGAGCGCGGGCGGCGGCGCCGGGTACACCGGGCCGAAGGTGGCCCTGCAGTTCTGGAACGGCTTCACCGGCGGTGACGGCCCGGTGATGAAGAAACTCATGGAGCAGTTCAACACCGAGCACCCGAACATCGCCGTCTCGATGAACACCCAGCAATGGGCCGATTACTACAAGAAGCTGCCCGCCGCGGTCAGCGCGGGCAAGGGTCCGGACATCGGCATCATGCACGTCGATTCGGTGGCCACGAACGCCGCGCGCAGCGTCATCCAGCCGCTCGACGACGTCGCAGCGGCGCTCGGGCTGACCGAGGACGATTTCGCTCCGGTGCCGTGGAAGGCCGGTATCTTCCGCGACCGCCGGTACTCGATCCCGCTGGACGTGCACCCGCTGGGCTTCTTCTACAACAAGGACGTGATGGAGAAGGGCGGTCTGGATCCGGAGAAGCCGCCGACCACCGGTGACGAGTACAGCGCGGCTCTGGAGACGCTCAAGGCTAAGGGCATCCAGGGTCACTGGATCACCCCGTTCCCGTTCACCGCCACCCAGACCGTGCAATCGGTCCTCTGGCAGTACGGCGGCGACATGATCTCGCCGGACGCATCCCAGGTCATGTGGGCCGAGGACGCCGGCGTGAAGGCGCTCACCTGGTACGCATCGCTCGTGACGGACGGGTACTCCCCCGCCAAGCAGGCCCAGGACGCCGACTTCGTCGCTCTCGAGAACGGCCGCAGCGCTTTCAACTGGAACGGCATCTGGCAGGTCAACACGATGAAGACCCTCGAGACCGAGAAGAAGGTCAAGTGGGGTGTCGCTGCGTTGCCGACCATCGGTGAGAAGCCCGCCGCCTGGGCCGGATCCCACCAGTTCGTACTGCCGACCCAGAAGACCCCGGACGAGAACAAGGCGTTGGCCTCCAGAGTGTTCATCAACTGGATCAGCCAGCAGTCGGTCGCCTGGGCTGCCGGCGGCCAGGTCCCGGCCCGCAACTCGGTCCGCGAATCGGCCGAGTTCAAGGCCATGAAGGAGCAGTCGGCCCTGGCGGCCCAGATCGACAACCTGCACTTCCCGCCGGCCGTCGCCGGCATCGGCGACGCCTACGTCGAGTGGGAGAAGGCGATCTCCGAGGTGGTATCCGGTGGCAAGGACGTGAAGACCGCGCTCTCGGACGCCGCGGGACGCGCGACGAAGGTCCTCGAGGCCAACAAGAAGAAGTACGGCTGATCCGATGAGCCAGCTGACGGTTCCTTCCCGGCCGACCGGCGCCGAGGCGTCGGCCGGGTCGGGCGCGGCCCGGTCCGGGACCAACGAGATCAAGCGCAGCGGCGGCATCCGCGGTTCCCGCTGGACCGGATATCTGTTCCTGGCACCGTTCCTGGTGCTGTTCGGCGTCTTTGTGGCCTATCCGGCCGTCTACGGGATCTGGATCTCCCTGCACGACTGGGACTTCCTGCTGCCCGGTAAGCCGTTCGTCGGGTTGGACAACTACGCAGCGCTGTTCGATCCCGAATCCGTGTACTCCGCCGGCTTCTGGGAGTCCATGGGCCACACGGCGATCTTCACCGTCATCAGCGTGCCGTTCCTGGTCGTCATCCCCCTCTGGCTCGCGGTGTTGTTGAACCGGAAGTTCCCGGGCCGCACCTTCTTCCGCGCAGTCTTCTTCGCCCCGTACGTGCTGGGTGTCGCAGTCGTCGGGTTGATGTGGCGCTACCTGCTGGACCCCGAGTTCGGGTTCGTCAACCAGCTGGCGGGCAGCGTCGGGCTCCCCGGGAACCTGCCGTGGACCACCGGCCAGCCCTACGCCTGGATCTCGCTGGTCGTGGTCACGGTGTGGTGGACGGTCGGGTTCAACGCGGTCATCTACCTGGCTGGGCTCGCGAACATCGGCAAGGAGCAGTACGAGGCCGCCGAGTTGGACGGTGCTTCGTCCGCCCAGCAGTTCCGGTTCATCACCGTGCCCGGTCTCCGGCCGGTGCTGATCTTCGTCTCGGTGACCACGATCCTGGCCTCTGCCAACATGTTCGGGCAGTCGTACCTGATCACCCAGGGCGGTCCGGACGAGTCGACCAGGACGGCGATCATGGAGATCACGGACCTGGGACTGTCCCAGTTCAAGATGGGTCAGGCCTCCGCGATGAGCTACGTGCTCGCGGTGTTCCTGTGCCTCGTCGCCCTCGGCAACTTCGCCATCCTCAGGGAGCGCAAGTCATGAGCGTGCAGAGCCCTGCCGGTCCACCCGTGGTGCCGCCGGAAGTCGCGTCGGGCGCGGTGCGCAGTGCCGCCGAGGAGGAGCAGACCTCCCGGTCCGGTGTCGTCCGCAAGAACGGCCCGCTGTTCTGGCTCACCATTGCGCTGCTGACCGTCATCTTCATCGGGCCGCTGCTCTGGATGCTGGGGACGGCATTCAAGTCGGAGAACGAGGCGCGCTCGGTCCCGCTCACCTGGCTCCCGTCGTCGCTGAACACCACGTCCTTCTCGACCCTGTTCGACTCCGACGACAGCCCGATCCTGCTGTGGCTGGGCAATTCGCTGCTCGCAGCGAGCCTGCATGCACTGCTCGTCATCGTCGTCTGCTCGTTGGCGGGCTATGCACTGGCACGCCTCGACTTCCCGGGCAAGCGGATCATGTTCGGGCTGATCATCGGCACGCTGTTCCTGCCGGGCTTCATCTTCCTGATGCCGAACTTCTTGACGCTCAACGAGATCGGCTGGCTGGACACAGTCTGGGCGCTCGTCGTCCCCGGCGCGGCCGGTGCGTTCGGAGTGTTCTTCATGCGCCAGTTCTTCCTGGGCATCCCGGTGGAGTTCGAGGAGAGCGCCCGCATCGACGGCGCCGGTCCGTTCCGGACCTTCTTCTCCATCATCCTGCCCAACGCGCGGCCCGCGGTAGCCACCCTGGCGGTGCTCAGTTTCCTGGCCAACTGGAACGACTTCATCTGGCCCATCTACGTGCTGTTCTCGCCGGAACGGCTCACGCTGCCGGTCGGCCTGTCCAAGCTCCAGGGGGCCTACACGATCAACTATCCGGTGATCATGGCCGGCGCCTGCCTGGCTGCGTTCCCGGTGCTCATCGTCTACTCACTGTCCCAGCGCTACATCATCGAGGGTGTGGCCAGCAGCGGCATCAAGGGCTGATCCGGGCTCTCCCTCCAGGAAAGGCGTACCAGTGTCCTCTCGTCGCACTCTCCCCCGCCATGCTCTCGGGCTGGCTCTCGCCGCGCTGGTGACGGTCGGACTCGCTCCGGCAGTTCCCGTCTCAGCACATCCTGTTTCAGCACTTCCAGTTGCGGCACAACCGGGTGCCGCTGTCCGGGCAGTGCCGGCGAGCACGGACAACGCCGTGTCGGACAGCTTCTCCGACACATTCGCCGACCCGTCGGTGATCCTCGCCAAGGACGGTTGGTGGTACACGTACTCGACCGCTGATCCACTGCGAGCCGGTGATCCCAGCGGAATCATGCACATCGCCCGTACCCACGACTTCGCATCCTGGGAGTACCTGGGCACCGTGTTCGACGAGACGAACAGGCCGGCCTGGGCAGCACCGACCGCCGGTCTCTGGGCGCCGGACATCCGCTACCTGAACGGACAGTACGTCCTCTACTACACGGTCACGGACACCTCGCTGAACGCCGGCGAGGACTCCGCCATCGGGGCTGCGACGGCACCGTCACCCGTCGGTCCCTGGACCCCCGCGACCGCACCGGTGGTCGCGCCCCGCGCGAACGGCGACAACTGGTTCTTCACCATCGATCCGGCCGGTCTCACCGACGTCGACGGCCGCCGGTATCTGTACTGGGGCAGCTTCGGCGGCGGCGGGTTCGTCACCCGACTCTCCGACGACGGTCTGCGCGCGGTCGGCACCCCGGTACCGACCACCACCGACAGCCGCTACGAGGGGCCCTACGTGGTTCGCCACGACGGCTGGTACTACCTGATGGCGTCCACGGCGAACTGCTGCGCCGGCCCGGCGACCGGCTATTCGGTCTACGCGGGACGCTCTCGATCACCGCTCGGCCCGTTCGTCGACAAGGACGGGACCTCCCTGCTCGACCCCCAGGTCGGCGGCACACCGGTGATGCACCAGAACGGCAACCGCTTCATCGGAGTGGGCCACCACGCCCTCACCACCGACACCACCGGGCGGACGTTCATCGTCTATCACGGCATCGACCGGAACCGCCCGTGGCTGGATGTCCCCTTCGGGATCAACCGGCGCCCCATGTTGATCGACCGGGTGGACTGGATCGACGGCTGGCCCGCGGTGCGGGCAGGGGCCGGACCCAGCGACACCCCGCAGCCGGCGCCGATCGCCGGATCGCTGCTCGGCATCACGCCGGCCGATCCGGCTGCCGGGTCGGCCATCCGGGGCCTGCGTGACGGCCCGAACGACCCGCAGGCCGGTCGTACCGGCCGCCTCGACGGGGTCGCCGTCACCTCCATGCTTCCGAACGGCGACCTCACGATCGGTGTTGACGTCCGCGTCGACTCCCTCGCCCGTTCTCCGCTCGTCCTGACCCGACCGGGTGTGACGGTGGTCCTGGACCCCGCTCACCGCACCTTGACGACCCGGCTGGGTACCAGCCTCACCCGCGCCCCGGTCGCGGCCCGGACAGGGTGGGTTCGGCTGAGCATCAGCACGACCGAAGGCGGCCGGAAGGTGCTCGCCACCGTCTCGGAGAGTGGGCTCGCAGATCCGTATGCCGAGAGTTCGGTAAAGACCCGCAATCCCGCGATTCGCCGCGGGCCGCTGCTGTTGCTGGGCCGCGGCGCACTGGTCGACAACGTCAGCGTGCAGCTGAGGGCCACCTCGGCCCGCCAGCGGGTGGCCGTCCCACAACCACGACAGCTGCTGTGGCGCAACGATTTCGGCGTCGACACTCGCGGACTCGAATGGATCCGTCGGAACGACGCGGCCACCGTCGCCGGCGGCGCGTTGCGCTGGCCGGTCGAGGCGAGTGACCTGGTCGGCACCTCCAACACTGCCGGGCTGCTGGTCCGCGGTGCCCCGGCCGGCGATTGGATCGCCGAGACGAAGCTGACGCTGCCGCTCGGCGGTGGTCCCGGCGGGTACGAGCAGGTCCGCAACTACCAGCAGGCCGGCATGATCGTGCGCTCGAGCGACGACGACTTCGCCCGCCTGGGCATGGTCGCGATCGCGAAGACCCGGCAGACCGAGTGGGCCAGGGAGCTTCCCGACGCCGCCAGCGGTCGACTCGCGTTCGGCGGCGCGATCGTCGGGACTGCCGCCGACACCCTGTGGATGCGGATTGCCCATCACCGCAACGCCGGCGGCGAACATCTGTATCGCTCGGCAACCTCGCGGGACGGCGTGCACTGGACGTGGGGCGCGGTGTGGACCTTCCCGGCCGGATCGCGGCAGCAGGTCGGGCTCTACACCCACGGCGGCGACACTCCAGCGGCTGTGGCGTCCTTCGACTACCTGACGTTCAGCACCGCCGCCTGGCCGGCGGATCCGGGCGCGGGCGGATGAGCAGGCAGCACGTCCCCCGCCTGCTCGGAATCGCTGCCGCGGCCATGGTTCTGGCCGGCTGTGCGTCGGCGCCGGACAACGGACCCGCATCCTCCAGCCCGCCCGCGGCATCAGTGACGACCACCGGAGAAGCCATGAACGCCCCCGTCTACGACACCGACTTCCCAGACCCGGATGTGGTGGCGCTGGAGGGTGGCAGAGACTTTCTGGCGTTCGCCACCAACGGCAACGGCCGCAACGTGCAGGTCGCCGGGAGCGCCGATCTGCAGACCTGGGAGCAGCTCGACGACGCGCTGCCGGTGCTGCCGGGTTGGACCACCGAGGGAAAGGTGTGGGCACCCGAAGTCATCGCACTCGCCGACGGCCGGTGGGCGATGTACTACACGACGATGGCGCCCGACCCGGCGATCCAGTGCATCGGCGTCGCTCTCGCCGACGAGCCCGCCGGCCCGTACCGCGACACCCGCTCCGGTCCGCTGGTCTGCGAGACGAAGACAGGCGGGTCGATCGATGCGCACCCGTTCCGGGCGGCGAACGGTGCGTTGTACCTGTTCTGGAAGAACGACGGGAATGCAGTCGGTGTCGACACCTGGATCTCCGGCCAACGTCTGGCTGCCGACGGTGTCACCCTGCAGGGCTCACCGAAACAGCTGTTCCGGCAGGATCTTCCGTGGGAGGGCGAGCTCGTCGAGGCCCCGTTCCTGTGGGAGCACGACGGAAAGTTCTTCATGTTCTACTCGGCGAACAGCTATGCCTCGGCCGATTACGCCGTGGGGTACGCCGTGGCTGATCAGCCACTGGGCACGTACACGAAGAACCCGGAGCCGATCCTGGTTTCCGACGACGCCGCGGCCGGTCCTGGCCACTGCTCGCTGTTCACCGATGAGCACGGCCAGGTCTGGATGGCTTACCACGCCTGGCCGGGGGACGCACCCGGCGACGACGCATTCGGACGCTCGATGTGGCTCAGCAAGGTCAGCTTCGATGCGGCGGGGCTCCCGCTGGTCGTCCCGCCGGGAGGTTGACGGTGTCCGGCGCGCGTCACTGACCACTGAGCGGCTCCCCGACAGCGGTGATCGAGGACCCTGGAGATCGACGCCGACGATCCACGAGCGCCTGCGGCCCTACGGATTCAGCCGCCGGGAGCGGGTCCGTTCCCACCGAAGGCCTGAGCGATGAGGGCTGTCCCTGGTCCCGTCCGACCTCCTGGCCCGGGGTGCAGATCGATGTCGCCTGCGGTGACCGGCTCGCCGCACCCAAAGCATGCGAGCGCGAGTCCCGGCCGGCCGCAGGCGTGGTGGGTGAAGATCATCGGGGGTCCGTCCGGGGACATCCAGGTATCGCCCCACTGGGTCAGCGACACCAGGATCGGCATCAGTGCGCGGCCCCTGTCGGTGAGCGAGTACTCGTGCCTCGGCGGCCTGGACTGGTACTCGGTCCGCTCGATGATGCCGTGCTGCTGCAGATTCGCAAGCCTGTCGGTGAGGATCTGCTTGGAGATCCCCAGATCCTTCCGCAGGTCCTCGAACCGGCCGAGGCCGATGGTGAGATCCCTGACGATGAGCCACGACCACGCATCACCCAGCACGTCGACGGTCCGGGCGATCGAGCAGGCAACGGCAGCGAGATCGACTCTGGTCATCTCGTCATGATAGACAGTCTTGTAACAAGACTTATCACCCATCGAAGCGGGGGCCAACAGATCCCATGGTGACGATCAGGCCGAACGACCCGGACCCGGCAGTGCTCGACGGCCGCAACATCCGTGCGAGCGCCTTCGAGCCCGCCCAACGACAGCTCGCCGCCCAGCTCCAGGGACTGTTCGATCCCCGGCCGACCACCCGCAGGACGCTCACCGTCAACGCCGGCTACAGCCCGCTGCCAACCGTGCTGACCGATCACGGTTTTGCCGTCGAGGGCGCCGATCTCTGCGCCGCGGCGATCGAGGAGGCTCAGACGCGCTACCCGTCGATCGAACAGCAGCTGATCGACCGTCCGGAGCACCTGCCCTACTCCGACAACAGCTTCGACCTGGTGTGGTGCATCGACACCGTCGAGCACGCCGACCACCCGGAAGCCCTCATCTCCGAGCTGGCCAGGGTGACGTCGACCGGGGGCCGCATCGTGTTGGACACCCTGAACAACACGTTCCTGTCCCGGCTGGTGTATCTGCGCCTGTTCCAACAAGTACCAGGCACGAAGATCATGCCCGCGCACCGCTACCGCGCCGACCGATTTCGCACACCCGATCAACTCTCCGGACTGTGCCGCGCCGCCGGGTTGGACGTCGAACGCATCGTCGGGTACGAGCCG
The DNA here is from genome assembly GCF_040438885.1 of Nakamurella sp. A5-74. Taxonomy (NCBI): domain Bacteria; kingdom Bacillati; phylum Actinomycetota; class Actinomycetes; order Nakamurellales; family Nakamurellaceae; genus Nakamurella; species Nakamurella sp. A5-74. The sequence goes on along the minus strand of NZ_CP159218.1, from coordinate 1,096,021 downwards.
GCCTCGGCCGGCACCCTGATCACTTCGCTGCTGGCCCGTCGCCGCGGTCGCATCACCGATCGCGAGCTGGCCGCCAACGCGGGGTTTCGGCTCTCCGGATCCGGCCATCCGCCGCCCGTCACCTACTACGTGGTCTCCCGCAAGCACGGGGAGCGCTCCGGCGCCGGGTGAACGCCCCCGCCGCATTGATTGTTGGCGAACTCATCGCTCGATGGCGCCGCACTCGGGACCGGCCGTGTCGACCTCGAGCTCAGGCGGGCTCGGGTCGGGACACGGTGCGCTGCTGGAGCGCCCGCACGACGACTCCGAGCGCGATGCCCCAGAGCAGGAACAGCGGATCCCAGAACGCGAGATGCCAACCGAGCGCATGGCGATCGGCGTCCGCCGGAATCTCGATGACGCCGGTGAGGGCCAGCGCCCCGACCACCGTCAGCAGTCCGCCGTAGACGGTGAGCACCGCCGCGGCTCCCCATCCCGCCACGAGCAGCAGCAGCCGCGGGATGCGGGTGGGCCGGCGCGCCGTGAGTACCAGCAGCAACACGACTCCACAGGCCTTCAGCACGGTCGCACTCCAGGCGAGCCAGGACGCTCTGGCATCACCCGAGCGGGCCAGATCCTCGATCGCACCGCCGACGGTGTCGATCGCCCACAGACCTCCGACGGCCCAGTAGGCACTGATCAGGGTCTGCCCGAGGCTGATGACCAGTGCCGCGACCATGGCCACCAACTCGACCCGACGGCGCCCCGAGTTCCGGTTCGCCGCCATGCCGCCATCAGATCACGACGTACGCGGCACCGCCCGCCGACCTGTACTGTACAGATCTATGACAGGTCCATTGTTCCGGCAGATCGCCGCCGAGCTGCGGGAACGCATCGCGCTCGGTGACGTCGGCCCGGACGGCGCGCTGGAGAGCGAAGCCGCCCTCGGGGAGCGCTTCGGCGCCAGTCGGATGACGATCCGCAAGTCCCTGGAGCTCCTGCGGGACGAAGGACTGGTGGCGGCGCGACGCGGTGCGGGCTGGTTCGCGGCCGGCCGGGCATTCCACCAGCGCCTCGCCCTCGGCACCTTCCACCATGCGGCCTCGGCAGTCGCCGCCACCGGTCAGCAGCTCGTCCGCGAGGTCGTCTCGTTCGGCTTCGTGCCGGCACCGGAGCACATCGCCGGACTGCTCGCGGTTCCCAGCGCGACGCAGGTGTTGCTCTGCCGCAGCGTCCGTTCCGCAGCGGGTTCACCACTGGACCGTTCGACCGAGTGGCTGGCCGGCGACGCCGCCGCCGGCCTCTCCCGCTCTGCCGCAACGGATCCTGGGATCTGGCAGAGCCTGCGGCGGGCCGGAGTCACGATCGACAGCGTGCGTCAGAGCATCACCGCCGGGATCGCCGGGCCGACCGACGTCGAACTCCTCGGCGTACCGGCCGGGGCGCCGCTGCTGCTGGTGCGGCGACTGGCCGTCGACGCGGCGGGCGCGGTGGTCGCGCTGTCCGACCATCGCTACCTGGCGCACCGGTTCTCCCTCGAGGTCGAGTTCCACGGCTGGTCCGGGATCCAGGACCAGCCACCCGGCCTGCACGACACCGCCAACTGATCCCACCCTGCCCCACAATCCCGCCCCCATCACCAGGAGAGACTCATGCGCGTACTCGTCACCGGCGGCGCCGGCTTCATCGGCTCCAACTTCGTCCTGCGGATCCGTCAGACCCGCCCCGACTGGCAGATCACCGTCCTCGACTCGCTGACCTATGCAGCCAACGCCGACTCGTTGGCCCCGGTCGCCGACGAGATCGAGTTCGTGCAGGGCTCGATCGCCGACGAGGTACTGATCGACCGCCTCGTCGCGGCCAACGACCTGGTGATCCATTTCGCCGCCGAGTCCCACAACGACAACTCGCTCGACAACCCGTACCCGTTCGTCGAGACCAACGTCATCGGCACGTTCCGGATCCTGGAGGCGGTGCGCAAGCACGGCAAACGGCTGCACCACATCTCGACCGACGAGGTCTACGGCGATCTGGAACTCGATGATCCCGGGCGCTTCTCCGAGACGACGCCGCTCAACCCGTCCTCCCCCTACAGCTCCACCAAGGCGAGCGCAGACCTGTTGGTGCGCGCCTGGATCCGTTCGTTCGACATCACCGCGACGCTGTCCAACTGCTCCAACAACTACGGCCCGCGGCAGCACGTGGAGAAGTTCATCCCGCGGCAGATCACCGGCGTCCTGCAGGGCGTCAAGCCGAAGCTGTACGGCTCGGGCGAGAACGTCCGCGACTGGATCCACGTCGATGACCACAACGATGCGGTGGTGTCGATCATCGAGGACGGTCGGCCGGGCGAGACGTATCTGATCGGGGCAGACGGCGAGCAGAACAACCGGGAGATCATCGCCCTGCTGCTCGAGCTCATGGGCAAGCCGGCCGACTGGTTCGAGCACGTGAACGACCGGCCGGGTCACGACCTGCGATACGCGATCGATTCCAGCAAGCTGCGCGCCGAGACCGGCTGGCTCCCCCGCTACTCCGACATCCGTTCCGGGCTGCAGGCGACCATCGACTGGTACGCCGCCAACCCGACCTGGTGGACCTCATCGAAGGAGGCAGCCGAGCAGGTCTACACCCGTCTCGGCCGCTGACCCAGGCGGACCACCAGGCGCACCCCCGCCCCGTTCGCTGTCCTCACGGTCGTTTACCCGCCACGTTCGCGGACCTCACGGTCGTTTACCCGCCACGTTCGCGGACCTCACGGTCGTTTACCCGCCACGTTCGCGGACCACACGGTCGTTTGGCCGCCACGTTCGCGGATCACACGGTCGTCAGCGCTGAACAGACCCAGTTGTCCACACGCGTCGTTGTATCCACACTGCTGACCATTCCGGCGATCCGACCCCGAATCAGCTGCACCATTCCCTGGATGCGAACAACGACAGAGCTGCCAGAACTCCGCGGAGTCTTGAGCCGCAGCCGACTCATCGAGCTCGGCGTGACCGAGCGGAGACTCCGCACCGCAGTGGATCGCGCCGAGATCCTCAGACTTTCTGAAGGGCGCTACGTATCGGGCGACGAATGGGACTCGCTCGACGCGTGGGGCCGACTCCTCGCCCGCACGCGCGCGTTCGCGGCATCATCCTCGTCGGCCTACATCGTCTCCGGATGGTCTGCGCTCGCCCTGCACGGGGTCCCGGACATCGTTGCGCCGGCACCTACTCCGTCGCTGATCAGGCGGAAGTGGGGTACGAGCGGGTCTGACCGCACCACCTACGGCTACATCCGCAATTGTGTGCCTCCGGACGAGGCGATCACTGAGGTGGACGGTCTGCTCGTGCTGGAGAAGGGCTTCGCGATGGCGGATCTGGTCCGATCGACAGGCCGCCTCACCTCGCTGATCCTGGCCGACGCAGTGGCGGCGGATTCCCTTGCCGCCGAAGGGATGGCGCGCTCGCTGGTGACCTTGCGCAGGTGGCCACGGTTCCCCCGGAGTGAGTGGCTGGTCCGGCACACCGATCCTCTCTCGGAGTCGCCGCTGGAGTCCGCGGGCCGATTCCGCGCACTGCAGGCCGGACTTCCGGCTCCGATCTCGAACGCTTGGCTGGGCCCCGGCTACCCCGAGCGCCGGGTGGATCTGTGGTGGGAGCAGTACGCACTGGCCGGCGAGGCGGACGGAGCAGTCAAGTTCCTCGTCGATCCCGCACGAGCCGTGGCGTTGCAACACGCACGGCAGAGCTCGCTCGAAGGCCTTGGAGTTCGCTTCGTCCGCTACGACTGGTTCGGAGCATTCCGTCAATCGGAGGTTCTCGCTTCCCGCTTCAGCGCTGCGCTGGAAGCGCCACGACCACCACTGTCGAGATCGTTGCGATGGTGGCCCTGCCAGGAGGGCTGGGCAATCCGTCGGGGAGATGTCACGGTTGACGACTGCCCCGGCCGGGTCGTGGCGACCTCCTCCGATCGCACCATTCTCGGGTGACCGTCGATCACCTTTCCAGAACACCGACCGTCAGCACCGCGAACCACCCGGACAACCGACCGTCACGACCGCGACGTTGTGAGTGAGTGCTCACTCATTTACAGTCGGACCCGTGAGTCCACGAGCCGCAGCCCTGGCACCCGATGCGCGTCGCGCTCAGATCGTGGCGGCGGCGACCCCGCTGGTCCGCGAGCACGGGACGTCGGTGACGACGAAGCAGATCGCCGCAGCCGCCGGCATCGCCGAGGGCACCGTGTTCCGGGCATTCGCGGACAAGGAGACGTTGCTGCATGCCGTCGTCGAGGACGTGTTGCGGCCGGAGCCTGCCCTGCGGCAGATCGCGACCATCGACCTGGATCGACCGCTCGCTGCTGTGGTGCGCGACATCGCAGTCACCATGCAGGAACGCGTTCGGAGCGTCTTCGACATCATCATGGCGGTGCACTGGATGCCGGAGGCCGCGCGCAGGCCGGACCCGCAGCCGGATCCGATCACGCAGCGCGTCATCGAGATCCTGGAGCGCTTCCGCGACACCCTGTCCGTGGAGCCGGCCAAGGCCGCTGACGTGTTGCGCATCCTCATCTTCGCCGGCACTCATCCGATGATCAACGAGGGTCGCCCGCTGCTGGCGCAGGACATCACTGACGTACTGCTGCACGGCATCAGTCGGCGGGACGGCCCGTCAGCCGCTCCGCCCTGAGCGAGATCCACCCGTCCACCCGCTCACCGCGCTCGCTCTGGGCGAAATGATCTTGACCTCACCGCGACGTCAGGTCGCATCCTGATCACCGACCCGTACCGAACCGTCCGCCCCGCACCGACCCGTGTCAATCCGAACCCGTGCCCACTGGAGGAGATGTCATGCTGCTGCGTCTGTATCGCGAGAAACTGCGGCCGTACTCCGGCCAGATCGCGGTGATCATGCTGCTCCAGCTGATCGGCACCATCGCCTCGCTCTACCTGCCGAGCCTCAACGCCGACATCATCGACAAGGGTGTCGCGCAGGGCGACGTCGGCACGATCTGGGGCCTTGGTGTGATCATGCTGGGCGTCAGCCTCGTGCAGGTCGCATGCAGCATCGCGGCCGTGTACTTCGGCGCGCGGGTGGCGATGGCGTTCGGTCGGGACGTCCGTCAGGCGATGTTCGATCGGGTCAACACCTTCTCCGACCGCGAGGTCCAGCACTTCACCCCGGCATCGCTGATCACTCGCAACACCAACGATGTGACGCAGGTGCAGACCCTGGTGGTGATGACGTTCACGCTGCTCGTGATGGCCCCGATCATGTGCATCGGCGGCATCATCATGGCGCTGCGGGAAGACATCGGCCTGTCCTGGCTGCTGCTGGTCGCCGTTCCGCTGCTGCTGGTCTCGATCGGCAGCATCGTGATCAGGATGGTGCCGGGATTCCGCGCCATGCAGACCAAGATCGACACCGTCAATCGTGTGCTGCGCGAGCAGATCAGCGGTATCCGGGTGATCAGGGCGTTCGTCCGTGAACCGCAGGAGACCCGGCGATTCGCCGTCGCCAACGACGATCTGACGGCCACCTCGCTGCGGGTCGGACGGTTGATGGCACTCACCTTCCCGACCGTCATGCTGATCCTGAACGCCTCCAGCGTCGCGGTGCTGTGGTTCGGCGGCTACCGGGTCGACGACGGCTCGATGCAGGTGGGATCGCTGATGGCGTTCCTCAACTACCTGATCCAGATCCTCATGTCGGTGATGATGGCGACCTTCATGTCGGTGATGATCCCGCGAGCCGCCGTCAGCGGCGAGCGCATCGTCGAAGTGCTCGAGACGGAGTCGAGCGTGCGCCCTCCGGCCAGGCCGACACCCGCTCCGCCACGGCGCGGGGTCGTGGAGTTCACCGGCGTCAGCTTCCACTACCCCGGCGCCGACACCCCGGTGCTCAGCGATGTCACGTTGCGCGCCGAGCCGGGACGCACCACGGCGATCATCGGATCGACGGGCTCCGGCAAGAGCACCCTGATCTCCTTGATCCCCCGACTGTTCGACGTCAGCGCGGGGTCGGTGACCATCGACGGTGTGGACGTACGCAACTACGAGCCGGACGAGCTGTGGGGAAGGATCGGCATGGTTCCGCAGAAGGCTTATCTGTTCACCGGGACGGTCGGGAGCAACCTGCGGTACGGGAATCCCCGGGCGACGGACGACGAGCTCTGGGACGCCCTTCGCATCGCCCAGGCCGATGATTTCGTCCGGGCGCTGCCCGAGGGTCTGGACGCGCCGATCGCCCAGGGCGGCACGAACGTCTCCGGCGGGCAGCGCCAGCGGCTGGCCATCGCCAGGGCGCTGGTCCGCAAGCCGGTCGTGTACGTCTTCGACGACTCGTTCTCGGCACTGGACGTGGCGACCGATGCCCGACTGCGCGCGGCGCTCGTCCCGAGCGTCGCCGCGGCTGCGGTGATCGTGGTGGCGCAACGGGTCTCGACGATCCGGGACGCCGATCAGATCATCGTGCTGGACGACGGAGCGGTGGTCGGCCGAGGCCGGCACGCGGAACTTCTGGAGACATGTCCGACCTACGTGGAGATCGTCGAGTCCCAGATGACCCTGGAGGAAGCGGCATGAGCAAGCGGCTCGATCTGCAGAAGCTCTCCGCCGCAGAAACCACCAAAGATGGCACATCGCACGAGGACGCCAAGACGGTCCGGGACGTCGCCCGCAAGGGCGGCAACCGTTCCGGCGGTCCGTGGGGCAACGCGATGCCGACCGAGAAGTCACTGGACTTCGGACCATCTGCCAAGCGTCTCGTCGGACATCTTGCGCCGCAACGACTCCGGTTGATCGTGATTCTCGCCGCCACCGTCACCAGCGTGGTGCTGTCGGTGATCGGGCCGAAGATCCTCGGCCATGCCACCGACCTCATCTTCGACGGCTTCACCGGTCGGACCATCGGTGCCGGCGTGCCCGCAGGCACCTCGCTGCAGCAGGTCGTCGACGACCTGCGGGCATCGGGTGACGATCAGCGGGCCGACATGCTGGCCTCCATGAACGTCGTTCCCGGAGTCGGTGTCGACTTCTCGGCGCTCGGACACATCCTGCTGATCGTCCTGGCGCTGTACATCGGCGCCTCCGTGGTGATGTACGCCCAGGGCTTCATGGTCGCGACCGCCGTCAACCGTGCGATGCGGGAGCTGCGCGCGGAGGCCGAGGCCAAGCTGGGCAAGCTGCCATTGGCCTACTTCGACCGACAGCCGCGCGGCGAGGTGCTCAGCCGCGTCACCAACGACGTCGACAACATCTCACAGTCGTTGCAGCAGACGCTCTCCCAGCTGCTGACCAGTGTGCTGACGCTGATCGGCGTGCTGGTGATGATGCTGACGATCTCCCCGTTGCTGACCCTCATCGCCATGTTCGCGATTCCGCTGAGCTTCGTCCTCACTGCCAAGATCGCCAAGCGGTCGCAGAAGCAGTTCATCACCCAGTGGCGGGCCACCGGCGAGCTCAACGGCCAGGTGGAGGAGTTCTACACCGGGCACGCGCTGGTCAAGGTGTTCGGACGGCAGAAGGAGGCGGCACAGTCGTTCTCGGCCAAGAACTCCGAGCTGTACGAGGCAGGGTTCCGGGCCCAGTTCATCTCGGGCATCATCATGCCGATGATGATGTTCATCGGGAACATCAGCTACGTCCTGGTCGCGGTCGTCGGTGGCCTGCGGGTGGCCTCCGGAGCCGTTTCGCTCGGCGACGTCCAGGCCTTCATCCAGTACTCCCGCCAGTTCACCCAGCCGTTGTCGCAGGTCGCCTCGATGGCCAACGTGTTGCAGTCGGGGGTGGCATCGGCCGAGCGAGTGTTCGAGCTGCTCGACGAGCCGGAGCAGACTGCAGATCCTGTTGCGCCGCACACCATCCCGGCGCGTTCACGCGGACGCGTGGCGTTCGAGGACGTCGCCTTCTCCTACTCGCCGGACACCCCCCTGATCCACGACCTGTCGCTGGTCGCCGACCCGGGGAGCACGGTCGCGATCGTCGGCCCGACCGGTGCCGGCAAGACGACGTTGGTGAACCTGATCCTGCGCTTCTACGAGCTGGCCGGTGGCCGCATCACGCTGGACGGGATCGACATCGCATCACTGCGGCGGGACGATCTGCGGTCCCGGATCGGCATGGTGCTGCAGGACACCTGGCTGTTCGGCGGGACCATCAGGGACAACATCGCCTATGGGCGGCCAGGGGCCTCCGAAGGGGAGATCGTCGCCGCCGCGACCGCAACCTACGTCGACCGGTTCGTGCACTCACTCCCGGACGGTTACGACACCGTCATCGACTCCGAGGGCAGCAACGTCTCGGCGGGCGAGAAGCAGCTGATCACCATCGCCAGAGCCTTCCTGGCGGATCCGTCGCTGCTGATCCTGGACGAGGCAACCAGCTCGGTGGACACCCGCACCGAAGCGCTCGTCCAGCGGGCCATGGCGGCGCTCCGCACCGATCGCACGAGCTTCGTGATCGCCCATCGGCTCTCCACCATCCGGGACGCCGACCTGATTCTCGTGATGGAGGACGGCGCCATCGTCGAACAGGGCACGCACGACGAACTGATCGCGGGCGAGGGGGCGTACTACCGGCTGTACCGCTCACAGTTCGCCGCGGCAACGGACCCGGAATCGGCCCCGGTCCCCGCTGGGGTCAGCGAGGGCTGAGCAGCTTCTCGATCCGGTCGAGTTTGTCGTTCAGAGCTGCAACATCTGCGTGCGTCGCCGACTGGCTGCGCTTTCGCAACGAGATGATGAGGCGTCCGTCGTTGTCCATCTCGCCGTGGCTGACGTCGCTGATGTCGTTGCCGTTCTGCAGCCGGATCGCGTGGTCGAGGTCTGCTGGGTGCAGCCGCAGCCTGCGCAGTCCGCGGGCGACGGGTTTGCCGTCCCGGACCAGGGTCAGGTTCTTGCCCTCGACCCAGCGGGACAGCATCGGGAACCGGTATGCGAGGTAGTCGACGCCCTCGTTGGCCACCATCAGCGTCACCGCCCCGAGCGCGCCGCCGATGAACGAGTTGTCGTCGCCGATGACGGCGTTCTGCACGACATTCGACAGCAGGAGCATGACCGTGAAGTCCAACATGTTCATCTGTGCCATGGACCGTCGTCCGCCGACCCGGAAGATGATCAGGATCAGCAGGTACACGGCGACCGTGCGAATGATCTTCTCCGCCGCGGGGATCTGGAAGTCGAACAGGCTCTGCCACATGGGGTGCTCCTGGGTGCTGAAGAGGTGTCAGCAGCGACGGTAGGCGCGCGCGACCACCAGCACCGCGAACCCGGCCACGAAACGACCGTCAGATCCGCGAACCCGGTGCCGAAACGACCGTCAGCACCGCGAACCCGGCCACGAAACGACCGTCACTACCGCGAACCCGGCCACGAAACGACCGTCACTACCGCGAACCCGGCCACGAAACGACCGTCACTACCGCGATCCCCGGGGTCAGGCGAAGAACGCGGCCACTGTGTCGGGGTCGACGTCGGCCAGGGTCGGCGGATCCCAGCGCGGGGTGCGGTCCTTGTCGATGAGCTGCGCGCGGATGCCCTCGACGAGGTCGGGGACATTGACGAAATGTCCGGTGAGCACGAGGTCCTGGGCGAGCACCGCGGCGATGTCCATCGTCGCAGCGCGGCGCAGCGCAGCGAGGGTCACAGTGAGGCTGGTCGGCGACAGGGTCCCGATCAGCCTCGCGGCGGCGACGGCATCCGGGTGCGGGTGCGACGCCAGCCGGGCGACGATCTCCGTGACGTCATTCCCGGAGTAGCACTCGTCGATCCAGGCCGGCGTCGGTTGTGCCACAGGCGTTTCCGGCCATCCGAACGACTGCAGGGCAGCCGCTCCGCCGGCGGTCAGCGCTGCCACCAATTCAGGCGCTCGATCGCTGGGCAGGAAATGATCAGCGAAGCCTGCTGCGATCGCCGTCGGGCCGTCAATCCGCGCACCGGAGAGCGCCAGGTGGGTGCCGAACTCCCCCGGGCAGCGGGCCAGCCAGTACAGCGCCCCCACGTCCGGGAATAGCCCGATGCCGGCCTCGGGCATGGCGACCAGCGTGCGCTCGGTGACCACCCGGACGGAACCGTGCACGGAGATGCCGACCCCGCCGCCCATGGTGATGCCGTCCATCACGACGACGTAGGGCTTCGGGTACTGCGCGATCAGCAGGTTCATCGCGTACTCGTGCTCGAAGAAGTCACCCGGCCCGTCGCCGCTCTTCACCCCTGCATAGAGCTGCTTGATGTCGCCGCCTGCGCACAGGCCCCGATCTCCCGCGCCGGTGACCAGCACGGCCGTGATCGTGTCGTCCGCGGCCCAGGCGCGGAGCCGAGCGGCGAGCTGGTCGATCAGTTCGACGGACAGCGCGTTCAGCTGACGGGGGCGATTCAGGGTGGCGTGGCCGAGTCCGCCCTCGACGGAGACGAGCAGGATCTCGTCCGGCGCTCCGGTCTGCGGTGACGTCATGGTTCTCACCGTAGGTGACCGTCCGGCTGCGGTCCGCGCGGGTCCGTGGCACGCAACGGGCGGCCGATCCGCAGGGTGCTGGTGTGTCATCGTGGTCGGGATCGGGTACTGCAGGAGCTATGACAGATTCGATCACGGTGACCCGCACAGTGCCGGCTTCGGCAAGCACGATCTTCGACGTGCTCTCCAACCCTGACAAGCATCCGCAATTGGACGGATCCGGTTTCATCCGTTCGGCCGAAAAGCCCCAGCGCATCCAGCAGGTGGGTGACGTGTTCACGATGAACATGTCCGGCGACCACATGGGTGGCGACTACCAGACGGAGAACCACGTCTCCGGGTTCTCGCACAATCAGCTCATCGCGTGGAAGACAGCGCCGGCCGGCGTCGAGCCCCCCGGCTGGGAGTGGCTGTACGAGCTCACCCCGAACGGCCCCGACTCCACCGACGTGAGCCTGACGTACGACTGGGCCAAGGTGACCGACAAGGACCTGCTCGCGAAGCTGAAGTTCCCGTTGGTGCCCGAGAGCGCTCTCGAGGACTCGCTGGCCAACCTGTCGTCGGTCGCGACCAGCTGACCTGATCCGCAGTCGAAGCCCCGCCGGCGCATTTCGGTGCCGACGGGGCTTCGGCGTTCCCCCGGATGTCCGTGCCGAGGAGCTCAGCCCGTCGCTCGACGCCCCCGCCGGGCCCGCAGGTAGTCGCTGATCACGTACTCTCCGAGCCGCTCGGCGTCCGGGGCGAACACCCGACCCCCGCTACGCCTGGCCATCGCATCGACGAACCGTTCCAGACCGGGATCGTCGCCGAGCCGGAAGATGTTGAGCGAGGCGCCCTGCCGGGAGATCGCATCGACCTGGGCGACGCTCGCCCTGATGGTCGCCGCGCTGGGCGGCCAGGAGAACACCGGGAACCCGTCCTCCAGATGCGAGGTCGGTTCGCCGTCAGTGATGACGAGCACGACCGGTTCCGCTTCGGGATGCCGGCGCAGGTGACGTCCGGCCAACATCAACGCGTGCTGCAGGTTGGTGCCCTTCACCCATTCCGGCTCGACGGTCGCCAGCTCCATCGGGGTCATCGTGCGCGCCATCCGGTCGAAGCCGATGATCTCGAGCGCGTCCTGGCGGAACCGGGTTTGGATCAGGTGGGTGAGCGCCATGGCCGTCTGTTTCATCGGCAGCCAGCGGTCCTCCATCACCATCGAGAACGACAGGTCGACGCACAGCGCCACCGCAGCGCGGGTACGGCGCTCCGTCTCGGCGATGACGAAGTCCTCCGGCTCGAGCCCACCGGTCAGCTCGGAGGCACCGGAAGTCGCCAACCGCAGCGTCCGGTTGGTGACGGTCCGCACCGCATCGAACGGTTGCTCGTCACCGAAGGACCACGGCAGGAAGGCCCCTGTCCGTTCGTCGGCGGCCCCGCTGCGGCGGTCGTCGTGGCCGCCGAGTCCACCGGCCCGGAGGTCGGCGAAGATCCGCTTCAACGCACTCTGACCCAAGCGGCGCAACGCTTTCGGCGACATCTGCGGCCCTTCCGGACCGCGTTGCAGGTAGCCCTGCTGCTCCAGCTCACGCTCCAGATCGCGCAGCGCCCGCACGTCCTGCGCTGCCTCGGCGCCCAGGTGCCGCTCCAGCAGCTCGATGTCGACGTCATCCAGCGTCGCCCCCGGATGCTGTCCGGCGAGCTGCGCTTCCAGCTCCTCGAGGTCGGCCAGCTCACCGACGATCCCGGCGGCCTCGCCCATCCCGAGCGGCTCCTCCCCGCGCATCCGCACCCCGGGTCCGTTCATCATCCCGGGTCGCAGCGCGCGCAGGTTGTCCGAGAGCTGCGCCATCTCGGACGCGAGGTCGACGTCCTGGCCCATGGCCGCGTCGATCAGCTCCTCCAGTTCCCGGCGCTGCTGGGCGGACAGCGACCGCATCAACCGGTCCATCTCGGCCTGACGCCTGGCCAGCTGGTCGATCAGCTCGTCGACGTCGGCCGGGTTCTCCGGGAAGAAGTCGCCGTGCTTGCCCATGAACCGCTCGAACTGCTCAGCTGTGTCGGTCCCCCGCGCATGGTCGGCGAGCAGCGCATTGAGGTCGGCCATCATGTCGCGGACCGTGCGCATCGCCGCCGGGTCGTTTCCGCCGAGCGCCTGCTTGAGACCCTGGAACTGTTGCTCCAGCACCTGATCGCGCAGGTTCGCACTGATCTGCTCGTACAGCGCACGCGCCTGCGGGTCGCGCCACTGGTAGTCCTGCAGTTCGCGCAACGCCGCTGCGGTGGTGTCCGGCAAGGCATCCAAGGTCATCTCGGCGAGCCGGGCGCCGTCGTCGTCCGCCGCAGCCAACGTGTCCTTCTCCTGGGCGAGCGCCTGGTCGAGGGCGGCCCTCGCCTTGGTCAGCTCGCCCGATGGATCACCGCGTCGGCTCAACTCACGGCGGCGTTCGCGGATCTGCCGGTGCAGCTCGTCGATACCGGGTGTCTCACCGGAGCCCTTGCGCCGCAACTCCTCCAATGCATCCCGCAGGCTCTTGCCGGCCATCACCTGGTCGCCGAGCTCGTCCATCGCCTGGCGTACGTCGAACGGCGGCGCCAGCGGGTCGGGGCCCTCATGCCAGGCGCCGTAGTAGTAGTTGTCCCTGGCCATCTACGAGCCGTAGATCGTCATGCCGGCTGGACCGCCGGTGGTGTCCTTGGAGAGCCGCTTCCCGAGGTACAGGCCCTCGAGAACGAACTCGATCGCCGCCGCCACCTGTCCGGCGGTGACCGAGTCCTCGTCGATGCCCACCGCGGTGAGCACGGCCGCGAGACCGCGGATCGTGCCGACCTGGTCGAGCAGGCGCTGCGCGGGGACCAGCGCACCGGTCTCGACCACCGCATCGACGGTGGGCGCGTCGGGGCGCTCGTCCCGGCCCGGATCCGCCACCACCACAGCGAATCGATCGGTGAATCCGGACAGGTCGAGTCCGCGGACGAGCTGCCGGAACACCGCGACAGTGGCCCGCCGCAACAGGTGTTGGACGATCTCGGCCTCCCGCCCCTCTTCGCCCATTTCGAACTCCAGCTTGCCCAGCAGGGAGGAGAGCACCGGTTCGAGATCACCGATCCTGGCGACCGGCGCGTTCTCCCCGGTCAGCGCCCCGCGGCGCAGGGCCGCGGCGCTCACGGCTTCCGCGGCCGAGACGGAGAATCGCGCCGAGACGCCGGACCGCTGGTCGATGCTGGTGGAATCGCGCAGCTCGTGGGTGAGTGCGGCGATCACCCGGAGCACGTGCATGGGCACCTCGGCGACCAGCTCGGCTTCCTGCGCGACCAGAGCGACGTCGGCGTCGGCCGTCAACGGGTAGTGGGTACGGATCTCGGCGCCGAATCGATCCTTGAGCGGGGTGATGATCCGGCCGCGGTTCGTGTAGTCCTCCGGGTTCGCCGAGGCGATCACCAGCAGGTCGAGCGGCAGCCGCAGGTGGTAGCCGCGGATCTGGATGTCCCGCTCCTCCAACACGTTGAACAACCCCACCTGGATGCGCTCCGCCAGATCGGGCAGCTCGTTGATGCCGAACAGACCGCGGTTCGCCCTGGGCAGCAGCCCGTAGTGCACCGTGTCGGGATCCCCCAGGGTCCGTCCGGCCGCAAGCTTCGTGGGGTCGACGTCGCCGATGAGGTCGCCGATGCTGGTGTCGGGGGTGGCCAATTTCTCCGCGTAGCGCGCCGAGCGGTGCAGCCATTCGATGGGCAGCGCATCTCCGAGTTCGGCCGTCAGCCGCTGCGACGCCCTGGTGATCGGGTGCATGGGGTGTTCGTTCAACTCCGACCCGGTGATCACCGGTGTCCACTCGTCCAGCAGCCCGACGAGGGTCCGCATCAGCCGGGTCTTGCCCTGGCCTCGTTCACCGAGCAGGACGAAGTCGTGACCGGCCAACACCGCACGCTCGACCTCGGGGACGACGGTGTCGTCGAGGCCGACGATCCCTGGCAGGCTCGGCCGGCCCGATCGCAAGCGCTCCACCAGATTCGCCCTGAGCTCCTGTTTGACGGTGCGGTACTCCGCACCCATCTCTCGGAGCTCACCGAGTGTCGACACGGTGGGCGCCGCAGTGGCATCGGCGGAGGTAGCGGAAGTTTCGCGCGCGGATCCAGTCACCTTCTCCACAGTAGGCAGCACCGCGCCGAGGACAAGGGGCGGCGGCGAAGCGACCGGGAGTTTCAGCTTTGGGCGTGACCTGGAATACGGCTCAGCCGACCAGACCGTCCAGCAGATGGTTCTCCAGGTGATCCAGTCCCAGCCGCACCCCGCCGGTCACCACGGCATCGGCCCCCAACGAGGAGGCGACCACCAGCGGCGGGTTGTCGATCATCGCGGCCGGCAGCAGTTGCTGGATCGTGTCCACCAGAAGCCGGCCGGCATCGGCAACCCCGCCGGAGATGACGACCATCGCCGGATCCAGCAGCGTGGCGAGCACCCCGACCAGATGCGCAAGCCGCTCGCACACGGTGCGCACGATGCGCAGTGCGCTCTCGTCCCCGTCGGCCGCAGCTCGGAACACCGCGCGCGCGCTCATGTCGGGAGTGTCGACTGCTGCCGTGCCGTCGACAGCGGCTCGTTGGGCCGCCGCACCGAAGGTCGCTGTGCCGTCTGCGATCGCGGCCGCAGCGAGTTCCCTCGCATGGCGGGCGATCCCGAGCACCTCCGGCCCTATCGCCGGCATCAACGACACGAACCTGAGCTCCCCGGCGCTGCCGTGCTCGCCCCGGACCAACCGGCCGCCCATCAGGATCCCGGCGCCGAGCCGTTCGCCGGCGAGCACCACCACGACGTTGTCGAGAGACCTGGCCACACCCGACCATCGCTCACCGAGGGCGGCCAGGTTGGCGTCGTTCTCGATCAGCACCGGCCAGCCACGACCCGTCGCCCAGGCGGTGGCCAGCGCAACCCCTCGTTGTTCGGCGGGGTACTCGATCTGTTGGACCGCGGACAACGATGACGGCACCCCGACCACAGCCACCAGCACCTCCGCGGTCCGCATCCCGGCGCCGGTCAGCGCGCGGCCGACCAGTTCGTCCAGCAGCGCCGTGCGGTCCGCCGTCACCGGGTCAGGCAGGGTCCGCTCAGACACCCCCCGCAGAACCCCGCGGAGGTCCGTGACCCAGACGGTGATCGTGTGCACCCCCAGGTCGACTGCGACCACCGCACCGCTGTCCGCAGCGAAGGCATAGCGTCGCGGTGGCCGCCCACGCCCGCCCGACATACCGCGTGCTGCAACGGGTGTGCCGCCATCCACCTCGATGATCCGTCCGAGCCGCAACAGGTCCGCGCACACCTCGTGCACCGAGGTGCGGCTGAACCCGGTGGCCTCCATCAGTTGCGAGGCGGTCATCACCTCGCCCACCCGGAGCACCGCGAGCAACGCGTCGGCGCTCACCCGGCGCAGCTGGTGCGAGGTGACAGGGCGCGGCGGCGGCGATCCAACGCTGGACATGGTTGACAGTTTCCCCCACTCCTCGGGCCACGACGTCACGACGGAGGTCTCCGCCACGGCCGAGGGTTGACGTTCGGCGTGCCACGCGGGATGCTGATGCCGCACGGATTGATCCACGCCTCTTATTTATTGCTGATCGCACGCTACGGCACGGTCGGCATCGGCAGGGAACACCCGGGCACTCAACGTCGAGCCATGGAGGAACAATGTACCGAGTCATCCGAATGCGGAAGGTCGGCCGCGTCACCGCGGCCCTCACCGCCACTGCGGTGCTGCTGGCCGGGTGCGGCCGCACCGAGTCCTCCGTGGGCGGGAGTGCCGCCGCGCCGTCGACGATCGGCAGCGCACCGGCCACCGGCACGCTCACCATCTGGGCCCAGGCCGACGAGGCCGCCGGCCTGCCTGCGTTCGCCGAGGAGTTCATGAAGGCGAACCCGGGTCTGACCATCACCGTCAACCCACTCCCCTGGGACGCGGCGCACAGCAAGTACCAGACTGCCATCGCCGGCGGTTCGACGCCGGACATCGCCCAGATGGGGACCACCTGGATGAGCGATTTCCAGGACGCGTTCGCCCCGGTCCCGACCTCGATCGACACCTCTGCGTTCTTCGAGGGATCGGCGAAGACCAATGAGGTCGGTGGCACCATGCTCGGCGTCCCCTGGTACGTCGACACCCGGGTCTTCTACTACCGCAAGGATCTGGCGGAGAAGGCCGGCTGGAAGGAGTTCCCGAAGACCTGGGACGAGTTCAAGAAGTTCGGCAAGGACCTGCAGACCAAGGCCGGAGCGAAGTGGGGGATCGGTCTTCCCGCCACCGGGACCGATTCCTTCCAGAGCATGCTGATGTTCCCGTGGTCGGCCGGAGCGAAGCTCACGAACGACGACAACTCGAAGTGGACCCTCGACTCACAGCAGTGGATCGATGCGCTCACCTACTACCAGTCCTTCTTCAAGGACGGGATCTCGAACCCGAACCCGGACACCGGCGCCGGCGCCGCCGAGGCGGCGTTCGTCGACGGCAGCACGCCGGTGCTGGTCGCTGGACCCAGCGGCATCGGCTCGATCAGCAAGGCAGGTGGGGGCGCCGACTACCAGAGCAAGTTCGCCGTCGGTCGGGTGCCGTCGAACTCCTCGTCCACCAGCTTCGTCGGTGGTTCGAACCTGGTGGTGTTCAAGAACAGCAAGAACGCCGACGCCGCGTGGAAGTTCATCCAGTGGATGTCCACCCCGGAGGTCCAGGTCCGGTGGCAGAAGGCGGTCGGTGACCTGCCCGCGGTGAAGAGCGCCTGGCAGGACAAGGCTTTCGCCGACGATGAGTTCCTGAAGGTCTTCGGCGCCCAGCTGGAGGACACTGCCGCTCCGCCGACCGTCACCACCTGGACCCAGGTCAGCGCGGCTGCCGACAAGGTGCTGGAGCGGATCGTCCGCTCCGACGCCGATCCTGCAACGTCGCTGAAATCGCTGCAGTCCCAGGCGGATTCGATCGGCACCGGTTCCTGATCATGGCCACCGAGGTGAATCTCTCCGCGGCTCGGCCGGCTTCCACCGGTCGGCCGGGCCGCGGATCACCCCAGGCGACGCGGGCCCGCCGTCAGGGGCTGACGGCCTGGCTGTTCGCGCTGCCCTTCGTGGTGATCTTCGGCGTCTTCATGCTGGTGCCCATCATCTCCTCGTTGGGCATGTCGTTCACCGATTTCACCTCGCGCGACATCCAGTCACCGTTCGCCGTCGGATTCGTCGGGTTCGACCAGTACGCCGACCTGTTCAGTAATGACCAGTTCCTCAAGTCGCTGTCGGTCACCGGCTACTTCGTCGTCGTCGGCATTCCGCTGACGATGGTCGTGGCGATGACGTTGGCGGTCGCCCTCGACAGCGGGATCGATCGATTCCGGTCCTTCTTCCGGGTCGGCTTCTACCTGCCGGTGGTCACCGGCATCGTCGCGATCGCAGTCGTCTGGCGATTCATTCTGCAGGACAACGGGATTCTCAATGCCGTTCTGGGATGGTTCGGCATCGACGGCCCGAACTGGCTGAACTCGACCACCTGGGCGATGCCCGCGATGATCCTGATGGCGGTGTGGCGCAACACCGGGACGCTGATGATCATCTTCCTGGCCGGGCTGCAGGCGATCCCGACGGAGGTCAAGGAAGCGGCGGCGATCGACGGGGCCGGCGCCTGGAAGCGGTTCACCAGGATCACCCTGCCGTTGATGCGGCCCACCCTGCTGCTCGGCGCAGTTCTGCTCTCGGTCGGGTACCTGCAGTTCTTCGAGGAACCCTTCGTGATGACCAACGGTGGCCCACTGGACTCGACGTTGTCGGTGAGCTACTTCGTCTACAACCAGTTCGGGTTCGGCAAGTACGGCACCGCGTCCGCCGCCAGCTACGTGCTGTTCGTCATCATCGCGTTGCTGTCCCTCGTCCAGTTCCGCGCACTGCGCAGCAAGGACTGATCCGCCATGACCGTTACGCTCGACAGGACCCGGAACCGCGACGAGGACGCCACCGACGAACCCGCCATCACCATCGGTCGGGCGCTGCGTACGCCGATGGGGTGGCAGCTGGTGATCTACCTGCTGCTGGTCATCGGTGTGGTGGTCGCGCTGCTGCCGTTCGTGATCATGCTGTTCTCCTCGCTGAAGACCCAGGGCGAGATCCTCCGCGACCCCAGGAGCCTGATCCCGCAGGAGTTCACCGGTGAGAACTACTCCAGATGGTTCTCCGACATCGGCATCGGCCAGTTCTTCACCAACAGCATCGTCGTCGCTGTCGCGACCGTCGCCGGCAACATCGTCTTCTGCTCGATGGTCGGATATGCGCTGGCCAAGATGGAGTTCCGGGGGAAGAAGGTCCTGTTCGCCCTCGTGATGGTGACCCTGATGACGCCAGGAACCGTCACCTTCGTGCCGCTGTTCGTCCTGGTCTCGAAGCTCGGGCTGGTCAACACCTACCCGGCCCTGATCCTGCCGTTCCTGGTGACGCCCACCGGCGTGTTCCTGATGCGGCAGTTCATGATGGGTATCCCCGAGGCCCTGCTGGAGGCCGCCAGGATCGACGGGGCCGGCGAGTGGCGGATCTTCTTCCGCGTCGTCCTTCCCCTGTGTGGCCCGCCGATCGCCACCCTCTCGATCCTGACGTTCCTCGGTTCTTGGAACAACTTCCTGTGGCCCCTGGTCGCCGCGCAGAGCGAGGACAAGTACACCCTGCCGATCGCCCTCACGCTGTACTCGAAGGGGCAGGACGCCACGAACTACGGTCTGCTGCTGGCCGGGTCCGTGTTGGTGATCGCTCCTATCGTCGTGTTGTTCCTGGCGCTGCAACGCTTCTTCGTCCAGAGCGTCGTGTCCTCCGGGATCAAGTGACCGGCAACGACGCGAGGGGCGCCACTGACATCATCGATGCACCGTTCCGGGACCCGGCGCTGGACGTGGAGGCGCGGATCGAGGATCTGCTGGCACGGATGACCCTCGAGGAGAAGCTCGGCCAGATGCTGCAGCTGGATGCCCGGCAGGATCTGGACGACATCATCACCGTCAAGCTGGCGGGTTCGATCCTGCACGCCTCGCCGGAGCGGATCCTGCGCGCACTGGAGCTCAACGATCGCACCCGGCTGCGGATCCCGCTGCTGGTGGCAGAGGACTGCATCCACGGCCACTCCTTCCGACCGGGGGCGACGATCTTCGGAGTCCAGCTGGCGATGGCGGCCAGCTTCGATCCGGTGCTGGTGCAGCGCGTCGCCAGGGTGACCGCCGTAGAGGTATCGGCGACCGGGATCCACTGGACGTTCTCACCCGTGCTGTGCGTCGCCCGTGACGTCCGGTGGGGTCGGGTGAACGAGACGTTCGGCGAGGACCCGGTGCTGATCGCAGAGTTGGGCGCGGCGATGATCCGTGGCTACCAGGGCGATGGGCTCGCGGACCCGACCGCGATCCTGGCCTGCGCCAAGCACTTCGCCGGTTACTCGGAGACCCAGGGTGGCCGGGATGCCAGCGAGGCGGACATCAGTCGGCGCAAGCTTCGCTCGTGGTTCCTGCCGCCGTTCGAGCGCGCCGTGCAGGAGGGCTGCCGGACGTTCATGCTCGGCTACCAGGCGATCGACGGCGTCCCGATCACCGCCAACCACTGGCTGCTGGACGGGGTGCTGCGCGGCGAGTGGGGCTTCACCGGAACCCTGGTCACCGACTGGGACAACGTCGGCCGGATGGTGTGGGAGCAGCGGGTGCGCCCGGACATCGCCGAGGCCGCGGCGAGCGCCGTGTTGGCCGGGAACGACCTCACCATGGCCACCCCGACGTTCGCCGACGGTGCAGCGGAGGCCATCGAGCGCGGACTGATCCACGAGCACCACATCGACACCGCGGTGCGCAATTTGTTGCGGGTCAAGTTCGAACTCGGCCTGTTCGAACGACCACGCCTTCCCTCACCGGAACGTCAGCGCGCCGTGATCGGCTCCCCCGCGCATGCCGAGTTCAACCTGGAGGTGGCGCGCCGCTGCCTGATCCTGTTGCAGAACAACGGTTCCCTACCCCTCGACATTGCGGCGCCGGGCTACACCATCGCCGTCATCGGGCCCAATGCCGACGAGGCACAGGGACAGCTCGGCGACTGGGCAGGCAGCTCCGGCCAGATCGACTGGATGCCGGCCGGGCACCATCGCCACCAGATCGAGACGGTGCTCGACGGACTGCGTGCGCTGGTACCGCCGTCCTGGACGGTGCTCCACGAGCGGGGCGCCGACATCGTCGAGGAGTCCGCACCCGATGCGGGTGTGCTCCCCGACGGTCAGCCCGCTCCGCCGGTGGCCGTCCCTGCGAGCACGGACCCGGACCAGCTCGCCGCCGCAGTCGCCGCGGCCACCGCGGCGGATCATGCGCTGGTCGTCGTCGGCGACTGCCTGCAGCTCACCGGGGAGGGCCGTTCGACGGCCACCTGCGAGCTCATCGGCGGGCAGATCGCACTGCTGGACGCAGTCGTCGCTACGGGCACCCCGACCACCGTGGTGGTGCTCAGCGGCAAACCTCAGGTGCTCCCGCCGTCGGCGCTCGCCGCCGACGCCTTGATCCAGGCGTTCAGCCCCGGCATGCGCGGCGGCCGCGCGATCGCCGAGCTGGTACTCGGCCGGATCGAACCGACCGGACGACTGCCGATCTCGATCCCCCGACACATCGGGCAGCAGCCGACCTTCTACAACACCGTGCGCGGTCAGCACGGCGATCGCTACGCCGACCTGACCCAGGAACCACAGTTCGTCTTCGGCGACGGGCTGTCGTACTCAACCGTCGAGTACCGCGCGCTGACGCTCGGCACGTCCCAGGTCGCCGCCGACGGAGAGATCACTGCCGAGCTCGTCCTGGAGAACACCGGCGACCGCCCGGCGACCGAGACCGTCCAGGTGTACGTCCGCGATCTGGTGACCTCGGTGACCTGGGCGGACAAGGAGCTCAAGGCGTTCCGTCAGGTCACCCTGGAACCCGGCGAGAGCCGAACGGTCTCCGTGCAGGTGTCCGTCGCACAGTGCTCGATCGTCGATGCCCGAGGGCATCGGGTGGTCGAGCCGGGCACGTTCGAACTGCTGGTGGGCTCATCCGCCCGCGACCGCGACCTGCTGGCGGCCGAGTTCACCGTGCTCTGACCTGTTCTCCCCGGAACTGCGCTGCGACTCAATGACACCCGGCACTGCGCGGCGGCGCGGCGGTTCCTAGTCTGGTTCTCGACACGGGTGCCGTCCGGGACCCGCAGAGGCAAGCCTGGGAGCGGACATGAGCGACGTGCACACGGATCCGACGGCCGCCGGCGCTGCACATCCCGGCCGGGACGGTCTGACCCGGATGATCCCGCACTTCACCACCACCACCGGCTGGCGGGACGAGACGTTGCCGATCCTGAAGTCCGGCAAGGGCGTCTGGGTGGAGGACGTCGACGGGAAGAAGTATCTGGACGGGCTTTCCGGTCTGTTCTGCTCGAACCTCGGGCACGGCCGCGCCGACCTGGTCGCGGCAGCCTCCGAACAGATGCAGCGGCTCGCGTTCTTCCCGACCTGGGGAGCTGCCCATGAACCCGGCCTGCAGCTCGCCGCGGAGATCACCTCCCGCGCCCCCGGCGATCTCGACAGCGCCTTCTTCGTCAACTCCGGGTCGGAGGCGGTGGAGTCCGCGATCAAGTTGGCCAGGACCTATCACCTGGCCACCGGTGAGACCGCCCGCCACAAGATCATCTCGCGTGACTTCTCCTACCACGGCACCACTCTCGGGGCCTTGTCGGTGACCGCGGTGCCGCGCTTCCGGGAACCGTTCCTGCCGATGTTGAACGATGCGGTGCGCAACATCCCGAACACGCTGCGGGCCAGCGCGGCACCGGGCGGCGGGCCCGGCGACCTGTCCAGCCTCGACCTGCTGGAGGACCTGATTCTTGCGGAGGGGCCGGAAACGGTCGCGCTGGTGATCGCGGAGCCAGTACAGAACGGCGGCGGGGCGATCGTTCCGCCCGAGGGCTACTGGCCCCGGCTGCGGGAGATCTGTGATCGCTACGGAATCCTGCTCTGCGCCGACGAGGTGATCACCGCCTTCGGCCGGCTGGGTCACTGGTTCGGCTCCGAGAAGTTCGGCGTGGTGCCGGATCTGCTCACCTTCGCCAAGGGAGTGACGTCCGCCTACGTGCCGATGGGCGGTGTACTGGCCAGCTCGAGGGTGACGCAGACCATCGCCGATTCCTCGCTCGGCTGGTTCGCGCACGGCTCCACCTTCGGGGCGCATCCGGTGGCCAGCGCGGTGTCGCTCGCGACCATCGACGCCATGGAGAAGGAGCACGTGCTCGACAACGTGCGCAGCTCGGCTCCGACCCTGCTCACCGGGTTGCAGGCGATTGCGGCCGCGTCACCGGTCATCAGGGAGGTCCGGGGCACCGGCTTCTTCCACGCCCTCGAGCTGGTCGCGGACTCCGGCACCGACACCGACCTGTCGGCCGACCAACGGGCCGGTCTGCTCGGCGGGGTGATCATGCGGTCGCTGCGATCCGCCGGCCTGCTGCTCCGCCCGGACGATCGCGGGCCGGCCAGCATCGTCGTCTCCCCGCCGCTCGTCACCGATGTGAGCGAGCTGGGGATCCTGCTCGATCGGCTGGAGACGGTGGTGACCGACGTCGCACACTGGGTCGCTGCCCATCCCTGATGCCGGAACGGGCGGGGACCCCGGGTGCGCATCGGCCCCCTGTCGGGAGGAGAGCTACCTCCCGGCGTCCGATGAAGAGAGAATTTCAGGGCAGCAGCAGATCCTGCAGCACCGCGGCATCGGCGCGATGTCCCCCGGCTTCGGCGCGCTTGGCCATGTCGAGCAGCTCGGAACGCTCAGCAGGGGTGTTGTAGGTGGCGACGTCGTGGGCGATGGCGCGACGTCGACGGCGCGCGGCGCGCAGTGCGCGGGAGCGCTCGGTGGACAGGGAGAGCGTGGACGGACGGTTCATGGCATACCTCGATGGCTTCGACGGGCGATCGGGCAGCGCTGGCCTCACGGTGACTGACGGGATCTGAGAGTTCTTGATCGATCCAGACAGCTCAAGGCTACCGACTGGTACGGCCTCTCGCGAGGTTTCTCGGTGTCAGACGGCCCACACGACGCAGGTCACACCTGCGGTCAGCCGTAGGGTCCGACGGCGAGACGGCGGTTCGCCGGGTCCCACGGGTGACCGTGGTGTTCGGGGCTGCGGGTCGGCTCAGATCTGGCCGGGTGTCACGCTGATCGGGGTGCTGCTCCTGGCGGTACCGATCTCGGCAGGGCTTCCCGGGGTGCTGCCGTTGGAGAGCACATTGCCGCTGATGGTCGCGTTGACCGCGCCGGCTGTCACCAGGTAGCACTTCCACGATCGCTGGTGTCCGCCGAAGACGTTGTTGCGGATGATCATCGAGTTGGCGTTGCCACCCTTGTCGGTGAACTTGCTGGAACACTCCCCGTTGTCGATGAAATTGTTCTCCACCAACAGGTTCAGCACCGATCCCCATTCGGGCGCGGCCATCACTCCGAGGCTGTTGGAGTCGGTCATGACGTTTCCGCGGATGGTGATGTCGTCGCCCCGCAACACCTGCACGCTGTCGTTGTGGGTGCCGCCGGACTTCTGCGACTGCCAGTGATCCGGGTAGTAGACGTTCTTGCCCAGCACCGAGTTCTCGATCGTGACATTGGAACCGGTGATGTTGATGGAGTCGACCTGCCCGGAGATCTTCACCCCACGTGCGGTGAAGTTCGACCCACCGATGCCGGACGCGTTCCACTCCGACGCTGTGGACTCGGCGATGATCGTGTCCTCGATCACCAGGTTGGCATAGCCGGCCCTGGCGTCGACCAGCGGCCAGTAACGGCGGGCTGCCGCATTGGTACCGCCGGTGACGACCGAGTTCCGGATGGTGACGTTCGGCGCCCGCACGATGATCGAACCGTGCACCTCGACGGCGTCGATCACCTGACCGGCCTTGTCTGCGATCAGGTCTCCCTCGATCACCGTCGGCTCGGGGGTGGCAGGAGGAGCCGGTGGTGGGGAATCCACCGGCGGGGAATCGACCGGCGGGGACGACGGGAGGACCGGCGGGGACGGGACCGAAGTGGTGGGCTGGAGCTCCGTCGTGATCGGAACCGGGGTCGTGGGCGCACCCTCTGTGGCCGGCACCGTCTGCGTGGTCGGCACCGTCTGCGTGCTCGGCACCGTCTGCGTGCTCGGCACCGTCGGCGTGCTCGGCACCGTCTGCGTGCTCGGCACCGTCTGCGTGGTCGGCACCGTCTGCGTGCTCGGCACCGTCGGCGTACTCGGTAGCGCGGGATTCGACGGCGGAACCGGCGTCGTCGGAACCGGCGTCGTCGGCGCGGACTTCGTCGGAACCGGCGTCGTCGGCGCGGACTTCGTCGGTGCCGTCGTCGGCGCCGGCGCGGGCGTCGTGGCCGCAACCGGTTTCGCGATCGCCGCCGCGTAGAAGACGACTGCCTGTCGCCGCCAACCGGCCGCCTCCAACGCGGCTCGCTTGGCGGCCGTCGCCGCGATCCTGCTGAGCGCCCCCTTCGTGAACCGGTAGACCGGGACGCACGACGGTCCGCCGACGACGGATGCATAGAAGTCAAGCCGCTGCTTGACGTACCCGGCCGCGACGGCCGCATTCAAGACGGTCCCGGCCGGGGCCCAGCGGAAGTCGTACGTCCTCGGGTTGTACAGCCGGTAGATCGCTGTGGTCCCGCGCTGCTGGATGGCTGCCACCCGGGCCACCGCGCCGTCCTGTGCCGTATAGCCGTATTTCGCAGCCGACCTGGCGTTTTCGGCAGCGCTGGTGGTCAACAGACTGGTGCCGGTCGGCTTCGAGCTCTGGTAGACGTTCGTGCTCAGGTACAGACAGCCCGGAGCCGGTGCCGCGATCGCGAGGGCGCCGCTACCGATCAGCAGCGCCGAGGCTCCCAGAGCGCCGACGGCCACAGCTGTCAGCAGACGGACGCCGCGGGAGCGCCGAGAGGCGGTCGAGACCACAAGTACCTCCGAGGAACGATTGACGGGGAGCGCAGAGAACGTCGGAACCAGAGACATCCAGAGCCCGGGCACCTCGGTGAACCGGACCTGCAGAGCTCCATCGATTACCGAAGGTGTTTGCCAGGTAATCAGACGTAGCGCGGACTCAACAAGTCGCAAATGGTGCACGTCATTCGTCCGCCAATTCGTTTGTCACTCCTGGTGCGGGGAGTACCGGAGTGTCGTCTTCGCTACGACCACTCATTCGCCCGAAGGCATGACAAGGAGCATCGACTACCTCCCCGGCGTGTCCGCTCCTGCCGATACCGCCCGACCAGGCCTGCGAGCGACACGGAGGACTGAAACCTCGGCACCACCCGACCCCTGCTCGCGACTTGCACAGCACCAGGGCACCGAACAACCCGGCGTCTGCAGAGTTCTGCAGACACCGGGTCGCGGTCGGGCTGTGCGGGACGCGCTCGGGCAGCTCAGCCGGTCCTGTGACCCGTCACAGCTGGCCGAGCGTCACCCCGACCGGAGTACTGCTGCGGGAGCCGGCGATGCCGCTGGGCGCAGCAGGCGTCGAACCATTGGAGAGCACATTGCCGCTGACCGCAGCGTTCACCCCACCGGCGGTGACGATGTAGCACTTCCAGGACCGCTGGTGGCCCCCGAAGACGTTGTTGCGGACGGTCATCGAGTTGGCGTTGCCGCCCTTGCTGGTGAACTTGCTGGAGCACTCACCGTTGTCGATGAAGTTGTTCTCCACCAACAGATTCCTGACACTCCCCCACTCGGGGGCAGCCATCACACCGAGACTGTTGGATCCGGTCATCACGTTGCTGCGGATGGTGATGTTGTCGCCCCGCAACACCTGGACGCTGTCGTTGTGGGTACCACCGGACTGCTGGGACTGCCAGTGGTTGGCGTAGTAGACGTTCTTGCCCAGCACCGAGCTCTCGATATTCACGTTGGAGCCGGTGATGTTGATCGAGTCGACCTGGCCGGAGATGTTCACCCGGCGTGCGGTGAAGTTCGAGCCGCCGATACCGGACGCATTCCACTCCGACGGGGTGGCTTCGGCGATCACGGTGTCCTCGATCAGCAGGTTCGCCGCCCCGGCCCTTGCGTCCACCAACGGCCGGTACAACCGGGCCGCCGCGTTCGTCCCACCACGGACGACCGAGTTCTTGATGGTCACGTTCGCAGCCCTGACGACGATGGACCCACGGACATCCATCCGGCTGACCACCTGACCGGGTGTGCTCACGACCAGGTCACCCCTGACCACGGTCAGAGTCACGACCGGCACCGGCGTCGGCGCCGTCGCAGTGCCCGGTCGCGCTACCGAGAACAGTGCCTCCCTGCGCACCCAGCCGGCAGCCTGCAGCGGCGCTTCCCGGGAGCCTTGCTGCACCAGCTGGGAGACCTTGCCCCTGGAGTAGCGATAGACCCGGATACACCCCGTGCCACCGGCCGGCAGCGCGTAGAACTCGCGACGCTGGAAGCGGAATCCTGCCAGGGTGGCTGCTCGTGCGTTCGAGCTGCCGTAGGCGGCCCACCGGAAGCTCTGCGTGCGTCCGTTGTACATCCGGATGATCGGGACCGTTCCCGACTTCTGCTGGGTGGATGCCTTCATGGTGACTCCCCGCGCGGAGGTGAAACCCTTCTGCGCGGAGGAGAGGTACTCACTCGAGCTGGCAGTGATGAGACTGGAACCGGTCGGCGTGTTCGCCTGGTAGATGTTGGAGGTCAGCACCGTGCAGCCGGCCGACACCGCCGCAGCCGCACCCGCCGCCGGGACGGCGGCCAGCAGTGATGCCGCACCCAACACCCCGGCGACCATCGTTGCCGACCACCGCGTACGAGACCTGCCAGCGCGAACGACTGCCTGATTCATCATTGCCTCCACCGCGGGATTACTACTAGTGACCGGTAGGTAACCAGACGCGATCCCGTATTGACCAGCGCTGGGCAGGCAATCGGGACGGCTGCGTCACTCTTTTGGTCACTACCCGTGAGCCGCCAAGCGGGACGAGATCTTCGATCCGTGGTGTTCTGCTGCCAGGGGCGTGACAGGGCGGCACATGGGTTGCCCCCAGTCCCGGCTCTACCGTCCTCGCGCGGATTCCCCGATCCGGCGCACCCGGAGGAGGGAACTTCGAAATGGGGAGCCTGCGGCGGTGTGGTCGTGCCTTCGACCGAAGGTTCACTGGTAAGAACCACGCCGACAACGTCAAGAGCCACCCACCTTCAATTCCGGCGAGTGGCTCTTGACAACAGCTGGTGGCCAGGGCCGGGATCGAACCGGCGACCTTTCACTTTTCAGGCGAACGCTCGTACCGACTGAGCTACCTGGCCAGAGCAGCCGGGACCGGCTCGTGAGAATCGAACCGGCCCCGGTACCTGCGACCCTGACGGGACTTGAACCCGCGACCTCCGCCGTGACAGGGCGGCGCGCTAACCAACTGCGCCACAGGGCCTTGCGCTGACCAACCGTACCGGATGAAACCGGGCCGACCGACCAGTACCCCCAACGGGATTCGAACCCGTGCTACCGCCGTGAAAGGGCGGGGTCCTGGGCCGCTAGACGATGGGGGCCGGACCAGCAGTCCGCCTCCAACGGCATGCCGTTGGGAGCCTGATCATCATAGGGCACCGTCGGAGCGGGTTCCAAAACGCGAGCTCTGGGGCTCCCTGCGCTCCTGGAGGAGCCACCTGGCCGCCCATCCGCGTCGACGGACGGGCGAACCGGCCCCGCCCCGAGGGGGCAGGACCGGCTCCGGCCCAGCAGTGCTGGCGACGTCTGGTTCAGCTGTCGGCGCGGTGCTTCGGCGGCTCCTCGGGATGCACGACGGCGCCGAGATCCTCCGGCAGTGGATGAGCCGCGTCCACCGATCCGTGGCGGGGACCGTCGGTCCCGTCGCCGACCGCACCGGTGGGTGCTGTGCCGGCAGCCGCTGCGGTGGACGTTTCGCCGGCGGCTGCAGCGGTGGGCGCGCCCGACGCGGATGCCACACCGACCAGCTCGTCGTCCTTCGACATCACGAGGGCGTCGTCTGCGTTCCCGCCCGCAGAACCCGCCGCTACGGCGGCAGCCTCGGCCTCTGCCTGCTGACGCTCCTGGAGCGCGGACATGGTGCGCAGCGGAACTTCCTTCATGAACAGGATCAGGATCCAGGCCAGCAGGGCCACCACGGCCGCTGCCAGGAAGACCGGACGCATCGAGTCGACGAAACCGAGCTGGTACGGCTGAGCCAGCACGGGGTCGACCCGCTGCAGGAACGAGGTGTCGGCGGACATCTGCTGCCCGAAGCCGGTGACCACCGCACGGATGGCGGCCGGATCCTGCGAGCCGGCCTGCTGCGCGGCGGCAGCGAGGAAGTCCTGGCTCTGGAATGCCGTCGTCACCCGCGTACTGATGTTGTCGCCCAGCTTGCTGAACAGCAGCGAGAGGAACACCGCGACGCCGATTGTGCCGCCGGTCTGGCGGAAGAAGGTCGCCGTCGAGGTGGCGACACCGATGTCGGTGGGCGGCACCGCGTTCTGTGCCGCCAATGTCAGGGTCTGCATGCTGGTGCCGATCCCGAATCCGATCAGGAACATCAGAACCCACAGCACGATGCTCGGGGAATCGGTCTGCAACACGAGCGCGAAGAGCGCGGCCGCGATGATCAGCAACGGCAGGCCGAGCACCGGGAAGATCTTGTACTTGCCGGTTTTCGCGGTCAGTTGACCCGAGATGATCGACGCGCTCATGATGCCGATCGTCATGGCCAGCATCTGCAGTCCGGACTGGGTCGGTGTGGCGCCCCGGACGATCTGCAGGAACAGCGGGATCGTCAGGATCGCGCCGAACATGGCCATGCCGACGAGGATCCCGGAGCCCTGGACCAGTGAGAACGTCTTGTCCTTGAACAGCCGCATCGGGATCAGCGCGTCGTTGCCCATCGCGAACTCGATCCGGATGAAGGCTGCCAGCCCGACGACGGTCAGCACGTAGCAGACGATCGACGCGGTCGACGACCAGCCCCACTCACGGCCCTGCTCGGCGACCAGCAGCATCGGCACCAGACCGACGATCAGCGCGACAGCACCCCACCAGTCGATGCGGTGCTCACGCGGGGTGTGCGGGATGTGCAAGACCTTGAACACGATGGCCAACGCCACTACCCCGATCGGCACGTTGATCAGGAAGACCCAGCGCCAGCCGGTGATGCCCAGGATGGAGGGGGCGCCCGCGAACAGGCCACCGACCAGCGGCCCGATCACGGAGGAGGTACCGAACACGGCTAGGAAGTAGCCCTGGTACTTGGCCCGCTCACGAGGCGCGAGGATGTCGCCGATGATGGCCAGTGCCAACGAGAACAGACCGCCGGCGCCGAGCCCCTGGAAGGCCCGGAACGCCGCTAGCGACTCCATCGACCAGGCGAACGTGCAGGCGACCGAGCCGATCACGAACAGGGTGATGGCCAACAGGAAGAACGGGCGACGGCCGTAGATGTCGGACAACTTGCCGTAGAGCGGCGTCGCAATGGTGCTGGTGATCAGGTAGGCGGTGGTGACCCAGGCCTGCAGGCTGATGCCGTTGAGATCGTCGGCGATGGTGCGGATGGCGGTCGAGACGACCGTCTGGTCGAGCGCGGCGAGGAACATGCCCGCCATCAATCCGCCCAGGATGGTCAAGATCTGTTTGTGGGTCAGCCCCCCGGCTGAGTCCGTCTGGGTGGCCGGTGCCGGCCGGCCGCCGCTCGCGGCTGTGGTGGTGGTCATGGTGTCCCCGGGTTCTTCGGTAGGAGGTCTGTGTCGGGATGGGCGTGGGACGCGGTCGGAGATGGCGTCCGAAGTTTTCATGGAGCGGTGGCGACCTCGGCAAGGGTGGCGATGAGGTCGTCGCCCCGGGCCGCGAAGTTGTCGATGTAGCGCCGCAACAGCTCGACGAACACGGCCCGCTCCTGCGACGTCCAGTCCTTCACGACCGTCTCGAACAAGCCGTCGACGGCTGCCCGGAGCTTGCCGAGCCGTTGGACCCCGGCAGCCGTGAGGACGACGTGGATCGCCCGGCCGTCCTGCGGATCTGCCTCTCGCCTTGCCAACCCGGTGCGCACCAGCAGCGCCACCTGGCGGGAGACCGTCGAGGGGTCGGCATGCAGGATCGCTGCCAGTTCACCGCTGCGCTGCGGCCCGTGCTTCCGCATGGCGAACATCAACTGGATCGGCAGCGACTCCTCGTGCCCACCCTGGAACAGCTGCTGCTTGGTGCGAACGAGCTGACGCATCAGCGTCATCATCACGCCAGGGATGTCCTCGGGTTCGGGTACCCCGCTGGTGCTGCTCGTCGCGGCGTCCGCGATCCTCGGACCGGTCATCTTGTTGCCCTCACTAACTAGTTGTGCCGTGCAAGTATCGCTCGTCCGTCCAGTAGTTGCATCGCTCAACAGAGTGATGTTGGTCATCAGAAGGGTGGTCGTGCCGACCATCCCGGCACGTTCCTGGGCGGCGGGTGCGCCACCACAGATGAAGTAGGCTTCTGCGGCGTCAGGGCCTCTAGCTCAATCGGTAGAGCATCGGACTTTTAATCCGCTGGTTCCGGGTTCGAGCCCCGGGGGGCCCACCTCCTCAGCATCGGAGCACCGACCGCTCCGGCAGGTCAGTGCGCGACGGTGAAGCTCAGCCGGACGTCGGGACCGAATCGGGTGACGTCCCGCAGCTCGAGACGATGAGCCTCGGCCAGGGTCGCCACCGATCCCCCCTCCACCGCGGCTGGTCCGGCGCCCAGCACGATCGGGGCCAGATAGCTGACCACGTCGTCCACCAGCCGGGCATCCAACGCAGCCGCGGCCAACCTCGGTCCACCTTCGAGCAGTACGTGGCGACGTCCGCGGGTGAACAGATCCGCCATCAGCGCGGCCAGGTCGACCCGGCCGCCTGGGCCGGGATAGTTCGTCGCGGTGGCAACGAGCGCGTCCCCGGGCCCGGCCAAAAGTTGTGCACCGGAAGGGGTTCGGCCCGTACTGTCGACCACCACCCGGAGCGGCTGCCGCGCCGACTCCAGCCCGCCCGGGTCTCGGACGGTGAGTCGCGGATCGTCGGCGAGCACGGTGCCGATCCCGACCATCATCGTGTCGACCTCCGCGCGCAGCCGGTGGACGTCCGCTCTGGACGCCTCCGAGGTGATCCATCTGCTGGTGCCATCAACGGCGGCCACTCGACCGTCCACCGTCATCCCCGTCTTCAGCGTGACGAACGGTCGCCGGTTCGCCATCGACGTCAGCCAGACCCGGTTCACCTCGGCGGCGACCGCGCCGATCGCCAGCTCGGACACGTCGATCACCTGGATCCCGGCGGCGATCAGCCGTTCCACCCCGCCGGCAGCGGGTTCGAAGGGATCTCGCGCTCCGACCACGACCCGCTCTATCCCGGCCGCGATCAGCGCCTCGGTGCACGGCCCCGTCCGGCCGGTGTGGTTGCACGGCTCCAGGGTGATGACCGCGGTCCCTCCGTGCGCCCGCACGCCGGCGTCAGCGAGCGCGTTCACCTCCGCATGCGGGCCCCCCGCCCGCTCGTGCCAGCCCTCCCCCACCACGGAGCCGTCCGTGCCGAGCACCACGCATCCCACCACCGGATTGGGCAGCGTACGGCCGATCCCGTTCGCGGCCAGCTCCGCCGCCCGCTCCAGCGCCGATCGCTCCGCGTCCAGCACAGGCAGTGAGCCGGATCCCGGGACGACGGTCATGACGCCGATACTGCCCGATCCCACTGTGCTGTCCGCCACGGCACTCCGCGCCATGGAGGGCGTCGGTCACCCAGAGGGCTGGTCGCCCGTCGTGTCGCCCCGCGGTCGCGTTCGGCGCCCTATCCTGTGCGCACAGCATCCGGAGTAGCCGCCGCGCTGGAGGCCGCCGGGCGAGGGTGGTCCGACCCGCCCAGCAGCGTCGCTGCCATCACATCGCGAGGACACACCAGGTGGACGACGTCACCACGGCCCAGCAGCCCGAGCGGCCCCCAGCTCCGGCGGTCATCGACGTTCCCGGACCCTGGCTGACGGATCGTCAGCAGCATGTCTGGCGCTCGTTCCTGATGATGACGCGGATGGTGGACGACCAGATCGAACGGGACATGCAGCGCAGTGGCGACATGCCCTTCGCCTACTACCTGATCCTCGCGATGCTCAGTGAGGCACCGGACCGGCGGCTGCGGATGAACAAGTTGTCCGAGGTGGTCGGGTTCTCCCAGTCGCGGCTCTCGCACGCGGTCACCCGGCTGGAGGATCTGGGTTGGGTGCGGCGCGAACAGTCCAGCGCCGACAAGCGGGGGCAGTACGCCTCACTCACCCCCGCTGGGCTCGCCACCCTCGAGCGGGTCGCACCGTCGCACGCCGAGATCGTGCGGTCGATCGTCTTCGATCCGCTGTCACCGCGGCAACTCGACGCACTCGAGGACATCGTGCGGACGCTGATCGGTGCCGGACCGCCCGAGGAACGCGACCGGCATGCGCGCAACATCCATCCCGACCTGATCGACTGAGTGGCTGCCCGGACGGCCGGGTCAGCTCACTCGGCGCCGTGGCCGGCCGGCACCTGCTCGTTCACCGGGACAGGGCCTGGCGGCGTTCCCTCACCGAAAGGCCTGCCGCCCAGAGCTTCCCGGCCGTGCGGGGAGAGCCAATCGTGCAACTCAGGGCCCTTCGGGACGATCTGCGTCGGATTGATCTCGCTGTGCACGAAGTAGTAGTGCTGCTTGATCTGGACGAAGTCCGTGGTGTCACCGAAGCCCGGGGTCTGGAACAGGTCGCGGGCGTAGGCCCACAACACCGGCAGCTCGGTGAGCTTGCTGCGGTTGCACTTGAAGTGGCCGTGGTACACCGGATCGAACCGGGCGAGGGTGGTGAAGAGACGGACATCGGCCTCGGTGATGGTGTCCCCCACCAGGAACCGCTGGTTCTCCAGCCGCTCGGTCAGCCAGTCCAGCGCGGTGAACAGCCGATCGTAGGCCGACTCGTACGCCTCCTGGGAACCGGCGAAACCGCAGCGGTAGACACCGTTGTTGACCTCGGTGAAGACCCGCTTGTTGACGGTGTCGATCTCCTCCCGCAGGTGCTCGGGATACAGCTGCGGGGCACCCTCGCGGTGGAACTCGGTCCACTCGGTGGAGAAGTCCAGGGTGATCTGCGGGTAGTTGTTGGTGACCACCTCGCCGGTGCGCTCGTCGACGATCGCGGGCACGGTGATACCGCGCGGATAGTCCGGGAACCGCTGGAAGTAGGCCTGCTGCAGGCGCTCGATGCCCAGCACCGGGTCCTTGCCGCCCGGGTCGAGGTCGAAGGTCCACGAGTTCTTGTCGTGGGTCGGGCCGCAGAGACCCATCGAGATGACCCCTTCCAACCCGAGCAGGCGCCGGACGATGATGGTCCGGTTCGCCCAGGGACACGCGCGGGCCGCGATGAGCCGGTACCGGCCGGGCTCGACCGGATGGCCGCTCGCCCCGTCACGGGTGATCCTGTCCTCGATGTAGTTCGTGTCGCGGGTGAACTCCTTCCCGCCGGTGACGTACGAGCCTGCTTCCCCGCCCTTTGATGTCATGTCATCCACTGTGCCACTTCGGGAGGCTGTTCAACTCCTGTCCGACGGCACGTCACCCGGCTGCCCCGAATGTCCCGGCGAGGGCTCTGATCCACTCCCCGACCCGGTAGCAGAATGGCCCACGTCCTGTATGACAAGGTCGTGGGCCATTCCGGTGCCGAGCCGCCTTGGGGAATCGAACCCCAGACCTTCTCATTACGAGTGAGATGCTCTACCGACTGAGCTAAGGCGGCAACGCTGCAGAAGTCTACCGGCTGCAACCAACGCCCCTGCACACCCTCAGCGGCTCAGCGGTGGGCATACAGATCCCGCAGCAGGGCGATCTCGGCGAGGTGGTGGATGGCCTCGCGGTTGATGTGCGCCACCAGCTCTCCCATCGAGTGCTCGGCCCACGGACCCTCGGCGGGCCCCACCCGTCGGTGCAGATCATCCACCGTCAGGCCACGTACCCCGCCGCTCCAGGCCGCGTACGTGGCATCCAGCTGGGCGAGTGCCTCGTCAGCTGTTCCGGCGTAGGGCCACGCGTCGTAGTCTGCGATCCCCCAACTGAAGGTGGCATCGAAGTGTGACGCTGCACGAGCCCCGAGCACGCCGACGATGACGTGTGCGAGCCGCCAGCCGATGGTCGTCACCGGAGCAGGATCGGGGGCCGGATGACCGAAGTCGATGGTCCAGTCACCGCTGCCCTTCTGCTCCGGGGAGGACCGCCGCCGGACACCCCAGCAGTCGACCACCGGTTCCCGGTGCAGCTCCTCGTCGGTCAGGCCGTCGAGTCGCGGGCGGGCCCGGTTCTCGAAGTGCCAGCTGAGCTGCTCGGACAGCACGGTGACCGGATCGAACTCGGTGGTGGTGTTCAGCATGGCGTGACGCTGTCACACGCCTCCGACAGTGCCGCTCCACGACGCAAGTGGGTCCGCGGAGCTCAGAGCGCTGAGTGGGACTTCCACTCCGACCAGCTCAGGGCCCAACCGTAGTAGTCCCCGTCGGACGCGCTCAGCTTGACGCTCGTCCCGGTCACCACGACCGGATCCCCGTAGATCGCCTTGCCGAAATAGGCCTTGGCGTTCTTCGCATTGAGGTTGATGCAGCCATGACTGACGTTCTGCTTCCCCTGCACGTCGACCGAGGCGAGGTTCTGGTGGATGAACTCGCCGTTGTTGCTGATCCGGACGGCCCACTTCTCCGGGAGGTCCTTGTAGCCGTACGCCGGGTTGCTCATCTTCGTGTCGGCCTTCTTGTCGGTGACGATGTGGATGCCCGAGCGGGTCACCAGGTTGGGATCGCCGACATCGTCGCCGCGACCCATCGACATCGGGTACCGGGCCACGACCTTGCCGGATTCCTTCACGGTGAGGATCTTCGAGTCCGGGTCGGCGTAGGTGACCCGGTTGCGACCGATGGTGAAGTTCCTGGTCACCACGTCGCGCGGGCCGTACATCCCGTCCGCGAACGGCACTCCCAGCAGGTCCACCGTGACAGTCACCTCGATACCGGCCGGCCAGAAGTCCTTGGGACGGAAGTCGAGCGAGGCGTAGTCATCGCCGTCGTGGGTGAACCACGCCCAGGCCCCCTCCACCTTCGGCGTGGTGGTGATCTTCACGTGTCGCTGGATCTCAGCCCGCTGCTCGTCACTCGCGTAGTAACCGAACCGGACGATCACCGGCGAGGCGACACCGACCTTCGCATCCTCGTCCGGGGTGATGCCGGTACTGACGGTGTCCGATACCGAGAACACCGTCCAGGTGCCGGCGATCCTGG
The DNA here is from genome assembly GCF_040438885.1 of Nakamurella sp. A5-74. Classification (NCBI taxonomy): domain Bacteria; kingdom Bacillati; phylum Actinomycetota; class Actinomycetes; order Nakamurellales; family Nakamurellaceae; genus Nakamurella; species Nakamurella sp. A5-74. The sequence goes on along the minus strand of NZ_CP159218.1, from coordinate 1,060,323 downwards.
CCGGCTCGGTGCCCGCCGCGCCGGTAGCGACCCCGGTTGCGGTGTAGACGCCGCTGTACCGCAGCCGCTGGTTCGAGGTCCAGCTGGTGCGGTCCTCGGTGAACGAGCCTGCAATGGCGCTGCCGTCCGCGGCGCGGACCTCGAGCGTGGTGATCGTGCCCCCGGCGGCCGTGACTCTCAGCGGCTGCAGCGGGCCGACGGTCTCCGACCCGAACGCCGGGTCGGCCGTCACCGACGCAGGCTTGACGGCCGGCCTCAGGGATGTGGTCACCGGAGTCGTAGTCACCGGAGTCGTGGTTACCGGAGTCGTCGTCCCCGAAGTCGTGGTCACCGGAGTCGTAGTCACCGGAGTCGTGGTTACCGGAGTCGTCGTCCCCGAAGTCGTGGTCACCGGAGTCGTCGTCACCGGAGTCGTCCCCGGAGTCGTCGTCCCCGGAGTGACGGAGCTCGGGCCTGAGGTAGCGGTGTCAGGTGTCGTGGAGGCGGAGATCGTCGGGGCCGACGACCTTGCCGATGACGACCTGGCAGATCCGTTCGGATCGAGGACGGTGATCGGTGCCGCTGTCGTGCTGCTACCGGTGGTGGTGGAGGCGACAGACGATCTGGTGGAGGGAACGGCGGCAGCGCTCCGTCCGACGGAGTCGGTCGCGATCGGGGACGTGCTGCAGGCCGAGGCCAGTAGCGCTGCTCCGATCATCATCGCGGCGACCGCCGCCCCCCTGGTGCTGCCCATCGGAATTCCTCACTGGTTGATTCGAAACCGCTTCGGCGTACGCGTCCGTCGGTGCAGGATCGAACTGCTCCGATCCTCACCCCATTGATACGCGTCAGGCGGACGAAGGTTGCGCAGCTTCGGACACGAGTCGGCAACGATGCTTCGAAAAGATGACCGACGTTCCACCCGAACCGGACAGCAGAACCGGTCGATCGCGGACGGTCACCGGCGGTTGGTCCGATCGGGCAGTGCAGCGGCCCCTGCGTCAGCGGCTGTCGAACGCCTTGCGGGAGGCGCACACCGAAGCCTTGCTGCAGACCTGCGACGAGCCGTCGGCATACAGCTTGACGACCAGACCGTCCCGCGGCACCGAGTGCGCCGTCACGACCCCGTCGCCGTCCGGGGTGGTCACCTTCGACCCGACCGGCGGCGCATCGCGCTTGAACTCCTGGTACAGCGGGTGCTCGTACTTCAGGCAGCACATCAGCCTGCCGCAGGCACCGGAGATGCGCAGCGGATTGGTCGGCAGATCCTGGTCACGGACCATGGCCAGGGTCACCGGTTCGTAATCCTTGAGGAACGTCGAGCAGCAGGTGTCCCGGCCGCAGGAGCCGATGGCGCCGGTCACCCGCACCGCATCACGGGCGGGGAGCTGACGCAACTCGACCCGGCTGCCGAGGGTGGCCGACAGATCACGCAGCAGGGAGCGGAAGTCGACCGTGTCCGGCGAGGTGTAGAAGATGACGATCTTGTTGTCCGCGGGTCGCGGATCGGCGGCCAACACCTTCATGTCGAGGTCGTGCTCCCGCACGAGTTTGCGGGTCGCGACGATGGTGCGGGCCTTGATCCGGCGGATCCGCTCCGTCTCCACCAGGTCATCGTCGGTGGCCATCCCGACCAGCCGCGGGAAACCCTCGGTGTCGTCCGAGACGTACTCGGCCGCCCACATCACCTGCGCCGCGACCGACCCCTGCTCGGTGGGCACCAAAACGTGGTCGCCGACCTCGAGCTGGAGCTCACCGGGGTCCGCGTAGTGCAACTGGCCCTTCGGCGAGAAGGCGACCGCGCAGAGCATTCCCATCCCGGCAGCCTAGCCATCAGCGGCCCTGACCCACACCGGACAAGATCGTCATCAGCGCTTCGAGGGCGATCTGGGGCTTGACGTTCATCTCGATCGCCTCCCGGCAGGCGAGCACCGCTTCCAGCCTGCGAAGGCCGCCGTCGGCGCCGATCTCGGCCGCCGCCGCCGCACTCTGCTCGGAGCGGTCGGGGTGCGACAGCGGAACCCGCGCCCCTTCGGCCGTCACCACGACGTCCCGGTAGTACCCGGACAGTTCGATCAGGGCCTGGTCGACGATGTCCCGTTGGGTGCGGGTCTGCCGGGTCTTCTGCCGATTCTCCAGCTCCTTGACGATGCCGGTCGTGCCCCGGGCCGCGGCGGCTGCGCCCTTGCCGGTACCGCCGGCGCCGAGCGCGGTCTTCAACTCCTCGATCTCGCCGGCATTCCGACCGGCGAGCTGCTCTCCTGCATCGGACTTCGCGTCCTTGTCGAGCTGCTCGGCGGCGCCGTAGGCCTGCCCGAGGCGCCGGATCGACGCGAGCCCGAGCACCCATTCGCGACGGGACCTGGCCCCCTCGTCGCGGGCGAGCCTACGGGCCCGACCGATGTGCCCGCCGCAGACCGAGGCCGCCCAGCGCGCGGTCTCCGGCTCGATCCCGTCACGCCGGACGAGCACCTCGGCGATCGCCGTCACCGAGGGGGCCCGCAGTCCGAGCACCCGGCAGCGCGAGCGGATCGTCACCGACACGTCGTCCGGGTGGGTGGACGGGGCGCACAGCAGGAACACTGTGTGCGAGGGCGGTTCCTCGACCATCTTGAGCAACGCGTTCGCCGCACCCTCGGTGAGCCGATCGGCGTCCTCGATGATGACGATCTGTCGGCGCGCCGTCGACGGTTGCCGGGACGCGTCCTGCACGACCTTCCGCATCAGCTTGACCGAGATCGACAGCCCCTCGGGGATGACGGTCCGCACGTCGGCATGGGTGCCCGCCAGCACCGTGCGGCAGTGGAGGCACTGGCCGCAGCCCCGCAACGTGCACTGCAGTGCGGCGGCGAACGCCCGCGCCGCGGTCGACCGGCCAGAGCCGGGCGGGCCGGTGATCAACCAGGCATGCGTCATCGCGGAGGTCGGCACGCCAGGGTCGTCATGGGTGGCCGCAACCGCAGCCATCAGATCGTCGACTGCCCCCGGCTGGCCGACGACGTCGAGCCAGACCCCGGCCGGCACGTCGACGGTGGGTGCGCTCATGGCAATGAACCTACCGAGCGGGACCGACAGCGTAGAGCGCGAGCAGCCCGCACCGGCGACACCGATCGGCCCTGACCTCCAGATGCACCCGGCCCCGCCACTTGAGCCCCTTGAGCAGACCGAACTCGGGGACGCCCGGCATCCACCGCCCGACGATCATGCCGCCCGGCTGGCTGTCCGGGAGGTATCCGGCATCAAACCCGTCGGTCGAACCGCAACTCGGGCAGGCGGGAACAGATGGGTTCATGGCGCCAAGGTAGGGCAGGGCCGGCGGTCACCGTGAGCGTTCGACGGGATGCGATGAATCCGGGGCCGGGCGAGCTGCCGCACCCCGTCGTCGTTCTCCGGCCTACCGGGGCCGCGAACAGGGCAGGTCAGCCGAGCAGAGCCACCACTTCGCCCAGCGTGGCCACCACCTGCACCCGCTCGTCCAGATTGTCCGGCACGCTCTGGTGGCTGTCGGAGCGGACCAGCCACGCCGCTTGCATGCCGAGCTGCACGGCGGGCGTGATGTCGCGGCCGAGGTGGTCGCCCACCGAGAGGATCTCCGCCGCGGGAACACCGAGGTCGGTCCTGGCATGGTCGAACAGTCGCCGGTCCGGCTTGCCGATGCCGTAGGTACCGGTGGTCAGGACGGAGACGAAGCGGGAACCGAGACCGGAGATGCGGACCTTCATGTCCGCGAGCAGCTGGGAGGAGTTCGTCACCAGCGACATCGGCAGTCCGGCGTCGTCGGCCGCGTCCAGCAGCTCGAGCGTGTCGTCGAACAGGGCCTGCGACTTCTCGAACGCCGACCAGTAGTCGGTCTCGAAGGTGGAGAACCGATCACCCACGTCTGCCAGCTCGTGGTGGCCCCTGGTCTCCTCGAACCGGAGCCTGCGCATCTCCATGAACTCGATCTCGCCGCGGGCGTACCGCTCGTAGAACTGCTGCGGGTCGAAGCAGTAGCGCTCGCCGAATCCCCGCCACCGTCGGGGATCCGCATCCGGCCAGAGGTCCTTCGCCACCAGCGTTCCGGCCTCGACCATCGCCGCACGGGTGTCGATCAGGGTGTCATCGAGGTCGAGGATCAGCGCCGAGATGCGTTGCGACACTGCACCCTTCGCGGTCGATGGGCGCTCAGATCGCACGGTAGATCCCGAGGTATGCCGGGTGCCACGGCAGCACCCGCCACACCGGCGCCCCGACGAACGGCGCGAAGGTACCGAACTCCTGGACGAACCCGCACTCCTCGACCAGTGCGGACGCAGCGCGTCCGCTCGGCCGGTAGATGTGCGTCGGGTCCTGGTCGTAGGAACCGGCATACATCCTGGCCTGCACCGCATTCCCGATGGTGGGCAGGTGCATGACGAACAGCCCTCCCGTCCGCAACCGAGCACGCACCGCTGCCACACCGGCCCACGGGTCCTCGAGGTGCTCGACGATGTTGATCGCGGTGATCACGTCGAACTCACCGGCGAACGCGCCGTCATCCGGCAGACCCTCGATCAGGCTGGCCACCCGCACCTGCGCGTCGGGAAGACGTTCCGCGCAGGCCCGGACCGCATAGTCGGAGATGTCCACCCCGAACGACGCGAACTCCGGCCTCATCGCCTCCAGGAACAAGCCCAGTCCGCAGCCGACGTCGAGCAACCGCCCGCCCGGAACGCGGCGCAGCACCTGCCGACGGATGAACCGGTCGCGGACGGTGTCGACGACCCCCTTGGCGCCCTCCCCGGACCGGGACATCGCGTAGTAGTCCTCGGCGTACTCGCCACCTTCCGGCACCTGCCGACCTCCTTCTCATTCCTGATCACGTGTGCCGACCCCGCGGCGCCGCTTCTCGCGCGCGCCGGGAGCAGGTGCCCACCGGGTGCGGCAAGCTTCCGCTCCGGGTCACGCTACCCAGATCGCAGACGACCCGCCGTCGGTGGCCGGGTCTACCCTCCCCAGAGTGACTGTGACCCGACCCGACGACCATCTCCAAGAGCAGGCGACGGGCCCCGAACGGTCACCGGAGCACCCGGCGCGGGCGCCGGGTGGGCCGGGCTGGATCCGCCGGCTGCTGCGCTACTGCCGTCGCTATCCGTTCGTCACCGGGATGACGGTCGTCGGTTCGGGTTCGCTCGCGATCAACGCGCTCACCCCGCTGCTCACCAGGGCGGTGGTCGACGACGTCACCCAGGGGCGCCCCTCGGCGTCGCACTGGGCGATCCTCGGCCTGGTCGCGGTGGCCGTCGCGCTGTTCGGCACCACGTTCCTGCGTCGCTGGGCGGCGGGCAAGCTCAGCCTCGACGTGCAGCACGACCTCCGGCAGGACGTCTTCACTGCGATCCAGCGGCTGGACGGCCCTGGCCAGGACAGCCTCCGCACCGGCCAGGTGGTCTCCAGGGCCAACTCCGACCTGCAGCTCGTCCAGGGACTGATGTCCATCGCACCGATGGCATTCGGCCAGATCGCCCTGGCCGTCGTGTCGTTCGTCATCATGATCGTGCTATCGCCGCTGCTGACGCTCACCGCGGTGCTGGTCGTGCCGGCCGGGATCGTGCTGTTGCGCACCTTCCGCGACCAACTGCTGCCGGCCAACTGGATCGCCCAACAGGCGGCCGCCGACGTCGCCGACGTGGTCGAGGAGAACGTCACCGGGGTGCGGGTGGTCAAGGGTTTCGGCCAGGAGGACCGCGAGGTCGCCAAACTGAGCGCCGCGGCCCGCACGCTGTACCGCTTCCGGCTGCGCGCCGCGCGGATCACCGCACGCACCAACCTGTTGGTGAGCGTCACCACGTTCGGTCAGGTGCTGGTGCTGCTGCTCGGGGGCTGGCTGACCATCAACGGACGGATCAGCCTGGGCACGTTCGTGGCCTTCACCCTCTACGTCGCCTCGCTCGTCGGGCCGACCCGCTTCATCGTGATGCTGTTCTCGATCGGCCAGCAGGCCGGCGCTGCGGTGGACCGCGTGCTGCAGATCGTCGACCTCGACGCCTCGATCGTCGATCCCGCCGAACCGCTCCCGGTACCGCCCGGCCCGCTGGACGTCCGGTTCGATGACCTGTCGTTCGGCTATTCGGCCGAAGCCGTCGTGCTGCAACGGTTCTCCCTGCACGTCCAGGCTGGTTCGACGGTAGCGGTGATCGGCCCGTCCGGTTCCGGCAAGTCCACGCTGTCGTTGTTGTTGCCCCGGTTCTACGAACCATCGGAGGGCAGCGTGCGGATCGGCGGGCGCGACCTCCGCGACCTGCGCCTCGCTGAGCTGCGAGCAACCGTCGGGGTGGTGTTCGAGGAGGCGTTCCTGTTCTCGGCGAGCATCAGCGACAACATCCGCTACGGCCGTCCGGACGCCACCGACGCGGAGGTGCGCGAGGCTGCGGTGGCCGCCGAGGCGGACGGGTTCATCGCCGCCCTGCCGGAGGGGTTCGACACCGTGATCGGCGAGCGCGGGCTCACCCTCTCCGGCGGTCAACGTCAGCGTCTGGCGTTGGCGCGGGCGATGATCACTGATCCGCGGGTGCTGATCCTGGACGACGCCACCAGCGCCGTGGATCCGTCGACCGAGGCAGCCATCCTGCAGACGCTGCACCGCGTGACGGCCGACCGGACGACGATCCTGATCGCCCACCGGCGCTCGACGCTCGGGTTGGCCGACACGGTAGCCGTCATGGACCGCGGCCGGCTGGTCGACCACGGCACCCAGGAGGAACTCGCGCTGCGCTGCGCGCTGTTCCGCCGGCTGCTGGGCTCGGACCTGCACGAGGCGCCGGAGAGCCTGCTGCCGGGGCCGGACGGCATCACGCAGGCCCTCTGGCCGGACGAGCCGGGGCGCTCGGAAGACGACCCGGCCGAACTCGTGCTGGACGCGACCGCCCGAGAGCCGGTGGCCGGTAAATCGGGTGGACGTACCGGGGGACGCGGTGGCGCAGTGGGCGAGATGGCGTCCGCGCCGCTGACTCCCGATCTGGCCGCCAAGATCCGGGCGCTGCCCCCGGCGCTCGACGAACCCGAATCGCCTGCGGCGACCGGAACTCTGCCCGGCCGTGCTGCCGGGTCCGCGGCCGATCCCGAGCAGAGCACCTTCTCGCTGCGCTCTGCGTTGGCACCGGTGAAGGGACTGATGCTGACTGCTGTGGTGCTGGTCGCGCTCGGCGCCGCCACCGGGGCGGCGCTGCCGGCGCTGCTGCGCGCCGGGATCGACCACGGCGTCAGGCCGGCCGCGATGTCGACGGTGCTGCTGCTGACCTGCATCGCCGCCGTCGTCGTGCTGCTGGACTACCTGATCCAACGCGGGCAGGCGATCATCACCGCCCGCGCCGGCGAATCGGTGCTGTTCCACCTGCGCACCAGGACCTTCCGGCATCTGCAGCGGCTGGGTCTCGACTACTACGAGCGCGAGATGGCCGGCCGGATCATGACCCGGATGACGACCGATGTCGATGCCCTGTCGTCGTTCCTGCAGACCGGCCTGGTGCAGGCGCTGGTGTCGATCGCGACGTTCGCGGCGATCGCGATCGCGCTGCTGGTGATGAATGCCGGGCTGGCGCTGGTCGCCTTCGCGGCCCTGCCGGTGCTGGTCGTCGCGACGTTCTTCTTCCGCCGCTACAGCGCCGCCCAGTACACCAAGGCCCGGGAACAATCCGCGGAGGTCAACGCCGACCTCCAGGAGAACGTCGCGGGACTGCGCGTCGCCCAGGCGCTGGGTCGGCAGGGTCGCAACTCCCGCCGCTTCTCGGAGAAGTCGGATGCCTACCGCCGCACGCGGATGCGAGCCCAGGTGGCCATCGCGCTGTACTTCCCGTTCGTCGCGTTCCTCGCCGACCTCGCCTCCGCCGGCACGTTGCTGGTCGGATCGACGCAGGTCGCGGCCGGCACCCTCACCGCGGGCACCCTGTTGGCATTCGTGTTGTACCTCAACAACTTCTTCACCCCCATCCAGCAGCTGTCACAGGTCTTCGACGGCTACCAGCAGGCCGCGGTCTCCCTCCGCAGGATCGACGAGCTGCTCAACACACCGACGTCGGTGCCGCCGGCGCGCAATCCTGTTGTCCTCGCGGACGTCTCCGGCGAGGTCGACCTGCGCGGGGTCTCCTTCCGGTACGCACCGGACACCCCGTGGGCGCTGCAGGATCTCGAGTTCCGCTTCGTCCCCGGTGAGACAGTGGCCGTCGTGGGCGCCACCGGCGCAGGCAAGTCGACCCTCGTCAAGCTGATCGCCCGGTACTACGACGTCACCGAAGGTGCGGTGCTGATCGACGGGACCGACCTGCGCACGCTCGAGCTGCAGTCCTACCGTCGGCACCTGGCCGTCGTCCCGCAGGAGCCCCATCTGTTCTCCGGGACGATCCGCGACAACATCGCCTACGGCCGCCCGGAGGCCACCGACGCGGAGGTGGAGGCAGCGGCCAGATCCGTCGGCGCGCTGGAGGTGATCGGCACCCTGCCCGGCGGCTTCCACCACCGGATCGCCGAGCGGGGGCGCAACCTGGCCGCCGGTCAACGGCAGCTCGTCTCGCTGGCGCGAGCGCACCTGGTCGACCCGGCCATCCTGCTGCTGGACGAGGCAACAGCGGCCCTGGACCCGGCAGCGGAGCTGGCAGTGCTGCAGGGCAGCGACGAGCTCGCCACCGGACGCACCACGATCGTCGTCGCGCACCGGCTGGCCACTGCGGAACGCGCCGATCGCATCATCGTGATGGAGCACGGCCGGGTGGTCGAGATCGGTGCCCACGCCGAGCTGCTCGGCCGGGAAGGCGCCTACGCGGCGCTCTACGGCGAGCGGGAACGCTGACCGGCGCACGGCCCCGGTCACGTAACGGGCTGGTAAATCTCCGGCTCGGTTGCGCGTAGTTGCTCGCTGCGGTCCTAAGCTGCCCATTTGTACACGTCGGGGTACACCTCCGCGCGACGCCTCCCCTGCTGGACAGGCGTCGGACTGCGGATCTTCGAACAGGAGTGACATGAAGCGAGTTCGTTCCCTGGTGGCGGTCTCCATCGCTGCCGCCCTGCTGGTGAGTGCCTGCGGCAGCGATTCCGCTGACTCGGGCACGTCCGGCGGGGCCTCCGACGACGCGAAGACGCTGGTCGTCAACGATGCGTTCGACCTGAAGACCTCCGACCCCGCGCGGGCGTTCGAGCTCACCGGATCGGTCGTCGACCACGCCGTCTACGAGACCGCGCTCAACTACGACGGCGCCGACGTCAAGAAGATCGTCCCCGGCATCGCCTCATACAAGCTCTCGGCGGACAACAAGGTGCTGACCTTGACGCTGGAGGGCACCCACACATTCTCCGACGGCACCCCCGTCACCGCAGACGACATCGTCTTCTCCTACCAGCGGGTGCAGGGCATCGCCGGCAACCCGTCGTTCCTGCTCGACGGCGTGACCGCTGCGAAGGTCGACGACAAGACCGTCACGCTGACCAGCAAGACCGCCAATCCGCAGCTGCCGTTCATCCTGCCGAACCCGTCGCTGGGGATCGTGAACTCCAAGGCGGTCAAGGCGAACGGCGGGACGATGGACGCCAAGGACGCCGCCGAGAACTACCTCAACACCACCTCGGCCGGCTCCGGTCCGTACATGATCGACACCTACGACGTGCAGTCCCAGGTGATCTTCAAGACCAACCCCAACTACCCGGGCACCAAGCCCGCCTACGGCCGCGTCGTGATGTCGAACGTCCCGGGCGCCACCCAGAAGGTCAACATCCAGGCCGGGACCGCACAGGTCGCGTTCTCGCTCTCCCCCGACGACATCGCCTCGCTCGACACCAGCAAGACCAAGGTGATCGCCAGTGCCAGCACCACCACGATCTTCATGTGGTTCAACATGGACGCTGCCTTCGGCAAGACCGCAGCTGACGCCAAGTTCGTCCAGGCCATGCGGCATGCGATCAACTACGCCGACCTGCTCAAGCTGGCCGGTACCGGATCCGCGCAGCCCGGTGGTCTGGTCCCACTGAGCTTCCTGGGTGCGCTCGACAAGGACGACAACAATGCCTACGACGTCGACAAGGCCAAGTCGCTGCTCGCCGAATCAAAGTACAAGGGCGAGGAGATCTCCATCCTGTACTCCTCCGACGTGGCCGTCGGCGGTGTCAAGATCGGCGACGTCGCGCAGGCCATCGAGCAGCAGGCAGCCGCGATCGGCGTCAAGCTGAAGCTCAACCCGCAGCCGAGCTCGACCTCGCTGGACTCCTTCCGCAGCGGTAAGACCCAGGCCGGCGTCGCGTACTGGGGTGCTGACTACCCGGACCCCGCCGACTACCTCGTCTTCGCTCCGGGCCAGAGCCTGGGCAAGCGGGCGGCCTGGGCGGAGTCGATGGCGCCGGATTCGACGAAGCTCGCCACCGCAGCGGCCGAGGCCAGCGGCGACGACGCCCGCGCCGCGGCCTACGTCGCCCTGCAGAAGCAACTCAACGTCGAGGGTCCGTTCATTCCGCTGTTCCAGCCCGCGGACAACACCGTGGTCTCCTCGTCGCTGAGCAACGTCGTCGTCAACCCCATCTGGGGCTTGGACTTCGCGTCGATCTCCTGACGTGCCTGAACAGCGCATGCCCCCCGCCGGATCCGTGACCGCGGACCCGGCGGGGTCGGCTCCCGAGACCACCGCGTCGATGGCTGCGACGTCGCCGCAGGACGACCGGCCGCGCGGTCTGCGCGCTCGGCACCCCCTGCTCCTCTACGTCGTCGTACGACTGGGCGTCAGCCTGCTACTGATCCTGGGCGTCACCCTGATCACGTTCATCCTGACCAACCTGGTGCCGTCGAACCCGGCCGCCTCGGCGTTGGGCGAGCGGGCCTCGTCGGACCCCGCTGCCGTCGCCGCGTTCAACACGAAGTACGGCCTGGACAAGCCGCTCCCCCAGCAGTACGTCATCTACCTGTCACGGTTGGCGCAACTGGACTTCGGGGACTCGACGCAGACCCACAACCCGGTCGCGAAAGATCTGGGGTCGGCCTTCCCGGCGACTGCGGAACTCGCCCTGACCGCGTTGATCACCGCCTCGGTGCTGGGCGTCGGCCTCGGCCTGTGGGCGGCGCTGCGACAGCGGAAGTTCGTCGACCAGGCGGTGCGGGTGGTCAGCATCATCGGCATCTCCACCCCGACGTTCTGGCTCGCGCTGATCGTCTACTACCTGCTGTTCTACAAACTCGGCTGGTTCCCGGGTTCCGGCCGCCTGGACCCGCAGTTCACTCCGCCGAAGGACCACACCGGCTTTTACACGATCGATGCACTGATCGCCGGGCGCCCCAAGGTGTTCTGGAACGCCGTCGGGCACCTGATCCTGCCGGCCTCGGTGCTGGTGCTCTACACGGTCGGCTTGTTGGCGCGGTTCGCCAGGACAGCCGTGCTCGACGTGCTCGGCAACGACTACATCACCGCCGCCAGGGCGAAGGGGCTCAGCGCCCGCCGGGTCACCTTCGGCTACATCCTGCGGGGTGCGCTGCTGCCGATCCTCACCGTCGTCGGGTTGACGTTCGGCTCGCTGCTCTCCGGCGCGGTGCTCACCGAGACCGTGTTCGCCTGGAACGGGTTGGGGCAGTATGCCTTCAAGGCAGCCACGACGCTCGACCTGCAGGCCATCATGGGAGTCGGCATCGTCGTCGGCGTCACCTACATCGCCATCAACTTCGTCGTCGACCTGCTGTACGGCGTCATCGATCCGAGGGTGCGCAACCGATGACCGAACCCCTGCAGCCCGAGTTCGTGGCGAAGCGTCGACTGATCCGCTGGCCGATGGCGTGGCGGCAACCGCTGACCGTGATCGGACTGCTGATCGTCGCGATCTGGTTGGTGGTGGCCATCTTCGGTGCACTGCTGGAACCACAGGATCCGCTGGCGCAGACCGCGCCGCGCCTGGAGGCACCTTCGGGAGCGCACCTGTTCGGTACGGACTCGCTCGGCCGCGACGTGCTGTCGCGGGTGATCGCCGGGGCCAGGGTGACGTTGCCGCTGTCGATCCTGCTCGTGGTGTTGTCGATGCTGATCGGCACCGTCCTGGGCGCGTTGGCGGGCTACTTCGGCAAGGCGGTCGACGAGATCATCATGCGGATCGCCGATCTGGTGTTCGCCTTCCCGACGATCATCCTGGCGATGGTGGTGACCGCCGCGCTCGGGCCCGGCCTGGAGAATGCGGTACTGGCCATCCTGTTGGTGAGCTGGCCGCAGTACGCCCGCGTCACCAGATCGTTGGTGCTCGGCGCACGCAACAGCGAGTACGTGATCGCCAACCGCTTGCTGGGGGTGGGCGTCATCCGCTCGCTCACCCGCGACATCCTGCCGAACATCGCGGCGCCGATCCTGGTGCTCGCCACGCTGGACTTCGGCAACGCGGTGCTGCTGCTGTCGGGGCTGTCGTTCCTGGGTCTCGGCAGCGTGCCCCCGACCCCCGAGTGGGGAGCCATGGTCTCCGACGGCGTCGACAACTTCTCCTCTTGGTGGATCGCGACGTTCCCGGGGCTGGCGATCCTGACCATCGTGATGGCGTTCAACTTCCTGGGTGACTCACTGCGGGACGCCCTCGACCCGCGCTCGCGCCGGGCCACCACGGGACGTGCGATATGAGCGAATCCCAGCAGTTCCCCGGCGCCCCGATCGATCTCGACAAGGGAGTCGTGACGGTAACCCCGGCCACGGCCACCAGCTCCACCGCTGCTCCGGCCCCCGCCACCGACGGGATCCGCATCTCGGGCCTGCGACTGAAGATCGGCACCGCGCAGATCCTCGACGGGGTGGACCTGGTCGCACCTTCCGGTCAGGTGACCGGAGTGGCCGGCGAATCGGGCTCCGGCAAGACCATGACGGGGATGACGATCCTCGGCCTGCAACCGGCTGCAGCCCAGGTGTCCGGCAGCATCCGCTACGACGACCGCGAGCTGGTCGGTCTGCGGGAGCGGGAGTTGAACAAGCTGCGCGGCAAGCACATCGCCGCGATCTTCCAGGATCCGACGGCCAGCCTGCATCCGATGCTCTCCATCGGCACCCAGTTGACCGACCACGTCCGCCATCACCTGAAACTGTCCAGGCGCGAGGCCCGCGATCGGGCGACCGAGCTGCTCGAGAAGGTCAGGGTCCCGGAGCCACGGGCCGCCCTCGGCAAGTACCCGCACCAGTTCTCCGGCGGCCAGCTCCAGCGGGTGGCGATCGCGTCGGCCCTGGCCTGCGACCCGCGAATGCTGATCGCGGACGAGCCGACCACCGCGCTGGACGTGACGGTGCAGGCCGGGATCCTGCGGCTGCTGCGCGGCCTGTGCGACGATCTCGGGATCGGCATCATCCTGGTGACGCACGACCTGGCGGTGATGTCGTCCCTCGCCGACACCATCGCCGTGATGCGCCACGGCAAGGTCGTCGAGTCCGGCTCGCGCTACGACGTCATCCGCACCCCGCAGCACCCGTACACTCGCTCGCTGATCGACTCCCTGCCCGACCACCAGGAGGTGCGATGACGGCCGCCGCGGAGCCCGCTGAGGGAACGGACACCGCCGACCTGCTGACAGTGGCCGGAGCTGTCGTCAGTTACCGGCGTCCCGGCGCGTCCCCGTTGCGCGCCGTCGACGGGGTGGAGCTGAGACTGGCTCCCGGTGAGACCGTCGGGCTGGTCGGTGAATCCGGCTGCGGGAAGTCGACGCTGGCCAGGGCGATCTGCGGCCTCGAGCCGCTCACCGCCGGCGAGATCCACTTCCGCGGCGCACCGGTGCCGCCGCTCGGCCTGCGCCGCAGACCGGCTGCGCTGCAACGTATCCAGATGGTGTTCCAGAACCCGTACGCGTCGCTCAATCCCCGCCGGACGATCCGCGCGCAGATCGAGTTGGCCAGGCAGATCCACCCGAGTACCGCACCGGATGTCGGCGAGCTGCTGGCGATGGTGGAGCTGCCGGCCGACGTGGCGACCCGCTACCCGCACGAGTTCTCCGGCGGCCAACGCCAACGGATCGCGATCGCCCGCGCGGTGGCTGCCGGGCCGGACGTGCTGATCGGCGACGAGCCGATCGCCTCGCTCGATGCGTCGCTGCAGGCCAAGATCGCCACCCTGATGAAGGACGTCGCCGCCCGTGCCGGCGCGTCGCTGCTGTTCATCTCCCATGATCTCGCGGTGGTCCGGTTGATCGCCGACCGGGTGGTGGTGATGCGGGCCGGCACGGTGGTCGAACAGGGCCCGACACAGCAGATCTGGTCTGATCCCCAGGCGCCTTACACTCGCCGGCTGCTGGCCGCGATCCCGAAGGCCGACGGACTCGGAACGCTGCCCGAGGTTCTCGAGTTGGAGGACTGATGCGGGCCGCCGCCGGCTGTGCATTTTCCTCGGCGCCCGCACAAGCCGATCCAGAGGCAGCATCCGCCGATCTTCTTCAGCGGTCTGAAGGACCCGAAGCGTTCGGCGCGCCGGATCGCCAAGTAGGGCCTGTCCGGCTGGATCGGGATCCAGGATTCGCCCGCGGACATCGCCCGTTGGAAGGGCGAGATCGTCCGGGAGCTGAACGAGATGGACAAGACGCTGCCGCTGCTGTGTCGCCGTTCCGTGACGTGCCGATGTCCGTGACGCTCGACGACCTGACGCAGCTCACCGAGGACGTCATCCCCAAGGTCAACGCAGTCTGAGATCGGTTGCAGCGACGAACCTCTCGGAGGCTTCGCTCCTCAGCCGGGACCGGCGGCGTCACCAGGCGCCGCCGGATCCACGGCCGCCCAGCCGGACCAACGACTGACATCGATGGCGACCACCGGCCCACTCGGGCGGCGGTCGACGTAGTAGGGGTAGCGGGTGGCCAACGCATCCACCGCCTCGTCGTCATGCTCGGAGATCGAGGCGACGCCGTCTGCCCTGGCCCACCACAGCCGCGACCAGTCGTCGTCGTAGACGTCCACCAACACGCAGACCTGCTGGTGCGCCGCAACATTCTCCAGGCGCCGCAGGTCCTGCGTGCTCTTGGGCTTGTCGTCCACGACGAACACGACCCTGTCACCGAGCACCGCGAAGGTGATCGGCACCAGGTGCGGGACGCCGGCCGCGGACACGCTGGCGAACCGGGCCACGCGCTCATGGGCGAACCGGGTCCGGGCCTCCTCGGCGAGCAGACGCATCAGCGTGTCCCGTCGCACGAGCAGCTGAAGTCGTTGTGGGTCATCGGGTCTCCCAGGATGAATAGCAGTACCGAACTCCACAGTGCCACGCCCGGAGGGAGAACTCGGTGACAACGCCCGAAGAGGCCGAAGTGCTGTGGCGTCGGAGCGCCGAAGAACCGTGGCGGGTGTCGACTCTCCGTACCCTCGAGGCCATGGGACCGAGGGCTACCACCCGACCACTGGCTGCAGCGGCACTGACGATCTGCCTCGCCATCTTCGTGGCGGGATGCAGCTCCGGCGGAGCTGACACTGCGGCGGGCACCGCGACCCAGCAGTTGGCTGATGCGCTCACCACACCGGACGCCGAGGTCCTGCGCGTGCTGGTCGAGGACGACACCAGCTCACCCCGTACCGACCTGTTGGTGGCAGAGGTGGTGGCCGCGAACGCGTTGGCAGGCAAGCGGGTCGAGATCACCGCCGACCTCTCCCGGACCGACGGCTCCGGCACCTTCACGATCACCAGCCCTGAGGTGCCGGGGCTGCGACTGCCGGTGACGAACCGGTTGACCGAAATCCGGGCGCCCGGGGCGCTGCGGGCTGTCGACATCCGAGCAGACCGGGACCTGTCGGAACTGCTCGTCAACGGGCATCGGGTGCGCGTGGATCCGGTTGTGCCGGCAGGCAAGCAGGTTGCCTTCCGGGTGCCGCCCGGCGAGTGGTCGCTCGGGCTCCCGCAACACCCGTTCCTGCGGAGTGCACCGAAGACCGTGCAGGCGCTCGACTTCCCCGAGCCGGAGGGCGTCCTGCTCTCTTCGATCATCAATGCTGATGGAGAAGCTGAGGCGAAGCGGCAGGCCGATGCAGTGGTCGCCGCGTGCGAGCGGCCGACGGTGGACCCGAAGTCCGGCTGCGGCGGCGCACTCGAGCTCTGCGTCGGCGCCAGGACGACTCGTACTGTCACGTTCTCCGCTCCCCCGGAGTGGACGGTCGACCACACAGCCATCGCTGCTCAGAGCACGCTGCGCCGCACCGTGACCACCGTCTGCACAGATCGCAGCTCGGGCGCCGTCGTCGACCGGATGAGCGCCTCTGGTACGGCGAAGTTCGACGGGGACGTCACCTTCACCGCTGACGGGTTGACCGTCGAGCTCGGCTGAGTGCAGCTCGGGAACCCGGCCTGCGCGATCGCGCACTTCAGGAAGGCGGTCAGGGCCCGCTGCCGCCTTCAGTGATCCGCCAGGTGTCGTCCGACTGGCGTTCGAGCTGGAAGAACCGGACGACCTTCCCGGGCTGAACGGTCCCGTCCGAAGACCCAGCGGTCGTCAGCGTGGCTGCCACGACATCGGATTTCGCAGACGTCGATGGAGCCTCGTGCGCGCTGACGGCGAAGGCGGAGATGGTGTCCTCGCAAGATCTCCTCGCTGTCCGTCGTCGCGCGGAGACCCCCAGTAGGTGGCAGCAGCATCCACGCAGTTGCCCGCGCGAGCATCGGTCAGATAGCCGGTCACCACTGTCAGCGGGGTGCGTAGGTCGGAGAACCCGAGTCCGGAGAGATCGTCGCCGACCCGCGCGAGCCCGTCGTGGTCGCGGAACGGCGACAGGTGGGGGTGGACATGACTGATCAAAGTCCAGACGTCATCCTGGGTACCCGCCCGTTGCTGACCCGACGTGACGAGGCAGCGATGGCGGTGGGGTCCCGCTGAGCCGATGCTCTGGCCGCCGAACGAGAGCGAATGGCGAAGTCGGACAGGCGCCGGTCGAGCCCGTGAGCGAACAACGACCCTGTCCTCGTGGGACGATCACCCGATGGCCGACGTCGAGCTGCTGTACGCACGCGACCCACGGGCCGTCCGCACCCTCCTGCAGTCGCTGCCCGATTGGTTCGGCGACCCTGCCGCCATCGAGAGCTACACCGAAGCGGCGGCGGACGAGAGGTACCGGAGCCTGCTCGCCACCAGAGCCGGCCGCACCGTCGCGATCGCCCTGGTGGCCCGGCACTTTCCAGAGTCCGCGGAGCTGCACCTGATCGCCGTTGCGCCCACCGAGCGCGGCTCAGGGATCGGGCGAGCGCTGATCGACCGACTGGCCGCGGATCTCCGTGCTGACGGCTGTCGCCTGCTGTCCGTCCACACCGTCGGGCCGTCGTTCCCGCACGACGGATATGCGACCACCCGGGCGTTCTACCACCGCACCGGATTCATTCCTCTGGAAGAGCATCACGGGCTCGACTGGGACGGACCGACGCTGATCCTGGCGCGCATTCTGGCCTGAGCATGTGTCGTCGGCCGAGATGTTCAGACGGTCGAGCCCGGGAACGTCCGCACCACCACCAGCGAGTCGCCGTAGGCGGCGTCCGGCTCGACCTGACCGGTCTCGACGAAGCCCAGCTTCTGCAGGACGCGACGGGACGCGAGGTTCCATTCCCGCACGCCCGCCCACAGCCGCCCGAAGCCCCGCTCCTGCGCCCAGGCGACGAGGGCGCCGGCCGCCTCGGTGGCATAGCCGGCTCCGTGAGCCCGACCGAGCAACTCGTACGCGATCTCGGGTTCGTGCGCCGATCCTCGGCCCACGAAGAGCAGCCCGCAGTAACCGATCACGTCGCCCTCCTGCTTTCGCACGATCGTCAGGAATTCGCGCCCGGGGTCGTCGCTATCGGCGTCGATCTGGGCCGCGATGTCCTCCAGGACCGGCCGGCCGTCAGGCCCGATCCGCCGATGCGGCGGCACCCTCGGGTCACGTTCGGTCCACAACTCGTGGAGGACGGCAGCATCATCTGCAGCGATCTGGCGTCGCAGGAACAGTCGATCGGTCTCGATCACCGCCAGCACCTCACCCCTCGCCGATCCCCGGAACATCCCCGTCGGACGCCCCTGCGAACCCATGCTGACGCCAGGCCTCGTAGGCCACGATCGCGGCGGCGTTGGACAGGTTCAGCGACCGCCGACCGGCAAGCATCGGGATGCGGACCGTGCCGGCGAGTCGGTCGTCCTGCAGCACCGCGGCCGGCAGGCCGGTCGGCTCGGTGCCGAACAGCAGCACATCGCCCGGGAGATAGGCGATCTCGGCGTGGTTGGCCGCCGCGTGTGCGGTGAAGGCGAACACCCGAGCGGGCATCCACGCAGCCCAGGCGACTTCGAGGTCGGCGTGCACGGTGACCGAGGCGAGGTCGTGGTAGTCGAGTCCGGCCCTGCGCAGCTTCGCGTCGTCCAGGTCGAATCCCAGCGGGCCGATCAGGTGCAGTTCGCAGCCGGTGGCTGCCGCGGTGCGGATAGCACCGCCGGTGTTGCCCGGGATCTTGGGTTCGTGGAACGCGAGTCGGAACACGCACCCATCGTGGCACGCGCTCCGTGCCCACGATGACGACCGTCAGGACAGCGAACGTGTCCGGCAGACGACCGCCAGGACCGCGAAGCTGGCCGGTAAGCGACCGTCAGGACAGCGAACGTGTCCGGCAGACGACCGTCAGGACCGCGAAGCTGGCCGGTAAGCGACCGTCAGGACCGCGAAGCTGGCCGGTAAGCGACCGTCAGGACCGCGAAGGGGTGGCGGCTTCATCGGTCCGGGTCGCGTCCGCGAGATCGAGGGTGGGGTCGGTCAGCACCCGCGGATCACGGGATCGCAGGACGGAAGCGATGCGCTCCAACAACTCCAGCGACAGCTCCTCGGCGTGAGCGGCCAGCGCGGACACCCTCACGTAGCGTTCGGGGGCGGACGCCACCCGCTCGCGGTAGGCGGCCTCCGCCTCTGCCAGATCGTCCGGATCGGTGATCCGCGGACCGTCCTCGTAGTCCTTCGCCAACTCGAGTGCGATCCCGGTGGTGCCGAGCCCCGGATCCGCTGGCTCCAGATCGTCGGCGGCGCCGACAGCATCGGCGGGCAGTGGCTCTGCCGCAGCACCCGCCTCGACCATGATCGTGAGGTCCGGCCAGCTGCCGTCCGACACCCACTGCGCCAGCCGCACCAGGCGGAACTCGTCGAGCCCGCCCAGCGCGCCGAACCGGACCACCAGCGAGTCCAGGTAGTCGCGGAAGATCACCACAGCGCCATCTGCGAGCCGCGGATCGATCTCGGTCCGCAGGCGCTCCGCCAGGTCCGCTCCGGCCCGCAGAGCAACGGGCAGCGAGGTGTAGTCGGCCGCCGGCGTCGGCTCCCCGTGCAGGTCGACGACGTCCCACCCCTGCCCGCCCAGCAGCCCGGCGACCGCGTCGGCAACCCTTCGCGTCTCGACCCGGTCGCTGCCCTCGACGGCGATCAACACCCCGCTGCGGGTGGCCTGCCGGTTGATCAGCCGACGCCGCTGCATCATCCGGCGCAGCACGCCGCTCTTGGTGCCGCCGACCTGCCGACCTGCGATGATCGCAACGATCACGGCCACCGCCCCACCGAGCGCCAGCACCAGACCTGCGCCGCTGATCGAGAGGGTGAACTGGCCGATGGTCAGCTGGTGGCCGCCGAACGCACCGGCCAACACCGGACCGATCGCGATGGAGCCCAGCAGGGTCAACCGCACCGACGACATGACGAAGGCGAACACCCGGCCGCGCAACTGGTCGGAGACCTCGTGGCCGATCATCGTGAAGCCGGTGATCCAGGCGATGCCGGCAGCTGATCCCATCGCCGATGCCGTCACCACGGCTCCGACGAAGTCCTGGATGACGCTCATCACCAGGAGCATGACCCCGGCGAGGCCGATGCAGACGATGAACACCACTCGCCGCGGAACGGCCGGCAACACCTTCGGGCCGACCAGCATCCCGAGCGCCAGCCCGGTGAACACTGCGCCGAACAGGATGCCGTAGCCGGCGTTGCCGGCACCGAGCGCACCGACGTAGGACTGCGCGACCCCGGCCACGAGTCCGCCGCCGGCGAAGGCGCCCAGGATGCCGAGGTACAGCGCGCGCATCACCCGGCTGTTCTTGACGAACGAGATGCCCTCGCGGATGAGGGTGAAGACGCTGCGGGTGGTGGAGCGCTCACCGACGAAGGCCGGGATCATCCGGCGGGAGAAGTACAGGATCATCGACGTCAGCAGGAAGGTGGCCGCGTTGAAGAACAGCGCGACCTGCACGGCGGCCACCGACGAGCTGCCCGCCATCAGGCCGGTCGATGAGGCCACCTGCGAGCTCGACCCGAAGAACTGCGAGATGGTCGACAACAGCGCGAAGAGCACCGACGCCACCGGGACCATGCCGTAGATGGAGACGTAGTTGAGCTGGTTCGCGGTGGCGAGCCGGTCACGCGGGACGATGTTGACCCACATCGCCTGCTTCGCCGGCGTCGAGAACAGCCCGACGGCCTCGACGAGGAACTGGGCGATCAGCAGTACCGGCAGATTCGCGGTCAGGGCGATCACCGCATAGAGCACCGCGGCGGCCAGGTCGCAGATGATCGCCAGCTTGCGCCGGTCGAAGCGATCGACGATCGCGCCGGCGATCGGCCCGAGGATCAGGTCGGGCAACAACCGGGTGACGAGAACTCCGGAGACCGCGGCACCTTGCGCGATGCCGGAGGAGTCGCGCGTCAGGTAGGCGGCCAGGGCGGTGGTGGCCAGCAGGCCCAGCCAGTCGCCCAGGCTGGAGATGGTGATGCCGGCCCAGAGCCGACGGAACACCGGGATCCGGAACAGCTCCCCCAGCGCGCTCTGTGAGTGGGCTCTGTTCAGCGCCTGCGGTGAGGTGGCCTCCGAAGCCGGCGCCCCGTGGGACCCGTTCGCGTCAGCGGCCATCGAAGATGCTCTTGATCAGGTTGATCAGACCTTCACCGGCCTGACCGAAGATGACGAACACGAACACGATGAAGACCAGGCAGCCGACGGCACTGCCGCTCTTCTTCCGGGCCGAGGTGCTGCCCGACCCGCCGCGTCGGGTGGCCGCCTGCGTCGACCACTGCTGCATCGCTTGTTGCAACCGCTGGGCCTGCGGGTTCGTCGACTTCCATGGCGAGGCCGGCCCGGTCTGCGGCGGCGTGAAGCCCTGTGCCGGTGAACCGGGAGTCTGCGGCCTGGTCCACTGGGCAGCGGTCGGTGGCGGCAACCGGGAGAAATCCGTCGGCCGGACGGGGGTCGGTGGCCGGACGAAGGCCCCGCCGGTGACGGACGGGATCGAGTACCCGCCGGCGATGGCGCGGCGTTCGGTGCGCTGTCGACCCTCGGCCGTGTTGCGATCCTGACGCTCACGTTCGGTGGCCTGCCGGGCAAGCTCGCGCTCGGCCTCCAGCTGCCGTTCTGCCTCCAGCAGCGCCTCCTCGCCGATGGCAACCCTGGGCAGGACGAACCCGGTGTCGAATCGTGGCACGGTCACCGCTGGGGTGCTGACCATCGGTCCGGCGGCGGTCGGGTCAGGGAAGATCGGGTCGGGGCGCACCGGGATGATCGGATCGGCGGTCCCGTCCGATCCGGTCAGCGCATCCCGGATCGTCGCGTCATCGGCCACGCCACTCACCGCCCCTGCACGTCATACCGCTGATCGTAGGCATGTCGGGCGACCGCCGACCCCCGAACGGGTGACCTGCGGGCCTCCCGGCAGCTCAGCTACCGGATTTCTTCGCGGCAGAGGCCTTGGCCTTGACCGTGCGGGTGGTGGTCGCGGCCGGCTTCTTCACGGCGACCTTCTTGGCCGCCGGCTTCTTGGCCGCCGGCTTCTTGGCCGCCGGCTTCTTCGCGGCCGCACGCTTGGGTGCGGGAGCCCTGGTCCGTCGCTCGGCCAGGAGTTCCGCGCCGCGTTCGATGGTCAGCGTCGTCACCTCGTCACCCTTGCGCAGCGAGGCGTTGGTCTCGCCGTCGGTGACGTACGGCCCGAACCGGCCGTCCTTGATCACCATCGGCTTCTCCGTCGCCGGGTCGACACCCAGTTCGCGCAACGGCGGCGCAGCGGCCGCGCCCCGACCCCGGGCCTTGGGCTGCGCGTAGATGGCCAGGGACTCATCGAGGGTGACGGTGAAAAGCTGCTCCTCGTCGACCAGGG
The DNA here is from genome assembly GCF_040438885.1 of Nakamurella sp. A5-74. NCBI lineage: Bacteria > Bacillati > Actinomycetota > Actinomycetes > Nakamurellales > Nakamurellaceae > Nakamurella > Nakamurella sp. A5-74. Next base: position 1,038,299 of record NZ_CP159218.1, on the reverse strand, counting down.
ATCGCGAATCCGTGCCCTTCTTCAGGTAGGGACCGTAGCGACCGTTCTGGGCGGTGATCTCGTCGCCGGACTCCGGGTCCTTGCCGACCACGCGTGGCAGCGACAGCAGCCGCAACGCACCCTCGAGCGTCATGCTCTCCAGCGTCATCGACTTGAACAACGAGGCCGTCCGCGGCTTCACAGCGTTCTTGCCGGTCTTCGGGGTGTCCTCCGGCAACACCTCGGTGACGTACGGGCCGTAGCGCCCGTCCTTGGCGATGATCGGGTTCTTCGACTCCGGGTCGGTGCCCAGCTCGATGTCGCCGCTCTCTGCCTTCACGAACAGCTCGTCGACGGTCGCGGTGGTCACCTCGTCGGGTGCCAGCTCCTCGGGCAGGTTCGCCCGCTCGAGCTGGTCCGCACCGGCCTCGTCGGTGATCGTGCGTTCCAGGTAAGGGCCGAACTTGCCCACCCGGACGAACACCTGACGACCGTCGGAGTCCTTCACCAGCGGCAGCGAGTTGACCTCGCGGGCGTCGATGTCCTCGAGGTTCTCACCGACCATCTTCTTCAGACCACCGGCCTGGCCGACGCCGCCCTCCGGGCCGATGTCGCCCCCGAAGTAGAACGACTTCAGCCAGGGCACCCGGCCGATCCGGCCTTCGGCGATGCCGTCGAGCTCGTCCTCCATCGCGGCGGTGAAGTTGTAGTCGACCAGTCGGCCGAAGTGCTGCTCCATGAGTCCGACGACGGCGAAGGCGATCCAACTCGGCACCATGGCCTGACCCTTGCGCCAGACGTAGCCGCGGTCGGCGATGGTGCGGATGATCGAGGCGTAGGTGGACGGTCGACCGATGCCCAGCTCCTCGAGCGCCTTGATCAGGCTCGGCTCGGTGTAACGGGCAGGCGGCGACGTGCTGTGCGAACCGGGCAGCAGGTCGCTGACGGCCAACTGCTGACCCTCGGTGAGGTTCGGCAGCCGCTTCTCTGCGTCGTCGGCCTCGCCCCCGGCCTCGGCGTCGACGGTCTCGACGTACGCCCGCAGGAACCCGGGAAAGGTGATGGTGCGACCGGACGCGGCGAACACGCACGCGGTCCCGGACCCGGTGGTCGCGGTGATCCGGACCTGCAGGTTCTGGCCGCGGGCATCCACCATCTGGGAGGCGATGGTGCGCTGCCAGATGAGTTCGTACAGCCGGTACTCATCGCCGGAGATCTCCCGGCTGACCTCGCCGGGGGTGCGGAAGTGCTCACCGGAGGGACGGATGGCCTCGTGCGCTTCCTGGGCGTTCTTGACCTTCTTGGTGTACTGCCGCGGCGCGTCGGGGACGTATTCCGGGCCGTAGAGCTCCCGTGCCTGGGCACGGGCTGCGGTCTGTGCCGTCTGCGAGAGCGTGGTGGAGTCGGTTCGCATGTAGGTGATGTAGCCGCCCTCGTAGAGCCGCTGCGCCGCACGCATGGTGCGCTCGGTACCGAAGCCGAGCTTGCGACCGGCCTCCTGCTGCAGCGTCGAGGTCATGAACGGCGGGTAGGGCTTGCGGGTGTACGGCTTGTCCTCGACCGAGGTCACCGAGGACGTCCGACCGTCCAGCTCGGCCGCCAGGGTGCGCGCGCCGTCCTCGTCGAGCAGCAGCACGTCAGCCTTGACCGCGCCGGCCGAGAGCCGACCGGTGGTCTCGACGAAGTCCCGACCGCTGGCCAACCGACGGCCGTCCACCGTGGACAACGACGCGGCGAAACCGCTCTTGGCCTCCTCGGGGGTGAAGTGCCCGTCGAGGCCCCAGTAGGTGCCGGAGACGAACGCCATCCTGGCCCGCTCCCGCTCGACCACGATCCGGGTCGCCACCGACTGCACCCGACCGGCCGACAGCCGCGGCATCACCTTGCGCCACAGCACCGGCGACACCTCGTAGCCGTACAGGCGGTCGAGGATGCGACGGGTCTCCTGGGCGTCGACCAGGTTCGTGTCGAGCTCGCGCGGGTTGGCGGCGGCGGCCTGGATCGCGGCCTTGGTGATCTCGTGGAACACCATCCGCTTGACCGGGACCTTGGGTTTGAGCGTCTCGAGCAGGTGCCAGGCGATGGCCTCGCCCTCGCGGTCCTCGTCTGTCGCGAGGTACAGCTCGGTGGCATTCGCCAACAGCGACTTGAGCTTGGCGACCTGGGCCTTCTTGTCGGCCGAGACGACGTACAGCGGTTCGAAGTCGTGGTCGGTGTCGACCCCGAGGCGGGCCCACGGCTCACCCTTGTACTTGGCAGGTACGTCGGCCGCTCCACGCGGCAGATCACGGATGTGGCCGATCGACGACTCGACGACGTACCCGTCGCCGAGGTAGCCCGCGATCGTCTTCGCCTTGTTGGGCGATTCGACGACCACGAGTCGGTTCGGCGTCTTGGCTGCAGCCATTTCTCTCTCGCGTTCCTGGTTTCTGGAGGTGGTGCTGTGGCGCATGATGCCACACCGGCGGACAGTGCCCGTGGGACCGCCTGCTCGAGGACCGCGGCCCGGATGCGACCAGGTCGTCGGCCGCCGGCGGTCACCTGCCCGACGGGAACGCGTCCTCCGGCGCTCCCGGGGGCGGATCCCCCAGCATTTCGGCGAGCCGCGCGAGCCTTCTCCGCCCGACGATACGCACCGCCGGGCCGCCGGCCCGACCGCCCAGCAACACGCCGGTCAAACCGACAGCGGACAGCGCCGAGGCGAAACGGGTGTGCAACTGCTCCGCACGGGGATCCAGTCCGAGCAGGTAGCCGGCCGCATCGCAGCGTCCGGACGCCAGGGCCCAGCAGCGCAGGAATCCGCCGGGAGCTGTGGGAAGGGCAGCTGCCTGCTTGACCGCTCCCCTGGTCCACGCAGCGGCCAGGGGCACCAACGCCGCGCACCGCTCACTGCGCACCAGGTACATCGGCCCGATCGGCCGGTGCTCCCCGGTCGACTCCTCGGCGGTCGGGTCGGGCGCAGCGCCGACCTCGTCGATCAGCGAGCTGAACTCGTGGGGATCCGCTTCGCGCACGCGCGCGTCGACGTCACGGATCGCGAACTCACGGGCCAGCGCGTCCGCGCGCCAGCGCTGTGGCACGAGCACTGACAGCCGGGCACCGCCGGAACCGAGCGTGATCTGTCCCGGGCCGGCGAGCAGCCCGCCCAGGTCGGCAATCGTCGGCTCGGCGACCCCGATCGAGAACAACGACAACTGGTCCACGGGCGAACCGTAGCGGCTGGAAGCCGATCAGCCGTTCAGCACCGACGCACAGGCGGCGATCTTCTTCATCTGACCGACGACAGCGGGCGCACCGATGATCTCCGCCACGTCGTCCAACGGCGCGCCGGCTGCGTCGGTCGCCTCGCGCGCAGCCTGGAACTGATCATCCAACTCTGCCTGGCTGGTGGCGCCGGCGACGAGCTTGGCGCCCTGGCGCGCGGCGGCCGCCACCTTCGGATAGGTGGCGATGGTGGCGGAAGCGAGCGCCGCCCCTTCGGGGATGTTCGGGATGCCCGCTGCCTTCATGCCGTCCGTCGCTCCGTCCAGGCGTTCGGCCTGCTGGGTGAACAGGTCGACCGTGCGGGCGCGCTTGGTGGCCAGATCACCGGTGAGGCCCTCGTACTGGTCGCGGGGCTTGTCCTGCAGTCCGGAGCACAGCGCTGCGAAGTAGCGGACGGTGTCGGGATCGAAGGATCCCACCGAGGCCGATCCGCTCGGCACCGGTGCGCTGGGGGTGGAACTCGGCGGGCGGGTGGTCAGGGGTACCGACGTCGTACCGGTGATCAGGGCTGACGACGAACCACTGGTCGAACCGGGGGTCGAGCCGGGCGTCGAGCCGGAGGTTGAGCCAGGCGTCGAGCCGGAGGTCGAGCCGGGCGTCGAGCCGGGCGTCGAGCCGGAGGTCGAGCCGGGCGTCGAGCCGGAGGTCGAGGATCCTGACGCGCTGCCGGTGCTGGACGCAGCCGCCGAGGAACTCGTCGTCGAGGTCGGGACGGTCGGCGTCCCGGTGCCCGGCTGGGCATCGGCACCACTGCAGGCGCTCAGCAGCAAGGCGGCGGCGAGGGCGGCGATCGACGCCAGGCGGGGGCGGTTCGGGTGAGCGGAATGCATCGGGGACTCCAGACGTGGCGGACGACAAGTGGTACTGACGCGAGTGATGGATGGAGCAGTACCGCAGTTCACCGTACCCACGAAGCAGCATCGGCCGGTGTCCCCTCTCGGGGACACCGGCCGATGTGTGGGTCGCAGCGGATCTCGTAGCGAGAGATCAGTGCGGGGAGATCAGTGCTGGGAGATCAGCTACCCGCGCTGAACAGCGACTTGCAGGACGGAATCTCCTTGATGGCCGCCAACGTGCCGGCATCGACCTTGAACCTGCTGAGCTCCTGCAGGCCCTTCATGTCCTTGCCCAGGTCCTGCAGCTGCGCCAGGGCCTTCGGATCGTTGGGGTCGGCCTTGGCCAGCGTTGCACCGAGCTTGCTGAACTTCGGACCGAACTCGTTCATCGCCTTGGTGACGGAGGTCGCAAGGGTATCGCCGCCGTTGAAGGTCGGAACGGGGACGCCGTCGAGGTCCTTTGCGGTCTTGGTGAACGCGCTACCCATCGAGGTGAAGGTCTTCGACAGCGTCTGCAGCAGCTTCTTGGGATCGCTGCCGGATCCCTGCATGGTCCCGGAGAGGTTCTTGACATCCGTCAGAGCCGGGGACACCCCACTGCAGTAGGTGTCGAACCAGGTCACGCTGGCCTCGTCGAGGTCACCGCCGCTGCCGACCGTGGTGGTCGCGGAGGTGTCGGCGGTGCTGGAGTCGTCGGTGGCGGGCTCGCTGCTGCTGGTGTCCTCGGAGCTGCTGGTGTCCTCGGAGCTGCTGGTGTCCTCGGAGCTGCTGGTGTCCTCGGAGCTGCTGGTGTCCTCGGAGCTGCTGGGCTCCTGGCTGGTGGAATCCGCCGATGTGCTGTCCTGCGTGCTGGAGGCCGCCGAGGTGGTGATGTTCGCCGGCTGTGAGGCGGAGGGGGAGGCTGCGGTACCGGCGGTGTCCGAGCCACATCCTGCGAGGAGCAGGGCGGCGCCCGCGGCGAATGCGCTCAGGGCGGTGGTCGTGCGCTTCATCGGTGTGTTCCTTCCTGACGGTCGAGGTGTACCGACCGTGGGGTGTGGTGGGCCGGGTCCGGCCACACAGTTCTGACGCTAACAACGATGGGCACCGTACGTGGATGGTTCCCCCGAACCTGGAATCCGGCCAACCGCAATTCCCCGGAACTTTCTGCCGAAACCCGGAGAGCGGTCACGAGCCCATCACGATGTGCTCCCGGCAACGGCATCAGCCGCCCAGTGCCTGGCAGGCCGGCGCGGCCGATGGTGCGGCCTGCGCCTCGGCCGGCAGACTTCCCAGGTCGATCAGAGGTTGGGCGGCGTCCTGCAGGGTGCGGGCGAAATCGGTCAGCGTGTTGCGGGACGCGGGATCGTCAGGGTCGAGATCAGGCAGTGTCTTGGCGAAGGCGGTGAGCTTGGGACCGACCGTCGCCAGAGTGCGCGTGACCTTCGCCGCATAGGCCTTGCCGCCGGCGAACGTGGGCCCCGGGAGTGCGGAGAGCTTCTTGGCGACCTGGGTCACCGAGGTGCCTGCTGCTGCGAACTTCGGAGCCAGCTTCTGCAGGGAACCTATCGGATCGGACCGGTCCACCTCGGACGAGATGCTGCCGAGGTCCTTGACGGGCCCGAGACCGGAGCACAGCGTGTCGAACCACGCGACGCTCTGCTCGTCGGCGCCGCCGGCCTCGGTGCCCTGCGCTGTCGTCGAACCGCTCCCGACGGTGGTCGGCGAGCTGTCCTGCGACGAGGTCGCGGACGCGTCGGCAGACTCCTGCTGCGACGGAGCCATCGCGGCGGACGACGTTGTGGCACTCGTCTGCGCCGCGGTCGGGGTCACTGCGCCGGTCGTGTCGGACCCGCAGCCGGTCAGGATCAGCAAGGCCGCCGTGACAACACCGGTCACCGCTGAAGTAGTGCGCATCGTCGTTCTCCTCCCCCGGACGGTCGCACTCGACGCGACCGCAGAGGAAAGATTACCCACCGGCTCGAGCCGCCACCGGGCCGGTCCGCAGTCGCGGACCGGCCCGGTGGCGGGTGAGAGTTCCGTCAGGCCCTGGCTCCCGCCGCCGGCGCCTCGGTGTTGATGACGCTGGCGCGCTTCTTGGAGATGACCACCGACACCACGATGATGATCACCGCGACCAGGGCGATCGCGATCCGGATACCGGTGCTGGCATCGACGCCGACCGACAGACCGACGACGGCCGGGGCGACCAGCAGCGAGACCAGGTTCATCACCTTGAGCAGCGGGTTGATGGCCGGGCCGGCGGTGTCCTTGAACGGGTCGCCGATGGTGTCACCGATGACGGTGGCGTCGTGGGCCGACGAGCCCTTGCCGCCGTACATGCCGTCCTCGACGAGCTTCTTGCTGTTGTCCCAGGCGCCACCGGAGTTGGCCAGGAAGACGGCCATCAGGGTGCCGGTGGCGATCGCGCCGCCGAGGAAGCCGGCCAGCGGACCGACGCCGAGGCCGAAGCCGACGGCGATCGGCGCGAACACCGCGAGCAGACCAGGGGTGGCCAGCTCACGCAGCGAATCGCGGGTGACGATGTCGACGACCTTGCCGTACTCCGGCTTGGCGGTGCCCTCCATGATCCCGGGGATGTCGCGGAACTGGCGGCGCACCTCCTGCACGACGGCGCCGGCAGCGCGGGAGACCGCGTTGATGGCCAGCCCGGAGAACAGGAACACCACTGCCGAGCCGAGGACCACGCCGACGAGCGTGTTCGGGCTCATGATGTTGGTCGAGAAGGCGAGGATGCCATCGGCGGCGACGTCTCCCGCCTTGACCAGTGCCTGGGCGATCGCGTCGCGGTAGGACCCGAACAGCGCGGTGGCCGCCAGAACGGCGGTGGCGATCGCGATGCCCTTGGTGATGGCCTTGGTGGTGTTGCCGACGGCGTCGAGATCGGTGAGGGTGCGGGCTCCCTCCTCGGAGACGTCGCCGGACATCTCGGCCACGCCCTGGGCGTTGTCGGAGATGGGCCCGAAGGTGTCCATCGCGACGATGACGCCGACGGTCGTGAGTAGTCCGCAACCGGCCAGCGCGATCGCGAACAGCGCGACGCCGATGCTCCCGGAGAGCAGGAACGCGCCGTAGACGGCGGCGCCGATGACCAGCGCGGTGTAGACCGCGGACTCCAGACCGAGCGAGATACCGGACAGCACCACGGTCGCCGGACCGGTCACCGAGGTGGCGGCCACGTCCTGGGTCGGCTTGGACTTGGTGTCGGTGTAGTAGCCCGTCAACCACAGGATGACGGCCGCCAGGACGATGCCGATGATCACCGCGGAGATGGCGATCAGCGCAGGGTTGCCGCTGCCCGTCATACCGAGTGCAGCGAAGTTGGTCGGCAGATAGGTGAAGGCCGCGATCGCGCAGAGCACGGCGGAGATGCCGGCGGAGATGTAGAAGCTGCGGTTGATCGTCGTCAGGCCGGACTCGCCGCGCCGCGGCTTGGTGATGTAGACGCCGATGATCGCGGTGAGCACGCCGATCGCCGGGACGATCAGCGGGAAGATCAGGCCCTTGGTGCCGAACGCGGCCGAGCCCAGGATGAGGCTGGCGACCAGGGTCACGGCGTAGGACTCGAACAGGTCGGCGGCCATCCCTGCGCAGTCGCCGACGTTGTCACCGACGTTGTCGGCGATGGTGGCGGCGTTGCGGGGGTCGTCCTCCGGGATGCCCTGCTCGACCTTGCCGACGAGGTCGGCGCCGACGTCGGCGGCCTTGGTGAAGATGCCGCCGCCGACCCGCATGAACATCGCGAGCATGGCTGCACCGAAGCCGAAGCCCTCCAACACCTTCGGGGCGTCGCCGACATAGACCAGCACGACGAATGCCGCGCCGAGCAGGCCGAGTCCGGTGGTGGTCAGACCGACGGTGCCGCCGGTGCGGAACGCGATCCGCATGGCCTTGTCGCGACCCTCGGTGCCGCCCTCGTTGGCGGCCGCGGCGACGCGGACGTTGGCCCGGGTGGCCAGCCACATGCCGGTGTACCCGACGAAGGCCGAGAAGCCGGCGCCCAACAGGAAGAAGATACTGCGGCCGATCCGCTCGCCGGTGGAGTCTGCGGGCAGCACGAACAACAGGGCGAAGACGATGACGACGAAGACGACGAGGGTCTTGAACTGCCGGGTCAGGTACGCGGCGGCACCCTCCTGGACGGCCTCGGAGATCTCCTGCATCTTCGGGGTGCCCTGCCCCGCTGTCAGCACCTCGGCTCGCAGGACGAAGGCGATGGCCAACGCCACCAGAGCGACGATGCCGACGATGATCACCAGGACCTTGTCGCCACCCCCCAATTGGACGTCTGCGTTCGCTGCGAGCTGGGTCGCGGCCTGCAGGCTGGGCCTGATCATGGGCACTCCTACCGTTTCATCTGGGAGGCCGGGCCGCCGAGCGGCGGTGACCGGCGCGCGCCGATGCCAGGAGGGGCGACCGGCGCTGGTCTTGACAGGGATCCACGCCGGACACCCGACGTGCTGGCGCTCACCCTAAGCCACGACCCGGACGCACCATGCCCCGGGCGTGGGGCGAGTCACACCCGCGTCGAGCGTTCGCCGGTCAAGCGCCCCACAGACTGCCGCGGACCTGCGCATATTTTTTCCGGGCTGCGGCGGACGCGTCGCGGGCCGCCGAGCCACCGCTCTCGGGGGTCGCGTCCAGGCCCACTTCCCAGCTGGGCGGGCCGGCAGCACCGCCCGAGGCCCAGGCCGCCTGGCGGGCTGCCCCGAGCGCGACGTACTCCCCCGGGTGCGGGCACTGCACCGGTACACCGAACAGATCGGGCGCAACGGCCCGGACCGCTGCCGACGCGGCTGCGCCGCCGATCAGCAGCACCCGTTGCACCTGGTACCCGGTGGCCGCCAGTGCATCGACGCCGTCCGCGAGGCCGCACAACATCCCTTCGACGGCCGCCCGCGCGAGATTCTGCGGCGTCATCGACGCCCGGGTCAGGCCGTGCAGCGAGCCCGACGAGTCCGGCAGGTTGGGAGTACGTTCACCGTCCAGGTACGGCAGCAGGGTCACCCCACCGGCCCCCGGCGCGGCGCCCAGTGCCAGCGCATCGAGCCCCGCGAGGTCGACACCGAGCAACGCTGCAGTGGTGGTCAGCACCCGGGCGGCGTTGAGGGTGCAGACCAGCGGCAGATACCGCCCGCAGGCGTCGGCGAAGCCCGCGACGACGCCGGTCGGATCGGCCGTCGGAACCTCGGCGGAGGCGAAGACCGTGCCACTGGTGCCCAGCGACACGACGACGTCGCCGGCCCGCAGCCCGAGACCGAGCGCGGCCGCCATGTTGTCGCCGGTACCGGCGGCGAGCGCCAGGCCCGCGCGGGTACGGCCGACGATCGCCGCCGGGGCGGCCACCCGTGGCAGCGACGGCCGGTGGCCGAGGGCGCGGGTGATCAGGTCGTCGTCGTAGGTGCCATCGGCCGGCGAGAAGTAGCCGGTGCCGGAGGCGTCGCCGCGGTCGGTGGTCGGTTCGGTGCCCGGCTCTGCGAGCCGGTGGGTCAGCCAGTCGTGCGGCAGCAGCACGGACGCGGTCCGGGCGGCGTTCTCCGGCTCCCGCCGGGCCAGCCAGCGCAGCTTCGTCACGGTGAAGCTGGCGCTCGGCACGCTGCCCGCCCGGTCGGCCCACTGCTGCGGGCCGAGTTCGGCCACCAGGTCGGCGGCGTCCGGAGCGGACTGCAGGTCGTTCCACAGCAGAGCAGGGCGGATCACCTCGCCGGCCTCGTCGAGTACCACCATGCCGTGCTGCTGGCCGCCGATCGACAGTGCGGCGGCCGTAGCGACGAGCTCGGGCGGCAGTTCCCGCAGGGCACGATCCAGCGCGTCCTCCCAGTGCCGTGGGTCGACCTCGCTGCCGTCCGGATGCGCGACCTTGCTCGCCGCGAGCACAGCGCCGGTCTCCGCGTCGCACACCACCGCCTTGCACGACTGGGTGGAGGAATCGATCCCGATGACTGTCTGCGCGGGCGTCATGTGTTCATCATTCCCGCATCTCCCCGCGGGTGACGTACGTCCCCCGCACACCGCGCGGCGCGGCGCGGCGCGGCGTGCGTCGCGACCGTCGGAGCCCGGCGGGACAATCGAGGAATGCATCACGCACCGGACGACCGCGACCTGCTCGGCGTGCTGCTGCGCGCCGTCCCGGCGTGGCAGGAGCCGGTGACCCATGTCGAGCATCTCGCTGCGCGGGCCGGCACCACCGCGCCGTGGCCGCGGTGGGTGCCGACCGAGCTGCGCGAGGCGCTCGGGCGTCGCGGGGTGCAGGAGCCCTGGCTGCACCAGGTGCAGGCCGCCGATGCCGGGCACAACGGCCGACCGACGGTGATCGCGACGGGAACCGCCTCCGGCAAGTCGCTGGCATTCCAGCTGCCGGTGTTGTCGGACCTGCTCACCGACGACAAGGCGTGTGCCCTCTACCTCTCACCCACCAAGGCACTGGCCGCCGATCAGCTGGCGGCCCTCGAAGAACTGCGCCTGCCCGGCGTCCGTCCCGCGGCGTACGACGGCGACACACCCCTCGACGAGCGCGATTGGGTACGTGACCACGCACGCTTCGTCCTCACCAACCCGGACATGCTGCACTGGGGAGTGCTGCCGATGCACCAACGGTGGGCCCGGCTGTTGCGGCGACTCAGGTACGTGGTGATCGACGAGTGCCACAGCTACCGCGGCGTCTTCGGATCCCATGTGGCGCAGGTGATCCGGCGACTGCGCCGGGTGGCCGCGCTGTACCGCAGCGATCCGGTGTTCATCCTGGCTTCGGCCACCGTCGCCGACCCCGCCGAGGCGGCGTCCCGGCTGACGGGGTTCGACGCCAGGGAAGTTGTCACCATCTCGGCGGACTCGGCACCCAGAGCAGCCAGACGCTTCGTGCTCTGGGAACCGCCGCTGGTCCGCGACGAGGACACGGCGTCCACCGGCGACCATCAGGACGGCGCCCCGGTCCGCAGGTCCGCGCCGAAGGAGGTCGCGCGAATGCTGGCCGACCTGGTCGCCGAGCGGGTGCGGACGCTGGCGTTCGTCCGCTCCCGCCGGGCAGCGGAACAGGTCGCGCTGTCGGCGCGGCGACGGTTGGAGCGCACGGATCCGGACGTCGCCGATCGGGTGGCCGCCTACCGGGGTGGTTATCTCGCCGAAGACCGTCGGCTGCTGGAGAAGGCCCTGGACTCCGGGGATCTGCTCGGGGTGGCCTCGACCACGGCGCTGGAGCTGGGGATCGACATCGCCGGGCTGGATGCGACGCTCATCGCGGGCTTCCCGGGCACCCTCGCCTCGCTGTGGCAGCAGGCCGGGCGGGCCGGACGCGGTGGCGAGGATGCCGCCGAGGCGCTGGTGGTGTTCGTCGCGCGGGACGATCCGCTGGACACCTACCTGGTGCACCACCCTGCTGCGGTGTTCGGGCGACCGGTGGAGGCAGCGGTCACCGATCCGCAGAATCCGTACGTGCTGGGCCCGCACCTGCGCTGCGCGGCGGCCGAGGCGCGGCTGACCGACGACGACCTCGCCCTGTTCGGCGACCCCGACCATGTCCGTTCCGTGCTGGCAGATCTGGTGCACGCCAAGCTGTTGCGTCATCGGGCGCAGGGCTGGTACCACGTCCTGCCGCACCACCCGGCGATCGACGTCGACCTGCGCGGCTCCGGCGCCGGCCAGGTCGCCATCGTCGAGGAAGCCACCGGGCGGATGCTCGGCACCGTCGATGCGGCACAGGCACCCTCGGCAGTACACCCCGGTGCCGTGCATCTGCATCAGGGCAACAGCTTTGTGGTCGACGAACTCGACCTGGAGCAGGGGGTCGCGCTGGTCCACTCCGAGAACCCCGACTGGATCACCATCTCCCGGTCGCTGTCGTCGGTGACCATCCTGGGATCCCCCACGCTCCAACGAATCCGGCCGGGCGTGCGGATGTTCACGGCCGCGGTCCAGGTCACCGAGCAGGTGATCGCCTACCAGCGCCAACGGCACAGTGGCGAGCTGATGGACCTGATCCCCCTCGAAATGCCGGAGCACACGCTGGACACCCGCGCGGTGATCTACACCCTGGATCCGGAGCTGTTGCTGGACAACGGGATCACCGAGGATGCACTGCCCGGCGCGCTGCACGCCGCCGAGCACGCCGCGATCGGACTGCTGCCGCTGTTCGCCGGCTGCGACCGCTGGGACATCGGCGGGCTGTCGACCAACCTGCACCCGGACACCGGCCTGCCGACCGTCATCGTCTACGACGGGCAACCGGGTGTCGCGGGCTTTGCCGACCGCGGGGCGGCGGTGTTCCGGCCCTGGCTGGAGGCGACCCGCGAGGCCATCACCTCGTGCGAGTGCCGCTCCGGCTGCCCTTCCTGCATCCAGTCGCCCAAGTGCGGCAACGGGAACCACCCACTCTTCAAGGACGGGGCCGTCACCGTGCTCGATCTGGTCCTCGGTACTCGAGAAGAAGAAGAAGGAGCATCACCATGGTGATCGTTGCTGGACATCTGATCGTTGACGCTGCACAGCGGGAGACCTACCTAGCCGGTTGCGTCTCCGCGGTCGAGCAGGGCCGCGCTGCTGCGGGCAACCTCGACTTCGCGCTGTCGCCGGACATCGTGGATCCGCGCCGGATCAACATCTTCGAGCGCTGGGAATCGCAGGCGGCAGTGGCAGCGTTCCGGGGTGCCGGAGTGGACGACGAGCAGGGCGCCGAGATCCTGGGTGCATCGGTGAGCGAGTTCGACACCGACACCGAGCGCGCGCTCTCCTGAGGCGACAGCTCTCCGGCGCGTGCTGACTGGGCCCCGCCACATGCTGGATGGCCCGGTGCGTGCTGCCCGGTCGCCGCGCATGCTGACCGGGCCCCCGGCGCATGCTGGATTGCGCCGCGCATGCTGGACTGCGCCGCGCATGCTGGATTGCGCCGCGCATGCTGGATCGACGGATTCGGTCCGATTCGGGACCGAAAGTGACCATCGAGAATGCGCCGCAACTCGAGCCGGCGACAACTGCTCGAGTGCGCCACGGCTGCGGGGGCGTCCGCAGAGCCGCACCCGGCCAACCGGCACGACTGGCGCTTGATACCCTACGGGGGTATGGTTGCCAGTGACCGAGGAGGCCAGATGACCCACCCCCAGCACGGCTACACCCCCCGCAAGGACGATCTGCGCAGGCGACTGCGCCGGATCGAGGGCCAGGTGAAGGGCATCGACAAGATGGTCGCCGACGACAAGTACTGCATCGACATCCTCACCCAGGTGTCGGCAGTCACCAAAGCGCTGCAGGCCGTCGCTCTCGGCCTGCTGGACGATCACCTCGAGCACTGCGTGCTGGACGCGGCAATGGCCGGCGGCCCCGAGGCCGAGGCCAAGCTGCACGAGGCGTCGCAGGCAATCGCCCGGCTCGTACGCTCCTGACCCGGTCCAGACAACCGGCCACCACTCCGACCGCTGCCGATCACTCCGCCGCCCACCCACCCAGTACTCCACCCCCACCACCCCACCTCAGGAAGAAGGAACCACCGATGAGCACTGCCACCTACACCGTGACCGGAATGACCTGCGCGCACTGCATCGCCTCTGTGACCGAGGAACTGAACGAGTTGGACGGCGTGAACGAGGTTGCGGTCGACCTGGCCTCGGGCGCCGTCACCGTCACCAGCGACGCGCCGCTCACCGACGACGCCGTCAAGACCGCCGTCGAAGAGGCCGGCTACCAGCTCGCCTGAGCCTCTCCCCACCTCCAGCAGCACCCGATCCCGAAGGCAGCGCCATGAGCAGCATCACCGATCCGCGCACGGATCCCAGCTCCCGCAGCATCGAACTCGAGATCACCGGGATGACGTGCGCCTCGTGCGCCAACCGGATCGAGCGCAAGCTCAACAAGATGCCGGGAGTCGAGGCCAGCGTGAACTACGCGACCGAGAAGGCGAAGGTCAGCGCCGCGTCCGACGTCTCGACCGACGCGTTGCTCGCGACGGTCGCCGCGGCCGGCTACGCCGCGGCCCTGCCGGCCCCTCCGGACGCGCCTGCTCCGGCGGCCACCGACGATCCGACACGAGCGTTGCGCCACCGATTGCTCGTCTCGGCCGTCCTGGCCATCCCCGTGATCCTGCTCGCGATGGTGCCTGCCTGGCAGTTCACCAACTGGCAGTGGTTGTCGCTGACGCTGGCCGCACCGGTCGTCGTCTGGGGTGGTTGGCAGTTCCACCGCGCCGCCTGGACCAACCTCCGACACGGCGCCACCACGATGGACACCCTGGTGTCGGTCGGCACCCTCACCGCGCTGCTCTGGTCGGTGTACGCGCTGTTCTTCGGCACCGCGGGCGAGCACGGCATGCGGCACGCCTTCGAGTTGACGATCTCCCGCACGGACGGCGCCGGCAACATCTATTTGGAGGCGGCCGCCGGAGTCACCACCTTCCTGCTCGCCGGGCGGTACTTCGAGGCCACCTCGAAGCGGAAGGCGGGGAGCGCACTCCGGGCGTTGTTGGAGCTCGGCGCCAAGGACGTCGCGGTGCTCCGGGACGGGGTCGAGGGCAGGATCCCCATCGACCGCCTGGCAGTCGGCGACGAGTTCGTGGTGCGCCCCGGTGAGAAGATCGCCACCGACGGCGAGATCCAAGAGGGCTCTTCCGCCATCGACGCCTCGATGGTGACGGGCGAGTCGGTGCCGGTGGAGGTCGCACCGGGAGATGCAGTGATCGGGGCGACCACCAACGTCGGGGGACGGCTCGTGGTACGCGCGGTCCGTGTCGGCAGCGACACCCAGCTCGCGCAGATGGCTCGGCTGGTGGAGGACGCGCAGAACGGCAAGGCAGCGGTCCAGCGACTGGCCGACCGGATCTCGGGGATCTTCGTCCCGATCGTCATCGCACTGTCGGTGCTGACCCTGGCCGGTTGGGTGATCGCCGGGGCCGGCTGGACGGCCGCGTTCACCGCAGCCGTTGCGGTGCTGATCATCGCCTGCCCGTGCGCCCTCGGACTCGCGACGCCGACCGCGCTGCTGGTCGGCACGGGCCGCGGAGCCCAGCTGGGCATCATCATCAAGGGCCCGGAAGTGTTGGAGCAGACCAGAAAGATCGACACGGTGGTGCTGGACAAGACCGGCACCGTCACCTCCGGGCAGATGTCCGTCCGTGACGTCATCCCGCTGTCTGGCTCCGACCCGGCAGAGCTGCTCGCCCTGGCGGCAGCCCTGGAGGACGCCTCCGAGCATCCGATCGGCCGCGCGATCGCCGACGCAGGGCGGGCCGTGTCGGAGCTGCCGGCCGTTGCGGACTTCGCCAACAGCGAGGGTCTCGGAGTACGCGGAACGGTCGACGGGCGGACGGTGGTCGTCGGACGGCCGGCGCTGCTCGAACAGCACCAGCTGCGGGTGGACACGGACGCGCGAGCCGCCCTGGACCGGGCTGCTGCGACCGGCGGTACTGCCGTCGCGGTCGGGTGGGACGGCGCCGCCCGCGGGCTGATCGTGGTGTCGGACGAGGTGAAACCGACCTCCCGCGAAGCCGTGGCGCAGCTGCGCTCGTTGGGTCTGACGCCGATCCTGCTCACCGGTGACCACCGTGCGGTCGCTGCAGCGGTCGCTGCCCAGGTGGGGATCGCCGAGGCCGACGTGATCGCCGAGGTCCTGCCGCAGGACAAGGTGGACGTGGTGCGGCGACTGCAGAAGGAGGGCCGAGTGGTGGCGATGGTCGGCGACGGCGTGAACGATGCCGCCGCGCTCGCCACCGCCGACCTGGGTCTGGCGATGGGAACCGGCACCGACGCCGCGATCCAGGCCGCCGACCTCACCTTGGTGCGCGGCGATCTGCGGAGCGCTGGTGACGCGATCCGGCTGTCGCGCAGCACCTTGTCGACCATCAAGGGCAACCTGTTCTGGGCGTTCGGATACAACGTCGCCGCACTGCCGTTGGCGGCCGGCGGCCTGCTGAACCCGATGATCGCCGGGGCAGCGATGGCGTTGTCATCGGTCTTCGTGGTGGCGAACAGCCTGCGACTGCGGCGGTTCCGGTGACCGATCGGCTCGCAGCCGGGTTGCTGCCTGCCGCCGAAGCCCAGCTGGTGCTGACGCTGCAGGGGAACAACATCCGGGACATCACCTCGTTCTACGACGAGATCAACCGGGTGTTCATGGTGGGGGTCGACTGGCGACTGGGTGAGAGCCTCGATGCGCTGAACGACCTGCTGTACGGCGGATACGGGGTGTTGCTCGACTGTGCGTCGGCGCAGGTGATCTGGCTCGACCACCGGATCGCTCGCGAGGCGTTGGGGACCGAGGCCACCCGGCAATGGTTGCAGCACAAGCTCGATCGGCCGGAAGCCTTCGCCACTGCCGGCATCACCACGCAGCTCAGCACCCTCGAAGCCGGCACCGGAAGAACCTACTTCGACCTGGTGCTGGACGTGTTCGCCGACCACCCGGCGATCACCCTGGCACTGCGCTAGCGCGACCGGCTGCGGAACAGCTCGAGGACACCCTCGATCCGGCCCGTCCGATCCTGCGTCCGCACGCGACCACCCCGCTCGAGCATCGCCATCCCGTGCAGCGTGCTCCACAGGAGCTCTGCCGACAGTCCGTCCGCGGGACGCGGCGCTGCCGCATCGCCGCCGACGGCCAGCACCAGGACGTCGAACCCGGCGCGCAACTCGTGCGGGGATTCCGGGGCGGCGAACAACAACTCGGTGGGCAGGCTGAACATCGCGTCGTAGGTGGCCGGGGACTGCGTGGCGAAGGCCAGGTACCCCTCGACCACCCGGCGCAGCAGGTCGACGTGAACGCCGTGCTGCTCGACGGCGCCGTCCCCGCTCATCAAGGCTGCCATCTCGACGAATCCGACCTGCGCCACCGCTGCCATGATCTCGGCCTTCCCCTGTGGGAAGTGGCCGTAGAGCACCGGCTGGCTGTAGCCGATGGCGTCCGCGAGTCGGCGCGTGGTGACCCCGTCCCATCCCGACGCCTCGGCCATCTCCCGGGCTGCCGACACGATCCGGCCGTGCCGTCGGGTCAGCTGCTGCTGACGCGTCTCGGCTGCGGGCTTCACCACCCGGTCAACCTAGCATTGCTATATCTAGCGCTGCTAGATAGTGTCGACAGTGACGCGGCCGATGGAGCCGAGCCCTGACCGAAGGAGTGGATGGACGTGGACACGCTGATCTCCGTGGTGACCGTGGTGATCGTCGGAATACTGGTGGGAGCGGAGTTCGCCGTCGCGGTGTTCGTGAACCCGATCTTCGACCGACTGCCGCACAACGGTGGCCTGGCCGCGAGGACCGACGGAGCACGCCTGCTCGGCCGCGTGATGCCGTTCTGGTACATCGCGTCCGTGGTGCTGGCTGTCGTCACTGCGCTGGCCGTCGCCGGCTCGGGCCGGTGGTTCTGGGTGGCCGGCGCCGGCCTGTTGCTGGTCAGCGTCCTGATGTCGGTCACCCTGCTGGTTCCGATCAACAACCGGGTCAGGCGGTGGTCCGGGAGCGATTTCCCGGCGGACTGGCGGGAGCAGGTCGGCCGCTGGGACCGTCTGCACTTCGTGCGCGTGGCGGTGATCACGGCCGGCTTCGTGCTGATGGCGATCGCGGCCACGCGCTGATCAGCCCGGACCGCCCAGCAGCCAACGATCGACCTGGATCTCCAGCAGCACTCGGGGGCCGTAGTGCGTCGGATCTGCAGCGTCCCAGCCGCGGTACTTGGCGGCGAACGCAGCGATGATGTCCGGGTGCTGGTCACAGGCCCGCTCGGCGGACCGGCCTGAGGCGACCTGCGGCCGTTGCCCAGATCCGTCCACAGCGAGCGAAAGCCGCGGGTCACGAGCCAGGTTGCGAACCTTCTGCGCCGCAACCGAAGTGGCCACCCAGATCGACTCTCCGTCCGCGACGAACCAGACGGGTGTGGTGTGCGGTGAACCATCCGCGGACAGGGTGGTCAACCACGCGGACTCATCTGGTCCGAGATTCTTCGGCGTGGACATCCTCGCAGCCTAGGTCGCCGAAGTGTCACCCCTGCTCGCGCACCACCGTCGCCCTCGCCCTCCCACCCGCCGTGCCGGCGAACACCCCGATCCGGACGTCGACCTCCGTCGTCACCAGCACATCCCAGCCCTGCACCTCACAGGAGACCACTCGCGCTCCGTTCGCCACGGCCACCGAACCCGCACGCCCACAGGCATTTCCCGGGTCCAGCAGTACCAACCCAGCGCCGGCCAGCGCTGCCAGATCGGCGGCCGAGCCCGCGCGGTGTCGTGCGATCACGGCGCCCGCGAGCTGTAGCACCACCACGACCACTGCCAGCAGAGCAGCCAGGAAGATCGCCGCCACCACCGTCGCCGAACCACGGTCACGTTCGCTCATCCCGTGCCCACGCCGAACTCGAGCGCAGCGACCGCCGTCGCCGACAGCTCGACGCCCGGCAACAGTCCCCCCACCGGCGCAGCACGGATCGTCACGGTGACCATCCCACTCCCCTCCGAGACCGCCATCGACGCACCCGCAGGCCCCACCTGCGCCAACGCGGACGCGGCGCCGGCACTGTCGCCCCGAGCGAGCAACCGCGCCACCTCCCGTGCCGCATCGACACAGCGCACCTGCGCCACGGCGCACCCCACGCCCGCCAGCACCAGCGACGCCACCAGGATGACGGCGACCAGCGACAGCGCCGCTTCCACCGTCACCGAGCCACGATCACCGTCCCCGTCCGCCGCCTCCGACACCCCTCACACCGGGCCGCTCATACCGAGCCGAGGGCCCGCGTCACCAGGTTGGTCAGACCTGTCACGATCGAGTCCCCGGTGACGATCTTGTAGAGCACGGCAGCCAGCGCCGCGGCGACGACGGTGCCCACCGCGTACTCGACGGTCGTCATTCCCGCGTCGTCGCGCAAGCCCCGGCGGATGCGTTCCTGCACCGCCACCGAGAACTGCATCGCCCTGCGCAGGTACCGCCGTCTCATGCTCCGGATCCGTTGTGCCACCGCTCATCCCTCCGAACAGCCGTCCGACCTGTGTCGGACGATCGAAGTTCGAGCCTGTGCCTTGCGGGCAGAGAGTGCATCCGGCTCGATCATGGGTGTGGACAACTGGAGGTGTGTGGACAACTATCGGGCTCGACGTGTGGCCCGTGATGCTTCGCGCGAGAGACTCAGCGCTTCCGTCCGGCGAGGTGCGCACGCCGCGCCCCCAGACTGCAGCCGAGACGCCATTCTCGAGCGAACAGGCTGCACGCCGACGATGATCGATTCACAGAGCGTGCAGATGCCTGTCCGGATGCTCAGACCTGACCTCGATGATGCGGTCGAGTGCGTGCTGGGCACATCGGCGGCGCGGTAGACGATGAGTCGCAGATCAGAATCCCCGATCGGGGCGAGCACCTCGAAGGTGACGCTCAACCGCCCACCCGCGGGGTGGTTCAGCGCTCTGGTCCCGCTCGCCCGGACCGTCACTTCACGGGAACTACCAGCCGTCCCAGGATGTGTTCGTCCTTCCTGCCGCTCCCTGCCGGCAGCAGGCTCGGTGCAGGCAGCAACCGGCTGCCGGAGGAAAGGATGTGCCGTGACGACGGGTTTGGATTCCTATCGTCTGTTGGGCCGTTCAGGTCTGCGGGTGTCGCCGATGTCGTTGGGCGCCATGACGTTCGGGGATGCGTGGGGATGGGGTGCCGACGAGAGGACCGGACGACGCATCTTCGATGTCTACCTCGATGCCGGCGGCAACATGGTCGACACGGCGAACGCGTACACCGATGGGCAGTCCGAGGTGTACCTCGGCCGGTTCCTGACGGGGCGGCGGGATCGGGTGGTGGTGTCCACCAAGTACTCCGCAACCGGTGATCCTGCGCGACCCGCAGCGGGTGGTGATTGCAGGTGGTATCGCCGACGCCGGCGAACTGCTCGCCGCCACCACCCGGTCGCTCCTGCCGCACGCGATGATCGACAACCCGCCGGAGATCGTCGCGTCCTGGTTGGGCCAGGAAGTGGTCGTCTTCGGCGGGATCAGGCTCGCCCTCGACCATCGCGAGGCGCACCTGCTGGATGGTATGGCGCTCGGCTGAGGGCTGGCTTCGCCGAGAGCCAGCCACCTCAGAGGACAACCCGCGTGCCCGCACCTTCCGCAGCGTCCTGTCCTTCTGGTTACTTCTTCTGACGGCGGCTCCCGCCGTGCCAGTCTTCCTCGATCACGGCGGCTGTCCCATGTTTGTTCGGGTCGAAGCCGAAGCTGCGGAGTTGCGGTTGTTCCCGCAAGCTGCGCTTGAGTTCGGCGAAGCCGGGGAAACTGGCCAGCCCGACGACGTGATCCCAGAGCTGCACGGCGTCGCTGTCGCTGGGAAGTCGGCGGTCAAGCCCCTGGTGGTGGTGTAGCGGTGCGTGATTCTTCGTTGGTGTTCAGGCGGTGAGTGCGGGCAGGTCGGTCTCCTGGTGGTTGTCGGGTTCGGTGGCGGTGATGAGGTGGAGGCGGGACTTGGCGAGGATGTCGAGGCCGAGGTAGCGGCGTCCTTCGGCCCATTCGTCGGTCTGTTCGGCTAGGACGGCGCCGACGAGGCGAACGATGGCTTCGCGGTTGGGGAAGATCCCGACACTGTCGGTGCGGCGGCGGATCTCCCGGTTCAGTCGCTCGTTCGGGTTGTTCGACCAGATCTGCTGCCACAGCCCTTCGGGGAAGCCGGTGAAGGCCAGGATCTCGTGTTGCGCCGCGGTGAGGTGTTCACTCACTGCGGGCAGCCGGTCGGTGACGTAGTCGATGAGCCGGTCGAACTGCGCGGTGACAGCCTGTGCGTCGGGTTGGTCATAGACGCTGTGCAGCATCGCTTTCACGGCCGGCCACATGCTTTTCGGGGTCACGGACATCAGGTTCGCGGCGTAGTGGGTGCGGCAACGTTGCCACGCCGCGCCGGGCAGGTTCGCGGCGATCGCGTCCTTCAACCCCGAATGGGCGTCGGAGGTCACGAGTTTCACGCCGGTGAGTTTGCGGGCGACGAGGTCGGCGAAGAACGTGTTCCATGCCGGCCCTGTTTCGCTGGTCGCGACCCGCAGCCCCAACACTTCGCGGCGGCCGTCGTTGTTCACGCCGGTCGCGATCAGCACGACCGCGTTCACCACCCGGCCGCCCTCACGGACCTTCATCGTCAACGCATCGGCGGCGACGAACGTGAACGGACCGGAATCGGCCAACGAGCGGTGCCGGAACTGCTCCACGTGCTCATCGAGGTCGGCGGCCATCCTGGACACCTGCGACTTCGACAAGGAGTTGATGCCTAACGTCTTGACGAGTTTGTCCATCCGGCGGGTCGACACCCCGGCGAGGTAGCAGTCCGCGACGACCGTGATCAGCGCCGATTCGGCTCGTTTGCGGCGCTCCAGCAACCATTCCGGGAAGTACGTGCCGGTCCGCAGCTTCGGCACGGCGACATCGATCGTGCCGACCCGGGTGTCCAGCTCCCGGGTGCGGTAACCGTTGCGTTGCGCGGTCCGCCCCGGGGTGGGCCGGCCGTACTCGCCGCCCACGATCGCGTCGGCGTCCGCGGACAGCAACGCGTTGATCGTGGCCTGCAACAGGCTCCGCATCAGGTCCGGGCTCGCTTCCGCGAGGGCCTCGCCAAGCAGACCAGCAGGGGTCGACAATGTGTGGTGCGGTCATCGTGATGCTCCATTCGAGAGTGCTGTGAGAGGTTCACTCGAAGGATCACGCGGTGACCGCACCCATGTCCAGACCCGGACCAGGGCCAGCCGCCGCGCTACACCACTATGCGGGACTCAACTAAGTCGGCTGATGACCGGCCCGAAAAATGCTGTGCCGTGAGGTGGCTGGAAGTGAATGATCGGGGTGCCGACATCTTTGCCGGTCAGGCTCAACGCATGGTCGGTTTCAGCCCGTATCTCGGTGTCCCAGCTGGTGTCCTCCAGGGCGTCGGCAAGCTGAGCAGACAATCCGAGGCCGGCCAGCAGTGGTGCGACAAATGCGCGGCTGCCCCGCTGGGCGGCGGTGAGGGTGGCCGCGGCCGTCGAGTCGAACACCTCGCTGCTGATCGCCTCGTACAGCGGGCCGACCACCTCCGGGCCGTGCTCAGCGCGCGCTCGCGCGGCGACCCGCAACAGCCGCAGTCCCGCGGTGTGGCCGGCCTCGTACTCGGGCGGGAACTGGGTGGCGTAGTCCAGGTGGGCGTTGAGCATCCGGAGCGAGATGAACCTCCACCCGATCCGGTACTCACGCTGGGCGGCGACGGTGCGGACCCATTTGCTGGTCATCCACGCGAACGGACACACCGGATCGAAAAAGAACTCGATGTCGGCCGGCAATCCCGTGGCGTCGGGCTCGACAGAGCTGGCCCCAGTGACGGTGGTCATGTTCAGGTCGCCGTGTGTTCGCGAATGTAGCGGATCATCCCGACGACATCCTCCGGGACGAGCCGCCCGATCGCGCCGCTGGAATACACGCTCAGCACAACGTTGCCGGTGGGGTCCAGGATGAATCCGGTGGACTGCATGAAATGCCCGTCGGGGTCGACGAACGCGCCGGTCGCCTCGGCGATCGCCGCAGCATCAGCGCTGTGCCCCACGGGGTAGGTCAACTTGTGCTTGTCGATCGTGGCGGCGGTGGTGGTTTCGTCGTCGATCGACAGCGCCACCACCCGGACCCCCAATTCGGTGAGTTCGGCCTGCGCACGTTGGAACGCCCGCAGTTGAGCGTTGCAGTATGGGCACCACGACCCGCGATAGAACAGCACCACCCCGAACCCGCCGGCCAGATCGCCGGGCAAATCCAGGCGCTGGCCGTCGGCGAGACCGGCGGTGAGACTCGGGAAACTCTGGCCAGGGCTGAGCAATGACATTAAACACTCCGATTCAGGGTGGAACATGGATGGGGTGTGGGAGTTCTGGTCGAGCAACCGGATATTTCTAGGCGGGCATCCCCGCGTCCCAGATCTGCCTGGTGTCCTCGCCGAGCAGGTTCGCGATCAACATCGCTGCGGGACTCTCTCGGTGGCCCAATCATCCAGCAACTCGGGGGCAGAAGCTTTTTTGGGTCGCGCGTCCCACTATGCCGCATAAAACTGGGATGTCAAACCCACTCTTGATATCGTGTCGCGCATGGTGCCCACCCAGCTCCCGCCGGCCGCGTTCACTGCCAAGGGAACCCGCACCCGCGGCCGGATCGTGGCTGCGGCTGCCCAGCTGATCCACGACCACGGCGTCGCCAGCACCACCATCGAGCAGGTGCGGGCCGCCGCCGAGGTCAGCGGATCCCAGCTCTACCATTACTTCGCCGACAAGGACGCCCTGGTAGAGGCGGTCATCGACAACCAGGCCGACGCCATCGTGCGAAGCCACGAGGATCTAGACCTGGGCACCATCGAAGGCCTGCGTACATGGCGCAATCTGGTCCTTGCCCAGAGCCGTAGCGCCGACGGTAGAGGCGGATGTCCGCTCGGGTCACTTGTCGGTCAGCTCGCCGAATCCGAGACCACTGCCCGCGACCACCTGGCCATCGGCTTCCAGCGATGGATCGACGCCGTGTCCACCCACCTCCGAACAGCGCAGGCCGCCGGCCGGCTCCCCGCAGGCATCGAACCCGCCGACCTCGCAGTCACCCTGCTCGCTGCCCTACAAGGCGGACTGGTCCTCGCACAGGCTCGACGCGACACGGTCCCGCTTGAAACTGCACTGAACACCATGCTGACCTTGATTGCTCCGGACCAGGAACCTCTTGAGCCAAGCACTTCATCGCCCGGCCCACCGCCCCGGAACCGGCAGGATGATTGACTGCGCCGGGCAGCTGGGTGGGCATTTCAGCCGCCCGTACAAGCCTTCCAGGGTCAGCCTCCACCGGCCATGTTCATCGACGGTGCAGGCAGCGGTGCGGACCGCGTCTTTCGCCGGGAGCATCGCAGATGACCATGGTTGGCGGCCCAGATACACGCCGGCACCGGTGGCGGAGCACCCCCACCGACGAGACATCGCGCGTGGACGGTCATAGCAGCCCACGCGGTGTCGCCCGAAGTCCCAGACCAGGCAACCCGGGTCCGGAGCCATCCCGCCTCTCGGCGAGGTCTCAGGAAGCCATCCCCTTTACGGCGGTGTGCGGGCGACGGCGCACGTGGTGAGCAATTGGTTCATTCCACCCTGCTGATCGCCGGATTCTCCGTGGCCTGACCGCGCTCAGCAGGCTCGACCGCAGGTGGCGGTTCAGTAACCGAGCCGTCGAGCCATCTGTCGGGGCGGTCAGCTCATCGTGAGCACAACCCGGAACCGCGCGTCGCCGCTCATCATCCGGGCGTACGCGGCGTCAGCCTGCTCGAGTGGGTAGGTCTCGATGAGAGGTCGAACGTCCTGCAGATCGGCGAAGCGCAAGGTGTCCTCGGAGTCTTTCGAGGTGCCGGAGGCGTGCCCGATCACTCCGGTGCTGCCGGGGATCAGCGCGAACGGCGGGATCTGCATGGGTTCGGTTGAGGCGCCGACAACGATCATCTGCCCGCGCGGTCGGAGCCCGCCGATGGCGGCGCTCATCGCATCGGGCGCGGTCACAGTGGCCAGGATCGTCTGCGCGCCGCCCAGCTGGTGCAGGGCTTCGGCCACGTCGACCGATGTTGAGTCGAGGTAGTGGTGGGCGCCCAGCGCGAGCGCCTGCTCCCGCTTGTCGGTGCCCCGGGCGATCGCGACGGTCTCGAAGCCCATGCGGCGGGCCATCTGCACCCCGAGGTGTCCGAGCCCACCGACCCCGAGAACCGCGACAAGATCACCGGCGCGAGCCCCGCTCTCGCGCAACGCGTTGAACGTGGTGACACCGGCACACAGCAGCGGAGCCGCGTCGGTCGAGGCCAGGTCCTCGGGGATCGAGGCGAGGGCGTCTGCAGGGACGACGACGTGGTCGGCGTAGCCGCCGTCGTACGCGATGCCGGGC
The DNA here is from genome assembly GCF_040438885.1 of Nakamurella sp. A5-74. NCBI lineage: Bacteria > Bacillati > Actinomycetota > Actinomycetes > Nakamurellales > Nakamurellaceae > Nakamurella > Nakamurella sp. A5-74. Next base: position 1,013,375 of record NZ_CP159218.1, on the reverse strand, counting down.
ACTTGACCGTTCTCGCAGCTGATCTGGTCACCACGCCGGCATGGGTCGCAGTGCCCGCAGGCACCGCCGAACCAACCGACCCCGACCCGTTGACCGACCGTCCACGTTTGCACACCCGCTCCCACCGCGTCGATCGTGCCCGCGATCTCATGCCCGGGCACTCGTGGGTAGTCGATCGGCATTCCGCCGTCCACGGTGAAGGCATCGGAGTGGCAGACGCCGCAGGCCTCAACGCGCACCAGGACCTCACCCCGTCCGGGCGTGGGGACCTCGCGAGAGACCAACTCGAGCGGTTCGCCGGGTGTACGGACCTTCATGGATCGGGAACGGGACGTAGCTGCTGGGGTCATGGTGGTATTCAACCGCGGGCTGGCCGACCGTGGGAAGGCTCGATCCGTCCCCGGGTCTGTCAAACCCACCCGCGTCAAGACCTACCTGCACACTGGGGTCATGGCGGCGAAGGAGGACCTGCGTGAGTTTCTTCGCTCCCGGCGCGCGCGGATCGAACCAGCAGACGTCGGGTTGGCGCCGGGAGACAGGCCGCGACGGGTGCCAGGGTTGCGACGCGAAGAGCTGGCGCGGCTGGCCGGGGTCAGCGTCGACTACTACGTGCGTCTGGAGCAGGGGCGCGACCTGAACGTCTCGCACGGGGTGCTGGACGCCATTGCCAGGGTCCTGCAGCTCAGCGACGATGAGCACGTCCACCTCGTCGATCTCGCCCAACCGACGGCGCGTCGGCGGCGTGCGCCCGTCACCAAGTCGCAGCGGGTGCGACCTGGCGTCCGAATGCTCGTCGACGCCTTCCCGACGCCGGCGTTCGTGCTCGGCCGGCGCCTTGACTTCCTGGCCACCAATGCCATGGCCCGGGCACTGCTGTTCGACGTCGACGCCGCCTCGCCGCACGAGCGCAACCATGCCCGCTGGGTGTTCCTTGACCCCGCAGCCCGCGAGCGATACGCGGACTGGGAAGCGATCGCCCGCGACAACGTCGCCACCCTGCGCATGGATGCCGGACGCCACCCCGACGACCCGGAGCTCGCGGCACTGGTCGGAGAGCTCGCGCTCGCGAGCCCACAGTTCGCGAGCTGGTGGGCTGACCACGACGTGCTGCGCCGACGGCACGGCACCAAGCTCTACCGGCACCCGGTGGTCGGCGAGCTCACTGTCGCGTACGAGGCCCTGACGCTGCCCGACGACACCGACCAGACTCTTTTCCTGTACACCGTCGAGCCGGGAAGCCCGTCGCAGCAGGCCATGTCGCTGCTGGGCAGCTGGACAGCACACCCGGCTCGCTGATCTTGCTGGAGATCCGGTCCAGCTCGAAGACTCAATCAACCGACTCGACCGGCATCGGACACGGCCCTCCAGTGCGCGCGAGGTGCGTCAGTGCACTGAACCGCCCCGGCTTGTCTGGAGGCTCTGACTGTTTGGGAAGGTTGGAGTCAGGCCAGGAGTCACGACGAGGCGGTACCCGCAGGAGTTGCGGGAGCGGGCGGTGCGGATGGTCGCGGAGTCCCGCGGCGAGGGTGAGTGGCGAGTGGGCGGCGATGGCGCGGGTCGCGGCGTTGCTGGGGGTCGGGACCCCGGAGACGCTGCGGACGTGGGTACGCCGCTCTGAGGTCGATGTGGGGTGAGCGCGCCGGTATGACGTCGGAGGAGTCGGCGGAGGTGCGTCAGCTGAAGCGGGAGAACGCTGAGTTGAAGCGGGCGAATGCGATCCTGAAAGCGGCTTCCAGTTTCTTCGCGGCCGAGCTCGACCGGCCTTCCCGGTGATCGCTGAGTTCATCCGTCCCCATGCCGGTCGGCGTGATGGGGATGGGCTGCGCTGGGGTGTCGAGCCGATCTGTCAGGTGCTCGCCGAGCACGGCATGCAGATCGCCCCGTCGTCGTACTACGAGTACATGGCCCGCCGGCCGTGGCCGCGGATCTTGCGGGATGCGTTGTTGTTCTGGCGGGATCCGCCGGGTTCATCGTGAGAACTATGCGGTGTAGGGGGCGCGGAGGGTGTGGACCGGGAGGGCATCGCGGTGCACGGTGGAGCGGCTGATGCGGGAGGCGGGCCTGTCCGCGGGGTCCGGGGAAGGTCAAGCACACGACGATCCCCGACCCGGCGGCACACCGGCAGGAGGATCTGGTGCAGCGCCGGTTCACCCCGGCTGTGCCGGATCGGCTGTGGGTTGCCGACATCGCCTACGTGTCGACGTGGTCGGGGTGGGTGTACGTGGCGTTCGTGACCGACGCTCATCCCCGGCGGATCCTGGGCTGGCGTGCCGGGACCTGCATGTCGACGCAGCTGGTGCTGGATGCGTTGGAGCAGGCGGTGTGGACCCAGCACCATGCGGGTCGGGATGTGGGATCGGTTGTGGCACATAGCGATCACGGGTCCCAGTACACGTCCATTCGCTACTCGGAGCGGTTGGCGGAGGCGGGCATCGCTGGGTGGGGGTTCCGTCGGCGACTCCTACGACAACGCCCTGGCTGAGACGATGGAGGGCTTGTACAAGACCGAGTAGATCAAGCCCCGCGGGCCGCGGCGCGGCTCGGACGCCGTCGTGATCGCGACCGCCGAGTGGGTCGACTGGGTTCAACCACCGAAGGCTGCACGGCTACAACTTCGACCTTCCACCGGTCGAGATGGAGGAGCTTCACTACGCTGCGCTTGGGACCCAACAGCCCGCTGAGGTTCCCGTTTGAGGAAGCCTCCGGACTAGCCGGGGCGGTTCAGTCCGCTGCTGCTCGCAGCCGTGCCGAATTGCGTGTGGGTGAGTCTCCCTAGACCAAACGGACTACCAGCACGCCCACCCCGCGACTCGTCGCCGAACTCACCGCAGAACGCGACCGCATCGACCGGATGATCGCCGAACTCCGTAACTCCCGCGCAGTGCTCGACGACGTCATCTCGACCGCCACCGGTGAGTCCTGACCCCCGATCGCCGGATCCGAACGGCGGATGGTGGTGCGCGACAACACAATCACGGTTCGGGACCCAGCCGCGTCCCGCCGACGACACCGCCATCCCGGTCGACGGCCTTCCATGCGCCGCGAGCATTTGGATCGATCTTTGATACAGTTTTCGGATGGACGCTGACCACGCGGTCGAGAGGCTGACCCGTTCGATCGAGGACTTCAACTCCGTGTTCATCCGACTCCCGGGAACGGATCGGCTGAGCTTCTCCGCCCTGTCCGTGCTGCACACCCTGTCGCGGCGGGGACCGTGTCGGTTGAGCGAACTGGTCCGGACGGAGCAGATCAAGCAGCCGGCGCTCACCGCCGCGGTCTCGAAGCTGGAACGCGACCGCCTGCTCGTCCGCGGCCCGGACCCCTCCGATGGCCGAGCAGTTCTGTTGTCCCTCACCGACATCGGCCGCCAGCTCGTGGTGGGACGCCACACCGAGCGGGCGGATCGGCTCCGTGCACTGATCGATCAGCTGCCCGCCGGCCGACGCAAGCGGTTGTTGGGCATCGCCGGCGTGCTGGACGACATCGTTTCCCTCGCCGACCAGCAGCGCCCCACCGACCGGCAGGACCCCGACCACCGGCAGGACCTCGACGACGAAAGGACCCGACCGTGACGTCCGCCATCGATGCGCTCACACCGACGCCCATCGCGATCCCCGAGAGCACCCTGCAGGATCTGCGATTCCGGCTACGTGCCACGAACTGGCCGGACGATGACGGCAACGAGGACGGCAGCTACGGTGTGCCGCAGGCACTTCTGCGCGATCTGGTGCAGTACTGGGCGCAGGAGTACGACTGGCGGGCCGCCGAGCGGGCCATGAACGCGTACGAGCACTACACCGTCGAGGTGTCCGGAGTCCGCGTGCACTTCATGCGCAAACCCGGTGTCGGGCCATCGCCGACCCCGCTGATCCTGAGCCACGGGTGGCCGTGGACGTTCTGGCACTGGTCCAAGGTCATCGACCAGCTTGCTGACCCAGCCGCCTTCGGCGGCGATCCGGCGGACGCCTTCGACGTCATCGTGCCGTCGCTGCCGGGCTTCGGGTACTCGACCCCCACCCGACCGGACATGAACTTCTGGAAGATCGCGGACGTGTGGCACGAGCTGATGACGAAAACCCTAGGCCATCAACGGTATGCCGCGGCGGGATGCGATGTCGGAGCCCTGGTCACCGGCCAGCTCGGGCACAAGTACGCCGACGAGCTGTACGGCATCCACATCGGATCCGCGCTCACGCTCGACTTCTTCAATGGCGACCGCGCGTGGGATTTCACCGGGGGACGGCCCATCCCGCCCGGCCTGCCGGACGAACAACGCAGCAGGCTCATCGACCTCGAGCACCGCTTCGCCGTGCACCTCGCCGCGCAGATGCTCGCCCCCAGCACCCTCGCCCCGGGCCTGGCCGACTCCCCCGCCGGCATGCTTGCCTGGATCCTCGAGCGCTGGATGAAGTGGTCCGACAACGACGGCGACATCTTCACCGTCTTCACCCGAGACGAGCTGCTCACCCACGCGACCATCTACTGGACCGGCGCTGCGATCGGCAGCTCGATCCGCACCTACGCCAACAACAATCGCTACCCGTGGACACCCACCCACGAGCGAACACCGGCGATCGAAGCACGGACGGGGATCACCTTCGTCGACTACGAGAACCCACCCGGCATCAGCACCTCCGCCGAACGCATCCGGTCCTTCCTGAACAGCGACCGCGCGGGCTGGTACCACCACGTCAACATCACCGGCCACCCACGCGGCGGCCATTTCATCCCGTGGGAGATCCCGGACCAGTGGACCGACGACCTCCGCCGAACCTTCCGTCCCCTCCTCGGGGCCGCACCGGACCAGCCGGAACATCACCGATGAGAGCCGGAGCCGAACAGCCCGCGCACCTCTGATTTCCTCTCTGCGCGGCAGCTTCCTGGCGGACGACGTGCCAGCGCTGACCTGATCTGGCTCCACCCGGCACTCTTCTCGTGGCTCGTGGGTCTCACCCCACAGCGCGGACCAGAGCGTCGATGCCGGCTGTCCGCTCGCCGCGACGCCAGCAGATGGCCCATCGGATCGACGGCGATCCGGGCGTGAACGGCACCATGGTGACGGTGGGTCTGGCGAAGTACTCAGCTGCGTGCTTCGCGACCGGGCTGATCCCTTCCCCTGCAGCGACTGCGGCCAGCAGCTCCTGCCACGTCGAAGGCGTCTGCCCGGAGCCGTCCCAGTACGGCGCTGCCCGACGACCTGCCCGCAGGACCACATGGCCGACCATGTCCTCGAGCGTCACGATGTGCTGGGCAGCGAGAGGGTGCGTCCTGGCGACCGCGAGGACGACGTCCTCGGTGTGGATCACCGGGCCCGGTTCGATGTCCGGTTCTTCGATCGGCGCGTTGGTGACCGCAACATCCACCTCCCGGCGCCGCAGCAGATCCAGCGGATCGGCGAAGCCCGCCTCCCGGAACACGATTCGGGTCGAGGGCTGGTGAGAGGTGAACCGTCCGAACACATCTGCGGCGAGATCGGCGAGCGCGGGCGCTTCCAACGAAACGGTGAGGGTGGTTGCGACACTCTGGCCTGCAGCTCGGGCCGCGGACACTGCTTGCTCGATGCGGTCCCAGCCTGCACGGACTTCGTCGGCGAGGACCGCCCCCGTCGCTGTCAGCTGGACCCGCCGGCTGGTGCGCACGAACAGCAGGACACCCAGCTGCCGTTCCAGCTTCGCAATGGTCTGGCTCACTCGAGCCTGCGACACCAGCAGACGCTGCGCCGTCCGGCCGAAGTGCAGCTCGTCCGCCAACGTCAGGAAGATCTCGATGTCCCGCCTGTCCATAAGCCTCAGATTATCGTCCGATGCCGGATCCGACGTTGTTCCGGCGCCCAGCGCGATGAACGCTCAGTGCATGAACTCGCTGATCACCGACACCCACCCCGACTACGACGCAGAGCGCGCCGGTTACAACCTTTCCGTCGAGCATCGACCCGCGTGCATCATGGCCGCCGGCTCCGTCGACGACGTCGTCAGTGCAGTTCGGTACGCCAATGCCCACCACCTCGCAGTGGCTGTGATCGCCACCGGGCACGGTCCGGCGCGCCCCGCCGACGGCGCACTGTTGGTCAACACGACCCGGATGGACCGCATCGACATCGACCCGGTCGCCCGCACCGCCCGGGTGGAGGCCGGAGTCCGCGGCGGAGCGCTCGTGCACGCTGCTGCGGAACATGGCCTTGCGCCACTGAACGGTTCGTCTCCCGAGGTCGGGGTCGTCTCCTACCACCTGGGCGGCGGGGTCGGCATGATGGGACGAAGCCTCGGCTGGGCCGTCGACCACGTCCGCGCTCTGGACATCGTCACCAGCGACGGCGAACTGCGACACGTCACACCCACCCAGCACCCGGATCTGTTCTGGGCTCTCCGCGGCGCCGGCAGGGCGATGTTCGGGATCGTCACGGCCATCGAGATCGATCTGCATCCCATCACCCGGCTGCACGCAGGAGGGATGCACTTCGTCGGGTCAGGGATCGCTGGGGCCATGCACACCTATGCCGAGTGGACCCGCAACGTCCCCGAATCCATGGGTTCCTCGGCCTTGCTGATCCACCTCCCCGACCTACCCGCAGTTCCCGAACCCCTCCGCGGACGCTTCAGCGCACACCTACGCTTCGCCTCCACCGACTCCGCCCCTGCCACCGAGCCGCTGCTCAGACCGTTCCGAGTTCATCATCCAGTGATTGACACGGTCGCCGACATCCCCTACAGCGCAGTCGCTTCCATCCACAACGAACCGACAACACCCGTGCACTTCCACGGCCGCAACAGCATGCTGCGAGATCTCGACCCCGCTGCGGTCGACATCCTGCTGAAGCACACCGAGCAAGGTCGTTTCATGGCCGAACTGCGTCACCTGGGCGGCGCTCTGGGCAGACCTGGCCCGATCCCTGCCGCACAGGCCCGCCGCGACGACAGGTTCGTCCTCTACACCGGCGGCGTCAGCGAGCCGGCGGACATCAGGCCCGTCCTCGAGGATCTCCAGAGCTCGATGCAGCCGTGGGCCACCGGAGCGGCGTGCGTGAACTTCCTGTCCGGAGTCGACGTGCCCGCCGCGACGGTCGCCGCCAGCTACCTGCCGGACGACGTCATGCGGATCTCTCGGCTCCGGCAGCAGGTCGACCCCAGCCACATGTTCCGGTTCCACCACGGCGTCTGGTGAACGAGCATGCCCCAGCGTGAGGTGTCGAACCCCCACCGCACGTGACAGGCTCGTCGCCGTGACGCACGCTCCCCCGCTCGCCGCCGGGCGCCGGCATTCCGTCGGACGCCGCGCCGACGGCGACGTTGTCGTCGCCGGCAACATCGCTGCGGGCGAAGGGGATGTCGGACGGTGGCGGGACGTCATTGCTGTTGCGGCAGGCAATGTCCACTCCGCACGCAACACCGGTCGATCGCACACCGTGGGTCTGCGCGCTGACGGGATCGTGGTGGCCGCCGGTTGGAACGGGGACGGCAGTGCGAGGTGAGCGAGTGGCGTGGGATCACGGCTGTCGCCGCGGGATGGCGTAGGACGCTCGGGATCCGGACGGACGGCACCGTGCTCGCAGTCGGGCGCACCGTCGAAGGTCAGTGCGATGTCGCTGGATGGCGCACCGTCGTCGCGGTCGGGTGCGGCGACTGGCACTCCGTCGGCGCCCTGGCCGACGGCACCGCGGTCGCGGTGGGCAACAACCGTGCCGGTCAGTGCGCCGTCGGACAGTGGCGAGACCTGATTGCCGTCAGCGCCGGCTACCTGCACACGGTCGGCCTGCGTGCCGACGGCTCGGTTGTCGCGGCGGGTGCTCGGGTTGCGGGTGAGTGCGCCGTAGACACCTGGCGACACGTCACTGCGGTCGCCGCCGGCAGCCATCACACCGTGGGGATGCTCGCCGACGGACGGGTTGTCGCAGTTGGCGACAACACGTGCGGGCAGCGCGATGTGGCTGGATGGCAGGGCATCGTCGCCATCGCCGCAGGCGCGAACCACACCCTCGGCCTGCGTGCGGACGGCACCGTCGTGGCTGCCGGAGCCGATCTGGACGGTCAGTGCAACGTCACCGGCTGGAGGGGGATCCGCCACTCGACACCCTGACCCACACTCTGCATCCGCGGCGGGTCAGTGCGCCCTGTCCATCTTGTTCACCGTCGCCAGAAGCTCCTGCAATCAACGAGCCTGTGAACGCGCCGGTCGCCGGTTCACGTTGATGCACCTGACTCGGCAGGCTCATGTGCCGGCGGGGTTCGGCGGTCGAGGAGCACGCACGGCGAGTCGCTGGCCGACGTGAGCGGCGCCGGAGAAATTGATGTTGAGCTCGATGGTGGCGAACCCGATCTTTCCCGGTGGGAGGGCTGCCAGGCATCCGTACCCGCAGGCGGTGTCTGCCAGCCCGACGATCGCCGCGGTGTGCAGCTTCCCGGTCGACGCGAGGTGTTCCTCGCGGACCATCATGGTGCCCTCGATGTCCGGGAGCTGGAATGCTGCGGAGCGGATCTCGTGCAGGTCGATCCCGAGCAAGCCGTGGAGTCCCGGGAGCGGCAGTGGTACCTCGGTCCTCACGCTGTGGCCGCATCGTCGGTGGCGCGGGTCGCTGCTGGTCGGGCCGGGACCAGGGCGAGCGTGCAGGCCAGCCCGATGGCGACTGCCGCTGTGATCGCGGTGGCCGTCCAGCCGAAGCCCTCGGTTGCGACCGGGCCGAATGCCGTGCCGAGGCCGCCGCCGACGAAGTACACCACCATGTAGGCGCTGTTGTAGCGCGCCGGGGACGCCGGATCGATGGTCAGGACTGTGCTCTGGTTGGCGACCTGCGCGGCGAACAGGCCGGCGTCGAAGATCGCCAGACAGACCAGCGTCATCGGGGTGTTGTCGAGGGTGGAGCCGATCACGGCCGCCACGAGCCCGGCCGTCACCAGACCGGCCACGATGACCCAGCGGGCGCCGATCCTATCGGTCAGGCTTCCCGCGAGCGGGGTGACCAGAATGCCCGAGAGTCCGGCCAGGGAGTACAGCCCGATCTGTTCCGCCGAGTAGGAGAACGGCGGTCCCGACAGGGCGACCGCGAGCCCGGCCCAGATCGCGCAGAAGGCGAAGAACCACAGCGCGCCGCGGAGCGCGGCCATCCGGAGGGTCGCGTTGCGGATGATCAGCCCTGGCAGCGAACGCAAGGTCGAGAGGTAGCCGCGTTCGACGGTCCCGCGGGCACTGGGAATCACCACCCAACAGGCCACGGCGATCAGTGCGCCGGCGCCCGCGAACACCAGCACCATCGGCCGCCACCCGATGCGGTCCGACAGCCATCCACCGACGATGCGGCCGGCGAGGATCCCCGCGGAGATTCCGGCAGTCACCACGCCCAGCGTCGTCGCGCGCCGGCGCGGCGGCGCCCAGCGACCGGCGACTGAACTCAGACCTGCACCGACCGCTGAACAGGCGCCGACCACACCGACCACCACACCCAGGACAGCGGCGCTCCCGGCGGCCGCACTCACTGCGAGGGCAGCGGCCAGCGCCGTGAATTGTGCGGCGAGAACGCGATTCGCTGCGAACCGGTCGACCAGCGGGACGAGCAGACACAGCCCGAGCAGGTAGCCGACCGATCCGCAGGCGAGCGCAACGCCGACAGCCGCCACGGAAGATCCCAGCGAGTGGGCGACATCGGCGACGGCAGGTTGCAGCGGATAGATCGTCGAGGTGCCCAGGGCAGCCGCGAGCGACATGAACAGCACGACAGGACCACGGATCTGGGCAGGGGCAGGCGTCTTGGCGACGAAGTCAGTGTTCACGCCTCGAACGGTAGGAAGCGACGCCTCGGACAGCTGGCGGGAATCCGACATCACCATCGCGGCCGACCGGCCCGGGTTCTGCCGATGGGGCTCCGCGTTGCTCCCTGGAATCGGTGCCGTGTCACGGGTGCTCCGGAAGGGCACTGTAGTGGGATGACTGCGCAGCCGGTTGGCCAACCCAGTAGGTACGACGTCCCGGAGGACTGGTCGCTGCCCGACCCAGCCGCAGTGATGGGACCTGGACATGTCGCCGTGGTCCTCCGTGTGGAGAAATCGGTTGCGGAGTACTTCGACACTGCTGCAGGGGATCTGCTGGGATTCGGTGCGACGCTGCTGCTGCGAAGTGGACCGTCCGACGCGGGCTGGGAGCTCACCCTGCCGAACGGAATCGACCCGGCGCTGCACCGGGCGCCGCTCGGGTCGGAGACCGCGGTGCCCGACGAGCTCGCCGCACTGGTGAGCGGGATCGCCCGCGGCGGCGCGCTCCTCACGTCGGCCACCGTCCGTTCCGAACGGGCCACACACCGGTGGACCGACGAGACGGGAGCGGTGATCGTCGAGATCACCGACGAAACGCTGCACGCGTCGGCATCCACCCCCGGGGCAGCGCAGTTGAACTCCTGGCGCGAGCTCACCGTCGAGCCGGGGCCCGCTGGTCGACCGAAGCTGGTGCGCCGTCTCGTCAAGGCCCTCACCGCCGGCGGAGCAACTCCTGCCTCCATCGAGAGCAGAGCGACCAGGGTGCTGGGTGGACCGTCTCCGCAGCCGCCTAGAAAAGCCAAGTCCGGCAAGAAGAGTCCTGTTGATGCGGTGGACGCGATCGCCTTCCTTGCCGCGCAGGATGCCGCGCTCATCGCCGAGGATGTCCGCTTGCGGACGGGCCACGAGGATGTCCACACCGTTCGGGTGGCGACCAGGCGCGCCAGGTCCACCCTGAAGATCTTCGCCGGGCTGTTCGACCCGGCGACCGCCACCGGGTTCAGCGGCGAGCTGGCCTGGTACGCCGCGCTGCTGGGTGAGGTCCGCGACCGACAGGTGCAACGCGACCGGTTCGCCACCGCCCTGGCCGAGCTCCCCGACGAACTGGTCCTCGGACCGATTGCGGCGACGATCGAACAACACCTGCTGGGCGAACAACTCCGGGCCGCCGCCACCCTGCGCGAGGCGATGGCCGGCGACCGCTATCACGAGCTGCTGCGGACCTCGTCGGAGTTCGTCCGACACCCCCCTCTCGCACCCAGCACCCGCAGACGTGCCGGTGCGCGCGTCACCTCGTCCTCCGTCGAGCGCGCCGGACGCAAGGCCCGCCGCCGGCTCGATCTGGCCCTAGACACCGGCGACGACGAGCTGCTGCACGAGGCCCGCAAGGCAACCAAACGCGCCCGCTATGCAGCTGAGCTCGGCGCGGGACAGAGCGGCAGACATCGCGCAGCCGTGAAGGCGTTCAAGGAACTCCAGGAGATCCTCGGCGAGTACCAGGACAGTGCGGTGGCAGCCGCACTGCTGCGGCAGCTCGGGGCAGCGACCCACGCCGACCCGACACAGAACGGATTCACCTTCGGGATCCTGCACGAGCAGGAAGCCCGGCGTGCGGCGCACGCCCGCGCCGCAGCGGAGCGTTGGCGCCGTCACCACTGACCGCTGTCACACCGGCCCCGGCGCCAGGATCAGCGGCACCCCGACCCTCACATCCAGGTGATGGTCGACGGTGGTCCGCGCCGCCACCTGTCGACGGGTGCGCATCGGCGAACTGGCCCGACTCACTGCTGACTGCACACGCCTGGGAGACTGTGCGCATGCCGAAGTTGGTGACAGCGGTGACGTCCGCGGGGGCGCTCGGCGGGCGCGAACAGCCGGTCCTGGACGGCGTCGGGCTCCTGCTGCGGCCGTGGGAGCCTTCCGATGTGGCCGTTCTGGTTGACGCATACAGCGATCCCGAGATCCAGCGGTGGCACGCCAGGACGATGACGGCGAGCGAGGCGCAGGACTGGGTGGCCACCCGATCCGTCAGGTGGACAACGGAGATCGGCGCAGAATGGGCGGTCACTCGTGACCAGGTGGTCGTCGGGCGGATCGGATTACGGACCCTCGATCTGTCCGAGGGTTCCGGTGAGGTCGCCTACTGGGTCCTGCCGGGAGCAAGAGGCCGGGGAGTGGCGTCCCGGGCACTGGCAGCGCTGACCGACTGGGCGTTCGCGGAGGTCGGACTACACCGGGCGGTGCTCAAACATTCGACCAGGAACCCGGCCTCGTGTGCAGTGGCGGAGCGGGTGGGTTACCAACTCGAGGGAACTGCGCGCAGCGAGGTGCTCCATCAGGACGGCTGGCACGACATGCACTGGCACGCCCGGTTGGCATGATTTCTGCTGTGCGGCAAGAACTCAGCCGGTTGCGTCGGCCAGACCATGGACCCAGTCGCGCATTCCGGTCGGCGCGTCCGGGTCCGCCGACCGTCACCGGAACTGCTTCTCGCCCGGCAGCACCACGACCCGATCGGTAGCTCACCCGCCGCCAGTTCTTCGTGCCCCGCCACCCCGGCAGGTCAGCAGTCCATCCTCGGACCAGTGACTTGACTGCATGTCTGTAACAACTACTATGTACGGATGACCCGGAGTCCCGAGAGTGACGCCCGTACCCGGCTGGTCGACGCGACCACCGAGCTGTTGTGGGAGCGGGGGTATGCCGCCACCTCACCCCGCGCGATCATGGACCGCGCCGAGGTCGGTCAGGGATCGCTGTACCACCACTTCGCGGGCAAGGAAGCGCTCGCCGCAGCAGCGTTCGAGCATCGGGCGGCCGAGACCTTTGCCGCAGCGGATGCCCTGCTGTCCGCTGATCGACCTGCGCCGCAACGTATTCGCGACTACCTGCTGAGGCAGCGTGACGTCCTGCGCGGTTGTCCGGTCGGCAGAATGGCCCAGGACGCGGACGTACTCACCAGCGCTCCGCTGCAGGAGATCCTGCGGACGACGTTCACCCGACTCCGCGGACTGATGCGATCGGTCGTCGCCGAAGGGATCCGCACCGGCGATTTCCCGGCCGATCTCGACCCACAGGAACTCGCCGACACCGTCCTTGCTGTGGTCCAGGGCGGCTATGTGTTGGCCCGCGCCCAGGGCTCAGCCGTTCCCTTTCACCGGGCCGTGACCGGCGCCGTCGCCCTCATCGATCACGCCGCCACACCCACCACAGGATCGAGCACCTGATGCACACCGTTGATCTCGCGCCCCGCCCGCTCACCGGAGCCAGATTCTCCGGCACCGTCTCCGGCGCCGACCACGTACCCGGCTCGGACCCGCGACTGCACGTCTTCATGGTCGAGTTCGCCGCCGGCGGCCGGACTGCTTGGCACAGCCACGCGCACGGCCAACTACTCATCTGTACCTCCGGGCAGGGCGCGGTAGGCACCCGCGACGGACGCCTCTTGGCGCTGCATCCCGGTGGCGCGGTCTGGACGGAGCCGGGTGAGGAGCACTGGCACGGAGCTGATCCAGACGGACCGATGACTCACGTGGCCGTCCAGACCCGGGATCTCGACGACGCCGGCGTGCTCTGGGGCGAACCGGTGAGCGACGCCCGGGATGCTGCCATCGGCCCGGACACCCGGATCCCGGAATGACGACCGCCACCGCGGCCTGGCTGCTGCAGTATCCGATAGTCCTGCCGCTGGACTACGACATGGAGGTGATCCGGCACCGGGTCCGCACCCGCGGTGCGGCGCTCGACGGCCGTAGCGGTCTGGATTTCAAGGCGTACGCGATCCGGGTGGCCGGTGAACGCGGCTCGTCGGTCAACGAGTACGCACCGTTCTACTCCTGGCGTGCGGCGGACGCCGCAGCACTGTTCCTGGCCGGCGGCGCCGGTTTCCAGGGCGTCGTCGCCGACTTCGGCCGACCTACGGTGCACACCTGGCTGCCGCTGACATCGGCCGTAGGATCGCTTCCGACAGCCGAGGTCGTCGCGGCCCGCCGGTGGACCTTTCCGCTGCCGCCACACAGCGACCCGACCGCCGCGGCACAGCAGACGGTCGAGTTCGTAGCATCGCTGCAGGGCGAGCCCGGGATCCACCGGGCGTCCGCGGGGATCGATCCCCGCAGCTGGGAGATCGTCCTCTATGCCACGACGGATGGTTCGGCCGTGGCGCAGGGCGCGCCGGGCTACCTCACCGAGTACGACGTGCTGCACGTGAGCGAAGGATGAGCCCGGCGATGGGGGCATCGAACGACGGCGCTGTTGCCCGCACCGTCCTGGGGGACGTGCCCGCCCGCACCCTCGGCGTCACGAACGCGCACGACCACCTCATGTTCGCCTCGCCGCTGCTGCCGGGTCAGGAGCTCGACGATCCGGTGGCCGCCCGTCGCGAACTCGACCGCTTCGCCGCTGCCGGTGGTCGCACGGTGGTCCAGTGGACGCCCGCGGGGCTCGGTCGCGGTCTGGCGGTGCTGCCGGAACTGAGCCGGAGCAGCGGGGTGACCGTCATCGCCGCGACCGGCCGGCACCGGGCCGAGCACCATCCGCCTGCCGGCCGGGTCAACGACCGGGTCGACGACGAGCTGCTGCTCGAGCGGTTCCTGGCCGATCTGAGTGCACCGGTCCCGTGCGGGATCATCAAGGTGGGCACCGGGTTCCACCACATCGACGACTGGGAACGACAGTCGTTGACGGCAGCCGCCGAGGCCTCCCGGACGACCGGATGCTCCGTCGCCGTTCACCTCGAACTCGGCACCGCCGGGCTCGACGTGGTGAATGAGTTGACCAGCAACGGAGTGCCCCCCGGCTCGGTGATCCTGGGTCACGTCGGCCGGAATCCGGATCCGGCCTACCAGGCGGATCTTGCCGCGACCGGCGTCCTGCTGTGCTTCGACGGCCCGTCACGGGCGAACCATGCCACCGATTGGCGGCTGGTCGAGAGCATGCGAGCCCTGGCTGCGGCGGGTCATCTGGGTCAACTGCTGCTCGGCGGCGACACCACCACGGCTGCCGCTCGATCGGTCGATTCCGGACCGGGGATGCCCGCGCTCCTCACCCGGACCGCCGGCGCCATCGGAGAGGCCCTGGGACCCTCAGCGGTGCAGGCGATCCTGGTGGAGAACCCGATGTCCGCGTTTGCCTGGCAGCGCCCGCAGGCGTGATCCCCGGCGCCGACCCGGCCGGGCGGAGTCGAGCGTGATCGGTCACCACAGGTGCAGCGATCCGAGCAGCCCGATCACCACCGGGGCCAGCCCCAGACAGAGGAACGCCGGCAGGAAGCAGATGCCCAACGGAGCGGTCATCAGCACCCCCGCCCGACCCGATCGGGCGGTCTCGAGTCGAGCGCACTCCTGCCGCAACGCCTCGGCCCGATCGCGGAAGGCGGCAGCCAGGGCCACACCGCCGCGAGCGGTACGGACAGCGGCGGCCGCGAGCGGTGCCAGCTCCGGGCACTGTGCTGCCGGCGCCCAGGCACTCTCGGATCCGGCGCCGACCGTCAGCAGTGCCGACACCGCGGTCAGCGCTTCCACCGCAGGATCATCGCCCGCGTCGGCGCGCCCGGAGTGCAGCGGATCCCCCCGTGCCCGCAGGACGACCGCGACCGCCGTCGCCGGTACCAGCCCCGCCGCCAGGCAGGAGGCGATCATCTCCAGGGTCAGGGCGAGCTGATGGCGTCGTCGCAGCCGCAGTCGGACGTCAGGACGACGACTCATTCTGCGCTGCAGAAGATGTGCTCCGACAGCGAGCGGAGCCGCTGCCGGCCACCAGTCCGGGGCGATCAGGATCGTTGCCAGAACTGCGCCGACCACGATCCGGCTCGCCGCCCACCATCCTTGTGCCGCAACGACTCTCGCAGAGCCCGCCGCCCGCACGGTCGACTCCGGCCACACCGCGACGCCCGCAGCAAGGACCACGAGTGCCGGGGCCATCATGCTCCCGGTCATCCGGCGACGATCCGCGCCGACCACAGCAGACCGGCGGTGACCAGCGCTGTTCCGACCACCAGCAACGCCGACCCGGCGGCGCCACCACCGAGCAGGACCGCGACCGGATCAGCGCCGATCCCGGTCCCCAGCAGTACGCCGAACAGCGGCAGCGCTCCCAGCACGAATCCGGAGAAGCGCGGTCCTGCCGTCTGCGCGATCCGCACCTCCTCGGCTGCCACCGCGCGCGCCACATCCCCCGCGATCACCTCGACCAGGTCTGCCGGCGGGACCCCGTGGCGGTCGGAGATCCGCAACGCCGACACCAGGTTGCCGAGCGAATCCCACCCCGCTGCGCAGTCGTCTGCCGATCGTCCGTCTGCTCTGAATGCCTGCGACATCGCGGCTCTCAGCTTCCGACCGAGTGCGTCGCCTGCGGTGACCGCCGCGATCTCGAGTGCCTCCTGACCGGCTGTCCCCGCGCGCAGCTCGCGCCCGAGCACCCCCAGCACCACCCCCAGCTCGGCGCGCTCGGAGCGCTCGCGTCGTTGCCGCAGAGCCGTTGCCGACAGCAGCAGGAGGGTGCCCATGACGAGAGCGAGAGCCACCCCGATCGGCCAACCGAACCCGATTCCGGCCACCGCCGCACCCGCCGCACATCCGCCGACGGACCAGGCGGCCGCGGGGTTCCGCCGAGCTGTCGGACGCTGCGCCCCCGATCCCGGCCAGCGCGCACCAGCAGGTAGCGCCACGACCGGCCAGACCGCCACCGCGAGCGCCAGCAGCAACACGACGACAGACACCCCGAGCCGGTCGGTCAGCATGCACGTGCACCAGAGGCGCCGTCGGTGAGGACCGCCTCCAGCATCGTGTGGCCGGGCTCGACCGCGCGGCCGCCGACGACCGCGGGCAGGCACACCACCCGGCCGTCGTCCTGTCGTCGGACGATGCCGATCTCGCTGACCCGGCGTCCGCCCGCGTCCCTGGTCAGGTGCACCACCACCCGGAACGCCCCGATCAGCTGCGCGTGCACGGCATCCCGCGGCATCCCGCCGATGGCGGCGAGCGCCTCGATCCGCGCCGGGACCTCTGCCACCCGGTTCGCGTGGACCGTTCCAGCCCCTCCGTCGTGACCGGTGTTGAGGGCACCCAACAAGTCGATTACCTCGGCCCCCCGCACCTCGCCGATCACGATCCGGTCCGGCCGCATCCGCAGCGCTTGCCGGACCAGCTCACGCAGCTCGATTCCCCCTGCACCTTCGACGTTGGCCGGGCGGGCGACCAACCGGATCAGGTGCGGATGGGGTGGACGCAGTTCCTCGGCGTCCTCGACGGTCACGATCCGTTCGCCTGGATCCACGAGTGCCAGCAATGCGGCGAGCAGAGTTGTCTTGCCGCAGCCCGTCCCGCCCGAGACCAGGAAGGCGACCCGTGCGGCCACCAGCCGCCGGAGCACGGTCTCGGTGATCCCGGGCAGCGCACCACGTCCGGCCAATGCGTCCAGGTCGTGGGTCGCCGGTCGCAGCACCCGCAACGAGAGACAGGTTCCGCCCACCGACAACGCCGGCAGCACCGCGTGCAGCCGGGTTCCATCGACGAGCCGGGCGTCCACGAAAGGATGCGCGTCGTCCAACCGTCGCCCGGCAGCCGTTGCGAGTCGGCGGGCCAGGCGCTGGACGGATTCGTCGTCGGGGAAGGACAGACCGGTCGGTTCCCAGCCGTTTCCCCGATCGACCCGGACGTCCTGGCAGCCGTTGACGACGATGTCCGTCACGTCCGCCTCCTCCAGCAGGGGCGCGAGCGGTCCTGCCCCGACGAACTCCCCCTCCAGGAGCTGCAGCCACCGCACCAGCTCCTGATCGCTGACGACGCGCCCGCCCTCGGCGCGCACCGCGCGAGCCAGCGCCTGCGGACTGGGCTCCAGCCGATCCTCGGCGAGCCGGTGCTGTACCCGCTCCACCAGGCCAGGGGGCAATCCATCGGTGACCGTCATCCTCGGAGCCCGTCGGCCTCGGCGAGCACGGCTCGACAGACGCGTCCGAACGGCGACCGCGGGTCGGCCCCCGGCGTCCGTCCGGCTTCCAGATCGCGGGTGATGCGGGACTGCGGGCGCAACGTGCCGATCAACGGCAACCCCAGCACCGATGCCAGGTCGTCGCCGCCGAGACCGCCAGGGGACGGACCGCGGACGACGAGTCCGATCGGACCTCCGGCACCTCGCAGTTTCTCCGTCTGACGTTGGGCGGCACAACATCCCCGGACATCGGCGGGCGTCAGCAGGACGACGAGATCGGCGAGTTCGAGCACGCGATCACCCGCATCCGAAGGGATCCTCGGGACGTCGACGACCACCGTGTCGCCACCGGATCGCAACGAGCTCACGACGACGTCGGCGACCTCGACCGGAACGTCGTGCAGGCGGTCCCGATCGAAGGTGAGGACCGGGACGCGACCGTGCGCGCGGGCGCCGGCGGGCAGTGCGCGGTGCAGCGCATCGGGGGCCAGCCGCCCGCTCGGCGCTGCAAGATCAGGCCAGCGCACTCCCGATGCCCCCTCCAACCCCATCACCACATCGAGGCCGGCGCCCCACCGATCACAGTCGACGAGCACCGTGGAGCGCGCTTCCCGGCCGGACGCGACCGCGAGAGCCGCGGCGAACACCGAGGCACCCGCACCGCCACAGGCCCCGACGACGGCGATCACCCTGCCCGTTCCGATCGAGGTGACGCCGCTCCCCAGGCGCTCCGTCAGTGCCGCGTCCAGGTCGTCGCGGGTGACGGTGGCCTCGGCGCCGAGCCGGACACACCACCCCAGTGCCGCAGCGGTCGGCTCGGTCGGACACACGACGGTGACGCCTTCCCTGCGCGGGAACTGCTGCATGACAACATCTTGCGCCTGCGCCAGGTCCAGCACGACGTGTCCTGCCGATCGCCAGAGCGTCCTGCTGGGCGGCTCCGTCACGACGACGATCCCGGTACCGGTCGCGGCGCAGATCCGCCGCAGCGCAGCAATCGTCTCGGCATCGGCGCCGATCAGCAGTACTTCGGTGCCGCCGGGATCCCGTCGTGTGCCGGGGTCGCTGGTACTGCTGACCGCCATCCGTCGGACCATCTCGTGCCTCCCCTGCCACGCGCCGGGGGGAGCCGACGGCGTGGTCTGTGTGCGAACCATCAGCAGACGTCATCGCAGGGACCGACGGCGAGGGTGACCACGCTCGTGTGGACAGGGCGGGGCTCTGTGGACAACTTGGGGGGGCTCGCGTTGGGAGCCTGCCGACCGAGTAAAGGGGCGGCCCCCGCCAGGGGGGGTAGGCGGGGGCCGCGGGGTTCAGTTCCGGGGGGTTGAACTGAACCGGGTCGCCGGTTCCGGGGGGGGTGGAACCGACTGACATCACTGTAGCCGCGTACCCCACGGCCGTCATCACCTGATTGTCAGGCTCACCGGCCTGCCGGACACATTTCCGCTCTCCGATGCGCTCCGTCACCGCGGAATTCACCCGTTGGGGAATTCCGCATCATCCCGTGCACCGGATGCCATCGAAGTGCGGAGGCACCCCAGCATGCTGAGCTCGATCCCTCGAGCCGCCTCCACTCCATCGCCGCGCACCCGTGATCCACCGCGCCGACGGGCTGCGCCGCGGCCGTCGCGACGGCACCATCTGTCCGCTCCCAGCACCCCCCGTCCGCCCGATCCGACCACCCTGCGCCGAACTGTTGCCAACGTCCCGCAGCGGGAGTATGACTGTGATCAGGAAGCCCCGGATCGGCCAGCGGCGGTGTGGAAGAGAAACCCCGGCCCGCCCCGTGACGGAGTTGCCTCGAGCGATCCCGGTACCCACTCACCGCCTACGCCGCGGAAGGTGTGCCACCGTCGGCCTGTCGGGAAAAACCTGACGACCAGCAGTGACGGTGTGAATTCGGTGCAGCCTGATCACCGACGATCTCTCGGAGGACGACGTCCGGCCCCGCTCGGGCCGGGCGTCGTCCACCCCTCTCCCAGCCTTGGCCGAGTTGCTCCGGTCGCGCGTCCGCCCTCCACGGAACCCGCTGGCACTCCCGAGATCCCCGGGGTGCCGTCCGGCCACCCGCTGACCCGAACTCAGGCCTGAGATTCCGTGGGCAATCGCCCGGTTGTTCGACGCACTCGGGGCCAATCCCCGACCGGAGCACGAGAGACCAGACCTGCTGAGTGGCACGTGCTCGGGAGGCCGATCGCGCGGCCTGCCCGTTGTCCCTCAGCCGACTCCTCACCGCAATCGATGCACCACGGAGCGACAACTCTGGCTGGATACAAATTCACCCGTTCGGCACGCAACCTTTTGTCTTCCCGCGCTTCGCTGCCCGATCGACGGACTCGGCAGGTCTCCCACCGCAGCACTGCCCGACCTCTGGTCCGCTCGACGACAGCCAGACCTGGCGAGCGTCACCCCGGAGCATCGGCGAGTACGTCGGCGATCGATCGACCCTCGCGTGCGCCGTCGGTCAACCAGGCGCTGTGATCGACCAACCAGGTCCGGACCACGGCGTCCACCGCGTCCCGATCGCCGGATTCGCACGCCGCCGACAGTCGCTCGCCGGCCGCGCGATACCGCGCGCCGGCACGCCAGAAGGCCACCTCCGGCACCCCGAGACCGTGCGGATCCAGGCCGCCTGCGATCCCTGCGACGCGGGTGACGACCCTCGCCAGCACCCCGTTCCCCGCCTCGAATGCCTGCGCGGACAACAACTCCAGGTGGATCATCGCGACCAGCACGGGGCCAGGCCGCCGTCCGGCGAGGGACCGTCCGGCCAGTGCGGCGAGCCGGTCGGCCGCCCGCACGGGCCGACCGAGGGTCTCTGTCGGTTGCAGGCCGCCGGCGATGACGGAGTGGAGCCGGGCAAGAGCCTGCAGCGGGGACCGCTCCCAGACCGGAACCGCAGCTGCCACCTCGGCGGTGGCCCGCAGCGCTCCGGCCAGGATCGGATCTCGCACCTCCGCCTCGGGGAACTCGTCGGCCGGAACCCCTTCGATGGCGGCTGAAGCGCGCGCCGCTCGGATCGACCCGGCCGCGGCCGAGCGTGCCCATCCCCGGCGATTGGCGGGATGACGATGCAGATCTGCCAGCGACTCACGGGCCTCTGCGGTCGCCCGGATCACCTCCGGATCGCCCTCGACGGCTGCGAGCACGTCGTCCCAGTCCACCCCAGCACGGTATCCCGCAGTTCAGCCCCGTCGGACCCGTGGCGCCGGGCCCGTTCAGGGAGCGGGCCCGTAGCCCTGGCGCACACCCACGGAACGCCCCAGCGTGGCGGGCGTCGCACCGGACGGCTACCGTCGAACTTCCCCAGCCCATCGACGTGTGCCTCAGGAGCGGGAAATGGCCGACGACAGCCGGACCTTGGACAACTTGTCGACCGAGACGCGGACCTTCCCCCCTCCCGCCGCCCTCGCCGCCTCCGCGAACGTCACGGCCGAGGCCTACGACCGGGCAGCGGCGGATCCGGAGGCGTACTGGGCCGAGCAGGCCGACCGACTCGACTGGGAGACTCCGTTCGACCGCGTCCTGGACTGGTCGGATGCCCCACACGCGAAGTGGTTCGTCGGCGGCAAGCTCAACGTCGCCGTCAACTGCGTGGACCGGCACGTCCAGGCCGGCAACGGCGATCGGGTCGCGATCCACTGGGAGGGCGAGCCGGGCGACAGCCGCTCGATCACCTATGCCCAACTCAAGGACGAGGTGTGCCGGGCCGCGAACGGTCTCACCTCACTGGGCCTGGAGGCCGGCGACCGGGTGGCCGTCTACCTGCCGATGATCCCCGAGGCCATCTTCTCCCTGCTGGCCTGCGCCAGGCTCGGGCTGACCCATTCCGTCGTCTTCGGCGGGTTCTCCGCTGAGGCGCTGCGTTCGCGCATCGCTGATGCTGGCTGCAAGGCGGTGATCACCGCCGACGGGCAGTTCCGGCGCGGCGGGGCGCTGCCGCTGAAGGCCGCGGTCGACGAGGCCGTCGCCGCCGCCGACACGACGGTCGAACACGTGATCGTGGTGCAGCGCACCGGGATCGACGTGGAGTTCACCGACAAGGACGTCTGGTGGCACGACCTGGTCGCAGACATGTCGACCGATCACGAGGCGCAGGCGTTCGATGCCGAGCACCCGCTCTTCATCCTCTACACCTCCGGCACCACCGGGAAGCCCAAGGGCATCCTGCACACCTCCGGCGGCTACCTGACCCAGACCGCCTTCACCCACCACGCTGTCTTCGACCTCAAGCCGGAGACGGACGTCTACTGGTGCACGGCGGACATCGGCTGGGTCACCGGGCACAGCTACATCGTCTACGGACCGCTGGCCAACGGCGCCACCCAGGTCGTCTACGAAGGCACCCCGAACTCCCCGCACCAGGGCCGGCACTGGGAGATCATCGACAAGTACGGCGTGTCCATCTATTACACGGCGCCGACCACGATCCGCACGTTCATGAAGTGGGGCGCCGAAATCCCCGCCGGGTACTCGCTGGAGTCGCTGCGGGTGTTGGGCAGTGTCGGGGAGCCCATCAACCCGGAGGCCTGGATCTGGTACCGGGAGAACATCGGCCACGGCAACTGTCCGATCGTCGACACCTGGTGGCAGACGGAGACCGGCGGCATGATGATCGCGCCCCTCCCCGGGGTCACCGACTGCAAGCCGGGCAGCGCGATGCGACCGTTGCCGGGGATCAGCGCCACCATCGTCAACGACGACGGCGTGCCGGTCGGCAACGGGCAGGGCGGGTACCTGGTCGTCGACAAGCCGTGGCCGTCGATGCTGCGGACGATCTTCGGTGACGACGAGCGGTACGTGGACACCTACTGGTCCCGGTTCGCGAGCCAGGGCTACTACTTCGCAGGTGACGGCGCCAAGTACGACGACGACGGAGCGATCTGGCTGCTCGGTCGCGTCGACGACGTCATGAACATCTCCGGTCACCGGATCTCCACCACCGAGGTCGAGTCCGCGCTGGTCTCGCATCCGTCCGTTGCCGAGGCCGCCGTGGTCGGAGCGACCGATGCCACCACCGGTCAGGGCATCGTGGCCTTCGTCATCCTGCGCGGCGACGCGGCAGAGGCAGCAGCGGGCGCCGCGGAGCACATCCAGGCGCTCCGCAACCATGTGGCCAAGGAGATCGGGCCGATCGCCAAACCGCGGCAGATCATGGTGGTTGCCGAACTCCCGAAGACCCGGTCCGGCAAGATCATGCGCCGCCTGCTGCGGGACGTTGCGGAGAACCGCGAGGTCGGGGACGTCACCACCCTGGCCGACTCCTCCGTCATGGATCTGATCTCGAAAGGACTGTCGTCCACGTCCTCGTCCGAGTGAAACATCGGCCCTGACGGGCCCATCCGCCACTGTCTGCCGCCATCACGGCCGCCAGTCCTTACGCTGTGCAATGAAGGGTGTCCCGTTCAGGGGATGCGAGTAGCGGAGGAGTTCGGTCAGTGGGCAGCACACAGGGCAGAAGCGCCGGCGGTCGCGGACTGCTGCTGACCGGACGGGCAGTCGTGATCGTGGTGACGATCGCCGTGCTGGCCGGTCTGGGCACGGCATTCGTCATCCATCAGCGGGCTGGTTCGGCAATCGCTGCGAACTCGATCGACGATGCCCTGTTCGCCGACGACCCCAACCTGAGGTCGACGACTGCCGCACCCGGTTCGCCGGGCAGCGATGCACCGGCGGGTCCCGGTACCTCTGCCGGCGGCACCCACACCGGCTCCCCCGCCTCGAGCGGCTCCCCCGCTCCGAGCGTCTCACCCGAGGATGCGGCCGCCAAACCGGCGGAGAACATCCTCATCCTGGGTCTGGACACCCGCGGCGGCGCCGATGGTGGCGTCGGACCCGGAACGTCGCAGTCGGACGTGATGATGCTGGTCCACGTGTACGCCGGACATCGACAGATCTCCGTGCTCTCGATCCCCCGCGACACCTACGTCACCGCTCCGAGCTGCCTGCTGTGGAACAACGCCACGGGCAAGGTCTCCGACACCCTGTTCACCAGCCAGTACTCGTCCTGGAAGATCACCAACGCGTATTCCGTCGGCGGGCCGCAGTGCACGGTGAAGGCGATCCAGGAGCTGACCGGTCTCCGGGTCGATCGTCTGGTCGCCATCCAGTTCAACGGGTTCAAGGCGATCGTCGACGCGTTGGGGGGCGTCACGATGACCTTCGCCTCGCCCGTGATCGACGCCAACCAGGGCGCGGTGATCCCGAAGGCCGGTGTCCAGACCATCGACGGCGAGCAGGCACTCAAGCTGGTCCGCTCCCGCATCGTGCAGGGAGACAGTCGCGGCGACCTCGGGCGGATCGACCGTCAGCGGCTGTTGGTGCTGGCGATGCTCAAGAAGATGACCAGCACCGGGTTGCTCGCCGATCCGGGGCGGCTCGACTCGGTGATGCAGACCTTCGCCCAGAACTCCACATCGGCCAACCTCGATGTCGACCAGTTGCTGTCGCTGGCCACCAGCCTGTCAGGTGGCGCGAAGATCGACTTCGTGACGTTGCCGACCAAGCAGGACCCGAAGTCCGAGGGGCTGGACATGGTCGCCTCGAAGGCCGATCCGCTGCTGGACGCCCTGGCCCAGGATCGGGTACCCAGCAACTGAGGTTCGTGGCGGAGGTCCGGGCTCAGCGCCCCTGCAGCATCCGCAGTGCCTGCGCCTTCTCCCGCTCGAACCGCTCGGCGATGTTGTGCTGGGTGCTCGCCGGGCTGCTGCGGAAGTACACACTGCCGTCGCCGCGACCACGCTCGTCGTAGACGGCCGTGATGATCTGCGCATCCGTCATCGAAGCCACGTCCTTGCCGGCCAGCGCCCGGGAGACGATGACGTCGGTGTTCATCCGGTGCTGCACCGTGGTGGAGAACAGTGTCTCCGCCAGCACCGGGGACCGGCCCTCCAGGGACAGGCCGGGGACTCTGGCACAGGTCTCCTTCATCGCCGGATCGAAGTGTGTCTGCTTGATGAAGTCGAACTGCGCCTTGGCGAATCCGTCGGGATCGCTCGTCGCGAGACCCTTCCAGGCGGTGGCGAAGTCCTTGCCGCCCGGCGTCATCCCCGCCAGCGGCGCCGCGTAGGGCGAGTCGTGCTTGCCGAGCCAGGTGACGAACTCCTTGGCCGTCCCGGTCCCGGTGGCGATCTGGTACTTGCCGTACGAGATCCCGCCGACGGGGTCGCCCTTGCCGGTCGAGATGGTCTGTGAGCTGCCGCCGGATTCGTGCTGGGCGGACAGATCACCGAGCTGGCCGGCGGCGCCCGTCGGCGTGCCGGACGCCGGCTGCTGAGTACCCGCCTGGGTACCGACGCCAGTGGCGCCCGCCCCAGGGGCCCCCGCTCCTGCGGCCCCGGCGCCGCCCGTCGCCGCACCGACACCGCCACCAGCAGCGGCGGCGACCGCTGCCCCGGCCGCGGCGTCGGCGATCCCCCCGCCCGCCGAGCTGACCGCGTCCTGGGCGTCCGCCTGCGACCTGACGCTCTGGGCGGCCGTCGTGAGAGCCGCGCTGATCTTCTCGATCATCGGACCGTACGTCGACAGCCAGGCCTGCAGGAACGACGCCTGATCACTCCCCAGCCACTCCAGCGCGTGGACGGCCTTGGTCGCCCGCACCTTGACGGCGGTGATCTGATCGGCGCCGCCGGTCATCTGGGTGCTCAGCACGCGCATCCGCTCGGTCGTCCCGCCGAGGAAACCTGGAGTCGTCATTCCGCCAGCGTCGACGCGTCGGGCGCCGGCGACAACACCGGGAGCACCGGAACGTTCCGTCCTGCCGGAGATCGTCGGGGGCAGGCGGCCCGGCCGATGGGTTGACGACCGGCGTCACGGGGCATCCGGGCACAGTGCGGCGGAGACGTTTCGTCGGACATGGCACGATGAAGCACAGCCGAACTCGGGTGCCGGATTTTCCGTGCGCCACCGCTGGATGAAGAGAAGGAGGGACCGTGAGCACTCCCGAGCTCAGGAAGACCGGATCCGTCGAGATCCCGTTGGTCGCCGAGCAGGATGTGGACCGCTCCGCATCGTTGGGCATCCTGGTCAAGGATGCGACGACGCAGGTCTCCACCCTGGTGCGCGCCGAGATCGAACTGGCGAAGACCGAGATCACCCAGTCTGTGAAGCAAGGCCTGGTCGGCGCGGTGTTCTTCATCATCGCCGGCGTGATCGGGCTGTTCTCGTTGTTCTTCTTCTGGTTCATGATCGGCGAGATCCTGGACATCTGGCTACCCCGCTCGGCTGCCTTCGCCATCGTCTTCGTCCTGATGCTGGTGATGGTCGGGCTGCTGGCCCTCCTGGGCATCAAGAAAGTCAAGAAGATCAAGAAGCCCGAGCACACCATCGCGTCGCTCGGCGAGACGAAGAAGAGCCTCTCGGCCGCGGTGAAGTCGAAGAGCTGAGCTCAGACGCGGGCTGCACTGCGCTGCCGGCGTCGATGCTGGTGCAGCAGCGCACCACCACCGCCGCCGCAGGCCACTGCTATCGCGGACAACACCACCAGGGCACTCACCATCTTCTTGTCGCACTCCTCGCGCAGTAGGCCATGCAGCATTCGCATCCGTGGGTTGACACCCACGATACCTGCGGCTCCGCTCAACCCTGCGGGATGCAGGCTCCGGTGGAGGCCCGCGAGGAGTCGGTGCGACCCACCGACAACACGTCCGCCACCTCCGCGCCGGTGAGCGCGTAGCCCACATCGGCGATGTCGGGCGCGGTGCCGAACACGACGCCGATCACCGATCCGTCGGACGCCAGCAGCGGGCCACCTGAGTTACCCGGCCGGACCACTCCGCGCAGTGTGTAGACCTCGCGGCGCACGGTGTCGGAGTCGTAGATGTCGGGCCCGCGCAGGACGAAGCTGGTGGCGACCCTGGCCGGGACGACCGTGAACGGGCCGTTGAGCGGGAAACCCGCGACGATCGCGTCTGTGCCGGACGGCTGGTCCTGCGCATCGAAGGTGAGCGCCTTCTCCTTCAGTGCCGGCACCGACAGCACGGCGAGGTCGGTCTCCGGGTCGTACAACACGACCGTGGCCGGCAGCGTCTCCGACTCGGTCTGGACCGTGGTGGTGGCGGATCCGGCCACGACGTGGGCGTTCGTCATCACCTTTCCGGGGGCGATCACGAATCCGGTGCCCTCCATCCCGCGACTGCACTGCGGAGCATCGGCCGTCACCTTGACGATCGACGGGCGCGCCGAGAGCACGGCGGCGCTGCGGGCGAGTGCCGGATCCGGCGCGGCCACCTCGGAGTCGGGCGTCCGTCCCAACGGTTCCAGGATCGTGGGCAGGCCGCTCTCGCCCAGTGCCCGGCCGAGCACCGCGGAGATCTGTTCGGCTCCACTCGGCATGCCGTCGTCGATCACCTTCAGCAGCGTCGATGAGCGCACCGCGGATGAGAGCCACGGGATCGGGGCGGCGGCCAGCGGCAGCGCCACCAACCAGGTGACAAGGATGACGGCCAGGGTGTGGCCGACCAGACCCAGCGAGCGGTCGACGACCACCGCAGGTTGCCAGGTGACCTTGCGCGAGAGTGCCCGGCCGACGGTGGATCCGCCGAGCTCGCCCAGACCGACACCGACGATGACGCAGGCGATGCCGAGCGCGACCCGGGCGCCGGTGTCGCTGAGCTGGCCCATCACCAGCGGGGCCAGCCGCAGCGCCAGGATCGCGCCGCCGACCGCACCGATCAGCGAGAGGCCGGCGACGATCAGTCCCTGGCGCATGCCGGACAGCGCGGCCCAGAGGATGAGCACCACGATGATGGCGTCGATGAAGGTCATCGCGGCACCTGGTCCGGCGTCCGCCCGTCGACCCGGGGGTCGTCGGTGCCGACCGGCCCGGCGTGCAGGCTCCGGCCGGCGTCGTCGGCCGGCAGCGCGAGGTCGGGGCCCGGCCCCCACGGTCGGGCCCAGCCGCCGAGTTCCAGCACCGCATCGACCAGCAGCCCGGTGAAGCCCCAGACGACCATCCCGGACACGGCGAAGGCGGGACCCGCGAACCCGCTGCTGAGCCGGACCCGGCCACGGTTCGCCGGGTCGGCGAGCGCAGCGATCGGGATCCGATGGACCGCGGCGGTTTCCCCCTGATCGACCGCACGGACCGGGCTGGGGGTGCTCCAGTACCCGAGCACCGGTCGGACGAGGTGGCCGGAGAAGTCCAGCGAGAGCTGCCGGAGCAGCGCCACCGGGGTGACGCCGGCCGGATCGAGGCCGGTCTCCTCCTGGGCCTCGCGGAGCGCGGTCTCGACGTCCGTCTCCCCCGGCTCCTGACGGCCGCCGGGGAAGGCAGGTTGTCCGGCGTGGTTGCGCAGCGTGCCGGCCCGGCGCAACAGCAGCAGATCAGGGCCCGCGCCCTGCACTGAACCGGCCCCGAGCAGGATCAACACCGCGCTCTGTCGGCCGGTGGCCGAGACGGGGTGTCGCCCCAACCATCCGGGCAGCGGGCGGCTCGTGACCTCGTCGATCAACGGCGTCAGCCAGACCGGAGCCCGCTCGGCGCCCGGCAGTCGCTCGCCGGCCATGACCTGCTGTGCAGTCATGCGTCCTGCATCCCCACGAGTTGCAGCAGGTGGCCCCGTTCGGCACCCGTCACCAGTTCCGAGGCCAGCTGTGGATCGGTCGGTCCGGTGCCGAACGACGGGCACAGGGGGGCCAGCAGGCACGCCCCGCAGGCGGGCTTCTTGGCATGACAGACCCGGCGACCGTGATAGATCGCCCGGTTGGAGAAGGGGGTCCAGTCGGCTGCCGGTAGCAGCGCGCCGATCTCGGCCTCGACCTTGACCGGGTCCTCGGCGGTCGTCAGGCCCCACCGTCTGGCCAGCCGGCCGACGTGGGTGTCGACCGTGACGCCCGGCTTGCCGAACGCGTGCCCGAGGATGACGTTGGCGGTCTTCCGCCCGAACCCCGGCAGTGTGACGAGCTCCGGGAGGGTGCCGGGGACCTCGCCGTCGAAGCGCTCCAGGAGCGCAGCCCCCAGGTTGATCACCGAGGTGGCCTTGTTGCGGTAGAAGCCGGTCGAGCGGATCAGCTCCTCCAGCTCCGCCCGGTCGGCGGCGGCGTAGGCGGCCGCATCGGAGTACCGCGCGAACAGCGCGGGGGTGACGAGATTGACTCGCACGTCGGTGGTCTGGGCCGACAGGACCGTGGCGACCGCGAGCTGGAGCGGCGTGCGGAAGTCGAGTTCGCACGGGGCCTCCGGGAACTCCCGTGCCAGCTCGCCCGACAGCTTCCGCGCCCTGCGTGTGCGGGCCAGCGGGGTGGCCGGCACACTCGCCCGCGCCCTGCGCTTCGCCGTTCCTGCCGCATCCGCAGCCGTTCCCTTGACCATGCTGCGAGCGTGCCACAGCAAGCTGAAGATCGACGGGGGTGCACAATGGACCACGTCATGCTCGTCTTCCTGGTTCTCCTCATCCCCGTCCTGTTGATGGTCTTCGCCCTGCTCATGGAGCGGGTGGAGGATCGACTGCGCAACAGTGCGGTGAACGAGGACGAGATCGAGGAGTTCCTCGACACCGCACGACCCGACGAGGTCGACACGTTCATCCGCGAGGGCTGGACCCGGGCGCTCCTGCGATTCCGCCTGCGGCGCCGTCCGATGCGCGACCGCCAGCGCTGAGCTGCGGCCCGGGAACAGGTCTCCGGCGAGCCGCTCCGACGCCAGGGGCGTCGCCTGGGTCACACCCCCTAGACTGTGATCCGATCCACGCCGAACTCGGCGGCGGTCCACGCCGAACTCGGCGGCACGGAAACAGGAGGAACAGGTGGAGGAGAACCTCGCGAAGGCGGGCATCTTCCAGGGTGTCGACTCGGATGCCGCCCTGGCGCTCGGTTCGCAGCTGGAAACGGTCGACTACCCCCGCGGCAGCGCGATCTTCAGCGAAGGTGAGCTCGGGGACCGGCTCTACATCATCCTCACGGGCAAGGTGAAGCTCGGTCGTCATTCCCCCGACGGTCGGGAGAACCTGCTGGCCGTGATGGGCCCGTCGGACATGTTCGGTGAGCTCAGCGTTTTCGACCCGGGTCCCCGTACGTCCACCGCGACGGCCGTGACCGATGTCCGCCTCGCCACGATGGATCGCACCAACATGCGCGAGTGGATCGCCCGTCGACCGGAGATCGCCGAGCAGCTGCTGCGAGTGCTGGCCCGCAGGCTCCGCCGGACCAACAACAACCTCGCCGACCTCATCTTCACCGACGTTCCCGGCCGGGTGGCCAAGCAGCTGCTGCAGTTGGCGCGACAGTTCGGCCAGCAGGAGAGCGGACAGCTGCGCGTCACCCACGACCTCACCCAGGAGGAGCTCGCCCAGTTGGTCGGCGCCTCTCGCGAGACAGTCAACAAGGCGCTTGCCGACTTCGGACACCGCGGCTGGCTGCGGTTGGAAGGCAAGTCGGTGGTCATCCTCGACGCCGAGCGGTTGTCCCGCCGGGCTCGCTGACCCGCACTCCGACCCGACCGCTCGTGCAGGCGTCCTTCTCCGCCGAGATCTGGTACTGGCGTGGGCCGTCGCCGTGGTTCTTCGTCTCCGTTCCGCCTGACGTGTGCGTGCACATCCACGAGCTGTCGTCCGAGGTCAGCTATGGCTGGGGGATGATCCCGGCCGCCGTGCGGATCGGCAGCACCGATTA
The DNA here is from genome assembly GCF_040438885.1 of Nakamurella sp. A5-74. NCBI lineage: Bacteria > Bacillati > Actinomycetota > Actinomycetes > Nakamurellales > Nakamurellaceae > Nakamurella > Nakamurella sp. A5-74. Next base: position 983,094 of record NZ_CP159218.1, on the reverse strand, counting down.
CCCGACGGCGCTGTGGCCGAAGGACGGTGGCTACATCGTGCCGATCAAGACGATCGTGCGGAGAGCGGAAAAGGTCGACGAGGGTGATGAGATCACCGTGCGGCTGACGATCGGCGAGTAGCCGTCGGGTCAGCTGCCGAGCGCCCGCTTCCACTTCGTGGGCCCGGTGCCGCCGGCCCGATAGCCGTCCAGCGGCACCTTGTCGGCTCTCCAGGCGTCCAGCACCGGCTGCACGATCCGCCAGCAGTCGACGGCGGTGTCGCCGCGCACCGACAGGCTGGGATCACCATCGAACACCCCTGCCAGCACCTCGCCGTAGGCCGACAGCGAACCGGGGCCGAAGTCGACCGTCATCTCCACCGGGTCGATCTCCGTCGGATCACCGGGTCCGTTGACGTTGATCTGCAGGCTCATCGCCTCCGGGGTGAAGCCGATGCGCAGCTGTTCCGGGGCCGCCGTTCCGTGGAAACCGTGCGGCACCAGGGGCGCCTGCTTGAAGGTGATGATTGCCTCCTTCCGCAGGTCTCCCAACGCTTTTCCGCTCCGCAACACGATCGGCACTCCGGCCCAACGCCAGGTGCGGACCTCGAGTGCGACCTCGGCGAGCGTCTCGGTGCTCAGAGCCGGATCGACGCCGTCCTCGGCGGTGTACCCGGGCACCTTGCGGGAGCCGATGGTGCCGGCGGTGTAGCGCGCCCGACGGGAGGACGCGACCGGATCGTCGTGCCAGATCCGGGTGGCCCGCAGGATCTCGGCCTTGCGGTCGCGCAAGTCGATCGCTTCGAGGGTGGCCGGCGGACCCATGGTGAGCACGGCCATCACCTGCAGCAGGTGGGACTGGATCATGTCGATCAGGGCGCCGGCCTTGTCGTAGTAGCCGGCTCGACCCTCCAGCGCGAGATTCTCGTCGAAGACGATGTCGATGCGCTCCACGTGCTCACTGGTGAGCACGGGTTCGAACAGTCGGTTGGCGAACCGGAAGCCGAGCAGGTTGAGCACGGTCGACTTGCCGAGGAAGTGATCGACCCGGTGCACGTTGTGTTCGGGGACGAGCCGGGCGAGGAGCTCGTTGAGCTCCTCGGCGGAGTGGGCATCGGTACCGAACGGTTTCTCCAGCACCAGTCGCACGTGCCGCGGAAGATCGATGGCCGTCAGCGCCGTGCAGGCCTTGACCGTCACCGCGGGCGGCAGCGCGAAGAAGATCGAGACCTGGCCGGATGCGGAGTCCAGCAGCTCGCGCAGGTCCTCCGCTGCCGTCACATCGGCCTGCACGTACCGGGTGGCGGCCAGCAGCGCCTTCACCCGTTCGGTCCGACAGGCCTCGGCACCGAAGGAGATCTTGACCCGCCGCTGCCACTGCGCCTGGGTCCAGTTCTCGATGCCGACGCCGATCAGTGTCAGGTCGACGCCACGGGATCCGGCCAGCAGGCCGCCGAGGCCCGGCAGCAGCAGCCGTCCGGTGAGATCCCCGCTGGCGCCCAGGATGATCAGGGTCTGGCGTGGGCGGGACTTCGCGGACTTCCGGGAGCGGCCGGCGGATCGAGCAGTCATGGACCCCAGCCTGCCAGGTCAGCGGCCGACGAGCTGCGTCACGGTCACATCGAGGTGCACGGCCACCGGTCCGCCGAGTCCGGTGGCAGCCGCGGCGATCTGCTCGGGGGTCCGGTGTCTGGCGGCCGGACCCATCCCCACCAGATCTCGCAGATCCGTGCTGTCCAGGGACATCTCAGCACGCACCCGATCGACCGTGCTCACCCGGAGCAGACCGTCGAACTGGGCGCGGACTGCCTCGTCCTTCCCGTCGTCGACGGCCAACATGCCGAGCGGCCCCCGCACCTCACCCAGATGGCCCGGATTCGGCGTGACGACGACGACCCCACCGCTCCCGCGCACGATGCGAGCGATCTCGGCCGCGACGCGCGGCGCGAACACCACCAGTGTCACGTCCACCATTCCGCTCGCCACCGGCAGCGGGGCCCAGGCATCGGCCAGCACGGCAGCGACCCGCGGGTCGGCGGCTGCGGCCCGGCGAGAGGCATACCGGGACGAGTCCAGCGCGATCCCCCGCCCGGTGGGTGGCAGCCCGGCGCTGAGGTAATAGGCAGTTCCGGCGCCGATCTCGCAGACCACCGGATCGGGCGTCCCGCCGATGAGCGATCCCGTTGCTTCGGCGACCGACCGCGCGATCGGGGCGTAGTGCCCGCGATCCAGGAAGTCCGCTCTGGCGGCCACCATGGCAGCACTGTCGCCGGTGCCGGTCCGGGATGCGCCCCCGAGCAACGGCAGGTAGCCCTGTCGTGCCGCATCGAAGCGATGTCCCGCAGCACAACCGATCTCGCGCTCACCGAGCTGCAGCAGCGACTCCTGGCCGGCCGAGCACTGCGGGCAGCGCAACAGCGGCAGGACCGTACGCAGCATCGGCGGGAGCGCCGTCCGGTGCATCAGGTTCGGCCCTGCCGATCCAGATACGCGCACTGGGCCGCCACCGATTTCTCGGCAGCGAAACGCACCTGCGCGGGGGTGCCCGAGTAGACCCGGTCGACGATGGCCTGGACCAGGGCATCGCCCTGCACCCCGGGGCCCAGTGCGCGCCGGACTGCGACCACCTGCTCCAGCCGCTCGAGTCGGTGGTTGCGGTAGCGGCGTGCGACCTCGTCGAGGGCCGGGAGTTGCGGGCCGTGCCCGGGCAGCACCCTGAGTGCGCCGTAGGACTCGAGCACGTTGAGCGACTCGAAGTACTCCTCCAGGTCGCCGTCGGGATGGGCGATCACCGTGGTGCCCGCGCCCAGGATCGTGTCGCCGGTGAGCATCGAGCCGCCCGGCCCGTCGTCCGGCAGATGGAAGCAGACTGAGTCGTCGGTGTGGCCCGGGGTCGGGACGACGTCGATGGACACCCCGGCGCACTCGATGCTGCCGGGCAGCAGTACGGCTCCGCCGCCGCGGCAGAACGCCGGATCGAGTGCTCGCACCGGGGCATCGGTCGCCTCGTGCAGGCGACCGATGGCGTCGGTGTGGTCGGGATGCCGGTGCGTGACGAGGATCAGCGCCACCGGCGCGATCGACACCAGCGACGCCACGTGCTCCGGATCGTCCGGTCCAGGATCCACCACGACGGACGAGGTCCAGTCTGCGGAGATCAGGTATGTGTTGGTGCCCTGCAGCGTCATCGGACCGGCGTTGGGGGCGAGCACCAGTCGGGTGAGCTCGGTGGAGTCGGCGATCATCGAATGGTCGTCCTCCTCCGGCTCGGGCGCTGCATCGCGGCTGGGGTTCTACGGTAGTGCCATGTCGTCAAGGATCGAACACAGTGCCATGTCGTCAAGGATCGAACACAGTGCCATGTCGTCAGGGATCGAACACAGTGCCATGTCGTCAGGGATCGAACCGAGCGGCCCGGAGTCGACCATCGCCGCGGCGCAGCAGTGGTTCCGTCCGTCCGGTGTCTATCTCAACACCGCCAGCTGCGGCCTGCCGCCCGATCCCTCCGTCGAGGCCCTGCTGGAAGCCCTCCGCGCGTTCCGGGCCGGGGAGAGCGACGTACCCGGCTTCGACGTTCCGGTCGCTCAGGCGCGCCAACAGTACGCACGGCTCGTGGGCGTCGACCCCGGCCGGGTGGCAGTGGGCCCGCAGGTCTCGGTGTTCCTCGGGATGGTCGCAGCGTCACTGCCGGACGACGCCGAGATCATCGTTGCCGCAGGTGATTTCACCTCGGTCACATTCCCGTTCGCCGCGCAGCGTCGCTTCCGACTGCGCGAGGTGCCACTCGAATCGATCGCCGACGCCGTCGGCCCGTCAACGACCGCGGTGGCGGTCTCGGCTGTGCAGTCGGCAGACGGTCGGATCGCCGATCTGGACGGCATCGTCACCGCCTGCCGGACGCACGACGCGCTCAGCATCCTGGATCTCACCCAGGCCGCCGGCTGGTTGGACGTGCGGGCAGCCGACTTCGACGTCACCGTGTGCAGCGGCTACAAGTGGCTGCTCGCACCGCGCGGCACCGCCTTCCTGACCATCGGCCGCCCCGAGCTGCTCGACTCCTTCGTCCCGGTGCACGCAGGGTGGTATGCCGGCGCGGATCGTTGGGACTCGATCTACGGTCTACCGCTGCGGCTCGCCGATGATGCCCGCCGGTTCGACGTCTCCCCGGCGTGGCACTCCTGGGTCGGCGCCGCCCCGGCGCTGCGACTGCTGGCCGACCTGGGCGCACCCCAGTTGGCGCGCCACGCCGTTCGGCTCGCCGATTCCTTCCGCGCTGCGCTCGGTCTCCCGCCGGCAGGATCGGCGATCACCAGCATCACGCTGCTCCCGGGAGCGGGTGAACGCATTGCTGCAGCAGGGATCTCAGCGGCCATGCGCGCCGGAAGGCTGCGACTGTCGTTCCACCTCCACAACACCCAGCACGACGTCGATGCGGCTGCGGACGCGCTGCGTGGATTGGTCGTCCTCGACTGAACGTTCAAGGTGTGCGGACGCCGATCGCCTCGACCTCGCGGTCACCGACCCGGATGCGCAGCGGTTCGCCGGCGGCGCTGATGATCTCCGGCGAGACCGTGTGCACCCGGCGCTCCAGGACCAATGCATCCTCGACACTCGGGACCTCTGCGAGCTCTTCCAACATCGCGACGGTGGGCGGCAGCAGTGCCAGTTCCCCCCGGTGGCCGGCGGCCAGTGCCTCCGCGGGCGGGTACCAGCTACCTGCGTGGGCCTCCGTCGTCAGCAACCGAGGGTGCTGACCCTCCGGTGACGCGGCGAGCAGGAAGAACGTGTCGTAGCGGCGGGTCTGACCGGGGGGGGTCACCCAGCGGGCCCAGGGCCGCAGCAGGTCCGCCCGCAGTGCACGGTCATCCAGCAGCTGCGCGAAGGAGAGCCGATGTGCAGCAACGTCTTCGAGGTGCTCGACATCCTTCGGACGCACCTGCGCCAACAACACTCCGGTCTCCTCGAACAGCTCGCGAGCCGCGGCCACCACGACGCTCCGCGCGAGCGTCTCATCGGCGTCCAGGTGATCGGCCCACCACGCGTCGTCCGGACCCGTCAGGGTGATCACCGCGCTGTCGCCGGGGTCGACTCCCCCACCGGGGAACGCTGTCGCGCCGCCCGCGAACGCCATCCCCGGGACCCGTCCGAGCAGGAACACCTCCAGCCCCTCGGCGCCGTCGCGCACCAGGATGACGGTGGCCGCGGTACGGATCGGCACTGCTGGGGTGTCGCTCATGTCGCGAACCTACGGCAGCGGTCGCCCGAGATCGTAGGCTCTGCCGACAGGAGGCCCTCATGACGCGACGGAGCTGGACGGAGGTGGCCGACGGCGTCCTGGTCGCGCACAGCCGGCTGTACGCCACCACGACGACGATCGTCCAGGACGAGGACGGTGCGGCGCTGCTGGTCGACCCGAGTTGGACGCCGCAGGAACTCGCCGATACCGCAGCCGATCTCGCGGAACTGGGGGTTCGGGTGACGGCAGGATTCGCCACCCACGCGCACCACGACCACGTGCTCTGGCATCCCGATCTCGGCGACGTCCCGCGATACGCCTCCGGCGACACGGTGACTCTCGCGACGCGCGAGCGGCAGACGAACCTGGACGCGCTGGGACCGGCGTTCGGGCCAGATCTGCTGGCGTTGGTCGGTCGGCTCTCGGTGCGAGACACCGGTTTCCGCCCCGGCCTGGAGCTGATCACCCACGCTGCCCACTCCGCCGGACACACCGCGCTCTGGTGGCCGGAACGCGGTGTGCTGCTCGCCGGAGACATGCTCAGCGACCGGGAGATCCCGCTCGCCGGCGAGACCGGACTCGTGGCCTACCGTGCGGGCCTGGACCTGCTGCTGCCGGCGGTACGGCGAGCGAGCGTGTTGGTCCCCGGGCACGGTTCTCCGACCCCCGATCCGATGGCGAGGTGGGATGCGGACGATGCATACCTGACCGCACTGCTGCACGGACGTGGCTCGGGCGATCCGCGGATGCAGCATCCCGAAACCGGATCGGACAACCGCAGCACGCACCGATCGCAGCTCTCCCTGCTCGACGGCTGACCCGTTCCCTCAGATCCAGGACCTGTCCGCTGTGCCCTCCCGGATGTGCAGCACCGCAGCGGCATCGGTCAGCAGGTGGGCGTCCAGCGGGACGTATCCCTGCTGGGGGCTGACGTCGTTGCGTCGCTCCGCGGCCGGCATCGCAGAGACCTCCACGATCCCCCAAGGATCGACCCAGGTGTCGAGCATTGCCTCGTAGCTGCCGGCCGCGGGTCCGCCCAGCCCGAGACCGTCGCTGCGGCCGATACTGCCGGCGACGAAGATCTGCTCCTCGAGAGACAGCTGCGCGACGATCGCCCCGGCCGGCGTCCACCCGAGCTCCATCCCAGACATCGCGAGCGTCGCCGGAACCCGTTGCAGATGACTGTTGTGGGCGAAGACCAGGGTCGGACCCCGTGGTGCCTCCAGCGATCGGATGTCCAGGATGTTCCTGGCCATCAACGCATCCCGGGTGGCCAGCAGACCGGAGATCCGGACGGCGGCCTCTGCACCGCGTGCGCACTGCCGGTGATAGCGGAGCAACCCGAGCCCGGCGTCCAGGACGATCCGCGTGCGGTGCCACTGCGCCGACGACGTGGCCGTGAGAAGTTCCGGCGCCCTGGCGATCAACTCGTTCGCTGCGTCGTCGGCCCAGCACCGCAACTCCCGGGCAGCGGCACTGTCACCGGGCGAGGAGGCCGCGTCCGTCACCGCTTCGGTGCGGCTCCACTGCTCGTCGGGCCCGGCGACCTCGGCCAGGTCGACGGTGTGACCGAGGTACTCGGCGGCCTGCTGCAGGTACGCCAACGGGCTGGGGGCACTCAGGTTCTCGACGGCGGCATCGATGCCGTGGAAGCTCACCCGGTCGGACTCGTCGGCATCCTCGTTGTGGTGCCGGAGCCAGCGCACCAGCGCCCGGTTGGCCTCCATCCGCCCGAACCCGTGGCTGAAGCCCCGCTCCAGGGTCTCCTCGAAGTCGTCGCACTTGCCGCTCAGGTAGTCGTCGACGACGAGCGCGGCGACCCGGTCCGTCTCCAGTGCCACGGAGCGGAAGCCGTGGGCCACCAACTCGGGAAGCAGCGCATTGCGACGCAGTGCCAGGGCCGAATCGAGGTGGGTGCACTCACCCAGTGCCAGCAGCTGGGCCCGGGAGGCGACGGCGGCCAGGCTGGTGGTGGACACGAGTGCGGAAGTGGTCATGCTCCTGAATCGTATCGTTGAAGGACCAGTTGGTACTTCTTCTCCGAGCTCACGCTCAAAAGGACCCGTAACCCTCAAGGGAAGGCCGCCATCAGAACCATCGATCTCGCCCGGGAGCACGGGCTGTCGACCCAGGCGGTGCGCAACTACGAGGACCGGGGCGCCCTCCCCGCTGCCGTGCGGACCCCCAGCGGGTACCGCAGCTACACCTCCCGGCACGCGGCGGCGCTGCGGGCATACCTGGCACTCATCGCGGGGCACGGCCACCCTCGCGCACTGCGGGTGATGGTCGCGGTCAACTCGGGTGATCTGCCGACGGCCCTGGCGGCGATCGACGCCGGCCACGTCCAACTGAGCCGCGACCGGGAAACCCTGGCGGTGGTCCGTACGGCGATCCGGCAGCTGATCGGCGATGGGCGCTGCGTCGACCCGCAGCGCCCGAACCCCTCCACCGTGCCGGTCACGTCGATCGGCGCACTCGCTGCGCGCCTGCGCATCTCACCCGCGACGTTGCGGGCTTGGGAGGCCGGCGGCATCCTGCGCCCCGATCGCGATCCGGTCTCCGGCCGCCGGCTCTACCGACCCACGGACGTCCGGGACGCAGAACTGGCCCACCTGCTGCGCCGTGGCCACCAGCCGCTCGCAGGCATCGCGGTCGTCATCGAGCGCATCCGTGGCGCCGGGGGCACCCAGGAACTCGCATCGACCCTCGACGGCTGGCAGCAGCGCCTGACGCAGCGTGGTTCGGCCATGCTCCGGGCGGCCGAGCAGCTGGTCCACTACCTGGACGGGAGCTGATCGCGCGGGCGCAGCTCCGCCCGCTGACCAACACCCTCCTCGCGACCCGGCGGCGGCAGCCTAGAGTTGCCGTCATGAGCACACCCAGGCGCGCGTTCGAGTACGTCACGGTTCCGCTGATCACCCATGCCACCAAGCAGATCCTGGACACCTGGGGGGAGGACGGGTGGGAGCTCGTCACCGTCATCCCCGGTCCGAACCCGGAGCAGCTGGTGGCCTACCTCAAGCGGGTGAAAGAATGAGCACCCCGTCCCAGCGGCTCGCCGAGCTGGGTATCACGCTTCCCGCCGTCGCTGCAGCGGCCGGGTCGTACGTTCCCACCGCCCGCTCCGGGAACCACATCTACACCGCCGGCCAGCTGCCGTTCGTCGACGGAACGCTGGCCGCGACCGGCAAGGTCGGCGCCGAGGTGTCGCCGGAGGAGGCCAAGGAGTGCGCCCGGATCGCCGGGCTCAACCTGCTGGCCGCAATCGATGCCGCTGTCGGCCTCGACCAGGTCGTCCGGATCGTGAAGATCGTCGGTTTCGTCGCCTCCGCCGAAGGTTTCACCGGCCAGCCCGGTGTCATCAACGGTGTCTCCGACCTGCTGGTCGAGGTCTTCGGCGACGCCGGCCGTCACGCCAGGTCGGCGGTCGGTGTCGCCGAGCTGCCGTTGGGCGCCCCGGTCGAGGTGGAAGCCATCGTCGAGGTCGCAGCGGAGGCTCCCGACCAGGCCACTCCCCAGCACACCTGACCTACGCTGTCCGGGTGGAGTGGTGGCGGTGGGTGTCGGCCGGTGTCGTCGTGGTGCTGCTGGTCATCCTGCAGCTGCTGTGGTTCGACACGCTGCGCGATCGACCCGGGTGGTCGATGCGCCGAGCCGGTGCGCGCTCCGCGCTCACCCTCGTCGCGATCCCGATCGCGATCGTCCTGGTGGTGTTCTCTCCGTGGTGGGTGGCTGCCGTGCTGATCGCCGTCCCTGCGGTCGCGGTGATCGCCATGGGGTTGGCCAGCTGATGACGACGAGCGCTCGATGAGTCAGACCTCCATGGTCCGGCCGTCCGGTTGGTCGACGGCCTCCGGCCGCGCGCGGCTGCACGTCGTGACGGGCAAGGGCGGTACCGGCAAGACCACCGTCGCTGCGGCGCTGGCCCTGTCGCTGGCGGCCGAGGGCCGACGGGTGCTGTTGATCGAGGTCGAGGAACGCCAGGGACTCGCGCAGCTGTTCGACCTCCCCCCGCTGCCCTACGAGGAGACCAGGATCGCCGTCACCTCCGGCGGCGGGGAGGTACGGGCACTGGCAGTCGATGTCGAGGCCGCCCTGCTCGAGTACTTCCAGCTGTTCTACAACCTGGGCATGGCCGGCCGGGCGCTGCGCAAGTTGGGTGCCGTCGAGTTCGCCACGACGCTGGCGCCGGGACTGCGCGACGTGTTGTTGACCGGGAAGGCCAAGGAGACAGTCACCCGCTCCCGGAGCGATGGCAGCCGGATCTACGACGCCGTCGTGATGGATGCCCCACCCACCGGACGGGTGGTCAGTTTCCTCGGCGTGACGGTGGCGATGGCCGACCTGGCCCAGCGCGGCCCGATCCGTAACCAGGCGGAAAGCGTTGCAGCACTGCTGCATTCGCCCAACACCGTGGTGCATCTGGTGACGCTGCTCGAGGAGATGCCGGTGACCGAGACGGTCGAGGCCATCGCCGATCTGCGGGCCGCCGGCCTACCGGTCGGCTCGGTGATCATCAACTCGGTCACCGACCCATTGTTGCCGGACACGGTCGTCGACGACGCTGCTGCCGACCGTCTCGATCCCGGACGGATCCGCGCAAGCTTGGCCGCAGCGGGTATCGCGGTCGACGAGGCGGTGGCCACCGGGCTGGCGGACGAGGGCGGCCAACACGCGCGCCGGCTGATCACCGAGTACGACCTGGAGGCGGAACTCGCCGCGACAGGCGCCCCGATGATGAACCTGCCGCGGCTCGTCGACGGCATCGATCTCGGTGGCCTGTACGAACTGTCCTCGATGCTCACCGGTCAGGGCGTCCGTCGCCAGGACCGGGACCCGGCGTCCGGGGCCGGAGCATGAGCGGCCACGTCGACCCCCCACCCCTCGACCTCCGTGCACTGGTCGTGGACCCGACCACCCGGGTCGTGGTGACCTGCGGGTCGGGTGGCGTCGGCAAGACCACGACCGCCGCCGCGATGGCACTCGCCGCAGCGGACGCAGGCCGCAAGGTCGCGGTGCTGACCATTGATCCGGCCAGACGACTTGCGCAGTCCCTGGGTCTCACGGAGCTCGACAACGTACCGAGGCAGGTCGACATCGGCGATCGCCCCGGTCAGCTGTGGGCGATGATGCTCGACACCAGCCGCACGTTCGACGAGATGGTGCAGACGCACTCCACGCCTGACCGTGCCGAGAAGATCCTGGCGAACCCGTTCTACCGCACCATCTCCACCTCGTTCTCCGGAACCCAGGAGTACATGGCGATGGAGAAGCTGGGCAGCCTGTCAGCTTCCGGCGAGTTCGACGTCGTCATCGTCGACACCCCGCCCAGTCGCTCCGCGCTGGACTTTCTCGATGCGCCACAACGACTTTCGTCGTTCCTGGACGGCCGGATGATCCGCCTGCTGGTGTCACCGGGACGCGGCGTGATGAAGATCGTCGGAGCCGGTCTGGCCCTGTTCACGAAAGCGGTGCGCGCAGTGATCGGCGGCCAGATGCTGACCGACGCGGCGCAGTTCGTCCAGCTCTTCGAAGATCTGTTCGGCGGGTTCCGTGAGCGGGCCGAGGCGACCCACCGGTTGTTGCGTCGTCAGGGAACGGCCTTCGTCGTGGTGGCGACCTGCGAGAGCGACGCGATCCGGGAGGCCTCCTACTTCGCCGACCGGCTGCGCGAGGAGTCGATGCCGTTGGCCGGGATCGTGCTGAACAGGATGCATCCGCCGCTGGTGACGATGCCGGGGATCTCGATGGCTGCGCTCGAGTCGGCCGCGGAGTCGATCCGCGGGACCGATGGCGTCACCGCCGGGCTGCTGGACGTCCACACCCGGCGGATGGCGACCCACGAGGGCGAGAAGCGGGCGGTGTCCAGGGTGGCCAGGACGCATCCAGGAGTGCCTGTGCTGCAGGTGCGGGCGCTCGCCACCGACGTGCACGATCTGGACGGGTTGCGCGCGCTGGATCTGTGAACGCACGCGGGTCAGGTGGGGGCAGACCCTTCCGGATCCGCAGACCTACGTGGACTGCGGCTCAGCCGGCGGCCCGGACACCCGTGTCGCGGCCGGTGCTGAGCACGTCGTACCAGTCCGTCACCTCGGGGTTGCGCCGCAGGATGGCTCGGCGCTGACGTTCGGTGAGACCGCCCCAGACACCGAACTCGACCCGGTTGTCGAGGGCGTCCGAGAGGCACTGAAGCTTGACGGGGCAGGTGTCGCACATCCGAGCGGCGTCCCGCTGGGCGGCGCCGGTGACGAACAGCAGATCGGGATCCTCAGTGGCGCAGACAGCTGCGGCGGTCCAGTCGTTCTCCCCGGCGATCCCGTCGGACACCCAGCCGCGATCGGCAGTGCGCGTATTCGTAGGAACCGTCATGGTCATCTCCCCTGGGTCCTGCGCTCGGTCCCGGGCCGGTGGGCTCGGTGTCCGAGGGCTGCGGGGCCGGTCTTGCGTACCGGCTCGGTGGTCGGACGCGGCAAGAACCTCCATCGTTCCCCCCGTTCGGCTGACGTGGCGACCTGCCGACCGACGTCGCAGGTCACCCGCTGTGACCGGGATGACCGGTACCCTGGGGACGTGCGTGTGATGAGCGGTGTCGGTCGACTGTTCCTGGCGACCCTGTTGGCCGGTGTGCTCACCGCCGGCCTGCTGATGCCGTACTTCCTCGGTGCCGGACTCGTCGCCAAGCAGGTGACCACCACGCTGGCCGGAGTGAACGAGGAGAACTTCGATCTCCCCGCGCCCCAGCGGACCGAGATCCTGGCCGCCAACGGCCGTCCGCTGACGTACCTGTACACCCAGAACCGGGTGTCGGTGCCCATCTCCGAGATCGCCAAGTCGCTGCAGCTCGGCGTCATCTCCATCGAGGACCGCCGCTTCATGGTCCACGGCGGCGTCGACGAGTGGGGAACGATCCGCGCGCTGCTGTCCAACAACGGCGGCGCGCCGACCCAGGGCGGATCGACGATCACCCAGCAGTACGTCAAGAACTACCTGTACCTGGTGAAGGCCAAGACCGAGGCGGAGAAGGCGGATGCGATCGAGCAGACGCCGATCCGCAAGCTCCGCGAGATGAAACTCGCCCTGCAGATCGATCGGCCGAGCGGTATGTCGAAGGACGAGATCCTCGAGCGGTACCTCAACACCGTCGCGTTCGGACCATCCACCTACGGCGCCGAGGCCGCAGCTCAGCGGTTCTTCGGCATGCACGCTGCCGAACTGGATGTCGGTCAGGCCGCGATGCTCGCCGGTATGGTCAACAACCCCAACAAGTTCAATCCGCTGCGGGATGCCACGGGAGAACAGGACACCATCAAGCGCAGGAACCTGGTGCTCAAGGCGATGGTCGTGAGCGGAGCGATCTCCCAGACCGTCGCCAACAAGTACATCAATGCGCCGCTGGGACTGAAGGTGTCCCGTCCGCCCAACGGATGCCTGGACGGGACGGACTCGACCACCAACGGTTTCTACTGCCAGTATGTGATCGACTACCTCGAAAAACACGGATTCACTTCACAGCAGCTCGCGACCGGCGGCTACACCATCCACACGAACCTCGACGTGGCCACGATGAGCACGGCCAAGGCGGCCGTGGTCGAGCAGGCGAACCCGACGGACAACAAGAAGATCGCCAACGTGATGGCCGTGGTCGAACCGGGCATGTCCACCCGGAAGGTGACCGCGCTGGTGGCCAACCGGCCCTACGGCCTGAAGGCCACCGCGCGGACCCCGGAGACGGTGCAGCGGCTGACCACGACCTTCGCCCCGTTGGGCGCCGGGTCGACGTTCAAGATCTTCACCGCCGCGGCCGCTCTCAAACTGGGCATGGGCACCCAGAGCCAGCTCGGCGTACCCGCGGAGTACAGCTCTCCGCTGGCCCCGACGCACGTGTTCAGGAACTCGGGCACGTTCCCGTCCCAGGTGAACATGCAGGAGGCGCTGGCCACCTCGCCGAACACCACCTTCGTCTCGCTGTCGGACCAGATCGGACTCGACAAGGTGGTGCAGATGTCCGTCGATCTCGGTCTGCGCGGGTACTCCCTGAACGCTGCCGACGTGTCGCCCCAGTTCGCCGGCTCCGACGTCGACTACGCGCAGGAAGTGCTGCGGCAGAAGGTGGCCTCGTACACACTGGGGGTGTCCCCCGTGAGCCCGCTCGAGCTGTCGAATGTCGGAGCCACCCTTGCCTCATCCGGCTTCTGGTGCCCGCCGACGCCGGTCGACACCGTCACCGACTCGACGGGCAAGCTGGTCGACTACGAGAGCGAAGCGTGCGAGCAGGTGGTTCCCGCGGGCCTGGCCAACACGCTCTCTCAGGCCATGACGAACGACCTGGTCAGCGGAACCTCCTCCGAGGCCGCCAAGGCTGCCGGCTGGACGCGCCTGGCCGCCGGCAAGACCGGCACCACCCAGGACTACAAGTCGTCAGCCTTCCTCGGCTTCACTCCCCAGCACTCGGCGGCAGTCATCGTCTGGGACTACCAGCCACGGCCTTCGCCGATCTGCAAGAACCCCTTGCGCACGTGCACCACCGAGGAGGCACAGGGCGGTCAGGGCATGAACGGCGGTTCCATTCCCGCTGCCACCTGGTTCCAGACGATGACGAAGCTCGAGGCGAACCAGCCCGAGAAGAGCTTCGGCGACCCCGACGTGGCGTACCAGACCGGTTCGTCCCAGGCGCAGGTGCCGTACGTCATCAACACCCTGGCGGACCAGGCCCAGGCGCAGCTGCAGCAACAGGGCTTCCAGGTCAAGATCAACCCGGACGCCAAGTCCACTGCCGCTCGCAACACCGTGATCGAGCAGAGCCCGCGCGAGGGTGAAGCGGCGTTGCCGGGATCGACCATCGTGCTGACGGTGTCGGCCGGCAGCTCGGGCAACTGATGCGCCGCACGACCGCGATCGCGGCCGGGATCGGTGCGACCGGAGCCGCTGTGTTGGGCTGGTCGACGCTGGTCGAACCTCGCTGGTTCACCCTGCGCCGCATCACCATCCCGGTGCTTGTCCGCGGCGCCTGGCCGATCCGCATCCTGCATCTGTCAGATCTGCACATCGTGCCGGGCCAGCGGATTAAGACGGCGTGGGTGTCTTCCCTGGCGGCGTTGCATCCGGACCTCGTGGTGAACACCGGCGACACGCTGTCCCACCGGGAGTCGGTACCGGCGGCGGTGGCCGCGTTCGGCGACCTGTTGGACACCCCCGGCGCATTCGTGATGGGCAACAACGACTACCTGGCGCCCATCTTCAAATTGCCGCACCACTACTTCCTGGGCGGCACTCCGCGTCGCGCCCGGACCCCGCTGCCCTGGGGCGATCTCGCTGCAGCGCAGCGGGAACGCGGCTGGCACGATCTCGACAACGCCAAGCGGACGGTGACCATCAGGGGTCAGCGCATCGCACTCGCCGGGGTCGACGATCCGTACACCCGCAAGGACCGCTACGACGCGATCGCCGGTGCCGCGGACGACGATGCGGTGGTGCGGATCGGCGTGATGCACGCCCCGGAGCCGCGCACCCTCGACCTGTTCGCGGCCGATGGCTACGACCTGCTGCTCGCCGGCCACACCCACGGTGGACAGATCCGGCTCCCCGGGATCGGCGCCTTCACCACGAACTGCTCGATCGACCGGTCGCGGGCCCGCGGGCTCTCCCGCTGGGGCGCGCACAGCCTGCTGCACGTCTCGGGCGGGCTCGGCCACAGCCCGTTCATGCCGTTCCGGCTCTGCTGCCGGCCCGAGGCCACGCTGATCACCCTGGTCACGCGCGCGGAGTAGGCGCTGCGAGTCCGGGAACGAAGATGGACCCCGGCCGCCAGGCCGGGGTCCATCTTCACGCTGTCGGGGTGACAGGATTTGAACCTGCGACCTCTTCGTCCCGAACGAAGCACGCTACCAAGCTGCGCCACACCCCGATCGCTGCAACTGCAGCGGACGAACCGGCTCCGGAGAGCCTCCAACACTCTATCGGATCTGCCGGGGTGGTTTCGACCGCGTGATCAGCCGAACCCGCGACTGTCCTGTTTGAGTGCCGTGTCCACGCACAGCGCGGCGGCGATGCAGAGCGATTTCAGCGGCTCGGTGAGGTGCGGGCTCAGATGGACCGAGTACGTGTCAGCGGTGGTGAACATCGTGGTGAGGATGCCCTCGAACGTCTTGGTGATGCGGCCGACCTCGGCACCGGCGTGGTCCTGGAGCTTGAAGTTCCAGGCGATCCAGTTCTCCGCACTCAACAGGCCGACCTGCTGCCCGCCCGCCTCGAGCGAGAAGCGGATCTTGCCGAACACGTTCTGCTGCACCAGCCGGCCCATCTCGGCGCCGTTGGGGTGGGTCACCACGAGCGTCGACTTCATGATCTTGGCCGGTCGCGTCAGGGTGAAGATCACCTGCGCCGCGGAGTCACGCACCTCGAGACGATGCGTCATGAACTGATCGAGGCTGGACAGGAACCGCGCTGCCTTCTTCAGCCCCGACTGGCCCACCTCCACTACCCTGCCGATCACCTGGCCGTCCGCGCCATAGATGTCGTACTCATTGGTGAGCTCGATGATCTTGCGCTTCTGCGACACCGCCATCGCGTTCTCGGTGTACGGCGAGCGCACCTGGCCGGTCGGCCCCTGCTGCCAGCTCTGCTGCTGCGGCTGGTGCTGCTGGGCGCCGTACTGCTGCTGCTGGGCGCCGTACTGCTGCTGGGGTTCGGCCGGCGGCTGGGGCGCCGTTCCGAAACCGGTGCGGCCGCCGTACTCGGAGCCCGGGATGTGGGTGGAGGTCTGCTGGCCGGCACCCGTCGCCGTCGAATGGGCCGCAACGGCCGGTTCCGCCGCTCGGAGGTGATCGGTCCATTGCGAACCATCCCACCACCGCAGCTGGGCCGGACCGGTGGACGAGGAGGACGCGGCGGGATCCGGATACCACCCGGCAGGAGTCGGTGCAGTCACGCCCCGAGTCTGCCACCCTCGACCGGCTTGGGATCATGTCAGGGACGAACTTCCGCATCAGCGCAGCGAAGAGGAGAACGACATGCAGTTGCAGCGTATCGGCGAGGTCGGCGCAGAACGGCCGGTTGCAGTCGTCGACGGCGTCGCCCGCGACCTCAGCAGCCTCACTGCCGACATCGACGGGCAGTTCCTGGCCGGCGGCGGGATCGCCAGGGTGCGGGATGCCTTCGAGTCGCTCCCGGTCGCCGACATCGCGGGTCGGCGGATCGGGGCCCCGATCGCCCGACCGCAGGCTGTCTGGTGCATCGGCATGAACTACGCCGCGCACGCAGCGGAGTCCGGTTCGGCACCGCCGTCGATCCCGATCCTGTTCTTCAAGACGCCGAACACGGTCGTCGGTCCGAACGACGACATCCTCGTCCCCCGCAACTCGCACAAGACCGACTGGGAGGTGGAGCTGGCGATCGTCATCGGGTCGCGCACCCAGTACCTCGACCGGGTCGAGGATGCCTGGCAGCACATCGCCGGCTACACGGTGTCCAATGATGTCTCCGAGCGCGCCTTCCAGCTGGAGGAGTCCGGCGGGCAGTGGTCGAAGGGCAAGTGCTGCGCGACCTTCAACCCGCTCGGTCCTTCGCTGGTCCCTGCCGACGAGTTGGACCCGTCTTCGCTGCGGCTCCGGTCGCGGGTGAACGGCGAGATCCGGCAGGACTCCAACACCGCCGATCTCATCTTCGACGTGCCGACGATCATTCATCACCTGTCGCAGTACGCCGTCCTCGAGCCGGGCGACGTCATCAACACCGGCACTCCGGAGGGCGTCGCGCTCTCCGGGCGGTTTCCCTACCTGCAGCCGGGGGATGTGGTCGAGGTGGAGATCGACGGGATCGGACTGGGGCGTCAGCAGGTTCGACAAGGCTGACCGTTTCCGTCTCCGTGACCCGGATGACTACGGTGACGTGACCACATCAGCGCCGCAACGACGCGAAAGGGGATCAGGATGGACCTGCGCCCGCCGGACGACGCTTCCGTCGCCACCCCCGATGCCGACCCGACCGCTCACCCGAAGCCCGTCGTTCCCGATGTCCTGTTCGACGACCAGGAGGCGGAGACCCGTTGGCGAGCGCGGTACTCAGCGCCCCGGATCGGGCTGCCCTCCCCGTCGAGGGACGACGAGCAGCGGGCCATCTACCTGTCGAACGAGAGCGGAACCTTCGAGCTGTACTGCTGGGACCTGAACTCCGACAAGCGTTTGCAGGTCACCGACCGACCCGACGGCACGATCAACGGCACCCTCTCGGCGAACGGCATGGGGGTGTGGTGGTTCGACGACACCTCCGGTGACGAGTTCGGCAGTTGGAAAGCGCAGCCCTTCGGCTCCTCACCCGGATCGGGTGACGACGCGATCCCCGGCGTCGCACCCGGATATCCCGCCGGCCTCGAGGTGGGCGTCGGGGTGGTGCTCGCCGGCTTCTCCGACGACGACGGATCGCGCATCCACCTGGTACGACAGGGATCCGAGCCCACCACCGTCTACCGGCACGAGACCGACGCGTCGGTCGGCGCACTCAGCGCGGACGAGACGATCTGGGTGCTGGAGCACACCGAGCACGGCGACTCCCGGTATCCGTCGCTGCGGGCCCTCTCTGTCGCCGACGGCACGACTCTCGGCGAGCTGGACGACAGCCCGGGACGCGGCTTGTCGGCGCTGGAGTTCTCACCGGTCGCCGGTGACCAGCGGGTGCTCGTCGGTCACGAACGGGACGGTCGCGACGAACTGCTGATCTGGGACCTGGCCACCGGAGCCGTCACCGAGATCAGCATCGACCTGCCGGGAGATCTGTCCGGCGGGTTCACCTGCGCAGCGGATGCGCTGCTGGTGCTGCAGGCGCACCACGGGCGCTCTGCCCTGTACCACCTGTCGCTGTCCTCGGGCGTCCTGACGCCGATACCGTCGGAGCTGGCGTCCATCGACGGGCTGGTCGCTCGCGACGACGGCAGCATCTGGGTGCGCGGGTCGAGCGCTGCGACCCCGTCGTCGCTCGTCTCCCTCAGCATCACGCTGCCGGAGGCGTCAGCGCAGGCCGACGCTCGCTCCGACGCGTCCGGTCCCGCCGAGATCGCCGCCGAACCGGATGCGATCGAGATCCTGCGGACCGAGCAGTCGCCGAACGCGGCGGCCGTCGTCAGCAGCGAGCTGTCGCTGAGCCCAGAGACCCGGGCGCCCGCGTCCGAACCCGTCCACGACGTGTGGGTTGACGGGCCGGGCGGCCGGATCCACGCGCTGCTTGCCGTTCCGGCCGGAGTACCGACGCCGCAGCTGGACGGCGGTACGAACGTCCCGGTGCGCACGGTGTTCCTGGTGCACGGTGGTCCGGATGCCGCTGATGACTACTCGTTCGACGCGGAACGCGCCCTGTGGCTCGATGCCGGATTCGCGGTGGTGCAGGTGAACTACCGCGGTTCGTCGGGTTACGGCTCGCAGTGGCGCGACGCACTCACCGCGCGGGTCGGGCACACCGAACTCGCCGACATCGCCGCCGTGCAGGACCACCTGATGTCCAGGGGTCTGATCGCCGACGACCAGTGCGTGATCGCCGGCGGTTCGTGGGGCGGATTCCTCACCCTGCTGGCGCTCGGTGCCCAGCCGAGTCGCTGGATCGCCGGCATCGCCGGGGTCCCGGTGGCCGACTATCCGGCGTCCTACGAGCAGGAGATGGAAGGCCTGCGCGCCTACGACCGGGCCCTGTTCGGCGGATCGCCGCAGGAGGTGGCGGAGAAGTACCTGGACTCCTCGCCGTTGACGTGGGTTTCATCCGTCCAGGCCCCGGTGCTGGTGCTCGCCGGGCGTAACGATCCCCGCTGCCCGTTCGGACAGATCGAGAACTACCTGCAGGAACTGTCGTTGCAGCACAAGGACTATGCGCTGTACAGCTACGATGCGGGACACTCCTCGATGGTGGTGCGGGAACGGATGCGACAGAAGGCGGTCGAGGTGCGCTTCGTCCTCGACGTCTTCGATGCCCGCGCCGCGCTGACCCCGTGACGCCCAGGACCGGGAAACCTGGGACCGCGACCCATGAGACCGCGACCCGCTGGGTCGCGCTGCTGCGCGGGGTCAACGTCGGCGGCGCCACCGTGCGCAGCGCCGACCTGGCAGCGCTGTTCACGGAGCTCGGCTTCGGCGCGGTGAAGACGGTGCTCGCCACCGGCAACGTGGTGTTCGACAGTGATGTCGAGGACAGCGACACCCGCGCCACCGCAGCGCTGCGATCGAAGATCCAGGACGCCCTGTCGACGCGGTTCGGCTACGACGCCTGGATCGTGCTGCTCACCCGAGACGCGCTGGCCGCCGCAGCTCAGGCGTACCCGTTCACCCGGCGGGACGACGTCGAACACCCGTATCTGGTGTTCGGATCGACCGACGCCGTCCTCGACGAGCTGCTCGAGGAGTCCACCGAGGCGATCCGAGGCGGCCGGTCCGGATCCTCGGCCGGCATCGAGGAGATCGCGCGAGGCGACGGGTGCCTGTACTGGCGGCTGCCTCGCGGGCATTCCACGGACACACCGGTCGCGAAGGTGACGGCGAAGAAGAAGTACCGCTCAGGCACCACCACCCGCAATCTGCGGACGGTGGAGAAGATCGCGGTGGCCTGAGCCGTTGCGGTTGTCAGGCCAGGTCCTCCCAGCGGAACTCGGTCGGGACGGTTGCGTCGTCGGTGTGCAGCTGTTCCTCCCGGGCGCGCAGTTCCACCCGACGGATCTTGCCGGAGATGGTCTTCGGCAGCTCGGCGAACTCCAGCCGACGGATCCATTTGTACGGCGCGAGATGCTCCCGCGCGTACTGCAGGATCTGCTTCGCCGTTGCGGCGTCTGCCGCAAAGCCTTGTGCCAGGACCACATAGGCCTTCGGTACCGCCAGCCGGAGTGCGTCCGGTGAGGGAACGACAGCGGCCTCTGCGACCGCCGGATGTTCGATCAACACCGACTCGAGCTCGAACGGCGAGATCCGGTAGTCGGAGGCCTTGAAGACGTCATCGGCCCGGCCGACGTAGGTGACGTACCCGTCGGCGTCCCGGGATCCGATGTCGCCGGTGTGATAGCGGCCGTCGCGCATGGCTTCTGCGTTGCGCTCGTCGTCACCCAGATACCCCACCATCAACCCGACCGGGCGATCGGCGAGGTCGATGCAGATCTCCCCCTCGTCGCCGGCGACACCGGTGGTCGGGTCGACCAGGATGATCGGGTAGCCCGGCAGAGCACGACCCATGGACCCGTCCTTGACCGGTTGACCCGGGGTGTTGGCGATCGCCAGGGTCATCTCCGTCTGACCGAAACCGTCCCGGATCGTGACGCCCCAGGCGGCCCGAACCTGTTCGATCACTTCAGGATTCAGCGGTTCGCCCGCGCCGATCACCTCCCGCGGCGGCGTGGGCAGCTGGGACAGATCGGCCTGGATCAGCATCCGCCAGACGGTGGGCGGAGCACAGAAGGTGGTGACCCGGTGCTCGTGCATCACGCGCATCAGCGCGGATGCGTCGAACCGCTGGTAGTTGTGGATGAAGACGGTGGCGCCGGCGAGCCAAGGGGCGAACACGTTGGACCAGGCATGCTTCGCCCAGCCGGGCGAGGAGATGTTGAGGTGGACGTCGCCGGGCTTCAACCCGATCCAGTAGACCGTCGAGAGATGTCCGATCGGGTAGGAGATGTGGTTGTGCTCCACCAGCTTCGGCAGCGCAGTGGTCCCCGAGGTGAAGTACAGCAACAAGGTCGAATCGGCCCGGGTCGGGCCGTCGGGAACGAAGACCGGATCCGCGTGATGGGAATCGGCCCAGTCGATCCACCCGGCTGCCGGAATGTCTTCGCCGACAGCGATGGTGGTGAGGTCTCCGCGCACGCCGGCGAAGGTGTCGCTGTCGCGGGACCGCGCGATCGCGAACCGAGCTGCGCCGCGGTCGACCCGGTCCTGAAGATCGGAACTGGCGAGCAGCGTGCTGGCCGGGATCACCACGGCACCGAGCTTGATGGCGGCCAGGATCGTCTCCCACAGCTCCACCTGGTTGGCCAGCATCAGGATGATCCGATCGCCGCGCGCGACGCCGAGGCCGCGCAGCCAGGTGGCCACCTGGTCCGATCGGGCTGACAGGCCGGCATAGGTCCAGCTGCCGACGGTGCCGTCGTCCTCGACGATGGTGAGTGCCGGTCGGTCGGGATGCTCGGTGGCGATCACGTCGAACCACTCGAGTCCCCAGTTGAACTCGGTGGGGCGGGGCCAGTGGAAGGTCGCCCTGGCAGCGTCGAGGTCGGTGCGGTGGCGCTCGAGCGTCCGGAGCGACTCCCGGATCTGTTCGGTGGCCAGGGTCTCCTGCGCTGCCATTTCTCGTCCCTTCACACATCGGGTGCGCACCGGCATCGGCGACGGTGCGCGATCTGTTCGCCATTCTGCGCTGCACCGCCGCCGGCGCATCCCCTGGCCTCCGCCCAGCTGCCGAGGTCGCCTTCGTAGGGTCGTCCGGATGGGACGGAGGGGGAAACGTAGAGCTGCGGGCGCAGGACTGATCGCGTTCGCAAACTCGCTCGTCACCGGGTGCAGCCCGCGGGAGCAGGGCAGCTCGTCGGCCGATTCCCGTCCCGCTGTGGGCTCCCTTCCCGCCGCCTCGTCCAGCGGTCCCAGCGTGTCCCGCTCCACCGCCCCGACCGGGCGCAGTTCCCCCGCGTCGACGCGGCCCCTCCAGTCGATACCCGAGGGAAATGTGGTGACGGACGCGGCCCTACAGGTCGGAGCCCGCCGGACCCGGGTCCTGGTGCAGTTCTACGACCAGGTGCTGCAGTACACGGCCCCGGGGCCGTCGTCCGATCCGGCGTTGTTCTTCCGCTGGTCACACGTGGCGCTGGACGACCCTGAGCTGATCCAGGCGGAAGGCATCGCTCCGCTGTCCGACGGATACGGGTTCGCGTCCATCTCAGAAGCAGGTCCCGGTGGCAGGGCGGCCGGTCTGTCGATCGCTCCCTGCCGGTGAGGCGCGAACTTGGGGCGTCCGCTCGTCACTCGCGACGGGTGAGGGCGGGCAGGCCGGTGGCCGATTGTCGTTCGCGGACGTAGCGATGCCCGGTCGGGGTGACGACCAGTGTCGATCCGTCGCCCTGGCGACGGGTCGACCAGCCCGGCATTTCCTTCATCTGGTTGCCCCGCAGGCACAGTCCCTGACCATTGACCAGCGTGGTCGGCCCGCCACGCGCGTAGGGCGTGACGTGGTCCGCATCGCGGATCGGTGCATCGCAGTAGGGCTGACGGCACTGCCGGTCGCGGATCATGATGTGTCGACGCATCGACTCGGGGAACAGCCGGGAGCGCGCGTCGACGTCGACCACCGATCCGTCCACCGGATCCGTGAAGAGCCGACGGATCCGCACCCTGGCGTCGGGAACACCTGTGCAGCAACACTTTTCGGCCGCCGACGACGTTGGCGTGGCGGTCGACCCGTCGTTGGCGGATGGGGCTGCCCGGCCGTGGTGCGTCCCGCTCCCGCGGGGAGGCTCGTCGTGGGGCGGGTCGCCCTGTGATGCGTGCTCGGGGCGCAGCGTGCGCTCGTGCGGCTCACCGCCGCAGCCGACCAACTCGCGCACCACCGCTGCCGGCACCGGTCCGTAGTTGTCCACCCAGCCGGGCGCCGCCCCATCGCCGAGCACCGAGTCGACCGGAAGGGTGACGCGTATCTCGACCGGGACCGCGTCCGCGGTGGCCTGACCGGTGCAGCGCTCGACCAGCAGGTCAGCCATCAGCTGGCCGATTCCGCGACCCTCCGACTCACTGGTGCCGTGCAGGGCGAGCGCTGCAGTCCGGAGGCCGGCGAACACCCCGACACCCTGTGCCATCGGCAGCAGGGCGGAGACGATCGCCATCGAATCGGGTGCGGGGCGTACCCACACCCGTCGATCCTGTTCTGCGGATGCCTTGCGGTCGACGCTGCCACGTGGGTCGAGGGAATAGGCGATGTGGTCGACTGCCTTCTCGGTGGCCGATGAGCTCCAGCCCTGCAGTCGGGGTGCGATGGCCGCGTCGACCAAGGCCGCATCGGTCTCGCTGAGGTGGCTGCTCCGGGTCACCGCGATGCGCGCCTGGATCTCCGAGATCCGGCCGGCGCGAAGCTCCTGGAAGGTCTGCGGCAGCCGCGCCACCAGCGCCTGCGCGAAGCCCAGCTGTCGCGCCGCCGAGTTCGGCGAGATGCGACGAGCGAACCCGATCTGCTCCGCCGTCCCGCGGCCCACGTCGCGGGATCTCACCTTCGCCGCGAGGTGGGCCGCGCGTTGACCGTCGGCGAAGGCAACTTCTTCAGCGGCGCGCAGTCCGCCCGCGGCGCTGATCAGTGCCTCGAGCGCGGCAATGCGGTCGATCGACACCTCAGGTGTCGATGCCGGGGCGGCGCTCGCCAGGACTGCCAGGGTCGACTCGAGAAGGACGAGAAGCTGATCGCCGGCCGGCTCCTGAACCACCGTCGGCTCGTTCACTGCTGGTGGCTCATGAACCGGCTCGTGATCCGCTGTCGGCTCGGATTCCGCGGCTCGCTCCAGCTGATCCAGCTGCTCGGGCGACGCCGCGTGGTCTGCCACCACGACGTCCGGGAGCACCGACAGCGCCGATCCGGTACCCGATGTCAGGAACTCCGATGCCACGAACTCCGATGCCACGAACTCGATCTCGGGGAACCATCCGACGGCTACGGCGGCGTCGTCCAGGATGCGCCGCAGCTCCGCCTCGAGCGCACTGGGAATCGCGGAGCCCCCTGCACCTGTGCGATCAACAACCCCCCAAGTCATTCCTCCATCATAGTCGTCCACTTGTTCGATTCACTGCTCTCATCAGGTGATCTTGTGATTGAACCATTCATCCGTTTGCGCTCCACCATCGGGCATCGGCGAGCGGCCGAGCCGTGGGGGCAGTGACCTGCGCGGGCCGGCACTCCCAGGTGATGCTCACCGGCAGGCAGCAGGACGCATGATGTTCGCGAGACAGCGAGAGGAGACCGGATGTCCGCGACGGGCCATGTCTTCGTGCTCCGGGAAGCCACCGACCCCGCTCGCGCGCCGCTGGTTCTCCTGCACGGCTCGGACGGAACCGAGCGTGACCTCCTCCCGCTGGCCGAGCGCGTGGCGCCGGGCGCGCCACAGCTCGGGGTGCGAGGAACGGTCGCCATGGCCGGCGGGTACGGGTTCTTCCGTCGGTGTCCCGACCGCACCATCGAAGGTGCAGACCTGGCGGAGCGGATTCCGGTACTGGCGCAGTTCGTGCGCGAGACCTGCGGTCACCGGTGGCCGGGTCGGCGACCGCTGGTTCTCGGCTATTCCAACGGAGCGATCATGGGCGCGGCTCTGCTGATGGCCGATCCGCGCTGCTGGCCGGAGCGGTCCTGCTGCGCCCGCTCCGGCCGCCTGTGAATGTGCCCGAGCTCCGGATCGACGGATTCCCGGTCCTCATCGTCGACGGCGAGCATGACGAGCGCAGATCACCCGGAGACGGTCTCGCGCTGGCGGATCAGCTAGGTCGACTCGGAGCAGACGTCACCCACCGCGTCCTGCCCGCCGGGCATCTCGTGTCCGATGCGGATCGCGCCGTCATCCGGGAGTGGCTGCGGTGCAACGGCTTCTGACCAACGATGGTGCCCGCGCCGACAGATCCGGGTGTTCAAGCACCTCCGACAGCCAGCCTCCCCTCTGCGACGGTGAGACCTCCTCCGGAGAGTCGGACGACCCCGCCGGCGACCCCGACGCGCAGACGACTGGGCCGGCCGAGAGCATGTCCCTGGTCGATCACGACCGTGCTGCCGTCTGCGACTCTCCCCTGCTCGACCAACAGTGCAGCGAGTGGTCCGGCAGCGGTGCCGGTAGCCGGGTCCTCGACGATGCCCATCGTCGGGTTGAAGAACCGGGTGTAGGCGTGCGCGCCGTCGTGCGCGGACGGCGTGGCCGTCGTGAAGACATAGCAGCCTTCGCCGCCGCAGGACGCCAGGATCTCCCGCAGCCGGGCGGCGTCGACGCTCACCCGATCGACGCTCTCGCGGTCGACGAGCGGGACCAGCAGGTGCCCCGCTCCGGTGGACACGACCTGGATCGGCAGCGTGCGGTCGAGCTGGTGCTCGCCCAGACCGAGAGCCGCTGCCAGCCCCGGCAGGTCATCGACGTTTGCCCCGAACTGGGGCGCGGACTGCACCATCACCACGTTGACCCGATCGCTTGCGTCGCGGACGATCTCGATGGCCAACACGTCGTCCCCGATCTCCTGATGATGGATCCCAGGGACGAACCGACCGGTGTGGGCGAGCCAGAGCCAGGCGCCGAGAGCGTTGTGCCCGGCACCGCCCACCTCGTGACCGGCAGCAGTGAACGAGCGCAGCCGTAGATCGGCGCGCGCACGGGTCGGCTGCAGCAGGAACGTCGTCTCGGACTGGTTGAACTCGCGAGCGATCTCCCGCATCCGTTCGTCGCTCAGGTGGTCGGCGTCGGGCACCACCGCCAGGGGATTTCCGGTCAGTGGCCGATCCGCGAATACGTCGACCAGTGCGAAGCCGACGTGATGGTCGGAACCGGAACGGTGGGGCTCTGTGGTCATCGTCAGGACCTCCTTTCGAGGTGGTGTGTTCCCTCAACGATGGCCGCTCCCGCTCGGCGGATGAACCCGGTATCCCCGGTTCTTCCACCGCTGCACCGCGAATACCCCGGTAGGTTGCCGACATGGCCGTGGATCTCGATGACACAGACTAGGCGATCGTCAGCCAGCTGCAACAGGACGGTCGGCAGTCGTTCACCGAACTCGCCCGCCGCGTGCACCTCAGCGCATCGGCCACGACGGAGCGGGTGAAACGTCTCGAGTCATTGGGCGTCATCGCCGGCTACAGCGCCCGGATCGATCTCGGCGCGGTCGGCATCAGCCTGATTGCCGTCGTCCGGCTCAAGTACGTCGGCAACCGCCACGATCCGTTCGTCGAGTACCTCGAGCAGGGCCCACAGTTTCTCGAGTGTCTGCGGATCACCGGTGAGGACTGCTACGTCATCACCCTCGCTGCCGTGTCCATGCAGCAGCTGCAACGCTTCGTCGACGATCTCGCCCGGTTCGGTGACACCACAACGAGCGTGGTCTACAGCCACACCCTCGCGCACCGCGGCCTGACCCGGCCGCTGACCGACCTCTGACCCCGGGGCGCAGGTCGAAACTCAGCGCAGCAACGGCGCGACCAGCTCGGCTATCTGGACGGTGTTCAGGGCTGCACCCTTCCGAAGATTGTCGTTCGAGACGAACAGCACCAGCCCGCGACCTTCCGGCGCGCTCTGATCTGCTCGGATCCGCCCGACGAACGACGGATCGGAGCCCGCTGCCTGCAACGGATTCGGCACGTCCGAGAGCTCGACACCCGGCGCGGTCGACAGCAACTCCGTTGCCCGCTCCGGCGAGATCGGTCGACCGAACTCCGCGTGGATGGCCAGCGAGTGACCGGTGAAAACCGGTACCCGCACACAGGTTCCGGCGACCAGCAGGTCCGGGATCCCCAAGATCTTGCGCGACTCGTTGCGGAGCTTCTGCTCCTCATCGGTTTCGAGACTGCCGTCGTCCACGATCGAACCCGCGAGCGGCAGCACGTTGTAGGCGATGGGGGCGACGTACTTCTTCGGTGCCGGGATCGCGACGGCACCGCCGTCGTGGGTGAGTTCCGGCGCCGCCGCACCGATGCCCTGGATCTGCCCGTCGAGTTCTTCCACTCCGGCCAGCCCCGATCCGGACACGGCTTGATAGGTGGCCACCACCAAGCGGGTCAGCGTCGCCTCCGCGTGCAGCGGACACAGTACCGGCATCGCCGCCATGGTGGTGCAGTTCGGGTTGGCGATCACCGCCCCCCGCCCGGCTTCCCGTCCGGCACGCACTGCGGCCAGCGCAGCGGCCGGGTTCACCTCCGAGACCACCAGCGGCACAGCGGGATCCATCCGGAACGCGGACGAGTTGTCGATCACGACCGCGCCGGCCTCGGCGAATCGCTGGGCCTGCGCGCGCGACGTGGTCGCACCAGCCGAGAACAGCGCGATGTCGATCCCGGACAGGTCGGCGGTCGCCGCGTCCTCGACCACGATCTCGTCGTCACCCCAGGGGAGCGTCGTCCCGGCCGAGCGACTGGAGGCGAAGTAGCGGATCCGCGCGACCGGGAATGCCCGCTCGGCGAGGATGGCCCGCATCTTGGCGCCGACCTGACCGGTCGCGCCGACGACGGCCACCGAGAGGCCTGGTCCTGCAGGGGTTTCGGTCATGAGATCTCGACTCGCTTCGCTCGCTCGATCGACGGAAGGGACGGATGGGTGGTTCTGTCGACGGATCGGTGGTTCGGTCCTGGGGTGTCAGCGTCCGGTGCCTGCGTGCACGACGGCCTCGTCGTCGCCGCCGAGTTCGAACGCCGCGTGCAGTGCACGCACGGCGGTGTCGAGCTCCACGTCCCGCACCAGCACGGAGATGCGGATCTCCGAGGTGGAGATGATGTCGATGTTGACCCCAGCGCTGGCCAGTGCCTCGCAGAAGGTCGCCGTGACCCCGGGGTGCGAGCGCATCCCGGCGCCGATCAACGAGACCTTGCCGACGTGATCGTTGTAGATCACCTGGCCGAATCCGATCGAGTCGCGCCGGTTCTCCAGTGCGGCAACGGCTTTCGGGCCGTCGTCCTTCGGCAGCGTGAAGGTGATGTCGGTGAGTCCGTCGGCACCGGCCGAGATGTTCTGCACCACCATGTCGATGTCGATCTCGGTGTCGGCGATGGTCCGGAAGATCCTGGCTGCGACGCCGGGCGTGTCGGGGACCTTGGTGACGGTCACTTTCGCCTCGCTCCGGTCGTGCGCGACACCGGTGATCATGGCCTGCTCCACGGGAATCTCCTCGATCGTGCCTGCGACAGTGGTTCCGATCCGATCGGAATAGGACGAACGGACGTGCACGGGCACGTTGTACCGACGGGCGTACTCGACACAGCGCAGCATCAACACCTTGGCTCCGGAGGCTGCCATCTCGAGCATCTCCTCGTAGGTGATGGTGTCGAGCTTGGTGGCGTTGGCGACGATCCGCGGATCGGCGGTGTAGACCCCGTCGACGTCGGTGTAGATCTCGCAGACGTCGGCCTCCAGCGCCGCCGCCAGGGCCACCGCCGTGGTGTCACTGCCACCGCGGCCGAGGGTGGTGATGTCCTTGGTGTCCTGGCTGACGCCCTGGAAACCGGCGACGAGCGCGATCGCACCGTCGTCCAGCGCGGCCCGGATCCGTCCCGGCGTGACGTCGATGATCCGTGCCTTGCCGTGCGCCGAAGTGGTGATGACGCCGGCCTGGGAGCCGGTGAAGGAGCGGGCCTCCGCACCCAGCGCCGAGATGGCCATCGCCACCAGCGCATTGGAGATCCGCTCTCCCGAGGTGAGCAGCATGTCCAGTTCACGGGCCGGCGGCACGGGGGCGACCTGCATCGCCAGATCCATCAACTCGTCCGTGGTGTCCCCCATCGCGGAGACGACCACGACGACGTCGTGACCGGCCTTCCGGGTGGCGACGATGCGCTCGGCGACGCGCTTGATGCGGTCGGCAGTGCCGACCGACGAACCGCCGTACTTCTGGACGATGAGACTCACCGCCTCAGCCTACCGAGGGGGACCTCACCCGATCTGCACTGCCCGGGCGACACCGTGGGACGCCGGAGGGCCGTCCCACGGTGCGGGACGGCCCTCGGGAACTGCGACTACGACGACCGAGCGGTCAGCCGCCGATCTTCGACTTGACCTGCGAGTCGTAGAGGCTCTGCAGCTTCGTCTGCAGCGCCGTCAGCGAATCCTTGACGCCGGCCTGCGCGGTGAGGACCTTGCCCATCGCAGCGGCGATCTCCTGGTCGGCGCCCGGGATGAACACCCGTGCGTTGTCCTGCTTGCGCACCACGGCGAGCTGGTCGATCGCCGTCTTGCGCAGCGGGTTGTCGGCGATCAGCGCTGTCGTGTCCGCATCCTCACGCACCGGCAGATAGCCGGTCGCCTCGGAGAACTTCACCGTCATCTCCGGGCTGGTGAGGAACTTGACGAACGTCGCGGCAGCGAGCTGGCGGGCCGGCTCGATCCCCTTCGGGATGCCGACGCCGGCACCGCCGGTCGGGCAGACCGGGGACGCGGACGTCGGACCGCCGGGCAGGAACCCGACACCCACCTCGAACTTGCCCTTGGCGCCGTCGAGCACGCCGACCAGTGAGCCGGTCGAGCCGAGCGCCGCGCTGGTCGCCTGGGCGATGAGGTCGTCGGTGGCCGACTTGGAGGAGACTCCCGCCCACTTGCCCGTGTAGACCGAGTCCTGCAGGAACTGGATCGCCTGCACCGACGCGTCCGAGGTCATGATCGACAGGTCGAAGTCCTTCGACCAACCGCCGCCGTAGCCCCACAGGATGTTCTGGAAGGTCCAACCGGCGTAGTCGGCCAGCGCCGCGTGCTGGTACGGCTTCGCCTTCGGGTTGGCCGACGCGAGCTTGGGAGCCCACTCGGCGAACTCGGCCCAGGTCTTGGGCGCGCGGTCCTCGAGACCTGCCGACTTCCAGTGGTCCTTGTTGTAGTAGAACAGCGGCGTCGAACGGGCCCATGGGATCGCCCACTGGGAGCCGTTGTACTGGTAGTCGGCGAGCAGGCCCTGGCGGTACGCGCCGGTGTCGATCTTGGTGGCCGCGATCAGCGGGTCCATCGGGGTGATCGATCCGGCCAGGAAGTACCGGAACCACCAGACGTCGGAGAACACCACGAGCTCCGGCAGCGACGCCGCTCCGGCCGCCTGGGCGGTCTGGAACTTCGTCGCGACCTCTTCATAGTTCGCACCGGCGGTGACGAGCTTGACCTCGATGCCCTTGCCCTCGTCGGTCGCGTTGAAGGCCTTGATGATCTCCTTCGTCACGTCCTCGGAGCCGCCCGGGTGGTTCGACCAGAACGAGATCGACGCGGCCGGTTTGACACCGGTGAAGTCGACGGCGGCGGCGGCCGACGACGTCGCGCCGCCGCTGCCGGCGGGCGCGGTGGTCGGTCCGCCGCAGGCGGCCAGCGCCATCGCGCCGGCGCCCAGTCCGGCGAGACCGAGGAAGCGACGACGGTCCACCGCCTTGGAACCGAGAGCGGCCAACGGATCGGGAAGATTCAGCGACATCCGAGATTTCCTTTCCAGCAGTGCAGGGTCCGCCACCCGAGTGGTGGGCGGATGGGGTGGGACGGGAGAGGCTGGGTGAGCGGTCACTTGACGGCTCCCTGGGTGAGTCCGGCAACGATGAACCGCTGCAGGGCCGCGAAGACGATCAGCACCGGGAGCAGCACGAGCACGGCGCCCGCCATCAGCACGGGGTAGTCGCCGGCATTGCCCTCGCTGTTGCGCAGCAGGGTCAGGCCGACCGGGAGTGTCATCATCCGGGACTGCGTGGTGATGATCAGCGGCCAGATGTAGTCGTTCCACTCGTTGACGATCGTCACCAGCGCCACGGTGGCGATGGTCGGGCCGGAGATCGGCACGATCACCCGGAACAGCCGCTTGAAGTGACCGGCGCCGTCGATCTCGGCCGCCTCGGTGATCTCCTTGGGCAGCGACATGAAGTGCTGACGGAGCAGGAAGGTGCCGAACGCCGTACCGAGCCCGGGAAGGATGATGCCCCAATAGGTGTCAACGCCGCCGAGGCCGGCGATCAGCACGTAGTTGGGCAGCAGGGCGACCTGCGGCGGCACCATCAGCGCCACCAGGATGCCCATGAAGATGACCCGTTTGAACGGGAACCGCACGAACACCAGCGCGTAGGCGGTGGTCACGGCCAGCAGCACCTTGATGCTCGCTCCGACGACCGTCACGATCGTGGAGTTGAGGAACATCCGGCCGATGCTGATCCGCTCGGAGACCTGTTGGTAGGCACCGAGACCGGGATCCTGCGGGAAGATCTTCGGCGTGGTGGTGACGATCTCGCCGGGGGTCTTCAGTGATCCGAGCACCATCCAGATCAGCGGCAGGGCGATCACCAGGGTGGCCAGGATCAACGGCAGGTAGCCACCAACGATGGTGCCGACGATGTTGGAGCGGGTGAACGGTCCGTCCGGCTTTCCGGTCCTCCGACCACCGGTCGAGGAGTCGATGATGTCGTCGACGGCTGTCGGCATCGGGACACTCATGAGTAGTGCACCTTCCGCTCGAGCACGCCCAGTTGGACGACCGTCATCACCAGCAGGATGGCGAACAGGATGGTCGACACGGCGGCGGAGTAGCCGGCCCGCCCGACCTGGAACGCCTGCAGGTAGGACTCGTACATCAGTGTGGTGGTGCCGTTGCCCAGCGGCGTCATGATCTTGATCAGGTCGAAGGCCTGCAGGGAGTTCAGCATCGTGGTGAGCAGCAGGAAGAAGGTGGTCGGCGACAGCAGCGGCAGGATGACCGAGAAGAACGCCCGTTTGCCGGACGCCCCGTCGATCGCGGCTGCCTCCAGCAGGTCCTTCGGGACCGCCTGCATGGCGGCCAGGTAGATCACCGCGCAGTAGCCGAGGTTCTTCCAGACATAGACGATGACGACCATCCACAACGTGAGGTTGTCGTTGTTGAACCACTCCGGACTCGACGCGCCCAAGCTGCGCAGGATCGCACCGAGCACCCCGACCGTCGGGTCGAAGATGAACACCCAGATCAGGCCGACGCCGACACCGGACAGCACATACGGCGCGAAGATCGTCGCCCTGGCGAAGGTGCGTCCGGCCAGCTTGCGGTTGAGGACGGTCGCGAGCAGCAGTCCCAGAGCCATCGATCCGGCCACCGTGACCACGGTGAACACCAGGGTCACCCGCAGGACACCGATCGCTTCCGGATCACCGAAGAACTCCTGGTAGTTCGCCAGCCCGATGCTGGTGGCCGAGGTGCTGCCGGTCGTCCAGTCGAGCGTCGAGTAGTAGAAGTTCTGGATGACCGGGCGGTAGATGAACGCGACGATCAACGCGATGTTGGGCAACGCCAGGACCAGGAAGATCGGGAAGTCCCGCTTGTCCCTGGCGGTGAACTGCCGAACCCGCTTGCGACGTGCGGGTGGCTCGGAGCTGTCGGGTCCGGATCGGCTCCGGGTTGCGGCGACCTCGTCGGTCGCGCTCACCACTGCCACTGCTGACCTCCTTCACCTCGGTCCGACGATGTCTGGATGGAATTCCAGTACCGCGTCCGAGGTGACGGCGCCAGGACGTTTGCGAAACGTACATGTCCTGACAACCCGTGTTGCTCGTACGACCGCACAGACGCTCCGCCGACGAGGTGTCCGGGCAGCGTCCCTGCGGTTACCGGCGGTCGAACACTAACTGCCTCCAGTGGCACCTGTGACCCAGCCCACGGAAATCGTTTCCGATCGGTGACCCGGGCCGGCGTCCGGTCCGCCCTCCTGGTCCGCCCTCCTGGTCCGACCTCCTGGTCGGCCATCGTGCGACCTCGGGTACAGTCCTGCGTGTGGTGAGCATCGCAGCTCCGTCCCCCCGGACGGCCCTGCTTCTTAGTCGCCGCGACGGAGCCTGATCCTCGAGACAACCGGCTCCTCCGTCGCGGCGATCAGCATGCGTGCGTGCAGCCGGTTCCCCCTCAGCTCCTGAACGGAACCCCTCATGACCACCTCCCCTGCCACCCCCGACGTGGCCACCAGCAACACCCCCGCCGGCGAGATCCCCGCCGACCAGCCGTCGTGGAACCGCCAGCGCCCCTCGCAGATGCCGCACCGCCGGTACCAGCCGTTCACTCCGATCGACCTGCCCGACCGCACCTGGCCCGAGAACATGATCACGAAGGCGCCGCTGTGGTGCGCGGTCGACCTGCGTGATGGCAACCAGGCCCTGATCGACCCGATGTCGCCCGCGCGCAAGCGCAAGATGTTCGACCTGCTGGTGGCGATGGGCTACAAGGAGATCGAGGTGGGCTTCCCGGCTGCGAGCCAGACCGACTTCGACTTCGTCCGCGAGATCATCGAGCAGGACGCGATCCCGGACGACGTCCGGATCCAGGTCCTGACCCAGGCCCGGCCCGAGCTGATCGCCCGCAGCTACGAGGCCTTGGAGGGGAGCCACTCCGCCGTCGTGCACCTGTACAACTCGACCTCCACCCTGCAGCGGCGAGTGGTGTTCGGCCAGGACCGCGCCGGCATCAAGGGCATCGCGACCTCCGGCGCCGAGGAGGTGCTGCGCTGGTCGGAGAAGTACCCGCACACCGACTGGCGCTTTGAGTACTCGCCCGAGTCCTACACCGGCACCGAGCTGGAGTACGCGGTCGAGGTCTGCAACGCGGTGTCCGAGCTGTGGCAGCCGACCCCGGACCGGCCGATGATCGTCAACCTGCCGGCCACCGTCGAGATGGCCACCCCCAACGTCTATGCGGACTCCATCGAGTGGATGCACCGCAACCTGGCGCGGCGCGATTCACTGCTGCTCTCGCTGCACCCGCACAACGACCGCGGGACCGGGGTCGCGGCCGCCGAACTGGGCTACCAGGCCGGCGCCGATCGGATCGAGGGCTGCCTGTTCGGCAACGGCGAGCGCACCGGCAACGTCTGCCTGGTCACGTTGGGGCTCAACATGTTCAGCCAGGGTGTCGACCCGCAGATCGACTTCTCCGACATCGACGAGGTGCGCCGGACGGTCGAGTACTGCAACCAGCTGGCCGTGCCGGAACGCCATCCCTACGGCGGCGACCTGGTGTTCACCGCGTTCTCCGGTTCGCACCAGGACGCGATCAACAAGGGCTTCGACCACCTCAAGCGGGATGCCGATGCTGCCGGAGTCCCAGTGCAGGACTTCACCTGGCAGGTCCCGTACCTGCCCGTCGATCCGAAGGACCTCGGCCGCTCCTACGAGGCCGTCATCCGGGTCAACTCGCAGTCCGGCAAGGGCGGAGTTGCGTACGTCATGAAGACCGAGCACGGCCTCGACCTGCCGCGCCGTCTGCAGATCGAGTTCTCGAAGGTCGTGCAGGGCGTCACCGAGTCAGCCGGCGGTGAGGTTTCGCCGCAGCACATGTACAGCTACTTCGCCGACGAGTACCTGCGCCGGACGGCTCCGGTGGAACTGGTGCGCGCGCGCGTCCAGAGCCCCGACGACGAGGGGCCCGACGAGGTCGCCGCCCGGGTCGTGGTGAACGGCCAGGACCAGGTGATCACCGGCTCCGGCAACGGCCCGGTTGCCGGTTTCTGTGCGGCCCTGCACGAGATCGGCTACGACGTCCGGGTTCTCGACTACGTCGAGCACGCTCTCTCGGCCGGCGGCGATGCGACGGCTGCTGCCTATCTCGAGTGCGTCATCGATGGTGAGGTGTTGTGGGGCGTCGGCGTCGACTCGTCGATCACCACCGCATCGCTGCGGGCCGTCGTCTCCGCGGTGAACCGCGCCGCCGCCCGGGGTATCGAGTTCGCAGCAGATCGGGTCTGACGCCGGACCGACGCAGGATCCGGCTGGGCAGGGCTCCGATGTCCTGGAGTTCGCCGCCCCGATCACCCGGTAGATCGACAAGGTCGACCTCGGCCCGTTGAACGTACGGACCCAGCCGCCTACGAGGCCCGCTGACCCGCCCCGCCACGACTGCAACGAAGGCCCCGTCCGAGAGGTGATCTCGGGGCGGGGCCTTCGCATGGCCGGTGCCGGTCTGGGCACACTGTGGGGATGATGACGCGCGGAGCCCGGCATGCCTGAAGGCCACACCCTGCACCGGATGGCGCGTACCTACACGCGCAGGTTCGCCGGCCACCCGACCCACTCGTCCAGCCCCCAGGGGCGTTTCGCACCGGACGCCGCAGTGCTCGACGGCCTGATGATGCTGCGGGCGGAAGCCTGGGGCAAGCACCTGTTCTGCCACTTCGGCACCGAGCACCTGCCGACGACCGTGCACGTCCACCTCGGGCTGCTGGGCAAGGTGACCTACACCGACGGTGAGCCCGCCGAACCTCGCGGCGCGCTCCGGTGGCGGTTGAGCACCGACCCCGTCGAGCTCGGTGGGACAGCGGACCTCCGCGGGCCCACCGACTGCCGGATCGTCGACGAGGCGCAGGTCGATGCGATCCTGGCTCGGCTCGGTCCCGACCCACTCCGGGTGGACGATCCCGCGACCGACCCGGACCTCGCCTGGCAGCGGATCAGCCGGTCCCGGGCGCCGATCGCCGGTCTGCTGATGGACCAGTCGGTGATCGCGGGAGTCGGAAACGTCTACCGCGCCGAAGTGTTGTTCCGCCACCGACTCGATCCGCTGATGACGGGTCGGCAGCTCAAGCGCCGCGAGTGGCACGCGATCTGGTCCGACCTGGTCGAGCTGATGGCCGTCGGCCTACGGGTGGGCCGGATCGAGACGTTGCGGCCCGAGGACGTCGAGTCCCCCCGCGTCCGCAGAGAAGAAGGGCGACGAAGTCCGCAGTACGTCTATCGCCGAACCGGCGAGCCCTGCCTGCTCTGTGGGACGACGATCCGAAAGTCCGAGCTCGCGAACCGGAACCTGTTCTGGTGTCCTGGATGTCAGCGACGCACGCGGCGAGCGGGGTGACCACGACGCCGGCAACCAACCCGTCGATCGCGGATCTGGTCGCCAGGGCCCACATCGCAGCAGCCACGGTCGGACAGGTGTGTGTCATCGGCATCGACGGACCGGCCGGGTCGGGCAAGACCACTCTGGCGGATCGGCTGGGCACTGCGCTCCCCGACGCCGGCGTGGTGCACCTCGACGATCTCGTTCCTGGTTGGGACGGCCTCGCCGAGGCGGCGGGGAAGCTCGTCACCCAGATCCTGCAACCGTTGTCCGCAGGACGGGACGGACGGTACGAGAGCCACGACTGGACAGCGGGTGCCGCGGGTCCCTGGCGGGACGTCCCGGCCCAGCGGTTCGTCGTCGTCGAAGGCGTGAGCTGTGGAACCCGTGCTGCGGCAAGGCATCTGGGCCTGCTGCTGTTCGTCGAGGCACCGCTCGCGCTGCGCTACGAGCGCGGCATCGCCCGGGACGGCGAGACGTTCCGACCACATTGGGAGCGGTGGGCGGCCCAGGAGGTGCAGCTGTTCGCCCGCGAACGGACCAGGGAGCGAGCCGACGTGATCATCGACGGCTCGCTCCCGGTTCCGGACTGACGCGGTGCCCACGGGGGCGATCAGAGCGCGGCGAGCTCCGGCTTCCCGGTCAGGGCGGCGAAAGCCATCCGGTCCTCCGACGCCTGCTGGGCGCGCCGCAGCGAACCGAGCACGGCCAGCACGACGACGAACGCGCCGATCGCGCAGCCGGACAGCACCCAGTACGACTGCTGCGCAGGCGCACGGTCGGAGATGTACCCGGCGGCCGGCATCGAGATGGCCAGACCCACGGCCATCCCGGAGTTCGCCCAGGACAACGACTCGGTGAGCCGATCCGCCGGAACGAGTCGCTGGAGCAGCGACATGCCCGAGATCAGCGCCGGCGCCGCTGCCAGGCCGGCGACGAACAGGCCGCCGCCGAGCAGCCACATCGAATCCAGGAACGTCAGCGGCAGTGAGACGACGGCCAACGCCGCCGTCGAGAACACGAACTGTCGCAAGAGCGATGCCCTGAGCTCCAGCACACCGAACACCAGACCGGACAGCAGCGAACCGACCGAGTAGAGAGCCAGCATGATCCCAGCCGTGCCAGGAGCACCGGCTTCCTTCGTGGTCGCCACGGTGGCCACCTCGAGCGAACCGAACACCCCGCCGAGCAGCAGGAAGACCAGGGCAACCCCGGCGACGCCGGGCAGCAGCAGGGCGGGACGCCCAACAGCGCGATGCGACGCGCCGGACGGAACCGGCTCGGTACGCACCTGGCTCAGGAGGAAGACCAGCCCGACGGTCAGGAAGATCGCGGCGAACACCAGCGCAGCCGACGGGAAGAGCTGCAGCGCC
Organism: Nakamurella sp. A5-74; assembly: GCF_040438885.1. Taxonomy (NCBI): domain Bacteria; kingdom Bacillati; phylum Actinomycetota; class Actinomycetes; order Nakamurellales; family Nakamurellaceae; genus Nakamurella; species Nakamurella sp. A5-74. Next base: position 946,045 of record NZ_CP159218.1, on the reverse strand, counting down.
AGCACGGTGGCGAGTACCGGACCGAGGATGAACACCATCTCGTCGATCAAGGACTCCCAGGCGAACGCCGTCCGCAGCATCGGGGTGCCGGACAGCAATTTCGACCATCGCGCGCGCACGAGCGTGCCGACGCTGGGGACGCCGGCGCCGGCCAACACCGCGAGCACCAGGATCGGCCAGGTGAGCTGGGTGAAGACGCCGAACCCGATCATTGCGGCGAGCGCCGGCAGATGCAGCGCCAACTGCCACGGGACGACCCTGCGCTGACCGCGGGAGTCGATCAGGCGCGACACGACCGGACCGGCCACCGCCGCCGAGATCGCGAAGGTCGCCGAGACAGCTCCGGCGAGCCCGTACGACCCGCGGACGTCGGAGATCAGCAGGACCGCGCCGACGCCGGACATCGACATCTGCATGCGGGCGAGCGCTCCGGCAGCGCTGAACCGGGCCGCGCCGGGGAGACGGAGGACATCGAGGTAGGGGCCGAACATGGGTGCTGCTCCGTTCGAAGCCTGCCGAGACATGCACGGTGCTTCGTCGTGGGGAAAGGACGTGCCATGACGGTACGTCCAACTAAACCGTCCAGCCGGTACAGTTTATTCCATCCTGCCGCGTCCGGACACCCCTTTTCGACAACCGTCGGTACGGTTCGGCTGACACAGGAGGCACGGATGGCACGCGACACGCGAGATCGCATCCTGGGGGCGCTGCGCGTCGTGCTCGCCAGAGGCGGCAGCTCGGCAGCAACGCTGGAGGCTGTCGCGGCGGAAGCAGCCGTGTCCAAGGGCGGGTTGCTCTACCACTTCCCCAGCAAGCAGGCGCTCTACGAGGGGCTCGTCGCCCAGACCAGGGCGTCGGTGGAGGCGGAACTGGGGACGCTGATGCATCCCGAGGAGGTGGTGCGCCGCTACCTGGAGTATGTGGCCCCGCGGGACGAACACGAACGCGGCTTCATCCTGGCGCTGATCAATGCGTTGCAGGAGACCCGCACCGGTTCCGGGGTCGTCACGGACGAACCCGATCTTTCCGACGTCTTCGGCCAGATCTTCGCCGCCTGGGAGGAGCCGGTCCGGGCAGCGATCGGCGACCCGATCACTGCCGAGATCGTCCTGCAGGTGGGCAACGGCTGGTATCTGTCGGCGATCGCCGGCCTGCGGCACCCCCCTGCCGAGGTCTTGACCGGCACCATCGACCGACTGGTGTCGGTGGCGTCGGCGGCACACACTCCACCGGAAGGTCCCAGATGAGTGACACGCTCGCGGCACACGTCGAGTACCTGGCAGTTCCGGTCCCCACCGCGGACCGTCCCGGACCCTGGCCCGGGGTGGTCCTCATCCACGACATCTTCGGGCTCGGCGACGACATGCGCGAGCAGGCCGACTGGCTCGCCGCTGCCGGCTACCTGGTGGCTGTCCCGGATCTGTACGACGGCAGATCGATGGTGCGCTGCATCAGGAGCATGTTCAGCCAGCTCGCCTCCCACCGCGGATCGGTCTTCGACAAGGTCGAGACGGCCAGAGCCGTGCTGGCAGCCGACGAACGGTGCACCGGCACCGTCGGCGCCATCGGATTCTGCCTGGGCGGAGGGTTCGCGCTGCTGATGGCCTCCGACCCCGGCTGGTCGGCGATGAGCGTCAACTACGGGATGATCCCGGACGACGCAGCCGAGGTGCTTGCCGGCGCCTGTCCGATAGTCGCCGCTTACGGCGCCAAGGACAGGGAGATTCCGCAGGGTGCGGCGAAGCTGTCCGCGGCCCTCGACGCGGCCGGGGTGGTCGCTGACGTGAAGGAGTACCCGAAGGTCGGCCACGGCTTCATGAACCGGTACAACCCGCCCTCACCGCTGACGACCCTCGCCAAGGTCGCCGGTGTGGGCTATGACCATGCCTCGACGGCCGACGCCAGGCGTCGCATCCTCGCGTTCTTCGACGTCCACCTGCGCGCGGACCCGAGGGCGGTCAGTCCGACCTGACGTCCCGGCAGGACCCTGCTCCGACGTCAGACCTCGACGGTCCGCCGCCCGGAGAATGCTCGTCCGAGGGTGATCTCGTCGGCGTACTCCAGATCACCACCCACCGGGAGACCGGAGGCGAGCCGGGTGATCGTCAATCCGGGGAACGTGTGCAACAACCGGACCAGATAGGTGGCGGTCGCCTCACCCTCGAGATTCGGGTCGGTCGCCAGGATCACCTCGGAGACACCGGGTTCGGCGATCCGGCGCAGCAACTCGGCGATCCTCAACTGATCGGGACCGATCCCGTCGATCGGCGAGATCGCCCCGCCCAGCACGTGGTAGCGACCACGGAACTCCCGGGTGCGCTCGACCGCGGCGACGTCCTTGGACTCCTCGACCACGCAGATCAGGGTCGCATCGCGACGCGGATCAGCGCAGACCCGGCACAACTCTCCTTCGGAGACGTTGCCGCAGACAGAACAGAACGTGACTTCGTCCTTCACCCGGCGCAGCGCGTTCTGCAGCCGATCGATGTCGGTCGGATCCACCGTGAGCAGGTGGAAGGCAATGCGCTGGGCGGATTTGGGACCGATCCCGGGGAGTCGGCCGAGCTCGTCGATCAGATCCTGTACCGGACCTTCGTACACGTCTGTCAGCGCTCGCCGGGCGCGGCCGGCGGCAGTGGCAGACCCATGTCGCCCAGCCCGAGCGCGTCCAGGTCGAACCCGCCGGTGGCATCACCGACGATGGCGTCGCGCTCCTCGGCTACCTGTCGCTGGGCATCGCGTACGGCGGCGACCACCAGGTCACCGAGGGTCTCGACGTCGTCAGGATCGATGGCGGCCGGATCGATGGTGACGGCTCGGAGCTCACCGTCGCCGGTGACCTCGGCGCGGACGAGGTTGCCGCCCGCGGTACCCGTGAAGCTCTGCTCGGCCAACGCAGCCTGGGCGCGTTGGACGGCGTCACCCATCTGCTGGGCCTTGAGGACGATCTGGGCCAGGTCTGGCATTCCGGGCTGCATCCGACTGACTCCCATCCGGCCCTCCCGGCGGAAGGGACTCGCCCTCCACAGTAGGAGATCCGGCCGACACGCGTGGTTTCGACACGGTACGACCCCGCAGGGCTGGCACTCTGGGCTCCATGCGTGTCCGCGTGGTGCCTGCTGCCCTGATCCCCGTCCTTGCTCTGGCCGTCGTGCTGAGCGGCTGTGGTACCTCGACATCGGCGGTGCCCGATCCGAGTGCGCTGCCGTCGGCGGTCTCCAGCAGCTCCGCGCCATCGGCGCCCGTCTCACCCACCATCACCGTGCCCGGCCTGAGTTCCCCGGCCTCGTCGAAGCCTTCCTCCAGCGCTCCGGCGAAGCCCTCGGCGTCGTCCTCCGCCAGCTCGTCGGCGTCCTCCGCCAGCTCGGCGTCGTCCTCCGCCAGCTCGTCGGCGGTCCCGCCGAGCACCAGGACCAGCCGGTCGACGATCCCGCCGGCCTCCACTCCCACGTCCACTCCCACGTCCACTCCCACGTCCACTCCCACGTCCACTCCCACGTCCACTCCCACGTCCACTCCCGCGACCACTCCCACGTCCACTCCGGCGACCACGAGTCCGACGAGCGCCCCGCAGCAGACCACCACCACCGAGACGACGACACCGACGCAGCCGACCACTGAACCTCCCGCGGAACCGACCAGCACTCCGCAGCCGCCCGCCACCCCCGCCGAGCCGATCAGCACGCCGGTCAAGCCCACCAGCACCGGCGGCGGCAGGATGACGAAGAAGATCGTCGTCATCGATCCTGGCCACAACGGTCAGAACTTCGAGCACCCGGAGATCATCAACAAGCAGGTGGACGCCGGCTTCGGTCAGCGCAAGGCCTGCAACACCACGGGCACCGAGACGAACGCCGGGTACACCGAGGCACTGTTCAACTGGAAGGTCTCCCTGCAGCTCAAGGCGGCACTGGAAGCCAGGGGGATCACGGTGGTGATGACCCGCGACTCCAACGACGGCGTCGGTCCCTGCGTCAACGACCGGGCGGCGATCGGCAACAACTCGGAGGCGGCCGCTGTCGTCTCCATCCACGGCGACGGTGACGACGCCTCGGCCAACGGTTTCTACGTGATGACCGCCGAACGTGACCCCGCCGGTTCGGCCACCGCTGCCCAGTCGGCGCGGCTGGCGGACGACGTCCGCAGCGGGCTGGTGAACACCGGTTTCTCCCCCAGCAACCACCTCGGTTCAGACGGGCTCTGGAAGCGTGGCGATCTCGCCGGCCTCAACCTGTCGCAGAAGCCGACCGTGATGGTCGAGATGGGCAACATGCGCAATGCGGGTGACGCCGAGACCATGTCGTCGGCGGACGGCCAGCAGCAGTACGCCGACGGTATCGCCGCCGGTGTCGTGCAGTACCTGATCGGCCGCTGAGGCGACGATGGCGCGGTCCTCGACGAAGAGGGCGGTAGCGGTAGCGCCGATCGTCGCGGGCGCGGCGATCACGGCCTACGACCTCATCCAGCGCAAGCACGCGATCCTCCGCAATTTCCCGGTGATCGGTCACCTGCGGTACCTGCTGGAGAAGGTCGGGCCCGAGCTGCGGCAGTACATCGTCACCGGTAACGACGAGGAGCGCCCGTTCTCCCGCGACCAGCGGCGGTGGATCTACGCCAGCGCGAAACGGGAGAACAACTACTTCGGTTTCGGTACCGACAACGATGTCGAACGTACCCCCGGCTACCCGATCATCAAGCACCGCACGCTGTCTGCGGTCGGCCCGCACACCGGCGTGCACGCCGGTGAGGACGTGGTCCTCCCGTCGGCGAAAGTGTTGGGAGCAGCCAGGAAGCGGGCGGGCGCGTTCCGTCCGCAGTCGATCGTCAACGTCTCCGGCATGAGCTTCGGGTCGCTGTCGGCGGCGGCGGTGACCGCACTCAACCGCGGAGTGGCCAAGGCCGGCTGCCTGCAGGACACCGGCGAGGGCGGACTGTCGCCCTACCATCGCAGCGGCGGTGATCTGGTGTTCCAGATCGGCACCGGTTACTTCGGGTGCCGCGACGAGCACGGTCGCTTCGACCTGCAGCGGCTGGTCGATCTGGTGGCGTCCGCACCGGTCAGGGCGATCGAGATCAAGCTCAGTCAGGGAGCCAAGCCCGGCCTCGGCGGACTGCTCCCCGGAGTCAAGGTGACCCAGGAGATCGCGGACATCCGCGGGATCCCGGTCGGCGTCGACTGTGCGAGCCCGTCCCGACACGCCGTCTTCAGCACCGTCGACGAGATGCTCGACTTCACCGAGACCGTCGCTGCCGCAACTTCACTGCCGGTGGGCATCAAGTCCGCTGTCGGAGACACCGAGTTCTGGGACCAGCTCGTTGCAGCGATGATCCCGGGTGACCGCGGGGTCGATTTCGTCGTGGTGGACGGCGGTGAGGGTGGCACCGGCGCCGCCCCCCTGGTCTTCACCGACAGCGTCTCGCTTCCCTTCCGCCTGGGCTTCCCGCGAGTCTTCCGCGCGTTCGCCGAGGCCGGGATCGACGACCGGGTGACGTTCATCGGCTCCGGCAAGCTCGGCCTGCCGGAGAACGCGATCGTGGCTCTGGCACTGGGCTGCGACATGGTCAACGTCGGCCGCGAGGCGATGATGGCGATCGGCTGTGTCCAGGCGCAGCGCTGCCACACCGACCACTGCCCCACCGGTGTGGCCACCCAGAACCGTTGGCTGCAGAGGGGTCTGGACCCGACGGACAAGGCGGAGCGCCTCGCCGACTACGTGCGCGCGCTCCGCCGGGACCTGCTCAAGGTGTCGGAGGCCTGCGGGGTTCCGCATCCGGCACTGATCCCGTTGGACGCCATCGAGATCCTCGACGGGCAGTCGAAAGCTGTACCGGCACCCGAGGTCTACGGGTATCGGCCTGGATGGGGCCTCCCGAGGGGGGCGCAGATGGACGCGTTGCTGGCGGCGCTCACCCACGACGGCGACGAGAACGCGACCACCCAGCACACGGACTGAGTCTGCGCCGACGGGGCGGTTCCATGACCAGGAGATAGCGCTCGATCGACATTCCGGCAGGACGTCCTGCCGGAATGCACATCGACGGGAACTTCCTCGTCAGTCACTCGCTCGCTCGGCAGAGCTGCCCGTACTCGTCCGCCAGGATGCCCATCAGCGTCTCGCCGTGGAAGGCACCGGCATGGAAGGTTGCTGCGCGGCGCTCACCCTCGATCACGAAGCCCGCCTTGGTGTAGCTGCGGATCGCGCGCCGGTTGTACGACCAGACCTGGAGTTCGATCTCGTGCAGACCCAGTTCCTCGAAGCCATAGCGAACCATCATCCGAGTGGCTTCGGTGCCCAGACCCTGCCCGACGTGGTCCGGACCCATCACGATCGCGAACGTCGCGATCCTCGCCGGTTGGTGTCGGCCATGCAGGGTGACGTGCCCGACGAGTTCTCCGCTGGTGGCCAGCGGTGACGCTGAAGCCAACACCCAGCTCACCGCCGGCATTCTGACTCCAGGTGCGGAACATCTCGACGGTCGACACCGAGGGCCTGGGCTGAACCACGAGCTGTTGTAGGGCAGCCCATTCCGGCTCCGCCCACCACTGCGCGAGCGCCGCCAGATCGTCGTCAGTGGTGGGGCGCAACACGATCCGCTCTCCGCCCAGCAGCGAGGCGCCGTACCGTTGAGCTTGCTCCGGTGTCGTCCATTGCGGCTGGGTCATCGACGGAGTCCAGATCTGGCCCGGATTCCCGGCGGACCGCACGGCTGCGCCCTGCTCACTTCAACCGCACTTGCGCGAGATCGACGATGCCGAACGGTCCCGTCGGCCAACTTCTCACCCGGGCAGCCACCCAGTCCGCCCGAGGCGCACCGGCGATCGGCACCATGACGGACGTGTCCACCAGCTTCTCGAGCATCACCGTGGCACCGGCGCGGCGCGAGCGGGGATCTCCCGCAGCGAACGTCCGGTCCGACATCTCCTCCACCTCTGAACGGTCCGCAACGGGCAGCAGCGACCGGTAGGCACCCCGGGGATCGAACCCGGAGACGTACTCCGCAGGGTCGAGATTGTCCGCGTAGAACGTCTCGACAGTGACGTCGTACCGGCCGGCGCGCAGCTTCTCGTAGAACTCGTCCGGGTCAGCGGCACTGGAGATGCTGGCACTGACTCCCACCCGGTCGAACTGACGCTGGACGACCCGCGCCTGTTCCAGATCGACCTCCCCGGTGTCACCCACCCCGATCACCAGAGGCTCGACCTTGCTGCCCTTCAACAGCTTTCTCGCCGCGGCGGCGCCGCCGCCAGGATGGTCGTAGGCCCCCAGACCCAGCACGCCGGGAGCGAGCGTCAGGCTCGGACGGGCCCCCATCAGGTCCGAGAGCGCCGTCGGGTCCAGAGCAGCGACCAGCGCACGGCGCACCTTCGGATCCCGAAGTCGCTGTCCGCCGGCCAACAGGTTGACGGTCGTCATGGTGTCCTCGGCCGCGACGATCCGACGCACCCCGGTGTCGCCGCCCATCTCGTCGCCGGCGGCCCCCACGACCACGTCGAGTCGACCGGCCCTCAGGTCCGAGACCGCAGCAGAGACCGTGGAGGTTTCGACCATCTCGATCACGTCCGGTCCGGCCGCCCCGGGATCCACGGCGGTGAGCCGGATCGTCCCGTCCTGGACCCCTGCGTAGCGGTAGGGCCCGGAGCCCACGGGGTCGTCGGTTCCGATCGAGTCCGGAGCGACGATGGAGAACGACACCTCGGAGAACAGATGCGGGAGGTTGGCAACACCCTCCTCGAAGCGAACCGTGACGGTCTGCTCGACCGCATCGCAGCCCAGGTAGTCGTTCCCCGAGAGGTACCAGTCCCAGCCGAGGTGGTCACCCTGCTCGGCCCAGGCATCAATGTTGGCGCAGATGGCCGACGCATCCACCGGGGTGCCGTCCTGGAACGTTCTCCCGGGCGCCAGGTGGAACATCCAGGTGCGTCCGCCGGACACCATCGACCAGGACGTGGCGAGATCGGGCCGGAGTTCGAGCGAGCCGGACTCGTACCGGGTCAGCGTGCGGAAGACCTGGCGCCACGCCAGGCCGGTGGGTCCGGCACCGGCAGTGGTCGGGGAGGTCTCGTCGGCGTAGAGGGCCGGGTTGCCGATCCTGAGGAGTTGGGACTCGTCGAGCGCCGGGGACGGCGACGGGGCCGGCCGCTGGGCCGCCCCGGTCGACGCGGTGACGGGCGGTGTCGCAGAACCGCCGCTGCTCACCGCGACAGCAGAGCGTGCCACCCCATCCACCACCGGTCCCGCGGCCACTCCCGCCACGAGAGCGGCAGCGGCGACCATCGCTACCACCCCACCGACCACCCAGGCTCTGCTGGCGCGCACCGATCTCCTCCCCCTGCCTCTGGTCCGGGATCCCGGCACACAGGTCCGGTCGTGATCAACACTCCCGCCCCGCCGGGTCAGTCCCGGTCGAGGAGATCCTGGACGAAGTATCGCAGCTCACCCACGTAGTCGTCCGGCACTTCGAGAGCTGCGAAGTGACCCCCTCGCGGCATCTTCGTGTAGCGCACCACCGTCGCCTGCCGCTCGCACCACTCCCTGGGTGACTGCGCCTCACGCGGGAAGATCGCGAAGCCGGTCGGCACCTCCACCCGCGCCGGCGTTGCACCCCAGGCACTTCCCGCCGACTGCGCCCAGTAGGCATCGGCAGCGGAGGCCGCGGAGTTGGTGAAGTGGTACAGGCTGAAGTTGACGAGCAGCTCGTCCCGTCCGCCGAACGCCGCCTCGACGTCATGCGCGTGGGCACCGGTGTCGATCAGGCCGAGCATGAATGCGGCCAGGCCGGCCGGCGAGTCCGCCAGACCCGGACCGACGATCTGCGGCTTCGTCGACTGCACCGCCGCGTACCCGCCCTGGGTGAACCACCATTGCTGGATGAAGTCGGCGTAGGCCCGTTCGTCAGCAGTCAGGCCGGGTTCGTTGCCGCTCGGATAGTCCGCATTGGTCAGGTGCAGCCCGATCAGTCGGTCGGGATGCCGCCGACCCATCGACAGGCCCACCCCTGACCCGATGTCGCCGCCGGCGAGCACGAACTTCTCGTGACCGAGCTCGGTCATCAAGGCTGCGAACAGATCGGCGACCGCGTCAGTGTGCAGCGCCGTGTTCCCGGAGAAGTGGAAGCCCGGCAACGAGGGTGCGATCACCTCGAAAGCCGGTCCCGACGTCGTGGGTTCGGTGAGCAGCGGGATCGCCGTCCGGAAGCGGAAAGGACTGTCCGGCCAGCCGTGCACCAGCAGGATGGGGATCGCCTCCGGGTCCGTGCTGGTGGCGTGCAGGTAGTGGATCCGAGACGGCTCGCTCGCGTCCCCGCCGGCCGACACCTCCGCGACGAACTGCGGGATCTCGTTCAACCGAGCCTGCGCTGCAGGCCAGTCGAAATCGTCCGCCCAGGCGCTGACCAGCTCACGCAGGTACTCCCCAGAGGTCCCGCGGGCGAAGTCGGTGTTGGGTGGGACCTCGGGGAATCGGGTCGACCTGAGTCGACGCTGCAGTTCGCTGACGTCGGTGGCGGGAATGTCGATGGTGAACGGTCTCGGGGTCATCACGTCGTCCTTCGGTCGGTGTTCAGGCAGTTCGTCCACCACCAACGCTAGGACCGAACCCGGTCAGCATCTGGCCAGGTTCAGCGGCAGAATGACGGGATGGACCGCATCACGCGCATGCTCGATCTCCTGCGCGCCAGGGAACGCACGACGACGGGCGAGCTCGCCGAGCAGCTCGGTGCGAGCGAGCGGACGGTGCGGCGCGATCTGGGGCAGATGTCGGAGCGCGGCGTCGAGGTGGCCGTCACCCCCGGGCGACATGGCGGGGTGCGGCTCGTACGGGATTCGAGCCTGCCGGCCCTGCGGTTCACCGACGAGGAGGCTCTCGCCCTCGCCCTCGCCCTCGCGCTCGGTGCCGCCGCCGGTGACTCCCGGCTGGCAGCTGCCGTGGCCGGCGCCCGGACCCGACTGAGCAGGGTGCTCTCCGACAAGTACGGGGCGGCGCTCGCGTCACTCGCCGATGTCGTGGCCGCGCAACAGATCAGCCTGTTGGGTGACGATCCCGTCGCCGACGCCCAGCTGCTCGCGTTGGCGCTGGCGACCGCACGTCGCCACCACGTGCAGATCGACTACCGCGGACCGACCGGGACTGCCAGCCGCCCGCTCGACCCGTACGGGGTGGTGCAGATGGCCGGGCATTGGTACGTCACCGGGTTCTGTGGTCTGCGACGCGCAGTCCGGACATTCCGGATCGACCGGATCACCCGTGTCCACGAGACCGATCTGCGGATCGTCGTACCCCCGGACTTCGACGCGCAGGCGACGGTCGCCGCCGGCATCCGCGGTTCGGGGACGGCAACACTGCGCTGCGAGGTGCTGTTCCTCGCCGCTGCCGAGGACGTTCGCGCGTTGGCTCCCGCACACCGGATGGAGATCCTGCCCGCACCCGCCGGAACCCCGGCGCCGGCGGTCGTCGGGGTGATCCGCGCCGAGCCCCGTCACCTGCGGGCAGTCGCGCTCATGCTGCTCGGAGCCGACCTCCCGCTGGAGATCATCGTTCCGGATGCCTTGCGGCAGAGGCTGTCTGCGGTCGCTCGTGATGCGGCGGCGATGGCCGGCAAGCGAGGAACGAGCGCGTCGGGACCCTCGCCGGCCTCCGGCCCACTCCTGCTGACGGATCTGGCCTAGATCACTTCCAGCGCCAGCTCATTCGGCTTGAGCTTCCCGGAGGCGATGTCGACCGCGTAGTGACAGGCAACCCGATGGCCCGGTTTGAGCTCGGTGAGCACCGGACGCTCGGTGTCGCACAGGGTGTCCTGCTTCCAGGGGCACCGGGTGTGGAACCGGCAGCCGGTGGGCGGGTTCGCCGGCGACGGGAGATCGCCGCGCAGGATGATCCGCTCGCGGCTGTCCTCCAGCACCGGATCGGGGACCGGGACAGCCGACATCAGCGCGCGGGTGTACGGATGCAGCGGTTCGGCATAGACGCTGGCCGACGGCGCCTCCTCGACCAGCGCACCGAGGTACATCACGCCGACCCGATCGGAGATGTGCCGGACGACGGCCAGGTCGTGGGCGATCACCAGATAGGTCAGGTTGCGCTCGATCTGCAGGTCCTCGAGCAGGTTGATCACCTGGGCCTGTACCGAGACGTCCAGCGCCGACACCGGTTCGTCGGCGACGATCAGATCGGGGTTCACGGTGAGCGCGCGGGCGATCCCGATCCGCTGACGCTGGCCGCCGGAGAACTCGTGGGGATACTTGCGCAGCGAGGAGGACGGCAGGCCCACCGAGCCGAGCAGCTCCCGCAACGCCTTGGACGTCTGCTGCTTGGTACCGGCCAGGTCGTGGGCCTTGAGCCCTTCCGTCAGGATGGATTCGACGCTCTGCCGCGGATCGAGCGATCCCAGTGGATCCTGGAAGACCATCTGCATCCGGCGGCGGGCCCGGCGCAGCTCCTCGTTCTTCAGACTCGCGATGTCGGTGCCGTCGAAGATCACCTTGCCGGACGTGGGTTCGGTGAGACGGAGGATGCCGCGACCCAGAGTGCTCTTGCCACAACCGCTCTCGCCGACCAGGCCGTAGGTCTCGCCCTTGCGCACGGCCAGCGAGACGCCGTCGACGGCGTAGACGTAGCCGATCGTGCGATCGAAGATGGCGCCGCGTTTGATGGGGAAGTGCACCTTGAGGTCATCGACCTCGAGCAGGATGTCCTCGGGCTTCAGATCGGCAGTGAGCGCCGACAGGGCGGCAGCACCCACCGACCCCTCGGCCACGTCTGCCTCGGTGGGCGCATCGGTCGGCGCCAGGCCCTCCACGTGCAGATCCGCGATGCGCTGTTCGAACTGCGGCTCGACCTGCTCCTCGTCCGGGCCGCTCATGCCGGCCCTCCCTTCGTCAGGACCGCGGTGCCGGCCGCGCTGTGACCGTCCGGTGCGACCGGGTTGTAGCAGCGCAACTGGTGCTCCAACCCGACGGGTGCCGGCTCCAGCGCGGGCGAGGAGACCCGGCAGGCCTCCACAGCGTTGTCGCACCGCGGAGCGAACGCGCAACCGGTGGACCACGGGATGTTGTCGGAAACGCTGCCGCGCACCGGGTTCAGTCGCTCGCCGACATCACCGTCCAGTCGCGGGATCGAGGCCAGCAGTCCGTTGGTGTACGGGTGCTGTGGGTGCGCGAAGAGCTCGTGCCGGTCGGCCCGCTCCACGATCCGGCCGCCGTAGAGCACGTTCACCTCATCGCACAGCCCGGCGACGACCCCGAGGTCGTGGGTGATCATGATCATCGCCGTCCCGTGCTCCCGCACGAGAGTGCTGAGCAGTGCCAGGATCTGCGCCTGGATGGTGACATCCAGTGCGGTCGTGGGTTCGTCCGCGATCAGCAGTCGTGGACGGCAGGCGAGCGCCATCGCGATCAGCGCCCGTTGACGCATGCCGCCGGAGAGTTGGTGCGGATACTCGCGCAGCCGACGGGCCGGGTCCGGGATGCCGACCTGCTCCAACAAATCCTTGGCTTCGCGTTCTGCCGCAGCACCTCTCATCCCCCGGTGCCGTTTGAGCACCTCGGTCACCTGCAACCCGATCGACACCACGGGATTGAGGCTGGACAGCGGGTCCTGGAACACCATCGCGACGTCGGCGCCGCGCTTGTCCCGCATCTGCGACTTCGACAGCGTGAGCAGATCGGTGCCGTCGAAACGTACCGAGCCCGTCACCTGGTTGCCGCGGCTGGGCAGCAACCGCATGATCGCGAGGCTGGTGACCGACTTGCCGCAGCCGGATTCGCCCACCAGGCCGACGGTGCGACCGGGATCGACGTCGAAGCTCACCCCGTCCACGGCGGTGAACGGCGCGACGCCGCGACGCCGGAACTCCACCTTCAGGTCTTCCACGGACAGCAGTGCCATCTCACTCACCGCCGGTTCTTGGGATCGAGGGCTTCACGCATCGACTCGCCGAGCAGCGTGAAACCGAGTGCCACGAACACGATGCAGCCGGCCGGCCAGAAGGCCAGCGACGGATAGGAGTCGATCCGCTGCTGCGCCTCGCCGAGCATCTGGCCCCATTCGGGTTGGGCGACGTCTTGGGAACCGAGACCGAGGAACGACAGCGCGGCCGCGTCGATGATCGACACCGCGACCACCAGGGTGGCCTGCACGATCACCGGGGAGAGCGAGTTGGGCAGCATGTGCCGCAGCACGATCGGGGTCCGCTTGACCCCGAGCGCCCTGGCTGCGAGCACGTGGTCGGACTCCCGCTGGGCGAGCATCTGTCCGCGCAGCAGCCGGGCGAACACCGGTACCTGCACAGTGGCGACGGCGATGATCACGCTGGTCTGGCTGGGGTTCTGGAACAGCGCCGCGACCGACACCGCCAGCAGCAGGCTGGGGATCGACAGCATCACGTCGACCAGGCGCATCACGACGGTGTCGACTGCGCCGCCGAAAGCGCCGGCCAGGGTTCCGAGGATGAGCCCGCCGGTGAGCCCGATCAACGTCGCCACCACGCCGACGATGAGCGTCTGCCTCGACCCGAGCACCAACCGGGAGAAGAAGTCGCGGCCCAGGGTGTCGCCGCCGAGCAGGAACCCCGGCTGCGGCGGTGCGAGTTGGTTGCGCGCCAACCGGGTCTGGCTGCGCAACAACAACTGTCCGGGATCGTGCGGGGCGATCAGGTTGGCGAAGATCGCCACCAGCACGAACAGCGAGATGATCACCGCGCCCACCCAGAACACCGGGTTGACCCGCAGTCGACGCCAGGCGTCCGCGATGATCGAGCCGCCGTCGGCGATGTCCTCGGGGTCGACGACGGCGGTGGCGGCCAGCGCGTCGATCTTGTCGCGCTTGTGGGTGATCAAGTTCTTCTGCTCCGGAGCCATGGTCCGCCTCACCGGGTCCTGATGCGCGGATCGATCAGGGCATACGACAGATCGACGAGCAGGTTGACGAGCATGTAGGTGGCGGCCGAGGCGAGCACCAGGATCTGCAGCACGGCGTAGTCGCGCTGTTGGAAGGCGATCGCCGTCGCCTGTCCGAGACCGGGGAAGGCGAACACGGTCTCGGTCAGCACCGCGCCGCCGAGCAGCGCGCCGACCTGCAGGCCGGCGACCGTGACGACCGGCAGCAGGGCGTTGCGCAGGATGTGGCGGCTGCGGATGGTGGAGGTCTTGAGCCCCTTCGCTTCCGCGGTACGGACGTAGTCCTCGTTCTGGACGTCCAGCACGGCACCCCTGGTGATCCGGAACAGCACCGCGAACGGAATGGTCCCGAGCGCGATCGAGGGCAGCAGCAGGTGCTTGAGGGCGTCCCAGGAGGCGTCCCACTCCCGGGTCAGCACCCCGTCCAGGACGAAGAACCCGGTCACGTCCGTCGCGTGGATGCCGGTGGTCGACCGGCCGCTGTCAGGCAGCCAGCCGAGCTTCACCGCGAAGATGTACTTGAGCAGGTAGGCAAGGAAGAACACCGGCACCGCGATGCCGACCAGCGAGCCGATGATCCCGACGTTGTCGAAGATGCTGCCCTTGCGGCGGGCGGTGAAGTAGCCGAGCGGAATACCCAGGACGAGCGCGAAGAGCAGTGCCCCGATCGTCAGTTCGATGGTGGCCGGGAGGCGGTGCAGGAAGACGTCGATGGCATCGCTGCCGGCCTCGACCGCCGAGGAGGTACCGAAATCGCCGCCGAGGATGCGGCCGACGTACTTGAAGTACTGGGTGGTGAGCGGCTGGTCGAGCCCCATCGCCGCGCGGAGAGTTGCGCGCTGCTGGGCGTTGCAGCGGTCGCCGCAGATGGCGCTGTCGGGACCACCCGGCAGCGACCTGAGCCAGAAGAACAACAGAACCGACAGGACGATCAGCACGACGACCAGTTGGGCCAGTCGCCTCACGGTGTAGCGGAGCAAGAGCGCGACACTCCTTCGTCAGGGTCGCGGTGGGTGCTGACCTGTCGGGGTCAGCACCCACCGCACTCAGATTGAGTTTCTACCCTGGAGTTCTCAGCCGGCGACCACGACGTGCGCGTAGTCCTCGTCGGTCAACGGCGAGGCGACGACCCCGCTGATGTCCTTGCCCAGGACGAGCGCGGGCGGAGCGTGCGAGATCGGGATGGCCGGAAGGTACTCGGCCATCAGCTTCTTGTTCAGCGCGACGTACAGCTCGTTGCGCTTGGTGGCGTCCGGCTCGGTGTCGGCCGCCGCGATCTCCGCGGAAAGCGTCGCACCCCAAGGGGCTGCCTTGGTGTAGAAGCGCGACAGCGGATCGGAGAAGAAGCTTCCGATGAAGTTGTCCGGTGTGTTGTAGTCACCGGTCCAGCCGAGCAGGAACAGGTCCGGGCGGTTGGCGTCGACATCGTCGAGGTAGCCACCGTTCCACGGCTTGGAGGTGACGTCCAGCTTGATGCCGACGGCCTCCAGATCGGCCGAGAACGCGGTGAAGACGTCCTTGGGGCTGGGCATGTACGGACGGGAGACCTCGGTCGGCCAGTAGAACTTCAGCGTCAGATCAGTGGCGCCGGCCTCCTGCAGCAGCTGCTTGGCCATGTCCGGGTTGTAGTCGTACTTCTGGACGTCCTCGGTGTATCCGTCGACGGTGTCCGGGTAGTACTCGAGCGCGACCTTGGCGCCCTCGGGCAGCTGCGAATCGACGAAGTCCTGCCGGTTCAGGGCGTAGGCGATCGCCTGCCGCACCTTGAGATCCTGCAGTTTGGGGTTGTTCTTCTGGTCGATGCCCAGGTACAGGACGTTGAAGGCCGGACGGATCAACAGGTTGTAGCCGTCCGCCTTGAGCGAGTCCCAGTCGGCCGGGTTGGGCAGGTCGTAGCCCTGGATGCTGCCGGACTGCAGAGCCTGCTTGCGGGCGGTCTCGTCCGGGATGATCTTGAAGATCAGCTTGGCGACGGTGGCCTTGGTACCCCAGTAGGCGTCGTTGCGGACCAGGGTGATCTCGCCGTTGGCCTTGTCGTAGCTCTCGAACTTCAACGGGCCGGTGCCGGTCGGGTGATCGGTCGCGTACTCGGGGTAGGTGAAGGCCTCGCCCGATGCCTTGACGTCGTTCGCCTTGTACTTCTCCAGCGCGGCCGGCGACTGGATGGAGTACGACGGCAGACCCAGGATCGCCGGGAACTTCGACGTCGCCCGGTTGATCTTGACCACGGCGTTGTCGCCGTCAGCGGTACACGAGACGTACAGCGACGGGACCTCCTTGCCGTCCTCGCCCTTCTGTCCCTTGAAGCCGCCCATGTTGTCCGACCAGTACTGCGCCTGCGTGGCGCCGGCACCCGTCTGGGTGTACATGCGGTCCAGGTTGTAGCAGACCGCCTTGGAATCCAGCGCGGTGTCGTCGGAGAACTTGACGCCCTGACGGATCTTGAAGGTCCAGGTCTTGCCGTCGGCCGTCTGCTCCCACGACTCGGCCAGCCTGGGCTCGATGTCGGCGGTGCCGGACTTGAAGCCGACCAGGCCCTCCATCATCTGCCGGACCGGGCGGAAGGTCTCGCCGTCGGTGGCGTACAGCGGATCGAACATCGAGGGGGCTGCAGCTGCACCGAAGATGAAGGTCGCATCGGAGTTGCCGGTGCCGCCTCCCGAGCTGGGGGGCGCGCCGGTTTCGGAGCCGCCGGTCGCCGATCCGCTGGTCTCCGATCCGCCGGTCGCCGATCCGCTGGTCTCCGATCCGCCGGTCTCGGATCCGCTGGTGGCTGGGCTGCCGGTTCCCGAATCGGCCGTGGTGGCCGTGCTGGAGCCGGTACCGGGAGCAGGGGTGTTGGAGCTGTCCGCATTCCGATCGGAGCTCGCACAGCTGGCGAGGCTGACAGCAACAGCCGCCACCATCCCAGCCGTGAGGATCCGATGACGCTGGGTTCTGAGCACTGTCGCTGCAACCTCTCGGTTCGGGCCGGCACGTCGGGTCACGGTGAACCGGCAGTGGACAGAACCTAAACGTCCTTCTCACCGATCTCCTAGCGCCCGCCCATCCCCGACACAGGATCGTTACGATGCCTGCGTGACCTCCACCCCCACTGCGCCCGCCGCCAGAGACCACACCGATCCCGGTCCGACCCAGGCGTGGCCTGGTCTGGACGCCGACCTGGCCGTCGCCGACCCCGAGGTCGCGGCGCTGATCGGGCAGGAACTGCACCGTCAGCAGTCGACCCTGGAGATGATCGCCTCCGAGAACTTCGCACCGCTCGCCGCCATGCAGGCGCAGGGCAGCGTGCTCACCAACAAGTACGCGGAGGGCTACCCGGGCCGCCGCTACTACGGCGGGTGCGAGTTCGTCGACCAGATCGAGACGCTGGCCATCGCACGGATCAAACAGATCTTCGGTGCCGGCTTCGCGAACGTCCAGCCGCACTCGGGAGCACAGGCCAACGCCGCCGTCATGCAGGCCCTGATCAAGCCGGGCGACACCATCCTCGGGCTCTCGCTCGCCCACGGCGGGCACCTCACGCACGGCATGCGGATCAACTTCTCCGGCCTGCTCTACAACGTGGTCGCCTACGAGGTGTCCAAGGAGGACCACCGGATCGACATGGACGCGGTGGCCGAGCTGGCCCGGACGCACCAGCCGAAGCTGATCATTGCCGGTTGGTCCGCCTACCCGCGGCAGCTCGACTTCGCCCGGTTCCGGGAGATCGCCGACGAGGTCGGTGCCTATCTGATGGTCGACATGGCGCACTTCGCCGGGTTGGTCGCTGCCGGGGTCCACCCGTCACCCGTGCCACACGCCCACGTCACCACCACGACCACGCACAAGACACTCGGCGGCCCCCGCGGCGGCGTCATCCTGACCAACGAGGCCGACCTCGCCAAGAAGATCAACTCGGCAGTCTTCCCCGGCCAGCAGGGCGGGCCTCTCGAGCACGTGATCGCCGCCAAGGCCGTGGCCTTCAAGATGGCGCAGGACCCGTCGTTCATCGAGCGCGCCCAACGCACGCTCGACGGCGCGAAGGCGCTCGCGGAGCGGCTGTCTGCGGACGACGTCAGCGCGGCTGGGGTGTCCGTGCTGACCGGCGGCACAGAGGTGCACCTGGTGCTGGTCGATCTGCGCCACTCCGACCTGGACGGCAAGCAGGCCGAGGACCGGCTGCACTCGGTCGGCGTCACCGTCAACCGCAACGCGGTGCCCTTCGACCCCCGTCCGGCGATGGTGACGTCCGGCCTGCGGATCGGCACGCCGGCGCTGGCCACCCGCGGACTGGACGACGCAGCGTTCGCCGAGGTCGCCGACATCATCGCCACCGCACTCATCGCCCCGGCCGGTGAACTCGACGACGCTCTCGCGAATTCGTTGCGGGCCAGGGTGAGTGCCGTCGCCGCGCGCTTCCCGCTGTACCCGACCCTGGGCTGAATCGTGCCGGGCGACGAGATCTGGCCGGCACCGGAGGATGAACGACATCCGGTCGATCCGGTGGTCCGGGCCCGGATCATGGACACGCTCGCCCGAGTCGAACGGGATCACGACGTCCGGATCCTGTTCGCCTGCGAGTCCGGCAGCCGCGGTTGGGGTTTCGCGTCCCCGGACAGTGACTACGACGTGCGTTTCCTGTACGCCGGTCGACTGGATGAGTACCTGCGGGTGTCCGCCCGCCGTGACGTGATCGAACTGCCGGTCGATGCCACCTATGACGTCAGCGGGTGGGATCTGCGCAAGGCCCTTCGCCTGCTCGGCCGCGGGAACGCGACCCTGTTCGAGTGGCTGCACTCACCGATCCGCTATCGCGCCGATGAGCAGTTCGTGGCTGAACTCGTGGCGGCAGCGGAGACCGCGCACCGGCCGGATCGGACCTACCACCACTACCTGCACATGGCCCGCAAGCACCTGCGCTCGGTCGTCGGCGTCGAGCAGGTCAAGTTCAAGCGGTACTTCTACACGCTGCGTCCGTTGCTGGCCGCCTCGTGGATCCAGCAGCACGGGACGCGGGCGCCGATGGTCTTCGAAGACCTGGTGGACCGACAGGTGACCGATCCGGTCGTGCTGGCGGCCATCCGAGAACTGCTGCAGCGAAAACGACGCGCCGGCGAGGCCGAGGTCACTGCGCCCGTCCAGGTGATCGAGGACTTCCTCGTCCGCACGGTGGCCGAGGTCGAAGCGGCAGCACCCCACCGGTCCCTCATCGACGTCGCGCCGCTGGACGGCCTGCTGGCCGGCACCCTCCGCCGACTGGACGACGCCGGCCGGCCCGGCGGAGGCGAGGATCCGGATGACCAGTTGGAGTGACGTCAGGAGCATCGTCAGCGCGTTGCCGGAGACCGACGAGCAGCCGTCCTGCGGCGGGCTGCCGAGTTGGCGGGTTGCGCGGCAAGCAGTTCTGCTGAGAGCGCGCGCTGTCCGGGCGGGATCGTCGGTATCTCGGTGCGGAACGGGCGCGGGCACTCGACCTCGCCGACCTGGTCGACCTCCCGGAACGGGAGCTGTTGGCGATCCACGGGGTCGGTCCGACGGCCGTCCGGATCCTGCTGGAGGGGGTGCAGCGCCGCACCTGACGGTGAGGGCCTCCCGGTCTCGTCGACCGGGAGGCCCTTCCAGTGCGGGTTCAGAGCATCAGGTCATCGCGGCTGGATGATCGCAAGATCGGCGACGTCGGCCAGCAGGAAGCGGCCGACGGTCTGCAGCCTGCCGGTTCCGAGATCGATCTTGTAGAGCGTCGAGTTCTTCGCCTTCGGCGCGCGCAGGGTGACCCAGCCGGCGTTGCCGACAGCGGCCCCGGCCGAGTCGACGGTCGTCGCAATGTCGAAGCCGGCGACGGACCCCGCTGACGTGCGCAACGCGCCGAGGGTCTTGAGGGTCCCGTCGTTCGCCGGGGTCTGCTCGACGAGCGTGTCATTGCGGGTGTCGATGTCGTAGAGCACGGTCGCCGTGCTCGCGACCAGATCATTGTTGACATACGCGGCCGCGGTGACGCCGGTGGCCGCGGCGCCGTTCAGGGTGAGGGGGACGTCGATGAGCGTGACGCCGCCAGCGTTCACGTTGTGCCTCAGGTTCTGTCCGGTGTCGCTGATCACCCGCAGGCGGTCGGCCGACGGGTTGAAGTCGACGCCGAAGTGCGTGCCGACCAGCGGAACGGTCAGCTGGAAGACCTTGCTGGCCTTGGTCTTCCGCAGGGCGAAGGTGTAGATGCCGCCGCGGTTGCCGACGCCGTAGACGGTGTTGTCCTGGACGCGGTAGTCGATGCCCACCAGGCGACTGTCGCCGCTCAGACCGCTGATCCGGCCGAGCGGAAGGGCCAGCGTCGGGAGGGACAGGGCGAAGACGGAGAGAGACTTACCGCTCGCCGAGAGACCGATGGCGGTACCGGTCGTGGTGAAGGTGGTCGGCGTGCTGGAGGCCGGCTGTGCTGCCGGGCTCGCTGCTGCCACGGGTGCCACGGCGCCAGCCAGCACGGCAGCGGCGCAGACGGCGGTGGCCTTGCGGATCAACGTGGACATGGGAAAACCTCCCGATCGGGGTCGGCAACTGTTGCCGGCGTCAGGAGTGGATACGGCTGGCACGGCGAGACCGTTCAGCGCCGGTCGATTGCGGGGCAATGGACGCACCCACGCCCGTCCGCCGATGGTCCTCACCGCGGTGTGAGCCGGTTGTCGACGACGTGTCGGTGGGACGTCCTAAGCTGCAGGACATGGGTGGACGATGAGCAAGAGCGATGCCATGCGCGCGATGCGGGAAGCGAAGTACGCCCGGACCAGCCTCAGCGCCCCGAGCCGCCGTGAATCCCCGGCCCCTGATGAGGTGCCTGCCGCGGCGGCGGTTCCTGGAGCTGCGGTCACCACTTCGCCGAAGACCGGGCAGGCTCGGGCCAAGGCTGCGCCGTCAGCGAAGGCAGCTCCCGCTCCGACGCCCCCGACTTCCGCTGCCGCGCCCGAGGAGGAGCGCTGCGGCCACAAGTCGATGAACGGTCGGGCATGCACCCGCGAGTCAGGTCACCCCGAGAAGAGTCACCGCTACAGCTGAGCCGGTGTCACCGGGGACTGCTCGCGTCCTGCCACGAGCACCAGGGCGAGCAGTCCACCCAGGACGCAGAGCCCACTCGAGATCAGCATGGCGTGGTGGAACCCGGCGGACAGCTCGGACGGCCGGTCGTAGGCAACGGGAGTGATGCCGGCCAGCCCCGGCAGTACGGCCACCGCGAGCAACCCGGCGACCCGCGCGATGTCGTTGTTCACAGCAGACGCGATGCCCACCTGCCGGGGCGGGGCAGAGGCGAGGGCGGTGGCCGTCAGCGGAGCGACGGTGGCCGCGAGTCCCAGGCCGAAGACGATCACGGCGGGCAGCACGTCGGCCCAGTACGACGCGTCGATGTCGACCCGGAGCAACAGCACGAGGCCGATTCCCGCGGCGATCGGTCCGACCGTCATCGGAACACGAGGTCCGATCCGGGTGGCCAGCCTGCCCGCCCGTGCCGAGAGCAGCAGCATGATCACCGTCACCGGCAGTAGCGCACTCCCTGCGGCGACCGGTGTGAAGCCTGAGACCCGTTGCAGCTGAACCGGAATCAGGAACAATGCTCCACCGAGCGCGCCGTACACCACGAAGGTGACGACGTTGGCGGCGGTGAACTGCCGTTCCCGGAACAGCGACAGCGGCATCATCGGGTGACGCCCGCGCGCCTCGACCAGGACGAACCCGGCGAGCAGCACGACGCCGGCGACGAGCAGCACGACGAGGACGGACGGCCACTGTCTGCTCGCGCCCTCGGTGAGGGCATAGACGGTGAGCCCGAGGCCCGCGGCAGCGAGCAGGACGCCCCGGACGTCGTAGTGCGGGTCCGCCTCGTCGTCCCTGGTCTCGGGAATGTGGCGCCCCGCCAACCAGATGACGATCACCGCCAACGGGATGTTGATCAGAAAGATCAGTCGCCAGCCCCAAGGCGCCACCCCGACCAGCACCCCGCCGACCACCGGACCGATCGCGGTGGCGATGCCGCCGAGCCCGGACCACGACCCGACAGCGGCCGCCCGATCCTCCCGTCGGAACACCGCCTCGAGAATCGCCAGCGAGCCGGGCGTGAGCAGCGCCGCCCCGACTCCCTGGAGCAACCGCATCCCGATCAGCACGCCCACGTTCGGGGCCACCGCACACCCGATCGAGGCGATCGTGAACCACACGATCCCGATGACGTAGACCCGGCGGCGACCCAGATGATCGCCCAGCGAGCCGCCGAGCAGCAGCAGCCCGGCAAGGCTGAGGGTGTACGCGTTGACCGTCCACTGCAGCGCGGTGAGTCCGGCACCCAGGTCGCTGCCGATGCGGGGCAGCGCGACGCCCACGACGGTGCCGTCGAGCATGGCCATCCCGCTGCCCAGGATGGTCGCGGCCAACACCCCACGACCCTGTCGGGATCTCAGGACCAGACCACCGTCGTTGGCGCTCACGCTGATCCGACCGCACCGGCGCGGGCCGTGGCGTCGAGGTAGGCGGCCTCGAGCTGCGCCGCCACCGACGGCCTTGTCGGATCCGGTCGGGCGATCCCGAGATGCCGTTCCCGGAGTTCCGCCATGAAGTCGTCCCACAGCGGACGGCCGCCGAGATACAGCAATTCGGCGCGGACCCGCAGCGCCTCGCTGGTCGGCAGATGCCGCACGCCCCACCAGCCCAGCTCGGCCAGCACGGGGACGAGCTCGATGGCAGCATCCGCCAGGCTGTACGCCGCACGTCGACCGGCGCCGGCGTCGGCACGGGTGAGCAGGCCGGCTGCCACGAGCTCGCGCAATCGGGCCGCGAGGATGTTCGACGCGATCCCCTCCTCCGACTCGCGCAGGAGCTCGCGGAAGTACCGACGGTCCCCGAACATCACGTCGCGCACCACGATGAGCGACCAGCGGTTTCCCAGCACTTCGACCGCCGCGTTGATCGGACATCCCGAGCGTGGCTCGTCGACCATGGAGCATCCTTTCGACGGCTGACTGGTTGCAAACTACCATCAGTCGTTCTACGGTACTGATTGCAATCCGCAAGCACTGTGCCCACCCGAAGGAGCGCCATGATCACCCAAGTTCTCGCCCAGGCCACCGTCACCGATCTCGACCGTGCACGGAACTGGTACGACCGTCTCTTCGAGCGCAGCCCGGATGCGAATCCGATGCCGGGCCTGCTCGAATACCACCTCGGCGAGTCGTTCGGCGTCCAGGTGTGGCTCGAACCCGACCGCGCCGGCCACTCGTCCGTCGTGCTGACCGAGACCGACCTCGACGGGGCCGCCGCCCGGCTGCGGGAGGTCGGCCTCACCGACTCCGATGCGGGGCCGATCAGCTCGGGTCGCGCCCTGATGTTGACCGATCCCGACGGCAACCGTGTCGTGCTCGTCGGCGCCTGAGCTTCCAGCGGCACAGCGCCCGGCGCTGCACTGGGATCAGATCCGGTCAGCGCCGCGAATCGATGACCCCGGTGTCGAAACCGGCCAGGTGCAGGCCGCCGTGGAAGCGCGCGTGTTCGATCTTCAGGCAGCGGTCCATGACGACGGCCATCCCGGCCTTCTCGGCACCGGCCGCGACGCCCTCGTGCCACAACCCGAGCTGCAGCCAGATGGTCCCGGCTCCGACGTCGATGCTCTCCTGCAGCACGGTCGGCAGATCGTCGTGCTTGCGGAAGACGTCGACGATGTCCGGCGTGACACCGGATTCTCTCAATGCGGCCAGGCTGGGAAGGACCTCGCGTCCGAGGATCTGCTTGCGCCCTGCCAGCACCGGATTCACGAAGTGCACCTCGAAATCCGTGGACGAGAGCAGGTACGTCGACACGAAGTAGGACGCCCGCTCCGACTTGTCGCTGGCCCCGACGATCGCGATCGACTTCGCTCCCTGCAGGATCTGCAGGCGGCGCTGCGCCGACGGCCCCTGCCAGCTGCGTGCGTGCTCGCTCATACCGATTCCTGTCCCAGCTCGTGGTTCGCGGACCCAGCGGTCGTTTCTGGCCAGGAGTTCGCGGACCCAGCGGTCGTTTCCGATCCCGTCGCCACCGTGAGGGCCTGGTCGATGTCCCAGAGGATGTCGTCGACGTCCTCGAGGCCGACGGACAACCGGATCAGGTCCTCCGGGACGCCGGCCGCCGAGAGCTGCTCGGGTGAGAGCTGGCGATGGGTGGTCGACCCCGGGTGCAGCACCAGCGTGCGCGAGTCGCCGACGTTGGCCAGGTGCGAGCAGACCTGCAGCGCCTCGATGAACCGCTCTCCCGCAGCTCGTCCGCCGCGGACGCCGAAGGAGTAGACGGATCCCGGGCCCTGCGGGAGGTACCGCTGGGCCCGCTCGAAATGCGGATGGTCCTGCAGTCCGGCGTAGTTGACGTAGGACACCCGCTCGTCGGCGGCCAGCCAGCGGGCGACGGTGGCAGCGTTGGCGATGTGCTCGTCCATCCGCTGCGGCAACGTCTCGACGCCCTGCAACAGCTGGAACGCCGACTGCGGCGACAGCGCAGGGCCGATGTCACGGAGCTGCTCGCTGCGCAGTTTCGTCAGGAAGCCGTACTCGCCGAAGTTGCCCCACCAGGACACGCCGCCGTAGGAGGCGACCGGTTCCGTCATCTGCGGGAAGCGGCCGTTGTCCCAGGGGAACCGGCCGGATTCGACCACCACGCCGCCCAGCGTGGTGCCGTGCCCACCCAGGAACTTGGTGGCCGAGTGGATGACGATGTCGGCTCCGAACTCGATGGGCCGCAACAGGTACGGGGTGTTGAGCGTCGCGTCGACGATCAACGGCACACCGGCAGCATGGGCGACTTCGGCGAGCGCCGCCAGGTCGGCGATCTCACCCGACGGGTTGGCGATCACCTCGGTGTAGACGGCCTTGGTGTTCTCCCGGATCGCGGCGGCGTAATCCGCCGGGTCGGTCCCCCGGACGAAGGTGGTCTCCACCCCGAACCGTCGAAGTGTCACATCCAGCTGGGTGATGGTTCCGCCGTAGAGCTGCGCGGCGGCGACGATGTGGTCGCCCGCACCCGCCAATGCGGCAAAGACCAGGAACTCGGCACTCATCCCGGACGCCGTGGCGACCGCCCCGATGCCACCCTCCAACGACGCCATCCGCTCCTCGAATGCAGCCACTGTCGGATTGCTGATCCGGGAGTAGATGTTGCCGTACTTCTGCAGGGCGAAGAGGTTCCCGGCGTCGGCGGTGTCGGCGAAGACGAACGAGGTGGTCTGGTAGATCGGGACCGCTCTGGCCCCGGTCGTCGGATCCGGCCGCCCGCCGGCGTGCAATGCCCGGGTACGGAAGCCGAACTGCCGGTCTGCCATCGTGGGCCTCTCGATCGGGGACCGCGGCGCCCTGACCGCCGGTCTCTGCTTCCAGTGTAGGAAGCGCGCCGCAGAACCTGCTCGCGCACCCCGGCGGTCCGGCCGGCCCTGGGTGTCCGCGAACCGTTCCACGACTACCGGTTCGGACGTCGATCCGTGCTGTGTACCGAACTTCCGTGCGGACCAGCGGGCCCCCTGGCACCTACCCGGCCGTGAACTCGACGATGCGGCAACGAAGTTCCTCCAGCGCTCGCTTGGCGTCCGCATCGAGGGGTCGGAAGGGTGCCCTGCAGTCACCGGTGGGCAGGTCGGGAGCCCCGGCCAGGTACTTGGCGGCAGGGAAGATCCCATGACGTACTGCGATCTCGACGGCGCAATTGATCTGGGTCTGGATCGTGCGCGCCTCCGCCAGATCTCCGGCGACGAATCGTTCCCGGACCCGGAGGAACAACTCCGGCTGGAAGTTGACGGTGGTGCCCACCGTCGCCGTCGCGCCGGCCGCCAGTGCCGAGAGGTAGATCTCGTCGAACCCGTTCAGGAACACCTTCTCCGGGTACTGGGTGACGAGCCGCTCGAGGGTGTACAGGTCGTGGGCCGTGTGCTTCATACCCACCACCTGCGGATCGGCGAAGAGGTCGCCGACATTCGAGACGTCGAAGGATATCCGGGTGAACTGCGGGATGTTGTAGAGCACCACCGGCACCTGCACCGCGGCGACCACTGCGCGGTAGTACCCCAGAACCTCGGCTGCCGTCCAGTGGTAGTAGTACGGCGGGATCAGGGACACCGCTGTGACCCCGTCGGCGGCCGCCGCCCGTGCGAGGTCGATGGCGTCCTGGGTACGGATCGTCCCCACATGGGCGATGGTGGGCACGCGCCCAGCAGCCTGCTCTACCACGGTGCGGACCACATCGCGGCGCTCCTGATGACTCAGGAGCAGGCCCTCGCCGGAAGATCCGCAGCAGTAAAATCCCTCCACGCCGCGACTGAGCTGTCGCTCGACCAGTTCCCGTAGGACTCCGAGGTCCACGGACTCGTCCGACCGCATCGGCGTGACGAGAGCCGAGAACACCTTGCGCAAGGAAGACATGTCGCTCACCATGCGGTCCATCCACCGTCGACCACGAGGTTGGATCCGGTCATGTAGGTCGACGCTGCGGATGCGAGAAAAACGGCCGCTCCGTTGAACTCGTCCGCCGTCGCCATCCGACCGATCGGCATGCGCTCGATGTAGTTCGCCTGGAATCTCGGGTCCTGGGTGTCTCGTCCGACCCCGGACGGGGTGAGGGTGTTCACCCTGATTCCTTCCCGACCCCAGTAGGTCGCACAATACCGAGTCAGGTTGTACAGGCCCGATTTGGCGGCGCTGTAGGCCACGGGTTTGACGAACCGGTCGCCGTCGTCGGCTGTGAAGGCGTAGATCGGTTGCTGCGGAGAAACCATGCCGTAGATGGAGCCGATGATGATGATCGAACCGCCGCGCCGGGCCGCCCGCATCCGCTTGCCCACTGCTTGGGTCATCAGGAAGGTTCCGACCAGGTTGACTTCCACGACTTCCCGGAAGATTTCCTCCGGGAAATCCTCGAACGGCCCGGACACCTCCGGTGGCGCACTCGGTTGGGTGTCGATGCCGGCGTTGTTGATCAAGACATCGGGTGTACCCCATCGATCCCCGATCGTATCGAGGGCCGCCTCGATGGACCGCCGGTCACAGATGTCGGCCGCCACGACCAGCAGATCCGGCGCACCGGCGGCGTCTCCGAGAGCCTGCTCGGCGCGAGACCCCGTTGCAGTGCGCGAGATTGCTGCCACTTTGGCGCCGCGGTTGAGAAACTCCCGCGTGAATTCTGCGCCGATCTGACCCAGAGCCCCGGTGATGACCACGACCTTCCCGGCCACCGAGAACAACGGATCCTCGGTGCCCGGGGCAGGCATGGCGCTCATCGGGCGTGCTCGTTCAACCAGGGCCAGTTGAACTCGAGCCCGTGACCGGGCACATCACGTGGCGCCAGGAACCCGTTGCGGTGCGGCTGCGGTTCGATCACCTGCAGGTCGGTCATCGTGCCGCCGTCGGTCATTTCCCCGCACAGAGCATTCGGGGTGGCACACAGGATGTGCGCGGCCAGCTCGAGGGTGAAGTGCGGTGCCATGGGGACGTTGAAACTCCGTGCCAGCGCGGCGATGTCCAGCCACGGAGTGATACCGCCGACCCTCCCGAAATCCGCTTGGACGAAGTCCACGGCGTCCGAGGCCAGATACTGGTTGAACTGGTTGAGGGTGTAGACGTTCTCACCGAGACCGATCGGAGTTCGGGTCCGGGCACGCAGCCTGGCGTGGCCGAGGACGTCGTCACAGGGCAGTGGTTCCTCGATCCAGTAGAGGTCGAGGTGCTCGAACCGCTGGAAGGCCTGGACTGCCGCGGGGTAGGACCATCCCTGGTTCGCGTCGACCATGAGCGGGAACCGGCCGACAGCCTCCCGGATCTTGGTGAGCCGCTCGACATCTTCCTCGAGGTCGGGCTTGCCCACTTTGACCTTGGCGGCGAAGAACCCGTCCGCCTTCCAGCACCGGACCTGTTCCACGACTTCTTCAACGGACAGGTGCAGGTTGATGCCACTGCCGTACAACTGCACCCGATCCCGCTGTCGACCGATGACGTCCACCAGTGGCTGGCCCCGCTCCTTTCCCACGAGATCCCACAACGCGATGTCGATCGCGGCCAGAGCCAGGGTGGTGACTCCCCCGGGTCCGTTGTCCCGGAGGTAGCGCCAGGCGTCGTGCCAGACACCGCGCGGGTTCACCTCGCGACCGTCAAGGATGGGCAGCAGCTCGGTCAGCATGGCCATCATGGTCTGGCCACCGACGCCGGAGGTGTGGCTGAAACCGGTCCCGGTGATGCCGGTGTCCGTGGTGATCCGGGTGGTGATGATCTCGATGTCGGTGACCCGGTGGATCTGGTCCCCCCATTCGCCGTGCGGCAAGGGGATGCGCGAAAGCATCAGTTGAATGTCAGCAATCTTCACAGTCAGTGGCCTCTTTCGTCTGGATGGGTACGCATGGTGGTCGCCCGCTGGCGGTCTGGAAGCGGCGCAGGTCTCGGAGGGTGCCGGTTCAGCCCTTGACCGCACCGGCAGCCAGGCCCTCGACAAGCCGGTTCTGCACCAGGAAGAACCCGATGATCACCGGAACGACGGACAGCACTCCACCGGCGGTCAGCAGATCCCAACGGATCTGGAACTCGCCGATGAACAGGTGGAGCCCGATGGGCAGGGTCCTGGTGGAGTCGGAGGCGGTGAACGTCAATGCATACAGGAACTCGTTCCACGACAGGATGAAAATGTAGGTGCCTGCCGCGACCAGTCCCGGAGTCAGCAGCGGGAGGATAAGTCGCTGGATCACCTGGAAGGTCGAGGCTCCGTCGATCCGTCCGGCTTCTTCCATCTCCCGCGGGATCGAGTCGAGGAACCCCTTCAGCAGCCAGGTGGCGAACGGCGTGGCGAAGGCTGCGTGCACCAGTGCAAGCCCGACCTTGCTGTCGAGCAGGTCGAACGTCTGCAATTGACCCTGGAGGGAGATCACCAGCAGCACGGCGGGGAAGAGCTGAGCCAGCAACAGGCCGGTCATCACGAAACGCTTGCCGCTGAACTCGAGACGGGACAACGCGATCGCCGCGCCGGTTGCAACCACCAGGGTGAGAGGCACCGCGATCAGTGCCACCAGAAAGCTGTTCCGCAGGAACGTGAGGAACGGCGTTCCGGTCAGCAGCTCCCGGTAGGCATCCAGGGTGACATGTGCCGGCCAGAGCGAGGCGCCTGCGGTGTCCAGCTCCGACTGAGGCGTCAGAGAGGTGATCACCATGATGAGATACGGAGCCAGAATGGTGGTCAGCCAGCCGAGGAGTCCGACGTACAACCCGATCCGCGCGACTGAGCGGTTGCTGGTGGCTGTCGCAGTGATCATGACTTCTCCGATCGGCGCGTCATCCTCAGGTACATCGCGACGAAGATGCAGAGAATCACCGCTTGCAGCACGGCGTAGGCGGCGCCCTTGCCGAGATCGGCGGACTTGTAGGCAGTGATGTACGACTCCAGGGCCCACGTGGTCGAGGACGTTCCAGGACCGCCCTGGGTCATGATGAGAACCAGATCGACGTAGTTTGCGGTCCAGATCAGCCGCAGCAACGTGGTGATCATGATCGTGGGCAGGATCACGGGCAGCACCACCGAACGGAAGGTGGCGAACCGCCCGCATCCGTCCACCGCGGCTGCTTCCCGCAGATCCGGCGGAACTCCCTGCAGCGCAGCCAGGATCATCACCGCGAAGAGGGGGACGCCCTGCCAGACGTCGATCATGATCAGCGTCGGCAACGCGGTCCCCGGTGAACTCAGCAGTTCCAGCGGCTGATCGATCAGATTCAACCCGAGCAGCACCTTGTTGAGGATGCCGTGGTTGGGATCGAGGATCCACAGCCACATCAGGGCGACCAGCACGCTGGGTGTCGCCCACGGGATCATCGCCAGACCACGGAAAACGCCACGGAGTACGAACCGCTGGTTCATCAACAGAGCGGCACCGAGTCCGCACACCAGTTGGATTGCGACGGCCCCGAACGTCCAGACCGCGGTGTTACCGGCGAACGTGCCGAAATCACGATCGGTGACAACGCTTCCGAAGTTGTCGAATCCCACGAACTTGACGATGCCCTCGAACAGGTTGGCCTCGTTGAAGGCGTACCAGACCGACCGGAGCAGTGGGTAGCCAGCGAAGATCCCGACCAGGACCAGTGCGGGTCCGAGCAGCAGGTAGGCCTCGAAATCTTTGATCCGGCGGCGCCGACGGGCGGTGTGCGGACGCGCATCGTCGACCCGCGGGCTGCCGGCCGGGGCCACGACCCCGGCATCAGTCGTGCTCATTTCTTGTCGAGGATGCCGGCGATCTGGTCCACGGCCGCGTCGCTGCTGAGCTGACCGAGGAAGGCCTGCTGTTCGATCGTCTGCCAGTCCTTGGCGGCCAGTTGCGCCGTTCCGGGCAGTGCAGGCCAGGTCTTGGCCGTCTCCGCGGCCTTGACGGCGACCTTCAGAGCCTCGTCCTCGGTGTAGGGCGCCTGAGCCGCGACGGATGCCAACACCGGGAGCTGGCCTCCGCTGGAGGTGGAGATCTTCTTCATCGGGCCCGCGGTGTCCAACCACGAGATCCATTGGAACGCAGCCGCCTTCTTCGCGCTCGAGCTCAGGACGATGTTGCCGCTCATGGAGCCCAGGGTGGCGCCGGGAGCGCCGTCGACCGTCGGCAGCGGTACCACACCGACCTTGTCTCCGAGTGCTGATCGCACGTCGGCGAGTGACCCCGGATGGTGGATCATCATGGCCGTCGTCCCCGTCGTGAAGTTCGTCTTCACCTGGGCGAACGCGGCCGTCACCGATCCCGGCGGTGTCAGTTTGTCGGTGGCCAGCCGGACATAGAACGCGTTGGCCTTCTTGGCAGCATCGTTGTTGATCGACACGGCACCACCCGCGTCGACGAAGTCGCCGCCGCCGGCGAGCATCCATGCAGCCCACTGGTCCTGACCGCCGGCACCGCCGCGGACGTCGAGCCCGAACCGTTTCCCGTTCGTCAGTTTCGCAGCGGCGTCGAGCACGTCCTGCTGGGACTTCGGCGCTGCCAGTCCGGCTTCCTTGAAGTAGTCCTTGCGGTAGTACAGATAGAGGGTCGTGTACTGGTGAGGCAGCATGTAGATCTTCTTGTCACCGGGCAGTTGCCCGGTGGCCCAGAGTGCCGGAGTCACATCGGCTTTCCCCGCCCAGCCGTCCACGTCGGCGGTCAGGTCGGCGACCATCCCCTTGGGAGCGAACTGCCCGAGCCACCAATCCTTGCTGCGCGCGGCATCCGGGCCGGCCTTGTTCGCGGCGGCCGTGATCAGCTTGTCCTGGTACTGGTCCAGGGGAATGACCTCGACGGTCACCTTGACCTTCTGCTGCGATGCGTTGAACTCGGTGGCCAGTTCGTTCCAGGTGGTGTCGGTGGGGTTGTCCTGCCACAGCCAGTAACGGATCTCGACCGGCCCGGACCCTTGGGCAGAGGTGGAATCGCCACCCCCGCAGCCGGTCAGCGCCAGCGCCGCCGCGAGCAGCACCGCACAGGTCGCGACGCGTTTGCGAAACTTCATCGTGTATCTCCTCGTTGAAATAGCGGATGTTCTTGACGCGGGATGACGGTGATTCGGCAGCGTCAACCGGCAGGCCGGGCCTCCTGCTCCGGATGGTCGCGCAGTGACACCACCCGTCGCCTGACGCCGTAGAAGTGGGCATCGAGTTCGTGCGCGGCCAGTCTGATGTCGCCGTCCGTGATGGCATCGGCGATCGCCAGGTGTTTGCGAGCGACCGCAAGACGGTCTTCGTCGGCGGGTCGACCCGCGGTGTAGGCATGGAAAACCCGCCAGTACGCCGTCATCAGGCCCAGCAACATGGTGTTACCGAGGGCCGCGAACATCAGGCGGTGGAATTCCTCGTCCTCACGTGTGAACGGCCGTCCCGCCTCTGCCTCGGAGATCATCCGGCCTGCCAGGTCACGAAGGCGGGCAAGATCCAGGGGTGTCATCTTGTCGACAGCCTGCGGGAGCAGCGTGGTCTCCAGGGTCTGCCTCAGTTCGAGGAAGTCGGCCAGCGCCGACGAACCGCCCGCACCGAGAACGCCCCCGATCTGTTCGCCGAACGTCGTCCCGTCGAAGCCACGCCAGACTCGACGCGCTCCCTGTCGGGCGTCGATCGCACCGAACGCCTCCAGCACGCGGAGACCTTCACGGATCTGCGGGCGTCCGACAGCCAATGCAGCGGAGAGCTCGGATTCGCTGGGAATGATGCCGCCGAGACCGATGCGTTGATCACGCAGCGTGCGCAGGATTCGCAGATGGGCGGGGACCGGGTTCTCGGTCGAGGCCTTGTCGGAAACCAGAGAATCGTCTGTCTTGTCGGACAAGCTAGCCACCATTTCCTTCATTCAAGCGGGCAGGCGAGGTGGGAAATTCCTCTGAGCACGAAACCTAGAGCGGCCGCCGAGCTATGGTCAAGCAGTTCTTTGTGTACTTGTAGGACATGTCCGCGACAAACAGGACGGGGTGTCAGGCCGGGCGACGGCGTTGGGGTCGGTCACCCTGGCCGATCACCATCGGATCTGGGAGCGACCGCGACGGGTCGCACGGTGGGTGCTCGGGCCACCCGAGGAACCGGCTTCGCCCCACCAGACCGCTGGCATGTGGTGGACCCGATCCATTCCCGCGACGACCTGCGCGTCGACATCCAGGCGCTCGGCTGGATGTCAGGTGGTCGCTACCGCCTGCTCACCGACGACATCGCCTCGACCGCGCTGTACTACCTGGACCGACCCACTTCGGCCCACCCCGCGCTGCCGAGCAACGACGACCTCGAGGTGACGGGCGCACCGATGGATCCCCTCACCTGAGCTGTCCTGACGGGATCTCGACGCGCTCGTTCCTCGCTTGCTCGATCACCGGAGAGTTCGATGACCGAGCGAACGAACGAGTCGAGATGTGTTGCCCGAGAACCGATCACGTCACGTCGGGATCTCGACGCGCTCGTTCCTCGCTTGCTCGGTCACCGGTGATCTCGGTGATCGAGCTGGGTCCACGCCGAGCGTCAGCGGGGTGGGGATGAGACGCGATCCGTTGCGCGAGAACCGATCACGTCACGTCGGGATCTCGACGCGCCCGTTCCGCGGCCCCGATCTCTGGCTGGTACTGCGAGGTCACAAGGAAGGGACGGCCTCTCGGATCCGGACGCTGAGGCAAGTCACGCACCCCTCGAGCTTGGTGAACTCGCCGATGTCCACCTCGGTCACGTCGATCCCCCGATCCCGCAGCAGCGCGGCGGATTCGGGGGCGTCGGAGCTCATCACGATCGCGTTCTCACCGATCACCACCACGTGGGAGCCACCCTCCTCCGGCATGGCGAGGAAGGTCGGATAGCGCTCGACCTCGTCCACCAGCGGCAGGTACCCGATGATCGTGCCGTCGGGCAGCGCGGTCACCGCGCTCTTGAGATGGAGCGCCTTCGTCAACGGGATCGCCACCACCGTCCATCCCCGCGGAGTGAGCCACTGGGTCAGCTGATCTGCGGCAGCCTGGTTCGTCGATGCGGTGAGCCCCACGTAGACGGTCCGTCCGACCTTGAGCACGTCACCGCCGTCCATCGCCGCCGGATCCTCCAGCCGCAACAGCGGGATTCCCAGCGATTCGACAACCGTTGCGGTGTCACGGATCTCCGGGTGGCGCTGCGGCCGGTTCGGGTTGGTGAGCACCGCGACGTCACCGAACATCACCACCGTGTCCTCGACGAACACCGAGTCCGGCAGCGCGTCGTCCGGCGGGACCTCGACGATCTGCCACCCCGACTGCTGCAGTACGGCGACATAGGCGGCCCATTGCCGGAGCGCCAGCTCCAGGTCGATCGGGGAGCGTTCGATGAACGTCACCATGCCGTCGGCGAGAGAGGTGGCAGGACGGCGCACCAGAGCGATCATCCGGGCAGCCTACGACGCGACCGGAGACCCGATTCCGGCGGCGGGTTGTCAGGATCGGGATCGGGGGTTATCGTCGGAAGCGCAATCCATCAAGACCGGCAGAGGGACAGGCCCGATGAAGCCGGGGCAGCCTCTCGTGGAGCAATCCACGAGAAAGGTGCCAAATCCTGCGGAGCTGTTTCTCGGGCCCCGGAAGATGGAGCGTGACGACGGGCCCTTCGGTGGCGTTCCGCCCTCACGTGAACCTCTCTCCGGCGTTCGCCGAAACTTCCCTCAGCAGGTTGGCAAGCCTGACTCCTGGGAAAGGCACGACATGACGCAGCAGGACTCCCCCGCCGCCTGTTCCGACACTCCTCGAGCCGTCTCGCAGCTGACGCGAGGCTTGCGCACCGGCATCGACTCGGACCCGGCGCAGGGCGCGATCATCCCGCCCCTCTACCTGTCGAGCAACTTCTCCTTCGCCGGTTTCGACGAGCCGCGCCAGTACGACTACACCCGCAGCGGCAACCCCACCCGGGACGTGCTCGCCGAGGCGCTGAGCACCCTCGAGGGTGGCGCCGGTGCCAGCATCACCTCGACCGGGATGAGCGCCATCACCTTGTGTGTCAACGCACTGCTGTGTCCCGGCGACACGATCGTCATCCCGCACGACTGCTACGGCGGAACCTGGCGACTGTTCGACACCCTCTCCTCGCGCGGCCAGTTCGAGTTGGTGACCGTCGATTTCGGCGACCAGGACGCGGTCAATGCGGCGCTCGAGGCCGGCCCGACGGTGGTCTGGTTGGAGACGCCGTCGAACCCGCTGCTGCGGGTCACCGACATCGAGCTGGTGACCAGGGCTGCGCATGCGGTCGGCGCCCTCGTCGTGGCCGACAACACCTTCCTGTCGCCGATCCTGCAGCGGCCCTTCGAGTTCGGGGTCGACCTCGTCGTGCATTCGACGACCAAGTACATCAACGGCCACAGCGACGTCGTGGGTGGCGCCGTGATCGCGAGGACCGGTGAGCTGGCCGAGCAGATCGCCTACTGGAGCAACGTGCTGGGCCTGTCCGGCAGCCCCTTCGACAGTTACCTGACGGTGCGTGGGCTGCGAACGCTGCACACCCGCATCCGGGCGCACCAGGAGAACGCGACGGCGATCGTCAATGCCATCGCGGCGCACCCCGCGGTGGGCTGCGTGTACTACCCCGGCCTCACCTCGCACCCGGGCCACGAGATCGCCGCCAAGCAGCAGGACGGGTTCGGCGCGATGTTCTCGATCGATCTGGCCGGTGGCGAGACGGCCGTCCGCGCCTTCCTGCAGGGCCTGCGGTGCTTCTCACTGGCCGAGTCGCTCGGCGGTACAGAGAGTCTCGTGGCCCACCCCGCCACCATGACCCATGCGTCGATGAGCGCCGAAGCGCGCGCGGTGGCAGGCATCGGTGCGGGTCTGCTGCGACTGTCGGTCGGGATCGAGCTGGCCCAGGATCTGGTGGCCGATGTGCTGGACGGCCTCGACCGGGCGCTCGCGGCAACCTGTCCGACCGGACCCACAGAGATCGCCGAGGAGCTGCCGGCCCCGGGACGGGTCCTCGCCCGGGTGAGCTGACGGGCAACGGAACGCACGTCCGCGTTTCCGACACGCGCAGGACGAGACCGGCCCCCGACGGGGCCGGTCTCGTCGTTCAGGGGGAGCGGTCGGGATCCCACTTCTTGCCACCGAGCTCGGAGGCGAGCAGCGTCATCGCAGCTTCCTCCGGGTCGTGGACAGAGGCTGGGGATGCAGCGGCGGCGGGATCTCCGTAGTCGTCGGGGATCTCGTCCTCGAACGCCGGATCATCCGGGTCCGGAGGCGCCTCGGGCATCGGCCAGTCGTCGGCGGCGGGGACCGCCTGTGCACGGCTTGAGCCGTTCGAGCGAGGGGCCGCACGCTGCGGTTCCTGGCTCCGGGCCGGAGTGGCCGGACGTGGCGCTGCCGCGCTGGACGGCCGGGAGTCGGGTCGCTGGCCGTTCGCAGCCTGCTGGTCCGAGCTGCAGTCGATCGCCCAGTCGACTCCCAGCACCTGGTGCAGAGCCGCGCGCAACGGCTCGGCGTTACCCGTCTCGACCACCCGCCTGGCCATCCCGGCGGTGGGCATCGACAACTTCAGGGTGCGCCCTTCGACTCCCGCGACGGTCGCCGACTCGAGCAGGATCTGGGTGGCCCGGCGGCGGCGCTGGACGTCCTTCAACACGTCCTGCCAGACCCGCCGGACATCCACGACGCCGATCTCGGCGCCACCGGCCCGCCGTGGCCCGCCCTCGGGGGGCGCTGCCGCGGGCTGCCGGTCCCGGTCGGCCTCGGCCGATCGGTCTCCGGGGTGCTCCGGCGTCGGGCGCTGCGGCTTCGCCGTCGGGGGCTGCCCGGTCTCCGAAGGTTCCGCGGCCGGACGGTCGACCGCAGGGGCGGCCTGCCGGGCGGCCGGCGGCTGAGCTGCCGGAAGTTGCGCCGCTTGAGGTCGGTCTTCTGCAGATTGTGCTGCGGCAGGCTGTGCTGTTGGACGCTGATCTGCCGTGGGCCCTGCTGCCGGAGGCTTTGGCCGGCCCTGCTGGGCACTCAGAGTCGGTCGCTGTGGCAGTCCCAGCGAGGAGGCCGCTCTCGCGGGCGGCCCTGCAGGTTCGGGAGCGGATGCCGAACCCGGCTGCCCAGCCCGCTGCGATGTGGACGGCGCACCGTCCGCGGGTGGGGAGGGCTCGCGTTCAGAGGGCATAGGTCCCGGCGTGGCCTCGGGTCGGGGGGAGGCCGGTCCGGACGCGGAGGTTCCCGCGTCTCCCGGCGCCGAGTGCGACTCGGACGTCGCCGGGATCACGGCTGCCCGGGCAGCCGGGGTGGCCGCCGGCACGCGACGCACCGCAGCAGGTTCGGATGGCGCGGCAGTGGGTTCAGGACGCGCGGCAGCCGGGTCAGGACGCACGGCAGCGGGTTCAGGACGCACAGCAGCAACTGCGGGCCGCGCGGCCGCGGGTTCGGCGGCGCCGGTTCCGGGGGCAGCCGCGATGTCCATCCGCCGCTCCACCCGCTCCAGACGCTGCAGGAAAGCGGCATCATCGTCCGCGGCGTGCGGCAACAGCATCCGGGCACACATCAGCTCGAGCACCAGGCGGGGAGCGGTGGTGCCGCGCATGTCGACCAGACCCGTGTGCACCACGTCCGCGAGCCGGCTCAGGGTGCCGGCGCCGATCTTGTCGGCCTGCGCGGTCATCGAGGCGAGCTCGTCGTCCGGCGCGTCGATCAGCCCGCGTGGTCCCGCATCCGGCACGGCCTTGAGCAGAATCAGATCCCGGAGGCGTTGCAGCAGATCGGCCGCGAACCGACGCGGATCGTGGCCGGCCTCGACCACCTTGTCGACAACCCCGAACACGGTGGCGGCGTCGGCGGCGGCCAACGCGTCGGCCATCTCGTCGAGCAGTGCCGCGTCGGTGACCCCGAGCAGCGCGACCGCGTTCGCGTAGCTGACACCGTCCGGACCGGCACCGGCGAGCAGCTGGTCGAGCACCGACAGGGTGTCGCGAGCCGAACCACCGCCCGCCCTGATCACCAGCGAGAAGACGGCGGGATCGACGGTGACCCCTTCCTGCCGGCACAGGTTCTCCACCAGCGTGCGCATGGTGGCGGGCGGGATCAGCCGGAACGGATAGTGGTGCGTCCGCGACCGGATGGTGGTGAGCACCTTCTCCGGTTCGGTGGTCGCGAAGATGAAGACGAGGTGCTCCGGTGGCTCCTCGACGATCTTGAGCAGCGCGTTGAAGCCCTGCGGCGAGACCATGTGCGCCTCGTCGATGATGAACACCCGATAGCGCGACTGCGCAGGCATGTAGAACGCCCGATCGCGGAGCTCACGGGTGTCGTCGACGCCGCCGTGGCTGGCCGCATCCATCTCCACGACGTCCAACGATCCGGAGCCCTCGGGTGCCAGGGCGACACAGCTGTCGCAGACGCCGCACGGATCCGGGGTCGGACCCTGCTCGCAGTTCAGGCTGCGCGCAAGGATCCGGGCGCTGGAGGTCTTGCCACAGCCGCGCGGCCCGGAGAACAGGTAGGCATGGTTGATCCGACCGGCGGCGAGCGCGATGCGGAGCGGATCGGTGACATGGTCCTGCCCGATCAACTCGGCGAACGTCGCCGGACGGTACTTGCGATAGAGAGCCAGGGCCACGGTAGGAGACTACGTGCGGCCACCGACGACGGGCGAGCTCAGCCCAGCCGCTCGCGCGGTACCGGCTGGGTCCCGTTCGCCGAGCGTTCACCGACGGCACCCTGCGCCGCCGCCGGTCCGCACCGATAGTGGGTGCCATGAGCAACGACATCGCCGACCTGTCCCGCCGACGCCTGCTGATCAGCGCGGGCGTGGTCGCCGCCGGCGCCGCGGTCGGCGGCGCTCAAGCCGCCGAGGCCTCCCCGCCGAGCGGTCGTACCGGCGCCGTCGATCCGGACGGCCGTCGCGACAGCGCCGCCGGTCGAGGCCCGCAGCAGCAGGTCAACGGCCTGCACCTGCAGTTCGGGCACGATGCCTCCAGGCAGGTCGTCGTCAGCTGGCACACCCTGACGCCCGTCTCCGGCGCCCGAGCCGTGATCGGCCGACCGGACGGGGAGTTCCTGGCCTCGGCGAAGGCGACCACCCGGAGCTACCTCGACCAGCAGGGCGGTGTCACCGTGTACGCCCACCACGCCCGCTTCGACCGGCTCGCACCAGGAACCGACTACCTCTACGCGGCGCTGCACGCGGGGGCGGCGCCGCAGTTCGGTCAGTTCTCGACCGTGCCGCGTGGCCGGACCCGGGTGACGTTCACCAGCTTCGGCGACCAGGGCACCCCGACGCTCGGCAAGCTGTTCCAACCGCCGGTGGGTGTCACGCTGCCCCGGATCCCCTGGGTCAACGACAACCTCGGTTCACCCTCGGCCGGCGACACCACGGCCGGTGTCGAACAGGTCGCTCCGATGTTCCACCTGTTCAACGGTGACCTCTGCTACGCGAACCTGGCTCAGGACAGGGTGCGCACCTGGTTCGACTTCTGGGAGAACAACTCCCGCTCGGCCCGCAACCGTCCGTGGATGCCATCGGCCGGCAACCACGAGAACGAACGCGGCAACGGACCGATCGGGTACCGGGCCTACCAGACCTACTTCGAGCTGCCCGCCGCAGACCGTCAGACGGACGTCACGCGTGGTCTGTGGTACTCCTTCACCGCCGGTGCGGTCCGGGTGATCTCGCTGGCCAATGACGACGTGTGCCTGCAGGACGGCGGCGACTCCTACGTCCACGACTACTCCGGCGGCGCCCAGAAGCGTTGGCTGGAGCGAGAACTCGCGGCCGCCCGAGCCGATCGCGACATCGACTGGATCGTGGTGTGCATGCACCAGGTCGCCATCTCCACGGCCAACAATTTCAACGGCGCCGACCTGGGCGTCCGCCAGGAGTGGTTGCCGCTGTTCGACCGCTACGGCGTCGATCTGGTCGTCTGCGGCCACGAGCACCACTACGAGCGCAGCCACCC
Organism: Nakamurella sp. A5-74; assembly: GCF_040438885.1. NCBI lineage: Bacteria > Bacillati > Actinomycetota > Actinomycetes > Nakamurellales > Nakamurellaceae > Nakamurella > Nakamurella sp. A5-74. The sequence continues at coordinate 906,800 of NZ_CP159218.1, read as the reverse complement.
GCTCCGGGGCCACGCGGACACGCGGACGCTCACCCCGACCCCCGTGTCGACCGCGACGCACTCGGTCGACACCAGCCGGGGCACCGTCCACATGGTGCTCGGCGGCGGCGGTACATCGGCACCCTCGAACCAGTTGCTGTCCAGCCCGCCGGAGTGTCGGGTCATCGTCTCCGTCGGCGACCCGGATCCCACCACCGGCAAGCGGCCGCCGGTGTACGTCCGCGAGCAGGCGCCCTGGTCGGCCGTGCGGGACGCGGCCAACGCCTACGGGTTCGCCGGATTCGAGGTCGACCCTGGTCGCCGCGGCGGCGAGACGACCATGAAGGTCACCTACTACAACGTGACGGGCGTCGGCGGCGGCCTCGAGGTGTTCGAGACCTTCACGCTGCGACGTCCCCGCCGCGACGGCTGACGACCCGGCCGATCGCACCGTTGCGTGTGAACGCCGCCGGGCCGGCTCCGGCGGCGCAGCGGGTCCGCTGTCAGCTCTGCACGAACACCGCGACGGTGCGTCCCGGGACCGTCACCGCACTGCCGGAGACGGTCGAGGTCCGCACGACCGGGTCCGTGCCCCCGGCCTGCACCGGGCTCAACCGCAACGCTCCCGCACCCGTCACCGGGACGGTCTGGCTGCCCGGGGTGGCGTTGAAGACGATCACGATCCGCTCCAGCCGCGGGTCCACGTCCTTGCCGACCCGGTCGTCGAGCTGCATGGCGATCACGCCGGCCGCCTGGTCAGGACCCGAGGTGAGGAAGCTGACCTTCTGCTCGATGGTGGCCGCGTTCGGCAACCGGAACAGCGGCGAGGAGTACCGCAGTCGCAACAGGTCTTGGGCGCGGGCCGTGCCGGCGGCGATGTCCGACGGCGCCGGCACCAGCGCCGGGTCCGCCAGCAGCGGCTTCATGAACGCCCACTTCGCCTCGTTCGCCTGCTTCGGGGGCAGCCCGGACCCGAACGTCGAATGCTTGCCGGTCCAGTCGATGCGGTTGAACCAGTCACCCGAGTTGTAGCTGTCCCGGTCGAGGGATTTCGACCGCAGCAGGTCAGCTCCCGCATGCCAGAACATCGGCCCCTGGCCCAGGGTGACGGTCGCCAACGAGACCGTGTTCATCCGCACCCGGTCAACCATCGGGGTATCGGTCGGCAGTTTGTACGCGAGCGTGTCGAACAGCGTCTCGTTGTCGTGCGCGTCCACGTAGTTGATCGTCTCGGAGGGCTCGGCGGTGTACCCGGTGGGTGATCCGTTGTAGTCGATGTCTTTGCCCTGCAAGGAATTTCCGGCAGCATCGACGAGCCGGTAGTCGGCGAGATTGCCGACCAGTCCGACCTTGATGCGATCCTGATCGGCGAGCAGTGTCGCCCGCTGCTCGGCCTCGGTGCCGTTGACCCCACTGGAGTTGGGGTCCGTCAGCAGGCCGGTACCGAAACCCTGCTTGCCCGGATCCTCGTCGAACGGACCTCCGCCGCGGACCGCGTCACGCAGCCGGTCGTTGAACGTGCCGACACCGGTGCCGGCCATGTTCTTCTGGGTGGCCTGGACGAACCGGGCGTCGTCGGCGACCTCACCGAAGTTCCATCCCTCGCCGTAGAGGTAGATCTTCTTGCCGTCCACACCGTGCCGCACGAGGGTCAGCCTGTCCAGGGCGTGCCGCACGTCCAGGATCGTCTGTTTCGGCATGTGCCCCATCAGGTCGAACCGGAATCCGTCGACCTTGTACTGCACCGCCCAGGTGACCAGGGAGTCGACCGTGAGCTTGTTCATCATCATGTGCTCGGTCGCGGTGTTCGCACAGCACGTCGACGTCTCCAGCGCTCCGGTGGCCGAGAGTCGGTGGTAGTACCCGGGAACCACCTTGTCCAGCACCGACTTCGGATCCTGCCCCGAGGCTGAGGTGTGGTTGTAGACAACATCCATCACCACCCGCATCCCGATGCGGTTGACGGCCGAGACCATCTGTCGCATCTGGAGTGTGCGTGCGGAGCCGTTCGGATTCGTCGAGTACGAGCCTTCGGGCACGGTGTAGTGCCACGGGTCATACCCCCAGTTGAAGCCGTCGGTCTCGGCGACCGCGGCGGTACAGGCCTGCTGGTCCTCACCGGCCGGATCGGCCGCAGTGAGTGCCGGCAGGTCGCAGGCAGGTGTTGCCTGCTGTGACCGGTCCTCCTCGACGGTGGCGAAGTCGAACACCGGCAACAGGTGCAGGGTGTTCAGACCGGCCCGGGACAGCGCAGCGAGATGCTGCATGCCCGCGCTCCCACTGTGGGTGAACGCGGCGAACGTGCCGCGGTCGGCGGCGGGCACCGTGCTGTCGGACATCGAGAAGTCACGGACCTGCAGCTCGTAGACCGAGGTGTCGGAGGGCTGCGCGAGCTGCGGTTTGACCAACCGGGTCCATCCCGCCGGCTTCAACGCCGGCGCCGCGAGATCAGCGAGCACCGAGCTGGCCGAGTTCGTGGTCAGCGCGACGCTGTAGGGATCGGTGACGACGTTCCGCTCGACCTTCCCGGTCTCCGGCACGTACACCGTGACGGCGAACAGGTACCGCGCATCCCGCCACGACGGCGACCCCTTGACACTCCACACGCCGGAGTTATTGCGCCGCATGGACACGGTCGATTGACGGGTCGAACCCTGCGGCGTGAGGAGCACCTCGACCGATTGCGCGGTCGGCGCCCAGAGCGCGAGGACCGGTCGGTCCAGGCGCCAGGTCGGACCCAACAAGGCCTGCTTCGCCGACGGATACAGCGCGTCCAGCAACCACGGCAGCTGCACCCCGGTCGCATCGACGAGCTTGCCGGCATCGTCGTAGGCCGCAACGACCACCTGACCGGAGGTGATCTGCTCGAGCAGGCGCCGGTCGCGACTGGCCCAGGTCGGCAGCCGCAGGGCGTCGTAGGCGGTCAGTTCCGGGTGCTGCGCGGTGAGTCGCTTCCCGATACCGGCGGCGTCCCGGGTGAGGGCGATCGAGTCGCCACCGGTGACGGCGGTGGTGTCCAGGCCGAGTCCTCCGGTCGGCGCGAAATGCAGCCGGTAGTGGTACTGGTCGGCTGTCGCGGGAAGATTCCACGCCACCACCGAGGTGTCCAGTGCCTGCGCCTTCGACTGCCCGAGATCGGCATCGGTCGACGACGCGGACGACACCGTCAACACATGCGTGGCCAGCACGTAGGAGAACGTCACCACCGAGCCGGCGGAGACGGTGTAGGTGATGTTGGCGCCGCCCGCCTCGCCGCCGGCGCCGTAGTTCTCGTCCCACGACAGGCCGTGCGCGACCTTGGTCTCATAGCTGCCGGCCGGGATCCGGGCGGTGGAGAAGGTGTAGACCCCGTCACCATCGGGATCCTGCAGCCATGGGCGCAGGCAGTCGGGCGAGAAGTCAGCCGGGCAGCCCAGCTCCGACTGCGCTGTGCCGGGGGCCGTCACGATCGGGCCCTCCGCGCTGCTGGTCACCCAGTGCGTCGAGGGGTCGTAGTAGAAGGTGACCGTCCCGCTCGCCGGCACGGTGACCGGGACGTTGCCGCCGTCACGCTTGGCATTCGCGCCGTAGTTCTCCGTCCACGAGTCGTCGATCGAGGCCTTGTAGTTGTACTGACCGGCCGGCAGCGTGAAGGTTCCGGTCCAGATCCCCGAGTTCGCATCGAGCGTCAGATGCGTTGTCGCGCAGTCGGGTTGCCAGTCGGCACTGCACCCCGCCTCGGACTGCAGATCGCCGGCGATCGTCACCGACGACGGCTGGCTCGCCGGTGGGTCGTTCTGGGCAGCCCCGCCACCGGACGACGGTGGCGCCGGTGCACCGACCACCGCACTGGTCGAGGTCGCTGACAGGTTGCCGGAGTGGTCCTTCACGACGGCCCGGTATTCCACCAGGCTGCCCGGCGCGAGTGCGGAGACGTCCTGGAACACCCGGTAGGGCGCGTTGTCGTCGGTACCGAGCGGCTGCCACGTCTTCGACCCGGCCGGCCGCCAGGCGAAGCTCACCTGGTTGAAACCGCCTGCGGGAACGGCAACCTGGATCGGCGCCCGACCCCCGACGGCGCTCTCCGACCCGACCGCACCCGGGGTGACGAACACCGCTCGCGGGGCGGCCTTCGCGCGTGCCAGCTTCGAGCCGGCCTTCCAGACGACCGTCGAGAGCGCCGGCACCGTGACGCTCACGTGGCCGTCCCGGGCCGAGGTCACCGGTCGGGCGCCGCCGTAGATCGCAGAGAACCGCATGCCCGCGCTGAGGGTGTCGAAGCTGACGGTTTTCGGCTCGGTCGCGTTGTTGGCGGCGACGACGTACTCGACCTGCTCCTTCGCATCGATGCGGCTGAAGGCGAACACTCCTGCGGCGGCGGAGGAATAACGCGGGATCTGGGCGCCGTCCGCCAGCGCCGGGTACTGCTGACGCAGCTTCGAGAGGTCCGCGATGGCCTTGTACACCGGCTGCTGTGTGTCGAACCGCGGCGTCGCCGTGGTCGCCGTGGTACCGATCAGGGTGTCGTCGTTGTAGCTGGCCACCTTGCTGCCGAACATGTCCTGCCGGGCGTCCTTGTCACCGCCGTCGCCGGTGAAGCCCTGCTCGTCGCCGTAGTAGGTGACGGGCTGACCGCGGGTCAGGAACATCAGCTGCTGGGTGAGCAGATCCCGCTTGAACAGATCGGTGCCGCTGTGCCCGCCCGACTGCAGGAAGTATCCGATCCGGCCCATGTCGTGGTTGCCCAGGAAGGTCGGCAGCTCGTAGGCGTTGGAGTCGGTGTCGGTGTAGTAGTCGTCGTTCCCATAGAGCGCAGCGAGGTCCTTGGTCGGCTGACCGAGTCCGAAACCTGTTGCCCTTGCTTGGAATCCGAAGTCCAGCGTCGCCGGGAGCTTGCCTGCGGTGGTGTAGACGCTGGTGTTGGCCGGGTCGGCGTCGTAGACCTCGCCGAACTGGAAGAAGTTCTTCTTCCCGACGCTCGCGGCCGCCTTCTCCATCGCCGGCGCGAACTTCTGCCAGAACTCCAGGTTCACGTGTTTGACGGTGTCGATACGGAATCCGTCGATCCCGAATTTCGCCCAGAACGAGTAGATGTCGGTCATGCCGTCGCGCACCGCGAGCTGTTCGGTGAACAGGTCGTCGAGTCCGGAGAAGTCGCCGTACCGATCACCCTCGCTGCCGTCGAACGCCGCGTCGCCACGGTTGTGGTACTTGAGCGGATCGTTCAGCCAGGCAGGAACCTTGACCGTTGCATCGGCCGCCGAGTTGAACACGGGCGTGTACGGGAACGAGCTCTTGTCGAGCACGGGAAAGGTGTCCCCGGTCGCGTAGTCGTGGTCGTCGAACACCGTCCCCGCCGCATCCCGGTAGGGGACGTCGGACTTCGGGATGTAGGTGTACTTCTTCTGCTGGTAGTCGATGACGTCAGCGGTGTGGTTGGTGATGATGTCGAAGAAGACCTTCATGCCCTTGCCGTGCGCCGCGTCGATCAGCTTCTTCAGATCGGCGTTGCTGCCGAGGTGCGGGTCGATCTGGGTGAAGTCGGTGATCCAGTAGCCGTGGTACCCGGCACTGACATTCACTCCCTGACCCTGCACCGGCCGGTTCTTGAAGCTGGGCGTCAACCAGATCGAGGTGGTGCCCATTCCCTTGATGTAGTCGAGCTTTCCGGTCAGGCCCGTCAGGTCACCGCCGTGGTAGAAGCCCTTGTCCGTCGGATCGAGCCCGGTCGCGAGCCGCGCCTCGGTGCCCGGCGGCGCGGTGATTCCGCCGGCGTCATTGCTCTGGTCGCCATTGGCGAACCGGTCCGTCATGACGAAGTAGAACCGCTCCTTCGTCAACCCTGCGCGGAGACTGTTGCCGGCCAGCGCGCGATCGTCCTTGGTGATGCCCGGCCCGGGCACGGCCGCCGATCGGATCGTCGTGACGTGGCTGGCGTCCTCGAAGCTGAAGGTCACCCGAGCGGTCGCGGTGAGCACCAGCGGGATGTTGGCGCCGTCCGGAATGCCACCGGCGCCGTAGTTGACGGTCCAGCCGTGGTCGAGGACGACCTTGAACTCGTACGCACCCTTCGGCAGCTCGAGCGTCCTGGTGTGGACGCCGTCTCCGGCCACCAGATCGGTGGCCGAACAGGCGGGATCCCAATCACCGGGGCAGCCGGCCTCCGACTGCAGTGACCCGGCGAGCGTCACCGGAACCGCGGCTGCGGCCGCGGCTGCGGGGAGCGCCGCAGTGGGTGGCGCCGCGACGGCCGCACGGGGCGCTGCAGCTGCAGGCCCGACCAGGAGTGCGGATCCGCCGAGCACCACCGCGAGGACGACAGTGAGGTGCCGTCGGAGCGAAGTGCGCCTGCGCGAGTGAACGATGAGACGGGACACGAGGTGGACCTCCGACAGGCGGCGACGATGACGTATGCGGGTGACGGGACAGCGGATGTGGAGCCTGTCACATCGGACGGCGCCCGCACCACCGCCGGTCGAGTTCCTGGCTCGTTCCCGTCCAGGGGGCAGTCCGGTTACACTCGACGGCGGACCCCCGCGGCGTCCATCTCCTCAACTCCCCCAGGGCCGGAAGGCAGCAAGGGTCCGGGAGCTCTGACGGGTGCGGGGGTCCGCTGCATTCCCGGACCCGCATTCCCGGACACACATTTCCCGGACAGGGTGTGCCGATCAGGAGATGTCGCGCCGACGGAACAGCCAGGCCGAGCCGATCGTGATCACGGCCGCATAGGCCAGCAGCACCAACCCGCCCTGCAGGTTCGTGAACACCAGCTCCTGCGGGTTCATTTCCTGGGTCTGCGGGTCGTAGACCGGATCAACGAAATAGTGCAGCCCGCCGGGGAGGAACCAGGCGACCGCTGCGCTGGTGAATTGGTAGGGAACCAGGTACGGGTTCAACGAGGAGAGCACCGTCTCGACCCCCAGCAGGTAGACCAGGGCAACCCCGAGGGTGGCCGCGGTGTTGCGCATCAGGTTCGCCAAGCCGAATCCGAGCAGAGATGTCGGGATGACGAACAGGGCGGCGCGCACCTGCATCTCGAACAGTCCGGTCCAGAACTCCGGCCTCGGCGGATCCGACTGCTCCACCGGGATCCCCTTGGTGGCCAGCAGGATCTTGCCCGTCACGTACCAGATCAGCTGGGCCAGCACCGCGAGCACGAGCAGCACGCCGAGCAGCGCGGTCAGCTTGGCCGCCAGCAACCGAAGACGTCGCGGCTCCCAGAACAGCCAGGCGACCAGGTTGCGGCTGGACCATTCGGCGCCGATGGACGTCGCACCCAGGAACAGGCCGAGCATGCCGACACCGATACCGACGGCGAGCGTGAGCTGCTGGAAGCGGTCGGCGTCGAAAGGCGTGACGTCGACGAACCACCGGACCTCCATGTCCTGTGCGGTCGGTTCGGGCCCGCAGTATTCGGCGACGGGGGTCTCCGACGGTCGCTGCGGGTCGGTCAGGCACTGCTGGTAGTACGCCTGGTTCTGCTGCAACTGAACGTCGCGCGCAACCGTTGCCCTGGCCATCACCTCGGGAGTGACCTTCTCGAAATGGGTGGCCAGGACCACCAGGCCGATCAGGTACCCCAGTAGTCCGATGCCGACGAGGACGACGAAGAATCGACGGGACCGCAGCCGACGCAGCTCGACCCGTACCAGCCGTCCGAAGGTCGGCGCCGAAGTCGGTTCGGTCGCCGGCTCCAACGAATGACGTCCTGATTGCGCGACGCCCGTCATGACGCCTCCCGTGGCCGCGTGCTGTGAGTTCCGGAAGGCGCGGCCTCCTCGTCGCCGGTGATCTGCAGGAAGACGCTCTCCAGATCGGCAGCGATCGGGGTCAGCTCACTCAGGTACAGCGAGGCCTGCGCCAACGCCTGCGTCACTCGGGCGGGGTCCTGCACGCCACCGACCCGCAGGTGGTCGACCTCGGCGGTCACGCTGAACCCGTGGCGTTCCAGGGCCGCTCGGCCGAGGCCCGCCGGATCATCGACCCTGACCCGGAAGTCACCGGAGGATCCCGACCGCACCAGGTCGGCGACCGAACCGGCGGCGATCACCTGGCCCTTCGACATGATCGCGACGCGGTCGCACACCTGCTGCACCTCGGAGAGCTGGTGCGAGGAGAGCAGCACCGTGACCCCCGACCCGCCGAGCCTGACGATTAGCTCGCGGATCTCCCGGATCCCGGCTGCGTCCAGGCCGTTGCCCGGTTCGTCCAGGATCAGCAGCTCCGGGTTCTTCAGCAGGGCAGCCGCGATGCCGAGCCGCTGCTTCATCCCCAGCGAATAGGCCTTCACCCTGTCCCCGGCCCGCTCCCGCAGGTCGACCAGCTCGAGCATCTCCTCCACCCGGGCCTCGGGGATCCGCGAAGCCTGGGCCAGCAGCGACAGGTTCTGCCGTCCGCTGAAGTTCGGGAAGAACAGCGGCGTCTCGACCAACGACCCGATCCGACCGATCACCTGCGGCAGCTCGTCGGGGACGGAACGGCCGAGCAGCTTCATGCTGCCGCTGTCCGCCCTGGCCAGGCCGAGCAGCAGCCGGATGGTCGTCGTCTTGCCGGACCCGTTCGGGCCGAGGAAGCCGAACACGCCGCCACGGTCCACCTGCAGATCCAGGTCCCGCACGGCGTGCTGCGCAGGCCTGCGCCACCGCCGGTAGATCTTGTTGACGCCCACCACTTCGACGACGTTCGTCACGGTTCCCCCGAGTCCGTCAATTCCGGCACCACCTGCTGCCGACCCACCCGGCAGCTCGCCAGGGACTATGCCCCAGCCGGCACCTCATCGCTCCCTGACGCGCCGCGGGAGTCGGCGGGGGACGACAGCACGGACGATCTGTGGCGCGAGCACGCCCGCGGAGCCGGTAAGATCCTCTGCGGAGGATTCGACTAGCGGCCTATGTCGCACGCTTGGAAAGCGTGTTGGGCTTCACCGCCCTCACGGGTTCAAATCCCGTATCCTCCGCCATTCGAAGGCCCCGCCCACGCGGGGCCTTCGGTGTTTTCCGCAAGTGACCGGCACGCAGCCGGCCCGGGGAGGAGACCGTCGTGGTCGGCGCCGGTCGGTACGCCCCCAGTCCCTCGGGTGATCTGCATCTGGGCAATCTGCGAACGGCCGTGCTGGCACAGCTGTTCGCCCGCAGCTCCGGGCACCGCTTCCTGCTGCGGGTCGAGGACCTCGACCGGGTGCGGCCGGGCGCACAGGAGCGGCAGTTGGCGGATCTGCGTGCGATCGGGATCGTCTGGGACGAGCTGGTCCGGCAGTCCGAGCGACGCCCGCTGTACGACGCCGCGCTGGCCGGGCTGATCGCCGATCGCCGGGTCTACGAGTGCTTCTGTACGCGGCGGGAGATCCAGGAAGCGGCCAGCGCGCCCCATGCCCCGCCCGGCGCCTACCCGGGGACGTGCCGGAACCTGACCGCGGCCGAGCGCGCCGAACGTACCGCTGCCCGGCCGGCGGCGTTGCGGCTGCGCAGCGAAGTGGCGGACCTGACCGTCACCGATCTGCTGACCGGCCCGTACACCGGTCAGGTGGACGATTTCGTTCTGCGCCGGACGGACGGCATCCCGGCCTACAACTTGGCGGTGGTCGTCGACGACGACGCCCAGGGCGTCGACCAGGTGGTGCGCGGCGACGACCTGCTGCCGTCCACCCCGAGGCAGGCGTACCTGGCCGGGCTGCTGGGACTGCCGGTGCCGCAGTACGTCCACGTCCCGCTGGTACTGGGTCCGTCGGGCGCCCGGCTGGCCAAGCGGGACGGCGCCGTCACCCTGGCCGAGCTGGCCTCCGACGGCGTCAGCGCGGACGATGTGCTGTCGCTGTTGGCCGTGTCGCTGGACCTCGCCGAACCCGGGGAACCGGTGTCGATGCCGGCCCTGGAGCGCCGCTTCGACCCGGCAGGCATCCCCCGTGCCCCGTGGACGTGGACAGGCTGACCCCAGCGGTCCGGGCTGGCGTGGATGTCCGAGCAGTGCCAGTCTCGGACGATGACGGACTCCCGCCCGGCGATCCGGGCCACCTCGATCACGATCATGGCTCCCGATCCACGCGCGCTCGCCGCCTTCTACGCAACGCTGCTGGGCGCCACCGTGCGTGACTCCGAGCCGGCCCGGCCAGGGGATCCGCCGGAGGCGGGGTGGGCCCAGCTGCAGGCGGGCGCCATGACCATCAACGTCGAGTGGGAACGTGCGTGGGCTCCTCCGGTGTGGCCGGCGACGTCCGGGACCCAGCACTCCACCCAGCATCTCGATCTGCACGTCGACGATCTCCCGGCCGCTTCTGCCTGGGCCATCGAGTGCGGCGCTCGGGAGGCCCCCGTGCAACCTCAGGACGACATCCGGGTGATGTTCGATCCGGCCGGCCACCCGTTCTGCCTGTTCACCTGATCCCGGACCGGATGTTCGCTGATCGGGTCGGTTCCGGAGATCGAGCGACGAGGGAGTCGAGATCCCCATTCCTGCTCAGGCAGCGAGAAACGTTGCCAGCGCTGCAGTATCGGGGTTCTGGAACGGATCGACACCCGACTTGGAGATCATCTGGGTCACCGTGCCGTGCACGTCCGCCTCCACCCAGGCGGCGCGGTGGTCGAGTCCGAGATGCGGCAGACCCGGCAGCAGCACGCAGCCGGATGCGGTCTCGTACTCGGGCACCGAGGAGATGGTGCTGTTCGGCGGATGGAGGATGACGATCGCCGAGGGATGCGGATGGGCGAATTGTCCTGGAACCACGGCGTTCTCACCGATCAGCGGACCAGCTGCGGCGATCAGTCCCACTGCCCCGGGGTGCGGGTCGTCGGGCAGGTCGTCCAGCACCGCGAACACCGTGCTCACCCTGAGCAGCCCGGGGACGGCGGCGATCCGGACGGACAGCACCAACAATTTCGCCCACTCGACGGGGTCCTTCGGCCACCGTCCCAACAACAGGAAACCTGCCAGTCCGCTGCCACTCTGCAACGGAGCCACTTCGACCGACGGTGTCGTCTCGTCCACGGCTCCTCCTCACGGGGTGTCACCTCATGGTGATCGGGAGGATGATCCGCAGGATCGTGCTGGCAGACAAGACCGTCCGAGTGCCAGTCGGACATCCGCGTCCTCCGGCAGTGGCACAATCTCCCGGTGACCAGACCCCAGAAGCCCGGACCTGCCGACGCACCACCGCAGCGGGCCGCCGTCTTCGCGCATACCGGCCCCGGGTACTACCCGGTCCTGGTGTCGGTCTTCTGCTGTCTGCTGCTGCTGTCCAACATCGCTGCCACCAAGGGGATCTCGTTCGGTTTCGTACTGTCGGACGGCGGTGTCTTCCTGTTCCCGCTGACCTACGTCATCGGTGACGTGCTCAGCGAGGTCTACGGTCTGCGTGCGACCAGGCGGGCCATCCTGATCGGCTTCGCGATGTCGCTGCTGGCGTCGTTGACGTTCTACGTCGTGAGCAAGGCCACCCCGGCACCCGGGTACGGCTCGCAGGCCGCGTTCGATGCGGTGCTCGGGGTCGTCCCGCGGATCGTGTTCGCCAGCGTCTGCGGCTACCTGATCGGTGAGTTCCTCAACTCCTACGTGATGGTGAAGCTGAAGCAGCGCGGAGGTGAGCGCAAGCTCTGGCTGCGTCTGGTGAGCTCGACCCTCGTCGGCGAGTTCTTCGACACGCTGATCTTCTGCTCGATCGCCGGCCCGGCCATCGGGATCGAGAAGTTCGGCGACCTGGTCAACTACACCGTGCTGGGCTTCGCCCTCAAGGTCGGCGTCGAGATCATCCTGCTGCCCATCACCTATCGGGTCATCGCGTTCATCAAGAAGCGCGAACCCAGCTACCAGGCTGCGATCGCAGCCCAGCTGCCTGCCGGGGATCTCGGCAGCCGCGATCAGGGAGTGGCGCGCGACCCCGCGTAGTAGTCGTCCAGGAAGCGGCCGGAGACCTCGGCGAACATGCCGTCCTCGATCGCCTGCCGCAGGTCGTCCACCAACCGGATGATGAACCGTTCGTTGTGAATCGTGCACAGCGTGGCGAACAGCCGCTCCCTGGCCTTGAACAGGTGGTGCAGGTACGCGCGCGTGTACTGGCCGCAGGTGTAGCAGTCGCAGCCCTCGTCGAGGGGTGAGAAGTCGCGCTTGAAGCGCGCCGCGGTGACGTTGTAGCGCCCGCCGCGGGAGTAGATCGCACCGTTGCGGGCGACCCGTGACGGCGATACACAGTCGAAGGTGTCGGCGCCGGCCGCGATCGCCACCACGATGTCGTCCGGCTCGGAAATGCCCAGCAGGTGACGGGGCTTGTCCGGTGGCAACTCCTGCGAGCACCAGCCCACGATCGTGCCCAGGTTCTCCTTCTCCAACGCCCCGCCGATGCCGTAGCCGTCGAACCCGCGGCCGTCAGGACCGTGCAACTCCAGCAGACCGCGCACGGCGGAGCGGCGCAGGTCCTCGTACTGGGCACCTTGGACGACCCCGAACAAGGCTTGCTGCGGCTTGCCCGCCCGCGCCAGGGTCTGCCGATGGTGCTCGTCGAGGCAGCGCTGGGCCCACCGGCGGGTCCGCTCGACCGACGCCTCCTGGTACTCGCGGGTGTTCATCAGCGTCGTCAGCTCGTCGAAGGCGAAGATGATGTCCGCCCCGAGCTGGTGCTGGATCTGCATCGACGCCTCGGGGGTGAAGCGATGCCTGCTCCCGTCGATGAACGAGGTGAACGTGACACCCTCCTCGTCGACGGCCGCCATCCTGGTCTTCCCCGGCGCGATCACCTCGTCGGATCGGACGCCCTCGGTGTTCATCGCCAGCACCTTCTTGAAACCGACGCCCAGGCTCATCACCTGGAACCCGCCGGAGTCGGTGAACGTCGGTCCCGGCCAGCCCATGAAACGGCCCAGACCACCTGCGGCATCGACGATGTCGGGCCCCGGCTGCAGATAGAGGTGATAGGCATTGGCGAGCACAGCCTGGGCGCCGGCCTCGTCGATCTGTTCCGGGGTGACAGCTTTGACGGTCGCCTTGGTACCCACTGCGATGAAGGCCGGCGTGCGGATCTCACCGTGCGGCGTCCTGATGACGCCGGTCCGGCCATGGGTGTCGGGGAGCCGGGTCCGAGGGCGGAAGTCGAAAGTCGTGGAAGCGGTGCCCGTCATCCGATCATCCAACCAGTCCGGGACTGGCAGGATCGTCCGATGAGCTCCGATCCAGCGGCCGGGCAGAGCGGCCCCGCGCCCGAGCGTCGGCGCTCGTCCGATCCCGGGGCCGGGTACGTCCGACGGGAGACGCAGGCGCAGCGACTCGACCGCAACTTTGCCGAGATGCTCCAGGAAGTACGGGTCGCGCAGGCCGGAGTGCAGATCCTGTTCGGATTCCTGCTCTCGCTGGCGTTCCAGGCGCGCTTCTCGTCCCTCGACACCTTCCAGCTCGACGTCTACCTGGTCACCCTGATCGCTGCCGCGCTCGCCGTCACTTTCCTCACCGGACCCGTTGCAGCGCACCGCCTTCTCTTCCGGAGAGGGCTCAAGGACTTCCTGGTCCACTACACCGCGAGGCTCACCACGATCGGCATCGGCTTCCTGGCGGTGAGCGTCGTCGGCGGGGTGCTGCTGGTGGTCGACGTGCTGCTCTCCCGCCCGGTCGCGATCAGCATCGGATCGGCCTTGGTGGCCATCGGGATCGTGGTCTGGCTGGTGATTCCGGCGACCATGCTCCGTCGCCGGCGGGATCCGCAGCTGTTCGAGGAGCTGGATCAGAGCTAGCGCACTGACGGGCCGCTGCCGGTTCGGTTCCGTCCGCGGCGGAGCGCCAGCAGCAGCAGGACAAGGCCGGCGAGCGCGATGATCGGCCCGAGAACCGTCCAGGTCGAGTTCCCACTCATCGCGGAGCCGCCGACCACCCCGGCTCCCTGCAGGGTGAACAGGATGCCGGCGGCGATCAGGATCACGCCGAGGACCATGCCGATGATGCGGTTCATGTCCGCGACAGTAGTCCAGCCCGGTCAGCGCTGCGCTGCCGTGAGTTGCGTCGCCGTCAGCCCCTCCGCGGCGCATCCTGGAGTGTCACGAACGGCGCGATCTGCGCCCGCAGACGACCATCCGGCATGCGCCGGACGAACGATGTGGCAACGCGGACCGAGGCAGTGCCGGGTTCGCTCGTGGAGACGGCTCTGCTGCCGGCCCGGTACGGGTCGGGCAAGGTCGCGCCGAGACCCCGGAGAACTGGGTTGCCATGTCGATGTGGTGCTGCGACCACAACCGGGCATCTAGCGCCGCTGGACCCGGTTCAGGTAGCGCTGGACGATGACCACGACGATCACGAACGCGCCGGTGACCACGGCCTGCGCGGCCTGGGGGAGATCGGTGCCGAGGTTGATGTAGCTGCTGACCACGCCGAGCAGCAGCACCCCGGCCGCGGTCCCGATCAACGAACCGGCGCCTCCGGTCAGTAGAGTGCCGCCGATCACCACCGCGGCAATCGCATTCAACTCGAAACCGCGCCCCAGGTCGGGCGTTCCGGACTGGCTGTAGGCCGCGGCCAGGATGCCGGCCACACCGGCCAGGCCGGCCGAGATCACGTACAACCTGATCTTGGTGCTCCGCACTTTCAAGCCCATCAGCGATGAGGCGTCCTCACTGCCACCAAGGGCATACGCGGTGAGCCCGAATGAGGTGCGCGACAACGTGACGTGGGCGAGTAGGTACAGGATGAGGGCAAGCACCACCGGATAACCGATGGTGAACACCGTGCCGGTGCCGAATTGGTAGAACGCCCCGGACTGGGGAGCCGAGTAGACGTCATTCCCGTTGTTGCTGACGAAGTAGACCAGTCCACGCACGCCGTACAGGCCGGCCAGCGTGACGATGAACGGCGGCAACCCGACTCGCGCGATCAGCACCCCCTGCACCAGTCCGATCAGCAGCGCCGCCCCGAGGGCCAGCGCGATGCCGGCGATGGCGTTGCCGCCCATTCCCTTCGACACATCGAGAACCTTGGTGCACAGGATCGCGGCCAGCGCGTACACCGACCCGAGCGACAGGTCGATGCCGCCGGTGACGATCACCATGGTCATGCCGATGGCAATGATCGCCGGGAAGGACACCGAGATCAGCACGTTGCGGATGTTGCCGATCGAGCCGAATCCGTCGACCGTGCTGGCCGCGAAGATGATCACGAGCACCAGCACGACGGTTGCTCCGACACCGTCCCGCTGCAGCAGGTGGGCAATCCTGGCCCCGGTGGTGGTGGGCCGCAGGGACGCCTCCACCCCGGCGCCCCTGACGTCGTCGAGGGACAGGCCCTTTCCGCTGTCGCTGTCGGTCACGACCGGGCTCGCTTTCGCTGGACAAGGACGGCGACGATGATGATCACTGCGGTGACCATCTGGGTGACCGCGTCGGTGAAATTGTGGAATGCCAACGTGCTGCGCAGTACTTGCATCACCAGGGCTCCGGCAATGGTGCCGAGGATCCGGACCCGGCCGCCCGACAACGCTGTCCCGCCGACCACCACCGCGGTGATCGCGAACAGCTCGTAGCCCAGACCGTTGGTGCTCGGGTCGTTGGTACTGGTGAACGTGGTGACCACCAGCCCGGCCCAGGCCGCGAGCAGCCCGCTCACGATGTAGACGGTCAACAGCGTCCGCCGCACCGGGATCCCGGACAGGTACGAGGCCCGCACGTTGTCCCCGATCACCACGATCCGGCGGCCGAAGACAGTGCGCCGCACGACGAACGCGATGATGATCACCGGCACCAGCGCATCCCAGAACGGGGCCTGGATCCCCAGCCACGACCCAGAGCCGAACTTCAGCAGCGTCGGGTCGGACACGCTCAACGTGCTGGCCTGCAACAGCACTGCGATCCCCCGGCCGGCAACCAGCAGGGCCAGCGTCGCGACGATCGGTTGCACCTCGAAGAACGCGACAAGCGTCCCGGCGATGGCGCCGACCAGCATCCCGGCGAGCAGCACCCCGACGATGATCACCGGGACCGAGAACCCGGCGTCAATTCCCTGACCGATGACCGAGGCCGAGATGGCCATGGTGGCCCCGACCGACAGGTCGATGCCCTCGGTGCCGATCACCAGGGCCATGCCGAGAGCGACGATCAGGATGGGGGCGACCAGCACCAGCTGCAGCTTGAGATTGCTCGCGGTGAACCAGAAGTTGGTGAAGAACGCGTTGTAGCCGACCAGTACGGCCAGCGCGACGTACACCCCGTTGTCCTGCAGGAAGGAGGCGACCTTGGAGCGGTCGACGGAGCGGGCCGGCCGGCTCGGTGCCTCCGGCACGGTGGGGGTCGGGGTCTCAGACATCGGTTACGTCCCCGGCGATCGCCTGCACCAGTTCGGACTCGGTGAGCCGGTCACCGCTCAGTTCTGAGACGATGCTGCCATCCCGCAGCACCAGGATGCGGTGCGAGCCGTCCACCAGTTCCTCTGTTTCCGACGAGATCAGCAGTACCCCGAGCCCCTGCTCGGCCAGCTCGTCGATCAGCCGACGGACCTCGGCCTTGGCGCCTACATCGATGCCTCGGGTGGGCTCGTCGAGCATCAGCACCTTGGGTTCGAGACAGAGCCAGCGGGCCAGCAGCACCTTCTGCTGATTGCCGCCGGACAATGTGCCCACCTTCTGACCCGGGCCGTAGGCCTTGATGTTCAGCCGGGTCATGAAGGTGTCGACCAGCTTTCTGGCCGCCCGGTCGGAGAACAGCCCCCAGGTGGAGAGCCGGGGCAGCGCAGCCAGCACGATGTTGTCCCGGATCGACAGGTTGGGCAGGATGCCCTCGGCCTTGCGGTCTTCGGGCAACAGCACTGCGCCGGCCCGGATCGAGCGGGCGGGCGAACCGCCGCGGATCGTGACACCGTCGACGGTGATCGAGCCCGAGTCCAGGATCTGGGCCCCCAGAACGGCTTTCGCTGTCTCGCTGCGACCTGCCCCGAGCAGACCGCCGAGACCGACCACCTCACCCGGCCGAATGGTGACCGAGACGTCGTGCAGCACACCACGTCGGTTCAGGCGTTCGGCCTGCAACGCCGGCGTGTCACCCTCGGCCTGATCGGCCGGCGCCGTGACCGACGACCTGGCGTGCTGTTCGAGCAGTTCACGACCGAGCATGGTGGCCACCAGCTGTCGTCGCGGCAGCTCGGCGATCGGGCCGGTGTGCACCAGCCGGCCGTCCCGCAACACGGTCACCTGGTCGCAGATCCGGTACAGCTCGTCCAGCCGGTGACTGACGTAGACGACGGCCACCCCGCTCGCCTTCAACCGCTCGATCAGCCCGAACAACGTCTCGACCTCGCGGCTCTCCAGCGATGACGTCGGCTCATCCATGATCACCACGTTGGCGTCGAGTGACATGGCCCGGGCGATGCAGATCATCTGCTGGGCCCCGAGGGCCAGGGTGGCAACCGGGACGGTCGGGTCGGCGTCGATTGCGAAGTCGTCGAGCAGTGCCTTGGCGTCGTGGTTCATCTTCTTGTAGTCGACCAGGTGCAGCCGGGTCCGCGGCTCACGGCCCAGGTACAGGTTCCTCGCCCCCGACTGCAGCGGCACCAGGTTCACCTCTTGGTAGATGGTGCTGATGCCCGCCGCCTGGGCCGCCTTGGGATCGGTGAAGGAGACCTGGTTGCCGCGGTGCAGCAGCTGACCGGCGTCCAACTGGTAGACGCCGGTCAGCAGCTTGATGAGGGTGGACTTGCCGGCGCCGTTCTCGCCGACCAGGGCGTGCACCTCACCACCGCGAAGGGTGATCGACACGTCCTGCAGCGCCTTGACCCCCGGAAAGGTCTTGCTGACCCCGCGAGCCTCGAGGATCGGGGGAGCCTGCGACCCTGGGGCGGCAGGACCGGCTGACGCCGGACCATCGGTGACCGTCATGCTGCGCTTCCACTCATTCAGGGGGATGGCAGCCGCCGGTCCGCGCCCGGAACTGCGGGTCGCGGACCGGCGGCATGTTCGCGAACGGGATCAGAATGCCTCGTCAGCCTTGGCCTTCGCCGCATCCGCATCCAGGTAGTCGCCGTCCTCGATGATGATCTTGTCCGGAACCGGCGTGCCTGTCTCGAAGTCCGTGAGCGCCTTGAAGGCCAGCGGCCCGAAGCGCGGGTTGGACTGGATGACCGCGGTGTACTCACCCGTCGCGATCTTGCTCACGGCGTCCTTGATGCCGTCGATCGAGACGATCTTGATGTCCTTGCCCGGGGCCTTGCCGGCTGCCTTGATGGCGTTGTAAGCGCCGACCCCCATCTCGTCGTTCTCGGCGTAGATCCCGGTGATGCTCGGGTCGGCCTGCAGCAGCTGCGAGGCGGTCGCCTGGCCCTTGGCCCGGTCGAAGTCACCGGTCTGCTGCTTGGAGATGGTGACACCCGGGTACTTGGCGGCCATCTCGTCGACGAAACCGCTGGTGCGGTCGGTGGTCACACCGTTGCCCGATGAACCGAGCAGGATGACGACGTTGCCCTTGCCCTCCAGCGCCGCGCCCATTGCGTCCGCCGCCCGATTGCCCTGCTTGACGAAGTCGGAACCGATGAAGGTCAGGTAGTCCTTGCAGGCGGTTTGCGAGACCAGCCGGTCGACGGTGACGACCGGGACCTTGGCGGCGGCCGCGGCGTCCCAGGCAGGCTGCAGGCCGTCGCTGTTCAGCGGCGCGACGATGAGCACCTGCGCACCCTTGGTGATCAGGTCCTTGATGTCTGCAATCTGCTTCTGCGGGTCCTTGTTCGCGTTGGCGTACAGCAGTTCTGCGCCCTGCTTGGCTGCCTCGTCCTTCATCGACTGGGTCTCGGCGGCGCGGAAGGAGGCGTTGTCGGGCTCGGACTGCGAGAAGCCGACCTTGACGCCCTTGAAGCTGGCGATCGCCGGGTAGCCCAGCTTGGCCGCGGTGCAACCGTCGCCGGACGCGGCCGACGAGCCGGTGCCGGCGGACCCCGTACCGGAGGTCATGCCGTCGGACGACATGGCCGACGTCGAGGAGTCGGACGACATGGCCGACGTCGAGGCGTCGGACGACATGGCCGACGACATACCGTCGGACGACATGGCCGGCGTCGAGGCGTCGGCCGACGTGGCTGGTCCCGAGGTGGGTGCCGTGGTCGAGCCGGAAGCCGCCGGGGTGGTGCTGCTGCCACACCCCGCGAGGGCGAGACCGAGAGTGACGGCGACAGCGATCGTCCGGCCGGTGCGAATGAGCCGAGGGGACATTTTCTCACATCCTTGTGATGAGGGCGCAGATCCTGATGATCACACGCAAAGTGGCCGGAGAGCGGCGCAATCCCGCGGCCGACAATGGATCCGAGGGGGCGGCGGCCGTCACGAAGGCTCCCAGTCCAACCCGGAACTGTCAAGATCGATCATTTGGTGGTTGGTAACGATCAGACAACCGCCGACCCCGGTCGGGACGTTGGACCGGACGGCCGACCCGATACCCGCCGGGTCGACCGTCCGCCGTCGTCCTACTGGGTGGCCCCGGGACCCGCCTCGTGCAGGGCCGCGACCTCGGCCGCGGTCAACTCCCGATCGAACACCCTGGCGTCGTCGACCGACCCGTTCAGGTAGTCGACCGGGTTGCCGCCGAACTGACCCCGACCCACCTGCAGGTTGCCGGTTCCGAGGTCACCGCCGCCCAAGATGCCGACCGAACCGGCCAGCACCCCGTCCACGTAGATCGAGAGCCGGGAACGGGTGACATCCCGGACGCCGACCAGGTGGTACCACTGCCCGGCCACGGGCATCCCGACGGTGGTGGCCAACGCCCGGATACTGGCAAAGCTGAACGCCCACCGTTTGTCGGCTCCGGAGTACTGGAGGAAGAACGCGCTGGTGGCCGCGCCGTCCTCGCTCATGACGGTCTGGAACGCTCCGCCGAAACTGGACGCCTTGGCCCAGGCCGACACCGTGTAGTTGGTGTTGGTGGTCGGGATCAGGGTGCCCGAGGACTCTGCGGACTGGTCGACCCCGTTGAGCACCAGGGCGTTCCCAGCCAGGCCGGGTCCGAACTTTGCACCGTTCCGCAGGGTCAGATCGTGCCCGCCCACGCCGTCGGCCGCAGTGGTTCCAGTGGTCTCGTCGAACGACCAGCGATCGACGCCACCCAGCCCCGGGGTGCCCGGCGGCGCCGGCGGGGTCGGCTTGGACCCGGCATTGATCACCGCGAGATTTGACGCCCGCACCCTGGCCTCGTCGACTTTCTCGACCTCGCGGTCGTAGGTGAAGAAGCCGTTCTGCTCACCTTCGACGTCGGTGATCTGGGTGTACACCGAGCCCGAAAGTCCGTAGGGCGCACCCTGATCGCGCAGCACGGCATTGTTGGCCTCATAGCCGGCGTTCAATGCCGCGGCATCCGGGACCGAACCGTATGGGTTGATGGGCGCGCCGGGCCAGGTGTGGCCGGGCACGGTCAGCGTCAGGCCGCCGTGCTCACCGTCGATGGAGGCTCGCGTCGCATCAGGGGCGGGCAGTGCCGGCCCCTGGTACTGGTGCCAGTCGATGATGTCGCCGGTGCCGGGGTCACCCGGGGTGTCGCAGCAGTTGAAGCCGCTGCGGTCGTTGACCAGTCGCGACGGATCCTGAGCCTTGATCTGGGCCCCGACCTCCGAGGCCGCGGCCACGCTCCACTGGCCCCAGCCCTCGTTGAACGGGATCCACCCGATGATCGACGTGACATTGGCCAGTTGTCCGACCATCTGGGCGGTCTCGGCCCGGAAGTTGGCCTTGTCGCCGGCGGTCAGCGAGCCGTTCCGACCTGTCGGGAGCGCCGGCGAGTCCTGCCACACCATGATTCCGAGCTTGTCGGCCCAGTAGTACCACCTGGCCGGCTCGACCTTGATGTGCTTGCGGATGGTGTTGAACCCCAGGTCCTTGGTTTTCTGGATGTCGAACTTCAGCGCGGCGTCGGTCGGCGCGGTGTAGATCCCATCCGGCCAGTAGCCCTGGTCGAGGGTGGACAGCAGGAAGGTGGCCTTGCCGTTGAGGGTGATCCGCTGCTTGCCGTTGACCAGTTGCACTGCAACCGATCTCAGTCCGGCGTAGCTTTCGATGACGTCAGTGCCGTGGCCGGTCAGCCGCACCTTGAAGGTGTAGAGAAAAGGGTCGGCCGGGCTCCACAGGCGCGGCTTGGGCACGGTGACCCGCATGGTGCCACCGGCTGCTCCGCTCACCGCTGCGACCTTCTTGGTGCCGGCGTACACGTCGACGGCGAGCCGCGCGTTGGTCGGATCACCGTTGAGGGTGGCCTTGAAAGTGAACGACGAACTGGCCGCGTCCGGCGTCGCGGTGAACGAGGCAATGCTGGTTGCCGCTACCGGCTCGAGCCAGACCGATTGCCAGATACCGGATGCCGCGGTGTAGAAGATCCCGTCGGGGTCGAGGCGTTGCTTGCCGACCGGGATGGTGGCGCTGTCCACGGGTGAGTGGACGGCGACCAGGATCTCCTGCGGCCCCTTGACCCGCAGCGCCGCCGTCACGTCGACGCTGAACGAATCGTACCCACCCAGATGACGGGCGACCTGGATACCGTTGACGTACACAGCGGCGTCGTAGTTGACCGCTCCGAAATTGAGCCGCAGGTGCTGCCCACCGCTCAGGAAGTTCTTGGGAACGGTGACTGTGCGGCGGTAGAACATGTAGTCGGAATGCTTCTGCACACCGGACAACACCGACTCAGCCGGGTAGGGCACCAGGATCTGACCGTCCAGGTCGGCGCCGAACACCGGAGGGGTGAAGCCATCGGTAGGCGCGTACTGCCAGAGTCCGTTCAGGCTCAGCCACTTCGGCGCCGCGACCGACGGCCGGGCCAGCTGCGGGCGCGGGTAGTCGGGCAGGGCATTCGTCGGCGAGACCTGCGACGTCCAACGGGTGGGCAACGGAGCGGTCAGTCCGCTCCAGGTCGACGCCGAGGCAGTCGGACCGGATGCGGTCCGGGTCGCGGTCGGCCCACCGGGGGCGACCGAGGCTGGGCCGGCGATCGCCGGGGTGGCCATCAGGCCGACGGTGCAGGCGACGGCGATCATTCCGCTCCGCCATCTCTTGGATGCAACTCTCATCGTGACCAACTTCCTTGTAGGTCGGGCAGGAAACGACGAGCCAGGTCGACGCCCCACGGCTGACGCAGTGAACAGCGATCTGCCCACTCCAGTCAAGATCTCGCAACAACTATCGCCTGAATGCCGCAAACGATCAGATTCGATCACAGCATGTGACGACAGGCGGCCGGGCTCGGCACTTGGTGCGGTCCGGAAGCTGTCCGTTCGTCGGCGGACGCGACGATGCGGACGGGTGCTTGCTCTCGTGGGGCACCGGCTCACCCGGGACGCTGCGCCGGGCAGTGCCGGTGCCGCAGCGGGAACTCCGAGAATCAGGCGCGATCTTTGGCCGAGGTGCGGCGGGGCGGGGCCACGTGGACTGTGACGCCCACCGCGCCCACCGCCTCGAGCAGGACCCGGTCCGCGGCGCCGTCGGTGACCAGGTGCGAGATCCGGGAGGTCGGCACCGTCTGGAACATGGTGTCGATACCCAGTTTCGTGTGGTCGGCCAGCACCACCACCTCTTGAGCAGCGGCGGCGATCGTCTTGTCCACCCCGGCCACGTGCATGTTCGGCGTCGACAGGCCGCGCTCAGCGGTCAACCCGTTGCCGGACAAAAATGCCCTGCGCACCCGCAGTTGCGCGAACGCGGTCTCGGCGGACCCACCGACCAGGGCGTACGTCGTCCCACGCAGCGATCCACCGGTCATCACCACCTCGACCGCGGTCCAGGCGAGCACCTGGGCAACCAGCAGCGAGTTGGTGACGACGGTGAGATCCTTCATCCGGACGAGCCCACGGGCGAATTCCTCGGTGGTGGTGCCGGCGCCGATCACGATGGCGTCACCCTCTTCGACCAGAGTGGATGCCAGTACAGCGATGTCGGCCTTCTCGGCCGCGGCGACCCTGGTCTTCTGGCGGTAGCTCTGCTCATGCGAGAGCCCGCCCGGCAACGCTGCGCCGCCGCGGCGGCGATCCACAAGACCGTCGCGCTCCAGCGCCTGGATGTCGCGCCGGATCGTCACTTCCGAGCTCTGGACCGCCTCGGACAGGTCCCGCAACGAGACCGCGCCGCGGGCATGCAGCAACTCAAGGATGGCCTGGCGTCGCTGGGCTGCGAACATTGTCGAGCGTCCTCTCGCGGATTCGCACCGCTCCCCGATCTGCGGACTCATCGATCGATCATTCCGATCATCCTGGACATCGATCTGATCGGCTCGCGGTGCGTGCGCGGGCCCAAGCTATCAGAACCGGACAAGGCGCCATGGACAGCTCACGGCCGAGATCGGTCGGCGGGTCGGTGATGAAAGGCTGGCAGCACACCCGTCCGACTGTCGTCGGCGGCCGACCGGACCAGGACGGGAGCTGACGAAAGTGACCGGTGCCCGGCGATCCGCAGCGCGCGGCATCCTGCCCGGCCTGATGCTGGTCGCGGTCGCCACCGGCATCGCCTGGCTCGCACACCTCGCACTGCCCCAGGTCAGCCCGCTCACGTTCGGCCTGCTGCTGGGCATCGTGCTGGGCAACACGGGTCTGGCCCGTGACAGCTTCCGGCCGGGTCTGCAGGTGGCTGCCAGAAGACTGCTCCGCCTCGGGATCGTCGTCCTCGGTCTGCGGTTGTCCCTCCCCCAGGTGGCCGACCTCGGTCTGCCCATGCTGATCGTCGTGGTCGCAACGGTCGTCATCGCGTTCGGCGGAACCCTGGTGCTGGCCAGGGCGTTCGGGCTGTCCCGCGATGCCGGGCTGTTGCTCGCCACCGGCTTCTCCATCTGCGGTGCCTCGGCCGTCGCGGCGATGAACGGCGTCACCCGCAGCAAGGAATCCGACGTCGTCACCGCGATCAGCCTGGTGACGCTCTTCGGCAGCGCCGCCATCCTGATGTTGCCGGCGCTGCAGGTGCCGCTCGGCCTGGACGACCACCACTTCGGCCTGTGGACCGGCGCCAGCGTCCACGACGTCGCGCAGACCGTTGCCGCCGCCTCCGTGGCCGGACCGGTGGCGCTCTCGGCGGCGATCGTGGTCAAGCTGACCAGGGTCGTCCTGCTGGCGCCGATGGTTGCCATCGCCGCGGTCGTGGAACGTCGCCGGTCCACGAGCGGTGACGGTGCGACCGATTCCGCCCGGGTCGCCCGTCCCGCCCTGCTCCCGCTGTTCGTCGCGGGGTTCCTGCTGGCGGTCCTCGTGCGCAGCAGCGGCCTGCTGCCGCCCTCGGTGCTCGGCGTCGCGCAAACCGTCGAGACCACCCTGCTGACGGCGGCGATGGTCGGCCTGGGAACCTCGGTCCGGCTGCGCACGTTGATCCGGACGGCTGGGCGCTCGGCCCTGGTCGGTTTGCTCTCGTGGATCCTGATCGCCGGTGTCGCGCTGATCGGTGTCCATCTGGCCGGGTGACCGGCCGCACGGCCACCTCGAGAGCGCGGTTCCACCGAGAGCACGGTTACATCGAGATCTGCGGCGGGTACCGGACGCACGCAGCAACCATCGACCGCAAGGATCAAGAGGAGCACACGTGGGCATCGTCAGGAACCTCACGGGGGGAGCACTGTCCTCCGCGGGCAAGAAGCTCGTCCCCCGGCATGCCGCAGGCTTCGTCCGCGGCACACTCGACCGGTCGATCGACGGAGTCGGCAGCCTGCTCGGCGCGGCTCGACAGGCGGACAAGACCCTCGCGTCCAACGACGGGGACGTCGAGGCCGCCGTCCGCGACCTGATCGAGGTACACACGAAGTACGCGGGTGTGCAGGGGTTCGTCACCAACATCGGCGGTCTGGTGACGGCGGCGGCCACCATCCCGGCGAACATCGCCGGCCTGGCCCTCGTGCAGTGCCACCTGGTGGCCGGGATCGCCCATCTGCGGGGTTACGACCTGGACGACCCGCGGGTCCGCGACGCGGTGCTGGTCTGCATGCTCGGCAGATCCACCATCGACGGTCTGATCAAGGACGGCACCCTACCGGGCACTCCTCGGCACATCGCGACGATGACCAGGGAGGGCACCGGGGGCGATCCGACGACCGACGACAAGGTGGCTCGGCTGATCACCGCCGAGATCATCGCCGGGGTCGGCGGGAAGCGGATGGCCACCTTCGTCGGGAAGCGGATCCCGTTCGTGGGCGGGGCGATCGGTGGCGCCAGCGACGGCTGGTCGACCTGGCAGCTGGGCCGCTATGCGGCCAAGGAACTCATCGCCATCGCTCCGCCGGGAGCTGTCACCATCGACTCTCCCCCGTCTCCCCGGGTCTGAGTCGTCACGCTCCGGTAGGAAGTGGACGAGCAGCGTCGTCCGCATGCGGTTGACAGAGACATCAGTTGTCTGACAACCTCACCTCGCTGCGGCGATCCACGTCGCTCCGACTCCGGGAGGCCGGTGCTCGTGCGGACGATCGACTGGTCCCAAGGTGACGACGCACCAGGCGTCATCCGGATGATCGATCAGACGCGACTACCCTCCGAGACGGTGCTGCTCGACATCGGCACCGTCGACGACCTGATCGGCGCCATCCAGCGACTCTCCGTCCGCGGCGCGCCAGCCCTCGGGGTTGCGGGGGCGCTGGGCGTGGTGATCGCAGCGCAGCAGTTCGAGACCGAGAAGGCCATCGCCGCTGCCGCCGACATCCGCTCCAGCCGTCCGACGGCCGTCAACCTGTCGGTGGGGGTCGACCGCGCGCTAGCCGCCTTCCGCACCGGCGGACTGCAGGCGGCCCTGACGGCAGCGCTGCAGTTGCGCGACGAGGACATCGCGGCCTGTCTCGCGATGGCCGAGCGTGGCGCCGACCTGGTCCGCTCGCTCGTCGGCGGGCGACCCCGTCCCATGACGATGATGACCATCTGCAACACCGGTGGGCTGGCCGCCGTGGAGCACGGAACGGCCCTGGGAGTGATCGAGCGGCTGCACCTCGACGGCGACCTGGCCTCAGCCATCGCCTGCGAGACCCGGCCTCTGCTGCAGGGCGCCCGGCTGACCACCTGGGAGCTGGACAGGATGGGTGCACCGCATGAATTGATCATCGATTCGGCTGCCGCGATGATCCTGGCAGGCGGCGGCGTGGATGCCGTGCTCGTCGGTGCAGACCGGATCGCCGCCAACGGCGACACGGCCAACAAGATCGGAACCTTCTCCCTCGCGGTGGCCGCCCGGTATGCGGGCGTACCGTTCATCGTCGTGGCACCCGAGACCACCGTCGATCCGGCGACAGCTTCGGGTGCCGACATCGAGATCGAGGATCGCGGACCGGACGAGGTCGGCGGATTCGGGGGTGTTCGCACGGCACCCCCGGGAACGCACGCCCGCAACCCAGCCTTCGACGTCACCCCCGCAGCACTGATCACCGCCATCGTCACCGACCGCCGGACCATCCGACCGGAGCTCGGGGAACGCCCGGAAACCCCGCTGGACCAGGACCGATCCCGGTGATCCGCACCAACGCTCGCACCCCCATCCCGCAGTCCTTCAAGGAGGAACGGACCATGCGCATGAGCTTCCGTCGTACCCGCACCACCGCATTCGTCGCGATCGCTGCCGCCACTGCCCTGCTCACCGCCGCCTGCTCGCAGGACAGCGGCACCGGCGCGAGCACTCCGGCGACGACGGCGCCCGTCACCTCGCAGGCCTCGTCCCCGGCGACTTCGAGCGACGCCATGTCCACCGACTCTTCGAGCACGGATTCCTCGTCTTCCGAGACGCCGTCCGACACCTCCTCCACCGAGTCCGCTCCCTCCAGTTCGGGCAGCTCCAGTTCGGGCAGCTCCAGTTCGGGCAGCTCCAGTTCGGGCAGCTCCAGCGCACCGTCGTCGTCCTCCGGCTCGACCGGCGACGCCTCCTTCACCTTGCCGGCCGAGAAGCCGGCTGGTGCGAAGGACAAGCTCAAGGTCGCGCTGGTCCGGCAGTCCGGGATCGGCGACTACTTCGAGCAGTGGGGCTCCGGCGCCCAGGCGCAGCTCAAGGCGGCCGGCGCGACCGTCGACGTCTACGACGCACGCAACGACAACGCCAAGCAGGCCACCGACTTCGACTCGGCGATCGCCTCGAAGCCCGACGTGATCATCGTCGACCACGGCCTCAAGGACACCATCGATCCCAAGGTGGATGCGGCCATCACGGCCGGTATCCCGGTTGTCGTGTACGACGTCGCGATCAGCAACGAGAAGGCGCTGTACCTGTCGCAGGACGACGCCTCGATCGCCAGCAAGATCCTGGGTTACCTCAAGGAGCAGAACCCGGACGGCGGCAAGATCGCCTATGTCAATGTCTCGGGGATCGCCCCGCTCGATTCGCGCGACGCCGTCTACAAGCAGTTCCTCAAGGACAACCCGACCTTCACCCAGTCCACCTTCTTCGGCAAGTACTCCGAGTCGGTCGCGTCCGATACCGCGTCCGAAGGTGTTGCGGCCCTGCAGTCGGCCCCGGACACCACGATCGCTTTCGCGGCGTACGACGAGCTGGCCAAGGGCACGCTCATCGCGCTGCGCCAGGTCGGTATGACCAAGGTGAGCGTCTACGGCGTCGACATCTCCACCGCTGACATCGGGCTCATGACGGAGGCCGGCAGCCTGTGGAAGGCCACGGCCGCCACCGATCCGGCCAACGTCGGCGCCATCGTCGCCCGTGCCGCCGTCGCCGCCGGTGACGGGGTCGACCTCCCGAGCAAGATGGTCATCCCGGCAGCCCTGATCACCCAGGACCTGCTGAAGGAGAAGAACGTCACCGACATGGCGGGGCTGCGCAAGGCGCTGCCCGACCTGAACACCCCCGAGTACCTCGGGGCGAGCTGGATCCCGGAGATCACTCCGGGCCAGTGATGAGACGCGCGGCGGTGGTGCCGAACTCCCCCCCGACCCGGTGCCGCCGCCGCGCCCCATCACCCCTTCATCGCCAGTTCCTCCCCTGTTCCTTTCCCCCTCCCGTCCACGCTTGCTCCAGCAAGGCCGGACGCAGATGCTGAGGGCACCATGATCAGCAACGCCACCGGGGTCGCCCCCACCACCGCGGGCGATCCACCCGTTCTGCAGGTCGACGGGATCTCCAAGAGCTTCGGCGACAATCTGGTGCTGCGCGGCGTCGGTCTGCAGATCCGACGCGGTGAGATCTACGGCCTGATGGGCGCCAACGGTGCCGGCAAATCCACCCTGATCAAGATCCTCTGCGGCGCGGAGCAACCCGACGGCGGGACCATCGCGGTCAACGGCTCCCCCACCACGTTCGCCGACCCGCTCGCTGCGGTGCGCCGCGGGGTCGGCACCGTGCACCAGAACCCGAACGACGGCGTCATCCTCGACATGACCGTCGCGGAGAACCTGGCCCTCGACCGGCTCAACTCCGGCTCCTCCTCCCCATGGTTCTCCCGGCGGCGCACCGAGCGCGACGCGCGGGACGTGGCGGCCACCCTCGGCCTGCAGCTGTCCCGGTCGGCGATGCGGGCACCCGTCCGGGAGCTGGGGGTCTCCGAGCGCCAACTGTTGGTGCTGGCGCGGGCACTGTCCCGGCAACCGGAGATCCTGATCCTGGACGAGCCGACCTCGGCGTTGTCGACCGAGGAAACGGGGCGCCTGTTCGAGCTGCTGCGCCAACTCGTGCAGGACGGCGCCACCCTGCTCTACGTCAGCCACAAGCTCTCCGAGTTCGATGCCCTGTGCGATCGGGTCGGGGTACTGCGGGACGGCGCCATGCAGGGCGAGTTCCTCCGCGGACAGTCCGGCCCCGCGACCGACCTCGACAGCAGTCTGTTGACCAAGCGGCCGGCCGTGCAGAACCAGGGATTCGACTGGGGTCAGGTGCTGCAGGCGCTGTTCGACCGCACTCCGGCCGAGATGGCCCGCACCGAGAACGTCGGCAGCGAGTCGGTCCTGCAACTCAGCGGCATGCAGGTGTTCCCGGGCTCACCGCCGCTGGACCTGGAGCTCCGCAGCGGTGAGGTGACCGTGCTGCTGGGGCTGCTCGGCAGCGGGAAGTCCGAGCTGCTGGAGGCCGTGTTCGGTGCGCGACCCTCCCACGGGGGCTCGGCCACCCTGGACGGGGCGCCCTTCGCTCCCGGGCACCCGACCGAGGCCATCGACGCCGGGGTCTACCTGGTGCCCGAGTCGCGACACGAGCAGGCGATCGTCCCCGGTTGGTCGATCGAGCGTCAGCTCTCATTGCCCTTCACCCGCACGTTCTCCCGCGGAACACTGATGAACACCCGCGCGGAGCGCACCGCAGCCCGCCGGAGCATCAGCACTCTCGGCGTCGTCACCACGTCCAGCTCCGCCCCGATCGAGACGCTCTCCGGCGGCAACCAGCAGAAGGTCGTCGTCGGCCGCTGGTTGCTCGGCCGACCGAAGGTGCTGTTGCTCGACGAGCCCTTCCGCGGCGTCGACATCAACGCCAGGCACGACATCGGCACCACCATCACGGCCCTCACCGAGACCGCTGCAGTGCTGGTCGCCACCTCCGATCTGGACGAGGCCCTGGAGGTC
The DNA here is from genome assembly GCF_040438885.1 of Nakamurella sp. A5-74. Taxonomy (NCBI): domain Bacteria; kingdom Bacillati; phylum Actinomycetota; class Actinomycetes; order Nakamurellales; family Nakamurellaceae; genus Nakamurella; species Nakamurella sp. A5-74. The sequence goes on along the minus strand of NZ_CP159218.1, from coordinate 877,421 downwards.
GCCGATCGCATCGTGGTGCTCCGTCAGGGGATGATCGTCGCCGACGTCCGGCTGTCGGCCGCACACCGCAGCGAGCTCATCGCGGCCATGTCCCCGGTCAGCTCGACACTGTTGGCCGACGACCAGCAGGTCGGTGTCGAGGCGGTCGGGGCGCTGACCCACGACCCGCTGGACGACCTGCTCGAGCATCCCGCCGCACCGCACACCAGCCCGGCTCCCCTTCCCCAGCGCAGCACCACCGAGCACAGCAACGAGGAGTCGTCATGACCACCGGAGCAAGCCTCACCCCGGTCGGCCGAGCCCGGTCGGGTCCGAGCCCGCTGGACTTCTTCGTGCGCTACGGCGTGCTGGTGATCTTCCTGCTGGTGCTCATCGTCTTCTCCCTCTCCATCGACAACTTCGTCTCGATGAACACCCTCACTTCTGTCCTGCAGGCACAGACGGTGGCCGGGATCGCGGCGCTGGGCATGACATTGACGGCGATCGTCGGCGACCTGGACCTGTCGGTCGGCGGCATCGTCGGTCTCTCGGTGACGGTCGCCGCGTTGGTGATGATCAAGTACGCCCTGACCGGTGGCACGGCAATCATCGTCTGCCTGCTGACCGGCCTGGTCGCCGGTTCGATCAACGCAGTGCTGATCGTGTTCCTGAACATCCCCCCGCTGCTGGCGACCCTCGGCATGATGTTCACCGCACAGGGCCTGAAGCGCTGGCTGGTGGACGGTCAGACCCTGGTCTCCGGGCTCACCCTGCCAGGTCAGGACGCGCCCCTCAAGGGCAAGTTCACCGCAGGCTTCGCCGCCATCGACGGCAACCGGTTGTGGGGTCTGCCCTACTCGGTCTACGTCTTCATCGCATTGGCCGTGATCATGTGGATCTTCCTGGAGGCCACCAGGTTCGGTCGGTTGTTCTATGCGGTCGGTGGCAACCCGGAGGCAGCCAGGCTGGCCGGCACCAGGATCAACCGCTACCGTTTCGCCGCGTACGCGATCTCCGGGCTGCTGGCGGCCGTGGCCGGCATCATCCTCGCGTCCCGACTCCGCCAGGGCGATGTCACGGCGGGTGACTCGACGCTGCTCGACGCGGTCGCGATGACGCTGGTCGGGTACGCCGTGCTGGGCGCGAAGAAGCCCAACGCATTCGGCACGGTGATCGGCGCGCTGTTCATCGGCGTGGTGCTGTACGGCCTGACCCGGCTGCAGATGAGCTACTACACCCAGGATCTGATCAAGGGCCTGGTGCTGATCTTCGCGCTGCTGATCTCATTCTCGCTGCGCCGCAGGCGACGTCGGGCACCGGCAGTGGTCGCACCGGGAGGCGGCGCACCGGAAGCCGTTGCACCGCCGGTCGTTGCATCCCCGGTTGTTGCACAGTCCCCGAACGGCACCGAGACGGACGGCCACGCATGAGTGGCGCCGGTGCCCCGGTGGCCGCCGTGTCCGGCCGGACGCTGACCGTGGCCTCCATCCCCGAGTACCTGGCCGCTCGACCGGAGCTGGCGGCGCAGATCGAAGTGGCCGGGCTGCAGGTCGCCGAGGTCGGTGACGGGAACCTCAACCAGGTCTTCATCTGTCGGGGCCGCGATGGTCGGAACCTCGTCCTCAAGCAGGCGTTGCCCTATGTGCGACTGATCGGTCCGAGCTGGCCGATGACCGAGGAGCGTGCAGCGCGCGAGGCGCACGCCATCCGCATCCATGCCGCCCTGTCGGACCGGGTCTGTTCGGTCACGTACTACGACCCGGACTGGTTCGTGTTGGCCCTGGAGGACCTGACCGATCACACCGTGCTCCGCGCACATCTCAACGAGGGCAACGACATCGGCTCCGGTGACAATGGGGTTGCCGCCGTCCTCGGCCGTCACGTCGCCGACGTCTGTTACGGCACGTCCTTCCTGGCGATGGACCCGGAGCCGTTCCGGCTGGCGGCTGCTGCCGCGGTCAACAGCGAGCTGTGCGAGCTCACCGAGGACGTGATCTTCACCGAGCCGTTCCTGGGCGCCGACCGCAACTCGGTGGGTGATCCCCGGGTCCAGGAGCTGGTCGACGAACTGCAGGCCGACCCCGCGTGGGTCGGCGCGGCGATGCGCGCCAAGCGGCGGTTCCTGACGGTCCAGGAGGCCCTGCTGCACGGGGATCTGCACAGTGGCAGCGTCTTCGTCCGTCGGGCTGCCGACGCGGGCGGGGATCCGCAGTGGTCGGTGAAGACGTTCGATCCCGAGTTCTCCTTCTACGGTCCGATCGGCTTCGATCTCGGTCTGCTGCAGGCGAATCTGCTGATCGCCGCTGTCCGCGCCCAGGTGCGGGGCGACACAGCTCGGGCTGCAGCGTTGCTGACGGACGTCGGGACTGCCTGGTCGGCGTTCGCCGACCGGTTCCACGCTCTGTTCGCCGATCGCGCGCGGCCGTCGAAGTTCTCCGACGACTTCGTGGACGGCTGGTTGGCCGACATCCACGCCGACACCCAGGCGTTCGCCGGCTGCGAGATGTCCCGCCGGGTGATCGGACTCGCGAAGGTCACCGACCTCGAGTCGCTGCCGACCCAGCAGTACGTGGTCGCCGCCACGGCGGTCCTGCGGCTGACCCGCTCGCTGCTGGTCGACGGGGGCCTCCCGGATGATGCGCTGTCCTTCTCGGAGTGACCGCGGCTCAGCGGCGGCGAACTCCGCCGCGGGGCAGGTCGTCGCCCACCTGTTCGCAGCGGTACCGCGGCTTGATCTCGGCCGTGACGAACGCGCCGATACGGTCCGAGCCGACCAGCGCTGCCGCGACCGAGGCGGGGACGGCGTAGTAGCGGTAGAGCTCGCCGCTGACGAACTCCAGCTCCAGCACGTTCGTGGCGGCGTCATGACCGATCGAGGCGATCATCCGTGATTGCACCGGTTGTCGTTGCATCGCTCCACCGTATTCATCAGCCGCCGTATTCATCACCCGCCGTGTCCATCACCCGCCGTGTTCATCACCCGCCGTATCCATCACCCGCCGGCGTTGACCGTCCGGAAACGCGTCCCGTAGGTTGTCAGACAACCGATCACCCATCTGAAGGGCACCATGCAGAGCCGCTGGAACACCGTCGAAGCCCCCACCGATCCGCTCGAGCAGTGCGCCTACGGGTCGCGGTTGCTCGGCAGCGACGACCTGCTGGTCCTGCACGGTGGCGGAAACACGTCGGTCAAGACCGCTGCTCTGGACGTCACCGGCGTTGAGATCGAGGTCCTGCACGTCAAGGGCTCCGGCTACGACCTGGCGAGCATCCCCGCCGCAGGCTTTGTGCCGCTGCGAATCTCCCGCCTCCGCGAGCTGCTCCAGCTGGAGCGGATGACGGATCCGCAGATGGTCAACGAATTGCGGTGCGCCCGGCTGGACGCCTCAGCACCGGATCCTTCGGTCGAGGCGCTGCTGCACGCCCTGCTGCCCTTCCCCGCTGTCCAGCACAGCCATGCCGACGCGATCGTCACGTTGACCAACCTGGCCGACGGCGAGGACGTGGTCCGTCGGGTCTTCGGCGACGAACTCGTCGTCGTCCCGTATGCGATGCCCGGCTTCGACCTGGCAGCATCCGTCGCAACCCTGTGGCCCCGGCACGCGCACCCGGGCACCGTCGGCCTGGTCCTGATGAACCACGGGTTGTTCACCGTCGGTGCCGACACGCAGCAGGCCTACGAGCGGCACATCGCGCTGATCGACCGGGCCCAGCAGTACCTCGCCGAGCACGCAGCGCTTCCGGAACCCGCGGTCGCCGCGCTGCCCGCCGTCGGAGTGACGGAGTTGGTGGCGATCCGCCGGGCACTCAGCGATGCCGCCGGTGTCCCGCTCGTCGTGCGCCGGGACAGCTCGCCGGTCGTCGCCGGATTCGTTGCCCGCGAAGATCTTTCCGCCGTCGCAACGCGGGGCCCTGCCACCCCGGATCACATCATCCGCACCAAACGGGTACCCGTCATCGGTGACGGTGGCGACGGCGCGCTGGTCGGGGCCATCGCCGAGTACACCGCCGCCTACGACGACTACGTACAGCGCAACGTCGAGCGCCGTCGCGCCGCAGCAACGGCGGCCGGTCGCGAGCCGGAGGCCGTCACCGCCCTCGACCCCGCCCCACGGGTATTGCTGGATCCGCGGGTCGGAATGCTCACCGCCGGCCGCACGGCCAAGGACGCCGCGATCTCTGCGGACATCTACCACCACACCATCGACATCATCGGCCGCGGCGAGCTGCTGGGCGGCTACCAGGCGTTGCCGGAAGCACCGCTGTTCGACGTGGAGTACTGGGATCTGGAGCAGGCGAAGCTGCGCCGGGCCGGCTCACCGCCGATGTTCGCCGGCCAGGTCGCCCTGGTCACCGGCGCTGCATCCGGTATCGGAAAGGCCTGTGCTGCAGCTCTTCTCGCGGCTGGTGCTGCCGTCATCGGACTGGACCTGTCGCCTGGAGTCAACGAGTCGTTCTCCGGTCCGGCCTGGTGCGGGGTCAGCGTCGACGTCACCGACGCGGCCGCCGTCGACGCCGCGATCGCCACCGGCATCGAGGCATTCGGCGGACTGGACATCGTGGTGGTCAGCGCCGGCGTGTTCGCCGCGTCGGCACCGATCGCCGAGCTCGACGAGAGCGCCTGGCGCAAGACCATGGCCGTGAACGTCGATTCCGTCGCCACCCTGTACCGGTCGGTGCATCCGCTGCTCGCCGCGTCTCCGGTGGGTGGCCGGGTGGCCGTGATCGCCAGCAAGAACGTCCCGGCTCCCGGCCCCGGTGCGGCAGCCTACTCAGCCTCGAAGGCGGCGCTGACGCAGCTGTCCCGGGTGGCTGCCCTGGAGTGGGCGCCCGACGGTATCCGGGTCAACCTGGTGCATCCGGACGCCGTCTTCGACACCGGTCTGTGGAACCCGGAACTGCTCGCGGAGCGGGCGAATCGATACGGGATGACTGTGCAGGAGTACAAGCGCCGCAACCTGTTGCGCACCGAGGTCTCCAGCCCACTGGTGGCCGCAGCAGTGGTGCGGTTGTGCTCGGACGAGTTCAGTGCGACCACCGGCGCCCAGGTGCCGATCGACGGGGGCAGCGACCGCGTCGTCTGAGCCGGTGCTCTGCTCCGGTGTGTCGCTGGTGACGAGTGCAGCTGCCGGCCGCCCCAGTCCTTGTCGCTGGTGACGAGTGCAGCTGCTGGCGAGAAGGACGTCCCTGAAGCCAGCAACAACCCTTGACACCAGCGACAACCGCGGCGCCGGCTCGGACGAGCTCGACACGTTTCCGCCACCTGCCGGCAGCTGCGTGCGCCACCTGGCGCCTGACCGGCTTCAGCGCACGCGTCGCACGGAGAATTGGAAGCGGCCCTCGGCGAAGTAGGTCTTGGAGGCGAGAGTCCCCACACCGCTGTCCGTGTAGTGGATCTGGTCGAGCAGCAGGTAGAGCCCGTCCGGCGCCCGCTCGCCCCAGCCGATCGTCGGATCCACCACTGCGTGCAGTTCCGCAATCGCGGTGGTCGGGATGACACCGTTGATCCGCAACAGATCGAACAGGGAGCCGGACACTGCGTCGGGATCGAAGTCGTCGCCCAACAGCGACGTCTGGATCGTGTCGTAGGAGAAGGCGACCATCTCGCCGTCGGCGAGCACGGCCCGCTCGGTAGCGAACACCTCGGCGCCGGGTGCCAGGTGCAGCCGATCGATCTCCTCCTCGCTCGCCGTCCGGACCGAGGCCCGGTGGTACTGCATCTGCGGCTCGAAACCGTGTGAGCGGATGATGTCCGACATCGACTGCAGTTCCTGCAACGAGGTCTTGATCTCGCCACCGAAGGCCGCGACGAAGGTTCCCAGCCCGTGCCGGGTCCTGGTGCGACCCTGGTTCTCCAGCAGCTGCAACGCGCCCCGAACGGTGCTCCGGGAGACCCCGTACTCGGTGGAGAGCTGCGCCTCGGTCGGCAGCCGATCCCCAGCCCGCCACTCACCGTCCCGCAGCCGGTCCCGCAGGCTGTCGGCCAGTTGCAGGTGCAGGTTGCGCACCGGTTTGAGCTCTCGTCCTCGGCTGGTCGACACGCTTCGGAGTCTATCCGCCACGGACCATTCCTCCACTGCGCACAGCGCAGCCGTTTCTCACCTCCGTCATCGCGTCGATTTTCGTCACTCCTGCCGCTGCTGCTCGGTGATCGCCGCCAGCGAAAGACCGTCCGGCAACGGCAGGCTGTGGATCACCGCGAGCCGCTGGGTCGCCCGGGTCAGCCCGACGTACAGGTCGGCCTCGCCGCGTCGTGACCGCGCGACGATCTGGCTCGGCTCCACCAACACCACCGCATCGAACTCGAGTCCCTTGGACTCCCGGACCGTCAACACCGTCACCCGGTGATCGGGACCCGGTTCACCGGACGCCGCCGGAACCTGTGCCCGCACCGCGGCGAGGATCTCCCGCTGGCGCTCCTCCGGGACCAGCACGGCGAGCTGACCGGCCGGCAACCGGCCGAGCTCGGCCGCCACCGATGCTGCGACAGCGCCACCCAGTTCGGCCTCCTCGACCTGCAGCGACCAGGGGCGGACACCGCTCTCGCGGACCGAGGTGGGCACCGACTGCAGCGGGTCGATCCGTTGCAGCACACCAGCTGCCACGTCCATGATCTCCGCGGGCGTGCGGTAGTTGACGGTCAGCTCGGAGAGCCGCCAGCGATCGGCGACGTGCGGCCGCAACACGCGAGCCCAGTCAGTGGTGCCCGCCGGATTCGAGGTCTGCGCGACATCGCCCACCAGCGTCATCGACTTGACCGGACACCGGCGCATCACCGTCCGCCAGGTCATCGGCGACAGCTCCTGCGCCTCGTCGACGATGACGTGGCCGTACGTCCACTCACGGTCACCGGCAGCCCGATCCGCGGTCGTCGCCCCGATCCGGTCCTCGGTGTTCATGTCCGCGAGATCCTCGGCGCTCACCATGCCGACGGTGAAGCCGATTCCGGAATCCTCCTGGTCCGCACCGGCATCGGCGAGGGCGTCGAGCGCCTCCTGCGCATAGGCGACCTCCTCGGCCCGGTGCTGCGACCACGCTCGATCGACGACGCCGATCTCACCGAGAAGTTCCGCTGCCTCGTCCAGCAGCGCCACGTCCCCGACCGTCCACGGCGACCCGGCGGGCCGGATCATCGCCGGCCTGGTCCGGCGCGAGATGGTGGGCCCGGCGAAATCGAGTCGACGCGGATCCGACAGCAGATCGCCGACGAGTTGCTGCGGGGTCAGCGCCGGCCACAGCTCCGACAGCGCGGCGACGATCCGATCATCGGTCTGCAGATCCTTGCGGATCGACGCAACATCCGTTGCGGGAGAGATGCTTTCTTCCTCCGGCGCCTGCTTGACGCCGGGTCGGCCGGCGATCTGCCTGGCCAGCGAGTCGAGCACGGACCGCAGGAAGATCTGGCGCGCACGGTTGTGCGGCAGCCGCGAACCCCAGGCACGACGCTGCGCCTTGGTGAGCATGCCGGGCTCCAGCCGGAGAGAGCCACCGTCGTACTCGATCACCCTGGCCCTGCGCGGCATCCGCTGCCGGTCCAGCACGGCGTTGTCGAGGACGCCTGCCATCGACGCGCGGCCCTTCACCTCGGCGACCTCGGGGTCGTCCACCGCCGTCGCCTGCACGCCGGGGAAGAGCGTGCCGGGCGTTGCCAGGACCACGCTCGATTCGCCGAGCGAGGGCAGCACCTGACCGATGTAGTCCAGGAACGTCCGGTTCGGACCGATCACCAGCACTCCGTGGCCCCCGAGCCGGTCCCGGTGGGTGTAGAGCAGGAAGGCTGCCCGGTGCAGGGCGACGACGGTCTTACCGGTGCCGGGACCACCCTGTACGACGAGCACACCCGCCCGGTCGGAGCGGATGATGGTGTCCTGTTCGCCCTGGATGGTGGCGATGATGTCGTGCATGCGGCCGGTCCGCGGCGCGTTCAGCGCTTCCAGCAGCGCCGAGTCGCCGGCCGATCCGAGATCCTGGGAGTCTCGCGGATCGCCGAGATCCGACGCCTGCAGGAACTCGTCTGCCACCGAGAGCACCTTGCTGCGGCGGGTCTGCAGATGACGCCGCCGCACCACCCCCTGCGGGGTGAGCGCGGTCGCCGTGTAGAACGGCGCCGACGAGGGCGCGCGCCAGTCGATGAGGATCTGGCGGCGCTCCTGGCTACCGTCCGTCATCCCCATCCGGCCGATGTGCCGGTGCTCGCCGTCTTCGTCGTCGATCCGCCCGAAGCACAGCTTCGATTCGGCGGCGGAGAGCGTGGCGATCTCTTCCGCGTAGCGGTACTGCAGCGCGTCGCGGGTGAACCGCCCGGAGGGAGTGCCGTCGGAGGAGAAACGGGCGTCGTCCTTGCGCCGGACCGCGTCCGCCCGCATCACCGCGAGCCTGGCGTACATCGTGTCGAGGTGGACCTGTTCTTCTTCCAGGGCGCCGCGCTGCTCCGGCTCCAGGGCGTCGCGCTGCTCCGGAGGAGACACTGCGTCGCTCGTCGCGCCGTCCGGGCTGTGGCCGTGCGTGGAAGTGGAATCGGAACTGGTGTGGCCGGCCCTGCTGGAACCCGTACTGCTCGACATCTGACTCCTCGGGCTGCGGCTCCTGGAGAGGAGCCATCGCGTGCGTCGACCGATCCGTGAGGAAACCGCGTGGCTGCCTCACTCCCCGTCCGACGGGCGGCGGTGCCTGTCGAGCCGTCCCCGTCGGACCGTGGGATCCGATTCCGCGGCCGTTGCCGAGCGCAGCAGGATGGGGGGTCAAACCTACCCGAGGCGCGCGGCGGTGCCGACCCGACCGCCGCACCGGATGCGGACCGCGCCGGGGAAGCGCCGGGGAAGCGCCGCCGGGTGTCCTCGTACCGGGCCCGGGATGCGTCGATCCGCCCTACCATCGCGGGCATGCGCACCCGCCGGAACCTGTGGACGTCCGTGACCGCTGCGCTCGTGGTGCTGCTGAGCGCCTGCACCAGCACGGTCGCGGGGACCGCCACCACCAACGGGACGGCGACTTCACCGGGCGCAGACCGGCTCGCCGAAGCGCTGGCGTTGGTGCCGGCGGTTGCCGGCTCCGCCGAGGTGTCCGACCTCGCCACGTCCAAGCAGCGCTGGGGACTCAGTGGGGTGACCAGCGAGACCGGCGCGAACTCCGCCGAAGCGAAACAGTTCAGCTCGAAGCTCATGGCCACCGGGCTCGGATCGAACCTGTTGATCTACACCCCCATGCTCGAAGGGGTGGCCTGGAACGGTCTGGACGTGGACACCGAGATCCGCCCGCAGGTCGACGGACCGCCGGTGACCATCTACCGGCTGCGATCCTCGTTGGACATGCAGAAGGTGATCGACTCCTTGCAGGCGGACGGGATGACGCGGACCGGCAGCGACGAGGCTCCGTTCTTCGTGCCGAAGTCGCTCGGCGACGGGAAGTTCGGACAACTGTTCCTGTCGGGGGTGACCGTGTACCCGGCCCTGCACCTGCTGGTCTCCGGCCCGCAGGATTCCTGGGCGATGCCGGCTCCCGGTGCATCCCTGGCCGGCGTCGCCGGCGTGGCGGACCTGGTCGCGGACCTACCGCCTGCGGACTACGTGGCGATCGACTCAGGGCCACGCGCATGCACCGATCCGGCGCAAGCCCTGGGTGGCAGGGGTACGCCGCAGGCAGTCCAGCAGTTCCTGGGAGCTCTCGATGCCGCGGGCGACCGGCAGGCGGTGAGCGGGGCGGTGGTTGCCGTCACGGGTGACGAGGCCGGCCAGATCCGGGTCGGCTACGCCGATGCGGCTGCTGCGACTGCGGATCTGCCGGTCCGCACAGCGATCCTGCAGACCGTGGACTCCCCGGTCTCGAGACAGCCGTACACGCAGTTGTTCACGGCGCGGAGCACGATCGTCGGGTCCACGCTGCGGTACGCCGTGACGGAGGAACGGCCCTCGATCCTCATCCGGACCCGCCAGCAACGGGACACTCCCTGGGCATTCTGCTGAGCCTCAGAACACCGTCGACAAGTCCGAGAACCGCTGCAGTGTGAGGATTCCGGTGTCGTCCGGATCGACAGCCGCATGCTCGAGCACCCAGGTGTCCGGGTTGGGGATGTACACCGCCCGCAGGCCGGCCTCCCGGGCAGGATTGATGTCAGAGGCCGGGGAGTTGCCGATCATCCAGGTCGCCGACACGTCCAGCGCCAGCTCCGTGACGAGGTCCCGGTAGGTGTGTGCCTGCTTCGTCGGCACGATGTGGGTGGAGGAGAAGTACGGCGCCAGCTCGGACGCGTCGATCTTGCGTTGTTGTTCCGGCACGTGGCCTTTGGTCACCAGTTTGAGGTCATGCCGAAGACCCAGCTCGACGAGGGTGTCGGCCACCCCGTCGTACAGATCGATGCGGTGCTCCAGCAGAGCGGTGGCCATCGCATCGATCTCGGCGGCTTCCCGGTCCACGACCGGCCGCTGCATCAACAGCTGGAAACACTCCCGCAGGTTCTGCAGGAAGGCGAGGCTGCCGAACCCGGCGGTGTGGATGTTCGCGCGCTCGATGTCGTCCAGGATCTGCCGGATGTCCGCGTGCTGCAGGGTGGGATGCGCGAGCCAGCGCAGGTAGTCCGCGGTCACCTGCTCGAAGTAGATGTTGTTGGCCCACAGCGTGTCGTCCGCGTCGATGAGCAGGGTCTGGGGCGTCAGCACCGCACGAGCGTAGTGGCCGGCACCGTCCGGGCGCTCGACCACCTGCGTCGCTGAGCCGTCGAGCGTCACCTGCGTGAGCGTCATCACCTGCCGTCATCTGCGGCACACTGGGCGGATGGCACGCACCGTCGCGACTGCGACCTCCGTCGAGAAGGACGCTCTCCTGGAGTTCGTCCGTCCCCGCCACCAGATGGTCATCAGCACCTTCCGCCAGGACGGCTCGCTGCAGAGCTCCCCGGTCAGTGGCGGGCTGGACTCCGAGGGCCGCATCGTCATCGCCAGCTATCCGGAACGCGCGAAGAGCAGGAACATCACCCGGACGGGCAGGGCCAGTGTCGTCGTGCTGAGCGACGACTTCGGCGGCGCCTACGTCCAGGTGGACGGGCCCGCCCAGAGCCTGGATCTACCGGAGGCACTGGAGCCGCTGGTGGAGTACTTCCGCTCGATCTCCGGCGAGCACTCCGATTGGGACGAGTACCGCACGGCGATGATCGAGCAGGGCAAGTGCTTGATCCGCGTCACCCCCGAGCGGTGGGGTCCGGTCGCCACCGGTGGCTTCCCCGCCCGGCTGGCATGAGCACCCGCTGGTACCTGCCGGACTGCTACCTGCCGGAGCTCTCGACCGTGCACGCCTCGCACGGGTCGCTCTGCGTCCTGAACGATGCGGACGCCGAGGCGGTGCTGATCATCGAGGTCTACTTCGCCGATCGCGAGTCGGCTGCGTCGAGCCCGATCCGGATCGGGCCCCGCAGCTGTCATCACCTGCGCAGCGCCGACCCTGCCCAGTTCGGCGGCCTGCAGATCCCGGTCGGCGTGCCCTACGGGATCGTCGTGCGCAGCGACGACGAGATCCACCTGCAGTACAGCCGGCTGGACACGACCGCCCCTGCCTATGCACTGATGACAGCCATCCCGGTGCCGCGACAGTGAGCACGCCCGCACTGAGCACTGCGGTGGTGCTCCGGGTCGAGGATGGCAGTTGCGAGGTGAGCGGCCCCGCCGGAGCCCAGACCGCACGCTTCGCCCCGCAGTTCCCGACGCCGCACCGCGAGCGGGTCTCGCCGGGGAATCTGGTCGCACTGGCCCCCGGCGATGACGGTCGGGCCGTGGTGCTCTGGCGTTGGTTCGACGTCGTGGTGATCGGCTTTGCCGACGACGGACGGATCGCGGTGTGGGAACCGGCACACGGCGAGGTGACGGCCACCGCCCGGTCGACGTTCACAGCACGGGATCCTGGTTCCCGGGCTTATGCCTCCGCCGGCCTGCCGGGTGCCGACTGGTGGGTCGCGGCAGCGGTCCCGCCCTCGATCGGGAGCGCTGCGGTCCCGGTCGATCTCGACGAGGTGGCCGCGCTGTACGACGCCCACGACCTCTGGACGACGGCGCTGGCCGCGCCGGAGTGAGTCGTTCTGCCCGAATCGCTTCGGCCGCCGCTCACTTCAGCGGTGCACGATGCCGACGACCGCGATCAACTCCGGGACGGACAGGATCGTCGTCACCAGCACTGCCTCCCGGGCGAGCGCCTCACCGACGTGATAGCGGATCGCATAGACGAACACGTTCTGCGCGGTCGGCAGCGCAGCCGCGAGGGTCGCGGCCAGCACGGCGACAGGATCCATCTGGAAGACGAACTGCCCCAGGCAGTAGGCCACCACCGGCAGCACCAGCATCTTCAGCACGGCGATGAGCGTGAGCTCGGTCCGACTGCCGGTCCGACCGGGGAGCGGCGCCCCGTACAACGACATCCCGAAGGCGATGAGCGCACCGGGGACGGCGATTCCGGCGATCATGTCGATCGGACGGACCACCACCGCAGGCAACGACCACCCGCCCAGTGCCATCACCACTCCGAGCGCAGAGGCCAGCACGAGTGGATTGCGCACCGGTTGCAGCGCCACCCGCAGCACGGACGGCCGCTTCCCCGTCTCGGCGATGTCCAGGGCCACGAAGGCGATGGGCGCCAGCACGATCAACTGGTACATCATCACCGGGGCGACGTAGGCCGCCGTTCCGAACAGGTAGGTGCTGAGCGGGATGCCCAGGTTGCCGGCATTCACGTAGCTCGAGGCGAGTGCGCCGATCACGCTCTCCCCCAATGACTTCCGGCGTACTCGCGCGATCACCAGGTAGCCGATCGCACCGACTGCCGTGGTGATCGCGGTGACTCCCAGCGCCGACGACAGCACAGTTCCCACCGGCGCCCCCGACAGCGTCCGGAACAGCAGCGCGGGGGTGGCGACGAAGAAGACCAGCCGCGCGAGGATCTGCTGGGTGCCCTCCGGCAGCACCCGGAACCGGGCGAGCAGGAAGCCGACAGCGATGACGACCGCCAGTACGCCTAGGCCTTGCAGAATGGACGACACCGATCAACCTTTGCATCCGCGGCCGGCTGCGGGCACTCCCCTGCACCGGATCACAACCGGATCAGGGACGATGGTCCGATGAGTACACCGGTCGAGCCTGCAGCGCAGGACGACCGCGCGCCCGAACTGGTGGTCGCAGAGCCGCCGGTGGTCGAAACGACCCGGAGCCCCGAACAGCAGAACCCCGCACCCGGACAGGGCGCACCCAGCCGCCGCGGCACGATCCTGCGGATCGTCGGCGGGGTGGTCATCGCGCTGGTGGTCTTCGCCGTGCTGCGCTCCCGGTTCCCTGATCCGCAGCAGTTCTTCGATGCGCTCGGCGACGCCAACTGGTGGTGGGTGTTCGCCGCGTTCGCCCTCGAGCTCGCCTCTATCGGCATGCTCATCCGTCAGCAGCGACGCCTGATGCGTGCGTTCGGGGTGCCGATCAGCTACGGCCGAATGGGCGCGATCGCCTACTCCAGCACCGCCATCTCGATGTCGATCCCGGCCGGCGGCGCAGTCTCCGCCGGCTACTCCTACCGCAAGTTCCGCACCGCTGGAGCGTCCGCGTCGACAGCGGCGTCCGTGCTGTTGCTGTCCGGCGTCTTCTCCGTGGTGGCGCTGGTCCTGCTCTACCTGGTGGGAGCGGTGCTCGCGACCACCACCAGGCTGTCCGACATCGGCGGTGAGTACCCAGTGCTGACACTGGTGATCGGCGTGGTGGCGGTCGGTGCGGTGTGGTTCGCCATCTGGTGGATCACCCGTCGATCAGGTCCTGCGGTGAGTGCCTCGACACCGCGCCTGGATCGCTACGAGCAGCGGCACCGTTGGCTCGGTGCCGCCGGACGCCATGCGCTGGAAGCGTTCCGCCGCGCCGAGCGCGTGCCGCGCAAGGATTGGAACCTGGCGCTCACGCAATCGGTGGCCAACTGGTTGCTCGACGCGCTGAGCCTGTACGCGGCCACCCGCGCCTTCGACCTATCGGTCGACGTGTGGCAGCTCGCGCTGCTGTACCTGGGCATCCAGGTCGTGCGGCAGATCCCGGTGACGCCCGGCGGGATCGGCATCGTCGAGGCATCCCTGTTGGCGGGCCTGGTCTCGGCCGGCGCCGCCACCGGCGCTGCGGCGGCGGCGGTGGTGATCTACCGGTTGTTCTCGTGCTGGCTGCTGATCCCGTTCGGCTTCAGCATCATGGCTGCGGTGTCGTTCCGCGACGCCCGCAAGGACCGCAGGCCGGCCGGAGCACCAGGATCCGGCGAATCGCCACCTGCTGTTGGTTGATCGGTGAGGTCCGGGCTCTAGTCTTCGCAGATGACCAGCGCAGCCGTGTCTCCGTCAGCAGCCACCCAGCCGCCGACCCGGAAGCAGGTCGTCTCGTGGGGTCTGTGGGACTGGGGGTCGGCTGCGTTCAACGCCGTCATCCTGACGTTCGTCTTCTCCGTGTACCTGGTGCAGGGCGTCGCGGGTCTGGACGAGAACAACAAGTGCGCCACGGCAGACTGCATCGAAAGCGGCGCCACGTACTACTCGCTCGCTCTCGGCGTCGCCGGTCTGTTCATCGCGCTGCTCGCGCCGGTCACCGGCCAGCGGGCGGACGCCGGCGGTCACCGCAAACGCAACCTCGGGGTCTGGACCGGGCTGATCGTTCTCAGCATGCTGGCGCTGTTCTTCGTCAAGGACGCTTCCTCCTACTTCTGGATCGGTGCCGCCCTGCTCGGGATCGCCTCGGTGTTCGCGTCCTTCGCCGAGGTCTCGTACTCGGCGATGATGCGCCAGATCTCCACTCCCGCAACGATTGGCCGGGTGTCTGCGTTCGGGTGGTCGATGGGCTATTTCGGCGGGATCGTGTTGCTGCTCATCAGCTATGTCGGGTTCATCGCCGGGGATGGGGACACCCGCGGTTTGTTCGCGGTGACCACCGAGGGCGGGCTGAACATCCGGATCGTCGCGGTGATCGCGGCGATCTGGTTCGCGGTGTCCGCGCTGCCGGTGCTGTTCGCGGTCCCGGAGACGCCGGGCCTGCCGAAGGAGAAACGGGTCGGCTTCTTCGCCTCGTACCGCCTGCTGTTCCAGCAGATCCGCGAGCTGTGGCACACCGACCGCAACTCGGTGTTCTTCCTGCTGGCCAGCGCGCTGTTCCGGGACGGCCTCGCTGCGGTGTTCACCCTCGGCGCCGTGCTGGCGGTGGACGTCTACGAACTGACCGCGGCGAACGTGCTCATCTTCGGGATCGCCGCGAACGTGGTCTCGGCGATCGGCGCACTCACCGCCGGCCGCTTCGATGACCGGGTCGGGCCGAAGAAGGTCATCATCGTCTCACTCGCCGGGCTGGTGGTGACCGCGCTGATCCTGCTGTTCGTATCCGGACCGACGATGTTCTGGATCTTCGGACTGGTGCTCACGTTGTTCGTCGGACCCGCGCAGAGTTCCGCCAGGACCTTCCTCGCGCGGGTCTCCCCCGTCGGCCGGGAGGGCCAGATGTTCGGGCTGTACACCACGACCGGTCGGGCAGTGTCGTTCCTCGCGCCGCTGCTGTTCAGCGCGTTCTCGGCGATCGGCGGTACCCGCTACGGCATCCTCGGCATCGCCCTGGTGCTGCTGGCCGGCCTCGTCGCGATGCTGTTCGTCAAGCCCGCCGTCGACAAGTCCCTGACGTCTGCCACCTGACTCTGATCGGGCGGCGCCGTACGTGTCGCCCGCGGTCCGACGGTGATCGAGTGACGCAGGAGTCGAGATCCCGCCACCCGACACCGACTCCTGTCGCCGTCGCCGTTGGTGATCGAGCGAGGAACGAGTCGAGATCCCACCGGCCCACCCACGAAAAATCGGTTGCCGGACGGATCCAGCACGCGTTTCGCTACGTCTACCGGGTGAGGCCCCGATCCCGACACGCGAGAGGTGGAACCCCATGTCCGATCAATTTGCATCCGCCCGACGCACCCACTGCCCCAGTCCCTGGGAACCGGCCCGGCCACTCGGCACCCGCTGGACCCGGATGAGCGACAGCGTCCGCTTCCTGGCCGCGGTCGCCGGCTTCGCCACCGGTGGGCGCACCAGCCGCCCGCGTTGATCCCGTATCAAGCCCGGCGGGGACCCTTGCAGGTCCAGCCCGCACGAAATCAACGGCTCGTTCGTTGATCGCCCTGTTCGAGCACCACTTCCAGCCTTCGACACGTCGAATTCATGCAGCTTCTCAGGATCCCGACGGGTCCTTGCGCTTCTTGAGCGGCGTGCCCTCCGGTGTCGCCGGATGCCTGGCGTCCGGCATCCGCCACTTGCCTGAGCGGGACAGATAGACAGCCTTGTCCTTCTCCTTGCTGCACCGAGTGCACGCGCGGTAGCCCTGCTTCTCCAGCCCGCCGGATTCGGTGTTGGGGTCAGGGAAGTCCTCGAAGTCGTGCAGCCCGATGCGACACAGCAGTGGTCTCGTCATCAGTGCCCCTTTGCACCCGCGACCCTGACGCGGTCGACACCTCCGAGTGTAGTGACGGTGTCCACAACGGATGCGGGGTGAACCCGGGGTCAGGGAGCGACGGAGGACGAGAAGCACAGATAGTTGCCGAAGGGGTCGCGTCCCGCCGCCCACCAGCCGAAACCGCCGCCGATCTCCGTGCGGACCTGGGTGACGGTTCCCCCCGCCGACTGCACGAGCGCCAACGTGCTCTCGAGGTCATCGGTGTCCCAGGTCGGACGGAGGTACGCGTCGCCCGGCGGCGCCGTGGTGACCTGCTCCAGGGCGAACATCGGTGCGCCCTGTGGGTCGACGAGCATAGTGAACTGCTCCTGCTCCCACGGCGCGGTCCGGACGTCGAACACGGCGGTGTAGAACGCCTGCGCCGCCTCGAGATCCGTCACGCGGATCTCGTACCAACCGATGGACGCCTTCACCTTCATCAGGGACCTCCTGGGATCGTCGATGCCGGACCGAGAGGTGGCCGGCACGAAGTTGACGAACGGACGAGCGAAGGATCGACAGCGCGCCCGGAGATCACCGTGGTCACTGCATCACCGCATCTACCACACCGTCGATCCACGCCTGGCCCTCGGCCAGGGTGGTGAATCCCTGCGTCACGGTGTTGCTGCCCGGAACCGATCTGTTGCCACCTGTGCTGTAGTCCAGGTACGCGGCCAGCCAGGGCGGCTCCCCGCGCTGCGCGCGCCCGGGCTCGAACCAGACGAAGCACCCCCGGACGACCGGCGTGCCGCTGTTGCGGCGCCACGTCTCGGTCTGGCGCTTCCCGACTTCGATCCATTCGTTCACAGGTGCTGCGTCACCGTGTCGGTGGACGAACTCGCAGCACCGAGCGGGGCGTGGGCCACGCGGGCGGACACAGTCACGCAGGTGACGCTATCGGAACGCAGCACTCGCGCCGGCTGGTTCCCCGCTCGGGCACATCGCCAGATGCGTCAGGTCCCTGTGGGCAGTCCGTAGGACGCGGCGGGGTTCAGGATCTGTCGGCCCCACAGGCAGGCACCGTCGACGCTGCTCGGCCGCGCTCGGTCTGCGGCCAGGTCCCAGCCGCGGTGGACCGAGTCGATCAGGCTGTCGACGATGGCAGCTCCCTCTGTTCGACCCAGGTCATGTTGCGATGCGGAGGAGATGAGTGCGGCGAAGTTGGCGGCACTGATCTCCGGAGCGGGAGTAGCTGATGGCTTGCGAGGCAGTGTCTCCGGACCGCGCGGCAGGACCGAGGTCCTATGCGGGTGTCAGGTGGAGGCGTTGCCCGTCCCAGAATGCGGCGTGGTTGCGCAGGTGGTCGTCGGTGTTGGACATGGCGATGTTGAACGCGGTGCGGGCGAACATTTTTCGGCCGACATCGGGATCGGCGCTGGCTTCACGCAGCGTCTCGACCAGGCCAGACCCAGACGTAGACGTAGACGTCAGAAGTCGAGTCCGTCATCACCCGAGTCCTTCCTGGGCCGCACCCGCACGATCTTCCTCACGGACGATCCGGCTGCACAGCTCTCCCAGATCCGACGCCACCAACAGCAGCTCGAGACGCAGCGCCGACGACTGGAGCAGCTCACCGGCATTCTCGATCACATCCTGCTCTGCCCACACAGTGCGCTGACCGAATGCCGCACGTGCACCGAGATCCTGCGGACCCGATCGGAAGCAGGAGACGTGCAGTTGATGCCGGGC
Organism: Nakamurella sp. A5-74; assembly: GCF_040438885.1. NCBI lineage: Bacteria > Bacillati > Actinomycetota > Actinomycetes > Nakamurellales > Nakamurellaceae > Nakamurella > Nakamurella sp. A5-74. Next base: position 859,299 of record NZ_CP159218.1, on the reverse strand, counting down.
CGAACTGTTTCAGGACAACAGGTTTCGGCCGTCGTCTGACTTGATCTCGCGAGTCGGGCCGTCCGCCCGGATCCGCCGCCGAACATGTCCGAAGTCGTCAGAGGACGGCCGGCCGCGCAGCCTCGGGCGGAGTGCCGATCTCATCGACGTGGTGGCCGGCGCACGGGTGGCGGGTTGCGGTGGCGCGCTGGACACGGGACAGATCGAACCAGCGGATGTCCGCACGCAGCCGGCACCATCCGACGAGCAGCCATCTGCCGCCGTCGAGCGCGAAGACCATCGGCTCGACCTCGCGCTCAGTGGTGCGGGCTCGGGCGTCGTGGTAGGTCATGTTCACGGTGACCTGGTCGATCATGGCCTGCTCGAGCGCGTCCATGACCCGGCGGCTGGCGCTGGGGCCGACATTCACCCACACACGGTGGGACAGATCGTCGGCTCGGCGGCGGGCGACCGGATCAAGGACGTCGAGTACCTTGCGGGCCGCGGCGCGCGCCGAGTCGGAGAACGGCGCCTGGGCAGAGGCGGCCACCGCGGCGGCGAGCGCCAACGCCTGCGCAGCGGTGAAGTTCACCGGCGGAAGCGCGGAGAACTCCGTCAGCCCGTACCCACCGCCCGGCCCGGTCCTTCCCCACACCGGGAGCCCACCCACCTCGAGCGCAGCGAGGTCACGCTTGATCGTGCGGGCGGTCACGTCGAACTCCTCGGCCAACTGGTGCGCCGTCCGACCCCGGGTGCCGGCCCGCCGCAATGACTCGGTCAGGGCGTGCAGACGCGCTGTGCGGTTCACTCCGGAATCATCTCAAAAATAGTGACTGTATTGGTGACATGCGGTTGTCCGGTGCTGGACAGATCCTCTCGGTATGGACACCGACACCCAGACGACCAGCACCACGACCGCGGCTTCGATCGTGCTCATTCCCGGCCACTGGCTCGGGGCCTGGGCCTGGGATGCGGTGGCCGCCGAGCTACGCGCCCGCGGTCACCGGGTCACCGCGGTGACGTTGCCAGGACTGGACCCGGACGACCCCCAGCGAACATCGACGACGGTGTCTGACCAGGCCGAAGCACTGGGCGCCGCCGTGGGCGCTGCGGCTGAGAGCTCCCGAGTGGTGCTCGTCGCGCACAGTGGCGCAGCAATTCCTACGTCTGTGCTTCTGGACCGCGACCCCACCGCCGTCGCCCGCGTGATCTATGTCGACAGTGGACCGAGCGATGGATCGGCCTTCGACGACTCGATCCCGCCCGAGGCGACGGAGGTGCCGTTGCCGCCGTTCGAGCATCTCGCAGGCAGCATCGCCGGCCTCAGCGACTCAGACCTGCAACGGTTCCGCGAACGATCGGTCCCGATGCCTGCATCCGTCATGCGTGAGGCCGTGCACCTGCACAACGACGCACGCCGTGACGTCCCGGCCACGATCATCGCCTGCTCGTTTCCGACGCAGACAGTGCTGAAGATGGCCAGGGACGGGAACCCCATGATGGCCGAAGTGGCAACTCTCCGGCATCTTGAGCTGGTCGACCTGCCTACCGGCCATTGGCCGATGTGGAGCCGATCCGCCGACCTCGCCACCGCCATCGCCGACGCGGCCGCAGCTGGCTGACGGTCGTCTCGCCGCCTACCCGCTGCACCACACCAGGACACCACGATCGCTGTCACCCCTGCGCGGTGGCGATCTCGCGCCGCAGCCCGGGGCCGAGCGTCACATCTGCGACCAGGACCTCCAGCGCGAGTCGGTACGCGGTGTCGAGCGCGCTGTCGGCATCGACGGCGACGTCCGGCGTCACCCCGACTCCTTCCCAGTTCGAGTTCGACACGGGATTGCGAGCTGCGACGACCGGGACTGCCAGCTCGAGATGCGGGTGGAGGGTGAAACCCTCGCGAGCATTCGCACCCCCCTTCGTGGTCTCACCGACCACCGTCGCCCGGCCCAACTGTTGCAGGTCGTAGGCGAGCTCCTCGGCACCGCTGAAGGTCGCGGCGCTGGTCAGCACCCAGACCGGTTTGTCCGCACCGAACTTCGGGCCGGGGACCCAGGGCAGCGTCCACTGCTGTGCAGCCTTCGAGGGCTCCCGAGGCACCATCGAGTTCAGGTGCGTTCGCTCGTCGACCAGGTAGCTGATCACGAGTGCGACGGTGGCCGGATCGCCGCCGCGGTTCTGCCGCAGATCGATGATCAGCGCTCGAGTCTCCGCGATCAGCGTCATCGCCGCCGCCACGGCACCGCCCACGATCTCCGCCGAGTGGAGCATGTCGGCGAAGCAGACCAGCCCGACGTTGCCGGCCAGTCGCTCGACGCGCCGGATGCCGGACATGTCGTCGCGGGCCAGGGCAGCGTAGACCGCTTGCCGCGCATCATCTTCGGCCAGATCTGCCTGCGGATCGAGATGATGCTTGAGGCGCAGATGTCGGTCGCTGTTCAGCGACTGGAGATCGACGGTCACGAGCTCTGCGAGCTCGGCGACGGTGGTCGCAGTGGCGTACTGCCCGTTCGCCAGCTGCTCCAGGAGCAGCGCTGCAATCTGGTCGCCGACCTCGGGAAACACGTAGTGCTCGCGAACGAGTTGAGTCGCGCGGGTGGCGATCGCTGCGGCGTCGAACTCGGAGGTGTCGAATTCGGGGGCGTCCAATTCGGTGGAGTCGGAGCGGGCGGTCTCGATGTCCAGGGTCATGGGTTCCATGGGACCGCTCCGTTGACAGACTGTCAAACACTCTTGACACTTGATCCGTGGACAACACCGTCACCGACCTCGATCGCCACCGCGCCCTGGCGCATCCCCTGCGTCACCGGGTACTGATGGCCCTGCGCAGCGAGCAGGGGACGATCAGCGGCCTGGCTCGTCGACTCCAGGTCCACAAGGGCAGCATCGCGCATCATCTGGCTGTGCTCGTCGAGGCCGGCATGGTGCGGCCCGCTGCACGTCGACAGGTGCGCGGCGGCACCGAGCAGTACTACGAGATCGCCGTCGGAGCGATCAGGACGTCGGATCCGGACGCGACGACGGCGATGCTGACGGCAGTGGCCGCCCAGGTGACCACTGCCGATCGCGCCGCCGGTGATGACGTGCTGCTGCACCTGCGCCACGTCAGGCTCACCGAAGAGCAAGCACTGCGCGTGCGAGCGGCCCTGGAAGGGATCGTCGACGAGCTCCCGATCTCACCCGGAGGCCGAACCCACGGCGTGCTCGTCTCGCTCTACCCGATGAGTCCATGAGTGGCAGCCGCGGATGTTCAGCGCCGGCATGCACCGGCGCCGCAGGGACCCTCGACCTCGAGTCGGGTGCCGGTCGTCCGGACCGTCCCGGTCATGCCTGGTGGACCGTCACGGCGTAGCCGTCCGGGTCGAGGAAGGTGAAGGTGTAGCCGAAGGGCCCCTGGAACGGCTCGCCGACCATCGACACCCCCGCGGCTGCGAGGGAATCGTGCAGGGCCTCGGCGTTGTCGTCGCCCATCCAGAGCGCGACCCCCACCCCCGGCCGGGGTCGGATGGCGTCGAGGTCGACCCCTGGCAGCGGATCTCGCAGCGCAAACGTGGGCGTCGTGTCGAACACGACAGCGTGCGGCGGGCTCACCGCGGCACGGGTGAGACCGAGGTGTTGCTGGTACCAGCGGGCGGCCGCCTCGAGATCTCGTACCTGCAGAGCGATGAAGTCCGGTCCGGTGATGGCCATGGGTGTTCCTCCAAGTTGATGTCAATGTCCTGACACCGTTCAACGTATGTCATGATATTGACATGAGTCAACCTGCATCTGGCCCTCCCCTCGGTGTCGGTCCGCTCGCCGAGTCGATCGGTTACACGTTGAAACAGGCCAGCAGTGCGCTCAGGACGGCTATGGGCGTCGCGCTGAAGTCGTCGGCGCTGACGGTGTCCCAGTACTCGTGCCTCGAGCAGCTGGGCCAGAACCCCGGACTGTCGAATGCCGAACTGGCACGTGGCCTGTTCGTGTCTCGCCAGTCGACCAACGTCGTGCTTCGCGGTCTGCAGGAGCGGGAACTGCTGACGCGACCGGTTGCTGTCGAGCATGGCCGCGCCCGGCCCACCGAGCTCACCCCGGCCGGCGCCGCGCTACTGCGACGGGCCAGCGCGGCAGTGCGACAGGTGGAGGACCGGATGGTCGCCGCCCTCGATGCCGACGATCGAACACGGCTGCTGCAGAACCTGCTCACCTGTGCACGTACCGTCGCGGGCCCCGCAACGGACCTCCACCCGGTCGTGGAGCCAGAGCCGGGGAGGCTCGCGGCATACTGACCGAGTGAGTTCTTCGCGTTACGGGGCCCTGAACGACGCGCATCGGCGGGACCGGCCATCCGAGACGGCGATCGGCCCTTCGAGCCGATGAACCAGGGGAGCCAGCCCGAAGAGCTGCCGGCCGAGGTCCTGGACGACGTGGCCGGCATGGTCGGCGCAGAGGTCACTCTTCTCGGTCGGCTACCCGGAGGCGTGAACGGGGGTGCCGTGCGCGTCCAGTTGGCCGGAAGGGCCGATGCAGTTCTGAAAGCAGTGCCCCGGGCACACCCCGACCAGCTGGACGGGACGTTGCGAGCCCGGAGAGTGGCCGAGCACATGCGTCGGCACGCCTATCCCACCCCGGCCTGGCTCGCAGTGGGGGCCACAGCCACTCATGTGTGGCATCTGATGGACTTCGTCGACGCGGCTCCGGTGCCAGAGCTGACCCCGTCCATCGTCGAGCAGCTGATGGAGATCATCGAACTCCAGGCCGGCCAAGCTTCCGAGCCCTACGACCACTGGTCGTACGCCTGGCGGGTCGTCACCGGTCAGGGATCGGCAGTCACCGGGCCGGATGTCGACGAGACGTCCGAGCAGTCGCTTCTGCGCCAGTCCTTGGCCAGGCTTCCGGAGCATTCCTCCGTGGTGTCGGCCTTGGTCCAGCGACTGCGGCTCGGGTGTGCCGACGTCCCGCCACCACGAGAAGCCCCTGACATGGTCCATGCCGATCTCGCAACCCCCGGCAATGTCCTGGTCCGTGACGGAGCGGTGGTGGCGGTCGTGGATGTCGGGAACGCCGGGAGCGGCACGCGCGCGACGGACCTCACCGCGCTCGTCTGGTACACCTTCCACGATCCGCTGCTGGACGCTGTCCGAAGGCGGCTGTGGACGAGAATTCTCGACCTGGTCGGCTCGGAGAGCACGACGGTGCTCGCAGCGGCACACATCCTTCACATGCTCGAGATCCCCATTCGTCATGGGCGCCATGGTGTCGTTCCGGAGGTGGTCGAGCGCGGCCATCGCGCACTCGACGAGCTGAACGCGCTTCCCTAGCTACCGTGGCCGGATGCGAGCACTGCACGCCGTGCACCGGCCGACGCAGCTCAACTACCTCATCTTCGGCAACAAGGTCCCGCACCTGCACACCTACGTGCTGCCCAGGTACTTGGACGACAGCTCCCCCGGGATGCCGCTGGATCCGTTCATCGAGCGCCCGGTCGACCCGGCGGACTTCGAGGATCAGATCGCTCGACTCCGTGCGGTGGTCGGGGCCCGGAATGGGTCAACCACCTGAGCCCAGCCAGTCCGAGACGGTGGTGAAGATCTGCGCCAGGTACTGGTGGACCACGACGCCCAGACCGATGGCCAACACGATGCTGACCACCCGGCCGGCGATCGAGGAGACCAGCCGGATGGCCGCTGTGGGATCACGATCGCCGGCAGCACCATCACGACCACGGTGCGTACACCCGGGGCGAGGTCTGCGTAGCCGGCTCGTGCCTCGTCGATGACGTCGGAGGGTCGACCGGGTGAGGTCGGGATGCTCATGCTCGACATGTGCGCGGCAAGGTCCCCAGCCCATGACCGGTCATTCGCCCCGGGGCCGTTTGCATCCCACCCTGCAGTCGCTCACAATCCGTCGATGGGCGACTTCGCAGCGGTGTGGCAGGAGCAGGACGAGCAGACCCGCCAGTGGTTGATCGATCACAACGGCGAAGTGCTGCCGAGCGACGTTCTCAAACGCCTCACAGCTTCGGCCGGCGACGCGAGCGAACTCGGATGGCTGGACCTTCACGATCCCGACGAACCGGTCCTGACTGACTCGGCTGTCGACTGGATCGAGAGCACAGCCAACGGCGAGTAACGAGATCCGGCTCCCCCGCGGCCCTGTCGTCACAGAGCGAGCTCGGTGACCGCGTCGCTCGTCAACGGGTATGCCTCGCGGCGGTAGATGTCGACCTGGCGGGTGAGCGGAGACCGGCCTGCCGAATGATCGACGGTGTCGGGGCCGGCCCAGGTGACCTGGGTGACGAACCCGGCGCAGTGGATGCCCGCAGGCAGGCGACCGGGCCGCCGGGACGAAATCGGCAGGACGTTCCGGTCCGGGTCGGGGAAGATCCGGGCATGAGCAATCCACGGGTCAACGTGCTCGGGGTCCCGAACAGTGCTGGCGCGTACTGCGTCGGTGTCGAGCGGGCGCCGGCCGTAGTGCGGGACGCAGGACTCATCGAAGCGCTGACCGCTGCCGGCTGCGAGGTCCATGACCACGGCGACCTCACCGAGCGACTGTGGGTGCCGGACCGGTCCAACAGGTACGCACAGAACCTCGACGATGAGGTCGCCGCCACGCTGGAGCTGGCCGAGGCCGCTTCCAACTTCCTGTCGGCTGAGGCGAAGCTCCTCGTCCTGGGCGGAAGCTGCGTCGTTGCGGTCGGCATGTGCGCCGCGCTGGCCCGGCTCGGTCAGAGCCCACGGCTCATCTACATCGACCGCCATCTGGACCTCAACACGCCGCACTCCACGACCGAGGGCTCGCTCAGCTGGATGGGCATGGCTCACGCGCTCGACCTCGAGGGCGCGGCTCCTGAGTTGGCCGGGGTAGCGGGTGGAACTCCTCTGCTGGACCGCTCGGACCTCGTGTACCTGGGAGTGGACCTGTCACGGGAGACCACGGAGTGGGAACGAGACCAGGCAGACTCGCTCGGGCTCACCCTCGTTGATCAGCAGGTCCTCTGCAACGATCCGGGGCAGGCGGCCCGCGAGGCGCGAAACAGCCTGGGACCCGGGGCCTTCGTGGTTCACCTCGACGTCGACGTCCTGGACTTCCTGGACGCACCGATCGCCGAGAACGTCAACGGCCGCAACAGCGGTCCCACCATCGAGCAGCTCGGTCAGGCCCTCGCAGAACTGCTGCCGGATCCCGACTGCTGGGGTATCACGATCGGTCAGCTGGACCCGGCGCACGCCGCGGCGGACCCGACGGCAGTTCCGAGGCTGGTGGCGGCCCTGGCATCAGCCCTCACCGCTCCTCGGCAGGGGTAGATCCCCCGCTGCAAGCACGTCGAAGTCTGCTGCTCGGCGCGGGAACGGGGTTTCCCGTCGGTCGACAGGAGTGCGGTCGATCGGTTCGACGAGCACATCGACCGGACGGGTCCAGGTGCGCCGGAGCTCGATCATCGTCGTGATCAGCTGCACCTTCTCCGAGATCGACGCGGTGCGGTGGGCCCGCACACGATGCTCGTCGATGATGTCGGCGATGAGCCGCGCCCCACTCACGAGTCCGGGTTCGCTGTTCTGGAGGTCTGACTTCACAAGCCAGTGATCCGAGGCCGGAGTCCGGCGCGGATGGCGAGACCGGCTGAGACGCCACTCACAGCGTCGACGCCGGTCCCCGATGAAGTCGAACACCTGCCGGCCCGGGCGCCCCTGGAAGCAAGAAACCCCCGATCAGCGATGGTGCCGCTGACCAGGGGTTCGTGGCGGTAGCGGTGGGATTTGAAACCTCTGCCTTTCGCAGGTAGGGGTGACAATATGCCTTCTGACCTGCACGGTTAGGTCTAGCTCGACCTCACTCACTCAGTGATCGATAGCTGCACTGCGGGCCAGCTGCGGGATCCGGCCCGACTACAACCCTCAGTCGTCAGTGTCGGGTCGCGCTGTGTTGTTGGCGATCGACTCCAGCGCCTTGACCAACCTGTCGTGCTTCCGTCCGAGGATCGCGATCGAACCTTTGATGGAGGCGGACGAGGTGACGTGCAGCTCGTGATGCAGTGGCTCGACGTCCAGGACGTACGACTCCGTGAACTCGCGCCTCCCCTGACCCCGGTAAGTCAGGGCGACCGTGACCCGATCGGGCGTGCCCTCGGTGCGCGTCGAGTGCCACAACGGGGCGAGACGCTGACCGGGGCCCAGAGTCGCGATAGGAGCCTTGAACATGTTCAGCACGTACTCGGCCGCCGGATGGTTTGGCGACTCCCGGACAGGCGGGGCGAAAGTGACCCGAACGTCATGCGCCGGCGTGGGTCCAGCGTTGCGAATGACCATCAGGATCGCGTCGTTGTTCGAGTGGGGTGCGAAGTCCAGTTCCGCGATGAGCACGGGTCGCGTTCGAGCCCTGCTGTCACGGACTGTGCGATTCACACCCCAGATCGCCACCAGGGCTGTCACTGTCGCAGCAGTCGCAGAGATCCCCGGGCCGTTCGCGGCCAGCCAAGTCCACATGCGCGCGCACGCTACCCGCCGCAACCGACAGGGTGCTCATGGCGCGAGCAACCACCCGCGCCCGCATCTGCTCGGATCGTTCATCCTCCGACATCCCGAACCGGCGCCAGTGCGCGACGGCCCGGGCACTGCTGCGGCGCGCGTGCCCTTGGCGCAGAGAGTCGCCGGCCAACTCGCGGAGGCGTTGAGCGAGCTTGTCCGCGGCCAACGTCGACACCTGTGGCGCCTTTCCCTCACCGCCCGCTCCTGACAGTCGCACGAGGGGCTCAGGGCGCTGCAGCACCAGACCGAGCAGCAGCACGGTGTCCATCCCTGGACGGCGCGTGCCGGCCTCCAAATGGCGAATGGATCGCTCAGCCAGCCCGGACAGCTTGGCGACTTGGGCGACGCTCAGGTCAACCGCGGTCCGGGTCTCCCGCAGCATCCGGCCGAAGCCGTCGCGCAGATGCGAATGTTCAGCCTCGTCGATCGCACCTTCCTCGGAACCGACACGCACACGCGCACACGACCCGCGACTAGACGCGGCCGTATCCCGCTCGATGTCGCTGGGGTTGTCGTTCATGGTGTCTCCGTTTCTGCTGCAGGACAGGCGTTGTGGCCTGTCCCGCAGCACGGTGCGATCAGGACGGGGTCTGGCTGGTTGCGGTCTGGCGGTCGTAGACGACGTCGGCGATGGCGTCGTAGGCGACGGTGTCGTGCTGGTGCAGTGCGGTCAGGGCGGTCGGGTTGTGGGAGCCGGCGGCGGTGCCATCGATGACGCTGGCCCACATCTGGGATCGCTCGTTCTGGGTGCGCGCGGCGACCGCGTCGCGGAACACGCGATTGCTCGCCACGGGGTCGCCGTCTGCGAGGCGGTCGATGATCGAGTTCGTCAGTGCCGAGGTGTCTGGTTCGTCGATCTGGGTGGGGTGCACGCCGTCGGGTCGGGCCTGTTGGGTGCGCAGGTAGGTGGGTCCCCATTCGGCGATGGCGGCGAGGATCTCGGGGTCCGATTCGTTGGCGACGAGGACGTCGAGGGAGCGGCCGGCGTCCAGGAGCATCTGCGCGCGCTGCCAGTGGTGTTGGCGGGTGACGGCCTTCGCGGCGTCGGTGGATCGCAGGGCGGCCAGCGCCGCGGTGTGCGCTTGTCCTGCGGCGCTGATTCCCGTCTCGGGGTCGGCGGCCTGTCGGAGCTTGTGGACGGCCGTGTCGAGGAGCTGGGCGCGGCGGGCCTGGATGGCTTGAGCTGTGAGGTTCGGATCGGTCCACTTGCGTGCGGTGTCGCGGTCGCGTCCGAACTGTTGGATCGCTGCGATGAGCTGGGGGGTGTTCATGGTGTCTCCCTGTGGTTGTCCTGGCGGCTGGTTGCCGTCTGGAGGTCTCTGGTGGCGCCGCGGAATCGACGGCGCCAGGTTGCGGCTTCGGCGCGGAGATCGGTGATCTCACGCCGGATGAGGTTGGCGGCGTCGGGGTCGGTGGTGGTGAGCCTGGCGAGTACGGCGCCGATGCTGGCGCTTCGGTCGCTCACTGGGGTACCTCCCTGCGGAGGCACTGCCTGCACAGTCCGAGGAGGACGAGGATGGCGCCGACCTGGGTGGCGGCGGGATGGATTGGGTCTCCGAGGGCGGGGATGCATTGGCGGTGGCAGCGGTCGCAGGTGCGGTCGGACGCGGATCCGGTGGCGGGGAGTAGGGCGGCGGCGCAGGGATGGCAGGTGACGAATCCGGGTTGCCAGAGTGCGAACACGGCCGGGAGCTTCACGCCGCGTCCGGTGCGGATGTGGCGGCATCCGGGTTGCGCATCGTCGATGCCCTGGAGTTGGGCGCGGAGCCAGGCGGTGGGTTCGTGGTCGAGGGTGAGGGTCATGCGGCACCTCCGGCGGCGTCGAGTCGGCAGCGTTCGCATTCGGCGCGGCCGTCGTTGAGGAGCATCGGTTGGTGGCAGGTCTGGCACGGATCGATCAGTGCGCCGGTGGCGCGGTCGTCGATGTCTTCCTGTTGGGTCTCTGAGTGCAGTGCGCCACCTATAGGCGCACTGGCGCACTCAGATTGAGCGCGCTGGCGCACTGGCGGCGCACTGCGGCGCACTGACGCGGTGGAGGGGTTCAGGTAGTGCAGAACAGCATTGCGGGGTCCGTCTTCGGTGAGGATGTCCCCCCGCCTGATCCCTGCCCGGATACCTGAGCGAACCGCCGACCGCCCGTGCTCCGACCCTGCGAGACGCTGAGCGATCGCACGGCCACTCAGCGGTTCAGTCGACTCGTCGAGGACGGCCAGGATGTCCTCGACTGCCTCCTCAGCCTTCACGTCGCGGCGGTTCCCCCCTGTGAGCGTCAAATGCCGGGTGCTCGGGTCGAACGTCAGGGCGCCCTCGGGGACGTCGACGTCCCTGCCGAACGCTGCGAAGAACCGCGGCGCCGCAGGGTCGATCTCGTCGCCGTGCTCGGCGGACTGCCTGACGAGTCGCCACTCGACGTCCGGCCAGTCACGGATTCGGGAGTCACCGCGGGACCGTTCGCCGGTGTGGCCCATGTGGTGCACGAGGATCGCCTCGTCCACGCCTGCCGCGGCCAGGAGCGCATCGAAGGCGACGAGGAACCGGCCGGCCTCCCGCGACTCGTCCAGGCCCAGGGCATCGAGCACTGGGCGGAGGCAGTCGAAGATCACGAACCCGGCGCCCACGTTACGGAGAACGTCGGCCCATGCTTGGAGTGTTGGCGTGTCGAGGAGGTCGAAGGTGGACACGCGACCGCGGAGGCTGATCGTGATGACCCGCTCGGGGTGTTCGATGCCCTGGTCGCGCAACCAGATTCGAAGCTGGGAGGTGCTCATCTCGTTGTCGATAAGCACGATGCGCCGGCCGTCGTCGAGTGCGTCGACGGTGAACTCCTCGAGGAACGGTGTGGTGTCGGCGAGCGCCCGAATGGCGTTGCCGACGAGCGTGGTTTTCCCGGCCTTGAACTGTGCGGCCAGCACTGCACGCCCGCCTTTGGGGAGGAGCCTGTCCACGCGGTAGGTGACGGGTTCGTCGGGTTGCGCCAGGAGCTCGGACAGTGGGACGGTCGGCGGTCGCTCGGTGGCGTTCTGCCGGCGCAGCGCGGCCTGGGCGTCGGCTCGGATCTGCAGGCGGTTGGTTTCCTCGGCGACGAGGGCGGCGCGGTTGAACGTCGAGACTGTCCGCTCGTCGACGGATGGGGCTGCTTCGCGCAGGTCGTGCTGGATCTGACGGAGAGTGTCGACGCTGAGGAGCTGCGCTTTCAGGTGGTCCAGGACTGCCGATTCGTCGGCGACCCTGCCCATGCTGATGAGTTCCTTGATGGCGGCCGCGACCTGCCGTGTGGTCGAGTCGGTGTAGGTGTCGACGAACACGGGTCCGAGGTAGCTGGCTTGGATGTTCCTGGGTGCTTGGAGCAGCCAGGCCAGCGTGCGGCGTTCGTCGGTGATGGTGTCGGTGTGTGCGGAATCCGCTCCCATGAAGGAGTCCGTTCCGGGCCCGGCTGCGGGCCCTGTGTGTCAGGCGGTGCCGCTGCTGTGTGCGGCTGGTGCTCGACGCTTCGGGATCTACCCGCTGGTCGTGTTGCTGCGGTCCTGGGCGCCTGGCCCGGGGGTGATACCCGCCGCCCCGACGACGTCGTCGGGGCGGCGGCGGCTCTAGTGGCCGCGCATGCCGATCGGCATTGCGACGCGATAGCGAACCACGGTGCGCTGGGCGCATCCGAGTTGCTGGCCGATGCGCATCGCGGACCATCCGCGGAGGGTCAGGATCTGTACGGCCGCCTTCCTCTCGGGAACGTTGGAGCGCACGGGGATTCCGGCGATGAGGCGATCGATGACGACCTCGTCGATGTCGACTACGCGGCCTCGGTCGACGCCGTCTGGGGGCGGTTCCCAGTGGTCGGGGAACGTCTTCACGTGTGATCACCGGGCCGGTCACGGTCGATGCCTTCGGCGATGTCGGCCTGGCGGAGCAGTTGCGCTGCGTACATGCGCGCCTCTGCGACGGTGAGGGGTTGGTAGTACTCGCCTGCGTTGTTGTGGCCGGCGTAGATGAGGGGGTCGCGGTGCAGGTCCTGCTGGGACACCCAGGCGTGGAACTGGATCGCGGTCGGGGTGTCTGTCCCGGCCTCAGGGGTGGCGCGGGTGCACCACACGACGGTCGGGTTGCTCTGGTGGACGCGTCGGCTGTTGACCGCGTGTTCGGCGTCGCACCATGACGGGCAGTCCATCGTTTGCCAGAACGGGCGGGCTTTCTCGCGTGCCGGGTGCTGCTCGGCGGTGGCGGCCTTGGCCTCCTGGTCTTCGGCGAGGATCTCGATGGACTCCAGGATCTCTTCGTAGGTGGCGCCGGCGTCGTGGGCGACGGTGATGGCGTCGAGGATCTCCTCGGACGGCACGAGGTCGTGGGCGGCCCGCACTGCGGCGCTCATCGGGTTGCCGCCGCGTCGATGACGTCGCGCAGCTGGACGAGCTGGTTATCGGTGAGGATGAGGTTGACCGCGAGGTTGTCGAGGCTGATCTCGACGCCGCCGTTCGGACGTCGGCGCGATTCGATCGCGAGGTCCTGGTCGGCCCGGTAGTCGACGGTGATGTGGTTGATGCTCATCGGGTCACCCGCGGGAACCTCGTGGTGGCAATGCGGGCGGTGGCGGGCAGTCGCCGGCCGGCCACGATCGACTGCACGAACCTGTTCGGGACGACCGGGCTGACGGGGGTCTGTGGTTTCATGGCGTTGTCTCGCTCTCTGTTCCTTGCTGGGGATGGGTGTGTGGCACTGGCCCGCCCGGCGCTCCAACGCCGTGGCGGGCTTCTTGCTGTCCTGCTGGTGGGTCCGAGTCACGCGACGCCCGCGGTTTCCTGTGCGCGGATCCACCTATCGATCTCGTGCCGGCGGTAGACGACCCGCCGCCCGATTCGGAAGCTCTGGGGCCCCTCGCCCCGTCCTCGCCAGTAGACGAGGGTGCTGCCCGGTACGCGCATGAGTCGCGCGGCCTCGCCCGTTGTCAGCAGCTCGCTGTCGTCTTCCATCCGGTCACCTCTCCTCGAAGCATCACACCGAAGTGGTGTTGTGCTCAATGCTAGATCAGACTAGCTCTAGATTGGCATAGAACGCAACAACAGATTGGAGTAACTTCGACCTATGGCAGACGAGACGAACACCACAGGCACCGATCCCGAGGAGGCCTTTGCGGTCAACGTCAGAAGCACCCGGGACCGGCTCGACATGAGCCAGGCAGACCTGGCCGAGGCAGTCCGCCTGCGCGGGCACCCGTTCCACCAGACGACGATCTACAAGATCGAGACGGGCGCACGCCGGGTCAACCTTTCCGAGGCGGTCGCCATCGCTCAGGTGCTCGACACTCCCCTCAACGAGCTGGTGATCGACGCCGACCCTGTGAAACGGCAGATGCAACGATGGGCGAGCTACTCCCTCCGATCCCAGGAAGAGGTAGCGAGATTCCGCGAACAGCTCCCCATATGGGAGCGCACTCACCAGGCCGCGTCGGCCGTGTTCTTCGCCCTCAACAACCTGTTGCGAGCCCGTGACCAGAACGACAGCCCTGCCGTTCTCGACGCCCTCGTAACCATCAGGCGCCATGCCGGATTCCACGAGGGACCCCTCAGCGAAGCCCCCACCACGTCGGCGTTCGCGACCCTGAGTGGCACCGAGGCGCGCGAACTCCTCCTGTCGGTCGGAGCTCCGCGGGAAGTGGTCGAGCAGGCATGGAGGGACACTCTGAGCGACCCTGAGCCCGCTCGCTTCGACGAGATGGATGACGACGAGTACGAACGCATCGGCCCGCCCGCTCAGGCGTTCTTCGACAAGGTGCTGACCCGATGGGCGGCCCCAGATGCAGAGGCGTAACCGCCGCGGCGGCGTGGAGGACCGGTGGAAGCTCCGCGACGGCACACCGTCAGCGAAGGCCGGCACTGGGAAGCGGTGGCGGGCCAGGTACGTCGACCACAACGCGCGGGAACGCGAACGGGTCTTCGATCGGAAGGTCGATGCAGAGTCCTGGCTCGACGAGCAGACGACCGGCCTCGTCACGGGGCAGTACGTGGAGCCGAAGGCCGGCCACGTGACGCTGGGCGAGCTGGGCCCGTCTTGGCTGGGACGGCAGACCCACCTGAAGCCGTCTGCGTTCCGGCCGCTGGAGATCGCGTGGCGCCTGCACGTCGAACCGACGTGGGGACGGGCCCGGATCGTCGACGTCATGCACACCACGGTCCAGCAATGGGTGTCCGACCTGGCCGCCGGTCCAGTCGGTGACGACGGCGAGCGCAAGGCCCGGAGCGCAACCACAGTGCAGCGGGCCTACGGAGTCCTGGCCGCAGTGCTCGATGACGCGGTCAAGGATCGGCGCCTGATCACGAACCCGGCGCGCGGGGTGAAGCTGCCACGAAAGGTCCGCCGCGAACACACCTATCTGACGCACCGACAGGTCCACGACCTGGCTGCCGCTGCCGGCGACCGCGGGCCGATGGTGCTGCTCCTGGCCTATGGCGGTCTGCGGTGGGGTGAGGCGGCAGGGCTGCGGGTGCGGGATCTCGATCTGCTGCGGCGCCGCATCTCGATCTCCCAGAATGCCGTCGAGGTGGGCAGCCGTGTCGAGCTGGGAACGCCGAAGAACCACCGGCGCCGGACTGTGCCCGTCCCGGCGTTCCTGGCCCCGGTGTTGGCTGAGCAGTGTGTCGGGAAGGGGCGCGAGGATCTCGTGTTCCCCGGCCGGGCGGGGTTCATGCGTCCACCCAGGGGGACGGGCGGGTGGTTCGAGGGGGCTCGGATCCGGGCAGGGCTGCCACGCCTGACGCCGCACGATCTGCGGCACACTGCGGCGAGCCTGGCCGTGTCGGCCGGCGCCAACGTGAAGGCGGTCCAGAAGATGCTGGGACACGCATCGGCGGCGATGACCCTGGACGTGTACGCCGACCTGTTCGACGACGATCTGGAGGCCGTGGCCGACCGCCTGGACCTGGCGGTGACAGCCGCCGGGATCCTGTCCCGGACCGGCACCCAACGATGAAGGCGCGCCACGCGGGCAGCCCTCAACATCCCGACCACGTGACCAGCTGGACGCCGCGGCCGAGGAGATCGCGGTGGCAACCCGGACCGGAGCGAGGATCCTGCACGCGGGACGGCGGGGCTGCGATCCAACGGTGGATGGACGGCGAATCCGACGGTCCGATCGAGGACGATCTCGACGATGCTGCGGGCTGACTGCGGGATCCGGATACAGGTCGACCCGCGAGCCTGGGCGTCTGCGCAGGTCGCGGGTCGGATCCCGTTGGCGGTAGCGGTGGGATTTGAACCCACGGTGGACTTTCACCCACACACGCTTTCGAGGCGTGCTCCTTAGGCCGCTCGGACACGCTACCGGGACGAATGCTACCGGAGATCCGGCGAGCGCTCGCACCCGATACTTGATCCCGGAAGGCTTCACCTGACTTCGGGTTGCCGGTCCCGGCGGGCCATGGGACTTTGCTGAACGTGCCCATCCCCCGGAAATTTCTGACATCACTTGTCACCGCACTGTTGTTCGGTGCCGGCATCCTGGCCCCGGCCACCGCCGCGCACGCTGTCACCGCACCCGTTCGACCGACCTCGGCGGTCGCCACCACCGCGAGCATCTCCGTCGCGCAGGCAATCGCCGCGCAGGGCAGCGCCGGCACCGTCACCGGGTATGTCGTCGGTCAGCCCACCGGCTCGTCGACCGTCGTCACCTCAGGCTTTCCCAGCGACTACGCGCTCGCCCTGGCCGACACCGCAGGTGAGACCGCCACCGCCAAGATCCTCTACGTCCAGATCCCGAGTGCCTTCCGCGCTGGCTACGGCCTCAAGACCAATCCCACGTCGGTCGGGAAGAAGTTGGACGTCGCCGGCTCCTTCGCCTCCTACTTCAGCCACCCGGGCCTCGTCTCGGCGAGCGCTTTCGCCGTCCCGGCCGGCGGCGGAACCGACCCGGGTGATCCCGGCGGTGGTACCGGCGATCCCGGTGCCTACTACACCGGCACCTCGGGTCTCACCGGAGCGGCCCTGCGCTCGAAGGTGCACACGATCATCTCGACCGGCGTCACCACACTCTCCTACGACGAGGTCTGGGACGGCATCAAGGACGTCGACCAGGATCCGAACAACTCGGGCAACGTCGTCGAGCTGTACACCGGCCGCAGCGTTCCCAAGTCGAGCAACGGCAGCGGCGTGGAGAACTGGAACCGCGAGCACGTCTACGCCAAGAGCCACGGCGACTTCAGTACCGCCAACGGTCCCGGCACCGACCTCAACCACCTCCGCGCAGCCGATGTGTCCGTCAACTCTTCGCGTGGCAACAAGGATTTCGCCGAGGGCGGCACCGAGAACAGTGAAGCCAAGGGCAACTACTCGACGACCACGTCGTGGGAGCCGCGCGATGCCGACAAGGGTGATGTCGCCCGGATGATCTTCTACATGGACATCCGTTGGGAAGGCGGCGACGGCAAGCCTAACCTCGGCATCAACGACATCACCGGCAACGGCACTGCGCCCTACATGGGCAAGCTCTCCGCCCTGAAGAAGTGGAACGCGCAGGACCCGCCGGATGCGTTCGAGAAGACGCGCAACCAGAAGGTCTTCGACACCTGGCAGCACAACCGCAACCCGTTCATCGACCACCCGGAGTGGGTGGCCGCGATCTACGGGAGCTGACCCTGACCCTGTGACGAGGACATGGCCCTCGATACGCATTTCGGCAGGACGTCCTGCCCCCATGATCGTCGAGGGGCATGCTCTCGTCACTCGATGAGCGAGCCGGGTGATGCCGTGCCGGCAGTGACGGAGAACGGCCGCGCGCCAGATGTTTCCGCGGCGGCTCTTGCGAAATGCTGGGCGAGCGGCCATCTTGCGTCAGCTCGTCGTGCCCGGACGGGATCTCGACTCGTTCCTCGCTCGATCAACGATGCTCGGTGGTCGAGCGAACAGAGTGAGTCGAGACCGATCGTGACCGGACGGGATCTCGACACGCTCGTCCCTCGCTGCTCGATCAGCCGTCGCAGCCGGGCTTGTGCTGCGTCATCGATTCGTCGTGACCGGACAGGATCTCGACTCGTTCGTCGCTCGGCCGGCGACAGAGGGGTGGATCTCGATTCATCGTCGTGGACGCCGGTGATCCGCCGCGGCTGCGCCCCGGGTCAGGGAGTGGCTCGGGCATGGGCGGGAATCCGCCGGGAGAGCCTGCGAACCCGCGGATCCCCGCCGGGCGGGACCCGGGGCACAGCCGTGGCCGACTCCACAAGAAGGTTCCTGCGAACCGGCGCGGCCGAGCGTGTCTCGTCACGCTCGTTCCTCGCTGCTCGACAACCGGGCGGAGCAGCGTCCTCATCCGCGGCACTGGGAGAGGCCCGGTCAGCGTCTCCGGGCGGCGAAGAACTCGCGCATCAGGGTGGCTGCCTCGTCGGCGAGCACACCGCCGATCACCTCGACGCGGTGGTGGATGCGCGGATCGGTTAGCAAGTCCCAGAGTGAGCCTGCCGCACCGGATTTCGGCTCACGGCAGCCGTACACCAGGGTTCGCACCCGCGCCTGCACGAGCGCTCCGGCGCACATCGCGCAGGGTTCCACCGTCACGTACAACGAGGTGCCGGTCAGGTTCCACTGGCCGGTGACCGCGGCGGCGGCGCGCAGCGCGACGATCTCGGCGTGCGCGGTCGGGTCGTGCGCGTGCTCGCGTTCGTTGCGCCCGACGGCCAGCAGGGTGCCGTCCGCAGTGGTGATCACGGCACCGATCGGCACATCGCCCGCAGCGCCGGCCGCAGCCGCCTCCGACAGGGCCGTCCGCATCCACGCCTCAGCAGGATCCGCACCCGGCACGACAGCCTCCGGGGTCACAGCTTCTCGATCACCGCGGCGAACTGATCGGCGAAACCGCAAGCGGCAGCGATCATCTCGAGTTGTTCGTCGGGATAGAGCTCGGCCTGGTCGACGATGATCTGCATCTGCTCCTCGGGCACACCCAGGTCTGCGAGCAGCGTCAGATCACCCTCCGGCCATGGGTCGTCGTCGACGTCGTCCTCGTCGGGGATGGGGACCTGCAGCAGTTCGAGGATGTCGGCGGCGATGTCGTAGTCGAGTGCTGCGGTGGCATCCGAGAGCATGAGTGCAGCACCGCCGGGCACCGGCCGGACGACGACGAAGAACTCCTCGTCGACGCTGACCAGCGCGAACACCGCTCCGCTGCCGGACAGTCGCCGAAGGGCGGTGATCACCCCGTCGAGGTCGTCGACCAGATCTTCGGCCAACAGCGAGCACCGCCAGTCGGTCTCCTCGCGGATCACTGCAACAGCAAAACCTTCGGTGCTCACCGGTCCAACGTACGGTGTGCACCTTCGATGATGGAAGATGACCCCATGGATGACTCCCCGATCGACGCGGCGGTGAAGCGCAGTCAGGCTCTGCCTCAGGGACTGTGTGTTCTCGGCCTCGGTCTGATCGGCGGGTCCGTCCTGCGAGCGGCCTCGGATCTCTTGCCCGTCTCCGGCTGGTCACCCAGCGAGAGCACCCGCGCGGAGGCTGCCGCATCAGGCGCACAGATCCACCCGACCCTCGATCAGGCGCTTGCCTGGGCCGTCGACCGGGACGCTCTGGTGATGTTGGCCTCGCCGGTCACCGGTTTCGAGTCGATGCTGCGCAAGATCACCGCGAAGGCGCCGGAAGTCCTGCTGACCGATGTCGGCAGCGTCAAGGCGTCGGTGGCCAGGCAGGTCACCGCCATCGCACCACTTACTCGTTACATCGGCGGGCACCCGATGGCCGGGACCTCGGCGTCCGGCTTCGCCGCAGCCGATCCAGACCTGTTCCGCGGCGCGGCCTGGGTCACCTGCCTGCAGCAGTCGTCCAACCCCATCGCCTGGGACGGCGTCGCCGCCCTCGCCCTTGCGCTGGGCTCGCACGTCGTCCCGGTGACCGCAGCCGATCACGACAGCGCCGTGGCGCGCATCTCCCACCTGCCGCATCTGCTGGCCCTGGCCCTCGCTCAGGTGGCCGCGTCCGGGATTCCGCTCACCCGCACCCTGGCCGCCGGCTCGTTCCGCGACGGCAGCCGGGTCGCCGGCACCCGGCCGGAGCTGGTCCAGGCGATGTGCGAAGCCAACCGCGACGCGTTGGTCGACGCCTTCGACGAGTCGCTCGGCATCCTGGGAGTCGCCAGGGGCACGCTCGCCTCCACCGGATCGTTGGCCAAGACCGTCGAGGCCGGTCACCGCGGGTTCCTGAGCATGCAGCAGGAACCGGCGACGACGGAGGTCACCCTGAACAATCCGACGATCGACGACCTGCTGACGCTCGGAGCGGACGGCGGCTACATCACCGGCCTGCGCCGCACCGCGCAGGAACGCATCGTCACCGGGATCGGACCGGTCGACTGACCGCGGTACCGCCCGGCGCAGTGACAGTGACGCTCGCGACGATCTCGATCTCCGAGCGCAGTGAGTTCGCGATGAAGCAGTCCCGATGGGCCTGCTCGACGAGGGCGAGCACGGCTGCGGTGTCGGTGCTGCCGTCCGGACCGGCCGCTACGGTGATGCGGGGACGGAGCTCGATCCGCTCGATCGACATCGGCCCCCTCGACGGGGTCATGGTGCCGACCGCGTCGTCGGAGTAGTGAAGGACGTCGATCCCCCGGTTCGCCGCCAGCGCCAGGAACGACAGCAGCTGGCAGGACGCGGCAGCCATCACCAAGAGCTGTTCGGGGTTGTGGAACGCAGGATCGCCGCGGAAATGACGGTCTGCCGACACCGTCAGGTCCGGTGTCCCCTCCGTCGTACCCACGTGGGTACGCGAGTACCCGCGGTATCCGCTGCCCGTCGATCCGTCCCATCGGACGGTCACCGGGAACTCATGAGCCATCACAACAGTTTACGAAAGGAGGCCGGGCTACGCTCGGTCCCGACAGCGCCCGGCGCGGGTCCGCGGTTCGGACGTACACGACGAAGGAGACGACCCATGGTGGATTTCGGTGGCCTCAAGAACAAGGTCGAAGGCTTCATCGCCGACAACGACGAGAAGATCAAGAGCGGTATCGAGAAGGCCGGTGACTTCGTGGGCGGCAAGATCGGCCACGAGAAGGTCGACGGTGTCGAGGACAAGCTGACCGGGCTCGTCGACAAGCTGGCCGGCAACGACCAGGAGCCGACCGTGCCGCCGGCCGCGACCCCGCCGGTGACGCCCCCGGCCGCGACTCCCCCGGTGACGCCCCCGGCCGCGACCACCCCGCCGGTCACCCCGCCCGCTCCGACGACCCCCACGACGCCCGCGTCCTGAGAAATCGGCACGGCACCCACAGCGCCGTCCCGTCAGGCTGCAGAGCCGATGGGGCGGCGCTGTGTGTCGCGCACACCCCGAGACCTGACGAGCAGGGTGAGGGCGATCACCAGGGCCAGCCCGAGCAGCCCGCCGACCACGGCCACGGCTGCCGTCCATCCGGAACCTGAATAGACGACCCCGACCACGGAGCCGAGCACGGCGCTGCCGAGGTAGTAGGAGAACAGGTACAGCGCGGACGCCTCCGCGCGGTGGGTGACGGCGAGGATGCCCACCCACCCGCTGGCCACTGCATGCGCCCCGAAGAACCCGGCGGTGAACAGCACCAGCCCGATCAGGACCGGCGCTACGGCCGAGGTGAGGGTCAGCGCAAGACCGGCGCCGGACACCACCACGGACACGGTCAGCACCGGCGCCCGTCCCCAACGATCGGCGAGCCGACCGGCCCACCCGGAACTGACCGTTCCGGCCAGATACGCGCAGAAGACGAACCCGACGACAGCCTGGGGAAGGTCGAACGGCGCGCCCAGCAGCCGGAACGACAGCAGGTTGTAGACCGAGACGAAACCCCCCATCAGCAGGAACGCCAGCGCGAACTGCGCCGCGAGCGCCGGCCGACCCAGGTGCCCGATCACGGTGCGGGACACCGTGATCGGGCCGACCGGCACCGCACTGAAACGGCGTGAGGCGGGCACGGTCCGCAGGAACAGTGCGGTGAAGCCGATCGAGATCACGGCCGCCACTTCCAGAGCCCACCGCCACGACATGACGTCCAGCGCGAGCGAGGTGACGAGCCGGCCGGCCAACCCGCCGACCGTGGTCCCGGCGACATAGCGACCCATTGCCCTACCGACGGAGCCCGCGTTGACCTCTTCGGCCA
Organism: Nakamurella sp. A5-74; assembly: GCF_040438885.1. NCBI lineage: Bacteria > Bacillati > Actinomycetota > Actinomycetes > Nakamurellales > Nakamurellaceae > Nakamurella > Nakamurella sp. A5-74. Next base: position 837,705 of record NZ_CP159218.1, on the reverse strand, counting down.
GGTAGGCCATCGCCACCGCGGGAACGCCTGCCAACGCGATGCCCTGCAGGGCGCGCACCACCACCAGAACGGCAAAGCTTGGGGCCAACGGCACCAGCAGCCCGAGGACGCCGGCGGCGACCGCGCTGATCCGCATCACCTCGATCCGGCCGAACCGTTCGGAGAGCGCCGAGGACGGAATGATGGCAAGCGCCACCAGCCCGGTCGTCGCGCTCACCGCGAGGGTGCTGGATCCCACGTTCACGCCCAGGTCAGCCGACAACTGCGGGAGTACTGCCTGCGCGGAGTACATGGCCATGAACGTCGTCATGCCGGCCGCGAAGAGGCCGCGGGTGAGCGTCCGGTACTCGGCTGATTCCGGCAGGTGACCGCTGTCCATGCGCCAACTGTCCGCTGCCCGCACTCTGTGCGGAAATGCATCTATTGACACTGATCCATAGTCTGAACGCATGGATGATCGCGACTCCACCGACCTGCGCCGCCGACTGCGGTGGCCCATCGTGCTGGGCGACGAGCAGAACGTCACCGTGGCGGCTGCCGTGCTCGGGCTCAGCCAGCCAACGCTCTCCCGGGCGCTCGCTCGGCTGGAGGCTGAGCTGGGTGTGCGGCTGTTCGACCGGCAAGGGCGGTCGATCCGACTGAACGCCGCCGGCGCCGCGTTCCTGGAGCACCTGCGGAGCGCGGAGGCCGCACTTGCGGCAGCCGAGCTCGCTGCGCGCCGCATCGCCGGCCGCGCGGTGCCGCCGATCCGACTCGGATTCCTGCACTCCTTCGGGACCTGGCTGGTACCCGAGCTGATCAAAGCGCACCGCGCCCTCGACGCAGGCGGCGACTACCAACTGCAGCAGGGCGCGGCCGGTCTGATCACTGCAGCGGTGACCGCCGGTGAACTCGACATCGGGATCGTGTCACCGCGGCCGGAAGCACCGACCCTGCGCTGGCAGCTGCTGATGCGCCAACGGCTGCACCTGCTGGTCCCTGATGACCACCAGTGGGCGGGAGGGTCACCGGTGCCCGTCGAGGCGCTCCGCGGGGAACCGCAGGTGGTGATGTCTGCAGGATTCGGCATGCGGACCATCCTCGACTCCCTCTGCGCCGCAGCCGGATTCACCGCGGTCACGGCGATCGAGTGCCAGGACCTCAGCACCGTCCGGGCACTCGTCGGCGCCGGACTCGGGGTGGCTCTCGTACCCGACGAGGGACGGGCGTTGCCGCCGGGGACCGTCGCGCTCGAGCTGCGCGCCGAGGCCGCAGCCGCCACCCGCCGGGAGGTGGGCCTCATCTGGCGGCGGGACGCCGGCGGAATCGCGACCGCCTTCGCGGATCGGGCACGGACCTGGTCTGCGTCAGCCCGTGCGAGGAACCGCGACGACGCAGAACACCACTACCCCTGATCGGTGAGTGCGCTGATCGCCGTCCGGATCCGCTTGTCGGACACCGGGATCGCCGTGCGCATCGGCTGCGCGAACTGGGCCACCCGGAACTCCTGCAGCATCCTGCGCACCGCGGCGACATCCGGATCGTCACGCCGGGCCGGCCGCAGCACTGCCACCGCATCCTCCAACTCGGTCTGCAACCCGATGATCCCGGCCAGCCGTTCCCGGTCGCGCTCCGGGTTGCTGCGCGCCCGTTCCGCGCGGATCGCCAGAGCCTGCAGGTACCGCTCGAGGTCGGGCAGATGCGCGGCGCCGGTGCGGGAGATCATCCCCGGCCGGAGCAGTTCCTGGAGCTGGTTGCGCATGTCGACCGCGGCCGCCGCCAATGCTCCGCCCTGCACCGTGTCGACCTCGAGCCTCGCCACGTTCCCCGCGCGCAGCGCGGCCTCGGTCGCGACCACGACGTCCCCCACCGACCTGTCCAGATGCGGGGCGAGCTTCACCCGCACCGCCTCGAACTCTGCCGCCGTCCAGACGACACCGCCGGCCCAGTCCAGCAGAGCGTCCAGGGCGGCGTCGAGAGCGTCGGCGACCAACCCGTCGAACGAACCGTGCGGGGCCGTGGCGAGGGTCATCATCTGCGCGGACGTCAGCAGATGACGGATGTAGGGGCCGGGCGGACGACTGCCCAGGGCGAGCAGGCGCACCAGGCCGCGGCGCGCCGCGCGCTGTTGGTCACGCACGGTCGCGAAGACGGTGATCCCGACGGAGGTCCGCTCATCGACCAACGCCGGGAACGCCCGCAGCTCCTGACCGCCGATCGTCCGGACGATCTCCTTCTCCACCCCGTCCGGCGGAAACGTCCGCAGACCGTGCACCTCGGCGGTGGAGTCGGCGACCGCCTGCGCCACCGCATCCCGGGTACTGCCCCGCAGCTCGTCCTGCAGTTCTGCCAGGTTCTTGCCGACCGCGACCTCGACACCGCGGGCATCGACGATGCGGAAACGCATCCGCAGATGGTCCGGCAGCTTGGCCTCGTCGAAGTCGGCGACCCCCACCTTGATCCTTGTCATCGCAGTGAGACCGTCAGCGAACCTGGACGCGAAGCCCGCCGTCGCGTCGGAGGCATCCGGATCGAGCCTGGCCAACACGGCTCGGGCGAAGTCCGGCGCCGGGACGAAGTTGCGGCGCAACGTCTTCGGCAGGGTGCGGAGCAGGGCCACCGCCAACTCGTCGCGGTGTCCTGGAACGTGCGCGGAGAACGACCCGGGATCGACCCTGGCCAGCACCGGGAGCGGAATCGTGACCGTGACGCCGTCGTCGTCCCTACTGGGGTCGAAGACGTAGTCGAGGTCGAGGTCGACGCCGCCGGAGCTGAACCGATCGGGGAACGCCTCCGCGGACACCTCCTGGGAGCCGGCGGCCACCAACATCTGTGGCGTGAAGGTCAGCAGATCCGGGTGCTCCCGGAACTCTGTGCGCCACCACGAGTCCAGGTGCCGCCCGGTGGTGACATCGGCCGGGATGCGGGCATCGTAGAGTCCGAACAAGGTGTCGTCGTCGATGACGATGTCGCGTCGTCGAGCGCGGTCCTCCCGCTCGGAAACTTCTTGCAGCGCCGCGAGATTCGTTGCGAACCACGGATGACGGGTCTCCCAGTCAGCCTCCACCAGGGCATGCCGGATGAACAGCTCCCGCGACAGCTCCGGATCGATACCGTCATAGGAGACGGTCCTGGCCGCGACCAGCGTGACGCCGAGCAGTGTCACCTTCTCGGTGGCGACCACCGCACCACGCTTGGCGTCCCACCGGGGCTCGGAGTGGTTTCGCTTGAGCAGGTGTTCACCCACCTTCTCCGCCCACACCGGATCGATCCGGGCAACGGTCCGACCCCAGAGTCGCGTGGTCTCCACCAGTTCGGCAGCCATCACGAACCGTGGCTGCGACTTCGCCAGCGCCGATCCCGGCCAGATGATGAACTTCGTACCACGGGTGCCCTGGTACTCCCGCCCGGGTTCCAGCCGGAGCCCGATGTGGGTGATCAGGCCGGACAACAGGCTGCAGTGCACCGCCTCGGTGTCGACGCCCACCACCTGCGAGCCCCTGCCCTGCTGGGTCGCATTCGTGGGCTTCGTCGCGGTGCCGTCGGTTCCGAGATCGGAGCGGACCTCCGCCTCGGCCGCCGCTCTGGCCGCGGAGAAGGCGCTGGATCCCTTGCCCCGTCGGCGTCTTCCCCGGCCGCTCCCACCCGGTCCGGCACCGGGTTCCTCCCGCACCGGGCGCGCGGAGGCCGCGGCGGTCCGGTCGGGCGCATCCTCGTCCCGACTACTGACGTCGGTGTCCATGCCGAGTTGCCTGGCAACCTGCCGGAGTTGGGCGTGCAGGTCCTGCCATTCGCGGATCCGCAGGTAGTGCAGGTACTCGCTGCGGCACATACGACGGAAGGCGTTGCCGGACAACGTGGCTGCCTGCTCCCGCAGGTAGTGCCAGAGGTTCACCACCGCCAGGAAGTCCGAGTGCGGGTCGGCGAACCGCGCATGCACGGCGGTGGCCTTGTCCCGTTCCTCCAGGGGGTACTCCCGGACGTCCTGGACGGTCAGCCCTGCCACGATCACCAGGATCTCGGCGAGACAACCGCGCTGGTTCGCCTCGACGATCATCCGGGCGTACTGCGGATCGACGGGCAGGGCAGCGAGCTGCCGACCGACCGGGGTCAGCCGCACGGTGCGATCACCCGCACCGTCGGCGCCGCTGTGGTCGAGCGCGCCCAACTCGTCGAGAACCCTGACACCGTCGGTGATCTGCCGGGTGTCCGGCGGTTCGACGAACGGGAACGACTCGATCTCCCCGAGACCGAGCGAGGCCATCTGCAGGATGACCGCGGCAAGCGAGGTACGGGCGATCTCCGGGTCGGTGAACTCCGGCCGGGTCACGAAGTCGTCCTCGGCGTAGAGCCGGAGGCAGATGCCGTCGGCCACCCGGCCGCAGCGGCCCGCGCGCTGCCCTGCCGACGCCTGGGAGATCTTCTCGATCGGCAGCCGCTGGACCTTCGTCCGGGTCGAGTACCGGGAGATGCGCGCGGTGCCCGGATCGATGACGTACCGGATGCCGGGCACGGTCAGCGAGGTCTCGGCGACGTTGGTGGCCAACACGATGCGACGGCCGGAGTGGGCGGAGAAGACCTCGTGCTGCTCGGCTGCCGACAGCCTTCCGTAGAGCGGCAGCACTTCGGTGGTCCCCGGCCGGCTCTGCAGGTGCCCCCGCAGGATCTCGGCGGTGTCGGTGATCTCCCGTTCGCCGGACAGGAACACCAGGATGTCGCCGTCTCCCTCGCGGCCGAGTTCGTCGACGGCCTGACAGATGGCGGTGGCCTGGTCGATCGGCTGGTCCGGTGACTTCCCAGTGTTCTGCTTGCCGCGCGGCGTCTTCGCAGAGCCACTGTGCTCTTCCGGTTCGTCGGTGTCCTCAGCGGCCTCGTCGGGACCGAAGGGTCGGTAACGGACCTCGACCGGATACGTCCGCCCGGAGACTTCAACGATGGGGGCACCGCCGAAGTGCTGGGAGAACCGCACCGGGTCGATGGTCGCGGAGGTGATGATGACTTTGAGATCCGGTCGCTGGGGCAGCAACTGGGTCAGGTAGCCGAGCAGGAAGTCGATGTTGAGGCTGCGCTCGTGCGCCTCGTCGATGATGATCGTGTCGTAGCGACTCAGCAGTCGATCACGACCGATCTCGGCCAGCAGGATGCCGTCCGTCATCAGCTTGACGAGGGTGTCGTCGCGGGTGTGGTCGCCGAATCGGATCGTGTAGCCGATCTGCTCGCCGAGCACGGTGTGAGTCTCCTCCGCGATCCGCTCGGCCAGTGCGCGCGCCGCGATCCGGCGGGGCTGCGTGTGACCGATCATCCCGCGTACGCCCCTGCCCAGCTGCAGGCAGATCTTGGGCAGCTGGGTGGACTTCCCGGAGCCGGTCTCGCCGGCCACGATGATCACCTGGTGCTCGGCGATCGCCGCTGCGAGATCCTCGGCACGCGCGGCCACTGGCAGATCGGGATAGGTGATCTCGGGGACTGCCGCTCGCCGGCGCTCGATGCGCTGCTCCGCCCGCGTCACCTCGTCCGCGATCTGCCCGAGCGAACGATCCCGCTTCGCGGAGTCGCGGATCTTGCGCAGACCCTCCAGTCGGCGTCCGAGTCGGCGCTCGTCGATCAGGCTGAGGTCCTGCAGGCGCTGCCGCAGCCGGCCTGCGGACGGGGGTGCCGCTGCAGGGGTCAGGGCGGGGGTGGCAGTCGCCGCGGACTGGTCGGCAGCGGTGGCATCTGCAGTGCTGGGATCTGGGGACACGGACATGACCGCTCCAGCTTAGGTGGCGTCGCCACCGGGTTCTCCGCCGCTCAGCTGCTGCGCGCGTCCGGGTGGGTGCGCTTGATCTCCCGGGCCGGCTCGAACGGTGAGGAGATCCGTTGCCGACTCCGCATCGCCCAGTCGCGGACACCGACCAGCACCATCACGAAGAAGATGATGTAGACGACCCCCGAGAAGTACAAGCCGGACGTCCAGGCCAGCGGCACACCGACCAGGTCGACGGCCAGCCAGACGAACCAGAACTCGACGATCCGCCGACCCTGCGCCCACATCGCCGCCACCGAGCCGATGAAGATCCAGGCATCGGCGAGCACGATGTGCCACGGAGCCTCGGGGAAGAAGGATCCGTTGGTGGCTTTGAGGATTCCGCCGAATGCTGCCGTCCCGAGGAGCATCGCGACCACCAGGGCGATCCGCTGCCGACCTGTCGCCCAGTGCACCGAGATCTCACCTTCGGCCGAGCGGTCGGCGTTCCATCGCGTCCAGCCCCAGATCGCCCCCAGGATGATGACGACCTGGCGGGCTGCGTTGCCGGGCAGGTGCGCCGAGAGGGTGGCCGACAGCAGCAACAACGAACCGATGATCTGGACGGGCCACGCCAGGATCCACCGCTTCAGGGCGAGCACCACGGTGGCGAGCGCGAAGACGTTGCCGATCAGATCCGACCACTTCACCTGCAGACCGAAGATCGGCACGGTGTCGTTCAGCCAGTTCATGCCGCTCCTGTCGTCCGAGATCCCGCTGTTCGAATGCGCTGCAGCGAGTCTCGCCACTGGGCTTCACCGCGTCGGCCGGGTGCCCTGCGCACGATACGCACCCCACCCACGCTCCCACCCAGTCGTGGAGGACACAGTGACCGAGGAGACAGCCCAATGAGACAGTGATGCCATGGCTCCCGTTGTCCCGCCCACCGGCCCCGTCTTCCTCACCCAACTCACGCCGCTGAGCCTGCTGGAGCGATCCGCGGACGTCTTCGGCGACAAGACCGCGATCGTCCACGGCGAGCGGCGGATCAGCTATGCCGAGTTCGCCGCCGAGTGCACCCGGGTCGCCCGCGCCCTGCAGGCTTCCGGGATCCGTCCGGGCGATCGGATCGCCTACCTGGTGCCCAACCTGCCGGAGATGCTCATCGCGCACTTCGCCGTTCCACTGGCCGGCGGCGTTCTGGTGGCGATCAACACCCGGTTGTCGACCGAGGAGGTCCGCTACGTCCTGGATCACTCCGGGGCCACCGTGTTGGTCGTCGACGCCGCCCTGCACCCGATCGTCGCTCCGGTCGCCGGCGAGCTGCTCTCGGTCAGGGAGATCGTCACCGTGCTGGATCCGGCCGCGCCGGGCGACGGGATCGGGTCCGGGTTCTCCTACGACGAGTTGCTGGCACGGGGGTCCGACGAGCCGCTGCCCTGGGCGGTGGACGACGAGAACGCGACCATCAGCATCAACTACACCTCGGGAACCACCGGCACTCCGAAGGGCGTGCAGTACTCACACCGCGGCGCGTACCTGAACAGTTTCTCGGAGTTGGTGCACAGCAAGCTTTCCCCGGACTCGGTGTACCTCTGGACGCTGCCGATGTTCCACTGCAACGGCTGGTGCACACCGTGGGCGATCACCGGCATCGGCGCCACCCACGTCTGCCTTCGGGAGGTGCGCGGCGACGTCATCTGGGCGCTGATCGACGAGCACCGCGTGACGCACCTCAACGGCGCTCCGACCGTGGTCACCACGATCATGCGGGCTCCCGGAGCGCACTCGCTGGATCGACCACTGGTGATCACCACCGCCGGTGCGCCGCCGTCGCCGACGACGCTCAAGCAGATGTCCCGGATGGGGTTCACCATCGTGCACGTCTACGGCCTCACGGAGACCTACGGGCCACACACCGTCAACGAGTACCGCCGCGAGTGGGATGCGCTCGACGAGGACGCCCGGGCGAAATTGCAAGCGAGGCAAGGGGTCGGGATGATCCACACCGATCTGATCCGGGTCGTCGATGCTGACCTGCACGACGTACCCAGGGACGGCGCCACACTCGGTGAGATCGTGATGCGCGGCAACAACGTGATGACCGGTTACTACCGGGACGAAGCGGCGACCGAGCGGGCCTTCGCGGGCGGCTGGTTCCACTCCGGCGACCTGGCCCTGTGGCATCCGGACGGATACGTCGAGATCCGCGACCGGGCCAAGGACATCGTCATCTCGGGCGGCGAGAACATCTCCACCGTCGAGGTGGAGCAGGCGCTGATGGCGCACCCTGAAGTGGTGGAGGCCGCGGTCATCGGCGTCCCGGACGAGCAGTGGGGGGAACGACCGAAGGCGTTCGTCATCCTCGAGCGGGGAGCGGAGGTCGACGAGCGGGCGTTGATCGAGCACGTCAAGACCGCGATCGCCCGCTACAAGGCACCCCGGGAGATCGAGTTCGTCGACGCGCTGCCCAAGACGTCCACCGGCAAGATCCAGAAACAGGTGCTGCGCGGGCTGCCGTCCTGACCAGCGGGCTCAGCCGAACTGCCGCAGCACCGTACTGGACAGGGGGGGCCAGGAGTCGACAGCCCACGGCCCGAAACCCTTGCTCGCCAGGCTGACGCAGGCGAGCTGCACGTCCGGATCGACCCAGAGGAAGCTGCCCGACTGACCGAAGTGGCCGAAGGTGGCCGGTGAGTTCGCCGGAGCGGTCCAGTGCGGGCTCTTACCGTCCTTGATCTCGCAGCCGAGACCCCAGTCGTTGGTGGTCTGCCGACCGTAGCCGGGCAGCACACCCGGCAGACCGGGGAATGCACAGGTGGACGCGCCGACCACGACGCCGGGGAGGGTCTGCCGGGGGGTGAGCAACTCGGCGGCCAGCGCGGCCAGGTCGGCGATGGTGCCCGACATCCCGTGGGCTGCAGAGCCTTCCAGGGTCGACGTCATGCCGAGTGGCTCCAACACCCGCTGGGCCAGCAGCTCCTTCACCGACAGTGCCGCCGCCTCCGCGGCCAGGTCGGCGGCGATCTCGATCCCCCGGTTCGAGTAGATCCGCCTCGTTCCGGGGGCCGCGAGCACGTCATCCGAGTCCATCGCGACCCCCGAAGCGTGCGAGAGCAGGTGCCGCAGGGTTGCACCCTCGGGCCCGGCAGGCGTGTCGAGCGACAACAATCCGTCCGCGACGACGTCGAGCACGGCGAGGGCGGTGACCACCTTGGTCACCGATGCCCAGCGGAAGGTGCCGTCGTCGCCGGCCGCGGTGAGCACCCCGGAGGGTCCGATCACGGCGACGGCCGCCCGGTCGACCGGCCATCCGTCGAGCACCGCGCTGAGGTCCGAGGTCACAGCGACGAAGCTACCCGCCGGGTCGTCGGAGCCGGAACGTCCACGGCTGCGACCCCGGCTCGCTACGGTGTAGGCCTCCGATCAGAGGTCCGACGAGAGGAACCCCAGCCGTGCGTCCCGGTCTGCAGCACCGCATCCTCGTCCGTCCTGCCCGCCGCGGCCCCGTGGTCTCACTGCTGCTCGGGGTGACGGCCGCTCTGGCGATCGCCGGATGCGGCGCGAGCGTCGGCGGCGTCGCGGTGGATCCCGCCTCGTCGGCTCCTGCCCTGCCGACGACGGAGGGCTCGGCGGCCTCGTCCACGGACGAGTCGCCGACCAGCACACCGGAGCCGACCACCGAGCCGACCACCGGGCCGACCACCGAGCCGACCACCGAGCCGCCGGTGACCACGGACAGCACCACCACGACCTCCACCACGACCTCCACCACGACCTCCACCAGCGAGCCCCCCGACCCCGCCGAGCCGCCGGTGCTCGCCTTCGGTCAGAGCTACAGCTGGGCCAACGGGATCACGGTGACCGTCGCGGCGCCGAAGAAGTACACGCCGAAGGACGCTGCGGAGAGCAAGAAGTACGGCAAGGAGTTCGTCACCTTCGCCATCACCCTCGTCAACGGCAGCAAGCAGGCCTACCAGGCGCAGGAGCTGCTGTTCCGGGCCGACAGCGGTGGCGAGTCCAGGGGTCGCCGGTACTACGACGGCGGCCTGCCGAGCCCACCGGAGATCTCGTTGGTACCCGGCCAGAGCGCCACCTGGACCTGGGCGTACGGATTGAGCACGAGCAGCACCGTCGCGGTGCTCGTCGCGGCGGATTCCGACAGCGAGGAGGTCGGCTACGCGCTGGACGGAACCGGCAGGACCACGAAGGAATCGGGCAGCGGCTCCCCGCTCGCCGAGTTCACCGGGGTGCAGAAGCTCGGCGGGAAGTTCACCTTCGCCAGCGGGATCTCGGTGGCCGTCGGCACGTTCAGGGCCTACACGCCCGGCGAGGACGCCTACGGCGAGAAGTCGCCGCGCTACCTGCAGACCACCCTCACCGTGACCAACGGCTCGCGGGAGACGATCACCCCGACAGCTCTCAGCTACGGACTCGCCGAGAAGACGGTGCAGCGGGTCCAGGTCCGCGCGCGGTCGCAGAAGATCGGCTCACTGCCGGAGGGCCGCTACCCACCCGGTTCGACGTTCACGGTCAAGATCGCCTTCGGGCTGTCGGGCACCGCAGGCCTGGTGCTGGACGTCCGGTTCCGGGACAGCGGATCGGTCGTCTTCACCAATCTGCCCGCCCCGATCTACAGCACCACCGAACCCGGAGCGAAGACGCCAACCCCGCCGACCTCCGGCGGCACAGCGCCCGGTCCGGTGTCCGACGACATCGCCGTGCGCGGTGCTGCACAGGTCGCCTTCGGCTCCAAGATCACCTGGACGAACGGTGTCACCGCGCTCGTCAGCAAGCCGGCGAGCTTCACGGCCAGGAACACGACCCGCCAACCCCGCGGTGCTCGTGCGGTGAAGTACACGGTGACGATCACCAACGGTTCCAGGGAACCGATCACCTCGATCCTGTTGAGCGGTGTGGTCAGCGGCGGTTTCAGCTGTGAATCGGTCGTCGATTCGGCCTCGGGTGTCGGCGATGCACAGCTGTCGGTGGAGCCGGGGAAGACCGCGACGTTGACGCTCGGCTGCTGGGCGAAGGACCCAGCGGATGTCGTCGTCCAGCTCCGACCGGACCAGCCCTTCGACGTGGCCTGGGTGTCCTCCACGGGTCCCCAGAAGCCCCGATCCGTGGCGGCGTCGAAGGAAGCGGAGGGCGACGAGGCAGAGCGGAAGCTCGGTGACACCTTCGTCTACGCCTCCGGAATCTCGGTGGCGGTGCGCACCCGATCGGCGGTCCCGGTCGGTGCGGTCGCCGGCGACGGCACCACCTACCTCGCCGTGGAGGGCACGTTCACCAACAACACCGACACCCCGTTCCGGCTCAGCGGCTGGTCACCCAAGGTCTTCGACGGCGACGCGGCGGCCGAGACGTTCTACAACGAGCGGGATTTCATCGGTCCGGCCTCCGGCCTGTACCTGCTGCCGGGGCGGAGCCTCACGCTGGCGCAGGGCGCCATCCTGAAGCAGCCGGACAAGATCTCGGTGACGAGCCGAGACCCGTCCTACGAAGGTCCCACCATCACCTGGACTCCCTGACCCTGAGCTCGTCCAGCGCGGGTGCCCGACCAACGCGGAGCCCGACCAACGCGGAGCCCCACCAACGCGGAGCCCGACCAACGCGGAGCACTCACCGCGCCGCGGCGCACTCAGCGCACCGCGGCGCACTCAGCGCACCGCGGCGCACTCAGCGCAGGGCGGCGCCGAGTACCCGACCGATCTCTGCGGTCAGGTCCTCCAGCGCGCGCTCGGTCTGCGGGTCGACGTCGTGGGCGCCGTGATCGGTCGCGTCGGCGAACACCGCGACGACGGCCACCGGCTCGCCGGCGCGGAGCAGGATGCCGGCATCGTGCCGCAGGCCGTCCAGTGATCCTGTCTTGTGGGCCAGCATGATCGGCTCGGGGAGGTGGCGCGGCAGCAGGTCGATGTGCTGCTGACGCCGCAGCGCTGTCATTGCGACCTCGCGCAGCGCGCTGTCGGCGTAGACGCCTTCGGCGCGGGCGAGCTGGACCAATCCGTGGGCTGCGTCGGCCGCGGTCATCTCGTTGCGGACGCTCGCGAAGGCGGGATCGGTGGTGTTGAGTCTGCGCCGCAGCACCGTGGAGGTCAGACCGGCATGCTGCATCGACGCGTTCACCCTGTCCATCCCGACAGCGTCGATCAGCAGGTTGGTCGCCATGTTGTCGCTGATCACGATCATCAACGTCAGCAGGTCGCGGACCGACGGCGTGGGGACGTCCTGCAGGACGTACAGCACCCCGGACGGCTCGACCCGTTCCGCCTCGTCGACCGATATCGGCTGGTCCAGCGAGAGTCGCTGGGCAGCAACGTCTTCCAGCACGGCTGTCATCACCGGAACCTTGATGACGGAGGCCGCTCTGAACACCTGGTCGCCGTCGATCGAGAATCCGCCATCGTGGAGGTCGTCAACCGCCACCGAGACGGTGAATTCCGCCGGGGCTGCGGCCAGCAGGGCTCGGACGGCGGGCTCGGCTGCGATCAGGGTGTCGGTGAAGGTCATCCCGCAATCCTCCCTCGGAGCACCTGCCGGCACCCGCCGGGGCCACCGCCCGCACGGGAGTCGGATCAGTGCGTGACGGAGAACGGCCGCTCACCGAGCATCTCAGCAGAAGGTTCTGCAGGAATGCTCGGCGACGGGCCACTTGACGTCACCCGAGAGCGACACGACCCACGAAGGGGCCACCAGGTGCTCATCGACTCCCCGACCAGGTCGGTCTCAGCCGGCCTGCAGGGTGATCAGGCTCGGGTCCGGGCATCACCGTGGTGCAGGTGTGGCCGGAACAGGGTGCCCAGGATGAGGCTCGCAGCACCACGGGCCCAGGCGGTGTCGTCCGACTGGACGAGGATCAGGTCCGACTCGCTCATCGACCCGAACATGCCGCGCTGCAACGCTGTTCGGCAGTGGGCGAGGATCAGGTCGTGGTAGCGCATCCCCTCGCCCGCCAGCACCACCCGGTCCGGATCGACCAGGTTGACCACCGTGCCCAACGCGTCACCGAGCGCGGTGGCGAACACGGCTCGGAGCGTCTCGTTCCCGGCGCGGGCCCGCTCAGCGGCCCGGCGCTGGTGCGGCTCAGCGCTCCAGGATCTCCTGAACGGTCGACTGGCGGATCATCGGAGCGAACAGGGCCATCGCCTCCAGCGCCCGTTGGTGGTCCGCAGCGGTGGCCCCGGCGCAGGCGTCAGTGGCGATCGTCACCTGGATCCCGTCGTCCGCCGCCGCCAGCGCTGTCGCCAGCACGCAGCAGTCGGTGGACACCCCGCCCAGCACCAGCTCGGTGACGCCCGGCAACGCGGCGGCCGTCGCCGCGTCCCACTTGCCGAACTTGGGCCGGTCGATCGCCACCGCACCGGTGGTGTCGACGCCGTCGACCAGGTCGTACAGCGCACTGTTGGCGGGATCGGTGGCGAACGGCCAGTCCCGGTAGTACGGCTGCCAGGCACCCATGATCTGCTCCGGCAGGACGAACCGGGTGACGGCGACCGGCCCGTGCCAACCCGCCAGCAGCCGCCGGCAGCTGTCCGCAGCGGAATCGAAATCCGGTGCGGCCCAGGGGCTCTGTGGTTCGGCGAAGATGCGCTGGAGGTCGATCAGCATGAGCGCCGTTGTCATCGCGGCGTGGTGGCGATGAGGGGGAGCGCCTCCTGTCGGCGCACCGCGTCCCGACGCAGCACGAGCGTCACCACATACCCGAGCACCAGCGCGACCAGCACCCCGATGTTGGCTCCGCCGAGCGTCCCGGCCTTGCCGCCGAGGATGCCCATGAAGTACCCCTGCCAGCCGAAGCCCTGGTAGGTACTCACCACCAGGCCCCAGCCGATGATCGTCCCGACGACGACGAGGACCACCGCCGAGACGGTGACAGTGCCGTAGCGACCGGTGCGGGAGAACAGCTCGTCGATCGCGTAGGGCTGCTTCCGCAGCTGCACATCCGCCAGGAAGATGCCACACCACACCGCGATCGGGACGCCGAGGGTGATCAGGAAGCCCTGGAACGGTCCGAGGAAGTCATCGGCGATGAACACCACGTAGATCGCCCCGGCGATCATCAGCACCCCGTCGATGGAAGCGGCGACGTAGCGCGGCGCCTTCAGCCCGACCGAGAGAAGCGCCAGGCCGGAGGAGTAGATGTCCAGCACCGCACCGCCGATCAGACCGAGGATGGCGACGATGCCGAACGGCACCAGGAACCAGGTCGGCACCGTGGTGACGAGGGCACCGATCGGATCCGCCGCGATTCCGTCCCGCAGGTCCGTCGAGCTCCCGGCGAGCAGCAGGCCGAAGATCACCAGCAGGATCGGCGCGATCGAGCCGCCGAGTGTCGTCCAGCCGACGACACCCCTGGTCGAGGCGGACCGCGGGAGGTAACGGGAATAGTCGGCGGCAGCATTCACCCAGCCCAGCCCGAACCCCGTCATCACCAGCACCAGGGCTCCGATGAACGCGCCGAGCGAGCCGGCGGGCAGCGCGCTCACCACCGCCCAGTCGATCTTGTTCGCGACCACGATCACGAACACCACCGTGAGCACCCCGGTGACGATGGTGATCCATTTCTGCAGCTTCATGATGAAGTCGAAACCGAGGATCCCGCCGATCACGATGAGTGCGGCAACCACCACCAGCGCGATGATCTTCGCTCCGGTGCCGCCGCCCCAGCCGAGGGCGTCGAACACGGTGGAGGTCGCGAGCACCGCCAGCGCTGTCAGCGCGGTCTCCCACCCGACCGTCAGCACCCAGGAGATCAGCGACGGCAGCCGGTTGCCCTCCGTCCCGAAGGCAGCTCTGGAGAGCGTCATCGTGGGGGCGTTACCGCGTTTGCCGGCGATGGACACCAGGCCGCACAACAGGAACGAGAAGACGATACCGATCACGCCGACGATCAGCGCCTGCCAGAACGAGACCCCGGCGTACAGGATGAAAGCCGCGTAGCTGATGCCGAAGACCGAGACGTTGGCTGCGAACCACGGCCAGAACAGCTCCCGCGGGGTGCCCCGGTGTTCCGACTCGTCGATGGCGTTGATGCCGTTGGCCTCGACTCCGCGAGGGGCGGCCTGCGTCGGTTCGAGCTGTGTCATGACGGGGATCCTGCCACTGAGCACCAGGAACTCCCAGAGCCCCACCCGGTCCGGTCCTGCTCAGCCCGTCGGGACCATCACAGATCGGCGGAGCACGGCCGTGGCGAAGGACCGCACCCCGGCATCGAAGTCCACCGTCGGCCGATAGCCGATCAACTCACGCGCTGCCGCGGGATCAGCGACCACGTGCCTGACGTCACCGGCCCGGCCACCTCCCACGACCACCGGCTCCGGGCCGCCCATCGCCGCTGCCAGGGCGGCCGCCAACTCGCTGACCGTGTGCGGTACCCCGGAGGCGATGTTGAGCGGCGTCATTCGACCGGGCTCCTCGAGCGGACCCCTGGTCACCTGACCCAGGGCCTCGATCGCTGCGACGTTCGCGGCGGCGATGTCGTCGACGTGCACGAAGTCGCGCAGCTGCCGGCCGTCCTCGAACACCCGAGGCGCCTCACCACGCTCGAGCGCGGAGCGGAACAACGCAGCCACCCCCGCGTACGGGGTGTCGCGCGGCATCCGCGGACCATAGACGTTGTGGTAGCGCAACGAGATGGCGCGTCCGCCGGCGGCGATCGCCCAGGATGTCGCCAGGTGCTCCTGGGCAACTTTGGTGCCGGCGTAGACATTGCGCGGATCGAGCGATGCGCCCTCGCTGATCGCTGCCCAGGTCAGCGTGCCTGCGCAGTGCGGACACTGCGGCTCGAAGCTGCCGGCCGCCAACGCCGCTGCGGAGCGGGCCGGGGGCCGCACCTCCTGGTGGACGGAGCAGCGGTAGCGGCCTTCGCCGTACACCACCATCGACGAGGCCTGGACGAAACTTCCGACGCCGGCCCGGGCCATCGCTGCCAGCAGGGTCGAGGTGCCGACGACGTTGTGAGAGGCGTAGAGCGGTGCATCGTCGAGATCCACCCCGAGCCCGACCATGGCCGCCTGGTGGCATACGACGTCGATCCCGGCCACGAGGGAGTCGAGCAGGTCGCCGTCGCGCACGTCGCCGATCACGGTGTCTGCCGGCATCCACGGCGGCGGGCCGCCGTGCGCCTGGGGGATCAGCAGGTCGAGGCCGAGCACCTCGTGGCCGGCCTCCCGCAAGCGGTCGCAGACGGTCGATCCGATGAAACCGGCAGCACCGGTGACGAGAACTCGCATACCGACAGCAGATCAGTCGTCCGACGCCGGAACGAGAGATCCTTCCTTACGGAACAACAACATCCGCACGGGTGTCGCTCGCGGGCAGACGGACCTCGAAGCGGCAGCCCGGCCAACGGTTGGCCACCGCGATCGACCCACCGTGCGCCTCCACCAGCCCCCGGGCGATCGCCAGCCCCAGTCCGGCACCGGGACCGGTGACGGCCGATTCCTCATGCGGAGAGCGCGCATCCCCGCCCCGGAATGCGGTGTCGAAGACGAACGGCAGTTCGTGCTCGGGGATCCCCCCGCAGCCGTCCTGCACGACGAGCAGCACTGCCTCCTCGTCGTTGCCGACGCTGAGCCGTACCGTGCCGCCGCTGGGAGTGTGCCGGATGGCGTTGACCAACAGGTTGCCCAGCACCCTGGCCATCTCGCGGTGCGACGCCGAGACGGTCGGCCAACTCTCCCTGATCGCATCGGTGCCGCTCTCCAGTCGCACCTGGCGGACCTGCGCCGCGGGCATCGACGCGTCGAGCGCCTGGGTGACCAGACTCTTTGTCGAGAGCAGCTCGACGGCGAGAGTCAGCGTGCCCGAGTTGATCCTGGAGAGCTCGAACAGGTCGTCCACCATCGCCGAGAGCCGATGGGTCTCGTCGCCGATGCGGCGCGCATAGCGGGTGACGTCCTGCGGATCGGTGACCACGGCGTCCTCAAGGGCCTCGCTCATCGCCCGGATCCCGGCGAGCGGGGTGCGCAGATCGTGGCTGATCCAACCGACCAGCTCCCGGCGGGACGTCTCGGCGGACCGCTCGCTCGCGCGTCGACTCTCCGCCTCCAGCTCACGCCGGATCACCCTGCGGGCGAACAACACCGACACCGGTACCACCGTGACAGCGATGAGACCGCAGGCGACGGCCGTCCAGCCGACCTGGTCGGTGAACATGAATCCGCTGATCGCGACGACGAACAGGAGCACCGACAGCACCGGCATACCGACGAGTACGCCGACAGCCACCGGGATCGCCGATCCTCGCGCGGTGCGTTGGATCCAGCGCAGCAGGATCGCCTCGAGCAACACGATCGCCACCGTCGCGAGCAGCGCCCAGGGCAGGATGTGTGAGAGGTCGGTCATGGAGTTGGTCCTTCCGGGTCGAACCGGTAGCCGATGCCCCAGAGGGTGACGATCCTCGTCGGACGACTCGGATCGACCTCGATCTTCTCCCGCAGCCGACGCACGTGGACGGTCACGGTCGACTGGTCGCCGAACGACCAGTCCCACACCTGTTCCAGCAGAGCGGTCCTGGTGAAGGCCTGGCCCGGATGCCGCAGCAGGTGGACCAGCAGGTCGAACTCCCGGGTGGTCAGCGCGAGCGGTGCACCGGCTCGCTGGGCGATCCTGCTACGCGGGTCGACGATCAGGTCGCCGTCGCACATCACTTGCGGTACAGCAGGTTCCGTCCGGACTGCCTGGGAGCGTTCGAGGATCCGACCGACCCGCAGCGACAACTCGCGGGGCGAGAACGGCTTCACCACATAATCGTCCGCCCCGTACTCCAGGCCCACGACGCGGTCGGACTCCGCGCCCAGCGCCGTCAGCATCAGGATCGGAACCGTCGAGGTCCGGCGCAGGTGCCGGCAGACGTCAAGTCCGTCGATCCCGGGCAGCATCAGATCCAGCACGATGAGATCGGGGCGCTCCCGCGCGGCAAGTGCCAGCGCGTCGGCACCGTCGGCGGCCTCCAGCACCCGGTGTCCGTCGCGCACCAGGTAGCGGCGCACGACCTCGCGGACCGTCGGGTCGTCATCGACGATCAGCACGGTGGCGCCGCTGGGGCCGTCGGTCGCGGGACGCGGGGGATCCGTCATCAGATCACCAGTGTGTCAGCAGCAGATGATTGACGAGCAGCGCTGTACCGATCTGCAGCACCAGCAACCGCCAACGCCACTGCCGCGACAGCCCTACGACCCCACAGAGCAGCCAGACGCCGAACGGCAACCAGATCCGCTCCGTCTCGGCCTTGGACAGCCCGGACAGGTCGGCGAGCAGCACGGCGATCGCGGTGGCCATCGTCAGCAGCGCCGGGACACCGATCCGCCGGCGAGCGGCGCCCTCCGTCCGCCGGCCGTGACGGACACCGGCCCAGGCCGCTCGAGCGGCGGCTGTCACCGAGGTCGCGAAGGCGGGTCCGGCACAGACCACCAGCGCCGCCAGGTTCGCCCAGACGAAGTAGCTGTACGGCCGCGCGCTCGCGATCCCCTGGTAGTAGCGCGTCTGCAGCAACGACAGAGCGGAGAACCAGTGGAAACCGTTGGCGAAGAACCAGATCGCCACGGCCGCGACCCCGACGACGACCATCGCCCAGGCACTGCTCCACAGGCGCACCGACCCACCGCGGGTGCGCACCGATCGCCAGGAGCACCAGCACACAGCGGCGACCAGCACGATGGCCACCGCCAGGCCGTACGACAGGTACAGCGTCGCTCCCAGGAGCAACCCGCCGATCGACGACCAGGGGATGGCAGCCCGGGCCGAACGCCTGGTCGAACCCCAGGCGGCAGCAGCGATCCCGGCAGCAAGCACGCCGGCGAACATGCCGTCCGCGGACGTCCCGACCCACACGGCGCCGGGGAAGAAGATCCCGAACGGCACCATCGCTCGCGCGGCGCCGGCCGCACCCAGCGCCCGCAGGGTGATCGGTACCGAGACCGCGACCGTGCTCCCGACGACGATCACGGCGATCCCAGCCCAGGTCTGTCCGCCCAGCCCGATCCGGTCGAGTGCCCAGAAGAACAGCGTGGCCAACGGCGGATGACTGGAGACGTGGGTGGTCCAGCTGCCGGGCTGGAAATCCAGGATGTGGTCGGAGAAGGACGACAGGAATCCGTGGACGTCGGAGACCCGCGGCAGATCGTGCAGGTACTCGTCCTTCTCACCCAGGGGCGCTGCCCAACTCCGTTCGCCGGTGTCGATCAGCGACAGCGAGAACGTCCAGGCGAGCGCTCCGAGATAGCTCAACGGCAGCAGCCTCGACCACCGCAGCCGGCCCAGCCACCTGCGGGCGAGCACCACCCCGAGCAGTGCGAGCAGGATCGCGGCAGGTGTCCCCGGCCCCACGTGCGGAATCAATCGGGCGATCAGCGGCGGCGCGTCGACGTAGAGCCGACTTCCCGATCGGGTCAGGATGGCTCCGACCACTGCGGCGATGGTCAGCAGGAGTACCGCCGCCACCAACGGCACGACCACCCAACTCGTGGACGGAGCACGCCGGACCGCTGCTGCAGCACCCGCGGACGCGTCCTGGTCGACGGCAGCGCCGGACCCGACAGCAGCCGAGTCGGGAGTCTGCAGCACGCTCATCCGGTCGACGCTATTCACCCGGACCGGGCACAGGGCGATCCGAGGCCGAACGTCAGCGTTCCGTAATCCCCTGCGCAGCATGACCACTGCGCCGTAAGGAACGATTCCGGTTTCAGGAGAGGTTCCGCTCCTAGTGTCGATCGCATGGAAGAACTCGACGTCGCGCGTGCTCCGGTGGACGTCATCCTCCCGTGCCTGGACGAGGCCGCCGCCATCCCCGGTGTGCTCGCGTCCCTGCCTGCGGGTTGGCGAGCGGTACTGGTCGACAACGGCTCCGTGGACGGCAGCGCGTCGATCGGCGCGAAGCTCGGCGCGACGGTCGTCCATGCGCCGAACCGCGGATACGGGGCAGCAGTGGACGTCGGCCTCTCGGCGTGCACCGCCGAGTTCGTCGCGGTGATGGACTGCGACGGCTCGCTGGACGCCGCGGAGCTGCTCCCACTGCTCGACCTGGTCCGTCTCGGGGATGCGGACATCGCCTGCGGCGCACGACGTCCGGTCAGCGCAGGAGTGTGGCCGTGGCACGCGCGGCTGGCCAACAGTGTGCTGTCCGCGATGATCGGGCTCGGTGGGCCACGGTTGCACGATCTGGCTCCGATGCGGATCGCCCGTCGACAGACCTGGGTAGCGCTCGACGTCCGGGACCGGCGGTGCGGATACCCGCTGGAGACCTTCCTGCGCGCCAAGCAGCAGGGTCTGCGGATCGTCGAACGGGACGTCAGCTACCGGCGCAGGGCGGCCGGGACCCGATCCAAGATCAGCGGTACGGCCCGCGGCAGCTGGATCGTGGCCAAGGATTTCGCCGGAGTGCTGCTGCAGAGCCGCTCCTGGGATCGTGCCGAGAGCACCCGCCCGACCTCGGTCGCCCGGTGACTCGCACCCTGCTCGTCGTCGCCAAGGCTCCGGTTCCGGGCCTGGCCAAGACCCGCCTGATCGGAACCCTCACCGCGCAGGAGGCTGCCGAGCTGGCCTCGGCCGCGCTGCTCGACACCCTGTACAGCTCGCTGGCAGTGCCGCGCGCCCGCGTCGTCGTCGCGGTGACCGGCGACTTCCGGCAGGCGATGCGTTGCGAGGAGCTGCTCCCCGCACTGCGCCACTGCGCCGTGGTGGAACAACGTGGAAGCACCTTCGTGCAGCGGCTGGTGGCCGCCCACGCGGATGCCGGAGCCTTCGGTGGCCCCGTCCTGCAGGTCGGGATGGACACACCCCAACTCACGGAGCCCCTGCTCGACGCGTCGTTCGACACGCTTGCCGACACCGACGCGGTGCTCGGACGCGCCGAGGACGGTGGTTGGTGGGCGCTCGGACTGCACGATCCCGGGCACGCCGCCGCGCTGGCCTCGGTGACGATGTCGACCGATCGGACCGGCGACGACACCCTGGCCGCCCTCGCTCGCCGCGGTGTGGCGGTCGCGCTGCTGCCGACTCTCGTCGATGTCGACACCTGGGACGATGCCAGGCACGTGGCCGGCATCGCCCCCGCCTCCCGCTTCGCCGCGGCGGTCGCTCTGGTGCGGACGCACCCGGCACGGGGTGTGGCATGAGTACCCGCGATCGGGTCACCTCTGCGGTGCGGTCGGCAGTTCCCCCGTTCGCACGACGGTTCCCGCCCATCCCCGAAGAGGGCGACTACACCTCCCGGCTGCGGTCCGTCGACACCACTGTCCGGGTGGGTCGTTGGCTGGGGATCTGTGTACTGGTCTGCTTTCTCACCGGTCTGTACAGCCATTTCGTGCAGCATCCGTTGAGCTGGCTGACCCTCCCGCACCGGCCGGTCTGGATCTACCGGGTGACCCAGGGACTGCACGTCACCAGCGGGATCGCCGCGATCCCACTGCTGGGGATGAAACTCTGGGTGGTGACGCCGAAGTTCTGGCAGCGGCCGCTGTTCGGCGGCATCATCCGGCTCCTGGAACGCGGATCGATCCTGGTGCTCATCGCCTCGGTCGCCTTCGAGCTGATCAGCGGTCTGCTGAACGTCGCCGAGTTCTACCCGTGGACGTTCTTCTTCCCGACCGTCCACTACGCGGTGGCCTGGATCGCGATCGGATCCGTGATCGTGCACATCGCCGTCAAGCTGCCCGTGATCCGCACGGTCCTGGGCGCGGGTGCTCGCGCGAGCGCTGGTGCTCGAGCGAGCACCGACGAACCCGCCAGTCCAGCGAGCGCTCCCCCGGAAGGTGGTCGAGCAAGCGACGAAGGAGCGCGTCGAGACCCCGATTCCGCTGCGATCAGTCCCGACACTGCACCCCCCGCCGATGAAGATGGTCGAGCGAGCACGGAACAACCCGGTGGTCGAGCGAGCGCAGCAAGTCGAGACCCCGACTCCGCTCCGATCAGTCCCGACACCGGCACCGAACGCCGCGACCATCCGCCGGCCCTGAGCCGCCGCGGCTTGATGCTGCTCGGTGCCGGCGCCGTCGGCACCGTCACCCTGGCCACGGTCAGCGACCGCATCCCCGCGCTCTCCCCCATCTCGGTGCTCGCCCAACGCGGCGGATCGGGGCCGCAGGGACTTCCGGTCAACCGCACCGTGGCAGCAGCGGGGGTCGGCGCTGCCATTGCCGCCGCCGACTGGAAGCTGACGATCGTCGGCACCGGAGGTACCGGCCGGAGCTTCACCCTCGCCGAGCTGAGAGCTCTCCCGCAGCGCACGGCCGACCTGCCGATCGCCTGCGTCGAGGGTTGGGCGCGCACCGCGACGTGGACCGGTGTTCCACTGGGCGATCTGCTGGACCGGGCCGGCGTCACCCGCGGTGCGGCGCAGATGGTCTCGCTGGACTCGGGGCTGTACGGCCGTTCGGTGGTGCCGCCGGGTTCGGTGGACGACCCGCTGACCCTGATCGCACTCCAGCTGGCCGGTGAGGATCTGCATCCGGAGCACGGTTATCCGGCCCGACTGATCGCTCCCGGCAGACCCGGTGTGCTGCAGACGAAATGGCTGACCCGGATCGAGGTGGCGTCATGATCACCCGCATCGTGCTGGTCGCGGTCGGCATCGGCCTGGGGGTGATCGGCCTGCTGGAACTCATCGATGCGCTGGCCGGACCGGCCGACTGGTTCAGCTTCGGCAAGTGGTTCCTGATCCCACCGATCCTGTCCGATGCAGTGATCATGCCGGCCGTCGCAGTGGTCGGCTGGCTCGTCCTGCGGTTGCCGTTCGCGGCCCGCGGACCTGCGGTGGTCGGCGGAGTCATCTCGGTGGCGCTGCTGTTCGTGGGTGCGCCGTTCCTCACCCGGCCGGGGTTGCGGCTCGACAACCCGACGTTGCTCGATCGCGATTACCCGACAGGGTTCCTCGTCTACCTCGTCATCCTGTGGGCGGCCATGCTCGGCTGGTGGTTGGTGCGTCGTCGCGGGCACCAACCGGCTCCTTCGGTGCCGGTGACCGAAGGGTCGCCGCTGCGAGGACAATGAGCCTCATGGAAGACGTGAGTATCACCGGCGACATGATCCGCCTCGGACAATTGCTGAAGTTGGCCGGCGCGGTCGACAATGGCGCGGACGTGCGACCGCTGCTGGCCGACGGCGCAGTGACGGTGAACGGCGAGGTCGACACCCGCCGCGGACGTCAGCTGCACCGCGGCGATGTCGTGGTCTTCGACGGCATCGCGGTCCGCGTCAGCTGAGGTCGGCGATGCCGGTCCACGGAATGGAAGCCTCACACGAACCCGATGGCTACCACTGCCCGCTCTGCGCCCTGCTGGTCGGTGTCGAGAACGAATGGAACCGCGCGAGCGACCTCGTCGCCGTCGAACCGCTTGCCTTCGCCCGGATCTCGCCGAAGGCCTGGGTGGATCAACCCGGAAATGCGTTGGTGTGCAACACGGATCACGTCGAGAACCTGTACGGCCTGTCTGTCGCGCAGAACGCTGCGCTGTTCGGCCTCGTGCAACGGGTCGCTGTGGCGATGCACAGCTCCTACGGCTGCGACGGGATCTCGATTCGCCAGCACAACGAGCCGGCCGGCGACCAGGATCTGTGGCACGTCCATGTCCACGTCTTCCCGCGGTACGCAGGCGACGAGCTGTACCGCCGGCACGACGACACAGCCTGGATCGACGCCGCGGTGCGGGCCGGATGGGCTGAGCGACTGCGAGCGGGATTGACCCCACCGTCGTGAGCGGCCACCAGGCAGGAGCTCAGCGCTCCCTGGCCGCCTGCCGGCGCAACCCGTCCAGCAGCAGGTCGAAGCCTGCCCGGAACTGATCGGCATCGTCGTGGCCCTCGAACTCGTCGATGATCGTGTGCAGGAACGGATATGCAGTCGGATCGAGCGAACGCCACTGCGCTACGAAACGGGCGAGGTACTCGTCCCGACCGACCTCGCCACTGACCACTTCCTGCGGGGGATCCTGGCCCATGTCGGCTGCCAACCCGATGACGAAACCCACCACTGCTGACGCGGCATGGAATGTCTCGCGCGCAGTCAGGTGGAGTCGCAGGATCTGCCCACCGATCCGCTCGTACAGCAGCAGTGAGTTCGGTTGGAACTCGGTGTTGCGCATGAAGTAGTTGCCCAGCCAGGGTCGCACGACGGCGGCGTCGTAGAGGGTGACGCCGATCCCGCGGAGGGCATCGATCGGATCGTCCGCGTCGACAAAACGCTCGGTGTCCTCGAGCACGGTCGCGAGCACGTGGTCGGCTGCCCGGTCGAGCAGCTCGTCCTTGCTCTCGACGTACCAGTAGATGCTGCCGACTCCGCCACCGAGCCGGGCCGCCAGCGCCCGGAAGGTCAGTGCCGGCTCGCCCGATTCGTCCAACAGCCTGACGGCCTCGGTCAGCACCGCCTCCATCGAGTGCGATGCACGGCGACGGACGGCGGCTGCTCCTGGGCGATTCGGCGGCATGGTTGCACTCTACCGAACGGGGTTCTATAGTTCGAACCACGTTCGATTATCGAACGTCGTTCGATACTGGAGGTTCCTCATGACCACACCGAAATCCCCCTCACCTGCCGCGGCCGACGCTGTGCCGACCGATCCCGCCACGACCACGGGGTCGCGCTCCTACCCCTCACTGCGGGCCGCCTGGATCCCGCTCGCAGCACTCTGCCTGGCCTTCTTCGTCGAGATGGTCGACAACACCCTCTTGACGATTGCGTTGCCGACCATCGGACGCGACCTGCAGGGCAGCACCACGTCTCTGCAGTGGATCACCGGGGCCTACTCGCTCACCTTCGGCGGCCTGTTGCTGACCGCCGGCTCCATCGCCGACCGGTTCGGCCGCAGGCGGGTTCTGCAGGTCGGGCTGACCGCGTTCGGCCTGATGAGCTTGCTCGTGCTTGCGGTCACGACCACCGGCGAGTTGATCGCCCTGCGGGCAGGTCTCGGAATCGCGGCGGCGGCGACGGCGCCGATCACCAACTCACTGGTCTTCCGCCTGTTCGATGACCAGGCGCTGCGGATGCGCGCCATGACGGTGATGATCGTCGTCGGAATGAGCGGCTTCATCCTCGGGCCGCTGCTCGGCGGGACAGCGCTCACCCACGTCAGCTGGCAGTGGCTGCTGCTCATCAACGCCCCCATCGCGTTGATCGCGTTCCTCGGTGTCCGGCTCGGAGTCGATCCCGACCGTCCTGAGGACCTCACGCGCGACGTTCTGGACATCCCCGGCGCCGCGCTCACCATCCTCGGGATCGGCCTCGCCTGTTACACGCTGACCAGCGGCGTCGAGCACGGCTGGCTGTCCGTACCGACCCTGCTCTCGGCGAGCGGTGCGATCGCTGCCGGCATCGGCTTCGTCGTGCGCGAACGGAGGGCCGCTTTCCCGATGCTGGACCTGCACCTGTTGCACGACAGGACGATCCGCGGGGCGGCCCTGGCTCAGCTCGGCACCTCGATGGCGATGATCGGCGTGCTGTTCAGCCTCGTCCTGCACTTCCAGTACGCCTACGGCTGGAGCCCTATCCGAGCGGGTCTGGCCAACCTGCCTTTCATCCTGACCATGCTGGCCGCCACCCCGCTGACAGAACTGCTCGTGGCGCGCTACGGCCGTCGGGTGGCCTGCCTGATCGGCGCAGTGTCGTTGACCGTCTCACTGGCCTGGTTGTCCTGGGCCGTCGACCACGGCTACCTGATGATCGCCGTCGGCATGGTGATCATGACCGTCGGTCTGCGCACGGTGATGACGATCTGCGCAGTAGGTCTCATCGACGCGATGCCGAGCAACCGGACATCGCTCGGAGCAGCCCTCAACGACACCGCTCAGGAGGTCGGCACCAGCATCGGTACCGCCCTGGTGGGCACGCTCATCGCCGCGCTGGTGGTGACGGTGCTCCCGCTCGGTGCCTGGAGTCCTGCACTCGTGAGCTCCTACTTCCACGGGGAACGCGTTGCCTACCTGGCGCTGATGGTGCTGGTCGGGGTGGTCGCCGTTCTCGGCGCACTCACCATGGACGATTCGCGAACCGCCGAGGAACACCACGATCTTGACGCGGTCTGAGCAGTGAGCCGCTCGGTCAGGATCCGCCGATCCCGTTGTCCCGCAAGAAGTCCTCCCACGGAACGGGCCTTCCCAGATGAAATCCCTGCCCGAAGTCGACGTGCATGTCCCGCAGGGCCAGCGCGGTGGCCTCGTCACCGACGTACTCGGCGATCACCTGTCGACCGGTCCCTGCGCTGAAGGCCACGACCGAGGCGATCACCAGCCGGTCGAAGGTGTCGGTGGTACACGAGCGGACGAACTCACCGTCGATCTTGATGAAGTCGAACGGCAGATGCTTGAGGTAGTAGAACGATGCGTGACCGGCGCCGAAGTCGTCCAGGGCGAGCCGGCAGCCGAGGGCGTGCAGTCGGTCTGCGAAGCTACGAGCCCGCTCCATGTTCGCGATCGCCGCGGTTTCGGTGATCTCGAAGACGAGGTGCTGGGGATCGACTCCGGCCGCCCGGACCAGCTCCTCGATGCCATCGACGAAGTCGAGGTCATTGAGCGAGTGCGCCGAGACGTTCACCGACAACTCGACCGGTCGACCGATCTCCATCGTCTCTGCGAGCATCCTCACCGCCCTCGCGATCACCCATCGGTCGACGGCGGGTGCCAGCCCCATTCGTTCCGCGACGTGCAGGAACCGGGCCGGTGGGATCAGGCTCCCATCGTCGTCGAGCATCCGCAGCAACAGCTCGACCCCAGCCACCTCCCGCGTCCGCAGATCGACGACGGGCTGGACATGCAACACGAATCGGTCGTCGCGCAGCGCGTGCCGGATCCGGGTCGCCCAGCTGACTCGGGCGGCGGCGCGCGGACTGGTGCTGTCCCTGGCGTCGAAGATCTCGTAACGGTCCCGACCGGCGTCCTTGGCGTCGTACATCGTCATGTCCGCAGCCACCAGTAGCTCGGCCGCACTGGTGGTGGCCTCGCTGATCAGCACTGCCCCGACACTGACGGTCAGCGCACGCGAGAACGGTTGCTCGGCGGACGCGGCAAACGCCCGGATGCCCTCCACGATCCGCTGCGACACCTGCTCGGCCTCTGCCCTCCCACCGCGCGGCAGCAGGATCGCGAACTCGTCGCCGCCGAGCCGGGCGACGGTGTCCGAGTCCGGCAGCAGGGTCCGCACCAGATGACCGACCTCCACGATCAGCTGATCACCGACCCCGTGCCCGAAGGTGTCGTTGACCTCCTTGAACTGGTCCAGATCGAGCATCAGCACGGCGCCCTGGGATCCGGTCCGCGCGCACTCCGCGAGGTGTTCCGCCAATGCCAGGTCGAAATTTCGACGGTTGGCCAACCCGGTCAACGGATCGTGGGAAGCAAGATGCTGCAGTTGTTCCTGGAAGCCGCGAATCTCCGCCTCCCGGTTCTGGGCGGCGCTGACGTCCCAGGCCACCACCATGGCGCTGGTGCGCCCGTGGTGGACGAACGGCACGACCGTGACTTCGTGCAGAAGTCCGTTGGCCGTCGCGAACAGCTCGACGTCCCCGCGCTCCCCGGCCAGCGCGCCGCGGTAGAGCGGCTCGAGCAGGGCGATGTTCTCGGCGGAGGAGGTCTCGAACAGGGTCGAGCCGACCCAGCCGTCCATCCGCTCCCGAAGCGTCCCGGCGCCGGCAATCATCTCGTACCGCAGGTCGGCGTCAACGATGAGGACCACGCTGTCGGGCAGCTGGCTCGCGAACAGCTGCCACTGCCGGTCGGCCGCTTCCAGGTCGGCATTGAGGTCGACCAGTTCGCGCTCCCTCGCGGCCAGTCGACGGACTGCGGCCTGCACGAACGGAACGACGATCCAGACGACGGCCATCCACATCACCGCACGGCGCCACCCGGACGCGGGGTAGTCGGCGCCCCCGATCAGCACCAGCGGCACCAGGAACAGCAGACCGGTCGCCACGGCTGCGGCATGCAGTGCCCACCGACTGCCGAACAGGGCGAGCCAGAGCACCGGGACCGTCACGATCGGCGTCAGGACCGACGACGATCCGCCCGACAGATCCAGCATCACCGCGATCACGAGGAAGAACGACAGCGGCGGGATCGCGTGCGTCCAGGATGGCCAGCGTTCCCACGGCAGCACCACCGCGGCCACCAGGACGACGGCGAGCAGGAAGCCGCTGATCACGTACTCGGCGGATTCCCGTTCGTAGGGCGGGAACAACAGCAGCACGAAACCGACGGCGGTACAGACCGCGAACGGCAGCACGGCACCGGTACGCAGCGCAGGGAACTCTCCCGGCTGCTGCGGCGCAGCACTGTGCGATGCGGTGGTGCGGCTCATCCCGTCCCTCCTGTGCGGATCGAGGGTCAGTATTCACCGTGACCTCGGAATTCGGTGCCGTCAGGCGACCTCCGTCGGTACGGCTGTCGCCTTCACCTCAGCCAGAATTTTCGCCATCTCGACCACAGCGGACTCCGGGAACAGGCTCGTCGGACCGGTGGGCGCCTGGTCGGTGAACGGCGATTCGAACAATCTTCCCGGGTCCATCACCCCGTTCGCCGTGAGCTCCTCGACGATCAGGTTGACGAAACGGATCTGGTCGATGCTGAACCGGGTGCCGTCCAGGTAGCCGGCGAACGCCTCGGCCACCGCCTCGCGGTCCAGACCGACCAGAGATCGCACGAAAAGCCCCAAGCCCCCGGTCGACTCGCTGACCCATGCCATGTCCACCCGGTAGCTGCTGTCGCTGTCCCGCAGCAGCTCACCCAGTGCCGTGAGATCTTCTGCGGTGAGCTGCTTGTTGCGTCGAAGTCGTTGCAGCGTCAGATGGTTCTCGTGTTCCAGCAGGTATGCCCGCGCCTTCGCCCGGAATCGTTCGAAGTTCGTGCCCGGGGTGATGCCGGGCAGCACGATCTCGGTGGCCTCACCCAGCTCGTCCGCGAAGTCGGTGTAGATCGGGTTTCGCTTGGTCCTCTCGACGAACCGGATCAAACCGCGCAGCTTGAGCCGCGCGTGTTCCAGCATCGGCAACGTGATGTCGATCCACCATTCATCGCCGGCGACCGACTCCAGCAGGACTGATTGCTCGGCGATCGCCGGAATCGCCGTCCGGCCCAGAAGATCAACCGCAAGCGCCTGGACAGTCTCCCGGATCTTCTCCGCCGCCACAGCGTCGCCTTCCAGCTGCGCGAGCTGGCGCCGCAGGATCAACAGGTCGAACCGCTTCGCCGCTTCGTCGGCGTCCTTGACGCTGGATGGCAGCCCGGCCAGCTCCAGAGCCTCGGCCGCTTCCTCGTTGCTGAGCGATGCCCAGGAGTCAGCTGCGGCGAACTGCTCGACCGACTTGCGGTGCGCCCGTACCAGGACGTTGTCCAAGGTCATGCCCGCAACGAAGTCCCGCAGGGTGGATGCGGTGTCGGCGCGCAGGTCATCGAAGACGTGCGCACCATCCAGCGCGGTCACCAATCCCAGCCGCGACTCGAAGATGCGCTGGGTCAACGACTTCTGCAGGGAGCCCTGCGATCCGGGAAGGTCCTGGCTGAAGAACTCAAGGTTGCCGCAGAAGTCGAACACCAGGAAGTCCTTCTTGTCCGCGCCCGGGCCGAAGAGGTCGGGGCGCAGTCTGGTGCCTCGGCCGATCATCTGCCAGAACTTCGACTTGGAGCGCACCATCTTGAAGAAGACCAGGTTCACCACGTCCGGAACGTCGATACCGGTGTCGAGCATGTCGACGCTGATCGCGATCTGCGGGTCTTTGCCGGGCACGGAGAAGTCGTCGATGAGGCTCTGTGCGTACGGCGTCCCATGGGTGATGATCCGCGCGAGATGCCCTGCATACTCGGGCCACTGGAGGTCGAACCGTTTCTGGATGAACTCGGCGTGGGCCTGACTCTTGGCGAAGATGATCGTCTTACCGATCCGGTCCCCGCCCGCGACCTTGTAGCCGTCGGCCATCAACGAACCCAGGACTTTGTCGACGGTGTCCTCGTTGAACAGGAACCGCATGATCTCCTCGGCGCCGACCTCGCTCGGGATCGCTCCGTCGTCGTCCCAGTCGATCGCGTCCCATTCGTCTTTCTCCTCATCGGAGAGGTCGTCGTACTTGATGCCCTGTCGGAGGAACTTCGTCCCGACCGCAACACCCTTGGGCGGTACGAGATACCCCTCGGACACGGCCTCTTCGAGACTGTAGGCATCTGTCGGGACACCGTCCTCCAGGTGGAAGAGCCGGTACGTGTTGTGGTCGACCTCGTCCTTGGGGGTGGCTGTGAGTCCGACGAGCAGCGAGTCGAACCAGTCGAAGATCGCACCGTACTTGGCGTACACCGAGCGGTGCGCCTCGTCGATCACGATGAGGTCGAAGTAGCCGGGCCCGAACTTCCGGGTGCCGTCGAGCTGGTTGATCAGGTTCAGCATCGTCGGATATGTGGAGACATACACCCGGCCGTCGACGGCCTTCTCCGTCACCAGGTTGACGGTCGTCACGCTGGGCAGGTGGGTCTTGAAGGCATTGGCCGCCTGGTTGACGAGCGCAGTCCGGTCGGCGAGGAAGAGCACACGCTTGCACCAGTTGGCCTTCATCAGCTGTTCGACGAGCGCGATGACGGTGCGGGTCTTGCCGGAGCCGGTCGCCATCACCAGCAGGGCTTGTCGCTGCTTGCGATCGAAGGCATCGCCCACCGCCTTGATGGCGCGGACCTGGTAGGGCCGGCCGGCGACGGCCGCATCGACAATCCCCGTGCTCAACGGCAGCCTGGTGGTGCGTCGTTGGATCAGCAGATCCAGTTCGTCGCGCGTGTAGAAACCCTGGATCTCCCGCGGCGGATAGCCGCCCTTGTCGTCCCAGAGCCAGTGCTGATAGCCGTTGGTGTAAAACACGATCGGTCGTCGACCGAACTGCTGCTCGAGGCAGTCTGCGTACAGTTTCGCCTGCTGCTGACCGTGCAAGGCACTTTTCGTGGTGCGCTTGGCCTCGACCACCGCGAGCGGCAGCCCGTCAGCACCCCACAGCACGTAGTCGACAAATCCCTTGCCCGGCCCGTTGGGCATACCGGTGACGGGATACTCGCGATTCTGTTTGTCCACGAGCGGCCAGCCCGCCTCGTTCAGCATCAGATCGATGAACAGATCCCGAGTTTCCGCCTCGGAGTAGTCGTGATCGTCGACCTTCTGGTTCGCCGCCTGCGCGGCCGCGATCTGCGCTCGCAGCTTCGCGATCTCGGCCTCGTGGGCGAGCAGCAGATCGTTCTTCGCAGCCAGCTGTTGGGCGTGGGCTTCGTCCTGGACCTTGAATTTCTGGAACAGCGCGCCGATCTCGTCGCGGCTGAGCGGTGCGGCCTTGGCGGCCAGCGCCGGGTCGAACTGGGACCCGGTCGGCGAAAGCTGCGGAGCAGCCGAGTGGTGGAAGGTCGCCCAGACCATCACATCGAACAGCTGCTGCACGACCTGGAGCGCGGTGTGCGGCGAGATCGGCTGGCTCTTGTGGACAGCGTTGTTGCCCATCATCCGGATCAACGTCAGCTTCTGGGTGATTCCGAGACCGGTGATCTTCTTGAACCCCGGCGCATCCGTGCGGGCAGCCAGGTCCTTCTTGTACGGCTGCGGGAGATCCAGCACGTCGTACAGCCGCTCGACCAGCAGCTCGATGGCGCGCCGACTGTAGAAACACACCGACCGCGGGTCGCTGCTGAGGTACGACTCGGCTCTGGCGCAGTCGCCGTATACCGACGGCATCGCCGTCCTGAGAAAGGCGAAGTTGCTCATCCGGGACCCCCGCGTTGACCTTTGACGACTGCGTAGTGGGCTACGGCAGCTCGGGTACTGCGCCACACACCATCTGCGCTCTGGACGGCTTCGAGTCGCCCTCGCTGGGCTGCTTGTCGGAGGGCGGCCACCGAGAACTCGGCGTCGGCCAGCGCAGCCAGTGGTACCAGCCGGGCCGGGCCGGCAACCGCCGGAACGATGAATCGGTTCAGGTTGTCGAGCATGCCCCGGGCCAGAATCTCGCCGAGGGCACCGTGGTCTCCGTCATCGCTGCGCTGCAGCGCAGTCAGATAGCCGGGTCGCTGCTGCTTCAGCACCACCACCGGTGGAAATCCTGACCGGACGAGCACCAGGTTGAGAGCAAGACGTCCCGTTCGCCCGTTGCCGTCGAGGAACGGGTGGATCTGCTCGAAGCCGGAATGCAGCTCGGCCAGCAGTTCCGGGACGGGGATCGCATCAGACTGCCGGTCCACCAGCGCTTCCCGGCTCGCGTTCACCTTGTCGACCCAACCCGTCAGCTGAGCCGGTACCAACGGCCAGGTCGGCGGGACCATCCCGCTGCCGAACGGCGCGATCTCGTGTTCGCGGAACTGACCGGGCACCTCCCGCTCGGTGGCATCCGGATGCGGCGCGACCTGCCAGACGGGGCCGAGTGCCAACTCGTGGATGCGCCGAATTTCGGTGACGGTGATGAGCACGGCGTCGGGGTCATTATCCGCTTCGACCGCTTGGCTGTAGACCCAGTGGGCGGCAGCCGCGTATCCCTGCACCTCCAGGTATTCCTTGAGCGGCTTCGACCCGACGGCCCGGCCACGGTCGAGCAGTGCCTCCACTTCACGCAAGACGAGGGTGTTGCCCTCCAACGCGGTCGAGTGGTGGGCTTCCAGATGCCAGATGTCGTCCCAGACGAACTTGGCTTCCGTCGGTGACGGAAGGCCGCCGAAGCGGTGGTTGAGCTCGTTGATGGCACTCTCGAGACGGGCGTACACCGTGGCGCGCGACGGCCTGCCTCGTGTCATCTCGCTCCCCCCACGGTGGCCCGATGTTCAGCAGCGTCACCAGCCCGGATCTGAAGTTAATCAGGGCTCTGGCAACCGAATTGATCTTATCAACTGCAGCACGTCAGACGTGGGCTGGATTGGCTACGTCGACAGCCGGGCCGAGCAGCAACTCGCGGGGCATTACTGCGATCAGGACCAGGCCGAACGACCTGGACACCTGAGAGTGCTCAGGCCGACAGGGGAGCCCACAGACCGTCTCGGTCGAATGCGAATCCCTCGGGCGCAGGGTGATCGAGCTCCAACGTCAGCCGCAGATGCGGGGACCCTTCTCGGGCACCCACGCGTTCGACGCGGACCGAGACGTCACCACCCTCGAGCAGCCCACGAAAACTGGGCGCGAGGAACCGCGGCACCCACGCAACCGGGGTGGCGCCAGCGACAATCAGGCACGCATTCGCGTCATGCGCGTTCTCATCTTCGGGGACCACTCGGAGCGTGTCGCTTTCGTGGAGTGCGACAAGCTCCCGTTCTTGTCGGTCCCGAGACACCCGTTCAGATCTGCCATCAAAACGAAGCTCACCGTCCGGGATGTGCCGGACCCCATTGGCGAGGAAGGTCACGCGCGCATTGCCGCCGCGTACTTCGGGCACGACCAAGAACTGGAGTGTGTCGCCCTCTCGATGACCGCCTGAGCTGACGATCTGCTCCCATGGGGTCGCGTCCTCAGGATCGAGCCCCAGTGAACGGATGTAGCTCGCGTAGTCGGGGCGAGACCGAGCGAGCACACGCTGACCGAAGACCAGAGGTATCTCCGCCGATCGGTAGCTTCGCCGCAAGTCGGGCAAGCCGGGGAGCACTCGGAAACCTTGAATTTGGGCTGCCGCCTGGGTGTAGCTGAACGCAAAATCTGAGCCGTGGTGAGTCAAGCGACCGATGGGCGCGATCTCACGCGATTCGGGATGCTGCCACAGCACGAGGAGGTCCGAGCTGAGATGTGAGGCCCGGATCGGCGGGCGAAGATCAGCCAGCAGTGCCGATGCCATCGCGCAACCTCCTCAGGTTCACTCTCAGTAGCTCGATCGTAAACCTACAGGCGGGCCCCGACATCGAAGGCACCTTGATCTCCCCGAGCACCTCTGCCAGCTCGGAGAGATCCAGCTCCATGATGTGCATACGCCACCATGCACGAGCCGCTGGAGACGCCAGATCAAGAGCCCGGCTCGCGGCATCGACCAAGGAGGCGCGGGGTTCGCCCTTCCTGTGTTCCAGACGATGCGCCGTGCCCCTGCGAGCCCACTCTTCGAGACGATCCTGCGTCAGCATCGACTCTCGGTCCGTGTCGGACAGGTTGAACCCGAGGCTTCCACCGTGGTCGAACGAGGGCGCCAGCAACACCTGGCCAGGACTGATTCCCGGATCAAGAACCCCCCAGTTCTCGGTATGCCGGTCTCGGTTCGCGATCAAGGCGTCGAGCACGTGGTAGCCCGCCAACACGTCGAACCCGGTGAACGACTGGTTCAGAAAAGTCGGCGGTGGACCGACATCGACGAGAGCCTGGCGGTAGTTCTCGAGCGTGTGACCCGGTCGCTTGACGTCGGGCCGCGCCGGGTCAACTCCGTGGGCTTCCTCCGTGTGAGGGACGTAGTCAGGTATCAACTCGTTGAGCCACACATTGGCCGGCCAGAGCGAATAGCCCCTTGGCGCAACATCAAGCGACAGCGACCCACGACGTCCATCTCGTACACACAATCGGACGTCGGCGCAGGGCACGCCGAGCGCCCCAGCGACCTGCGAGGCGACCACCTCGGCCCAGTCTTCTCCCTGCTCGACACCGGACGCTTCCAGGATCGTTGTGTTCTTGTGCAACCAGGCACGGCGCGTGTCCGGTTGATCCAGCCAGCGAACAGAGTTCGACCCTCCTTGCTCGATCCAGCGTTCCGGCCAGGTCGAGACGTTCAGGAGCGCCCACCACGCATCAGTTTCATCGGGCCCGGTCATGACTGTTCTGATCCTCGCGATACCGCCGCCGCCTTCGATCGGCAGTGATCAGCACGAACCTGGCAAGGAAGACAAGCCAAAACTTCAGCCATGCCGAGGGCGACGTGTCATTCGAAGAAATCCTCGTCAATCTCGACGACGGTGAAAGTCCGCCTGGTCTGGACGCCGATGCCGTATCGGATCATCAGCTCAGCCAGCCGCGCACCGTCGATCAGCACGACCCGGGTGGCGACGCCGGCCGCATAGTCGATGGCGCCCTTGCTGAACCGGCCGGTGGTGATGAACACGCCCTGGTTGGCCTGTTGGCCGTGCAGCGCACCGACGAAGCTCTGGATGTCGGGGCGGCCGACGGGATTGTCCGGCGCATAGCGCTTCGCCTGCACGTACACCCGGCTGAGCCCGAGGATGTCCTGGTCGATGATGCCGTCGATGCCGTGGTCGTTGGACAGCTGGGTCCGGGTGACGGCGAGGTCGCCGCCGCCGTAGCCCATGCCCACCAGCAGATCGAGCACCGCCTGCTCGAAGAACGCCGGCTCCCGGGCATGAATCCGCAGCAGCAGCTCGTGCTTGACGTCGGCATGGATGCGATCGACACCCGTCTCGACCTGCTCGACCGGATCGAGCTCGGTCTGTGGCTCGGGCTGCGGAGTCTGCTCGACGGCCGCCCACGTGGTCGCTGCGGCGCCGTTGCCCGTCCAGGTGCGAAGGTTCCGCTCGGTGATGCCGTCCGGGTGTGACGCCAGCAGCTCACGGCCAGCAGCGGTGATCGCGTAGGTCCCCCGTGCCGGACGCTCCAGGGCACCCGCCTTGAACAGGTACGTGGTGGCCCACTCAATTCGATTCTGATGACGCAAACCGCCCGAGGGGAGCACCTCTGCCCGCTGGTCGTCCGAGAGCGACTCGGCATCGGCGACCAACTCGCACAACGCGCGGAGTCTGTGGACCTGTCCGTCCAGCGTTGCACGCAAGACGGGCACCATGAAGTAATCCCATGTGGGGAGGGCCATCAGAGCTCTCCCCTGAACGCGCGGGACTGGAGGGAGGCGAAGATCTGATTGATCTGCAACAGTTGCAGTTCAATCCTTGAACGTTGCTGTGCGATCTCAGTCATGCGCAACGAGAAAGTTTCCAACGCACTCCCTGACGGCAATGCTATCGGAATCATTTTCAGCTCGGAGGCCGAGATGTTCGCCTGATTGATGGCACCCTTGGCCATTCCGCGCAGGAGCGCTTTACCATACCTACTGTTCAGGTAGGAGCTGACGAAAATGGATTGGCGCTCGGCGGCGAATCGTACGCGAACCAAGTAGCCTGCCAGAACCAGAGGGATGTCCACATCGACCACCGCGGTCTTTCCTACCAACTCAGGACTGTTTGTCCTGTTGAACAGCAAATCACCTCGGCGAGCTCCGAACTTCTTAAAATCCTTCGCGTCCAGATCAATGTATTTGAGGTCTGTCAGATCCAACTTACCCGATCTGGTGACGTTTCCCATTCGAAGGATCGGGAACTCACCCACGGCACCTGATTTCTCCGAGGTGCCGTACTGGAACGACTCTGCTAGATCCGCGATGGTTGCCATTGACCAGCGCGCAGCCCAATGGCCCGGATCTCCGAAGACGGCTATGAAACACGCCTGCTGAAGCTCGTCGAGCATTGTGAGAGAACGAAGCCGTAGAGCTCGAATGGCCGCCGCCTTGTCGAGGATCGCAGCGATCCGGCGTTGTTCTCCGAGTGACGGAAGAGGGACTTTCAGCGCCAAAAAAAGCTCAGTAGGTAGCGAACGTCGTCGGGCGGTACTTCCGCGCAGCTTCGATTTGTAGTAACTCAGAGCGGCTTCTGACCTCAAAAACTTCTTAATATAATTCGGCGACATGCGCTCAGGGTTTCTCATATCCCACACGCCATAGGCAGGACTCACGATTCCGCGGTCGTAAATGGATTGGAAATCAACGACACCCTCATCGATGGGGAATCCGACAACCAGCTGCCCGCGCTGCACAACTTTGTAGCCCGACACGTCTTCGCTGGCGACGCGCTTCTTGAACTTTGAGCTCTGATCCACGAGTCCGTCGCGCATCGTCATCGAGAGTAACGGGAAATTTCCACTTCCTGCCCGTCTCACCTTTGCGGGAGCAATCAACTCACCAAGCGGAACCATCTTCACGACAGCATCGCCTTCAGCTCGGCAGTTTCTTGGGCGATTTCGCCCTCGAGCTTCTCGATGTCGGCGATGATCTCCAGCGGGGGGCGGAGCTCGGTGTCGTCATGCACAACTTCCTTGTACCGGTTGAGGGACAGGTCATAGCCCTGCGCCACGATGTCGGCCTTGGGCACGGTGAAGCTCTGCTCGGTGCGAGCCCTCTGCTGCTCGGGCGAGTCGGGCTGGGCCAAGGTCGACCACCGGGCCAACACATCCGACAGATCGTTGTCGGCGACAGGATTGCGCTTGTCGTCCAACGAGAACCCGTCGGCGCGCACGTCGTAGAACCAGACGTCGTCGGTGCCGCCGGAGTCGGTCTTGGTGAAGAACAGGATCGCCGTCGACACTCCCGCGTACGGGCGGAAAACACCGGAGGGCAGCTTCACCACGGCGTCGAGCTTCTGCTCCTCGACCAGGATGCGGCGCAGCTCCTTGTGCGCCTTCGACGAGCCGAAGAGCACCCCGTCGGGCACGATCACCGCTGCTCGGCCGCCGGGCTTGAGCAGCTTCAAGAACAGCGCGATGAACAGCAGCTCGGTCTTCTTCGTGCGGACTGTCTGCTGCAGCTCCTTGCTGGTCGCCTCGTAGTCGAGCGAGCCGGCGAACGGCGGATTCGCGAGGATCAGCGAGTACCGCTGCGCGTTCGCGGCGACGCTCTCGGACAGCGAGTCGCGGTAGCTGATGTCCGGGTTCTCGATGCCGTGCATCAGCATGTTCATGCTGCCGATGCGCAGCATCACCGAGTCGAAGTCGAACCCGTGGAACATGCTGTGGTGGAAGTGCTTGCGCTGGGCAGCATCGGTCATCAACGCAGGATGCTGCTTGCGCACGTGTTCGGAGGCGACCACCAGGAAACCGGCGGTACCGCACGCTGGGTCACAGATCTCGTCGGCGGGCTTCGGATCGGTCATCGACACCATCAGCTCGATGATGTGCCGGGGAGTCCGGAACTGCCCGTTCACGCCGGCGCTCGCCAGCTTCGACAGCAGGTACTCGTACAGATCGCCGTTGGTGTCGCGGTCGGTCATCGGGATGCCGTCGAGCTGGTCGACCACCTTGCTCAGCAGCGCAGCCGTGGGGATGGTGAACCTGGCGTCCTTCATGTGCTCGGAGAAGGTCGAGCCGTCGCCGCCGAGCCCTCGGAGGAACGGGAAAACCTGATCGCCGACCAGATGGTGCATCACGGCCGGCTCGAGGTTCTTGAAGTGGCTCCAGCGCAGCTGCTGCTGCCCGGGAAGGAAGATCGGGTTCACCACACCACTACCGGTGAGCTGGGCCTTCTGCTCCGCGAGCGTCTGCAGATCGTCCAGCCGCCGCAGGAACAGCAGGTAGGTGATCTGCTCGATCACCTCCAGCGGGTTGGAGATGCCTCCGGTCCAGAACGAATCCCAGATCCTGCCGATCTTGCCCTTGAGCTCTCCGGTGATCACCCGAGCACCCTATCCAGCGCCGGCTCGACCCAGCGGCATCTCGGCAGCATGCCATCGGCTGACCAGTTCGTTGCCCGACCAGGACAGCCGGATCTGATGCCCAGGAAGCCTGCGCGGTGGTCGCGCGGGCTCAGCGCTGGTCGCTGCTCCCGAACTACTCGCTCAGACCCTGTGCCAGCAGCCCCAGCTGCTGTCGGGACTCGAACTGCCACCACGAGGCGACCCCGACGATGGCAGCGACCAGCACGCCGCCGACCAGAACGACCGATCCGGAGATCATGACGGCGGTACCGCCGATCAGCGCGGGCATGAACAGGCCGATCAGCAGCCCGAGCGCACCGATCACGATCATCACGACGGAGGCTGCGACCAGGCCGCCGCGCTGCGTGGCCTGGGTGAGGATCACAGCGCCGGGATCTGGCCCGGGCACGTGAGTAGGCGGCATGGTCTGGTCACTTCCGAATGCCTGGTGGTCTCGCGGGTCGGTCCCCTGAGTCATGTCATCCCCGTCTCGTCGTCGGCCTGCTGGTCCCGGCGGGACGCCACGTCAGAATGTCAGCCCGCGCGCTCAGCTGCTGGGAACTGCACCAAATCGCCGTCCACGACGTCTCACCGAACCCACCGCCACCGCGCCCCAGCAACGAACAAGGCCCCCCACTCCGGCAGACCGTCGTCTGCGGGTGGGGGGCCTTGCTCGCCTGTCTCAACAGAGTGCGCCCGGAGGGATTCGAACCCCCAGTCTTCTGATCCGTAGTCAGATGCCTTATCCGTTGGGCCACGGGCGCTGGTAGTACCTGGGTACCGCGTTCAGTTGTACTGCTCCATCGTACTGCGGTGTGCTGCGCGGAAGCGGAGGGATTTGAACCCTCGGTGCCCGTTAAAGAGCACAACACATTAGCAGTGTGTCCCATTCGGCCGCTCTGGCACGCTTCCTGGTTCCCATCCCGACGACGCTGCGGATCGGGATGCGACCCAAGCGAGCCACCGCGAGGGGCACCGAGCAGCAAGGTTACCCGGATCGCAGGCCTGGAAGCAAAGCGGCTCGACGCCTCCGGTCGACCTGCAGTAACGGGCAGACTTCAGGTCACCCGACCCTCGCGCGCCGCGGCCAGGAAACCCTCCAGCGCTGCCGGATCGGCGAGCGCGTCGACCGAGATCGCCTGCTCGACCGGCGCCCCGGCCAGGATGCGTTTGACCGGCACCTCGCACTTCTTGCCGTTGAGCGTGCGCGGGATCGCCGGCACCTCGATCACCGCGGTCGGCACGTGCCGCGGCGAGAGCTCTTTGCGGACGGTCGAGCGCAACCGGCTGGCGACCCTGGAGAGCTCTTCGCTGCCGTCGAGCACCACGAACAGCAACAGGTCGCCCTCACCGCTGGCGTCGGAGGTGTCGATCACCAGCGAATCGACGACGCCCTGCTGGTCCTCCACCAGCCGGTAGAAGTCTGCGGTGCCCATCCGCACGCCGCCACGATTCAAGGTGGCATCCGAGCGACCCTCGATGACGCACGATCCGCGGTCGGTGATCCTGATCCAGTCGCCGTGCCGCCAGACACCCGGGTAGACATCGAAGTAGGCCTCGTGCAGCTTCTCGCCTTCGTCGTCCCCCCAGAAGTGGACCGGCATCGACGGCATCGGCTCGGTGATCACCAGCTCGCCCACCTCACCGATCAGAGCTCGACCGTCGGAGTCGTACGCTTCGACCTTCGCGCCCAGCGCTCGGCAGGAGATCTCCCCGATGCGCACCGGCACGGTCGGCGCCGACCCGACGACGGCGGTGCACAGATCGGTCCCACCGGACACCGAGGAGATCTGGACGTGTTCACCGACGGCATCCACGATCCACCGGAATCCTGCCGTCGTCAGTGGCGACCCGGTGGAGCCGATCGTCTGCAGCGCAGAGAGATCCAGGTCGGCAGCGGGGGTCAGCTCCTGCGCGCGGCAGGCGTGGATGAACGGTGCTGACGTGCCGAAGTAGGTGATCCGCAGCTCAGCGGCCAGCCGCCAGAGGTTCTCCAGCGATGGATACCCGGGATTACCGTCGTAGAGCACGATCGTCGACGACACCAGCAACCCGCCGACCAGGTAGTTCCACATCATCCAACCAGTGGTGGTGAACCACAGGAAGCGATCCCCCGGGCCCAGATCGGCATGCAGTCGCAGCATCTTGAGGTGCTCCAACAGGATCCCGCCGACCGACTGGACGATCGGCTTCGGCAGCCCGGTCGTCCCCGAGGAGTAGAGCACCCACAGCGGCGCCGCGAACGACATCGGGACGAACTCGACCTGGGGCTGTGCCGAGTCGGCGCGAGCGAAGGACTCCCAGCCGATCGCGCCCTCCGGCACGCCGGCACCGAGGACGTCGATCACCACGGTCTGTTTGACGCCTGTCAGTGCTTCCCGCACTGCCACAACAGTTTCCAGGATCGGGAACTGCTTGCCACCGTAGGTGTACCCGTCCACGGCGATGAACACCGACGGCTCGATCTGGGTGAATCTGTCAATCACCGACGACGCACCGAAGTCCGGCGAGCACGACGACCAGATGGCACCGGAGGCGGCGGTGGCCAGGAAGGCCACCAGTGCGTGGATGCCGTTCGGCACCAGCGCGACCACCCGGCTCCCCGGCCCGACGCCCGCCCGTCGCAGTCCCGCTTGGGCTCCCGCGACCCGACTGCGCAGCTGACCGAGGGTGAGCTGCACGATCACGTCCGGGTCGTCCTGCCAGTCCTCCTGCACCACGATGACGGCGACGTCGTCGTCACCCCGCCCCGGCGTGGCCGCGAGCGCGTGCTCGGCGTAGTTCAGCGTTCCCCCGCCGAACCAGTGCGCGTCCTCGACCCCTTCTCCGCGCCGGAGGACCTCGGTCGGCAGCTGCATCCAGCGAACCCCGAAGTAGTCCGCCAAGGTTGCCCAGAAGCCCTCGAGATCGGTGGTGGAGTACTCCCAGAGCTCCGGGTAGTCCGCGAACCGTCGGCCGACGCGATGACCCAGGAAGGTGGCGAAATCGCTGATCGCCGCCCGCTCGATCCGGTCGCGATCCGGGCTCCACAGCAGCTCGGGCAGCGCTGCGGGACCCGCATCGTGCGAACCGTGCGCTGGATCCTCGGACCGCCCCACTCCGGACGGTGACGCACCGGCATTCGTCATGCCATGTTGATACACGAGTCAGCGCGGCAGATGCACACCCGCGCTTCGCCATGGCCGGTTGCCGTCGCCCGGGCAGCAGGGGGTCCCGCGGTGCCCGATCACCCGCAGTGCCCGATCACCCGCAGTGCCCGATCACCCGAAGTGCCCGATCACCCGCAGTGCCCGATAACCTGGCAGGACCGAACCCGAGGCAACGCGAGGAGTACCGACGATGGCCGTCCGCATCCGCGAGGCGCTCGAGACTCTGCCCGCCTACGCCCCGGGGCGCACCGTCCCCGGCGCGATCAAGCTGGCCTCCAACGAGATGAGCTTCCCTCCACTGCCGGCCGTCGTCGACGCGATCATCACGGCGGTCACCGACGACAGCGCGACAGCGGTGACGGGTATCAACCGCTACCCGGACAACGGCGCAACGCTGGTGGTCGGGGCACTGTCCGAGCTGCTGCAGGTGTCGACGGACCGGATCATCGCCGGCTGCGGTTCGGTGGCGCTGTGTCAACAGATCGTGCTCGCCGTCGCGGGTCCGGGCGACGAAGTGATCTTCGGCTGGCGGTCGTTCGAGGCCTACCCGATCGTCACCATGATCACCGGCGCCACCCCTGTCCGGGTCCCCGTCACCGCCTCCCACGAACTGGATCTGGCCGCCATCGCCGCCGCGATCACCGGGAACACCCGGTTGATCTTCATCTGCACCCCCAACAATCCCACTGGCACCACAGTGCGGGCTGCGGACCTGGAGGCGTTCCTCGACGCCGTGCCGGAAGACATCCTGGTGGTGGTGGACGAGGCGTACCTCGAGTTCGACATCGCCCCCGATTCCCCCGACGGCATCGCCCTGGCGCTGGTCCGGCCGAACGTCCTGGCCCTGCGCACGCTGTCCAAGGCGTACGGCCTGGCCGGCGCCCGCGTGGGATACGCGGTGGCCGACCCGGACGTGATCGTTGCGCTGAAGAAGGTGGCGGTGCCGTTCGCACTCAACTCCCTCGCCCAGGCCGCCGCCGTGGCCGCTCTGGGACAGGTCCACCAACTGCGACCGCGCTGGCAGCAGGTCATCGACGAGCGCGCGCGGGTCACCGCGGCGCTGCGGAAAGGCGGTTTCGAGACACCCGACTCGCAGGCCAACTTCGTCTGGTTGCCGCTGCGCGAACGGTCCATGGAGTTCGCGGAGCACTGCGAGCAGCAACGGGTCATCGTCCGGTCGTTCGCCCAGCCGGAGTTCGGTGGGGTCCGGGTGACCATCGGCGCACCGGCCGAGAACGACGCGTTCCTGGCCGCAGCACTGTCCTTCGACCTCTGATCTGCAGTCTGTTGGGCCTCAGGCGAGCAGTCGCCAGATCGCCACGCAGCCCAGTACCACGATGATCACCCGCAGCGCGGGCGCCGGCAGCCTGCGACCGAAGGTCGACCCGAGGAACCCGCCGATCAGCGTGCCGGCGGCGATGAGACCTGCTGCGGCCCACTGGATCCGGTCGTGGGCGACGATCACGTAGGCGGCTGCGGCCACCACGTTGACGGCCAGCGTCAGGACGTTCTTCAGGCCGTTCACCCGCTGCAGGGAGTCGGGCAGCATCGCTCCCGCCGCCCCGACGAACAGCACTCCCTGGGCGGCGGTGAAGTAGCCCCCGTAGACACCGATCAGGAAGGTGGCGACGATCAGCAGCACCGTCTGCCGGCGGGTCATGATCGCGAGGTCGAGTCCCTTGGCCTCCTTGCGGCGCCGGACCGTCTTCTGGATCAAGGGCTGGGTGACGACCAGCACGAGTGCGAACACCAACAGGATCGGGACGATCACCTCGAAGACCGTCGGCGGCAGGTGCAGCAACAGCCAGGCTCCGGTGATCGCGCCGAGCAGCGAGGCCGGCATCAACTGCCTGATCCGCGGCCCCTGGCCCTTGAGCTCGTTGCGGTACCCGAAGCTGGCCGAGATCCCGCCGGGGATCTGACCGACGGCATTGGACATCGTGGCGATGACCGGGGGGTAGCCGAAGGCGACCAGGGTCGGGAAGGTGATCAGCGTTCCGGAACCCACGACGGCGTTGATCGTTCCGGCGCCGATCCCGGCGACGAAGATGACGATGATCTCGAGAGCACTCACTCGGCAGACCCTACGACCGGTCCGCGTCTCAGCTCTCGGCGGCCACTCCCGCGACGACGGCGACCACCACGACGACGCCCACCACGATCCAGGCGATGGACCACGGCCGACGCTCGAACAACGGCACCAGACCCGGATGACGCTGTTCCAACAGCTTCGGGGTGATCGCCTCGGAGATGACGTCCGAGCGACCCAGCGCGCGGGTGATCCGCATCAGGTCCTCAGCG
The DNA here is from genome assembly GCF_040438885.1 of Nakamurella sp. A5-74. Taxonomy (NCBI): domain Bacteria; kingdom Bacillati; phylum Actinomycetota; class Actinomycetes; order Nakamurellales; family Nakamurellaceae; genus Nakamurella; species Nakamurella sp. A5-74. Next base: position 794,187 of record NZ_CP159218.1, on the reverse strand, counting down.
TCGTAGACCTGGCCGGACAGCCGCAGGAACGGCTTCGTTCCCCCGGCCACGGCCGCGAACGTCGGCGCGATGCTGTTGCCCAACTGCTCGTACTGCTGCACGAGCACGGTCTTGGTCACGGCGCCCACCGGCACCCGCTTCTCGGTGCCGATCAGCCGGCGGATGACGACGTCGGGACCGATGATGCTGACCTGCGTGACCATGGTGGCGATCGCCGTCACCCCGACGACGATGCCGGCGCCGACGACGGTCCAGATCGCCCAACCGGGCAGGGCGTTGTCCTGCAGACCGAGGAAGCCGACGACGACGAGCGGCAGGAAGATCGCTGCCCGGAAGGCCAGACCCTTGCCGAACGCCTGACTGCTGGGCTTGATCGTCAGGTGCGGGGCGCCGGGCGGCTGCATCGGTTGCGACGGGTGCATGCCCCGAGTGTCGCAGGGGTCGTGGAACGCCGCAGCACCCGCGTCCGTGTCGGACGCGGGTGCTGCGGCACTGAGCTGCGGAGGCGGAGGGATTTGAACCCCCGAGGCTTTTGACACCTGACCGCTTTCAAGGCGGTTCCCTTCGGCCGCTCGGGCACGCCTCCAGTGCGATCAGGGTAACGCTTCGGCGAGATCCGCGGCGATCGAGCGACCGGTCTCGACTCCTACGTCGCTCGACCAGCGACCGGTCAGGTCCAACCGTCACCACCTCAGGCGCCGTACTCCCTGCGGAGGAACTCCCGTGCGCCGGTGGCCAGCTCCATCGAGTCGTCCCAGAGGTTCCGCCAGATCGCCAGCGTCGACGACAGCGTGGGGTTGACCACCTTGGAGGAGAACGACTCGAAGGTGACCACCCCGTCGTAGCGGACCTCGCGGAGCGCACCGAAGAATTGCTGCCATGGGATCGAGCCGGTGCCGAGCTGCCCGCGGTGCGACTCGCCGACGTGTACGTAGCCGAGCTTGCCGGCGGCCGCTGCCAGCCGGACCGGCTCCGCGAACGAGGTCTCCTCGATGTTCATGTGGTACGTGTCCAGGTGCGCCACCACGTTGTCCCGGTCGGTCGCCTCGATGAAGGCCAGCGTCTCGGCGCAGGTGTTGACGACGTTGGTCTCGTACCTGTTGCAGAACTCGATGCCGAGGGTGATCCCGGATGCCGCCGCTTTGTCGGCGAGCTGCGCGATCGACTCCACGGAGTTGGCGTAGCCGCGCTCGGTGACCGGCGCCGTGTAGCGGCCGAGCTTGGAGAAGATCACCCCACCCAGGTAGTCGGCGCCGATGTCGCGGACGTAGTCCAGCGCGGCCGAGAGCCGCGCCCGGCCGGCGGCGACTACGTCGTCGTCGTCCGAGGACACGTCCGTGGCATCGTCCAGACCCAGCGACAGCGCCGCCCCGATCCCGTGCTCGTCCAACACCTTCCGGGTGTTCGCGATGACCTCGGCGCTGGCCTGCTCCGGTTGCAGCACGGAAAGCTCGATCAGGTCGTAGCCGGCCTCAGCGGTCGAGGCGATGGCCTGCCGGGCCTGCGCGTCGTTCCAGCCGCCGACCCACACCAGTGAGTGCACGCCGATCCTGTTGCTGGGCCGCCAGTCGGCCGCGGTGTCCGGCGCGCTCATCGCAGGAACGCCTGGGTGACGCCGGAATCGACCGGGATGAGCAGACCGGTGGTGATCGGCAGCGAGCCGTCGGTCAGCGCGAGTGCTGCCTTGGCGATGTGCTCGGGCAACACCTCCTCCTTGAGGACGGTGCGCTGGGCGTAGTACTTGCCGAGGTCGTCCTCCGCGACGCCGTAGGTCTTCGCGCGCGAGGCGCCCCATCCCCCGGCGAAGATGCCGGATCCGCGGACCACGCCGTCGGGGTTGATGCCGTTGACCCGTACCCCGATGTCGCCGAGTTCGGCGGCGAGCAGTCGCACCATGTGCGCCTGGGCCGCCTTGGCCGAAGAGTAGGCGATGTTGTTGGGGCCGGCGAACACTGCGTTCTTGGAGCAGACGTTGATGATGTCGCCGCCCAACTTCTGGGCCCGCAGCACGGGTTCCGCGGCCCTGGCCACCAGGAACGAGCCGCGCGGCATGATCGAGTACTGCAGATCCCAGTCCCGCAGAGAAGTGTCCGCGAGCGAGCCGGCGCGGGTGATTCCCGCGTTGTTGATGACGATGTCGACACCGCCGAAGGCCAGCACCGCCTCGGCCAGGCCGGCCGTCACGGCGTCCGGGTCGGAGACGTCCATCGCCACGCCGACGGCCTTGTCGGGCCCGCCGAGATCGGCGGCCACCGTGGCGGCCTTGGCGGCGTCCAGGTCGGCAATCACCACACAGGCACCGTGCTGAGCGAACAACTCCGCCGTCGCCAAGCCGATCCCGGACGCACCGCCGGTGACGAGCGCAACCTTGCCCGCCAACGCCTTCGGCTTCGGCCGACGAGCCAGCTTGTCCTCCTCGAGCTGCCAGTACTCGACAGAGAACTTGTCCGCCTCGCTGACCGGCGCATACCTCGAGACGCCCTGGGCGCCGCGCATCACGTTGATGGCGTTGACGTAGAACTCGCCAGCCACCCGCGCGGTCTGCTTGTCCGCGCCGAAGGAGAACATGCCGACCCCGGGCACCAGGATGATCGCCGGATCCGCGCCCCGCAGCGCGGGAGTCGAGGCGGTCGCGTGCCGGTCGTAGTACGCCTGGTACTCGACGCGGTACTCGGCGTGCAGTTCGGCGAGCCGCGCCTGCACCTTCTCCAAGGGCGCGCCGACCGGTGTGTCCAGCAGCAGCGGACGCACCTTGGTGCGCAGGAAATGATCGGGGCAGGAGGTCCCCAGCGCGACGAGCTTGTCGAGCTTGCGGCGGGACAGGAAGTCCAGCACCACCGGGGAATCGGTGAAGTGCCCGACCATCCGGCGGTCGGCGGAGGCCACCGCGCGCAGGTGCGGGAACAGCTGGGCCGCCCTTGCCCTGCGGCCCGCCTCCGGCAGCGGGGTACGGGACTTCACCAGCGCGCCGAACGGATCCGGCTTCGATGCGGAGTCCAGGTATTGCTGAGCCTCCCGGATGATCTTCTTGCTCCGGCGCTCCACCTCCGCGCTCGTGCGACCCCAGGCGGTCAACCCGTGTCCGCCCAGCACTGCGCCGATGACGTCCGGGTTGGCGGACAGCTCACGCATCGTCTTGCCGAGTTCCCAGCCGGGTCGCTTCCACGGCACCCAGGCGACCGCACCGCCCCAGATCTTCTGCACCAGCTTCTCGCCGTCAGCCGAGCAGGCGAGGGCGATCACCGCATCCGGGTGCAGGTGGTCGACGTGGTCGAGATCGACCAGGCCGTGCATCGGGGTGTCGATCGACGGGGTGGCCCCGCCGGCGCCGAAGCTGCAGAACGGGAACAGCCCGACCATCTCGTCCTCGTGGTCGACGCCGCGGTACTGCGCGTCCAGCGCGACCAGTCGATCGCGTTCGATCGCCGCCAGTCCGGCGTACGTCAGCGTGCCGAGATCGCCGCCGGATCCCTTGACGTACAACAGCTCCACCTCCGTGCCGGTTGCCGGGTTGAGTTGCCGGACCTTGGCCGAGGTGTTGCCGCCGCCGTAGTTGGTGATCGTCGGATCACTGCCCAGCCGGTTGGAGCGGGCGATCAGGTCGAGCACTCCCTGCGGTAGGTCGGGTACGGCCGGTGCGGAAGGCGCGGTCGGTGCAGCAGCCTTCGCCGGTCGCTTCTTGACAGCGGTGCGCTTCTTCGCGGGCATCTCAGGCTCCCCATCCGGCGGCGGAGCCGCCGACTCGTTCCGACACGATCTTCTCGGTGTATCCGCTGGCGGCGAAGGCCGCCATCGGGTCGGGCGCAAGGCCCTGCTCCTCACGGACCGCCGCGAGCAGCGGTCGTACATCACTGGAGTAGGCGTCCATCACGATCGCGTTGGCGGCCAACACATCTCCGCTGCTGCGCGCTCCTGCCAGTGCAGCCAGGTCGACCAGCAGTGCCTTGGCGGTGGCCTCCTGGACGTTCATCACGGAGCGGATCTGACCGGGGATCTTGGCTTCGATGTTGTGGCACTGGTCGAGCATGAAGGCGACCCCGGCGTCCGGCAGCACAGCGCCGGCCTGGGCGATCTCGAACATGATGCGGAACAGTGCGAACGGGTCGGCGGAACCGACCATCAGGTCGTCATCCGCGTAGAAGCGGGAGTTGAAGTGGAACCCGCCGAGCCGACCCTCGCGCAGCAAGGTCGCGACGATCATCTCGATGTTGGTGCCGGGGGCGTGATGTCCGGTGTCGACCAACACCTTCGCCTGCGGCCCGAGGTGCAGGCAGTGCAGCAGCGAGGTCCCCCAGTCCGGCAGGTCGGTCGAATAGAAGGCCGGCTCGAAGAACTTGTACTCGACCAGCATCGTCATGTCGTCGTCCAGCGCGGCATACGTCTCGGCGAGGGCGGCCGCCAACCTGTCCTGACGTTCTCGGATCGAGTCCTGGCCGGGATAGTTGGTGCCGTCGGCGAACCAGAGCGACAGTTCCTTGCTGCCGGTCTCACGCATGATGTCGATGCACTCGAGCAGGTGCCCGATCGCCCGTCGTCGGATCGCCGGATCCGGGTTGCAGACGCTGCCCAGCTTGTAGGCATCGTCCTGGAAAGTGTTCGGGTTGACCGCCCCGATCGCCACCCCCTCGCTGCGGGCGTGCTCGGCCAGATCGGCGTAGCTCCGCCCGGCATCGGGGGTGTCCCAGGGGATGTGGATCGCCACGGTGGGAGCGACCCCGGTGAAACGGTGCACCTGCGCCGCATCGGAGATCTTCTCGAACGCGGTGCGGGGGATGCCGTCCTGCGCGAAGACCTTGAACCTGGTGCCGGAGTTGCCGTACGCCCAGGACGGGGTCTCGATGTGCTGCTGCGCCAGGGTGGCGCGGATCTGGTCGGGGTGCATGGTGCTCGTCCTCGAATCTCGAAGTGTCTGGCTGTCTGGTCTAGTAGTGGCTGGATGTACGGCTCTGGTCAGGGAGCCGGCACGGGAACGGCCCTCTCGCCGGCGGAATGCAGGTGTTCGAGGAAGCGCTGGTAGTTCTCCTCCAACCGGCCCGTTTCGCGTCCGTCGGGCTCGACCACGACACTGCCGCTGTCCCAGGCTCGGAAGACGTCCCCCAGGCTCCGCTGTTGCACGGCCGCTGCGGCGAGCAGCGCCGCGCCGCGACCGCTGCCGGCGGCGTGTGGAACCTGCACGGGGCAGCCCAGGACGGTGGCCCTGATCCGGTTCCAGACGTCGCTGCGGGCGCCGCCGCCGGCCAACCGGTGGGTACCCCGCCGCACACCCAGTGACTGCAGCCGTTCCAGACCGAGCCGCTCGACGAACGCGACCCCCTCGAGCACCGCGCGATGGGCCTCGACCGGGCCGCTGGGTTCGCAGAGCGTCCAGCCGACGAAACCGATGTCTGCGATGGGGAACCGCTCCCCCACCCCTGCCAGCGGATAGCGAACGGTATGGGCCGGCCCCTGCGCGGCGGCGGCCTGGTCGAGCGCGGCCAGGTCGGCATGGGACGTCGTCGCGGCCAGCACCCCGGCCCCGGAGTTCGAGGCGGCGCCCGGCCACCACGAACCGTCCGGCGCCCGGTGGGAGTAGATGCTGCCGTCGGGCAGGTCGATCTGCTCCGCGGCCACACCCTTGAGCACGAGGGTGGTCCCGAGCACGCCGACGGTGTCGCCGATCTCCACTGCGCCGCAGGAGATCTGCGCCGTACAGCCGTCCGTCATCCCCGCCACCATGGCGACGCCCGACGGCAGTCCCAGTTGCTGGGCGAGAGCGGTCCTGATGTTGCCCAGGACGGTTCCCGGTGCGGTCAGCTCGGGCAGCAGCCCACCGTCGACGCCGGCCCGGACCAGCGCTTCCCGCGGCCACGAGAGTGTCGCCGGATCGATCCCCACCTTGAGGAAGTGCGAGGTGTCGGAGGCGACGGGCTGTCCGGCGAGGTCGGCGAGCACCAGGTCCGCGGTCGAGACGACGCCGGCCACGCCGGGCACACGGGCCAGCAGTCCCATCCGCACCAGCACCGAACCGGCACCGTGCCGGAAGCCGACCGCGCTGAGGTGCTCGGCGAGCGAGCCACCGGAGATGTCGTCGTAGAGCACCGCATCCGTGACCGGTGTGCCGGCGGCGTCGATCCCGATCAGCGTGCCGGACGTGCCGGTGACGCTCAGGGCGATCACCTCGGAAGCCCGGTCCCCCAACAGCTTCGCCGTCCTGCTGAGCAGTTCACGGACGATCAGATGGTGATCGGCGCGCTGTCGCGACTCACCTCGGCCGCCTCGCGTCGGTGCAGCCAGCGGCGAACCGACGAATCCGAGGTCGGCACCGGTGGCGACGTCCACCGCGGTGACGCGGGCAGCGGAGGTCGCGAGATCGACGCCGAGCACGATGCCTGCACCCCGCTGCCCGGTCGTCACGACGAACGCCCCGCCAGCAGGACGTCGCCCAGTCCGTCGAGGTCGGCGACCGTGAGATCCGGCTCCGCCCGTTGTTCATCCGTCGGGTCGTCCGGGGCGTCGCCGCGCAGCACCCACACCGTTCCCAGGCCGAGAGCGGCGGCCGGGCGGACGTCGTTGTCGAGTCGATTGCCGACGTGCACGGCGCGCTCGGCCGTGGTGCCCGCCTGCGCCAGGCACCAGTCGAACAGTTCACGGCTGGGCTTCTCGTGTCCGACGACCGCCGACACACCCCAGATGTCGATGAGCTCGCCGACACCGTCGCGGCGCAATGCATCGATCACCGATGCTTCCTGGTTGGCCAGGATGCCCACCTGTACCCGGCCGCGCAGGGACTGCAGGAACGGGAGCACATCGGAGTACAGCGATCCGACCGGATGGTGCCAGTAGCGCTCGGTCCGCGCGTGCAGCTCGCCGCGCAGCGAGGAGTCCCCGAGCACCTCGGTGGCCAGTGCGGAACGGAAGGACCCGTTCTGCGCCACCCTGATCCGGTCGTAGACGCCTTTCACCTGCGCCCGCTCGGCAGGTCCCTCGCCTCGGTCGGCACGGATGTCGTCGAGCGCCAGCGTCACCGCATCGACGAACGTCTCGTCGTGGTAGATCGGGCCGCCGACATCGATGAAGACGACGTCGAGCTCGGCAGGCAGCGTCATGGACGCACCGAGCCATCGGCCGGGTCCGCGAGCGGAGAGGTCACAGCGATCCCTGGGAGATGTTCGCGACCCGCTCGGCGATGTCGGCGCGGGCGATGAACTTCGCGACCGATTCTTCCGACAGCGGTGCCACTCCGCCGACCGAGTAGCCGATGGTGCGCACCTGCGCACCCTTGACGGCCATCGCCGAGATCCCGTCCACCGCATCGGCGGTCGGCCCCACGGCGACGATGCCGTGATTACCGAGCAGGATGAGCGACGGCATCACCCCGGTCTCGGTGACCCGCTCTCGCAGCGTGCTGTGGAAGAGCTTGCCCAGCGCGATGCCGGGCATCGCGTACGGCACGAACAGTGGACGGCCGATCACCACCGCCTCGTCCGAATACACGTGCCGGTCCCAGGCGTGTTCGGCGTGGATCGAGGCCAGCAGGCCGACCACCTGAGTCGGGTGGGTGTGGCCGACGAACCGCGTCGCAGTCGGATCGGGCGAAAGTGCTTGCACCGAGACGTGCACCAGGGCCTCGATCGAGCCGCGGCGTTGCCTGCCGTTGATCACCCCGGCATCCAGCGCCGCCGTCACAGCGGCCTGATCGGCGGCCGGATCGTCGAGAAGCGCTGCCAGAGCAGAGATCTCGGCAACCACGAAATCGTCGACCGTCGCCGAGGCCATCCCGGAGCCGGAGGCCTTGACCACCAGGTGATCCGGGTCGATCCGTTCGCTGGTGTTGCCCTCCGCGATGATGATCAGGTCGCGTTCTGGCCTGCCCAACGACAGCGTCAGGGCGAGCAGATCTGCGGAGACGGATTCCGGATCATGCCGGACTGCGCTGGCGATCATGTGGATCCTCCGTAGCGTCGGGTGGCCACTCCGTTGAGCAGCGCGGCGAACACGAGCAGCACACCGAGGGCGAGCAACTGGTACTGGATTCCTTCGTTACCCGGGAACGACAGCTGGATTCCGAGGTTCAACCAGGTGACCAGCAGTGCGGCGAGCACGACACCGGCGACCCGGCCGATACCGCCGCTGATCGCCACCCCGCCCAGCACCGCGATGGTGATGGCCGGCAGCGCAAGCCCGCTGCCGGAGGTGCCGGTGTCCGGTCGCGCCGAGGAGAACTCGGCAACCATGTACACCGCGACCACGCCGGCGATCAGACCCGACAGCGCGTAGGCCCGCAGCCGGGTGCCGGCCACATCGATCCCGGCGAAGGTGGCTGCCGTGTCGTTTGTGCCGATCCCGTACAGCCGGCGGCCGTAGGTCCCGCGGGCCAACAGGATCCACACACCGACCACGACGGGGAGCATGTAGGTGAACACGCCGAGCGGGATGTTCGGGATCCAGTCGCCGATGAGCCACAGGTTCTTGTTGTCGACCGAGCTGAACAGACCCTGGATGGCCTTGCCGGAGATCGGCTTCTGGTCGTTGATCACCACCGCCAGCGACTTGTAGGCATACCAGGTGGCCAGTGTGGCGATCAGCGCCGGGAAGCCGAGCTTGGCCACCAGGAAGCCGTTGATCAGACCCAGCACGGTTCCGGTGACCGCGGACAGCAACAGGCCGGCCCAGAACGGCCATCCCCACTGCTGGTAGGCGAAGCCGAAGACCATGCCGGACAGCGAGACGATCGCCCCGATCGACAGGTCGATCCCGCCGCGCCCGGAGATGATGACGATCAGCTCGGCCAACGCCAGCATCACCAGGGGCACCGCATCGATCAGTGCCGACGCCATGTAGTCGAAGTCGTAGTCCGCGGTCAGGTAGCCGTTGGCGGACAACAGCATGTTCACGCCGATCACCGCGACCAGCAGGACGACAAGCAGCACGACGCGCTGGGTGAGGACGGCGCGGAGCAGGCCGGAACCGATCGAGGCGGAGCGTTGCTCGGCCCGGGTGACGGGCGGCTTCGTGGGTGGGGTCGTGGGGGACTCCGTGGTGGTCATCGCTGACTCCTGGTGGCCGAGGTGCGGGCGCGCTGACGGAGCAGGTCGGTGCCGACGGCGACGATGATCGCCAGTCCGACGAACAGGTCCGACAGCTGGGACGGCCAGCCGAGCTGGGTGACGCCGGAGGTGACGGTCTGGACGAGCAGAGCTCCGAGCAGCGTGCCGAGCACGGATCCCCGACCGCCCATGATCGAGGTACCGCCGATGACGACGGCGGCGATGACTGCGAGTTCGCGGCCGGAGCCGATCGACTGGTCCAGGGTCGAGGTGCCCTTGGCGAGATAGAACAAGGCACCGATCCCCACCAGCGCCCCGGTGACGAGGTAGACGAGCAGGGTGCGGCGGCGGACGCGGACACCGGCCAACCGGGCGGCCACCGGATCCCCGCCGATCGCGTAGAGGTGACGTCCTCCGACGGTGTGCCGCAGGTACCACCACGCGATGGCGACGAGCACCACCGTGATGAAGAACGAGTGCGGAATGCCCAGCGTCCTGCCGTTGACACCGCGACCGACGACGTCGAGCGTGCTCGGGATGCCGTTGACGGTGTTGGAGCCGAAGATCTGCAACCCGAGCCACTGGAACAGATTCGCGGTGCCGAAGGTGATGATGATGGCCGGCACCCGGCCGTAGGCGATCAGGAACCCGTTGACCAGGCCCAGCCCGGCACCGATGGCGACCGAGATCAGCAGTGCCACCCAGATGGACATCTCGTATGTCACCAGCGTCTGGGCGACCGTGACCGCGCACACCATGATCGCACCGCCGACCGAGATGTCGATGCCGCCGGTGATGATCACCATGGTCATCCCGATACCGATCAGCGCGACGGGCGCTACCTCCACCAGCAGCGGCTGCAGCGAGCCGGCAGTCAGGAAGGCAGGGGTGAAGAAGCCCAGTAGCACCCACAGCACGGCGATGACGCCGAGCAGCACGAGTTCCTGCCCGGTGACCGGGGAGGCGAGGACCCGGCCACGGGCCTTGACGTCCGGGGCGGTCGGGTCTGCCCCCGGGTCGGCGATGACGGTCATGAGCTGGTCCCGTCGTTCTTCGTGAGGGAGGTGGTGCCGGTGATGTCGGGGTGTTCTCCGGCGCCCCCGGCGGCAGCGGACAGCACGTCCACCTGGGTGGCGCCCGGGCCGAACTCCGCGACGACGGAGCCGGCTCTGATGACGAGCAGCCGGTCGGAGATGCGCAACGCCTCGGACAGGTCGGAGGTGGCGACGAGCACCGCGGTGCCCTGGTCGGCCAGCTCGCCGATGATCCGATAGATCTCCTCCTTGGCGCCGACGTCGACACCCTGAGTGGGCTCGGCGAGTACCAGCACCCGAGGACGCTCGACCAGCTGCCGGGCGAGCACGACCTTCTGGGCATTGCCGCCGGACATGGCCCCGACCGGTTGACGTTCGCTCGGCGTCTTGACCGACAGCTGCTCGATGAGGTCGACGGCGGTCTGCCGCTCGCGCGCCCGGTCGACGAATGCGCCGCTCTTGGACAGCAGCGGGAGGTGCCCGACGGAGATGTTGAAGGCGATCGACTGGAAGGAGAACATGCCCTGCAGCTTGCGATTCGCCGGCAACAGGGCGATCCCGAGCTTGCCGGCGTGACGCGGACTGCGCGGCCTGATCTGCTTGCCGTCCAACAACATTCGGCCACCTGTGTAAGAGTCGATGCCATAAACGGTGGAGGCGATCTCCGCCACGCCGGAGCCGACCAGACCGTAGAGGCCGACGATCTCGCCGGCCCGGACGTCGACGTCCACCTCGTGGAAGGAGCCCACCAGGCCGAGACGCTCCAGCCGCAGCAGGGGATCACCGTCGGGAACGGTCCGCTGGCCGGCGTGCTCGGTGAGCACCCCGCCGACCATCAGCTCGGCGATCCTGCGGACCGACAAGTCGTCGATCGGGTAGGTGCCGATGGTCTCGCCGTCACGCATCACCGTGACCTCGTTGGCGATCCGGAAGAGCTCGTCGAGCCGGTGCGAGATGTAGATGACCGAGACCCCGGAGGACGCCAACCGCCGGACCACGCCGAACAGGATCTCGATCTCCGCGTCAGTGAGGATCGCTGACGGCTCGTCGAGGATCAGCACCTTCGCGCGGCCGTTGAGCGCCTTCGCGATGGAGATCTGCTGCTGGGTCGCAATGGACAACTCGCCGGCGAGAACCGTTGACAACGACGCGGGCAGGCCCAGCAGGCCGAGCAGTTCGACCACCTTCTCGTTCTGCGCGGCCCAGTCGATACGGGCCCCCTTGCGGATCTCACGACCGAGGAAGATGTTCTCGGCCACCGTCAGTTCCGCGAACAGCTGCGGCTCCTGGTACACCGTGGCGATCCCGAGCTCGATCGCCGCCAGGGTGTTGCCGATGGTCACCGGCGCGCCCTCGTACTCGATCGTTCCGGTGTCGGCGATCTCGGCGCCCGCGATGATCTTGATCAGCGTCGACTTGCCGGCCCCGTTCTCGCCGACGAGCGCATGGATGCGTCCGGCACCCACGGTGAAATCGGCGTTGCGGATGGCGCGGACACCGCCGTAACGCTTGGAGACGCCGGTCAGGGACAGGCGCGCCAGACCGGAATCCGGAGGTGCGGACATGGGTGCAGACTCCTTGCGAGGGAAAGAGTTCGAGGGAGGATCTGCCGGCCGGAGGGATGGGCTCCGGCCGGCAGACCTGGCACTGCTACAGCACCGCTGTCACCGAGACGCTGGTGGCGGCAGGAATCAGTACTGGTACTGGTCGACGTTGTCCTTGGTCAGCTCCAGCGGCGGGCCGAGCAGCAAGACCTTGGTGGCGTTGTCGTAGCTGACGTCGGGAAGGTCGGCGGAGACCTGGGGCTTGGCGTCGATCTCGTTGCCCTCGGCCAGCTGCACGCCGGCCCACACCGTGAGGTAGCCCAGTCCCGCGACGTCCCAGAGGATCGAGGCGGACGAGGAGCCGTCCTTGAGGTACGGAGCCATCGACAGCGGGGTGCCCAGACCGACGGTGAAGACGGTGCCGATCTTGCCGGCGTCCTTCACTGCCTGCGCGACACCCGGGGCGGAGCTGGTGCACTCGCCGACCAGACCGGTGAGGTCCGGGTGGGCGGTCATCAGGTCGGTGGCCAGTGTGGCCGCCTTGCTCTGGTCCTCACCGGCATAGACGATGTCCACGATCTCCGCGTCCGGGTACTTGTCCTTGGTGACCTGCTGCTGCACCTTGATCCACGAGTTCAGGTTCTGTGCGGTCTCGCCGCAGGAGACGATCGCGTACTTGCCCTTGCCTCCCATCGCCTTGAGCAGCGAATCGGTCAGAGCGGTACCGATGCCCTCGGTCGAGGCCTGCGAGACGAACACCTGACGCGCCGAATCGGGGGCATCGGTGTCCGAGGTTCCGACCTTGATCCCGGCCCCTCCCGCCTGCGAGAGAACGGGTCCCATCGAATCGGGATCGTTCGGCGCGACGAACAACGCATCGACCTTCTGCTGGATGTAGCTGCGGGCGATCTGCGCCTGCTGCGCGGCGTCGGCCGTCGTCGGGCCCTGGTACAGCCAGGTGACCCCGAGGTCGGTGGCCGCCTTCTTGCCGCCGGCGTTCATCGCCTCGAAGTACGGGATGCCCTGCAGCTTCGGGACAAAGGCGATCTTGAAGTTCTTGGACGCCTTCGTCGGGGCGCCACCGCCGCCGGCGGAGCTGCTGCCGGTGGCATCGGAGCTGCTGCCGGTGGCTTCGGAGCTGCTGCCGGTGGCTTCGGAGGACGACTCGGACGGCGCCGAGGTGTCCGACGAGCTCGCACCACCGGTCTCCGACGAGCTCGCACCACCGGTCTCCGACGCACTGGTCTCGGCCGGAGCGGAGCTGCTCTCCGACGACGGCGCCGCGGCACTGGTGGTGGCCGGAGCGGCTGCCGAGGTGTTGGTGGTGGAGTCATTCTTCTTGGTGCAGGCCGTGAGCACGAGGGCGGTCGCGAGACCTGCGGCCGCCAGTGCGGTGAACCTCCTGGAACGTGTCATGGTGCTTGTTCTCCTTCCGCAACGATGCGGCTCTGTGGTGGAAACTGCCTGCCGGAACTACCTGACGGGGACTGCGGGCGGTGCGGGTGGCGCTGCCGTGGCACGGGGATCCCGGTCACGGCGTCCGGTCACCGGCTGGGCTCAGCCGGCCGGAATTCTCATGGCGCTGCAGGCGATGCAGCCGGCCGAGCGCATCGGCCCAGTCGCTCGATTGCACTGAGTTCGTGCGGTCGGCGAAGGGAAGGTAGGTGGTGATCGGTGAGCCGGCGGCGATCACCTGACGGATCTGCCGGACGTCGTCCAACTCCCCCAGGCTCACCAACTGGGCGGCGGCGTTGCCCAGCGCGGTGCCCTCGACCGGTCCACAGTGCACCGGCAGCCCGGTGGCGTCCGCGGTGAGCTGGGACAGCAACCGGTGGTTGGAGCCGCCGCCGACGATCGAGATCGACGGCGGCGTGCTCCCGGTCGCGATGGCCAGATCGTCCACGACCGCGCGGTAGCCCAGGGCCAGCGAATCGACGACGCAGCGCGCGATCTCGCCGACCGACTGCGGGACCGGCTGTCCGGTCGCCGCGCAGTACTCACGAACCCTGGTCGGCATGTCGCCCGGTGCGAGGAAGACGGGATCGTCGGGATCGATGACCGATCGGAGTCCCGGCACTGCTGCTGCGGCGTCGGCGATCTGGGCGTAGTCGAGGTCGGTACCGCCACTGGCCCACTGCCGGCGGCACTGCTGCAGGATCCACAAACCCATCACGTTGCGCAGCAATCGGATGGTGTCGCCGTACCCGCCCTCGTTGGTGAGATTGGCGGCGCGGGTCTGCTCGCTGACGACGGCCCGGGGGATCTCCATCCCGACCAGCGACCAGGTACCGGAGGAGATGAACACGGCGCCGGGGTCGACGAACGGGGTGGCCACCACCGCGCTGGCCGTGTCGTGGCCGGGCGGCACGATCACCCGCGCTCCGGTGAGCGCACCGGTGGCCAACTCCGGGAGCAGCGGACCGACGTCGGTGCCGGGGTCGACCACCTCGGGGAGCAGTGCGGTCGGGATACCGAGCTCGTCGAGAAGCTCGGTGGCCCAACGGTTACGGGTCATGTCGTAGGCGCCCGACGTCGACACCGCGGTGTACTCGGAGACCTGCGCTCCGGACAGGGCATGGTGGAAGAGGTCCGGCATCATCAGCAGCTTCGACGCGGCGCGCAGTCGTTCGGGTCGATCGGCCACGTCCGCCATCAGGCCGAACACTGCGTTGATGGACAGGATCTGCACTCCGGTCGCGTCATACAGGCGCTCGGCGCCGACCTGCGCCAGCGCACGGTCCAGGGAACGACGGCCCCGCTCGTCGCGGTAACAGACCGGATCGTCCACCCGGCTGCCCGCAGCGTCGAGCAGGCCGTAGTCGACACCCCAGGTGTCGACACCGACGGAAGCGATCTGCCTCGACTGCCGGGCCAGGGCCCCGAGACCGGCCCGGATGGAGGTCCACAGCCCGTCGAAGTCCCAGCGCAGCAATCCGTCCGACATCCGTGGCTGGTTCGCGAACCGGCCGGTGATGCTGAGCTCCAGCTGCTCGCCGTCGTAGTGCACCGCGGTGACGCGGCCGCTCTCGGCGCCGAGATCGACGGCAGCGACCGTGATCGGCGTACGCATCAGGCCCCCCGCTGGGTCGGATGAACATCGGAGCGCCGGTACTCGGGGAGGTCGGCGCCGTCCGCGTCGTGATCGACGGTGACCCGGTGCACGTCCACCCCGGCGGCGGTCCACTGCGCAGTCTGTTCGGCGTTGAAGGCGTCGTCGGTGAACAACCCGGTGATGGTGTCGGTGGCGGCAAAGGAATGCAGTCCGAAGCGGTCCACCTTCGAGGAGTCGAACAGCCCGTAGACCTCGTTGCACGAACGAGCGATGAACGCCTTCGTCTGGGCCTCCTCGACGACGATGTCCAGCAGACCGTGCGAGACCGAGAGGCCGATCAGACCGAAGAAGCCCTTGTCGATCCGGCCACGACCGGCCAGCACGTCACCGATCGGGCCGACCATCGAGGCCGCAGACCGCCGCAGCACACCGCCGGGCATCAGCACCATCGCAGACGACTGCTCCATGAGCAGCTCGGCCGTCCGCAGCCCGTTGGTGACGACGATCAGGTTGCGACGGTCGAGGATCTCGTGGGCGAGGTACCAGCACGTCGTCGAGGAGTCCATCGCGATGACGTCACCGTTGGACACCTCGGCGGCCACCGCCCGGGCGATCGCCCGTTTGGCCCGTGCCGAGTGCCGCAGGCGCATCTCGAACGCACCCTCGTCGGAGACACCGGTGGGGACGGCGCCGCCGCGGACCCGCCGCAGCATCGAGCGCCGCTCCAGCGCATCGAGATCCTTGCGGATCGTCACCGCCGAGACGCCGAAGCGCTGGGCCAGATCGGCCACCACCACGCGACCCACCCTGTCCAGCTCGACGATGATGGCCCGTTCGCGATCGAACTCGTCGAACGACATCGGGCCTCCTCATCGAGTGGGTGCACGGCAGTTCCTGTGGTCAGCATCGAAGCCGCGCTGAGCTGCAAGGTATGGCCGTTCGACAGCAAAGGTCAACCGGGCGAAAGGAAACGAAAGCAAGTCGCTTGCCAATGAGACCTGGAGCACTTGCGGAACGTACTCGACTACCCTTCTCCGAGGTAGCGCCCGCCAGTTCGTCGGGTGCGCTCGACCGGCAACCGGCGCGGCGACATGAGGAGACCTGTTCCGATGGTGAAGTTCAACGAGGGCGCCTCCCTGAACACCGGCCAGGTCTCGGATCGTCGCGGCAGCGGCGGAGGCGGGGGCGGGGGTATCGGCGGACTGGGGTCCCTGGGCAAGGCCGGCGGCGGGCTCGGCCTGATCATCGCGCTGGTGTTCGCGGCCATCCAGCTGTTCGGTGGTGGAGGCGGCAGCACGGGCGGCGGCAGCGCAACGGGCGGGCTGCTGAACCAGGCGGTCGACTCCGGCGGCACCGCCGACAGCGGAGAACTTGCCGCGAAGTGTCGGACCGGCGCCGATGCGAACACCGACGACGACTGCCGGGCTGTGGCGTTCATCAACTCGATCCAGGACTACTGGGCGAACGCGCTGCAGCAGAGCGGTCGTACCTACCCGGAGGCCACCACCGTCTTCTACTCGGGCTCGACGTCGACGGGATGCGGTACCGGCCAGTCCGGGATGGGGCCGTTCTACTGCCCCGCCGATTCCCAGGTCTACATCGACCTCAGCTTCTGGAACGACCTGAAGACCCAGTTCAAGACCAACGGTGGGGTCTTCGCGCAGGGGTACGTGCTGGCCCACGAGTACGGTCACCACATCCAGGCCACGCTCGGCACGTCCGACCGCGTCAAGGCCGGCGACAAGGGCCCGACCTCGGGCACCGTCCGCCTCGAGCTGCAGGCGGACTGTTACGCGGGCGTCTGGGCCAAGAACGCCACCACCACTCCTGGTCCGGACGGTCAGATCCTCATCTCGGACATCACCCAACAGGACATCACGGACGCCCTGGACACCGCTTCCAAGATCGGCGACGACTACATCCAGACCGAGATCGCGGGCGGACCCAACCAGCCCGACAACTACACCCATGGCACCTCGGCGCAGCGACAGAAGTGGTTCAACACCGGCTATTCCAGCGGTCAACCCGCCAGCTGCGACACCTTCGGAGCCAGCAGCCTCGGCTGACGGGGTCTCGACTCGTTCGTTCCTCTCTCGCTCGACCACCGTGGTTCGCGCGATCGCGCGAACGCCCCTGCGGTGATCGATCGAACGCAGGAAGTCGAGCGAACGCCTCTGCGGTGATCGATCGAATGCCCTCCGTGGATCGAGCGAACGAAGGAGTCGAGATCCTGACGCATGCACGACCGGGTCTCGCTGCACCCGGCCGCACGTGAGGCTGTCAGATCATCGGAGCACGAGACGGATCCGCGCCGAGCAGCGTCAGGACCTCCTCGGTCACGCCGTCCACCTGCAGCTGCCAGTCGGGTCGCCGCAGATCCTCCGGCGTGAGCAGGAACCGCTGGTTCTCCGCCGCCTCCCCCGGCCGGCGGACCAGGGTGCTCGATCCGTTGGGCCGGTATCCGAGCTTGGTGGTCACGTTGATCGAGGCCGGGTTGTCGAAGAATGCCTCGGTCTCCGCCCGCAGTGCTCCGAGGGTGTCGACGGCGAAGAGCAGGACGGCGGCACGCATCTCGGTACCCAGACCCCTACCCTGCGCCGACTGCGTCAGCCAGGATCCGGTGCCGACGGTACGGGTGACGGCGAAGTCGTTGGCATGCAACGACTGCAAGCCCAAAACCTCGCCCTCTGCGCGCACGACCCATTCCAGGTTCCACTCCTGCGGAGCGATGCTGCCCCGTACCGACCACCAGTACTTCAGGCTGGTCCTGACCAGCTCGTGCGGTGGCTGGTCGGTCCACGGCTGGGCGAACGGCATCACGGCCGGATCGTGGATCCCGGCCAGGACGGCCTTTACCAGCACGGCGAAGTCCGCCTCACGCAGCGGTGTCAGCGTCAACCGCGGCGTCCGCAGCCGAAGCCCGTCGGTCGGCCAGAAGTCGGTGAGCTGGGGTGACGTCACCCGACCAGCATCACCGCGTCAGGTACCCGCTGCCAACCCCATAAGCTGATCCTCATGAGGGCTGTGGAGATCGAGGACGGCGCGTTGCGCTGGGGCGAGGCCCCTCGACCGGAGGTCCGTCCCGGTGAGGTCGTGATCCGGGTGGCGGCGAGCGCCGTCAACCGCGCCGACCTGCTCCAGGCAGCCGGTCACTACCCCGTACCGCCGGGCGCCTCGGAGATCCTCGGCCTGGAGTGCTCCGGCACCATCGAGGCTGTCGGCGGCGGGGTCGACGGCTGGTCGGTCGGCGACGAGTGCTGTGCGCTGCTCTCCGGCGGTGGCTACGCCGAATTCGTGGCCGTTCCCGCTGTCCAGCTGCTGCCGATCCCGGACGGGGTCGACCTGGTGACGGCCGCAGCGCTGCCCGAGGTCGCCTGCACCGTCTGGTCGAACCTCGTGATGACGGCACGTCTTCAGCGCGGCGAACGCCTGCTCGTGCACGGCGGCGGGTCAGGGATCGGCACCATGGCCGTCCAGGTGGGGGTCGCGCTCGGGGCCGAGGTGGCGGTGACGGCTTCGCGGGATGCCGCCCTGCTGCGCTGCGCCGAGCTCGGCGCCGACCTGACCATCAACTACACGACGGACGACTTCGAGGTGGTGATGCGCGCTGCCACCGGTGGAGCCGACGTCATCCTCGATGTGGTCGGCGCGAAATACCTGCAGCGCAATGTGTCCGCCCTTCGTGAGGGAGGCCGGTTGGTGATCATCGGGTTCCTCGGCGGGAGCCGTGCCGAGCTGGATCTGAACGCACTCATGCAGATCCGCGGCACTGTCGCCTGCACCGCCTTGCGCAGTCGGCCGACGGTGGGTGCCGGCTCGAAGGCCGAGGTGGTCGCCGCGGTGCGTGAGCAGCTGTGGCCGATGATCGCTGCGGGTAGCGTGCGTCCGGTCATCGAGGACGTCCTGCCGATGACCGAAGCAGGCGAGGCGCATCGACGGATGGCGGCAGGCGGCCACATCGGCAAGATCGTGCTGGAGGTTCCGTGATGATGGACAGCAAGCACCGACGAAGGGGATTGAGCGGATGAGCAGCGCAGAAGCAGCAGGAGAACAGCGACGCGTTCTGGTGATCGGACCCGACGGGCAGCCGGCGGATGCCGAGGTCACCGAGACCGAACAGCCGGTCTCCCCCGGCGGCGCTGCTGAGCTGATCGGCGAGCCCGCAAAGGTGATGCGGATCGGCACGATGATCAAGCAGCTCCTGGAGGAGGTGCGCACAGCGCCGCTCGACGAGGCCAGCCGGGTGCGCCTTCGCGAGATCCACGCCAGGTCGATCGCCGAGCTCGAGGAGGGTCTCGCTCCCGAGCTGCGGGAGGAGCTCGAGCGGATCACCCTGCCGTTCACCGAGGACTCGGTGCCGTCCGATGCGGAGCTGCGGATCGCCCAGGCCCAGCTCGTCGGATGGCTGGAGGGCGTGTTCCACGGTCTGCAGACAGCTCTGGTTGCGCAGCAGATGGCCGCGCGCAGTCAGCTGGAGCAGATGCGACGCGGTCAGCTGCCCCCCGGTTCGTCGGCGGAAGAGGGCGGCCAGCCCAGCGGGACGGGCCAGTACCTGTAGGACACTCGTCGCAAGTCCATCGGGATCTCGACCCGGTCGTTCCTCCCTAGCTCGATCACCGAAGAATGGGATGCTCGCGGATCCCCCAGGGGCTGCCGTAGGCGGTGAGCAGATCGAGGAACGGCTGGGCGTCGAATGCCTCGGGGCCCCGAACGCCGGTGCCGGACCAGGTTCCGGCGGCGATCAGCTCCAGGGCCACCACCGGGTTGATGGCGGTCTGCCACACCACGCACTGGTGGCCGTACTCGCGCATCGACCACTCGTTGTCGACCACGTGGTACAGGTAGGTCGACCGCGGCGCACCATCCTTGCCCGTTCCGGTGACCCATAGTCCGGCGCAGGTCTTGCCCGTCATCCGCGGTCCGATGGTGGCCGGATCCGGCAGGCAGGCGGCCACCACGTCGCGCGGCGACACCTCCACGCCGCCCACCTTCACCTTCTCGGTGCTGTCCAGGCCCAGCGTGTGCAGCGTCCGAAGCACCCCGATGAACTCCTCGCCCAGCCCGTACTTGAACGTCACCCGCTCGGCATCGACCCAGCGCGGCATCAACAGCACTTCCTCGTGCTCGACGTTCACGCACTCCACCTCACCGATGCCCTCCGGGAAGTCGAAGACCTCGGCCTCCGAGAAGGGGGGCGTGGTGTACCAGCCGCCCTCAGGTCCGACACCGGTGGTCCGACTCCGTTCCCAGATGACCGGCGGGTTCAAGCATTCCTCGATGGTCGTCCAGATGGAGAACGACGGCGCGAAGATCTCGTTCCCGTCCTCGTCGTGGACGGCGAGGTTCGCACCGTCCCGGGTGCCGAGCTCGTCGATGTGGGAGAACAGGTGGTCGGAGGCGTAGCGGGCGAACACGTCGGAGAGCCCTGGCTCCACCCCCATGCCGACCAGCGCGAGCTGGCCGGCCGACTCCCATTGCGGGCTGAGAGCGAACTGCTCGTCGCCGAGCTTGACGCCGACCCGGGCATGCGGCTCGGTCGGATGACGCTGCGACAACGACATCGCCATGTCGAGATAGTCGGCGCCCGCATCGAGAGCGCCCTCGAAGATCGGCATCACGAACCGCGGGTCGACTGCGTTCATCACGTGGGTGATGCTGTGCTCGCGGCAGAGCGCGGACACCGCCGCCGCACCCGACGCATCGACCGCCGCCGCGGTGAACCGCGAATCCTGCAGTGCTGCCACGGCTTTCACGGACCTGGCCTCGTCGCGGTCAGCCACCACGATCAACTCGAAGAAATGGCGCCTCGCGGCGATGGCGGTGAACGCCGATCCGACTCCGCCCGCACCCACCAGCAGGATCCGCATGGGGGCGGTCATCCTCGCACTCCGGCTCCGGGCCGGACCGGTCCGAGGGCGGCCAATGCCACCTCGTCGGACACCCGCTCGAACCCTCTGCGGGAGAAGAACACTCGGCCGGCCGGGGTGAACCGCCAGGCCACCATGAGCACCACCCCGAGAACGACGAAGAACAGCGCGATTGCCAGCGGCACGCCGAGGCCGAGCACTGCCGAACCCGAGTAGGACTCCTCGGGGTCGGCGAGTTGGATCACCGACTCGACCAGCAGGTATCCCAGGATGAGAGCGCCGATCAACGGCCCGAGACCGATGAACAAGAACGCCTTGACGGAGGTGAACAACCGGTGGCGCCAGTAGATGACGCAGGCCAACCCGGTGAGCGCGTAGTAGAAGGCGATCAGCAGTGACAGCGCGGAGATCGAATCGAACAGGAAGTTGTCGCTGATGATGCTCGCTCCGACATACCAACCGATCGCAACGAGACCGATGAACCAGGTCCCGAATCCCGGAGTGCCGTACTTGGGGTTGATGGTCGCGAAGATCTTCGGAAACGCGCCCGCCGCTGCCATCGACAGCGAGACCCTGGAGGCGGGCAGGATCGTGGTCTGGGTGGAGGCGATCCCCGAGGTGATGATGGACAGCAGCAGGATGAACGACAGCGGACCAAGGACGAGATCCCCCAACGCACCGAACAGAGTCTCGTCCTCGTACCCCGTCACGAAGTCCACGCCGGCCACCGCGATGGTGATGATGCCGACGCCCAGGTAGGTGGCCACCAGGATGACGGTGCTCCACATCCCGGCCCGACCTGGTGCGGTGTCGCCGTCGCGCGACTCCTCCGACAGGTTGACCGCCGATTCCCAGCCCCAGTAGATGAACACGCCGACCAGCAGACCACTGGTGAGCTGGGTGGCGGAGAGCCCGACCGGGTTCAGCCAGTCCCAGGACGGCGCCACCGAACCCTCCGGCAGACTGCCGTTCGCCAACCGGATGACGCCGACGACGATGAACACCACGAGCGCGGCGACCTGCGCGAAGACCAGCACGACCTGCACCTTCGCCGAGGCCTCGGTGCCGACCACACACAACCACGTCATCACCAGCACGATGATGATCGCCAGGATCATCACTCGCGGGCGGGACTCGGCCCAATCGTCCAATCCCACCAGTACGTACAGATACTTGGCCGCGACATCCGCCAGCGAACCGATCACCAGCACGCCGGTGGTGAACACCGCCCAGCCGCCCATCCAGCCGAACCAGGGACCCATCGCCCGCGTCACCCAGGAGAAGGTGGTGCCGCAGTCGGTGTCGGCCCGGTTCATGTAGAGGAAGGCGCCGGCGATGAGGAACATCGGCACGAACGACACCCACAGCACGGCGGGCGCCTGGACACCGGCGATGACGACCACCGAGCCGAGCACTGCGGCGATCGAGTAGGCCGGCGCGGTGCTGTCCAGCCCGATCGACAGGCCTTCCCAGAAGCCGATCGCGGAATCCTTGAGGCCCTTGCTCTGCCTCGGCGCGGCCACTCGACCGGCTGGTCCGTTCCCGCTCGGGTTCGTGCTGCGAGAGTCCGTCATCTGCGCTCCTGTACACCGCTGGGGTTCCAGGGTCGCTGCTGTCAACGACCCGCCTGCTGGCAGACAGTTTCAGCCGCAGACTGCGATTTCCGCAAGATCCATCGGGTTACAACCATGATTTCTTCACCTTCGGACTTGGTTCGCTGCGGATTCCATGTTCAGATGGAGCATCGGCGGTGGGATCCCATCATTCGCACCGCCGATCACTGCTTCGCGGACGAGGAGGACGAAGTGACCACCCAGATCGAGCCGGACACCGGAACCGACACACTGGCGCATCTGCAGCAGCCGGCGCGTGACCACCTGTGGATGCACTTCACCCGGATGTCGAGCTACTCCCACGCCGACGTCCCGATCATCGTCAAGGGTGAGGGCGCCTACATCTGGGACTCGAAGGGCCGCCGTTACCTCGACGGTCTGGCCGGGCTGTTCGTCGTGCAGGCCGGCCACGGCCGCCGCGAACTGGCCGAGGCCGCCGCGAAGCAGGCCTCGGAACTCGCCTTCTTCCCGATCTGGTCGTACGCCCACCCCACCGCGATCGAGCTCGCGGCTCGGATCGCTGCCATGGCACCGGGCGACCTGAACAAGGTGTTCTTCTCCAGTGGTGGTGGCGAGGCCGTCGAGACCGCGTGGAAGCTGGCCAAGAACTACTTCAAGATCACCGGAAAACCGCTGAAGCACAAGGTGATCAGCCGCGCGATCGCCTATCACGGCACTACCCAGGGTGCGCTGTCGATCACCGGCCTGCCGCCGCTGAAGCAGCAGTTCGAGCCGTTGGTGCCCAGTACGTTCCGGGTCCCGAACACCAACCTCTACCGCGCCCCGATCCACGGCGACGATCCGGAGGCATTCGGGCGCTGGGCCGCCGACCAGATTGCTGTCGCCATCGAGAACGAGGGACCGGACACCGTCGCCGCAGTGTTCCTGGAGCCGGTGCAGAACGCCGGCGGGTGCTTCCCGCCGCCGCCCGGCTACTTCGCCCGGGTACGGGAGATCTGCGACGAGTACGACGTGCTGCTGGTCTCCGACGAGGTGATCTGCGCATTCGGTCGCCTCGGGGCGATGTTCGGCGCCGAGCGCTACGGCTACCAGCCTGACATGATCACCTGCGCCAAGGGACTCACCTCCGGCTACTCGCCGCTGGGCGCGACGATCATCAGCGACCGGATCGCCGAGCCGTTCCAGCACGGTGACGCCAGTTTCGCGCACGGCTACACCTTCGGCGGCCACCCGGTCTCGACCGCGGTCGCGATGGCCAACCTGGACATCTTCGAGCGCGAGAAGTTGAACGAGCACGTCCGCGCCAGCGAGGGCGCCTTCCGCGGCACCCTGGAGAAGCTGCTCGATCTACCGATCGTCGGCGACGTCCGCGGCGACGGATTCTTCTACGGCATCGAGCTTGTCAAGGACAAGGCGACCAAGGAGACGTTCGACGCGGACGAATCGGAACGAATGCTCCGCGGGTTCCTCTCCTCCGCCCTGTTCGAGGCCGGTTTGTACTGCCGCGCAGACGATCGCGGCGATCCGGTGATCCAGCTTGCGCCGCCGCTCATCTGCGGGCAGGAACAGTTCGACGAGATGGAGCAGATCCTGCGCTCCGTGCTGACAGAGGCCTGGACGCTGGTCTGATCCGGCCGGTGCGCAGCAAGAGGTCCGGGACGAGGACGATCAGGTCATGACCACATCCGGCGACCGCGGGCGACTCGACGATCTCTCGCGGCAGATCATCGCGCTCCTGCAGGTGGATGGCCGCGCGTCCTACTCCTCGATCGGCAAGGCGGTGGGGCTCTCGGAAGCTGCCGTCCGCAGCCGGGTGCAGAAGCTGACCGAGAGCGGCGTCATGCAGGTGGTGGCGGTGACCGATCCGATGGAGATGGGGTTCGCCCGGCAGGCGATGATCGGCATCCGCGCCTCCGGTCCGCTGGAGCCGTTGGCAGCTGCGCTGGCCGAGCTTCCCGAGGTGATCTACGTGGTGATCACCGCCGGATCGTTCGATCTGCTGATCGAGGTGATCTGCGAGAGCGACCTGCACCTGCTCGATCTGGTCTCGTCCCAATTGCGCTCCCGCGACGACGTGGCCAGCACGGAGACATTTCTGTACCTCAAGCTGCAGAAGCAGACGTACGCCTGGGGCCTGCCGGCGGAGTGACCGCCGATTTCGACGGTGTCGAGCGACTGACGTTGCGCGAGCGACGTAGGAGACAAGACCTGTTCTGTCCCAACGAAATCTCGACGCGCTCGTCTCTCGCTTGCTCGATCAGCGGACCTGACGCGGACTCGAGCGACTGACGTCGGTCGAGCGACGAAGGAGACGAGACCCCGTCGGATTCGAGGCTGACCATGACGTTCGCGCGGCGCGATCGGTGTGTGTTGTTAGGGCGCGGCAGCTCACTCAGCGTCCGGTCCGTTGGTTCGTCCGCACCGTGTCCGTCGAACGTTGTGGTGGACGTGCTCCGGCTGCGGCCAGTAGCCGCTGACATGGCTCGGAGAGCGGCCGCTCGTTGGACCAGATCGCGGTGAGCGGGCGGGTGATGGCCAGATCGGCGACAGGGATCTCGATGAGGGCGCCGGCCCCCAGCGCATCGGCGACGGCGAGTCTGCTGAGCACGGCAGGGTCGGCTGCGGCGATGACGGTCGCCCGGATGGCCGCGGCCGTGGGTAGTTCCGCCGCGGGCCGGACCATGATCTTGCCGTGATCGGTCAGCGCGACCTCCAGGGCGGTACGGGTTCCCGAACCTTTCTCCCGGACCACCAGAGGGGTGGCGGCCAGTTCCGCGGCAGTCAACGAGCGTCGACGGCTGGTCCAGGGATGGCCGGGACGGACGACCACGACCAACGTGTCGGTGGCCAGATGATGGGACGACAGGTCGGCAGGAATGTCCGGGGTCTCGATGAATCCCAGCTCGTGCGTTCCCCGGCGGACCCGTTCGATGACGCCGGCACTGTTGGTCGCCGTGAGGCGGATGGTGTTGCTGTCAGGTGCGAGGGCGCGCACATCGATCAGCCACCCGGGCAGGAGCTGTTCGGCGATCGTCAGACTGGCGGCGACATCGGCGGGCGTACCGTCGCCCTCACGCAGGGAAGCGACCGCTCGTTCGAACAGCCGAGCAGCCTGCAGGACGGGGGTTGCCCACGACGCGACGAGCAACCCGGCGTCGGTGGGTCGTGACCCGCGAGAGGACCGCACCAACAGTGTCAGTCCCAGATCCCGCTCGAGCGCGCGCATCTGCAGGGACGCTGCCTGCTGGGTGATGCCGAGGATGCGAGCTGCGGCGGACAGGCTGCCGGTGACAGCCACGGACGCCAGCAGATCCAGACCCGTCAGTTGGGCCGGTCGTGTCCTGGCCACCATCGATCACCTCCACAAGCGCTCCTTGTGACCGTACAAGTCCTTGCCTCTACCGCCACCCCACCCGCAGCAGGCAGCGTGGTCGGTATGAGCATGACCGTCGAGCAACCCGACTCACCACAACTCCCGCGTCCCGCCGGTCGACTGGTGTTGCGTGATCTGCAGGCTCCGGGTCAGGCCTTCGCGCACATCACGCCGAACTGGTTCGCCTCGGTGATGGGTACCGGCATCGTGGCCACCGCGGCGGCGACCTTGCCGGTGCAGTTCCCGGGTCTGCGCGGGGCGGCGACCGTGGTGTGGGCCCTGGCTGCGCTGCTGCTCATCTGGCTCACCGTCGCCACCGCAGTGCACTGGCGACGTCACCGCGCGGCAGCCGTCGCCCACCATCTGCACCCGGTGATGGCGCCCTTCTACGGCGCCCCGCCGATGGCCCTGATGACTGTCGGTGCCGGCACCCTGCTGCTCGGGACCGACGTGATCGGCAGTACCGCCGCAGTGGCCATCGACATGGTCCTGTGGACCGCAGGCACCGTGCTGGGTCTCGTCACGGCGGTCGCGGTCCCGTATCTCACGTTCACCCGCCACGACGTCGCGGACGACAGTGCGTTCGGTGGCTGGTTGATGCCCGTGGTGCCGCCCATGGTGTCCGCAGCTACGGGGGCTTTGTTGTTGCCGCACGTCCCGCCCGGTCAGCTGCGCCTGAACCTGTTGCTGGCCTGCTACGCAATGTTCGGGCTGAGCCTGATCTCGTCGCTGATCATCATCACCCTGATCTGGGCCCGGCTCGCCCGGCACCGGGTCGGACCCGCCGGAATGGTCCCGACCCTGTGGATCGTGCTCGGGCCGATCGGGCAGTCCATCACGGCCGCGAACCTGCTCGGCGGCAACGCGCATCTGGCTGTTCCCGCTCCGTGGTCGACCGGGCTCGAGGTGTTCGGTGTGATCTACGGCCTGCCGATGCTGGGATTCCTGCTGCTGTGGACCGCCGTCGCCGCCGCCATCACCGTGCGCACGGCACGGCAGGGGCTGCCGTTCTCGCTCACGTGGTGGTCCTTCACTTTCCCCGTCGGCACCTGCGTCACCGGTCTGAGTGGTCTGACCCTGCACACCGGTTCTGTGGTGCTGCGGGTGCTGGCCGCCGGCTACTACGCATTCCTCGTCGCCGCCTGGACGCTGGTCGCGGTGCGTACCTTTCACGGAAGTGTCATCCGGGGAACGCTGCTGATTCCCCCCGGCGCGACCCCACGACCGGACGGACAACCATGACCACTGACCTGATCCTGCTGGCACCCACCCGGTCCGCGGGCAGCACTCTCGACCTCGCCGCGCTGACATCGTGATGCCCGACGCACCCCCTCCGGTCGGGACCCGGGTGACACCCCCGGCCCCCGATGCGCTGGACGACCTCGTGAGCCGTTGGCGTGCGGCTGCTCCCGGACGATTCGTGCCGGCCTTCGACCCCGACAGTGGACGTACACGGGCACGGGTGCTGGTGTTGCTGGAGCGCCCTGCCGCCGACACGGTGGCCAGGGGTGACGAGGCAGTGAGCAGCGAGGACAACCCGAACCGGTCGTCCCGCGCTTTTCGCGACGCCCGCATCGCGTCCGGCATCACCAGGCGCGACTACCTGCGCTGGAACATGATTCCGTGGGCAGACCCCGGCCCGCCGGCCGTGATCAGGTCGGCCGAGCTCGACAGTGCCCGCGACGCACTTCACGAACTGATGACAGCGCTGCCGCTGCTGCGCAGCATCGTCACCCTCGGGCAGCCGGCCCTCGACGGCGTCATGCGCTACTTCACCCTCCACGACACCCCCGTCATCCGAACAGTTCTCGCGGCCCCCCATCCTTCGCCGGCCAACGGACGCCACCGTGCCGAACAGCACGTCCGCATCGTGGCGGCGTTGTCCCGGGCGATGCAGATCTGACGGGTCGAGATCTGAGTTCCCCCGCGGTGAACCATCTCGACCGCCGCGCCGTGTCAGCCGGTACAACCACCACACCAGCTCAGGAGAATCCACCATGACCTCACGCATCCTTCTCGGCACCCTCGGTCTGGCCGCCGCCGCCGCACTGGCCCTCACCGGTTGCGGCGCGGACACCCCGGCAGCCAGTTCGACCCCGGCAGTCGCATCCACGACCGCTGCGGGAGCATCGATGACCGGCCCCCCTGCCTCATCGGCCGGCACCGCGACGGGTCCTGTCACGCTGAAGACCGCGTCCTTGTCCCTGGGCAAGATCCTCGTCGACAGTGCCGGCAAAACCCTCTACGTGTTCGACAAGGACACCGCGAACTCCGGTTCCAGCGCCTGCGTCGACAAGTGCGCCACAGTGTGGCCGGCACTCGTTGCCGGCACGGACGCCACCACCGTCGACGGGGTCACCGGCAAGGTCGGCACCATCACCGGCGTCGACGGCAGCCAGCAGGTCACCCTGGATGGACGCCCCCTGTACTACTTTGCCAAGGACGCTGCTGCCGGTGACGTCGCAGGACAGGGCGTGATGGGTACCTGGTGGGTCGTCGGGACCGACGGGGTCAAGATCACCACCAGCGGCGCCCCGATGACATCCAGCAGTAGCTGACCCGTCCACGAGACCGGCGAGACCACCGACTCGGAACCGGAATCGGTGAGCAGAGGGTGTAAGGGACGGAGAGGGCGCACATGGCTGCGGAATTGACGGCTGACGCTGCGTTCGTGGAAGGAGTGCTCCGCGAACACGGCAGCATCCTGTTCGCGTTCTGTCTGCGCTTCACCGGCGATCGGCAGCGGGCCGAGGACGCGGTCCAGGAGGTCCTGGTGCGGGCCTGGCGCCAGGTCGACAGCCTCGAACTCGGCGAGCGGTCGCTGCGACCGTGGCTGTTACGTGCGCCAGAAATCTCCTGACGGATGCGCACCGGGCGTCGTCATCGCGACCCGTGCTGGTCCATGACGACGATGCCATGGCCGCCGCCGGAAACACCGAGAACGCCATCGATCGAGCCGTGGAGTCGGACGATGGCCGAGGCGTTGCAGCGGCTCTCCGACGAGCATCGCCAGGTCCTGGTGGAGTGTTTCTGGATGGGCCGCTCGGTCAGCGAAGCTGCCCAGGTGTTGGGTGTTCCTGTCGGAACGGTGAAATCGCGCACCTACTACGCGATGCGGGCGCTCCGGTCGGCGTTGACAGAGATGGGGGTCGGGCGATGATCGATCACACGCAGGCGCAGCTGTCGTTGGGCGCGTACGTGCTCGGCGCACTGGACGCGGGCGATCGCAGCGAGCTCGAGGAGCATCTCGCGGGGTGCGCGGACTGTCGACGTGAGCTGGTGTCCTTCGCCGGCCTCCCCGGTCTGATGGGCCGGTTGTCGCTCACCGAGGTGCAGCAGCAGGAGCCGACCCCGTCCGCCGCGCTGCAGGTGTCGACCCTCGCGGCCATCCGGTCGGAGCAGGACAGCTTTCGTCGCACGGTGCGACGATGGCGGGTGGTCGCCGGCGGCGGCCTGGCCGCCGCTGTCGCCGCCTGCGTGGCACTGATCCTCGTACTGACGAGCAGCGGTCCCGCGGTGGTCGATGCTGCGACAGTTCGCCGGGACCTGACCGCCGCCACCGGTGTCAGCTCCCGCGGCTCGTTGTCGTTGCTCAGCAAACCGTGGGGCACGCAGGTGCACCTGGTGCTCTCGGATCTGCCCCGCACCGGAGCGTTCTCGGTGCGCACGATCGACGACGAGGGTCGGCAGAGCACAGCCGCGACCTGGCAGGCAACCCAGAACGGCCAAGCAGAACTGACCGGCGCCACCCCGTCCAGGATCGACGACATCGACCGCGTGGAGATCGTCACAGACACCGGAATCACCGTGCTGTCGAACCGCTGACACCCGGACACTGGCATCCCACCGGACGTGCCATCCGATCACGGGATCAGGATCCCCGGCGACGACCAGTTCCCCACCTCCGGAGACACCGTTCGGAGCGACATGCCCGTCGGGCCGCACGGGCTGGGCTCGGGTGCGAGCGACAGGCACGTGGCGACCGCGCGGCAGGACCTGGGACGAGCCCGGCTGTCAACCCTTGCCCTCATCGGTCCGGTTCAGGCACGGCTGGGCTGTAGCTGCGGTTGGTGTCATGTCGTCGACCGGTGGGTATCCCCCAGGGGGTCTTCGTGCAGTTCGATCTGCTCCTTACCGACGGGTTCGGTGACGGTCCGGTCCTCGGTCACGGTTCTCGTGCTGACTCGGATCCGTTCGATGGCAATGTTTTCCATCGTCACGACGGGGCGTTCCGCGTACAGGATGATCTCGAAGTCCTGCTGTTCGTCGGCCGTCGGGAGTAATTCGTCGGCTGCGTCGGCGTCGGTGATGGGTTCTCGGTCGATGACGATCTCTTCCCGGGATACAGGGACGGTGATGGTCTGCATCTCGGTGACGATCTGTTTCCGCAGCCGGACCCTGGTGGTGGCCACCCGTTGGGTTGTGACGCGCAGGTGCTCCTCGGATCGAGTCATCCACGCATCGTCTGGGACAGCGCGGTCATCGGTCGCCCCGCGGTCGTCGGCTCCCTGGTGCGGAGCGAACTCTTCGGGGGTCGGAGCTGCAGTCATCTATTGCCTCCCTGGAACAAGGAATGGGCGCTGGCCGACCCACTGCCCGCAGACCTTACGCCGTAAGAGATTGAGTCGTGAGGTGGGGACAGTTCACGTACGTTGCACCTACACCTTCAGCACCGTGGGTGACCTGAGTGTCGAGGAGACCAGTGTGAGCACCGATGACCGTGTGGATCCGGACAGCCCGGAGGGCCTGGGGTCGGCAGCCGCCCCCACCTTGACCGTCGAGTCTCCGACCGGCCGGGCGCCCTTGGACCGTCAGAAGATCCTGCGCGCCGCAGTGGTGATGATCGATGAGAACGATCTACGCCATCTGACGATGCGCCGCCTCGGGGCTTCGCTCGGAGTCGAAGCAATGGCGCTGTACCACTACGTCCACAGCCGGGAGGACCTGCTGGACGGTGTGGTCGAGTTGGTGATCGACGATCTGTACGGCGATCCCGACGTCCACATGTCCGGCGATCAGTGGCAGGACTACCTGCAACGGTTGGCGCACGGGGTCCGGCGGATCGCGCTTGCCCACCCGCAGGTGTTCCCGCTGATCGCGACCCGACCACCGGCGGCGCCGTGGGTGCGTCCGCCGTTGCGGAGCCTGCGATGGATGGAGTCGTTCCTGGACACGATGAAACGGTGCCGGTTCACCGACGCCTCCTGCGTCGCGGCCTACCGAGCCTTCTCGAGTTTCCTGCTCGGGCATCTGCTGCTGGAGGTCTCCGCACAGGGCGACGACATCGGTCCCATCGAACAGGCCGACCCCGATGAAGTACCTCGCACCGATCTGAGCGAATACCCGCAGCTGAAGTCCCTCGAGTCGGAGCTGTCGCAGGACCATTCTGCCGAGGAGTTCGAGGAGTCCCTGGAGAGCCTGCTCGACCGGCTGGATCATCTGGAGCGCCATCCCCCGTCGACCGCAGGCGGACCGGCCTCCTGACGCGCGACGGCGAGGAGCTCTCTGCTCACTCTGGGCGCCGCCAGCCGCACCGTACAGCGTAATAAGCCCAGCCAGTAGGCTGTTTACAAGATAAAATCAGGGGTACTTTCCTCCTGCGCAGGCTCGTCGAGGCTGCGCATGTCCAGCCCCCGATGGAGGAGTCCCCCTTGAAACAGTCCCTGACGAATGCGTTGAGCAACATCGTCACGTTCCTGCCGAAGTTGCTGGCGTTCCTGCTGATCCTGTTGATCGGCTGGTTCATCGCGAAGATGATCGCCAAGGCCATCTCCAAGCTCCTGGAGAAGGCGGGTTTCGACCGTGCGGTGGAGCGCGGCGGCATCAAGAAGGCCCTCGAGAAGAGCTCGTTCGACGCCTCGGACATCGTCGCGAAGATCGTCTACTACGCATTGATGCTGTTCGTGCTGCAGCTCGCGTTCGGCGTCTTCGGGCCGAACCCGATCAGTGACCTGTTGACCCGGCTGATCACCTTCATCCCGGCCCTGATCGTGGCCATCCTGATCGTGATCATCGCCGCCGCGATCGCCGCCGCGGTGAAGGGCCTGATCCAGAACACCCTGGGTGGTCTGTCCTACGGGAAGGTCCTGGCCAACGTGGCCAGCATCTTCATCCTGTTCCTCGGTGTGGTCGCCGCCCTGAACCAGGTCGGCATCGCCACCACCGTCACCACCCCGGTACTGATCGCGATCCTGGCCGCGCTGGTCGGCGTCATCGTCGTCGGCGCCGGCGGCGGGCTCATCAAGCCGATGCAGCAGCGCTGGGAGAAGACCCTCGCCAAGTACGACGAGGAGAAGCCGAAGATGGCCGAGGCCGCCCGCAACGCCCCCTCCGTGCAGGCGCAGACCCAGCAGGCCGCCGCCCAGGCGAAGCAGATGGGCGGCAACACCCAGGGCGCATCCCCGCGCCGTCACTGACCCCGTCGGTACCCGCATCGCTGCAGTCGATACGGGTATCAGCCCCTACAGGAGGACCGATGGTTTTCGGTGAACGCATCACCCCGACCCGACCGCGGCCGGGTCCCTCCCTGCAGTCCGCAGTTCCGCAGGCCGTCCCGGCGGAATCCGCCACCGGGACACCCACCACATCAAGGAGTCACAGCATGAGCATCAACGTGCAGGACCCGAGCGAGATCATCGGCGCCACCGTCTACGGCCCGGACAACGACAAGATCGGCACCGTCGACACCGTCTTCCTGGACAACCAGACCGGCCAGGTCGCCTGGGCAGCAGTCAAGACGGGCATGTTCGGCATGAACGTGTCCCTCGTTCCCCTCAACGACGCAACCTTCAGCGAGGGTGATCTTCACGTGCCGTACAGCAAGGACCAGATCAAGGACGCGCCGAACCACGACGCCGACCAGCCCCTGTCCGAGTCCGACGAGGACGAGCTGTACCGGCACTACCAGATCGACGGCGGCCAGCAGTACGCCGGCGGACAGACCGACGTCGACATGGACGCGCAGACCGGTGTCGAGGGCCAGGACACCTCCGGTCCCAACACCGACAACGCGATGACCCGCTCCGAGGAGCGACTGAACGTCGGCACCGAGCAGGTCGAGGCCGGCCGGGCCCGGCTGCGCAAGTACATCGTCACCGAGAACGTCACCCAGACCGTCCCCGTCTCACACGACGAGATCGTCGTGGAGCGGGAGCCGATCACCGACGCCAACCGAGGCGACGCCATGTCCGGCGGCGAACTCACCGAAGAGGAGCACGAGGTCGTCCTGACCGCCGAGCAGGCCGTCGTCCAGAAGGAGACCGTCCCGGTCGAACGGGTCCGCCTCGGCACCGAAACCGTCACCGGCGAGCAGGAAGTCAACGCCGAGGTCCGCAAGGAAGAAATCGAGACCGTCACCGACGGCGACGACCGCACCCAGCGACCGGCGCAGCAGTAACAGCAACTCTCGGCACACGCTCCACACCGGTTGACACACAACCGATTCCGCATCGAGGAAGGAACCGCCATGCAGATCCCGAAGGACAAGATCATCGAGATGATCAAGTCACGCGGCGACACCACCCAGGCCGACCAGGCCAACACCGAACTACCCGACCAGGTCGACACCGACCAGCACCAGAACCTGCTGGAGAAGTTCGGCATCAACCCGGGCGACCTGCTCGGCGGACTGGGCAACAAGCTCGGCTTCTGAGTCACCCGTCTGTCAGCTGGGCCCCGTAGTCGCGCGCCGCACCACGCACCCGCGCAATGGAACCGTGGTGCGGCGCGTCCCCCTTTGTTTCCCACCCACCCGATCTGAGGTCACCTGATGACTCGTACCAACACCATTTCCCGGTTGCTGCACGATGTTGGTGCCGCAGCATGGTTCGGCGGCAGCCTCGCCGGAGCGGTCGCCCTCAACGGCGCCGCCGGCGACGTGAAGAACCCGGCGGAGCGCACCCAGGTCGCGGTCAATGGCTGGGCTCGCTGGGCCCCGGTGTCTGCGGCCGCGATCGGAGCGCACCTGCTCGGCGGCCTCGGCATCATCCTGGACAACCGCGGCCGCATCCAGGGCCAACACGGCGTCACCGCAGGCACCATCGTCAAGTCCGCCGTCACCGTCGCTGCCATGGGAACCACCGCCTACAGCGGTGTCCTGGGTGCCCGGCTGGCCACCGCGAACGCAGCCCACACCGACAGCGCCACCGAACCCAGCAGCAAGACACCCGATGACGTTGCCGCCATCCAGCAGCAGCTCCGGGTCCTGCAGTGGGTCACCCCCGTCCTCACCGCCGTGGTGATCGGCATCGGCTCCCTGATGGGTGAGCAACAACGCCCCGCGCAGGTGGCCCGCGGTGCGGTCAAGAAGGTCGCCGACAAGGTCTTGGACACCGTCCGCAACTGATCCCGCTGCACCCTCAGAGAGGCTCCCTCATGTCCCACCCCGTCACCCCCAGCAGCAGCGACTCCGGTCCCGACCGTCGCGACGACGACCACGACGACCACAATCGTCTGGACCCGCCCGCCCCGGCTCGCGACCACACCGACTGGTCCGACGAGCGCACATCGGCCTCGTCCACACCGCTGGGCACCCACAGCTCGTCCACTGATCGGAACTCTTCGGCACCGACGGAAAGGGTTGCACCGCAACACATCGCAACCACCCCCATTCCCGCACCACAGCGTGTTGTGCCCGCTGAAACCGTCATCGTCCGGGAAGCCGAACCGACCGACCTGCTCACCCAGGAGAAGGCCGAGTTCGGCGGTATCAAATTCGGATCCGCCCTCCTGGGCTGGCTCACCACCGTCGGCACCATCGTCGTGTTGGCCGCAGTCCTCGCCGCGATCGCCTCCGGCATGAACCTGGACAGCAACACCTCCAGCTCAGATCTGCGAGGCGTCGGTCTGGGCGCCGCGATCGCGTTGCTGGTGGTGCTCTTCCTCGGATATCTCGCGGGCGGTTACGTCGCCGGCCGGATGGCCCGCTTCCATGGCGTACGCCAGGGTCTCGCCGTCTGGCTGTGGGGCGTCGTCATCGCCATCGCGCTGAGCATCACCGCTGCCATCGTCGGCAGCCAGAGCACCATCCTCGTGCAGGCCAATCTGCCGCAGATTCCCTTCACCTCGAGCGGATTCACCTGGCAGGCCATCCTCGCCCTCGTCGCTGTCCTGCTGGTCACCCTGCTCGGCGCAGTCCTCGGCGGACTGATGGGTATGCGGTTCCATCGCCGCATCGACCGCTTCGCCGCCACCAACACCCTCAACTGACCCCTGCCCACTCACACTCGAGGAACTCCCTTGCGCGGCCTCATCATCGGGGCTCTGTTCTCCGGGGAACGACGAGCCGGCATGCGCGGTTCAGGGGCCCGAGGTGCCGAGCAGCTCAGAACCAACGTTCGAGCACCTGGGCGACGCCGTCCTCGTCGTGGCGGCCGGCCTGATCGGTCGCCGCGGCGAGGGCCTGGGTGTGCGCACCCTCCATCGCGTACGACCGCCCGGCCCACTGCAGCATCTCGATGTCGTTGGGCATGTCGCCGAACGCGACGGCATCGGCAGGATCGATCCCCCACTCCTGCGCCAACCGGGCCACCGTGACGCCCTTGTTGACGCCGCCGGCCATCACCTCGATGAGGCCGGCGTCGGTCGAGTAGGTGATGGAGACGCCGGGTACGCCCAGCCCGGCCGCGACCGCGGCGAGTGCCGACGAGTCGTTCCCGTACCGGACCAGCATCTTGATCGCCGGCTGGGCGAGCAGCTCGCTGCGGGCCTGCACCTCGAAGGACCCTTCGTCCCACGGATGGTCGTAGTGCGCCTCCGACCAACTGTCGATCTGCTCCGTACCGAGCCGCTCCACCGCGATCGCAGCGCCGGGCACCTCGGCCGTGAACGCCTCGGTGAAGGCATTCAGCGTCTCCGCAGACAGCGGGCTCGCGGCCAGCACCTCGCCGTCGCCGACGTGGTAGACCATCGCCCCGTTCATGCAGACCGCCGTTCCGGCAAAACCGGCCTGCCGCACCGGATCCAACCACCAGACAGGACGACCGGTGGCGATCAACACCTTCGCGCCTGCCTCCTGGGCACGTCGCAACGCAGCGGCGTTGCGCGCGGAGACCAGACCGTCGCGGCCGAGCAGGGTGCCGTCCATGTCGGTGACGACCAACTTCGGGGGGACGACCAACTTCGGAGCAGAATTCACTCCCCCAGTGTCCCAGAGCCACCGGGTCGGCAGGGGCGACCCGGGATGAGCGTCACGCGACGGGTTCGAGAACGTCCATGCCGAGGAACGGCCGCAGCGCCGCCGGGACGACGACACTGCCGTCGCTCTGCTGGTGGTTCTCCAGGATGGCGACCATCCAGCGGGTGGTCGCCAGGGTGCCGTTCAGGGTCGCAGCGATCTGCGGCTTGCCGTCCTCGTCGCGGTAGCGAACGGCCAGCCGGCGGGCCTGGAAGGTGGTGCAGTTGGAGGTGGACGTGAGCTCCCGGTACGCCTGCTGGGTCGGAACCCAGGCCTCGCAGTCGAACTTGCGAGCGGCCGATGTACCCAGGTCGCCGGCGGCGACGTCGATCACCCGGTACGGGAGCTCCATGTCGTCGAGCATCTCCTTCTCGAAGTCGAGCAGCCGCCGATGCTGATCTTCGGCGTCCTCCGGCTTGCAGTAGACGAACATCTCGACCTTCTCGAACTGGTGCACCCGGATGATGCCGCGGGTGTCCTTGCCGTAGCTGCCGGCCTCCCGGCGGAAGCACGAGGACTGCCCGGCGTAGCGGACCGGGCCGTTGCTCAGGTCGATGATCTCGCCCGAATGGTAGGCAGCCATCGGCACCTCCGAGGTGCCGACGAGGTACAGATCGTCGTCCTGCAGGTGGTAGATCTCAGCGGCGTGTTCGCCGAGGAAACCGGTGCCCTCCATGGACTCCGGCTTGACGAGTACCGGCGGGACCATCGGGATGAAACCGTTCGCGATCGCGCGGCTCATCCCGAGCTGCAGCATCGCCCACTGCAGCTGGGCGCCCACCCCGCGGAGGAAATAGAACCGAGCGCCGGAAACCTTCGCGCCGCGCTCCATGTCGATCGCGCCGAGTTTCTCGCCCAGCTCCAGGTGATCCAGCGGCGGAGCGTCGAAAGTCCTTGGCTCACCCCGTGTCTCGAGCACCACGAAGTCCTGTTCACCACCGGCGGGAACACCGTCGATGATGACGTTCGGGATCGCCTTGTGCGCAGCCTGCAACGCCTGGTTGGCGGCGCTCTCCTGCGCTTCGGCGGCCTTGACGCCCACCGAGAGCTCCTTGCCGCGCTCCAGCAGTGCGGGTCGGTCCTCCTTGGGCGCCCTGCCGACCGTGCGACCGAACGCATTCTGCTCCGCGCGCAACTCGTCGGCCCTCGCGACGGCCGCGCGTCGGTCGACGTCGGCGGACAGCAACGTGTCGACGACCGAGGGGTCGGCACCGCGGGCGCGCTGCGAGGCGCGGACGGCGTCAGGGTCATCACGGAGCAGTCGCAGATCGATCACCGCTGCAGCCTAGCGAGCGACCGGCGAGCCTCGCGCCCGGAATCCGCCGCCGCCGCTCGGCCGACACACAACGGTCGAGGGTTCTGGACGTTCCGCCAGGAACCGGACGGGTACGCGGTCGGCGAACATCGGATCGCTCCGCCCGGTTCCGTCGGCATCATGGACGTCATGCCCATCGAGATGTCACGACGCGACTTCGACGAACTGGTGAGCGATGCACTGGATCTGATCCCCGCCGAGTTCACGAAGGCGATGGACAACGTGGTGGTGCTGGTGGAGGACCGCCACCCCACCCGCAGCCTCTACGGGCTCTACCACGGTGTCGCGCTGACCGCCCGGACCTCGAACTACGCCGGTATCGTCCCGGACACCATCCACATCTATCGCGAACCGATCCTGTGGCACGCGCACTCCGAGCAGGAGGCCATGGAGCAGGTCGCGAAAACCGTGATCCACGAGGTCGCCCACCACTTCGGGATCGACGACGATCGACTGGACGAGCTCGGCTGGGCCTGAACCGCGACCCCGGGTGGCCGACCATTACGGTGTGCCCATGGCCACCATCGCTGTCGTCGGTGAGATCGTCGCCGACGCCGTCCTGCCCGTCGACGGGATCAGGGATGGAGCAGCTTCGCTGACCGTCCACCCCGGCGGCGGCCCGGCCAACAGTGCTGTCGCACTCGCCCGGCTCGGGACGACAGCACGCTTCGCGGGACGGATCTCGACGGGGTCGTTGGGTCAACTGGCCCGGGAGAAACTCGAGGCGTCCGGGGTCGACCTGTCCGCCTCGCAGGACACCCATGAGCCGCAGACCCTGGCGATCGCGAAGCTCTCCGCGTCCGGGTCGGCGACCTATGAGTTCTACACGGCCGGCACCGCCGACTTCGGCTGGACCGACGAGGGTCTCGCCCCGCTGATCGACGGTCCCTTCACCGACGACGTCGCACCGGTGGCCGTCCACACCGGCACGCTGGCATTGGCCCTGCAACCGTCCGGCCTGGTGATCGAGCGACTGCTGCAGCGGGCCAGGGCATCGATGACGGTGTCCATCGACCCGAACCTGCGGACCCTGCTGATCCCGGACACGTACTACCGCGAGGTGATCGACCGCTGGGCGTCGCTCGCCGACATCGTGCGACTGAGCTGGGACGACCTCGTCGAACTGTGGCCCGATTCCAGCCCCGAGCAGGCCGCTGAGCGGTTGCACGCCCTGGGCGTCCGGCTGGTCGTCGTGTCGCTCGGCGAGGACGGTGCCTTCGCCTCGTTGCGCGGGGAGCAGGTGCGGGTGCCGATCGCCCCGACGACCCTGGTCGACACCGTGGGCGCGGGTGATTCCTTCCACGGCGGGCTGCTGCACCACCTGGCCGAGCACGGCTTCCTCGGCGGTCGACTCGAGACGCTCGGCGTCGACAACCTGCGAGAGGCGCTCGAGTTCGCCTCGCGCGTCGCGGCGATCACCGTCTCGAGGCCCGGCGCGGATCCGCCCTGGGCCCATGAGCTCTGATTGAACGAAAACGTCGTCCAGGTCGAACCGGGGTCACTGTCTTAGGTCTGGCAGCGGGGACGGCATCTCGAACATGTTGCAGAACAACACATTGGGCCTCCCCTGACATACTATCTGTTATCGGTGATGTCAACGTGACCACTTTGTGGTCAAGGCAAGCCCTGTGGATCACCGCGCCGCGCCGCGCCAATAGTTGCGCCAGGCATAGACCGTCACGATCAGCCACGGCCGACTCGTAGGTCGATGCGGTTGTTCGAGCCCAGCGGCGAGTCGTGCGCTATCACGCATGACTCACCGCTGGGCTCGGAAGGACTGCTAGAACGATGCTGTAGACGATCCGGCACTGCCAGAGGCCGGGGTTGAAAATACATTGTTCGCCCCAGGTTGATAGGCATCGACCGTGTTCGGCACGCCTGCTTCCTGCCGTTTGATGCACTTCCACTCGACCGTGGAGTTCGGCGGGAGGTTGCTGACGGTGCCGGACCAGGTCGGGTAGCTCGTCGGGCTGAGCTTGACCGCGTCGGTCGCGGACCAAGCCCCCATCGAGGTGGCACTGCCCAGCGCATAGACCGACTGTCCGGACGTCGTCGTGCCGTTCTGGCACGTGATCGACGCGCTGACGGTGGCCTGACCGGTGGTGAAGACCAGCGTCTTCGCGCTGCTGACGGCAAGCGCTCCGGTCTTGGCCACGACAAGGTTGCCGCCGGCGTTGTACCAACCGCTGGTCGCCGCGTCGAATGCCGCCTTGTTGGCGCGCTGGGTCAGGGCAACTCCGCCGAGCGTCACCGCGGACGCCTGGCTGCCGTCCGTGATCAGCTCCACCACGTTGTCCCGTGTCGTCGGAGCTCCGGAGTAGGTTCCGGACGCGGCGCCGATGGTCACGGTCCGGGTGGAGCCGCTGACCGTCTGCCCGATGGTCGTGGTGCGTTTGGCGCCGCCCTGGTACGCGGTCGTGACCCCGTCATCCTCGACCAACGGGAAGGACGACGACGTCGCGGACGGATAGATCTTCGCGCGCAACTCATTCCGGGTGGTGCCGTCCGTCCGCTTGCCGAAGACGTTCATCGTCTTGTCGTCGACGAACATGGTCGGCAGCACCGCGCCGGCCCTCGCGAACACCGGCAGCTGGAACTTGCCGTTCACGTAGGCGGGCACATTGTTGAACCACTGTCCGGTCGAGACATACTTGGCATTCGTCCGGTAGTCGAACCAGGTCCCGGTCGGCAAGTACACGTTGCGCTGCCGCTCGTTCGCCCCGGCGACGACCGCCACCAGTAGGTCCTTCCCGATCAGCTTCTCGTTGCCCATCTCCCGCACGTTCGGATCGTTCTGGTAGGCCCAGACCAACGGCGGCACGACGGGATCGCCGGTGACGGCAGCCTGCTGCGCCAACGAGTAGTAGTACGGCGTCAACTCGTACCGCTGCCGCAGGTTCGCCAGGTTGCTCGCGGTGTCACCGATCTTGTTCGGCGATGTCTGGTAGCAGTTACACAGGTTCTCCGTGTGCGGCCGCAGTGGGATGTCGAACCAGGCGGAGTTGGCGAACCACTGGGTGTACAGCTCGTTCAAGTCCGAGTTCAGCATCTCGCGCCGGAACCCTCCGACGTCGGACCCGAAGTAGTCGATGCCGGACATCGAAATCTGCATCTGCACGTTCTGCTGGGAAGCCAACGCGGTCAGCTTCGAGCCGATGTCACCGGACCACATGGCGGTGCCGAATCGCTGGATACCGCCGGCTCCCGCCCGCGCGAGGACGAACGGTCGCTGCGTCGAACCGGCCGCGGTGTATCCGGCTGCGACGCTCTTGGCCCACTCCAGGCCGTACAGGTTGTGATAATCCGCGTGCGCGTGCTTCCCGGTGAGGATGCCCTGGGTCCAGTCGTTGGCGTCGTACATCTCGGGTTCGCCGAGATCCAGCCAGTGGCCGATGATTCCGCTGTTCACCAGCGGAACCCGCTTGTTCTGGGCCCAGTAGGCACCAGCGGCGGAGTCGGTCCAATCGATCATCCCGCCTCGACCCCACCAGTCGTTGCTGGTGAGGTACACCGGGGCGCAGGTCGAGCAGCCGGCACGTACCAGGTATCCCTGGTTGGCCAGGGTGGTGTGTTCGGCGAGCGCCTTGCCGACGTAGGACTCCTCGATGGTCATGAGGCCGATGCCCTTGGTGTCGCGATAGTCGGCGATCTTCGTATTCGGGTTGGGGAAGTTCGTGGTGTCGAACTGCAGGGTGCCCATCCTGGTCGAGTCGGACCCGGCAGTGACACCGCCGAACCAGTTGACGTCCAACATGAACCCGTCGATCGGGAAGCCGTCAGTCCGCATGCTCGCGAGCAAAGTGTCGATCTCAGCCCAGTTGTCGTATCCGAACTCCGAGTCCCACAGACCGAAGGCCTTCTTCGGTGGAACCGGCGGCCGACCACTCAG
Organism: Nakamurella sp. A5-74; assembly: GCF_040438885.1. Taxonomy (NCBI): domain Bacteria; kingdom Bacillati; phylum Actinomycetota; class Actinomycetes; order Nakamurellales; family Nakamurellaceae; genus Nakamurella; species Nakamurella sp. A5-74. The sequence continues at coordinate 753,339 of NZ_CP159218.1, read as the reverse complement.
TTCGAGGTAGTCACGGCGCAGATCCGGTAGGTCCGGACCACCCATCACGTACCACCGGAGTTGGTCCCCGTAGGTGTCCATGGTCCATGGATCCCCGGTGAGATTCCAGCTCTGCTTGTAGACTTGGTCGACGAACATCGCATAGTTGGCGCTGTTCGCACCCACGGCGTAGAGCACTGGGATCTGGGTGTTGGCCACCGGCCCGTTGTCGGCGTCGTAGAGCATCGCGTTGCCGAAGCTCCCGGCGGACGAGCGGGTTCGGCCGTCCCAGTCGCCGTCGGCGCTGCCTCCGGTGAAGAACTGCTCACCGAGTCCGTAGGCGTTCTGCATCGAGCTCTTGGTGAACGACAAGCCCTTCCAGGCAGCACCGAGATTGCGGGGACAGACCGTCTGCAGCACCAGCACCGGGTTCCTGGTCAGGTCCGAGACGGTTGCGCAGAGCGTCGAGGTGTCGACCGCTACCCGCAGTCCTGCGGAGCTCACAGTGTTGCCGGACTGGGAGAACGTGCTGGGCCCGCTGTAGTTGGTCTTCGCGATCTGGTCGGTGACCGGGATCGCGGTCCCGGCGCCGGGTGGGGTGCCCGCTCCCATCTCGAAGTGCACCAGGTCGTCGTCGAGGAACTCGACCACCAGATAGCCGGGCGCGCCGGTGAACTGCACGCGCTGGACGGCAGCGTGGGCGGCCGGGGCCACGACCACGGTCAGCGCGGTGGCGGCCAGGACGGGCACGGCGACGCGGCTCAGCGCCCGGGCGAGTTGCCGCCGGCGGCGGGTCAGCGGCGCGGCGGGTATCCGCAGCGCCGAAGTGTGGAGATCAGTTCTGCTGCTCCGGTTCATGGACGTGCCACCACCATCGAGTCGAGGTTGATCGCGCCGGCGTTCGCCGACTCGTAGGCCAGCCGCACGGTGCGACGACCGGCGGTCAGCGAGGCGGTCAGGGTGGCCGTCCCCCAGGTGTCCCAGTTCGCCAGGGCCGGCAACGACACCGTGCCGACACTGGTTCCGTCGACCCGCACGGTGCGGGTGGCCGTCGATCCTGATCCGTTGGCGTACCTGAACTTCAGTACGTGCGAGCCGGTCGCGGCGACGTTGACGTCGAAGTCGAGCTGATCGCCGACCGCGTCGAAGCCGTCGACGAACCCGGTCCCGGTGTACCCGGGGTGGTTGGTGTTCGTCGAGACCCCGGTCTGGATGGAGAACTCGGCTTCGTACGCCGACTTGTCGACCCCCGACAGCACGATCGAACGGGTGGCGGCCGCCGAGGCCACCTTGACGAACGTGAACTGCCCCACCGAATCCCAGTACCAACCCTCGGCGTTCGAGATGAGGGCGGCGAGCGAACTGCGGGCGGTCAGCGCCGTGCCACCCCTGGTCACCCCGCTGGGCTGGGTGGTCGTCACCTGCAGCGTGCTGGTCGTGGTCAGCGCCGGCAGCGAGACCGTCACCTGGTGGCCGGCCCAGTTCTCGGTGACGGTGATCGTCCGCGAGAGAGCTGGTGCGTCGTCGAAGTAGGCATAGCTGGACGTCCCCGACGGATAGATCCGGAACACCAGGTTGGTGTACGAGGTGACGCTGTTGCCGATCGAACCACCGAGTTCGTAGTTCGCATTTAGGTTCAACGGGATGATGGCGCCGGCGCTCGCGTACACCGGGATCCGATCGGTGCCGGCGTAGTACGACTTGACGCCGGGTCCTGATGCCTTGCCGCCGAAGAAGAAGTCGTACCACTCGCCCGTCGGCAGCTGCACGGCCTTGGTGGTGGCGCCGGCGGCGACGATCGGCGAGACGAGCAACTGCCGGCCGCACATCCACTGGGTCTCCAGCGCCGCTGCGGTGGTGTCGGCGGGGAACGCGATCGACATGGCTTGCATCATCGGCAGGCCGCTGTCGGCAGCCTTCTTCGCCTCGGTGTAGAGGTACGGGATCAGGTTCATCCGCACGTTGGCGAACTTGCGGAAGGTCGGCACGACCGTGGTGTCGCCCGAGCGGGACTGTACGTTCCACGGGGTCCGCGCCTCGGACGGCGACGGGTTCGACTTCTCGGAGTGGTACTGCATGATCGGCATGAACGTGGAGGCCGAAGCTGACCGCAGGTATAGCTCGCTGCTCGGGAAGCTGCCGGTGAAGCCGGCCATGTCCCAGGTCCAGAACGGCACCCCGGAAGCGCCCGCCGACAAGCCGGCCCTGATCGCGTCCTGGAAGGCGGCGAAGGTCGACGCCTGGTCGCCGGCCCAGAAGATCGAGTTCGCCTGGCAGCCGGCGGTACCGGCACGGGAGAACAGCACGCCCTGGCTGGAGGTGCCGCTCGCGACGGCAGCGGCATAGACCCGGGTGTATTCGTTCGGATACGCGTTGTGCATCTCGTCGCCCTTGCGTCCGTCGGCGAAGGTGAGCCCGCGTCCCATCACCGCCTCGCTGCCGTCGGTCTTCATCCCGTCGATCCCGACATCACTGAACAGGTACTGCCGCTTGGACATCCACCACGCCGTTGCAGCGGTGCTGGTGAAATCGGGCATCAGGCTGTCGCCGAACCACTGCCCACTGGGGATCTTGTACTGACCGCCGGCACCGTCGCCGATCAGGTAGCCCTGGGCGGCCGCGTAGGAGCGGTCGTTGAGGTGCTGCTGCGGGGCGGTCGCCGGGTTGGTGTCGAAGTTCGTCTTCAGCACAGGGATCTGCCACAGCACCACCTTGACGTTCTGGTTGTGGGCAGCGGTCACCATGGCCTTGGGGTCCGACCACTCGCCGCCGGCGGGGAACGTCAGGTCTGCGTAGGTCAGGGCGGCGCTGCCGGCCTTGGGGGTGTAGGTGGCGCCGTGCCACAGGTAGAAGGTTGCCTCGTCGCTCCACTGCTCCAGCACCAGCACGCTGTGCGGGATGTCGTAGCTGGTGACGTTGGCCAGTTGGGCCTGCACCTCGGACTGGGTGTTCCACTCGTTGGCCGACATCCAGAGTCCGAACGCCCACTTCGGCGGCAGCTTCGGCCGGGCGGTGAGTGAGGTGTAGGTGTCGAGGATCTGGCTGCGGGTACCGGTGATGAAGTAGTAGTCGACGGTGGCGTTCGCTGCGCCAGAGGCGTCGACGGTGAAGCCCGCCATGTCCGACAGGTGCGTTCCGAGGTTGAACACCGAGTACCGGTTGCTGGGGACGTAGATCGCGTAGCCGGCGGAGTTCGTCATGAACGGGACGGACAGGTAGGTCCGGTGGGTAGTGCCCTGGTCCTGGTACTGGTTGTAGCTGTAGTGGTCGACGTCCTTCCCGCGCTGGTCGAGCGAGTCGTACCGCTCCCCCAAACCCTCCAGCCGCTGGCCGACGGGGATCTGCCAGTGGTCTTCGATCTTGCGGATGGTGGTCCCGGCGTCGGTGGCCCACCCGGTGTTGCGGAACACCGAAGGGTCGTACTGCCGTGCGATCAACGTCGTGCCGTCGGCCTGGAACACCGACACCCGATACGGGCTCTTCTGGATCCGGACCTGAATGGCGCTGGTGGTCAGTTGGAGGGTGGACGCCGAATTGGTAACGGAGTACGGAGTTGACCCCGAAATGCTGAGACCCGTTCCAGCGGGGGCGATCTGCGTCCGGAACGTGCCTGCAGAGGTGAAGGTAAAGCGGATCTTCGGGCTGAGCGCACCGGCGCTGTCCGTGACAGCGACGTCCACTGACGAGCCGTTGTCGACGTAGGAGGACACGACCGCCGCCTGGGACCAGTCGGTCACCTTGAAGCTGTAGGGCCCCGTGGTCTTGGTGCCGCCGCCGTCGACGTCGGCATTGACGGAGTAGCTGATCGCATCACCCTTGGCAAAGCTGCCGAGGCTGACCGTCCAATAGGAATTGCCGCCGGAGTTGTAGTCGAAACCCGCACCGACCGGGGTCTGCGCGATCCCGTTCTTGGTCCAGGTGATCCATACGGTCTGACCTGTGGAGATCGGCCACGTGGTCGCGTGCATCTGCACCGTCTGGCTGACCATCGGATCGCGCGGAGCGCGCTCTGTCGGCGTCGTGGCGTAGAGCTCGTCGTTGCCGGTCGGCCCGTGGAACACGCCCGTGAGGGTGCCTGCCTGCGCCACCCCCTGCCCGAGCAGAGACAGCGGAACGGCACCCAATACCCCGAGCACCAAGGTGCGGCGGGAGAACTGCACGGATGGGTTCGCAGGAGGACTTGGCGTTGACTTGGTCATGGTGCTCCATTCGCGATGAGCTCGCAGATGAGGGACGGGAGGATTGTTGGCGATCCGGATACCGCGGTGGCGCACGAAGGAATTCGAAGGCTGCGCACCGTGTGCGCTGATCGGATCGGGACTTCGGGTGTCGTTAATGCGGCGGAGTGACATTCCGTGGGATGCGTTGGGGTTCAGCCGCATGCGCCCCCGAGTGGTCGTCGACGCAGATCACGATCAGGTCGAGGACGATGTCCGCCCCGAGAGCGCTTCGCTGCGTGGCCGCGCCGGCACTGCGACGGGTGGCCGCGGTGGCCTCGCAGGCGGTCTGCGGTGGAAAAGCTGCGGAACGGAACCACGACAGCGTCGCGGTCAGGGCCTCGTCCGAGGTGTCCCGCATCGAGCGCGGCAGAATCGGCTGCCCGGGCTGCGACTCCGGACTCCCGCGAGCGCGGTAGCGACAGCCGACGGCGGAGGTCGAGTGTGCGCGTACGCGGAGTGCCGATTGCCGTTTCGGGCACGCTTCACGATCCGCACCTCCTTCCGCTTCGTTGCGAACTGACGTCGACACTTTCTTCAGTACTAAACAAAGTGTGACCCTCCGATCCTATGACCACAAACGCCTGTCCTGCAACAGATTGCGCTCGCCGATCTGCAACTCCTCGAGAGGTTGACAGGTACTTGGTTCACTGCTTAGCTCACCACTAAATTAAGTGCACGAAAGGGAAGAGGTCACGGTGGCGACGACGACGAGGTCGGTGGACAAGGGTGGTTCGACCCCATCCGCGTTGCTCGGCGTGCTGGCCAGCCGGGGTCCCGCGTCCCGGGCCGAGCTCGCGCGGACGCTGGACGTCAGCTCGGCCACCGTCACCCAGCTGACGAAAGACCTCTTGCGGGCGGGCATCATCAAGGAGCTGGCCACCGTCCCCTCGGACGGGGGGCGACCCGCCCGGCTGCTCGGTCTCGCACACTCCCCCGGGAACGCCATCGGGGTGAAGGTCACCGCAGACCATGTGGCGTTGGTCGAGGTGAACGCAGACCTCGCCATCGAGCGCAGCACCCGACTGCCGTTCGACCCGATGCGCGCGGATGCTGTCGACCAGCTCGTCCGGCTCGTCGAGGGCGAGGTGGCCGGCGTCGAGCACCTGTTGGGGGTCGGCGTCGGCGTGCCCGGTTCCGTCGACGCCCAGGACTCCGGCATCGTCGACGCGCACACCCTGGGATGGAGCGGAGCAACCCTGGGAGCACAGCTGCGCTCCCGGTTGCAGGTCCCAGTTCTGGTGGAGAACGACGTCAACACGCTCGCGGTCGCCGATCGGTTGTTCGGCGTCGGACGCAACCACCGCGACTACCTGATCGTGACCATCGGCAGGGGGATCGGCCTGGCGATGATCGTGGACGGCAACGTGTATCGCGGTTCGTCGGGCGGGGTGGGCGAGATCGGCCACATCTGTGTGATCCCGGACGGACCCGTGTGCAGCTGCGGTCTGCGCGGCTGCTTGGAAGCCGTCATTGGCGACCAGGCCTTGATCGATGCCGGTGTGGCAGAGGGAATCCTCCCCGTGGGCTCCGAACCGGCCGCGCTGCTGCGCGCCGCCGACGAGGGATCGACTGCGGCCCAACAAATTTACTCCGGCGCCGGCGATGTGCTCGGCAGGACCCTCGCGGGGATCGTGCATCTGGTCAACCCCGAGGTGGTGGTCATCCTCGGTGAGGGAGTTGCCGGCTGGGCGCACTGGTCGGACGGTTTCGCCGACTCCTTCCGCCGACACCTCATCCCCGCGCGTCGGCACGTCGGATTCCAGACCGTCGTCTGGGACGAGGACACCTGGGCCCTCGGGGCAGCGTCACTCATCCTCGCGTCACCTTTCGACGCACACGGTGTCGCCGGAACCCAGGGCAAACTCGTGCGGGAGCGGCTGCACGCCCACGCATCTCGGAGCTCCGGATGAGTGCCACCGTGTCCGCCGCGGCCACCACACCGGCCACCGGACCGAGCCCGATCGCCGGAGTACCGATGCGCACCGCCGGCTCCGGGACGACCGCGCGCCGGCGCACCCCGCTGCGCTGGGTGCTGTTGTTCCTGCTGCCCAGCGCGATCCCACTGATCGTCTTCACGTTCGTGCCGATGCTCGGCTCACTATGGATCAGCTTCCACAAATGGAACCTGATCTCCGACATGAAGTGGGTCGGGTTCGACAACTATGCAAAGCTGCTGGGCGATCCGAATACCGGCGAGGTCTTCCTGCACACCGCCGTCTACATCCTCGGGTACCTGCCGCTGGTCTACGTCGGCGGCCTGGCCCTAGCTCTGGCACTCAACACCAAACTCGCCGGACGCTCCTTCTTCCGGGCGGCGGTGTTCCTCCCGGTGGTGACCAGCTGGGTGGTGGTCGCGCTGGTCTGGCAGTGGCTGCTCAACCCGGCGAACGGTCTGGTCAACAAGATCCTCGGTGGCCTCGGCCTCGGCCAGCCCGGCTGGTGGACCGATCCCGACTGGGCACTGCCCTCGGTCATCCTGGCGTCCGCCTGGAAGGACCTCGGCTTCGTGATGGTGATCCTGCTGGCCGGCCTGCAGGCCATCCCTGGCGATCTGTACGAGGCGGCCACCGTCGACGGCGCCACCGGGTGGCAGCGGTTCCGACGGATCACCCTGCCGCTGCTGTCGCCGTCCACCTTCTTCGTCGTCGTGATCTCGCTGATCAACGGGTTCCAGGTGTTCGACCAGGTCTTCGTCATGACGGGTGGCGGGCCCCAGGGCTCCAGTCAGGTGGTCGTCGGCCAGATCTACAACCTGACGTTCCGCTACGGCAGAGCAGGTGAGGCTTCCGCACTGTCCTGGATCCTGTTCGTCGTCATCCTGCTGATCACCGTCGTCCAACTCCGCGGACAGAAACGGTGGGTCAACAATGTCTGACACTGCGGTGCTGCCAACATCTCTCGGTCCCGATCACCCTCCCCGTACCGATCGGATCACGATCGCGCCGGAGGGACCGTCGACCGGACGTCGAGTCGGGCGCGTCGCCTGGTACCTCGTCATGGTGACGTGCTGTTTCGCGATGCTTTTTCCGTTCCTGTGGACTTTCGTCACCTCGATCACCCCGGACGGCAACCTGTCCGAGGGCCCGTCGCTCCTGGTCCGGAACCCCACGCTGGACTCCTACCGCACCCTGTTCGAAGCGCTGCCAATGCTGCGCATCATCCTCAACTCGCTGTGGATCGCGGTGATCACCACCCTGGTGCAGCTGGTGACCGGCTCGATGGCCGCCTACGCCTTCGCCCGGCTCGACTTCCGCGGCAAGTCAGTCGTGTTCGCGCTGTACCTCGCCACCCTGATGGTCCCCTTGCAGGTGCTCGTCGTCCCGTTGTTCATCGAGATGCGGGAGTTCAAGCTGCAGGACACCTACTTCGCCCTGCTGGCGCCGTCGTTCGCGTCGGTCTTCGGGATCTTCCTGGTGAAGCAGGCCATCGAGAGCGTGCCGCGGGAGCTGGACGAGGCCGCGACCATCGACGGGGCCGGTCACTTCCGGATCTTCGCCACCATCATCATCCCGCTCGTCCGCCCGGCGCTGGCGACCCTGGCCGTCTTCGCCTTCATGGCCAGTTGGAACTCCTTCCTCTGGCCGCTGGTGGTGATCCGGTCGCCGGAGCTGATGACGCTGCCGCTGGGTCTTTCGACCCTGCACGGGCAGTTCACCACCGAATGGAACGTCGTGATGGCCGGCTCGGTGGTCTCGATCATCCCCATCGCGATCATCTACCTGCTCGCCCAGAGACACATCGTCGACGGCATCGCCCACACCGGAATCAAATGAGCGACCACGCTTTTCGGCACCCAGCACGTCCTGGCACCAGCACGTCCCGCACTGCGCACCGTCCCGCCTGTCACCCCGATCCATCCTCGAAAGGACAATGATGTCTTCCTCCCTCTCCTCCGTCGCACGTCGACGCCGACTAGCTGCCGGCGCGATCGGCATCGCCGGCGCGTTGGTCCTGACCGCCTGCGGTCAGGGCTCTGCCACCGCACCGCAGACCACCGCGGCGACCACCGCTCCGCCCGCCGCCAGCACCCCGGCGTCGTCACCGGAGTCCAGCTCCGCACCCGCGACGGCCTCCGAGGACCCGTCGTCCGCGCCATCGAGCGCGGCTTCGACGTCCGCGTCCTCCTCCGCCACCGGGGGTTCGACGGACACGTCGGTCACCGGCACGGTCAGCTATATGAACTTCTCCGCCAACGGTGGGCACGAGGCCGACATCAAGGCGATCGCCGATGCGTTCATGAAGCAGTACCCGAACGTCAAGGTGTCGCTCGAGACCGTCCCGTACGACGACTACTTCACCAAGCTGCAAACCGCGGTCGCCGGCGGGACCGCGACCGACACGTTCGAGTTGAACTACGAGAACTTCGTGACCTATTCGGAGAGCGGCGCGCTCGCCGAGCTCTCGGATGTCGACAAGTCGCAGTACCGGACCAGCCTGGTGGACGCGTTCGCCGCCGATGGCAAACAGTACGGCCTGCCCGAGTCGTTCTCCGACGTTGTGCTGTTCTACAACAAGACCCTGTTCGACAAGGCCAAGATCGCGGTGCCGACGGATGCGTGGACCTGGGCTGACGAGCAGACGGCTGCCGAGAAGTTGACCGACAAGGCAACCGGGGTCTGGGGCGACTACCAGCCCATCTCCTACAACGAGTTCTACAAGGCACTGGCGCAGACCGGCGGCACGTTCTTCAACGACGACAAGACCGAAGCGACGTTCGCCTCCGCCGAGGGTGTCAAGGCTGCCAACTGGCTGATCGGCAAGTCCGGCAAGACGATGCCGACCGAGGCGGACGGAGCCGGTACTCCCGACTTCGATTCCAACCTGTTCAAGTCGGGCAAGCTGGCGATGTGGCACACCGGCATCTGGATGTTCTCCGCCATGAAGGACGTGCCCTTCGACTGGGACATCGTCGTGGAACCGGGCGACACCACCAAGGCTTCCGCGATGTTCACCAACGCCGCCGTCGTCAACGCAAAGAGCAAGAACGCCGCTGCTGCCCAGAAGTGGATCGAGTTCCTGACCTCGTCCGAGACGATGGTGAAGGCCCGGTTGGCGAGCAGCTGGGAACTGCCGCCCACCGCGGACGACAGCGCGCTGACCCCGTACCTGTCGGCCGGCAAGCCGGAGAACCGCAAGGCCGTCTTCGACTCGCTGGAGAAGGCCGTGCTGCCGCCCGTCATCGCCTCGCAGCAGGAGATGCAGGACACCGTGAACGACGCCCTAACCGGCGCGGCCGCCGGCCGCACCGAGGTCGAGAAGGCGCTCACGGATGCGCAGGAGACCGTCACCGGACTGATCGGCAACTGACACAGGGAACCGCTCTGCTACAACGGTTCCGGTCGGTGCGGCACGTTGGATGCCGCACCGGCCGGAACCCGGCCGTTCGCTCGTACACCACCTCGCTATGCAGAAACCGACCACACCAGCACCAGGAGTAGTCCACTGTGATCCGGCATCGTCCACTCGGCTCCGAGCACCCGTACGCCACCACGGCCGACCAACGCATTCCGGTCCAGCCCGAGGTCGGGCAGGCGGTCGTGCTCGGCGTCCGCATGGCCGCGACGGTGACCTCCGTCCGCTGCGAGTACCTCGCGATCAGCTCCGCCGGCGAACAGTCGCACACCCTCGAGCTCCGTCCGGCCGAGCTGACCGAACAGGACAGAGCGGCCGCAGCAGGCGGCGAGGGCCATCTCGCGGCCGCGCAGGCCCGTGGCGCCGTCGGCAGTGGGCACTGGTCGGTCGAGTTGCCGCCGGCGGCCGCCGACACCGAGTACCGCTACCGCTTCGTTGCCGAGAGTGCTTCCGGCCTCCGGCGCAGCCGGTGGTGCTACTTCCGGGCAGCTGTCTGGACCTCGGATGCCGTAGCGGCGCTGCAGGTCCCCACCGACCGCCTGGTTCCCGACAGCGTCAGCTGGCGGATGATCGGCGATCGACCGGATCGCGTCCGGTTCTCTCTCCGGCTGCAGCCGGCGGAGCACGTCGTCGGATTCGGTGAGCGTTTCGACCGGGTCGATCAGCGAGGACACATCCTTGACTCCGTGGTGTTCGAGCAGTACAAGAAGCAGGGCGCGCACGGTCGCACCTATCTGCCGATGCCCTTCGCCCACGTCGTCGGCGGTGAGGACGGGTCGGGCTGGGCCTTCCACGTCCGCACCAGCCGACGCACCTGGTACGACGTCGCCGCCGCCCGCCCCGATGTCCTGGTCATCGAAGCGGCCCTGGGCGCCGACGAACCCGATCTGGACGTCGGGATCTACACCGGCTCCCCCACCGAGACCCTCGCAGCCTTCACCGCCGAGGTGGGGCGGGCGCAGGAACTGCCGTCATGGGTGTTCAAGCTCTGGGCTTCCGGCAACGAGTGGAACACCCAGGACCTGGTGATGGACCGGATGGACCATCACCGCGACCTGGACATCCCGCTCGGCGCCGTGGTCATCGAGGCGTGGAGCGACGAGGAAGGCATCACCATCTTCCGGGACGCCCGCTACGCCGTGAACGAGGACGGGACCGCCCATGCAGCAGGCGATTTCAGCTATCCGGAGGACGGCGCGTGGCCGGATCCGCACGGCATGATCGCCGAGCTGCACCGCCGGGGAGTCAAGGTGATTCTCTGGCAGATCCCCCTGCAGAAGATGCGACCACATCCCCGTGGCCAGGCCAGGGCCGATGCCGATGCGATGATCGCCGGCGACCTGGTGGTCCGCGAACAGGACGGCCGTCCGTACCGCAACCGTGGCTGGTGGTTCCCACAGGCGCTGATGCCCGACCTGTCGGTGCAGCGGGGCCGTGACTGGTGGACCGAGAAGCGCCGCTACCTGGTCAAGGATCTCGACGTCGACGGATTCAAGACCGACGGCGGGGAGCACGCCTGGGGCGGCGACCTGCGGTACGGCGACGGCCGCCGCGGCGACGACGGCAACAACCTGTTCCCGGTCCACTACGCCCGGGCCTTCGGCGACCTGCTGCGCTCCGAGGGCAAGGCACCGGTCACCTTCTCCCGCGCGGGCTTCACCGGCTCCCAGGCCCACGGGATCTTCTGGGCCGGCGACGAGGACTCGACCTGGGAGGCGTTCCGCTCCTCCGTCACCGCCGGCATCACCGCGTCGGCCTGCGGAATCCTTTACTGGGGTTGGGATCTGGGCGGCTTCTCGGGCCCGGTCCCGGAGTCCGAGCTGTACCTGCGGGCGGCGGGTGCGTCGGTGTTCATGCCGATCATGCAGTACCACTCCGAGTTCAACCACCATCGCAAGCCGCTGCGGGACCGCACTCCCTGGTATGTGGCGGACACGAACGACGACCAGTCCGTCGTCCGCGTCTTCCGGTCGTTCGCCCGACTCCGCGAAGCACTGGTGCCGTACCTGACCGCCCAGGCCGCGATCAGTGTTAAGTCCGGTGCCCCGCTGATGCGGGCGTTGTTCTTCGATGACCCGCACGACGAGCGGATCTGGGAGCACGCCGATCACTTCATGCTCGGCGAGAGCCTGCTGGTCCATCCAATCACCGAACCTGGCGCGACCGCCTGGGACACCTACCTCCCCGGCGGGGACTGGGTGCACGTGTTCTCCGGCGAGGCCGTCACCGGAGGATCGGTGGACCGACGGGAGTACTCGCTGGACCAGGTCCCCGTCTACTGCCGGGCCGCTGACTGGGACGCGCTGGCTCCCGCGTTCACGTCCGTCGTCGCGGGTGCGCGATGACCGCCGGGTTGGACCTCGACCGGTCGACCGCGACGGCAGCTCCGGAGCAGCCGTGGTGGCGGTCCGCGGTGGTCTACCAAGTGTATCCGCGCAGCTTCGCCGACTCCGACGGCGACGGCATCGGTGATCTGCGCGGCGTCGTCTCCAAGCTGGATCACCTGCAGCACCTGGGGATCGACGTCATCTGGCTGTCGCCGTTCTACCCCTCCCCCCAGGTCGACAACGGGTACGACGTCAGCGACTACACCGCCGTCGACCCGCTCTTCGGCTCGCTGGCCGATTTCGACGAGTTGTTGACCCAGGCCCACGCGCGCGGCGTCAGGGTGGTCATCGATGTGGTGCCCAACCACACGTCCGACCAGCACGCCTGGTTCGCCGACTCCCGGTCGTCACGGACGGCCGCCCAGCGTGACTGGTACGTCTGGCGACCACCCCGCGACGGCATGGTCGGCGGCGAACCCGGCGCCGAACCGAACAACTGGGCATCCTTCTTCTCCGGCTCGGCCTGGCAGTGGGACGAGCCCAGCGGCGAGTACTACCTGCATCTCTTCGCCGCCGAGCAGCCGGACCTCAACTGGGAGAACCCCGCTGTGCGGTCGGCCATGGCCGACGTACTGCGCTGGTGGATCGATCGCGGTGTCGACGGGTTCCGCTTCGACGTGCTCAACCTGATCTCGAAGGTCCCCGGCCTGCCCGACGGCGCACCGATCCCAGGAACTCCCTGGGGTGATGGCACCTTGTACTACACCAGCGGCCCGCGGGTCCACGAATTCGTCGCCGAACTCACCGCGGTGATCCGGCGATCGACTCCCGAGGTGCTGATGACGGTCGGCGAGATGCCCGGGGTGTCCGTGACGGACGGCGTGCTGTTCACCGACCCCGATCGCCGGGAGGTCGACATGGTCTTCCAGTTCGACCACGTCGACCTCGACCGCGGAGTGACGAAGTTCGACGTGCGTCCCTTCGATCTCGTTGCGCTGAAACGGGTCTTCGCACGGTGGCAGGACGGTCTGGGTGATCGCGGCTGGAACAGTCAGTACTGGAGCAACCACGATCAACCACGCGCTGTTTCACGCTTCGGGAATGACGGTGAGTATCGCCGCGAGGCCGCGACGCTGCTGGGTACCGTCCTGCACCTGCACCGGGGTACGCCGTTCGTGTACCAGGGCGAAGAACTTGGGATGACGAACACCGAACTACGAGGACGCGGCGACCTGGTCGACATCGAGTCGCTCAATGCTCTCGACGAAGCGATCGCCGGTGGCGGGGATGTAGACGCGGTCATGCGCGGGATCCGAGCGGCTGGGCGGGACAACGCCCGCACCCCGATGCAGTGGACCGCTGGTCACCAGGCGGGTTTCTCCACCGGAAAACCCTGGCTCGCAGTCAACCCCAACTTCACCGAGATCAACGCGAAGGCCCAGTACGGTGATTCGGAATCGGTGTTCGAGTACTACCGGCGGCTCATCGAACTGCGCCACACCGAGCCGACCGTGGTGCAAGGCGACTACACCCAACTGCTCCCCGAGCATCCCCGGTTGTATGCGTATCTCCGGGCGACAGACACCCAAGAGCTGTTAGTCCTGGCCAACTTCAGCGCGGACGAGCTGGGGCTCACCGCCACGTTTTCCCACTGGGCCAGCAGCTCTGTTCTCATCGCCAACCACCCCGTGTCCGAGCCGCTGACTATGCTCGGACCCTGGCAGGTACGAGTACTGCGACGATCACTCTGATCTTACGTCCGCTCCGATGGAGAAGTGGTGTGCAGCAGCCTGTTTCAGTCCCTACTGGCACCCCTGCGTATCGCGGTTGGACGTATTCCTTGCTGCATGGGTGTGAGGCGAGGTCTGACCGTCCGGTCGAACGCCGTCGAGTGTGACCGCTCAATACTGCTGACTGTCGGCGAGTGTCGCCCGGGACCTGCGATGATGGTCTCCATGGACCGCCTCTCAGCCACTGAGTCAGAGCAGGCGGTCGAGTGGTTGAGGCAGACGGGCCAGACCTCTGGGTTCATGACCGGATTCAATCCCGGTGGTTGGCCGGCGCAGGTATGGCTGTTGCACGCGATGTATCAGAACGCAGCGCTGATCGGCCCGCAAACACACCACGATGCTCGCCGTTCGGTCATCGACCGTGGCGCTGTCGAACCGCTCATGATCGGTGGTGTCGACCTGGATGCTGCAAGCACCGTCAGCGGGGTCCCACTCGGGTACGTGGCGAGGCCAAATGAACCCTGGATAAGGCTGCGGTGGAGCGAGTATCTCGATCAGATTGGTGGTTCGCTTCAATCGCCCCATGATGTTCCACCGAGCATTCGTTGGTTCCCGCGCGGATCGTGGGCGCAGTCAGTCTCGCCGCCGCCAGAGGGTTCGCTCGACGAGGTCACTTGGTACACGCTCATCGACGTCCTGTCGGAGGCAAGCCCTTTGGGACAGCAGTGCTTCGCCTTCTACGGAAGCTTGCCGAGCCGGGATTTCGAAGCAGTTGAGGTATGGCGGGGTTCAGTCGGGTCTCTGGCTACCTTCATTGATTCCAGCCTGCACGACTTCACTCCGACGAACGTCTGGGCCGCTGATAGGGGTTCGTCTATTCCGATTACGACCTCCTTGCGACCAAGATCAGCGGCCCACACCTCTTAATCGATCAATTGCTGAGCCGGTCCGAGGTCGAACCACTATTCTGGGACGATTCCAGCTGAGTATCGATCTTGGCTCTGGCGTTGTCAATACAACCGCATGCAGCCACGGCGCCGAGCGCACCAACGTGACCCGACCCGCAGCGTCAACCGCCATGATCAGCTCCCAACAAGACGTTCCATCAGATGAACCAATGTTGCACCCGATGCACCGTCATGGCAATACCTGCAGGTCAACTCCCTGCGCGGCGGGCCCACGCCCCCGACCGACCGGGCCGATCGATCCTCGCCTGGCGCCTCGCAGCCAACAATCAATTGCATCGACGCAGGTCACGACATGGACAATGCCAGGATAGGAGCGTCCCAGCAGAGTCCATCATGTTGCATCAGATGCAATACGCAGAGCTTATCCGGCTCATCACAATCCGCGGTGTAGTCGGGGTCTGAACCCGCCGGACTCCAGCAGTGATCGGGCGATGTAGTGGGTGAGGTTGCGGAAGCCGAGTGCGGATCCGCGTAGGTGTTCCAGGCGGCCGTTGATGGCCTCGGTCGGTCCGTTGGATGTGCCGGGCCGGTCGAAGTACGCCAGAACGTCTGCGGCTCGCTTGAGCAGGGTCCGGCCGAGCCGTCGCAGTTCGGTCAGCACTTTTGGGACGCCCTCTGCGAGGGAGGCGATCACTGCTTTCAGCTCGGTAGCGCCGGCGGTGCGGTTCGGGTTCCGATACGCGGCGACCAGCCGCTGATAGATACCCCATGTCGCCTCGACCTCAGCGTGGTCCAGGTCGGTGAACAGCGAGGCGAGCCGTGCTTTCTGCCGGTCGGTGAGCAGATCCGTGCCGGTGTGTGAAGCGCCCCAGGTTCCCTGCCGCATCCTTGTGAGTTGGAAGGATGAGCAGCATGCCGAAGAAGATCGATCCGGAGCTCCGCACTCGTGCGGTGCGGCTGGTGACCGAGCATCGCGGGCAGTACCCGTCATTGACGGCCGCAGCAGCGGCCGTTGCGAAACAGTTGGGCGTCGGGCAGGAATCCGTGCGCCGTTGGGTGATCCAGGCCGATGTCGATGCCGGCGGACGCGACGGGATCACCAGCCAGGAGCTGGAGGAGATCCGAAAGCTCAAGGCCGAGAACCGGCAGCTGCGTGAGGACGTGGCGATCTTGAAGGCGGCAACAACTTTCTTCGCGGGCGAACTCGACCCCCGCAACCGCTGATGATGGGGTTCATCGACACCTTGCGCAGCGAAGGTGACGCGGTCGAGTCGATCTGCCGAGTCCTGCGCGAGCAGGGCTGCAAGATCGCCGCGCGAACCTACCGGGCTTGGCGGGCCTGCCGACCGGCCGCCAGGGTCATCAGCGACGCGTACGTCGTGGACGCGGTCCGGTCCGCGGCCTGGACGATCGACAGCCAGGGTCGGCGGCAGTTGACCCCGGAGGGGTTGTACGGGCGGCGGAAGATGACCGCGTTGCTGCGCCGCACAGTCGGTCAGGATGTCAGTGCCGGCGCGGTGGATCGGGCGATGAAAGTGTTGGGCCTCAGCGGGGTTCGCCGGGACAAGGGTGTCCGTACGACGATCCCGGCGAAGGACGGCAAGCGTGCCGGCGACCTGCTGGACCGGGACTTCACCGCGCCGGCGCCGAACCGGGTGTGGGTCACCGACTTCACCTACGTGCGGACCTGGTCCGGGTGGGTGTACGTGGTGTTCATCGTGGACGTCTTCGCCCAACGGATCGTGGCCTGGCACGCCGCGACCTCGAAGGAAACCGAGCTGGTCATGGTCCCGCTGCGGATGGCGTTGTGGGAACGCGGCCGGCAGGGTCACCCCGCTACCCGGGGCGAGCTGGTGCATCACTCGGATGCCGGGTCGCAATATACGTCGGTGCTGCTGACCGATCACCTGGCGCTGGAGGGCATATCGCCGTCCATCGGGTCCGTCGGCGACGCCTACGACAACGCTCTGATGGAGTCGATCAACGGCCCGTACAAGGCCGAGTGCGTCCGGCCCACCGTGTTCCACACCGGGCCATACAAGAGCATCGCGGACGTCGAGTACGCCACTGCCGGCTGGGTCGACTGTTGAACAACCGGCGCTTGCATGGCACCCTGGGAACCGTCCCGCCCGTCGAGTACGAGCAAGCCCACTACGCGGCCCTCAACCGAGAGCCGCAACCCGTATGAGGGCGGCAGGGAACCTGGGGCGCTTCAGGTAGCTGGATCGATCGTAGGTGCTCGTCGAGGGCTTCAGCGGGTGTCTTCCACCCGAGGACTTTTCGGGGTCTGCTGTTGATCGCTGTCTGGACTGCCAGAAGGTCTTCCGCGGTCCAGCGTGACAGGTCGGTCCCCTTGGGAAAGTACTGGCGCAACAGGCCGTTCATGTTCTCATTGGTGGGCCGCTGCCAGGGTGAATGCGGGTCGGCGAAGTAGACCGCGATGCCGGTCTCGATGCGGAACTGGGCGTGCGCGGCCAACTCCTTGCCGCGGTCCCAGGTCAACGATCGCAGCAGCTCGGCCGGCATCGTCGCCATCGTCGCAGTCAGCGCGTCTTTCATCGCGACGGCGCCGTAGCCGCCGAGGGCCGGGCCGTTCTTCACCCGGGGCTCGATCCCGTAGCCGTCCAGGCGGGGCAGGTGAACGAGAAGGGTGTAGCGGCTGGTGCGCTCGACCACAGTCCCGATCGCGGATCGGTTGAGCCCGATGATGAGGTCGCCTTCCCAGTGCCCGGGCACGGCACGGTCGGCGACCTCGGCGGGGCGTTCGCTGATCACGACATCGGCGGTGACGTGTCCCTGAGCTTTGTTGCGGGAGCGCTGTCGGGGTACCCGCAGTGCACGACCGGTGCGCAGACAGGCGACAAACTCCCGCTTCAGCGCACCGCGGCCCTGGATGTAGAGCGCCTGGTAGATCGCTTCGTGACTGATCCTCATGTCCTGATCATCGGGGAAATCCTGAACGAGTCGGTGCGCGATCTGTTCCGGACTCCAAGCGGTGGCCCAGCAGAGGTCTTCCCGGCGGGGCTTGTTTCGCCCCTTCCAAGCGGTCTTGGGACCAGGCGCGACCGTCCCGTCCGGGCGTTGCAGCTGACCGCTGAGTCGTTGTTGCACATACTCTTTCAGACGCGGATTCTTGACCAGCTTCGCCGGCTTGGGTCGCTTCGCAGCAGCCTGCGCCTTCCACTGCGCGACCGAGGCCCGGTAGTCGAGCTTCCCGCCACGGGTCGCGGCGTTCCGCCGCAGCTCCCGCGATATGGTGCCCGGGTCCCGCGCCATCATCCGGGCGATCGCGCGGACGCCGTTGCCCTGCGCTCGCAGCAGAGCCAACTCCTCACGCTCCGCGAACGACAAGCAGCGGCCGGTCGGCTCGACCAGACTCAGAGGTGGCATCCCGCCACCGTGCCGGAACCAACGCGATCCGACCGGAGCCGACACACCCACCGCGACCGCAGACTCTTCGCTGCCCATCCCGCTGGCGATCAGTTGCCAGAACTTGCGCTCCACGTCTCTGGGCGGCGCCGGCCGACCCGGTGAACGCATCGCCGGTCGAATCGCTCGGTCTGCTTGTTGCTGACGTCTTGGCATCTGACACCTCCATGATCAGGAAGGTGTTGCGACGACCAGTTGAATCCGCCCTGCGAACCCCTATCACTATGTGCCACCACTAGGTTGACCGCATGATGTCGACGTGGGACGCGTCTTCGGTCGGGGTGCTGCGCAGTTGCCGTCCGGCCGGGTCGTACGGGGCGCGGTACGCCGGCCGCTCCCCGAACGGCGCGAGTTGCTGGAAATGCTCGCTGCGGAATGCACGCCTGCGTTGACCTTCCCCGATCACCGATGACGTCGAGCAGGCACGGGAGTGGCTGGCCAGCTACCGACCGGCGGGCATCGAGGGACAGGTCGTCAGGGTGCCACGAGCGGCTACGAACCCGGCGCCCGTGGGTGGTTGACACAAGAGCCGCGAGACAGCACTCAGTGAGCTGTGTTGGTGCCGAGTCTGGCGGTCCATTTTTCTTCGATGCGGCCGAATTTCCAGACGGCCAGGGCCAGGAGCCAGGTGATGATGAAGAGGGCGACGATGCCGTATCCGGCGTAGTCCAGGGGGATGTCGGCGATCGCGACCAGCGGACCGCTCTGAATGTTGGCTTGGTCGACCAGGACGCCGATGAGTTCGATGGTGCCGATGATCAGCGCGACGGCGACACTGAGTGAGGTGATGGTCATGTTGTAGAACACTTTTCGTACGGGTTTGGCGAAGGCCCAGCCGTAGGCGAAGTTCATGAAGATGCCGTCGGTGGTGTCCATCAGGCACATGCCGGCGGCAAACAGGATGGGCAGCACGAGGATCGCGTAGAAGGGTAGGTCGAACGCGGCGGCGCCGCCGGCCAACACCAGCAGGCCAACCTCGGTGGCGGTGTCGAAACCGAGTCCGAACAGGACGCCGATGGGGTAGATGTGCCAGGGTTTGCGGACAGATTTGGTGAGGCCGCCGAGGAAGCGGTTCATGAACCCGCGTTTGTTGAGTTGGTCTTCGAGTTCTTGTTCGTCGAAGGCTCCGGTGCGCATTTTGCGGAACACCCGGAAGATCCCGACCAACACGATGAGGTTGAGGATACCCAGGATCCACAGGAACAGCCCGGACACGGAGGCGCCGACGATGCCGGTAACGGAGTGAAGTTCTGAGCCGTCGTCCTCGACCTGCCCGGCCAGGGCTTTGACCCCAACGGACAGCAACAGGGCGAGACCGAAGACGATGGTGGAGTGTCCGAGGGAGAACCAGAACCCTACGGACAGCGGCTTTTTCCCGCCGTCGGCGAGGAGTTTGCGGGTGGTGTTGTCGACGGCGGCGATGTGGTCGGCGTCGAACGCGTGCCGCAGGCCCAGGGTGTAGGCCAGCACGCCGACACCGACGCCGTAGACGCCGGTGGTGCCGCCCAAGTCGTAGGCCTCGGGAACCACGAATCCGAGAAGCACCCCGAACCCGATGACGTGCAGGAAAATGATGAATCCGTACATGCCGGCCAGGGCAGCCCGGTCACGTCGGGACAGTGCGGCACGGAACTGCCGGAAGGCGGACTCGCGGGATGTTGGCGGGGCTGCCGGAGCAGGGCTGGCCACGATGGGACCTCTTCTCGTTGTGGCCGGACGCGACCGGTGAGTTGGCAGTCCACGATTCTACCCGTGTCCGATCGCCAGACCGTGACGGACCATAAGTCCACGTTCGTCAGTTACGCAAGAGTGTCCGGCTGAACATGTGAGGCGCTCTGACCAGCCCATCCGGTGGGCCGGTTGGCGGCGAACGAAGGTCATGAGTCCCAGACCCGGTCGACGCGCCTACCTGGTGGCGATGGCGTCCGGGACGGTCCTTGTGCTGCGTCGACGTTCGGTGTGAGCGTTGCTCACTCGATGCAGACTGCTGCCGATTCACCCGCGGCGTGCCGAGCTCATCATGGTCGATGACATCGGCCTCCTCCCGGTCGCTCCAGACGCCACCGAAGGTCTTTACCGCCTCGTCGACGCCGCCTACGAGAAACGGTCGTTGGCGATCAGCTCCAACCTGTACCCGGCCGGGTTCGACGAACTGATGCCCAAAACGTTGGCCACCGCAACCGTCGACCGACTGCTGCACCACGTCCACATCTGCCAAACCAGCGGCGAATCCGTCCGGCTCTCCCAAGCCCTCACGGGGCAGGGCGCCACCGCCCTCACCCGATGACCGCTGCGCTGCCCGTCGACCCAGTGGGCAAGTTTTCGTGGCCACCAGTGGGCAGAAACGGTGGCCACCAGTGGACAGGTTTCATGGCCGCCAATGGGCAGAAATTCGTGGCCCTTGACATGCCGGTGGAGATGCCGGCCGACGTGCTCGCGTCGACGACGATCAGCGGGGGCGAAGCTGCCCTACCGGATCAGCGGACTGCTCGAGCAAGCGCGCCTGTCCGAGCCTGGCCTTTCGCACGCCTCCACGGCCTGACCGGCGTCGTGATTGGCTCTCTTGCCCTGTCGGAGACCAACCCCTCGATCCGGCCCACCCTCGGGCGAACGCGTGCAGGTCAGCTTGGAACGTGTTTCTGACACGGCGTATCACCGCAGTCCCGCCCCGAGATGTTTACCGCCAGCAGCTGTCTGTGCCCAGTTGGCGACCTGAGCCGCCACAGTGGTGCTGACGGATGAAAAACGGGTACAGGGTGATGCCTGCGCCTTCGGCGACCCGTAGTGCCCTTGAGAGGTGACCTCGATGAGTGATGATCCACGCGACGATGCAGATGCGACCAAGCAGGCCGAGTCGGAGGACGCTGCCGATGTCGGCATGAAAGACCCGACAGACACCGATCACCCCACCGGGTCGCAGCAAGCTGAGGAAAACAAGGCAACCGAGTCGCCCAGCTGAGGTGCCGGTTCACGTTGTCCGACAGCTTCCGACCCGAGGTCGACAGGGTCCAACCCGAAGGAGTGCACCATGACGGAATCGTCCAGCGACGAAACGCAGGAACGGGTGGCAGCCGCGATCCGGGATGCTGATTCAGGGTCCAACCACCAGGCCGGGATGGACGGCGATGAAGCGAGCGCGGCGGACCGAACCGCCGACGACGAAGAGCCGCCCAACCAGTAAGCGCCCGCCGCGACCGTCGCTGCCGGCTTCGCGTTCGCGTGTTCACCGATGATGGCAGCCTTCGGGCATCACCCCGCAGGTAACGGCTGGTGATGGTGCTTCTGTAACGGTTTGGGGTACCGGTAGTGCGGTTGTTCGTGGTTGGGGGCGTACTCTTTGGCGGGTTGAGCTAGGCGGACCCGGACCTGCGTGGTGGGGTGGTGGTGAGCCGCCCGCGGGTAGCGCTGTGTGACCTCTTCCGGACACTGCCGGAGGAGCCGGTTTGTTCCTGAATGGAGAATGCCGTGGCTGATCGGTCTCGCCGTAGGTTCCTGCAACATGGCGCGTTGGGGGCAGTCGCGGTCGGTGCCGCGTTCACTCCCGCGCTGATGTCGGGGGTGGCTTCGGCGCAGCCCCCGGCCCGCGCGGCCGTTCATCCGGGCGCGGCTGTCCATCCGGAGGCTGTCGGAGCGCTGCCGGACCAGCCTTTCATCGCTTATGTCAAAGATCATCGCAGCGGTGAGATCGTCGTGATGGTCGGTGAGCGGGAGGTGGTGTACAGGGACGCAGAGTTGGCTTCCCGGCTGGCCCGCATCGCCGGTTCCGCCAAGAACGCCTGAAGGTTTCCCATTCCACCGTTGGAGAGGTAAGGCATGTCATCTCACAAAGAGGCTCCTGGAATTTCCGGTGACCCGGCCGCGGACAACACCGACGTGTACGCGTTCGTCAGTCCGGACAAGCCCGACACCGTCACGCTGATCGCGAACTTCGTGCCGCTGGAGGACCCGGCCGGCGGCCCGAACTTCTTCGAGTTCGGCGACGACGTCTTGTACGAGATCCACATCGACAACGACGGCGACGGCATCCCGAACGTCACCTACCAGTTCAAGTTCCACACCGTCTACAAGCTTCCGAACACGTTTTTGTACAACGTGGGGCCTATCGAATCTCTGGATAGCAAGAACTGGAACCGCCGCCAGTTCGGCTCGATCACCCGCGTCGCGGACGGGAAGAGTGAGGTGCTGGGCAGTGATTTGGCGTGCCCGCCGTGCAACATCGGGCCGCTGTCGACCCCTGACTTCGCTGCGCTGGCGAGCGCGGCGATTCACAACCTGCCCGGCGGCCGCACCCTGTACACCGGGCAACGGGCCGAAGGCTTCTACGTCGACGTCGGCGCGATCTTCGACCTGGGCAATCTGCGGCCGTTCCAGAATCTGCACGTCGGGTCGCAGATGCCGCAGGCCCCGGGCGTCAACGGGCTGGCGACGAAGAACGTTCACTCCATCATCCTGCAGGTACCCAAGACGGACCTGACCGCCGACGGCGCTGCCCCGACGGACGCGACCAAGCAGGGCTCGGTCATCGGCGTGTACGCCTCGGCCAGCCGGCAACGGTCGAAGATGTACGAGGCGGACGGCACGATCGTCAACAGCGGCCCCTGGGTGCAGGTGTCCCGGCTGGCCAACCCGTTGTTCAACGAGGTTTTGATCCCGATCCCCAAGAAGGACTTCTTCAACTCGCAGAAACCGGCCGAGGACAAGCAGTTCGCCTCGAACGTCGCCGCCCCGGAGCTGTCCCACCTGCTGCCGGTGTTGTATCCGGAGGTGTTCCCGAACCTGGCCGCGCTGAACGACTCCGGTAAGCCCCGCGCTGATCTGCTCGCGATCTTCCTCACCGGCCTTCCCGCCGGTGTCGTCCCTGGTTTCCAGAACTACACCGGGCCGACGCAGGCTGACCTGGTGCGGTTGAACATGGCGATTCCGCCGACCACCGACAATCCCAGCAACCTCGGCCTGATCGGGATGGACCCGGCCGGATATCCCAACGGCCGCCGAGTCTTCGACGACGTTGTCACCATCGAACTGCGCGCGCTGGCCGGAACCACCTATGCGCTGGTCGACAAGAGTTACACCCCGGACAAGGCGGCCGGCGCGGTCACCCAGGGCATCGCCTCCAGCAACACCGACGTGACCGCCGGGAACACCGTCCACTACCTGCCGACCTTTCCGTACCTGGGCACCCCGCACGGCGGCTACCACAACCCCGGCGTCAACACCCCGGCCGCTGACCTGGGTGACATGCCGATCCCGGTCGGCGGAGTCGACACCGGCGGCGGCGGCACCGCCGGCGTCCAAGATAAGGGCGGGCTCATCGCCGGTGGGGCAGCCCTGGTCGGGGCGGCCGTCGCCGGCACCATCGCAGCGACCCGGCCGCGCCACCCCGCACCCTCAGAGGAGCCCGCCGGCCAGACGTCATGAACGACAGCGGGCGGGCCGTTGACGCCGACAGCGTCGGCGGGCCGCCCGCAGTCGGCTCCCTTGCCCAGCCGCCCTTGGACACCGAACCCTGTTTGGAGCAGAGAAACAAGCGATGACCGAACAAAATCAGATGTCTGAACAGAACCAGTTGGGACCCAGCCGCGACGGCAGCGTCATGCTGGACATCGGCGGAGACATCGGCGCATTGGTCCTGCACACGTCCGCCGAGATGCTCGGCGTCGAGATCGAAATCAGCCCCACCGGGGACGACACCCACCACCGCACCCACGTCGCAGTGAGGGAACGCCGCGGCAGCGGCGGCACCCGCTACGCCGCCATCTACCCCGCTTTGCACGCCGGCAGTTACACGCTGTGGCGACCGGACGGACAACCCGCCCTGGAGGTCACCATCACCGGCGGTGCTGTCGCGCAAGCGCAATGGTCCTGAAAGGTCCGCCGGCCGCGTGACACATATCAAGGGCGCCGCTTCGACCGTTTTCCGTCTGCTGACCCTGTGGTGGGTCATCGCCGTCGTGTTGGCCGGTGTCGGTGGCGCCGCAATTGGTGGCGCCTTGGCCGGGCAGCAACATGCGCCGCAACCCACCGCCGCCCAAGCGAACCCCGCCCCAGCCCCGACCACAATCACCATCACCAAGAAAGCGACGGCGCAAGCGCCCGGCACCCGCACCGGCACGGGCGCATCGAGTTCTCCCCGGCCGAAGCCAACGCCGACCCGACCGACTCTGGCAGGGCCACCGACGGCATCCAGCACACCCACGCCGACTGCGCCGCTGGTGCTCGCCGCCTCGGCTCCGTTGGCGATCACCATCCCCTCGATAGGTGTGCAGTCCACCCTGGTGCAGCTTGGACTGAACCCCGACAAATCCATTGAGGTGCCGCCGTTGGACGACCCGGATTCCAAGGCCGGTTGGTACAAGTACTCGCCGACGCCGGGACAGATCGGCCCGACCGTGATCCTTGGGCACGTCGACTCCGTCAAATACGGGCCGGGCGTCTTCTTCAAACTCGGGGCCCTGCAACCCGGCGCCACCGTAGAAGTCACCCTCACCGACCGGGTCGTCGCCGTCTTCACCGTCGACAAGGTTGTGGCATACCCAAAGTCCGCGTTCCCCTCCTCCGCGGTCTACGGCGCCATCCACCACCCGGGTCTACGTCTGATCACCTGCGGCGGAGCCTTCGACCCGGCTGCCGGAAGCTACGAAAGCAACATCGTCGCCTACGCCACTTTGACAGCCCGCCGCCCGGCCACCTGACCGGTCCCGACCCTCGAAACAGAACCAGAGGTGCCGGATCGTCATCGCTTGATCTCGCAGAAGGCCTCGGAAGACCCCCGCGGGAGTAGGGGCCGAAGGTTCCTGCCGCCCCGTCGGACCGGCCCCCAGCGGCGGTGTCTTCGCGTCCGGTCTCATTCGGGGTCCGTTCCCGGCTTGACCGAACCAGGGCGTCGCAGTGAACCTCTTGGAGGCCGGGATCGTCAGCCGCGGATCCCCGCATCTCCCGGAAAGGCGGAACAGCGGCGACCATCACCGCAGCTCACTGGAAAGCGCACAACACCTGGTGACCGAGTTCAGCTACGCCGTTGTAGTCGAACTACTGTTCCGCGAATTCCACGGGCAGCACCCGCTGCCGATGATCGTCGACGTGGTGCGCGCCTGTCTAACCGACCTGGAAGGACAGGTACCGCCCGGAGCCCTCGCCGAACTGCTGGAACGGTCGGCCCGGCAACGCCTCACCTACACCTGGTGTTGACATCAAGTACCAGCAGTGGGTTCGCGACACCTGGCCCGGCTCCATGCACGGCGCAGGCCGAGTTCGTCGCCAATTGCGGGGGTCGGCATCGAGTGCGCTTCGTCGGGGGGTCCCGAGTCCGAGGCCATACCGGTCCGGCGGCGGGCATATTGGGTGATCCGGCGGCACCCGGAGGTCGAGCGAGGTTTTGCTGTGCTGTGGGGTAACACAGGGGCCTAGGCCGGATCCTCCGCGCGTCCGTAGCCGTAGGTGTAGCGGCGCGTGGGTTTGCGTCTGGCCAGGACGAACGCGATCCACAACGGCACCGCAGTCAGCGCATCGGAGAAGTTGTGGATCGTATCGGCCAGCAGCGCGACAGAGCCGGTGAGGATGACCACCACCAACTGTGCGAAGGCGGTGACACCTAGGGCCACCAGGCTGATTTTGACCGCCCGGATCCCCCGCCGCATTCGACTCCAACGCGTCATCGATCGAGTCGGCGGAGTCGTGACTGTGCGGCTTGAAGATCGACAGGACAAAGCCCTTGATCCCCGTTGGATGCTGGTGACCGCCGGGCCCGTGCGAGTGCCCGTGGTCATCGTGGCCATGAGGATGGTCGTGCTCAGCGTGGTCGTGTCCGTGGCCCAGCTCGGGTGTGCTCACGCCGATGCCTCATCCGGCTGATGATGGTGCCGGGGGGTGCCGTCCAGGGAGTGTTCGGCCTGGAAGATCGCGTCGGACACCAGCTGGCTCGCATGCTCGTTCGCCAAGCGATAGAACACCCGCGTCCCCTCCTGGCGGGTGGTGACGAACCGGGCCAGCCGCAGTTTCGCCAGATGCTGCGATACCGCCGCCGGTGACTTCTCGACGATCTCGGCGAGTTGATTGACCGGCATCTCCTCATCCCGCAGCGCCAGGATCAGCCGCACCCGGGTGGCGTCGGCGAGCATCGAGAACACCTCGACCGCCAACTCAACGTATTGACTGTCCGCTTCACGCCCAGAAAACTGCTTAGCTGCATCCATGCGCATATTATTGCACGGTGCCGCTCGTTATCGGACCGAGCTGATCAGACGGCGTCTCCCCGAGACAACCGACCTACGCACGGAAACGATCGTTTCCGTGCCATTGGCCTTGCGTTGTAAAGCTTCCCGTGTCCGCATGGTTTTCGAGGTTGTGAGACGTTGTAAAGCGGACACCACTTCCGCAACACTTTCACTCCGGCAGCACCAGTCACACCCAGCCGTTCCCACCGAGCAGCCACTCAGCGTGTCAGGCCGGAAAACACCGTTTCAGGACAGTCCCGCAGCCGCAGCCCGGTGATCAGTAGAGCTGGTGCCGGGTTCCTGCGGCGTGAGCGGACTGGCGGGGCCAGAGAACGTCGAGGGTGACAGCTATCCGCTGTGATCGTGTGGGTGTTCGGGATGCCATGGGGGCACCGTTGTCGGGTGGGTGGATTCGTTGCCTGTCGACGACGCCGACCGATCGCTGACCGATGAGGAATCCGGCGGTGAAGATCGTGACCGCGATGACGCACATGCCGAGTACGGCCCACATGGTCGATCACTTCCTTTTCCCTTGCCCGTCAAGACCGTTCAGGTTCCGTCCTGCGCTACCACGGCGGTGATGCCGGCTTCCGCAGCTGCGGGGTCGAGGTAGGTGCCGCCCGGGTTGCGCGGTCGCCAGTGGCTCAGGTCGTAGCGCAGCGGTATTCCGGTCGGCAGGTTGAGGTCCTCGATTTCGACGGGGCTCAGATCGTCGAGGTGCATGACGAGGGCGCGGAGAGAGTTGCCGTGGGCCACGACCAAAGGGGTGGCCCCCACGGCGATGTCGGCGGCGATGACGTCGTGCCAGTGGGGTAGCAGCCTGCGGGTCACGTCGGCCAGGGACTCCGTGCCCGGCAGGGCGTCCGGCGGGATCGCCGCATACAGCTGATCGCGGGCCGGATGGGCGGGGTCGGAGACGGCGAGCGGCGGTGGGGTACCGGTGTAGGAGCGCCTCCACCGGAGGTAGGTGTCGTGGCCGACCTCTGCCCGCACGTCTGCCTTCAGCTGGCCCTGCAGCGCTCCGTAGTGCCTTTCGTTCAGCCGCCAGGAGGCCCGGCGGGGCTGCGAGCTGAAGTCGAGCTGGGCAAGGACGAGGGTGGCGGTGTCGATGGCGCGGGCCAGCACCGAGGTGTGCACGGTGTCAGGCCGGATACCGTGCCGGGACAGCAGCTGTCCGGCGTTCCTGGCTTCGGCGCGCCCCCGCCGGGTGAGTGGGACATCCCGCCAGCCGGTGAACTCATCGGCAGCGTTCCCGGTGCTCTCACCGTGGCGGAGCAGGATGACGCTGCCGTCTCCCACCCGGCGTGCGGATCGCGCGTTCATCCCCGGGTCGTGCCGCCGATGCCGAACGCCATGTCGGGCTGCGCGTCGGCGATGGCCAGCAGACGGTTGTACTTGGCGACGCGTTCACCCCGGGCCGGGGCCCCCGTCTTGATTTGGCCGCATCCCGAGCCGACCGCGAGATCC
The DNA here is from genome assembly GCF_040438885.1 of Nakamurella sp. A5-74. NCBI lineage: Bacteria > Bacillati > Actinomycetota > Actinomycetes > Nakamurellales > Nakamurellaceae > Nakamurella > Nakamurella sp. A5-74. The sequence goes on along the minus strand of NZ_CP159218.1, from coordinate 725,714 downwards.
GCGATGAAGGTGTCGTCTGTCTCCCCGGAGCGGTGGGACACCATGGCCGCGTAGCCGGCCTGACGGCAGATCTGCATGGCCTGCTGGGTTTCCGACACGGTGCCGATCTGGTTGACCTTGATCAGGGCGGCGTTGCCGACGTGGTGGGCGATGGCGTCGGCGATGATGGCCGGGTTGGTGACGAAGTTGTCGTCGCCGACGAGTTGGACCCGCTCACCCAGTCGGGCAGTCAGCGCGATCCAGCCGTCCTGGTCGTCCTCGGCGACTCCGTCCTCGATGCTCCACACCGGGAAGTCGGTGATGATCTGCTCGTAGCGGTCGATCATGTCGGTGCCCGACAGTGACTGCCCGGCCACCCGGTAGGTGCCGTCGTGGTGGAACTCGCTGGCCGCCGGATCCATGGCGATGGCCACTCCGTCCCGACCAGGGCTGTACCCGGCGTCGAGGATCGACGCGACCAGCAGGGTCAGAACCTCCTCCGGCGAGGTGATGTCGGGTGCGAAGCCGCCCTCGTCACCCAGTCCGGTGGCGAATCCTGCGGCCATCAGGCGCTTCCTGAGCGCCGCGTAGATCTCTGCGCCGGCGCGGACCGCCTCCGGAAAGCTGGGAGCCCCGAGCGGGGCGATCATGAACTCCTGGAAGTCGAGGCTGTTCGGTGCGTGGGCACCGCCGTTCACCACGTTGAAGTGCGGGACCGGCAGCCGGGGGGTCACCCCGGTCGGTGTCAGTGCCTGCCACAGCTGGACCCCGCGGGCCGCCGCGCAGGCGCGGTGCACCGCCATTGATATCCCGATGATCGCGTTCGCTCCGAGCCGGGCCTTGTTCCCGGTGCCGTCCGTGGCTCGCAGAACGTCGTCGACGTCGGTCGGGGAGGTGAAACGGTGACCGGCCACCGCTGCCTGCAGAGGTCCGTTCACGTTCCCGACTGCTGTCAGCACCCCGGCCCCCGCGTACCGGGCCTGGTCACCGTCGCGGAGCTCGACGGCCTCGGCCGTCCCCGTTGATGCCCCGGACGGGACACCGGCGCGAGCACTGGTGCCGTCCCCGAGGGTGGCGGTGATGGCGAGCGTGGGTCGGCCGCGGGAATCGAGGATCTCGACCGCGTGCAGCTCGTCGATCTCGAAAGAGTTGATCGTCATGGCGGATCCTTCGTTTGTGGAGCGGCGGAACCGACCGCGCCTGGCCGGATGAATGGGTGGATCAGAGTGCTGCCCAGGTCGTCATGAACCCGATCGTCGCGCCGAGGACACCGGCCAGGACACTCGCGATCGCGTTCACGAGCGCGACGCGATGGGCCCGCTGTTGCAGCAGACGGATCGTCTCGTACGCGAACGTGGAGTACGTGGTGAATGCTCCGCACACCCCGATCCCGAGCAGGAGTTCCCACTCGTTCGGCGCTGCTCCGGTGAGTGCGGCCGCGGTGACCGCCCCGAGGATGACGCTGCCGGCGACGTTGACGGTGAAGGTGCCCCACGGGAACACCGAGCGATGTCGTCCCTGGACGACACGGTCGACGAGGTACCGCAGTGGAGCACCGACAGCCGCCCCGGCAGCCACCAGCAGATACCCGATCACCGGGACGTCTGCTGTTCTCCGTCGACCGGATCCTCGAGATCGGGGTCGATGTTCTCGAGGCGACCCGTTCCGGTTCCGGACGCTCCCATGCGGGCGGCGGCCATCCCGGCCGCCGCGGCGAGGACGCCACCGATGCCGGTGATCACCAGGTATCCCGCCGCCGTGACCGGTCGATCCGCACGGATCAGCAGCACGGTGTCCACCGTGAACGCCGAGAACGTGGTGAAGCCGCCGAGGACGCCCGTTCCGAGGAACGGGCGTACCCAGCGGTGTGGCTGCAGACGTTCGGTCAGCAGCACCATCAGCGCTCCCAGCAGCAGACAGCCGGTCAGGTTGATCGTCACCGTGGCCCACGGCATACCAGCCGGCCGTGCAGGCCACCACAACCCGATCCGATACCTGGCCAGTGAGCCGATGATCCCGCCAGCGGCGATGACCGCCAGCACAGCACCGTGTTCGCGGCGCAGTTCCCGCCGCTGGACGGGATCATCGAGATCGACATCGGAGTCCACCGGTTCCAGAGCCGACAGCACCAACGGACGCACAGGATTCCTTTCTCCGGCCCCCATCGGCGGGAGCCATCGGTGTAGTGCGGGACGGCGATCCGTTACATCGCAGCCGGTTGAGCGAGCAGTGGCTCGCTGTGCCCGATCGTGGAAGCGCAGCCGGCGCAGACCAGCGCCCGCACCGGATGCGGGGTATGAATGCCGGGACCCGACGGCTGCGGGTACTCATGAACGGTCACCCGCGCATGAGCCGAACAGATGCCGGACCCGCAACTCGTACAGGCGCCGACAGCGGGCGTGGTGCGGTCCTGAGACGTGCAATCGAGACAGATCATGATGAATCTCCAAACGGAGCGAAATGAACTGGCGAGTGATGCTGGAAGACACTTGATGCCGAGGTGGCACACCGAATGCGAGCCGATCCGGAGAACCCAGGAGGGCTCCGGGCGCATCTGCCACCCGCCGACAGCAGCATGCCAACGGTGATCACATCGGGTCCTGGGAACGTCATCGCCGGCTCCTCTACCTCCGGTCCCGACGCGCACGTCGGAACGGTTGGTAGAAGCCATCAGCGGAAATCCGCGGTCAAAGGCGAGCCTCATCGCCTGTCCACCCAGTGTGCCCCCCCAACAGGCGCCGGTCAATCCCCAGGCAGCCGCCACCATCACGGGACCCCGCCACGGAGCGGGACCCCTGGTGGACTATTCGTTGGCAGGGTCCGACAGGGCCTCAGTGAGATCCTCCAGCGGCGGCAGGGCATCTCGTTCTGCAGCGGGCAGCTTGTCATAGGTGTAGGTCGCCACCGCCATGGGCGCCGCAGCAGCCCGCAAGGCGTAGCGGACCACCCGCTCGTTGCGGTCGGCGCACAACAGTATCCCGACGGTCGGTGCGTGGAAGTGGGGTTGGCGGAGTTCATCGTCGACCATCGCGACGTAGACGCCCAGCTGCCCGGCGTACTCCGGCTTGAACTTGCCGATCTTCAACTCGACGACGACGTATCTGACCTGCAGGACGTTGAAGAGCAGCAAGTCGACGAAGAACTCGTCGCCATCAATGTCGAACCGGACCTGTCTGCCGACGAAGGCGAAACCGCGGCCCATTTCGGTCAACGTGTCCTGCAGTCGATTCGTCAGTGCCTGCTCCAGGTCCCGCTCCGCGGATCGCTGCGTGAGATTGAGAACGTCGAAGACGGAGGGGTCCTTGACCATCTCTTGGGCAAGATCGGAATCCGCTGCCGCAGACCCGTGGCAACGTGGTGCTCTAAAGACGTGCGTGACCAGCCTGCGTCAACGGCGCAGCTGGCGTACCACTCTCGGTCGGCGCGGTCGTCAAGACGATCCAGCAGTGTGCGGACGTGTCCCCACGGCCGTTTCCCCACAGCTGTGGGGAAATTGCCCGGGGCCGGCCAGGCCGCGGCGAACGCCCGCATGTACTGCATATTCGTCGGCGACAGCCCCGTCATCCTCGGGAACTGGGCCTGTAGATCTTTCGACAGACGATCGATAACCTGGGCGACCCAGCCTTGTCGGTCCTGCCGCTCCAGGATCAGCGCGCCGATCCGCCAGTTCAGCGCGATCACTTCCGTTCCCGCGGCGGACAACGCGCGCAGTCTGGTGTCGCGCACATCTCGGGCAATCAGCGCCAGCACCTCGCCGTAGCCCGCCGGTGTCACAGGATCCATCACGGAACTCATCCTGCTCTGTGCAAGTTCAAGGCTCCGGCCGGGTGTGGTCAGCGGCTCTGCCAGTCTGTTCCGACTCATTCTCCCCGCAGCTGTGGGAAAACTCCAGAGCACCCGCCCCGGCCGCGATGAGCTGGGTATGTATCCGGGAAGCAGTGCCCCGGCCGGAGATGGGCCGCCTGGAAGGCAGCCTTCACCTCCGGCCCACCGACCAACGTCGATTCAGCAACACCGCCGATCCCGCCAGGCTCAGGATGTCGTGCCGCGACGTCCGCAGTGCCCGTTCTGCCTGAACGGACGCCGGCAGCGCAGCGGCCGAGTTCTGCAGGTAGATCGCGCCCAGACCCTCGAGTCGCCGCCACACCGTTGCTCGCAGCCTGGTTGGCTTCGACGGACTCGACACACCAGCACCAGCCATCGCTCCATCGCTCCATCACGCCTGTCCCGGTGGCTCCCCGAGGCTGCCGCACACCCGGAGCGGGTGGCGCATCCCTTCCCGAGGTGCTGGACCGAGCAATCACCACCATCGGAACAGATGAGCCGAGGATGAACTGCGGGTGTCGAATCTGCTCCGCGCAGGTGACCTCGGCTGGTCAGATCTCGGCCACCGGGAGTTCACCTGGCGATGCTTGGCTGGTGGATCAGGCAGTCGCACTGCCACCTTGCCCAGACCACCCGAGCAGCGAAGGGTCATTCATGGAACATCATGACCACGCACATCCGCATGACCACGATGATCACGCGGGTGGCCATATCCACCCGCACACCCACAGCCACGCCCCGACCGAACTCGAGCCGGCCCTCGACCTCCAGGTCGACGACAGCGAGCTGCCGCCGTCGGAGCTGGGCAGGCGGAACTTCCTGCGGAAAGCGGGTCTGCTGGGCGCCGGGCTGGCCGCGTCGAGTGTGCTCAGTACCGCCACCGCGGGAACCGCGGCTGCGGCCGGTGTTACGCCGCCCGCCGGCCGCCCGCCCGCCGACCCGCCGAGGGGCGGGTATCGCTGGTTGACCGGCGATCACCACATCCACACCCAGTTCTCCCCGGATGCCCAGTACCGGGTCATCGACCAGGTTCGCCACGCGAATGCCTACGGGCTGGACTGGATGGTGATCACCGATCACGGCACCGTGCAGCACGCCAAGATCGGGGTGGAGAAGGTCAACCCCGACATCGTGCTCGCCCGGCAGGCAGTCAAAGACACTCTGGTCTACCAGGGCCTGGAGTGGAACATCCCCGCCGCCGAGCACGGCACGGTGTTCGTGCACCCGGGACGCAACGAGGTATCGGTGCTCAAGCAGTTCGAGAACAGCTACGACGGGACCGTGAAGTCCGCCGGCGCCAACACCCCGCAGAACGAGGCGCTGGCCATCGCCGGTCTGCACTTCCTGGCCGACTCGATCGATCAGCGCCGGGTTCAGGACGCGCTGATGCTGGCCAATCACCCGGCCCGCAAGGGCATCGATTCCCCGCACGAGATCCGGGGTTGGCGGGACGCCGAACCGCGGATCGCCATCGGCATGGAAGGGGCTCCGGGACATCAAGCCGCCGGTATTCCAAAACCGTTCGGCCCCGGCTCGGGCCGCGGTTACTACGACAACAGCCCGGACCCGGTCGCCAGCTTCCCCGGCTACCCGCTGGAAAGTTACCGGACCTTCGGCGGTTTCGACTGGATGACCTCCACCGTCGGTGGGCTGTGGGACAGCCTGCTGGCCGAGGGAAAACCGTGGTGGATCACCGCCAACTCCGACAGTCACCAGGTCTGGGCGGACACCTCGCAGCGCGGCCCGGGCAGCGATTTCACCACCAACGGCTACTACAACGACCCGGTCCACATCACCGCACCGCAGCTGGGCAACGGTGATTTCTGGCCCGGCTACTACAGCCGCACCCATGTCGGCGCGAAGGGTTTCTCCTACGCCGCGGTGATGGACGGAATGCGGGCCGGACGGGTGTGGGTGGACCACGGCGGTCTGCTCGATTCGCTGGATGTCCGGCTGACCGCAGGCGGTCATCAGACCAGCCTGGGCGGGGTGCTGACCGCCCGCCGCGGTACCCCGGTCACCCTGCAGATCAGGATCAACCCGGCCCAGCATCCGAACTGGTCGCAGTTCCTGCCCGCGCTGGCCAAGGTCGATGTGATCCGCGGCGCCGTCACCGGACCGGTCAGCAACAAAGACACCTTCACCGCCCCGGAAACCCGAGTGGTCAAGACCTACGACGTCAGCGGACAGTCCAAGGTAATCGTCCTGAACTACAACCTCGGCCGACTGGACGACGGCTTCTACGTCCGACTCCGCGGCTCGGACGGCAAGCGGCTCGCGGTCGGCCTGAACGGGGCAACGGTTGATCCGGCCGGCCCGAAGATGGACACCGTCGGCGACGCCGACCCCTGGGATGACCTGTGGTTCTACAGCAACCCGATGTGGATCCTTCCCTCCCGGTGAGTCCTTTCACCCAGACGCCGGCCACCAGCAACTCCACGCTGGTGGCCGGCGTCGATCTCCTCACCATGACCGAGCCCGACGCCGACGCGGTGCTGCACGAGCTGGCCAGGGAGCTGGCCGCGCTCGGCATACTTGACCCGACCCTGGGCACCCACCGGGCGCAGTTAACCGACGGCGCACACATCGCCCTGTCCATCGAAATCCCCATCACCGACCCGGTCCAGGCCTGGGCGCTGCTGCAGGAGCTGCTGCCCGCACCCCAGCACCGGCCACCCGGAATGAGCCTGGGCAACCGACGAAGCGGACCCACCGACCTGCACAGCAGCGCCGCCTCGGCGGCCGCGGACCACGCCGCCCGGCGCGGCGGCCGCGCCGCATATTTCCCGGGCATCGACCACCTCACCGGAGCAATCACCGTCCGCGACCTGCTCACCGGGTCAAGCATCGAGCAGGTATCGGTGCTCGCCGGCGGTGACGCCGATCCCGACACCATCCTGCAGACCCGCGATTTCGTCCGTCCCCGATGGATCGCCGGCCACCTGGTGCTACCCGTCCAGCCAGGCCCGGATGGCACCCTGGTGCCCTTCGAGGTGCCGAACCCGACCCCCTGCTGCGCCGATCACGCGCGTTAGCAGCGACATCTCGACCGCGCGACACCTACCGGCGAGCCACGGTGCGGGTCCCACCGGAGCTAGATACGTTTGCAGAGCACGCCTCACTCCGTGGCTGCGACCGGTGGTAGGGCCCACCGTCACCAACCGTGTCGCCCTACCTGCGACGACAACGGTCCCTACGCAAGACCGCCCTCATCACCATGCGAGCCGACGTGTAGGAGAACCGTATCCGCAGCAACAACCCCTCTCTCCCGGAAGGCGCCGAACCGTGTTACCTGAGCCAGGTGCGAGCCCGGCGAGCCAAGCGGATGAGCGAAGACACGGAGCCAGCGCCGGCGGTAGCGCGGCACTTCGTCATTCCCGCAGTGTTGGCCGGGGCGTTTCTGCTGGTCCTGGTCCTGGTCCTGACTTTGACCCGACCTCCGAACCTCGACGAGGCAGTGATGCATTGGCTGCAGAACCGGCGGACACCGGCACTGACGGCGATATTTCGCACCGTGACGACCATCGGGAGCCCGGTCGGGGTTGCGGTGACGACGGCGGTCGGCCTGGCCCTATTGTTCATCGGATTCCGTGCGCGGCAAGACCTGCTGATCGGCGCCACCGCACTGATCGGGGCGGAGCTGCTGGGGACCATGGTCAAACTGATCGTCGCCCGGCCCCGCCCGCCGTTATCGGATCGGGTTCCCGGAGTCAGCGCGGCGGGTCTGAGTTTCCCATCGGGGCATTCGACCCAGTCGGCGGCCGCCTACCTGATCATCGCGCTGCTGCTCGGACATCGGATGGAGCGCCCGATCCGCCGCTGGCTGGTCTACCTCGCCGCGGTGATTTGCGTCGGCCTGGTCGGGCTGAGTCGGTTGTACCTGGGCGTGCACTGGTTCACCGACGTACTAGCGTCCTGGCTGCTGGGCGGCGCGTGCGCCCTCACCGTCTGGGCACTGGCGATCACCCTCGCCCGCCGGCGGGCGCCCCTCTCGAAGTTTTGACGTGGACGGTGTCGGTCGCGCTCTTCGGTGGCGTCATGTGGGGGCATCTTGGCCCCTCGGGTCGGTCGGACCAAGTTCGACCATCTGCAATCTCCAGCACCAATGTAGGCGTATGTAATACACACGATCGTTTGTGAGCCATGTGTAACGAAACTCGTGTACGGAAGGCGAAAGACGTTGCGTTACAACGTAAAGCGAACACGACTTGCGTTACATATTCACATCCGAACCGGCTGCGTTTGCCAGGCGCATGAGCCGCAACAGCCCCAGTGCCGATGCAGGCAGTGAGGCTCACGCGTCCGCACCATCAAAGCTCTGGGCCGAGTACGAACCACGGGCTCGACGCTGACCGCGAGCCAGAAACGACCGGTCGGAATTCGTCATGAGCGCGGCACCGTCCGGTTGAGGATTCGCTTGAGGAGTGGCCGGCGGGGGGGTGAGCGATCGGCCTGGGGCCTACGGTTGGGCGATGAACTCTGTTGACATCCGGTTCTACTTCGACCCGGTCTGCCCGTTCTGCTGGTTGACGAGCAAATGGATCCGGATGGTGCAGGCCGAGCGGGGGTTCACCGTGGACTGGCGGTTCATCTCGCTGCGGCTGATCAACTCCCACATCGACTATGACGCGCACTTCCCGCCGGAGTACGAAGCCGGGCACACGGCGGGCCTGCGGCTCCTGCGGGTAGCCGCTCGGGCGCGCGCCGAGCACGGCCGGCAGGTACTGGACCCGCTACAGGCCGCCTTCGGGGCGCACATCTTCGACACAGCCTCACCCCCCGACGTCACCGACGAGCAGGAGCGCCGCGAGCGGCGCGGCACCAGAGAGTTCGTCGAGCCGATTCTGCGCGAGGCCGGGCTCCCCACCGAGCTGGCCGATGCCCTGGACGACGATTCCTGGGACGGCGACATCCGGGCGGACGGCGAGGAGGCACTCCTGTTGACCGGTAAGGACGTCGGCACTCCGATCATCCACTTCGACCCACCGGAGGGTGTCGCATTCTTCGGCCCAGTGATCAGTCGGCTTCCCGACAGGGAGACGGCCGGCGAGCTGTGGGACCACGTCGTGGGCTTGGCCCGGTTCCCCGGGTTCGCCGAGCTGAAGCGCAGCCTGCGAGAGCAGCCCCAACTGGTGGGCTTCGGTGTGCCGACCGGCACCACCGGTAAGCAAGAGGACTGGCACGCGGGCAGTCGCCGACAGAAGAAGTGAGGACCCGATGACGCAGCTCCCCATGCGCACCCGGCGCTCTACGACCTGGTCAGTGACATCACCCCCACCGGCGAGTGGAGCCCGGTCTGTACGGCGTGTTGGTGGGACGACGCAGGCGAGGCGGGCCAGATCGGCGCCTGGTTTACCGGTCATAACGAGTTGCTCGAGCGCACCTGGGAGACCCGGTCCCAGATCACTGCGGCCGACAGGGGCCGGGAGTTCACCTGGATCGTGGGCGGCAGTTTTGCACGGTGGAGCTTTACCTTCGACCCCGACGGTAAGGCGACGAAGCTGACCGAGAGCTGGCAGTTCCTGCCCACCGGGATCGCCATGTTCCAGGAGAAGTATGCCGACCGGGCGGCGGCAGAGATCGACGCGCGCACCCGGCAGGCTCACGACGGGATTCCCCGGACGCTCGCGGCGATCAAGCGGATCGCCGAGACCTCCTGAGTTTCACGAGCGCAGTGGGCACCGGACACCGGATGCGTCATAGGAGTCGCGGGCAGGGTTGACCGGCTGCCCACGATCACGCCAGCTGTGCAGCCGATCCATCTGGCGCTCGTCCGATAAGCAAGTCGCCGGACGGAACACCGATCCCAACCCCCCGAGCTGCCACAAGCCGAACCCTCGCCAGGACGCGGCCGAACTCGAAAACGACTCGGGTATCTCATCAGCGGGTCCGCGGCGGGTGGCAACCTCCTTGGCAATGGCAAGCAAATGATCGTTCACGGACAGACGTAACGGTTGCCGTGTCCGCTTGCTTCGGGAGGTTGTGAGACGTTGTAAACCGGACACGACTTCCGCGACACTCTCACTCAGGCACCACTGCCCCCAGCAGCCACCTTCGGTGGTCATTCGGGTGCCGGCCAAGTGCTGGTCGCGGACCAGAGCGTCGTCTCACGACCGTTCGGACTCGGCCCGAGACGACGCCCAGTCCTCGCCCGGGTGATCGATGATGGCGCTCAACGTCGAGCGGAAGTGGGCGATGCCAGCTGCTCCGACGACTCCGGCCAACCAGGTTTCGTAGTCGACGACCACATCGCGGCACGCGACTAGCAGGCGTCGGCCCCCAACGTGTTGACGTAGAGCTTGGCCCGACGATCACTGGGATCGGGCCGAAGTTCGACGTATCCGCGTTGCGTCAGCAAGGCGCACACCTCGGCGGTCGCCCGCTTCGTACTTGGCCCGCGCGCAGCAAGCTCGACGAGTCGGGTTCCCACCCTGGTCCACCGTGGCCAGCACTGAGACTTGCGCTGCTCCGACGTCGTCGTAGCCGCCATGCTGCCGGACTGCCGCTAGCGGTGGCCCACTGGGACGACCCAACGGAAGGTGCTGAGGACCGGTTTGCGGCACCAACATGAGGAGGGACATTCACAGCGGTGCAGCCCGGCCGCTTCCGCGGCCCGGGTTCCCAACGCCACGCTCAGGTACACAGCGGCGGCGATGACGATCCCGCGTCTCATGGTTCGACAAGCTACCCCTCGTGCCAGTTCACGGCTATGAGGAGGCCGAGATGATGTGACAGATCTGAGTGTTGGTGCAGTCGGCGGGATCGAGCCGGTGGCTGCGGTCGATGAGGCTTCCGAGCTCTGCCTCCGCGGCGGCGAGCTCACGCTGCCGCGACCGGACATCGCACAGCTTGGTCAGCAGCAGGGACTGGACGTGGCTGCAGGGAGTGGCTCCGTCGTCGCGGAGGGCGATGATGCTGGCGATCTCGACCAGGGTGAGCCCAGCGGTCTGGGCGGTCCGGATGAACCGGAGACGAACCAGCATCGAACCGTCGTAGTGGCGATAGCCGTTCGGGCCGCGACACGGTTCGGGAAGAAGGCCGCGGCGCTCGTAGAACCGGATCGTCTGGGTCGCCAAGCCGGCCGCGGCGGCGACCTCTCCGATGCGCATGGGTCGAATCTAGCCTTGACCTTGTAGTGCGGATCAAGGTCTACCGTCGCAGGCATGGGACCCCGTGCAGACCACCGACCCGACCGCGGCAATGGACCGGGGATCCACGCGTGAGCCGGCGCTACGACCTGGTCGTCATCGGCGCCGGGATGGCCGGAGTCGCCGCGGCGAACAAGTGCGCGGACCAGGGTTGGCAGGTGGCCATCGTGGACGCCCTGCCCTACGGCGGCACCTGCGCACTGCGGGGGTGCGACCCGAAGAAGATCCTGCGCCGTGGCGCGGAGATCGTCGACGCCGCCCGCCTGATGCACGGCAAGGGCATCGACGACGCCGGGTTGTCGATCAACTGGAGCGACCTGATGAAGCACAAGCACGACTTCACCGACCCCGTCCCGCAGAACATGGAAGACGACCTCGCCGGCCACCACGTCGACACCCTCCACGGTCAGGCACGGTTCACCGGCACCAACCGGCTCGAGGTCGACGGCGCCGCCTACGCCGCAGACCGCTTCATGATCGCGACCGGCGCCCGGCCGCGTCCTCTCGCCTTTCCCGGCTCCGAGCACCTGATCGACAGCACCGACTTCTTGAACCTCGACGCGCTCCCGCCCCGGATCGTGTTCGTGGGGGGCGGGTTCATCTCCTTCGAGTTCGCCCACATCGTCGCCCGGGCCGGCAGCTCGGCGATCATCCTCGACCGCGGAGGTCGTCCGCTGAAGCGCTTCGACCCCGATCTCGTCGAACGACTGATCGAGCGCGGCACGCGGGCCGGCATCGAGCTGCGCCGCTCCGCCACCATCACCGGCGTCGAGGCCGGCGACGGCGACTACCGGGTCACGCTCGAGCGCGCCGGCACCCCCGAGATCATCGAGACCGACCTCGTCGTCCACGGCGCCGGACGGGTCGCCGACCTGGCCGAGCTGGACCTCGACGCCGCCGAGGTTGCCTGGGGTGACCGCGGCGTCACCGTCGGAGACCACTTACAGAGCACGAGCAACCCGGCGGTCTGGGCCGCGGGTGACGCCGCGGACACCGCCGGCATGCCGCTGACCCCGGTTGCGGTCGCGGAGGCCAAGGTCGCCGCGTCGAACATGATCAAGGCCACCACCACCTCACCGGACTACGCCGGCATCCCGACCGCGGTCTTCACCATCCCCGAGCTCGTCCGCGTCGGAATGCTCGAGCAAGAAGCCGTCGACCACGGGATCGATCTCGACGTCCGCTTCACCGACACCAGTGGCTGGTACTCCAGCTACCGAGTGGGGGAGACCACGGCCGCGGTGAAGATCCTCATCGACCGAGCCGACGACCGCATCGTCGGGGCACACCTTTTGGGGCCCGGGTATGACGAACTGGTCAACACCATCGGCATGGCCATCAAACTCGGCCTCACCACCCGCCAACTCAAGTCCGCAACCGCCGCCTACCCGACCGTTGGATCCGACCTCGGCTCCATGCTCTGAGCGCATTCTCGGAGGCCCACGCATCAAGCGCCCCGCGGGCATCAGTGCAGTCGCCTTCTGACACCCGGTGCAGTCGAATTCCGAGACTGACAGTGAACGTAAATGATCGTTCGCGGACAGATGTAACGCATGCCGTGTCCGCTTGCTCGCGGAGGTTGCGTTACAACGTAAAGCGGACACGAGTTGCTTTACACATTCTCAACTGCCGCACCCCTCACTGGGGGCACGTGCGGCTCGTTGGCCTCGATCTTTCATGGGGTGGCTGACCTGCTCTGATCGGGGTGCGTGTTCTTTTGCTCCTCCGATTCTGTTCTGGGGTAGGGGTTCGGGCCGCGTGTCGCGCGGCTTGCGTGGGTTCCATGGCCCGGGGGTGTTCCTGGGGTTGTCGGTTCGGAGGGCAGGTTGGTCAGGTCGGTGCCGGCCGGAGATTTTCGGTCGCTGCGGTGAGCAGGTGAGCCCAGGGCGCGTGGGCGGGTAGGCGTAGGTGGACCTGCCGGGCGCGGTGAGCGATTCGGCCGGCGGTCGCGAACAAGTCGCAGCCGCAGCCGTTTCGGTTCCCACACGGATGCTTTCGTGCCGTGCAGGGCCAGTAGTTGCAACCAAGCGGTGAGCTGCCCGGCGAGCAGGACGATCGCGAGCCAGATGCGGTTCTGGTCGAAGTCATGGAGCGGGAAGTTCCGCAGGCCGGTGTCTTTCGCGTTGCGGATGCGGTCTTCGCAGCGGGCCCGGCGGCGGTGGCGTAGTTCCAGATCGGCGAGTTGACCGCTGCTGGTGTTCGTCGCGAACGCGGTGAGCCGGTTCCCGTGCAGGTCGGTGAAGCGCAGCTGCGCGCCGGGGTGTGGTCGTTCGGCCCGCACGATCACTCGCATCCCGGCCGGCCAGCCGGTCAGGTCCAACACACCGGTCACGTCGGTGACCCAGGCGCCCTCGCGTTGCACCCGGTCGGCGTCGTAAGCCGGGGTCCACGCCGCCTTGGGCAGCGCCCGGATCTTCGCCTCATGGCTGGTGCTGAGCCCGAACCCGATCGAGTACTGCAACCGGCGGGCAGTCAACCAGTCCAGGACCTCGTGGGTGCCACCGGCACCGTCTGTGCGGATCAAGACCTTCCGGCCGGGTCTGGGTCCGAAAGGCAGCTGCGCCAACGCTTGCCGGATCACCGCGACGTGGTCGGCTGCGGTGTTGGAGCCTGCGTTCCCGGCCCGCAGCAGCCCGGCGGCGGCTTCACCGGTCCCGCCTGGTCCGTGGTCGATGAAGGCCAGCAGTGGGTGGAACCCGAATCCCCGTTTGTGGGTCGGCGCCGCGAGTTCCTTGTCAGAATGAGCGGTCACCAACGTCGCATCCAGATCGATGATCACCGGCCGCTGCGCGGACGCGTCGTGGATCGGGGATCCCTCACCCCGCAACGCCCACACCTGTTGCCGCACCACAGCAGTCGCCGCGCTGATCGCCGGCAGTACCCGCTCCGCGTCGGCAGCGAGCCGATCGATGGTGCGCGACACCGTCGGATCCGACGCCACCAACCCGAACAGCCCCGGCTCGGCCCGCAAGAGGGCAATGTCAGCCAGACAGTCACCGCCCACCGCCATCGACACGGCCAGATCCAGCACCACTTTCCCCGGGTCGTGGACCGCCCACTGCGGCCGCCACGGCGCCAGCACCCGCGACAGCGCCTGATCCAGACCCATCCGAGTGGCCGTCGCGGTCAACAACACCGACCCGGCATGCGACACCACACCCGACCCGGTCTGATCAACACGGACCCGCGGATACAACGAGGTAGAGTTCGACACCAGAAAGGTGCTCCTGATCTTCAGCATCGACGGTTCCTAGACAAGACCATCCTTGCAGGTCAGAGCACCTTTCTGCATCACCGACACACGCTATCTTCGCCCCCGCGATGAAAGCGCGAGGTTGGTCGCAGATGAGCTGGCGAGTCAAGCGCTCGGGTCTGCCGGCTGTCGGCGGCGGCCGATCGGGGTCAGCGGAAGCAGCGTTCGCAGGGCGGCGTTCTCTCCGGGATCCAGGACGCTGTGCTGCACACACGCTGGAACGAGTTCCCCGGTCTCGGGATGGGCCATCGCATAGGAGCAGGCCGCCAGCCGCTGCTGGGTCTCGGCGATCCGCGGGTCTTCGCTGACCCGGCCGTCCTGCATCGCCTTCCACGCGGGGGCGACATCTTCCGCGTCCATGAAGGAGTGCATCACGAACGTCGCCGGGCGGATGTTGCGGTGCCGGACCAGTCGCCGGAGACCGACGGTGCGTGCGGTGCGGACCAGCCAGCCGGCGAAGGGGACGACGACTCGGGGGTTTCGGGTGACCGCGCGTGCCACTTTGGCCAGCAGCAGCTTCGGTGGGGTACCGGAGAAGCTGATGCCGCCGAAGTTCTTCAGGAAAGCATCGCGCACCGCAATGTCGGCGGGCTTCTCCTCATCCAGGATCGGGAAGTAGTCCGGCCCGACGTAGAAGCCGTAGGTGGTGCGGTTGCACCGTTCGTCGCCGACCTGCAGTGCGCGGAACGGCAGCCGGGTTCCCGCGCCGGCCTCGATCTGTGCCCAGACTGCGTCGGCCGAGGTGTCGCGGTAGCCCTCGTGCCAGCGGCGGTCGTCGCCGATGAATGCGGCTGGTTGGAAGGAGAACAACCCGAAGCCGAAACCGTGGCAGTCCCGGATGAGCTGGGCGATCTCACCGACGTTGCGGGGGGTCACGGTCATGTTGTGCGCCAGGAACGATCGGACGCCGTGTTCGCGGCGCAAGCGGGTGAACATGGCGACGAACTGCTGCCGGTAGGGGTTCAGTGCTGCCTCGTCGGCGGGCCGCTCGATGCCGCGCCGCCCGAACATCAGGGAGTCGAAGTGCGCCGCGAAGGACAGCCGGTCGAATCGCCGATCGCCGTCGGGTCCGACGGCAAGCGCCTGCAGGTAGTCGTAGTCGAAATCACCGTGAGTCATGCTCATCGGCTCACGGCCGTGCTCACGCATGATCAGCAGCGCAGCCGCGTGATCCTCCGGCGGCAGCAGCGACACCTCACCGCCGATCAGTTGCGCATGTGCCCGCGGGCCGCGCCGGCGACGCAACAACCCCATCTGCGCCCTGACCTCGGTCAGAGTATGGCTGCCGCTGATCGCGACCCGGTTCGCGTCCCGGGAGTGATAACACGGCGTGCATGCCAGGTCGCACTTCGGAAAGACCCCGTGGGTGCCCTCGCAGCCGACCGCGTGCTGGCCGAGGGGTCTGCGCAGGGGTACGGACGTGCTCGGGCAAACTCTGCCAACGCGTTTTCAGAGCGGCCGCGGTCTCCTCGTCGACGGGTCGGGTACGTAGTTCGAGCTCACGCAACCGCTCTGTGAGCTTCATCGGCTGTCGGCTCCGGCGTCGCGGACGGCGACGTCGCCCCAGAACGCGACGCGGTTCTTGATTCGGCGGGCCAGCGGTGAGGGGTGCCGATAGGTCCAGGCGGCATTGCGGCTGGCCGATCCGTCCACCTGCACGGTGTAGTAGGACGCCACACCCTTCCACGGACACAACGATTTCGACCGGGTGGCTGTCAGGTACTGCTCGTCGACATCGCTGAGCGGGAAGTAGTGGTTGCCCTCGACCACGACGGTGTCCTTGCTGCGCGCGATGACGCGACCCTCGTAGGTTGCCTCGATCATGTTCGCTCCTGTTCGTCGGCGTTTCCTGAACGTCTGATGAGTGTCCGGCTCTGCACGGGAACCCGGTGAGCCCTGCTCGATCTTCCACCCTCTGCGAAGTGTCTCGGATCTGGAGTTCATCGACGCAGTGGTCGGGTGAACCACCAGGCTGCGACCGCAAGAGCATCGACGGCCCAGCTCAACCCGCCGTGCCCGGATCTGGCCAGCACCACGCCGGCGACTACGAGCGCGGCGACCGGCAGCCAGGACAGCAGCCACCGGATCGACGGCCCGCCTGCCCTCGCCCCTGGAGCGCCGTCGCCCAGACCGGCCAGCTTCGCGACGCGAGCGCCACTGGGGTTGGTCAGGACCTGCGCCCCGACGCGCACGGTCGGCACAGTCTCGTTGCCGCTGTTGGCCGCCCGAACCTGCGCGCGGGCCCCCTCGTCCTCCCAGATGTTGCGCCAGGTCGCCGCGACGCCGCGGCGGGACAGGTCGGAGCGCAGGGACGAGCAGTACGGGCAGCCGGGCCGCCAGAAAACCTCGACATCAATCGGGATCACGACTTGCGCATGGACTTCCTCGGGAGTGCTCACCACACGGGAACCCGGTGACATCGGCCGTTGCTTCCGCAAACACGACCCCAGCTCTCGCGACCTTGGAACATCGACAGGCACCCTCGACGACTCGGGAGCATCCGTGGGAGGTGCTGTGTTGACCGATACGGCCATCCTCACGAACGGGGTGGACCCGGGAACGACCTGGCTGGTCGATTGAGGGACAGGGCCCGGGTCAGACAGACTGGAAGACGCCGTCGTGGTGCTCGAGCTCGATGATCGGTGCGTCTCGGAAAATCGCCGGTACCGCGAGCCCGATGCCGCAGTAGGCGGCGGGTGGGACGGAGATGTCGGCGAGGAATAGCCGGCCGACGTGCTCGGTGTTGCTGAGCCCGACCTGGGCAGCGCGAGAGTCATGGTGGCTCCGGCCGTGATGCAGGGGGAGGCTGCGACGCCGGTGTCGGCGTCGAGGCCGCTGGGGATGTCGAGAGCCAGGACCTGGCAGCTGCTGGTGTTCGCCCAGTGGATCAGTTCTCCGGTTCTCCCGCTCGGGTCGCCGTGCAGGCTGTAGCCGACGAGCGCGTCGATGAGCAGGTCTGCCGGTCGCGGTCGGTCGGTGACGGTGATGCCCATGCTGGTCAGGATGGCGAGCTGTAGTGCGGGCACCGGCGTGAGGTCCTCCGCCGCCCGGGCCAGGCACACCTGGACCTTGACTCCGCGGTTGGCGAGGTGACGGGCAGCGACGAGGCCGCCGCCTCCGTTGCCGCCCGGACCGGCTAGGACCGTCACGGTGTCGGGGCGGAAGCGGCGCACGGCGACCTCGGCGAGGCTGCGGCCGGCGTTCTCCATCATCTGCGCCAGCAAGATGTGCAGGTCCTCCACCATGATCCGGTCGATCTCACGCATCTGCCCAGCAGTCAGCGCCGGGACTGGCTCATTCAGAGGGATCATCGCGTGTCCTCACTGCGTCCGGGTGGCCGGGCAGTGGCTCAGAGGGTCGGTTGGTAGTCGTTCCACACGCCGATCGCGGCGATGGCCAGCAGCAGGATTCCGGACGCGATGCCGATGATGCGGTGGTGCGCGCCGAGGAATCGGGTGATCTGCCGTTGGTACGGTCCGGCCAACAACGGCAGAACGACCAAGGGCCAACCGAATCCGAGCCCGAAGAACAAGAAATAGGTGAGCGAACCGGCGAAGGCGCTGCTGCCACCGACACTGCCCAGGACGAACGCCGAGATGATCAGCGGACCGGTGCACGGCAGCGTCAACGGCGCCATCAAAGAGCCGTAGACGAAGGCGGACACCGCGGGCCGGCGGAGCACCGGGATCGAGGTGGTCGCCATCCGGGCAAAGGGATTCTTCCCGGCGATCATCAGGATCCCGAGGACCGCGACCAAGACGTACATCGTGGGCAGCAGCACCGGCAAAACTGTGGCCACCGGGCTGCGCAGCAGATGCAGGACGGCACCGACCGCGATCATCGCGGCAAGCACACCGGCCAGCACGAACACCCCCAACCAGCGCACCGACCTCACCCGGGCGATCGTCGGTGCAGGTGCGCTCCCGGTACCGCCCGCACTGCCTTCGACGGCGCCGGCTGGTTCGGCAGCCGCCCGGCCGGCCAGCATCACGAACAGACCCGGATACAGCGGCAGCATGCAAACATTGCCGATGATCGCGGCATTACCGAGCAGGAAGGCCTGCAGATACTCACTCACCGGCCGACACGCTGCACTGTTACGACGATCATGCGCTGGTCAACGACGCCGTGATCGCATCGGTGGCTTCCGCCCCGGTGCTCAGTTCGCCGACCGCGCCGCTGCTGGACACCAGCACGTGCGGCGTCGAGGGCGGGTTCGCGGCGTTGTTGCCGAAGGCGGCCACCACCGCGGCCAACATCTCGGGCGACATCACGGCGAAAGTGACGGCGTCGAAGTTGTTGTCGCTGCTGTATTTCGCCACGTCGGCGACGTCCAGCTCCGTCTCCACCGAGAGCGCAAGAACAACGGCATTACCGCCTGCCTGCTGCGCGGCCGCATTGGTGCTCGTGAGCTGGGCCCGGCAACTGGGGCACCAGGTGGCGAAGAACTGGACGAACACTGGCTTGCCCTGCAGGTCACCGATGGTGAAGGTCTTGCCGCTGACGTCGGTGATCGGCAGCTTCTTCCATGCCGCCTGCTCCGCCGTGTCAGCAGGTGCAGCAACGGCGCCGCTGCCCGTCGCAGCATTCGAGCTCGCCGCTGCCGGTCCTGGCGCCGAACCAACGGCCGCCGTACCGGACGAACCGCAGCCGGCCAACACCAGAACAGCAGCAGCACTCGCGGCTGCGATCGCCCTTCGAGGAGAGGAGAACATCAGGGGAACCTTTCGATCAGGAGAAAATGGATACAGCCCAAAACTTGAGAGACCTTGCAGAACAACATGTTCCGGATCAGGCGTTCACCCGGGAGAGCGATTCGCCGAACCTTCCGCGGAGTTCGAACACCGCGATGTCGGCAGGGGCCACGGAGCTGCGGCCGGCGAACGTCATCGATCCAGGCATGTCAGTCCACGCAGTGACCTCGACCTGATCCCCGCTCCGGGTCCACACCCACAGCGACACCAACCCGCCCGCAGCGTCGTGGGAGGCATTCTGGTCCAGCGCGCCGGAACACAACACGATCATCGAGCTGCCGGTGTTCGCCGCACTCACGCTCACACTCACGCTGGCCACGTCCAATCCGGGGAAGGTCCGTACCAGCGGCTCTGCTGCAGACGCGGATGTCGCGATTTCCGTTGCGGCCGTAGCAGGACCGGCCGGCCTGATGATCGTGAACAGAGCGAGGACGGCAGCGGCGGCCGTCAGCAAGCCGGCGGCCCACTGCACGGGTCGCCGGCTGGTGAACCGTCGCCGACCTGCCGTCGCACGCTGCGTGGCGGTCGGCACCGCGACGACCGGTTCGAGCGCCGGCACCGACAGCGTGGGCGGTGCAGGCAGTGCGAGCAGGGGCAGCAGCTCGGCGAGCTCGCCGACCCTGGCCTGGCAGTCCGGGCATTCGCTCAGGTGATCGCTGAACGCTGCCCGTTCGCCGACCGGCAGCAGGCCCAACACGTATTCCGCGCTGTCCAGACACCGTTCGTTCTCGATCGCACTCATGTCTGCAGCCCCCGCTCCTGCAGGGCCGCGCGCAGTGCGCGCAGGCCGTAGAACAGCCGAGACTTGGCGGTACCCAGCGGCACACCCAGTTCTGCGGCCAGGTCCTTCAGCGGGGTGCCGCCGTAGTAGCACCGCACGATGACCAGCCGGTGGGGTTCGGCGAGTGAGGCCAGCGCATCCTCGAGCAGGGTCGCGGTCAGCATTCGGTCGATCTCGTCCAGCGGTGCCGGATGCTCGGCCAGCGCGGAGTCATCGTCCGTTCGCCGGATCCTGGGGGTGCGGGACTCGTCGATCAGGATGTTCCGGACCACCGTGACCAACCAGGCGCGGGCCGATCCCCTGCTCGGATCGAAAACGTGCGGGTTGCCCCAGGCCCGCGAAAAGGCTTCCTGCACCGCTTCTTCCGCTCGATGGCTGTCGCCGGACGTCAGCCGGCGGGCATACAGGTTGAGCATCGGAGCACACTCCCGGTACAGCGCATCGAGCAGTTGCTCGTGGATGGCCCGGTCGCTCATACCCACTACACGAGCCAGGGTTCCCAGAAGTTCATCCCTCCACCATCCCAGCCCCGACAGCGGGCCGGATGGAATCAGCAGCGCAGCCACCCGGGTTCCCCACGCAGCAGCGGGGCCGACAACGGTGCCGCACCGACGAACAGGACGCACTCATGCGAGCTCTCAGCCTTCCCGCTCTCCACCGCCTGGCCCATCTGGCTCCCCTGGCGCTCCGTCTGGGGCTGGGCATCGTGTTCGTCGTGCATGGTGTGTCCAAGCTCAATGGCGGCCCCGCCACCGGGTTCGGCGGGATGCTCACCGGGCTGGGGGTGGGCGCCCCCGCGCTCTTCGCCTGGTTGGTGACGATCGCCGAGCTGGTCGGTGGCGTGCTGCTGCTGATCGGTCTGCTCACCCGGCTTGCCACGCTGCCGCTGATCGCAACCCTCATCGGCGCCATCATCCTGGTCAAGGCCGACCTCGGTGTGATCGCCGGAATGGGCTCCCCCATGCCCGGCGCCGAACTCGACATCGCGCTGCTGGCCGGTCTTGTCGCACTGCTGTTCATCGGACCGGGCATGCTGTCGGTGGACCGGATGCTCGGTCTGGAGTCCGCACCGGTGCGCGAGAACGAACCGGTATCCGCCCGGCTCTGACATCGCCTCGGGTGAACACGCCCGATGAAGATGTCCGATGAGTTCTTGAGGAAGGTCGGCGGGTCGGTGTGGCGGTGAGCGGTGCTCCGAGCGGGCAGCAGCACAGCGCGTTCCACGAGCATGTGGTGCCGCAGATCGATGTGTTGTACCGGGTGGCGCTGGCCATGACCGGCCAGCCCGCCGACGCCGAAGACCTCGTCCAGGACACACTCGTCCGGGCATTCCGGGCAATCGCCCGCTTCGACGGCGCTCACCCGCGCGCCTGGCTGCTCACGATCCTGCGCAACACCCACATCAACCGGGGCCGTCGGCAGCGCCCGGTGTTGTTCGCCGACTCCGAGCACGCGGCGCGGGCACTGGATCTGGCCGCTCCTCCCGCGCCCGCTGCCGAAGAGGTCGTGGTCGGGGAACTGTTCGAGGCAGTGGTCGCCGACGCACTGGCCGGCCTGCCCGACAAGCACCGGGCCGTGGTGACGCTGGTGGACATCCAGGGTCTGAGCTACCAACAGGCCGCCGATGCACTGGGCATACCTCGCGGCACAGTGATGAGCCGGCTGCACCGGGCCAGAGCACGCATCCGAGGACAATTGGTTTCCGCCGGATCCCTCCCTGCAGGAAGGTCGATGTGAACATGCGAAAGGGCCTGCTCAGCAGATCCGAGTGCCACCGTGCAGCCAAGATGCTGCAGAGCTACCTCGACGGAGAACTCGACCCGACGAATGCCGCAATCATGGCCTCGCACCTGGAATTCTGCCGGCGCTGCGGCCTGGCCCTCAGCACCTACCGATCGATCAAGACGGTCATCGCCGCCGTCAGCCCGAGCCCGGTCGACGCCGCAGCCATCGACCGACTGAGGGCCTTCGCCGACCAACTCGAAGCCTCAGGCGGAGAAGATCCGGCATGACGGTGCGCCGAAGGGCCGTCGTGTTCGACATCGGGAGGAACACGTCGCCGTTCGGTGATTCGCCCCTGCTGGTGTCGGCGGTCGACCGCTCCGGGAGCAGCTCCTCGCCGAAGAGCTCATTTCGACCGAAGGCCGCGAAGCCACCGCAGCACCGCTGCTATCCGTTGCACGATCGGTGCGGCAACCTTGCTGCGAACATCAGCGATCGTTGCGTTCCAGGGTCCGTCTCCGTAGGTCGGGTAGGGGTGGATCGTGCCGGCGAGGTCGCTGGTGGTGAGGTTTTTGCGAACGGCCAGGGTGAGCTCGGCCAGCGTTTCTCCGGCCCTCGGCCCGACGACGGTCGCGCCCACGATCCGCGAGCCTCTGCCGACGGTCAGCCGGCTGAACCCGTCCGTCCGGCCGTCCACCACTGCCCGGTCGACGTGGGCGTGCTCCTGGGTCAGCGTGCGAGGCGCCCTTTCCCCGTTCTCCGCCCAGGTCGGCAGGCCTACGGCAGCGACCTCCGGGTCGGTGAAGGTGACCCGGGGAACCGCCGACAGATCCACCGTCCGACGCAGACCCAGGATCGCATTGGTCGCGGCGAGACTGCCGAAAACCCCTGCGGTGTGGGTGAACGGGGGAAGAGCGGTGACGTCGCCGGCGGCCCAGATCCGCGGGTTGCTGGTGCGCAGGTGGTCATCGATCTGCACGAATCCGCGCTCGTCCAGCTGCACCCCGGCGACATCGACCTGGAGGCCGGCGGTGTTCGGCCGGCGGCCGACCGCGACCAGCAACCGATCGAACTCGACCGTGCTGCTCGACGACGGTCCGTCCAGCACGAGTTCTCCGGGGTGACCTGCACCGCCGCGCACCGCGACCACCGGCTGTCCCGCACGCACGTGGACGCCGTCCCGGTCGAACATGTCCTGCACCAGCCGGGCTGCGTCCGGGTCCTCGCGGGCCAGGATCCGAGGCAGCGCCTCGACCAGGGTGACCCGGGAGCCCAACCGGGCGAAGGACTGCCCGAGTTCGCAGCCGATGCTGCCGCCACCCATCACGACCAACCGGTCCGGCAGCGCTTGCAGGTCCCACACGGTGTCGCTGGTCAGCGGCTCGGCCTCCCGTAATCCCGGCACCGGCGGGATCGCCGGTCGGGCACCGGTGGTGATGATGGCCCGGCGGAGCTCCACGCGCCGCCCGTCCACCTCGAGTGCACCCGCAGCGATGAATCGGGCGGATCCGGTGATCACCTCGACCCCGGCAGCGACCATGGCCTCCACGGAGTCGTCCGGGGCAATGGCCTCGATCGCTGCCTTCACCTGGGCCATCACCGCAGGGAAGTCGACGGCACCGACGGGGCTGCTGACCCCGAACCCCGGCGCGCGGCGGGCCACGGCGACATGGTGCGCTGCCGCGATCAACGCCTTGCTGGGAACGCACCCGGTCCACAGGCAATCGCCGCCCGGCGCCGCGCGCTCCACCAGCGCGACCCTGGCCCCGAGCCCCGCTGCGGTCCGTGATGCCACGATCCCCGCAGTCCCACCGCCGATCACGACCAGGTCCCACTCGGTGTCGTTCGCCTTCATCATTTTCGACTCCGCTCATTCGCTGCGCGACCGCTCGATGCGCCCACAACAGCCAAACCCACTGAGGTGCGTCCGCACTTCCCTGCGGCGGGAAAGTCTCCCGGCCCATGATCAATCGGTCTGTTCATGAGCGTCGACCCCGGATGCCGCAACACGTACACCGTCGGACTCGAGCGGCAGACCAGACAATCATCGGGTTACGGCGGAGCCCCCTCGCAAGCGCAACTATCATCGGTCCATGAACGACAACACGCCGAATTCCTCTCAGCTGACCGCGTTGTTCATCAACACCACTCTGACGCGCTCGCCCGGAATGAGTCACACCCAGGTGCTGATCGATGCCAGTGCGTCGATCATGACGAAGCAGGGCGTCACGGTCAACGAGTTCCGCGCTGTCGATCTTCCGATCGCCACCGGCATCTACCCCGACATGCGCGAGCACAACTGGGATCAAGACGCCTGGCCTGAGCTGTTCGAACTGGTCCGCGCCGCCGACATCCTGGTCCTCGCCGGCCCGATCTGGCTCGGCGACAACAGCAGCGAGATGAAGAAGATCATCGAGCGTCTCTACGCGCACTCCAGTGAACTCAATGATCGTGGCCAGTCGCTGTTCTACGGCAAGGTCGGCGGCTGCCTGATCACCGGGAACGAGGACGGCATCAAGCACTGTGCGTCCAACGTCCTGTACAGCCTGCAACACATCGGGTATGCGATTCCCCCGCAAGCGGACGCCGGCTGGATCGGCGAAGCAGGGCCCGGCCCCAGCTACGGCGACACCCTCGATGACGGCACCGCTGTGGGGGTGAGCAACGATTTCACCCAGCGGAACACCACCTTCATGACATGGAATCTGTTGAACCTGGCCGGACTCATCACCGGCGCGGGCGGCTTCCCGGCCGACGGGAACGACCGCAACCAGTGGGCCGCCGGAGCCAGATTCGACTACCCCAATCCCGAATATCGTTCCTGACCGCACCCCATGCTCGTCGGCCCGTCGCCAACTGGGGTCGACCGACGGTCGTCGGGCTGCGCCATCCCCCGCAGGTCATCGACAGTCCTTGCGTGGACAGGTCTTAACCGGCTGCGTGTCCTGGACCGGGAGCAGAACTACTCGGATAGCTCGGTGCGCCCGCTGGTGAGTACCGCGGCCAATGAGTCCAGCGCAGCGGGGACGAGGGTGAAGTAGGCCCACACACCGCGCTTCTCGCGAGTCAGCAGACCTGCATCGACGAGCACCTTGAGGTGATGCGACACCGTCGGCTGGGACAGGCCCAGTGGCTCGGTGAGATCGCACACGCACGCCTCGCCGCCCTCATGCGCGGCAACCATCGACAGCAGCCGCAGCCGGGCCGGGTCCGCGATCGCCTTCAGGATCCGCGCCAACTCGACCGCCGCATCCGCAGCCAGTGGTTCCCGCGTCAACGGCGCACAGCAGGCAACCTCGACCCGGGGCGACGCCGCGTCTGTCATGCAGTCAGTATGCGGGACGTATTGACATCGGTCTATGTCTAGAGAGAGGGTGGGCACGTATCGACATCCGTCTATGGAAGGTGGCGTCATGACTGACTCCCCGGTGGCCGTATCGGCATCTCCGACGTCGTCGCCGAGGACCACCTGAGCGCGGCCGAGCGGGCCGAACGCGGGTCCTACGTCGGCTGCATCGCCGGCGCGCTCTCGCGCAGCGAATACCTCGACGGACTCGCAGCCGTCGGGTTCGTCGACACCGAGGTCACCTTCACCCACGAAGCCGCCCCCGGCATGCACGCCGCGATCGTCCGCGCCACCAGACCACACGACTGACCAGCCGCACATCCGCCCGGTCGCCGCTCGTCCAGTTCGAAGGATCCCGTACCGCATGACCGACATCTCCACCGCAGTCAGTGATCCGGCCGAGGGGCCGGTGCTGTCCCGACTGTCCACCCTGGACCGGTACCTGCCGGTCTGGATCATTGCCGCGATGGCGGGCGGACTGCTCGCCGGACGGTTCGTTCCCGGCATCGCCGACGTGCTGGACGCCGTGCAGGTCGGATCGGTCTCACTGCCGATCGCCGTCGGACTGCTGGTGATGATGTACCCGGTACTGGCCAAGGTCCGCTACCACGAGACCCGCCGGATCACCGGTGACCGCAGACTGCTGATCGCATCGCTGGTGATGAACTGGCTGATCGGACCGGCACTGATGTTCGCCCTGGCCTGGCTGCTGCTGCCCGATCTGCCGGAGTACCGCACCGGGCTGATCATCGTCGGCCTCGCGAGATGCATTGCCATGGTGATGATCTGGAACGAGCTCGCCTGCGGTTATCGGGAGGCCGCCGCCGTGCTGGTGGCGATCAACTCGGTGTTCCAGGTCCTGGCGTTCGGAGCCCTGGGGTGGTTCTACCTTCAGGTCCTGCCCGGCTGGCTCGGCCTGGCCACCACGACCGCCGGGTTCTCCATCGGCGCCATCACCATCAGTGTGTTGGTGTTCCTCGGCATCCCACTCGTCGCCGGGTTCCTCACCCGAAGCATCGGCGAAAAGCTGTTGGGCCGCAACCACTACGAAGCCGCTGTCCTGCCACGGCTCGGGCCGTGGGCGCTGTACGGCCTGCTGTTCGCCATCGTCGTGCTGTTCGCGTTGCAGGGACATCAGATCACCGACCGACCTGGGGACGTCGCCAGGATCGCACTGCCGTTGATCATCTACTTCCTCATCACCTTCGGGCTCGGTTTCGGACTGGGACGCGTCCTCGGCCTGGGCTACGCCAGGACCACGACCTTGGCGTTCACCGCTGCCGGCAACAACTTCGAACTCGCCATCGCCGTCGCCATCGGCACCTTCGGCGTCCACGCCGCCCTGTGGCTGCGCCGCCGGATCTTCCCCGCCTAAGAACCCGGCAACACCACCGCCGGCGCCACGAGCAGGGAGCCACTGACACCGTGACCGAAAATCTGCGGGTGCTGTTCGTCTGCGTCAAGAACGGCGGCAAGTCCCAGATGGCCGCCGGCCTCATGGGCAGAGCATGCGGTCCAGACGTTCGCGTCGACTCCGCCGGCACCGAGCCCGGGGCAGCGATCAACCCACTCGCCGCAGCAGTGCTCCTCGAGGTCGGGGTCGACATCTCCGCGGGCACCCCCCAGCAACTCACCGGCGACCTGGTTCAGCTCGCCGATCGCGTCGTCGTGCTCGGCACCCAAGCGCACGTCGTCCCGGTGGACGGCACGTCCATCGAGGTGTGGGAGACCGACGAACGCTCGCTCCGCGGGATCGAAGGCATTGAACGGATGCGGCTCATCCGAGACGACATCGCCCGCCGGGTCGGTGATCTCGCCATTAACCTCGAGCCGAGGCACCCCTGACCAGATCCAGCCACACACCTGTCGAGCGGGCAAGCCGTTACCCGCCTACGGGGCCACTCCGGATGCCAACCGTCGAAATTGTAAAGAATCCGATCGTTTCCTTGCCATCGGCGCCCGGTTGTAAAGCTTCCCGTGTACGCGCCAAATTTGAGGTTGCGTTACAACGTAAAACGGACACGACTTCCGCGACACTTTCACTCAGGCACCACAGGACTCAGCGGCCCCATACGGCTAGCAGTCTGAGAACCGTGGCGCCGCAGATTGCTCTGGCCCAGTCGTTTGTGCTCTCCGCTCGTCCTCGGCCCCGTCCCGTTACGCTCACGCCGTGACTCCGGGGACGAGCAACACTGCTTTCGCGCGTCGACGACGACGGGACCTTGTGATCGCCGCAGCGATCGCGTTCGTCGCCGCGGCGCTGGCCGGCACGATCTACTTCACCAGCGACATCCGTGCCGTCACCTCTACGAACGCACCGGAGACGGCGATACCCCGCAACACCACCAGGGTTCCGACCGCGCTCCGCCAGTTGTGGACTCAACCCACCGACCAAACCCTCGGCGCCGCGGCATCTGCACGCGGCGTCGTGGTGACCACAGACCAGCACAGCGTCATCGGCCGGGATCCCGCGACCGGCGCGCAACGATGGATCTACTCCCGCTCCAACCGAGACCTGTGCGCCGTGTACTCCAGCGACGTGACCGGTGGCACCAAGATCTCGGCTGGCCCCGGAGTCCGCGGCATCATCGCGATCTACCGCCACGGGAGCCAGTGCCAGGAAGTGGTGACGCTCGACCCGCAAACCGGTGCACGCAAGTACCAACGCACGATCCCTGGCGACCCCAGCGGCACGATGATCAGCGGCGGCCCGTACGCCGGCTGGCTCAGCCACGATCTGCTGGATCTGTGGCGCAACGAGCTGTACCGGACCTACCAGTACGGCAACCAGCCGGCCTCCCCTGAATCCAACACCGGTCACACCGGCTGCACCTTCCTGGACGCCGCCACCACCGACCAGCAGTTCGCCACCGTGGAGAACTGTCCGCAGACCAGTCCGACCCTGCGCCTGGTGATGAACTGGGCCGACCCCCGCGACAAGAAACCAGCTGAATGGTCCTCCTACCGCAGCGAGCCGCGGGCCGACATCGACACCGGCGCGACCGCCGCGCGGATCCTCGGTATCACCAGGGACCGGGTCGCCGTACTCGTCAACGCACCGGTGACCGCACTGGTCGTCTACGACGCTGACGGCTCCGAAGTCTCCCGCACCCCCGTCACCGTGCCCACAGGTGTCTTCGACATCACCGGTCCCACCCCGCGCACCACCCTCGACGAGGTGCAGTACGCACTGCTCGGCGCAACCCTGACGGCCGTCACCGTCGAGACCAGGACCGTCAAGGTCACGACCACCCCGACAACCACCACCACCCCGGATCTGCTGCCCACCGGCAGCACCGCCGCTTCTGCGGCTCCGACCGTGACCAGCGAGGACCGGGACACCCCGGTCCTGGCCTGGCAGCGCGACAAGGTCATCGGGCTGCCAGCCGCGGCCGGGGGGAACGTGCTGATTCCCACCGCAACCGGCATCGACATCGCCAACCGCATCGAGGGCACCACCTTCCGCAGCCTGACAGTCTCCCGACCCACCAAACCGACCCGGGTGGACCTGCTCGTCATCGGCAGCAACCTCGTCGAACTGCGCGGCAACGAGGTCGCCGTCTACGGGATGACACCCTGACCCCACACAACAAAACCTGCTCCGCCCCAACAGATACCACCCAAGGTGACCCATCCCGGGAACCCTGGTTCCACAGTCCCGCCCTGATCAGGAACATCGGACCGAGTTCGAAGGGCCATCACTGGCACCCGGTTACAACCTGACCCAAGACACCCCTACGTGACCTGCCGCCCCGGTGCCGACACGCCCTGCTCTCGACGGACCCTGCAGCAACCGCAGGTGACCACGGCTAGCCTCATTCCGGGTGGCAGCCCGCCCGGCGGCACCTGGGCTGGTGACTAGTTGTTCGACCCGGACAACGCGTCTCGCCAACGATCGTTTCCGTTACAACCTTGTCGGCGATCGTCGCCGCAGGTCACGCTGGTAAAGCAACCCGTGTAGACATCTATGTCACGCTTTCGGGTGTCTGCGTTACAGTCGGCACGTGCTGTGGGTTCGGGCGCGCGTCCCCCCGACCACTCGCCGAATCGCTGCCTGACGCTCTGACCGCGAGCAGATGTGTGTCGACGATCGGCCGGCTGTCGACAATCACCGATGGCCCACCGAACGAACGACGAGCCGGGCAGACAGCGTTCGGAACCGCTACCTCCTCGCCCAGAGCGCCGCCGAGTCTGGCGTCATCCGACGCGCAATAGCCCACTTGATTCGAATGTTGAGTTGAGGGGTTGCAACGCTGGCGGGAGTCCGGAGCAGCATGACGACCGGAGGGATCCCGGTGGTGGTGGTGTGCCGCCGATCTACTGGCCGCGCGGGTAGCTGCCGAGAAAGCGGAGCAGCACGCCGCGGCGCTGCAGACGCTCCAGCAGCTCCCGCAGCGGCTCGTCATCCGCGTGACCGTCGGCGTCCAGGATGAACAGGTACTCACCCATCAGCTCGCGGGTGGGACGCGATTCGATGCGGGTCAGGTTGACGCCTCGATCCGCCAGTTCGGTGAGTAGTCCGACCAGGCTGCCGGGCACGTTCGGCACCGTGACCACCAACGAGGTGCGATCCGTGCCGGACGACGGCGGGTGGTGGTCGGCGCTGCGCAATTGGACGAACCTGGTGATCGGCGCGCTGCCGGTGCCGATGTCCTCCGCCACTGCGACCAGCCCGTGATGCCGACCCGCGGCCGGGGCACACACCGCGCCGTCGAGCAGACCCTCGGCCACCTGCGCGGCGGCCGCGGCGGTCGACGTGGTGAGCACAGCCTCGGCGTCCGGGAAGTGCCGCGACAAGTGATCACGGACCTGGGCGTGGCCGTGCGGATGGGAACCTATCGTCCGGATGTCCACTGCCGGAAACCCCTTCCGTACCAACAGGTCGAAGCGGATCGGCACATACGCCTCAGCCGCGATCACCAGCGGCGGACCGTGGATCAGCTCGTCCTGGGTGAGCGCGATGATCCCCTCGACCGAGTTCTCCAGGGGCACGACGGCGGCGGCCGCTGCACCGCTGCGGACCGCTTCGAGCGCTGCCGGCACGCTGACGACGGGGACCAGCCCGACGTCGGCCGGAGACCGGTCACGCAGGCTCAGGGCGGCCAGCTCGGTGAAAGTTCCTTCGGGACCCAGGTAGGTCCAGCTCTCGCGCACCACCGCAGGGTAGCCCGGCGGCCGGAGCGATCCCTCGGTGAGACCATCAGCGGATGCTCATCGTCTGCCCCAACCTCGCCGTGGACCACACCATCACTCTCAGCGTGCTCACACCCGGCGCCGTCTCCCGCGCCACCACCGGCCGATCGCTGGCCGGCGGGAAGGGCGCGAACGTCGCCCGCGCGACGCAGGCGATCGGCGGATCGTCCCGGGTGATCGGGTTCCTGCCCGAGGTGGGCCGAGGACATCTGATGACGTTGTTCGCCGCGGAGGAATTCGACCTGGGCGGCGTGCCGGTCGACGGTGTCGTGCGCACGTGCACGGCGACGCTGGAGAGCGACGGCCGGACGACGCTGATCAACGAGCCGGGTGCCGAGGTCGACGGTGCGGACTGGTCAGCGCTGCTGCAGCTGGTGCCGACCGGTACCGGGTTCGTGATCGGCAGCGGCAGCCTGCCGCCGGGGTCGTCACCGGATGCTTACGCCCGGTTGGTGATGCTGGTTCACTCCTGGGGCGGCTTCTGCGCGGTCGACGTCGGCGGTCCAGCCCTGGCCGCTGCTGCCCGTTCGGGTGCGGACCTGGTGTGTCCCAACCTGTTCGAGGCAACATCGCTCACCTCTGGCGCGGCAGCAGAGGAGGTCGACGAGCAGGGCGACGACATTCCCGACCGCGCACTGGAAGCGGCGCGCGGCCTGCGCGCGCTCGGCGCCGATACCGTTGCGGTGACCGCCGGCGCGGCAGGTGTCGGGCTGATCTGGGCGGACGACGAGGTGTGGTTGCCGACGGTTGCGGTGAAGGCCGTCAACCCCATCGGCGCGGGCGACTCCTTCCTCGCCGGAGTCGTCCTGGCCCACGAGCAGGGTGAGAACTGGCCTGCAGCAGTGCGTTTCGGGATGGCGGTTGCCGGCGCGTCCGTCGAGAACCCCGGTGCTGCGCAGGTCGATCCGGAGCGGGTCGCGGAGCTGGACGCGCAACTCGCGCTCGCCCACTGCTGAGTACTCGCCGGGCTCTGGTGAAGATCAGGCCCCGATCGCGTCCAGCCGGGTGACCGCATCCGCCGACAGCGCGAGCCCGGCACCGGTGACGTTCTCGCGCAGGTGGTCGACCGAAGACGTCCCGGGAATGAGCAGGATGTTCGGCGATCGCTGCAGCAGCCAGGCCAGCGCGACCGACATCGGCGTCGCGCCGAGCTCGTCGGCAACGCTCTGCAGTTCCTCCGACTGCAGCGGGGAGAAGCCGCCGAGCGGGAAGTACGGCACGTACGCGATGCCTTGCGCGGCCAAGGATCCGATCAGGTCGTCGTCGTCCCGGTGGGCGATGTTGTACAGGTTCTGGACGCTGACCACCGGCGCGATCGACTGCGCCTCGGCGACCTGCTCGGCGGTGACGGTGCTGACCCCGAGGTGCCGGATCAGGCCCTGCTGCTGCAACTCGGCAAGCGTCTCGAACTGCTCGGCGATCGAGCCCGGCTCGGGTGCCTCGACCCCGCCGAGGCGCATGTTGACGACGTCGAGGACGTCCAGGCCGAGGCGGTCCAGGTTGTCGTGCACCTGGCTGCGGATCTCGTCCGGCGTGCGGGCGTGCGGCCATCCGCCCTGGGCGTCACGGCGCGCACCCACTTTGGTGACCAGGTGCAGGTCGTCCTGGTAGGGCGACAGTGCCTCGCGGATGATCTCGTTGGTGACGTGCGGCCCGTAGAAGTCCGAGGTGTCGATGTGGTTGATCCCGAGCTCTACGACCGCGCGCAGAACGGCGACCGCGGCGTTGCGGTCCTTCGGTGGGCCGAACACGCCCGGTCCGGCGAGCTGCATGGCGCCGTACCCGACGCGGGTGAGGTCGAGGTCGCCCGTGCGGTAGGTGCCGCCGGGGAGATTCGTGGATGTCATGTCCTCACTGTGTACCGCCGCCGGGAATCCAGGCAGTGTGTGCTCATCCTGGGGCCTGACAGGACCAGGATGGGACGCCCCACCACGGCTACGGTGAGGCAGTGGCCCCGACCAACGCTCTCGGCGCGTATCTGCGAGCCCGACGTGAGCTGGTCGCTCCCGCGGACGCCGGTATCCGGGTCACCGGCGTGCGCCGCACTCCCGGTCTGCGCCGCGAGGAGGTTGCGACCCTCGCCGGCGTCAGCGCCGACTACTACCTGCGGCTGGAGCAGGGCCGCGACCGCAATCCGTCCCCGCAGGTGCTCGAGGCGCTGGCCGCCGTGCTGCGTCTGGACGGTGCTGCGACGCAGTATCTGCTGAGCCTGTCCGCGGCCCGATCGAAGACCGCGCGGCGTCCGCGGCGCGAGGTGGTCCCGGTCGGTATCCGGCAGCTGCTCGACGCGGTGAACGTGCCGGCGTTCGTGGAGAACCGGATGTTCGACGTCCTCGCCGCGAACCGCCTCGCGACCGCTGTGTCGCCGGCCATCGCGGTCGGTGAGAACCGGCTGCGGTCGGTGTTCCTCGACCCCGACGAGCAGGACCTGCATCCGGATTGGGACCAGGTGGCCGGGGGCATGGTCGCGTCGTTCCGCGCGTCGATCGGCACCGACGTCGACGATCCGCGCACGTTGCAGCTCGTCGGCGAGCTGTCCCTGGCCAGCGAACCGTTCCGCCGGTTCTGGGGTCGGCACGACGTTCGCCCGCTGTCCGGTGCGGCCATGCAGCTGCGCCATCCGCAGGTCGGGTTGCTCGACCTGCGCCGCGAGAAGCTGGCGATCGGTGACTCGGACGGGCAACTGCTGGCGATCTACCACGCCGAACCGGGCAGCGAGAC
This sequence comes from Nakamurella sp. A5-74, assembly GCF_040438885.1. Classification (NCBI taxonomy): domain Bacteria; kingdom Bacillati; phylum Actinomycetota; class Actinomycetes; order Nakamurellales; family Nakamurellaceae; genus Nakamurella; species Nakamurella sp. A5-74. The sequence continues at coordinate 692,992 of NZ_CP159218.1, read as the reverse complement.
TGCGCGCTCGCTCGCGCTCCTCGGCTCTCTGGCCGTGAGCGCGCACCTCCCGCTCACCCACGGTTGACCGGCGGTCGCCGCTCGCCTCGGCGGCCGCTGGTCCGGGATCTGGACCAGAGCCGGGAGACAGCTCGCGCCGGTCAGCGCCGCCCGGGCGCGATGCCGGCAGTCCTGCCGCCACGATCCTGTCCGGTGCCGTCGTCCACGAGAACGTCCCCGTCCCCACTGCACTTGTCCACACGTCCGACCGGTTCCTGAAGCTCGTCATCAGCGGTCTCGTCGGCGGCCTGTTCCTCTGACCCCCCACCACCAGGAGCTCACATGACCAGCACCGCCGGACCGCTCGACCTCACGTTCACCTCGATCCTCGGCAAGGTCAGGGAGGGTGACACGTGGACCTGCGCACAACTGCCGAACTCGGCGGAGATCTTCGGAACCCGCGGTCTGGTGAAAGTGGAGGGCACGGTCGACGGTGTTCCGTTCAACTCCTCGTTCATGGCGCTCGGCGACGGCACCCACACACTGCCGGTCGCCGCAGCAGTCCGGCGCCTGATCGGCAAGACCGACGGCGACGAGGTCACCGTCCACCTGACGCAGCGGCTTTCCTGAGGTCAGCGGCGGCCGGTCGCGGTCGGCCGCGCGCCGACGCGACGGTCAGCGCCGTGCAAGCTCTGCGACAGCACGGATCTGCTCGGCCAGCTCCTCGGGGAACCCGGCTCCGTCCACCACCAGGTCGACGTGGAGTCCCGGCTCCGCACCTGGGGCCCGACCGGATCCGACGGCCACGGTCCCATCGCGGGCCAGGCCACGCATCCGTCTGCGGCGCAACGATTCCGCCGGGTCGATACTCACCGCGACCAGCACGGTCCCGGAGAGCATTCCGGAAAACTGTTGCCATGCAATGGGATCGGCGATCTCCGATGTGAACGGAGCCACCACCACCACCGGGCAGCCCAGCCCGGAGATCTCGGCGGCGGCGTCACGCAAGCATGCATAGCGGGCCGCCCGGACTTCGCCGCGCAGACTCGGGTGGTCCAGGTCGTCACCCGCTCCGGTGAGCGCGGCGATCTGCGCGATCAGTGGATTCGTCAGGGTGTCCTGGTCCAGCAGCGCGGCTCCGGTCGAGCGAGCGAGCAGCTTCCCGATGCTGGTCTTCCCCGAGCCCGGAGCACCGCCGATGACGATGACAGGCGCGGAGTGCAGCGCGTCGGGGGTGGTCGGGGACGCGTCCATGCCGCCATCCTGCACTGCCGGGCCTCGTTGCCAATCAGTGACCCGGGTCACAGCGCCATCACGATTCCGAACATCCGGGAAGATCCTCCGAACAGCTGTTGACAACGCTGTCATCCAGCGTGCAGAGTAGCGACACCACCAGATGACAACGCTGTCAGACTCTCAGGATCGTCCGCACCTAAACCGATGCGCGCTGACCCAGGAGCGACATCCGCTTCATCCGGCAGCCATCGCACCCGCTGAACCGGAAGGCCCCGATCTCGTGCTGGTCGTCACTCCGAATCTCTGCTTCGACGTCACCGTGCGGCTGCCCGCGCTGGTGCCGGGAGCGGTGCTGCGGGCGACCCGGACCACCACGTCCGCCGGCGGTAAGGGCGTCAACGTCGTTCGCTCCTCCCGCGCCACCGGCACCACCGGCACCCGCCTGGTCGGATTCCTGCCGCAGAACGACGGTGCGCGCCTGTCTGATCTGCTGCGCCGCGAGGGCACCGAGATCCTGGGCGTCGATGCCGACGGCGACGTCCGGGTCGCCACGATCTTCCTCGAACTGGACGGCCGGACCACCGTCGTCAACGGCCGCGGCCCGGAGATCACCGCCCGCCAGTGGCAGGCGCTGCTGGACACCGTCGCGGCGTCTCTCCGGTCCGGCGAGACGCTCGTCTGCAGCGGTTCGCTACCGCCAGGTGTCGCCGCGGACGGCTATGCCCAGCTGGTCACCCTGGCCCACGAGCGAGGCTGCCCCGCCGTGGTCGATGCAGCACCGGCACCGCTGGAAGCAGCCCTGGCCCAACGCCCGGACCTCATCTCTCCCAACCTGTCCGAGGCCGAAGGTCTGCTCGACGGCAGCACGTCCGAGCAGGTCGACGAGACCGGCGACGACATCGCGGAGCGCGCAGTCCGGGCCGCGAACGAGCTGCACCGCCGCGGTGCGGTGCGGGCCGTCGTCACGGCCGGTTCCTCGGGCGCTGCGCTGGCCACTGCGGACGGCACCTGGTGGTTCACCTCGCCGCGGGCCGTCGTCGTGTCACCGATCGGGGCCGGTGACTCCTTCGTCGGCGGCGCGGCTCCGTTGTTGGAGAACGGCAACGGCAGCGACGACGTCGCGCTGGTCGTCCGCGGGATGGCAACTGCCTCAGCCTCCTGTGAGCAGGAACTGGCCGGCGGCGTCGACCCTGTCCGGGTCGCTCAGCTCGCGGCGCAGATCACGGTCACCGCTCAGCAGCCGAGCGCGGTGCTCCGGTGAGTGGCCGCGCGACGGTCTACGACGTCGCCAAGCAGGCCGGCGTGTCGATCAAGACGGTCTCCCGCGTGGTGAACGGCTCCGAGGAGGTGAAGGCTGCCACCCGTGATCGGGTGCTGTCGGCAGTCCGCGATCTGAAGTACGTCCCCAACTCGCACGCGCTGTCTCTCAAGAGCGGCAACACCCGCACCGTCGGCGTCGTGGTCGACTCGTTGAGCGATCCGTTCTTCGCCGCCATCGTCGCGTTCGTCGAGCAGAAACTGGCCGCGGAGGGTTACACGGTGCTGGTCGCCTCCACCAATAGAAACGGCGACCGGGAGCGCGAACAGGTGATGGCGTTGGCCGGCCATCGCATCGCGGGGCTGGTGCTGACGCCGACCAACTCCGACCACGGCTACCTCGCCGATGTGCTGCACGGCATCCCGCTGGTGATCGTCGACCGCACCTGCGACGTGACCGGCACCGACGTGGTGAAGGTCGACGACTTCGGAGCCACCCGGCAGGCCGTACTCGATCTGATCGCCCTGGGCCACCGCAGGATCGCCTTCGTCGGGGACTCGAGCGCGCTGCCGACCAACCACGACCGTCACGAGGGGTACCTCGCCGCCCACGAGGAGGCCGGGATCGAGGTCGATGCTGCCCTCGAGCGCTGGGATTCCGACCAGACCGATCATGCCGCCGCCGCGACCACCTCGCTGCTGCAACTCCAGGACCCACCTACGGCGTTCTTCGCCTGCCATCCCCGAGGGGCTGCCGGAACCGTGCAGTCGCTGCACCGCAACCAGCAGACCCACCGCGCGGTCATCAGCTTCGGCGAGGTGCTGCTGGGTGATCTGCTCCAGCCGGCGCTCACCGTGATCGACCACCTTCCCGAGCGGATCGCCGAGGCGACCGCCGACATTCTGCTGCGCAGGCTCATCGAGGCGGAGGACGGCAGCGAACCCCGCCCGCCCACCGAGACACTCGTCCCGCTGACCCTGATCCGCCGCGGCTCCGGAGAACTCACACCATGATCCCGATCGTTCTGCCTCCCAACGTCATCGAACACTTCTACCGCGGTGGCTCGCGCCTTGCCCAGCTGCGAGGATTCGAGCCGGACTCCGCGTTCCTGCCCGAGGAATGGCTGGCTGCCACCGTGCACCGCGAGGGTCATCCAAACAGCGGCCAGAGCCGGCTGTTCGACGGCAGCCTGTTCTCCGATCTCGTCGCTGCCGACCCGCTCGGATGGCTCGGCAACTCCGAGGGTGGTCCGGCCGGCAAGACCGACACCGGCATCCTGGTGAAGCTGCTCGATGCCGACCAACGACTGCCTGTGCACGTGCACCCCGACCGGCCCTTCGCCGCCCATCATCTGCACCACTGCTACGGCAAGACCGAGGCCTGGTACGTGCTCGCCGCAGACGCTCCGGAATCCGCTGTGTGGTTGGGGTTTTCCGAAGACGTCGACCCCGCAGAGCTCGCCACCGCTGTCGACGCACAGGATTCCGACTGGATGCTCGCGCGACTCAACCGCATCGACGTCACCCCCGGCGATGGGATCCTCGTTCCCGCCGGGACGGCGCACGCCATCGGCGCCGGTGTCTTCGTCGTCGAGGTCCAGGAACCGACCGACTTCTCGATCGTGCTCGAGTGGTCGGTCACCACCGCCGGGCGGGACGAGTCTCACCTCGGACTCGGTCTGCCCCTGGCCCTGCAGGTGGTGAACCATCGCGCGACCACCCCCGCGATGCTGCGAGATCTCGTGACCCGCCCCGACGATGACCCCGACACCACGTCCCGCCCCTTGCTGCCCACCGACGCCGACCCGTTCTTCCGGATGGAGGAGATCAGTACCCATGGCGGAACTGTCGGCGCCGCCGCCGGTTTCAGCGTGCTGGTCGTCCTCGACGGTGCCGGCACCCTGTCCTCCCCGGAAGGCTCCCTCGACGTCACCCGCGGTCAGGTGCTGGCCGTCCCTGCGGCGTTCGGCGACTGGTCCGTGAGTGGCGCGGTGCGCATCGTCCGGGTCCGGGCCGGCCTCGAGACCCCCACTGCGGTGACGTCATGAACATGCCCGTGCTGCTCGGCATCGACGTCGGGACGACCGAGTCCAAGGTGCTGGCCACCAGCCTCGACGGCGAAGAACTGTTGGTGCACAGCCGCCGCACACACTGGGACCATCATCGGGGCGGGCTCGTCGACACCGACGGCATTGCTCTCGCCGACACCGTGATCGCCCTCGCCGCCGAGGTCGTCCACGCTCTGACAGTCGGCTTCGGTCCGGTCGGGGTCGCTGGGATCGCCGTGACCGGGATGGCCGAGGCCGGTGTGCTGCTCCGGCCCGACGGCACGGCCGAAGCCCCGACGATCGCCTGGTTCGATCCTCGCGGCCAGGCCCAGCTGGTGGACATTCCGGTTCCGATCGCAGACCGCTTCCCGGGCATCACCGGCCTACCGCTGGGGCCGCAGGTCACCGCGGCGAAACTGTTGTGGCTCATCGCCTCCGGGGTCGACCTCACCGGGTGCACGTGGCTGCACCTGCCGGAGCTGATCATCCACCGGCTCGGCGGACGGGCAGCGGCGGAAACCTCGCTGCTGGCCCGGACCGGCCTGCTCGACCAGGGTACCGGCGCCCTGTGGCCGGAGATGCTGGCGCACATCGGGATCGATGCGTCCTTGATCCCTGGTCAGGTCCCGGCCGGCGCCCCGCTCGGTGTCGCCGGCGGCGCTCACTGCCCCGATGTCCTGCGGGGAGCGGCACTCACCGTCGCCGGCCACGACCATCCCGTCGCGGCCGTCGGCTGCTGCGCCATCGGACCCGGCGAGGTCTTCGACTCCTTCGGCACCGCCCAGGTCTACCTGCGCACCCTGACCGAGCCGGTCGACGAGGAGCAGCGCGCCCGACTCGTCGCCGGTGGCGTCAATGCCGTGCGGCACGCCGTGCCCGGGTACTGGCATCTGTTGGGCGGCACCAAGGCAGGACTGGTGATGCGGCGCACGTTGGCGCTGCTCGGGGTCACCGACGACGAACGGCGCCACCAGCTCGACAGCGAGGCAGTCACGCTGGCGGACAGGGACATCGACGAGATCGTCCAGATACGCGGAGCCGCCAACGACGACGGCGTCCTGTCCATCACTGCGATCTCTGACGAGGTGTCGCCGGCCGCCGTCTGGTTGGCGACGATCCGGCACGGGATCGCCGAGGGAGCCCGCCTGCTCCACACCATGACCACTGAGTTCGGCGCTGTTCCGTCCGTTGTCGTCGCCGGCGGCTGGACCCGGATGTCCTCGGTTCGCAGGGAGAAGCAACACGCCCTGCCGCACGTCCGTTTCACCCACCGGGCCCAGGCAGGCGCCTTCGGTGCCACCGCTTTCGCCGCCTTCGCCCACCGCAGCATCGCCACCGCCGGTTGGATCCCGACCGGTGATCACGAATCGATCCCGCTCTCCGCAGCGCCCACAGCGGCGGATCTCGATCGACACACCGCCACCGCAGACCGCTCACTCGAGGAGACCATCGTATGACGAACAGCACCGACACCCGGGCCCGCCAGGACCTCAGCGCCATTGCGAACGAAGAGGGCCTGCTGGCCATCATCGCGATGGACCAGCGCAACACCCTGAAGCGGATGTTCGCCGCAGTCGGTATCGCCGATCCGAGCGTCCAGGATCTCACCGACATCAAGGCAGACACCGTGGAGGCGCTGCGCGGCTCGGCCTCGGCGTTCCTGCTCGATCCCGACTACGGAGTGCCTGCGCTGCAGCAGCTTCCGGCCGAAGGACCGCCCTACGGTGTGCTGGTCGCTGCCGAGCCGTCCATCCGCGGCAAGATCGGCACCGAGCCCCGTACCCACCGCGATCCGGCACTCTCCGCCCAGTGGGTCAAGGACCAGGGCGGCCATGCGGTCAAGTTCCTCATCCAACTGCGGGCCGATCGCTCCGCGAAGGACGGCGAGCCGGACGGCACCGCCGAAGTGCTGCAGGTGGTCCGCGAGGTCGTCGCCGACTGCCGTGCGGTGGGAATCCCGTCCGTCGTGGAGAACCTGATCTTCCCGCTGGACGGCGAGGACGCGCCCAGCCCGCAGCGGCGCGCCGACCAGATCGTCGAGGCCGCCGTGATGCTCGACGATCTCGGCTGCGATCTGATCAAGCTCGAGTACCCGGGTGACGCGGCGTCCTGCCGCAAGCTCGCCGACTCGATCGACACCCCGTGGGCGGTGCTCTCGGCCGGTGTCGCCTTCGACCAGTTCGCGGATGCGCTGCGCATCTCCTGCGACGAGGGCGGGGTCAGCGGCTTCATCGCCGGCCGGTCCATATGGAAGGAAGCCGTCGGCATGGATCGCCCGTCCCGCAAGGAGTTCCTCGGATCCGAGGGCCGCCGCCGGCTCGACGCATTGGTCGAGGTCATCCACGGGCGGGCCACCCCGCTGCCGCTCGGCGGTGTGTCGTGACGCCGATCCTGGAGGCCCGCGGGGTCTCCCGATCCTTCGGCGGAGTCCGCGCACTCGACAATGCCGACTTCGAGATCGAGGCCGGTGAAGTGGTCGCACTGATCGGCGACAACGGCGCAGGCAAGTCGACGTTGGTCAAAGCACTCTCGGGCAACCTGGAGATCGACGGCGGCGAGGTCTTCTTCAACGGGAAGCTCGTGCGACTCACCCACCCCAACGACGCCACCAAGCTCGGCATCGAGGTGGTGTACCAGGATCTCGCGCTGGCCCCCCACCTCGATCCGACCCAGAACATGTTCCTGGGCAGGGAGATTCCGGCAGCAGGCATCCTCGGCAAACTCGGTTTCATGAACAACCGCGAGATGCGCCGCAAGGCGCGGGCGTCCTTCGCCGATCTCGGCGGAACCGTCCGCTCGCTGACCGCACCGGTGGCAAACATGTCCGGCGGACAGCGTCAGCAGATCGCGATCGCCCGGGCGATCGCGTGGGCCAACGAGATCGTCTTCCTCGACGAGCCGACCGCCGCACTGGGGGTCGTGCAGACGCAGAACGTCCTCGACGCCATCAAACGCGTGCGGGACAAAGGGATCGCGGTCGTGCTCATCTCGCACTCGATGCCCGAGGTCCTGGAGGTCGCCGACCGTGTCCAGGTGATGCGGTTGGGGCGCCGGGTCGCCACCTTCAGCGGCAAGGACGTCACGATGGATCAGCTGGTCGGAGCCATGACCGGCTCGATCGAGCAGGAGAGGAAATCGGCATGAGCACCACACCATCGCTGTCCAAGCCCGACGGACCCACCCCCGGGAAGCCTGTCGCCGCCGGCAGTTCGCCCGTGAGTGGTCCGTCACCAGGCGTCCCCAGGGACGAGGAGTTGTCGGGCAATCTGTTCTCGAACCTGTTCAAGCGGCAGACCACGTGGATCTTCCTGGTGCTGGTCGTGCTGGTGGTGTTCTTCGGCATCCAGAGCGGAGGGCGGTTCTCGACCGCGTCGAACTTCCTGCTGATCAGCCAGAACGTTGCCGTGCTGGCGGTGATCGCCGTCGGCATGACCTTCGTCATCATCACCTCGGGGATCGACCTGTCGGTGGGCTCGGTGCTGGTGTTCGCCTCGGTCGTGTCGGCCAAGGTGATGTCGTCGATGGCCGACAGCAACGGGCCGGGTCTCGTGATCCTGGTCGGCGTGCTGGTGGCGGTGTTCACCGGGGCAGCCTGGGGTCTCATTAACGGCTTCCTGGTGGCCAAGGCCAAGGTTCCACCGCTGATCGTCACCCTCGGAACCCTGTCGGCGTCGCTGGGCCTCGCGCAGGTGATCTCCAAGGGCGTCGACATTCCGATCGGCAAGGTTCAAGCGCTGACCGATTTCGGTATCTACCAGCGCATTCTCGGCGTTCCCGCGTTGGTCGTCGTCGCCCTGGTGATCCTGGTGATCGGCGGAGTCGTGTTGCACAAGACCAAGTTCGGCCGGTACACCTACGCGATCGGCTCCAACGAGGAGGCGTCGCGCCGGGTCGGCATCAAGGTCGACCGCCACCTCATCCTGATCTACCTGTACACCGGGGCGCTGGCCGGCGTCGGAGCCGTGATGTTCCTCGCCCAGTTCACCACCACGAGCATCGCCGGTGGCACCCAGACGAACCTCAACGTCATCACCGCTGTGGTGATCGGCGGGACGTCCATCTTCGGTGGTCTCGGCACCATGTTCGGCACCGTCGTCGGTCTGTTCATCCCTGCGGTGCTGCAGTCCGGTCTGGTCATCATCGGCGTGCAGTCGTTCTGGCAGCTCGTCGCGGTCGGCGCGGTCCTCGTGGCCGCCGTGTACGTCGACCAGACCCGTCGTAAGGCCGCACTCCGCGGCTCCCGTACGTCCACTCCGTTCGGCAAAAGGGCCGGGCGGAAGGTCATCGCGACCGACAAGTAACGAAAGGAATTCCGCATGAAGCGCTCAACCCTGCTCAACGGAACCGGGATCGCCCTCCTGGCACTGGTGACGGCCGTCGGCTGTTCGAGCACCAAGCCGGCCGCCACCCCGACCTCCGCGGCCGCTCCGGCGACCACCTCCGCCGCTGCGCCCAGCTCCTCGGTCGTGTCGTCGGAGACCGGGTCGTCCGAGATGTCGTCGTCCGAGATTTCGTCGTCGGAGATGTCGTCGTCCGAGACATCGCCGTCGGAGAAGTCGTCGTCCGAGATGTCGTCGTCCGAAAGCTCCGCACCCGGTAGCTCGACCGGTTCGGAATCCTCGTCGCCGGTCGTGGCTCCCAGCAAGGCGTCCAAGAACTACAACCTGGCCTTCATCCAGGGCGTCACCGGCGACAACTTCTACATCACCATGCAGTGCGGCATCGAGGCCGAGGCGAAGAAGCTCGGCGTCACCGTCACCACCCAGGGCCCGGCCAAGTTCGACCCGACCCTGCAGAAGCCGATCCTCGACTCGGTGGTGCAGAACAAGCCGGACGCGATCCTGATCGCCCCGACCAGCGTCGACGCCATGCAGGCGCCGCTCGCCCAGGCCGCGGCGGCCGGCATCAAGATCATCCTGGTGGACACCACCACCAGTGATCCGTCCTATGCGGCCTCGGCCATCGCCTCCGACAACCTCGGTGGCGGCAAGGCTGCGTTCGATGCGGTCAAGCAGCTCGCCCCCGGTGGCGGCAAGGTGCTCGTGGTTTCGGTCGATCCCGGTATCTCCACCACCGATGCAAGGGCCAAGGGTTTCAACGACGCGGCTGCGGCCGACGGCACCTACACGCCTCTCGATGTGCAGTATTCGCACAATGATCCGGCGACAGCCGCCCAGATCGTCACCGCGGCCCTGCAGAAGGATCCCGACATCGTCGGTATCTTCGCCACCAACCTGTTCGCCGCCCAGGGCAGCGCCACGGGTATCCAGCAGGCCGGTAAGGCCGGCAAGGTCAAGGTCGTCGGCTTCGATGCCGGTCCGGCACAGATCGATGCGCTGAAGGCGGGCACCGTGCAGGCGCTCGTCGCCCAGCAGCCGGGCACCATCGGTACCGACGGTGTCGACCAGGCCATCGCCGCGCTCGACGGTGGCCCGGTGACCAAGGACATCCAGACCGGGTTCTCGGTCATCACCGCCGACAACGTCAACGACACGAAGGACGCCTACGTCGCCGACTGCTCCTGACGCACAGCTCATGACGGCCTCCCGTCACTGAGCGCTCCCCAGTACCCCGCAGCGGCGGTCCGGTTCTCCCGGGCCGCCGCTGTGGCCTTTCCTGGGCCGGACCTCGGTATCGCGCGCGGCGCATCCCGTGTGCGCGGCGCATCCCGTGTGCGCGGCGCATTCCCGTGTGCGCGGCGCATTCCCGTGTGTCGTCCCGAGGCTGCGATCGAGACGCAGACACCCATCCGGCATGCGCCGGGCCGATCAGCATGCGCCCGGTGGGGCGAGCGCTCATCGGGCTCTGATCCGTCTCCCATGCCGGCCCGCCTACGCTTGCTGGCGTCATGCCGAAACTGCCCCGCCCCGTGCTCTCCCGCGCGCGCTTGTCCCGCGACCCGGAGGCGGATGCCCCACGCCCGTTGAGCCGGCGGGCGATGTGGTGGGAGATCGCGCTCGTCTTCACCATCACGCTCGGGATGAGCGGTCTGCGCTCGTTGCTGTCGCTGCTGGACTCGCTGACCTCCCCCGTGCCACTGGCCTCGCAGTCGGTGACGATCGTCGCCCCGCAGGCCCAGGCAGACTTCCTGGATCTGCTGCGGCAGCTCTGCAGCATCGCGCTCGGGATCGCATGGGGCGCACTGGGTGTGTACCTGCTGTGGCGCGGCGGGGTGAACCTGGCCGACCGACTCGGCCTGCGGGGCGGCTGGCGAGACGTCCCGCCGGGTCTCGGGCTGGCAGCGCTGATCGGCATCCCCGGCCTCGGGCTGTACATGCTGTCGTACGCGCTGGGTTTCAGCCTGCAGGTCCAGGCAGCAGCACTGAACGACGTCTGGTGGCGGATCCCGGTCCTCATCCTGGCCGCGCTGCAGAACGGTGTCGCCGAGGAGTTCCTGGTGATCGGGTACCTGCTCACCCGGCTGGAGCAGCTGCGATTGCCGGTGGTCGCGATGGTGGCCTTCAGTGCAGTCCTCCGCGGGAGCTACCACCTCTACCAGGGCTTCGGCGGCTTCGTCGGAAACCTGGCGATGGGTGTGGTGTTCGCGTTGGTGTTCCTGCACTGGCGGCGGATCTGGCCCCTGGTGATCGCCCACACCCTGCTCGACACCGTGACGTTCATCGGATATCCGCTCGCCAAGAGCTGGGGTTGGGTTCCCTGATCCGCCCGCCGATGCCGCAGCCGCTCACGTTCGCGTCAGCCGCTCCTGTCTGATCGTGAGCGGCTGACCGGAACGTGAGCGGCTGACTCGAGACCGGTGCACCGTGGGGCATTGACAACAATGTGGATGACGGTGGCGGACGTTCCACCCCACAATCAGCGGGTGGACCAGATCGAGATCGTCGTTGCCCATCCCGAACGCGCGACCCTGCGGGTCGGCGGCGTGTTCCTCAAGATCGACATCGACCCCGGGCGCACCGACATCGAGGTCGAGGCGATGGCGCTGGCGCCGATCCCGACTCCGGAGATCCTGTGGCGGAACCCGCCAGTGCTCGCGCTCGCCGCCGTGCGGGGTGCGGCACTCGGCCGGCTCGGTCAGCCGTCGACGGCATCCGCTGCCGCATGGGCCGCGGCGGGGGCCACTGTCCGGCAGCTGCACGACGCACCACTGCCGCCCTGGTCCGGTCGCAGCCCCGAGGATTTGGCGGCAGAACTGGACCGCGAGTGCGGGTGGATCCTGGCGAACGACGTCCTCCCGGCCAAGCTGGTCACACGCAACCGCCAGATCGCCGAAGAAGTGATCCGCCCCTGGCGGTCGGCGTTCATCCACGGCGACCTGCAGATCGACCACGTGTTCGTCGTCGGCGACGAGGTCACCGGGATCATCGACTGGTCGGAAGCCGGCCGCGGCGACCCGCACTACGACCTCGCCGTGCTGACCGTCGGACACCCACAGCACCTCGACGACGTCCTCGCCGGCTACGGCGTCGACCTCGATGTCGACGTCATCCGCGCGTGGTGGTCGGTGCGCGGACTCCTCGGGATCCGCTGGCTGGTCGAGCACGGGTACGACCCGTTCGCGGCCGGTTCGGAGGTGGACGCGTTGAGAGCTCGGATGTGAGGCCCCCCGGCCGCAGCAGGATCAGGTCGCGGAGATGACGTTGAGCGACAACAACAACAGCACGACGGCACCCAGGATGATCCGGTAGAGGATGAAGATCGAGTAGGTGTGACCGGCGATGAACTTCAGCAGCCAGTCGACGGTGAAGTAGGCCACCACGAACGACACCACGGTCGCGACGATCGTCGCCGTCCAGCCGACCCCGCCGCTGATCTCGTCGTACTTGCTGGCCACCTGCAGGATCGTCGCGGCCGTGAGTGCCGGGATCGACAGGAAGAACGACAGCCGGGTGACAGTCAGCCGGTCGAGCCCGCGGAGCAGTCCTGCGGACATCGTCGCACCGGACCGGGAAACGCCGGGGATCAGCGACAGGCATTGCACGACACCGATGATCAGCGTGTCGCGCCAGGTGATGTCCTTCTCGTGACGGGTCTGCGTCGCACGACTGTCGGCGAACCACATCACGAACGAGAAACCCAGCAGCATGCCGCCCACCCACCACAGACTGCGCAGCGTCGTCTCGATCTGGTCCTTGAACGCCAGGCCGATGACGGCGATCGGGATGCAGCCGAGGATGACCGCCCAGCCGAAGCGGTAGTCGTCGCCCCGCCGATCTTTGTTCGCAAGTCCGCGGAACCACGCCCCGAGCACCCTGACGATGTCCTTGCGGAGGTAGATCAGGGTGGCGAGCACGGCACCGACCTGGATGATCGCGGTGAACGCCGTGACTCCCGGATCGTCGATCTGGTATCCGAGCACTTTCTCCGCGATGGTCAGATGACCGGTCGAGGAGATCGGCAGGAACTCGGTGAACCCCTCGAGGATGCCGAGCAGGATCGCGTGCCACAGGGGCATGTCGGTGGTCATGGCGCCGTCCAGGTCAGTCGTTGTGCGCAGGGAAGAGCAGTCGGTCCGCGGATGGGTCGCGGTCAGCGCAGGGTGAACTGGCGACCCAGGATGCCGTCACGGGCCCGCCGCTCGGCGTCGGTGAGGGATGCCGGGTCGCTCACCGCCGCGTCGTAGCGGGCCGCGAACTCAGCAGCCGGCCCGTTCCATTCGGTTGGGTGCGCATCGTGGTCGAGATCCCAGACCGGCACCAGCCGACCGTGGGCCCGGAACGAACCGACGTAGCGCGAGCCCTCACCGAGGTCCAGGGCGCCGAGCACGGCCAGGCGCGCCAGCGCGGCCATCACCTGCGGCTCCTCCTCGGGTCGCACCCAGCGCAGATGGGCCTTCTCGCCGGCGTCCACCCAGTACGCACCGGGCAGGCCTGCCAGCGCTGCCGTCGGCAGGATCGCCTTGTTGGCCTGTTCGAGCGACATCGCGACCTCGCTGCCCTCCGCTGCCTTGGTCTCCAGCCACCAGGCGAAGTCGTCGTGCACGCTGACCTCGAGCTCGGTGTCCTCGATCAGGTCGTGCAGGCGGGGATCGGTCGCGCGCCCCGCCGATACCGGCAGTACCGCAGAGGGTCCGGCCTCGAGCGCCCACTGCAGCGCCGCACCCAGGTCGCGGGACAGGTCGCCCGAATGCAGCTGGGTCTGGACGCCGATGAGGATCGATCCGTCGGACCGGGTCAGCGCGGCAGCCGCACCCGGAAGGACGGTGCACAGCGTCACGCTCGGTGAGTTCTCGTCGGCCTGCGCCAGGGTCAACGGCGCTGTGGCGGAGGGGACGAACTCGCGGAGGGCGATCAGCTCGACTTCGGCCTTCAGCCCTTCGAACGGCCGGGTGACGATCAGCTCGCCGGCATCGGAGCTGCCGTGGCAGTTCTTCCACCGCCGCCCGCTTCCGCAGTCGCAGGGGCGCCGCGGGTTTCCACCAACGGCATCAGGGACGGTGTTCATCGACGACTTCTTGGCCACCCGGTCACGGTACGCGAGCCCGCGACCCCCATCCGCACGCCCGGTGGTGACGAATCCTCTGCATCGGCACTAGTTGCTGCCCCACTTCGACACGCGGACGTGACGAGCATGTGGACCTTGATCCTCATCGGCCTTGTAGGCGGTCTGGTCACCGGAGTCTCCCCGTGTGTCCTGCCGATGTTGCCGATCATCTTCTTCGCCAGCGGCACCGAATCGACCCCGGCGCGACCGGACCGGGAACCACCGAAGGTGGATCTGGACCTCGCCCGGCCGCCGCCCACATCGGTTGCCGCTGCACCCCGGCGCTCGTCGACCCGGCCGGCCCTGATCGTGAGCGGGCTCGTCCTGAGCTTCTCGGTGTTCGCGTTGATCGGCTCGCTGCTGTTGACAGCGCTCGGGCTACCCCAGGGTTTCCTGCGTGGGGCGGGCCTGCTGGCGCTGTTGGTGGTCGGCGCCAGTCTGATCTTCCCGCAGCTGGAGGAACTGCTCCAACGACCGTTCCGACGGCTCCCTCGCATCGGCCGGGCGGGACGAGGAAACGCCTTCGTCCTGGGTCTGGGGCTCGGCACGCTGTACGTACCCTGCGCCGGACCAGTGCTGGCCGCCATCACCATCGCGGGAGCCTCCGGATCGATCACCGGCGGCGTCGTGGTGTTGACGGTGGCCTTCGCCATCGGTATGGCCGTCCCCCTGTTCGGCTTCGCCCTCGCCGGACGTGGGATCGGCAGACGGGTTGCCCGGTACCGGACGCGAGCCCGTCGATTCCGGGTTGTCGGCGGCGTCATGATGGTGGTGCTCGCCGTCGGGCTCGCCTTCAACCTCACCGATCGGCTGCAGCGCGCCCTGCCCGACTACACGCAGGCCCTGCAGGAGCGGGTGCAGGCGAATCCTGCAGCCCTGGATGCGCTGGCCGATCTGGAACCTTCCAGCTCGGACTCGCCGGCTCCCTCATCGACATCCGCTGGATCAGGATCAACACAGCCGTCGAGCCCGAGCCAGGAGTGCACCTCGGGTGCGCCGGTCCTGACGAACTGTGGCCCGGCGCCCGCCATCCGCGGTGTCAACCGCTGGTTCAACACCCAGGACGGGGTCGCGTTGAGCCTTGACGGGCTCCGGGGAAAGGTCGTCCTCGTCGAGTTCTGGGCGTTCTCCTGCATCAACTGTCAGCGGGCACTTCCGCACGTGAAGCAGTGGGATGCCGCGTACCGATCCGTAGGACTGCAGGTGATCGGCGTCCACACCCCCGAGTTCGCCTTCGAGCGGGAACCCGACAACGTCGCTGCCAGCATCGACGACATGGAGATCACCTATCCGGTGGCGTTGGACAACCTGGCACAGACCTGGACGGGCTATCACAACCGGTGGTGGCCGGCGATGTACCTGATCGATGCCACCGGGACGATCCGGCACCTGCAGATCGGCGAGGGCGGCTACGGCATCACCGAGCGTCTGATCCGGGAACTGCTGGTGAGCGCAACCCCCTCGGTGACGCTGGCGGCGCCGCTCGAGCCCGCCGGCTGAACCGCACTCCGGTGATGTGCGTTCAGGACCGCTGCGCATTCAGGACCGCTGCGCGTTCACGACCGATGTGCCACTGCCTCGCCCGCTGTCGGCTCGAGCGGCGCCACCGGTAGGTCCTCGAGCCGGGGCAGGATGGTCGGGCCGGTGGGCGGCAGGACCCCGGACCGGCGACGCGCCGCCGCAGGGTCGGCGACGGCAATGCGGGTGGGGTCGGGAGAGCGGACCGTCCAACCGCGGGGCAGCTCGGCCCGCGGATGCACCCGTCGCCGAATCCGACGGAACAGCACCGCGGTGACGACGGCGAGCAGCGCCGCCACCAGGTCGAGCGCGATGCGCAACTCGATGGCGTCAGCGAGGGCCTGGTCCGAGCGGCCCAGAGAACGCAGCAACGTCGCCACCACCAGCACTTCGGAGAGCACGAAACTCGCCCACCACCACCGACTCACGGCAGCACTGCGCGGCCGTCCGTCCGGAGACAAGCGGCCGCCCACCATCGCCTCGGTCTCGACGACGATCCGGCCGGCACCCCAGACGTTCCAGCCGGGAACGAACAGCGGTAACCACAGTCCGAACGGTCGGCGCGGCGGAGTTGCGCCGGCGAACTGGTGCGCTGCCGGATGGGCGCTGACCAGGGTGGCCGCGACGCCCACCGCCGTGGCCAGACCCACCACCAGCAGAGCCCATCCGGCGATCACCACCAGCAGATCGGAGGCGCGGACCACACCGGCGTCCAGCACCTCCGTACGTCCCCGCAGCACCAGCAAGAACCGCCACAGCTCGGCGCCACCGGCGACCAGGGCCAGCACCGCGGTGACCACGCACGCGATGGCTCCGACCCGGAGACCCGTGAGCGGCATCGGGCGGACGTCGCTCGTGCGAGCCCGGTCACGCACCCAGATCGAGGCCGGGAAGCCCCAGCGCGGGATCACCGGGTAGCGCGGGGTGGCGCCCGCCGGCGGGTACACCCGACGCCGCGGGCCCGGAGCTGCCGGCGGCGGGTGGGCGGCCCATCTGCGCACGGTGAGCGCGGTGCCGCAGTACAGACAGTGCCGCACTCCTGTAGGCAGCGGCGGCTGGACCCGGCCGCAACGCCGACAGGTCAGCCGCGGGGGGGCAGGGACCGCACGTCGACCAGCGCCCCAGCCCGCACCGGCGGCCGGCACGGCGGGAATCGGCCCGGTGCGTGGGTCGCTGGGGTCCATCCGGCTCAGATGATCTCGGGGGTACCGCTCGCGGACTCGATCGGCTTGCCGGCGGCCGCCCACTGCGACATCCCACCCGCGACGTTGACGGCGTCCCAGCCGTTGGCGTTCAAGAACTCGGTTGCCTTGGCCGACCGCCCGCCGCTGCGACAGACGACGTAGACCGGATCGCCCTCGGGGACCTCGGCGAGCCGCTCCGCCAGCTGCGGCAGCGGGACGTGGGTGGCGCCGGCAGCATGACCGGCGGCCCACTCGTCGTCCTCCCGGACGTCCAGCAGGACGGCATCGGCGGGAACCTCGGTGACGGCAACTTCGGGGAGTTCACTCATCCGTCCAGTGTTCCACCCGCCCTCGCACCGGCGTGGCGGAACCCGGCGGCAAGCACATCGGCCCGGTCGCCGCCGACACGAACGCCCCCTGCCTCGTCGCTGGTCTTGAGTGCTGTCGCTGGCGGGAAGGGCGTCCTTGTTGCCAGCGGATGCCCATAACACCAGCGGGAACCGTGGTGGAGGGTTTCGTCGGGACGCTCGCGCACGGTCAGCGCAGCAGGCGCGACATCCGCCGGTCGGCCAGCTTCCTGCCGCCGGTCTGGCAGGTCGGGCAGTACTGGAACGAACGGTCGGCGAAGCTCACCTCGGCTACGGTGTCGCCGCAGACCGGACAGGGCAGGCCGGTGCGGGCGTGCACGCGCAGTCCGCTGCGCTTCTCGCCCTTGAGCCGGGCCGCCTCGCCACCGACCGAGCGGACCATCGCGTCGGTGAGGATCTCGGCGACCGCCTCGTACAGCGCGTCGAGCTGGTCGGAGGTCAGCTTGCCGGCCGTCGCGAACGGCGAAAGCCGTGCAGCATGCAGGATCTCGTCAGAGTAGGCGTTGCCGATCCCGGCGATGATCTTCTGGTCGACGATCACGTTCTTGAGGCGACCGGTCTGTCCGGCGAGCGCCGTCTCCAGCGACCTGCGGTCCAGGCTCATGGCGTCGGGCCCCAGTCGGGCGACACCCAGCACCTCCTGTGGATCGTGCACCAACGCTGCGGTGACGGACTTCTTCGTGCCTGCCTCGGTGATGTCGAATCCGCCGTTCGTGAACACCACCCGCAGGTGGATCGGGCCGCCCATGCGCGGCGGTTTGGCGCTGGGCGCATCCGTCCAGCGCAGCCAGCCCGCCCGCGCGAGGTGCAGGACCAGGTGCAGATCGCCGAAGGTCAGATCGAGGAACTTGCCGTGCCGGGTCGCGTCGTCCAGAGTCCGGCCGACCAGCGTCGAGAACGGCGGGTCGTAGGTGGTCAGCACGTTGAGCGAGGTGATGACGGCGCTCGTGACCTGCTGGCCGCCGGCATGTTCGCGCAGGAACGCGGCGAGCGCGGTCACCTCCGGCAGTTCGGGCACGGGTCCAGTCAATCCGGTCCGGGGCCGGCGCGCCAGAGGTGCGCTCGACAACCCAGTGGCACGGCGCGAGGTCCGTCTGGTCTGCTGGGCACCATGGCGCGCACAGACCCCCCGCTCGACGGCACCGAGTTCGAGACCCTCAGCGGGTTCGCCGACTTCCTCCGGGAAACCATCTGGCTCAAAACGGAAGGGCTGGACTCCGCCGGCCTGGCCGTGACGCTGGCGCCATCGGACATGACACTCGGCGGCATGCTCAAGCACCTCGCCTACGTCGAGGACTACTGGGTGGGCCACATCCTGCTCGGCCGTGAACCGGCCGCGCCGTGGGATTCCGCTCCGTGGGACGACGATGCCGACTGGGACTGGCACTCGGCAGCCGACGACTCCCCCGAGCAGACCCGCAGCCTCTGGCGGGCCACCGTCGAGACGTCCCGGACGGACTTCCCCACCGATCTCGACCGGATCAGTGCCCGCGCCAACAGCCGGGGAATGCACTTCTCCGCCCGCTGGGTGCTCACCCATCTCATCGAGGAGTACGGCCGGCACGCGGGGCACGCCGACCTGATCCGGCAGTCGATCGACGGGGTCACCGGGGAATGAGGGCCGAGCGCGCGGCTATGAACGAACCACCGGAGAAGCAACCTCGGCTTCCCGGTACGCCGTCCGCCGGCGCACGTACGCGACCGTGACTGCCGCCAGCAGCGGGGACCAGGCGATCGCCGGCAGGTAACACAGCAGCATCAGCACCGACCAGAACGACACCGGCCGGTCGGCGAAACCGCTCACCGACGACCAGTGGGCGATGCTCTGCACGACGATCACCGCGACCACCACAGCCCCGATCATCGCCACAGCCGCGATCGGCGCGATGGGCAACCGCCGTCCACCGACCACCGGGATCCCACGCGGGAACCGTTCTCCCCACGGACGGATGAGACCGATGGTGAGCGACGCGGCGGCGATCGACAGCACGCTGAGCGTGATCACGTAGACGGTGCCGAAGCCTGGGATCCGTTCGCGGTCCAGGTGTTCCTGGGTCCAGCCGAGGGGGATGCCGACGCCTACTGCCGTGCGCCAGATCGCTGACGGCACCACGCTCCACATCGCGGCGTGCGCAGCGATGACCGCCCAGCGCGTCGTTCCCGGTAGCATCCTGCGCATCGCGGCCTCGGCATGTTCCCTGGTCGTCACGCCGACCAGTCTCCGTCCGCCCGGTCCGGGCTGCATCTCGGCGCGGGTTCGCCGGTTCCCCGTAGATTCGCACCCATGGACGAGCAGCTGAGCCTGACCTCCGAGCGGTCCGCGCTGAGCAGCTTCCTGGACCAGCAGCGCGAGGGGCTGATCAAGAAGATCCTCGGCCTGGACGACCCACAGGCGCGGTCGGCCCCCACCGCCAGTGCACTGTCGCTGCTGGGCCTGATCAAGCACGCAGCGACCTGGGAGGAGCGATGGTTCCACGTGGTGATGGCCGGCGGCGAATCGTCCGACGGCTGGCCCGAGGTGCGTCCTGAGCCGCGGGATGCCGACTGCTTCGTCGACGAGAGCGACACCGTCCAACACTGGGTCGGCCGCTATCGGCAGGAGATCGAGCGCTCCCACGCCGTCGTCGCAGCGCGGGAGTTGGACGATCCCTGCGCCCGTGCGGACATCATCGTGTGCAACGTGCGGTACGTGTTGTTCCACCTGATCGAGGAGACAGCCCGTCATGCCGGGCACGCCGACATCATCCGCGAGAGCATCGACGGCTCCCGCGGATTCTGAAACCCTGGCAACGTAACGCGCGGATCTACTGTGGTCGTCATGACAGCTGAGCTCTCCGGCAGGACCGCCCTCGTCACCGGCGCTGCGAGCGGGATCGGTGCCGCCGTTGCCCGCACACTGGCCGAACAGGGGGCCGCGGTGATCGTCGTCGACCTGGACACCGACCGCCTGCAACCGCTGGTCGACGAGCTCGGAGCACGGGCGCTCGGCATCGACCTGTCGGACATCGCCGGGCTGCCGGACGCGGTCGCCGATGTGGCCGGCGGCGTCGACATCCTGGTCAACAATGCCGGCGTCCAGCACGTCGCACCGATCCAGGACTTCCCGATCGAGAAGTTCGAGTTCATCCAGCGGTTGATGCTCACCGCTCCGTTCGTGCTGACCCGGGCGGTGCTGCCCGGGATGTATGAGCGCGGCTGGGGGCGGGTGGTGCACATCTCCTCCGCCCACGGTCGTCGCGCCAGTCCGTTCAAGTCCGCCTACGTCACGGCGAAGCATGGCCTCGAAGGGCTCTCCAAGGTGATCGCCCTCGAGGGTGCCGACAAGGGGGTGACGAGCAACTGCGTCAACCCCGGCTACGTCCGCACACCGCTCGTGCAGAAGCAGATCGTCGACCAGGCGAAGGCGCACGGGATGCCGGAGGACGAGGTGCTGGAGAAGGTGATCCTCGCGTCCTCACCGGTGAAGCGTCTGATGGAGCCCGCCGAGATCGCCGCGGCGGTCGCTTTCCTCTGCGGTCCGGCCAGTGCATCCATCACCGGATCGGACCTCGTCATGGACGGCGGTTGGGGCGCGCGCTGAGTCGGTGATCGAGCGAGGAACGAGTCGAGATCCCGATCGATGACGACCGGTCGATCAGCTGACGGGGTCTCGACGCGCTCGTCCCTCGCTTGCTCCTTGTCCTGAGCGACGAAGGAGTCGAAGGGGACCACCGTAAGGGGCCGGTGCGGCGGGGCTGATGTGCAGCTGGGTGGACATCGGATCGGGGGGTCGACGGGATGTCCGGGCGTCATCCCGCTGCCTACCGTCATGGGCATGAACACGGCAGAATTCGTGCACGCTGCGCCGGACGACGGGTGGGGCCCGATCGACCCGCGCACACTGAGCACTGTGACCGTCCATCCGCAGGCAGGACACGAGAGCCTCGGCACCCAGCAGCGGCCACGGCCCGGTCTCGTCCGGCGCACCCTGCGGGACACCGGCTACGTCCTCGCGGTGTTCCCGCTCGCGCTCGTCGCGGTGCCGGTCATCTGGGCCTTCTTCGGCGTCGGACTCGGTCTGTCCTTCATCGTCGTCGGTCTGCCAGTGCTCGCGTTCTGCGCGTACATCGGCAGAGCATTCGCCGTCACCCGCCGCCGGCTGATCCGCGCGACCTTGAACCAGCACGCGCCGTCGCCGGTCTACCACCGCAGTGAACGCGGCCCGCTCAGACGTGCGCTGACCACTCTGGTGGACCCACAGTCCTGGCTCGACATCGTGCACGCGATGTTCGGCTTCATCACCGCGACGATCTCCTTCTCCGTGCTGGCGGCCTGGTGGACCGCAGCACTGAGTGGGATCACCTGGATCCTGTGGAGCTGGTCGCTGCCGGACGGGGAGGGCAACACATCGCTGCCGGAACTGATGGGGCTGTCCGGCGACTACCTGACCCAGCTCGCCTTCTACACCGCGCTCGGCGTCCTGTTCCTGCTGACGCTGCCGTTCGTCGCCCGGGCCACGGTCTGGCTGGACGCCGGTCCGGCACTCCTGCTGCTCTCCGGACGTGCTGCGCTGCAACAGGAAATCCAGTACCAGGTGCAGGGTAAGGAGGCGGCACGGATCGCCGAATCCGGTTCGTTGCGTCGTCTCGAGCGCGACATCCATGACGGGCCGCAGCAGCGACTGGTGCGGCTGGGGATGGATCTGGGTCGGGCGAAGCGCCAGTTGGGCACCGACCCGGAACGAGCACGACAGACGATCGACGAGGCCATCGCCCAGACCCGCGACACCCTCGACGAGTTGCGCAGCCTGAGCCGCGGAATCGCCCCGCCGGTGCTCGCCGATCGCGGCCTGCAGGCTGCCCTCGAGGAGGTCATCGCCCGCAGCGCGGTGCCGGTCCACCTGACCATCGACGCACCCCCGAAGCTCCCCGACCATGTCGAGACCGCTGTCTACTTCGTCATCTCCGAGGCGCTGACCAACATCGCCAAGCACGCCAGGGCCGACTACGTGGTGGTGACCGTCGAGATGCTCGATCGAACGCTCCGGTTGAGCGTCAGCGACAACGGGCTCGGCGGGGCCACCCTCGCGAAGGGGCACGGCCTGGTCGGCCTGTCGGACCGGATCCGCGGGGTGGACGGCATCATGAACCTCAGCTCGCCGATCGGTGGGCCAACGGAACTGGTAGCGGAGATTCCATGCGCATCGTGATGGCTGACGACTCGTTGTTGCTCCGGGAGGGTCTGGAGCGGCTGCTCGTCGAGAGCGGTCACGAGGTCCTCGAAGCGGTCGGTGACGGGCTGTCGTTCGTCAGCGCCGTACTGCGGCACCGTCCGGACGTCGCCCTGGTCGACGTCCGGATGCCACCGTCACACACCGACGAAGGCATGCGCGCGGCCGTCGAGGTGCGCCGGAGTTGGTCTGCTGCACCCATTCTCGTGCTCTCGCAGTACGTGGAGATCTCTTATGCCGACGAGCTGTTGGCCACCGGTTCCGGCAGCATCGGCTACCTGCTGAAGGATCGGGTGTCGGACATCGAGGAGTTCCTGGACTCCGTGGAGCGGGTTGCCGCCGGCGGTACCGTTCTCGATCCCCAGGTGGTTGCGCAGGTGATGGCCGCCCGTCGGCGCTCGTCACCGGTCGAGCAGCTCACCCCCCGTGAGCGTGAGGTCATTTCGTTGATGGCCCAGGGCAAGTCCAACCTGTCCATCGCGGAGGCCATGGTCGTGACCGAAGGTGCCGTGACCAAACACATCCAGCGGATCTTCGGCAAGCTCGGTCTGCACCAGGACGACTCGGCCAACCGCAGAGTGTTGGCGGTCCTGGAGTTCCTACGCTCCTGAGCACCGGCCGCGACACCCGCGGTGGAAGAGTGAGGACGTGCAGATCCCCGGGCGGCAGATGGTGCGGGAGCAGCTCGCCCGCACCCCGCTGAGCCGAGCGCGACTGGGGATCCGTCGCCGCGACCTCGTCGACCGGGTGATCGCCTCCGACCCTGGCCTGACGCATCTACGCCTGGGGATCAAGGTCGCCACCTGCATCGCCAGCACGTTGCTGCTGCAGTGGTTGCTCGCGATCGCGCTCGGCCAGCCGCCGGTCCTGGCCATGCTGCTGGGCGCTGTCGTCGCCATGCTGCTGTCCTCAGGCGTCCGCGAGAACACGAGGCGCAGAACGATTCTCACCGCCCTGCCCGGTCTACCTGCTGCCCTGATCGGAGCCTCGCTGGCCACCCTCACCGCGCCGTGGCACACCGCCGAGCTGGTGCTGTTCGTCGGCGTCTCGTTCCTGGTGGTCTGGGTCCGACGCTTCGGCGGAGCCTGGGTGTCGTACGGGATGCTGTGCTGGCAGTCGTTCTTCTTCATCCTGTTCCTGGATCCTCCGGTGCGGGAGCTGCCGGACATCCTGCTGGTGATCACCGCCTCGGTCGCCTGGGTGTCGCTGCTGCTGTGCACCGTGCTTTACGAAGACCCCGCAAGTCGGCTGCTCAGCACGGTCAACGCCTTCCGGGCCCGGTGCCGTTCGGCCATCGCCGAGTTGATCTCCGTGCTCGACGCCGCCGACGACGAGCATCCGAGCAATCCGGCGAGACGGCTGCGCAGCCAGCTCGTCCAGCTGGGTGAGATCGCGCTGCTGATCGACGGCCAGCTCTCGGAGGCCCGGACGCTTCCCGAGGGGGTGTCCCCCACGCGGGTGCGGCAGTGGGTGATCGACCTGGAGATCGCCACCGACGATCTGCTCCGCGGCGTCACCGCCCCGGCGGTCGAGGGTCTGCAGGTGTCCGAGTCGCAGGAACTCCGCCGGATGCTGGAATCGTTGGGCTGGGCCGAGTACGACCTCGCCGCTTCCGAGGTGGCCGCGCTGTTGGACGGCGAGCGTCCGGCGGCCCTGCAGCGGGTCGGGCGGGCCGCCGACCGGCTCCTGCGGCTGTCCCAGGAGTGGCGTTCGGGCGAGGTGCTCACTGCCGGAACCGACGACGCGGCAGAAGATCTCGAGGACTACGAGTCGGTGGTGACGTTGCGGGCCGGCCGTCTGCCGGGAACCGCGCAGCTGGCCGAGGAAGCACTGGCCGACCGGTTGGCAGAGCGTGCCGGCGGACCCCGATCGCTGCGCCGACGCGCGTCCGACGCGATCCTGGCCCTGCCCCTGACCACCCGACAGGCCATCCAAGCCGCGCTGGCTGCGGCCCTGGCGATCCTGGTCGGACACCTCATCTCCCCGCAGCGCTACTACTGGGCGGTGATCGCCGCGTTCATCTCCTTCACCAACGCTGCCACCGCCAGCGAGACGCTTCGCCGCAGCATCGCACGAGTGCTCGGCACCACCGCCGGCCTGGTGATCGCCGTGGCGCTGGCGAACGTGACCGCCGGCAACGTCCCGCTGGCGTTCGCAGTGCTGCTCGGTGCGCTCGCGCTCGCCTGGTACTTCTTCTCCTTCAGCTACGCCGGCATGGTCCTGATGATCACCGTCGCCCTCGGACAGCTCTACGGTCTGCTGCGAACGTTCTCCGATGAATTCCTGGTGCTGCGCCTGGAGGAGACGATCGCCGGCGCGGTGATCGGCGCGGTGGTGGGCCTGGCCGTGCTGCCCACCAGCACCCTCGACACCGTGCGCACCGCGCGCCGCACGCTGTTGAACACCGCGGCCGATCTGTTGGACGGTGCTGCTGGAGTGCTGCGCACGGGTGACGACGACCCGGGGCTCCTGACGTCCGCCATCCGGCTGGACGACGCCGCCCGGCAGCTGGAGGCGTTGGCCGAATCCCTGGTCCATGCCCGGTTCTTCGGCTCCCGTCGTCAGGGGCTGCGCCATCGGGTCGCCGTCATCGGCAGCATCGCGGCCACCTGCCGCAAGATCGCCGTGACGGCGGCCCACGAGCCGGCAGACACCGGTGACGACGCCAGATCGACCGGGGCCCACGAACAGCTGGCTCAGATCTGCGAACTGTTGGCGACGGACTGTCGCCGGTTGGCCGGGGCAGAGCACCTGATCAACGCCGAGGACGGCGGCAGCGACCTGGGCGACCGGGTGGGCGATCTGCTGGAGCTGGTGC
This sequence comes from Nakamurella sp. A5-74, assembly GCF_040438885.1. Lineage (NCBI taxonomy): Bacteria > Bacillati > Actinomycetota > Actinomycetes > Nakamurellales > Nakamurellaceae > Nakamurella > Nakamurella sp. A5-74. Next base: position 667,931 of record NZ_CP159218.1, on the reverse strand, counting down.
ACTACCCCGAGCAGGCGCGGCCCGCCGGCCCGGTGTCACCCGTCGGGCTGCAGCTCGGTCGGTTGGCCGACGCACTGTCGCTGCTCAGCCCACGCGGCCGCTGAGCCGCCGTCGGCGGCGGTCTTCGGCGCCCGGAACTTGGCGCCCGAACGCTGGCGAAGGACCTGAACGCTGGCAGAAGGCACGAACGCTGGCAGAACTTTGCCAGCGTCTGCCGGTTTGGCCAGCGTTCAGACAAGCCCCCTGCCACCTCAGGGCCGTGCCCGGTCAGTCGACCTGCAGCTCACCCATCTCGCCCCAACCGTCGCCCTCGACCTGCCTGGAGACAATCTTCGGGGTCTCAGCGACCAGCGGCTTCATGTCGACCATCGCCTTCCTGAAGTGGTCGGAGTTGACGTGGGGCCCGGCACCGTCGTCGGTGAAAGCTTCGACCAGGACGAAGGTGTCCGGTTCCTCGACGCTGCGGGACCACTCGAACCACAGGTTTCCCGGCTCCTGACGGGTGGCTCGGGTGAACTCGTCGACACTGTCCAGGAAGGTGTCGGTGTGCTCGGGCCTGGCCTTGAATTTCACGACGATGAAGTACACGGTGCCTCCTGGGCGGCGCTGCCGATGTGTGATCCGGCCACGAGGCGACCGGAGTTCCATGGTCGCCACCGTCCCTTCCCCCGTCAAGGAAGCACGGGCAGGATGGAGGCATGTCCACCCCGGCAGCGGTCGGCCCGGTGGCCCGATCGCTGGCGATCCTGGAGGTCGTCGCCGACCGCGGCGGCGCCGGCGCCAAGGAGATCGCCGACGCGCTGGATCTCGCGCTGCCGACCGTCTATCGATTGGCCAGGGATCTCGTCGAGAGCGACTACCTGGTGCACATCCGGCACGAGCGTCGCTACGAACTCGGCCACAAGCTGCACCAATTGGGCCTTTCCCTGCATCGGCAGCTCGGCCTGTCGAGGCCGGTGACGGCGGAGATCGCCCGGCTGCACTCCTCCACCGGCTTTGCCGCCTATCTGGCGGTCCTGCGGGGCGCCGAACTGGTGCTCGTGCACGTGGTCGACTCACCGGATTGCCCCAGGTTGCAGCCATTGCGCTTCGGTTTCCACGAAGTCCCGCACGCCACCGCGTTCGGCAAGATCCTGCTCGCCGAGTGGGGGCCGGACTCGCGCGACGAGTACTTGGCCAGGCACGGTCTGCGCGCCCTGACTGCCCGCACCACCACCGAGCGCGACCGACTCGCGTACGAGCTGCAGAATGTCGGCCGACGCGGGATCGCGTGGGAGCACGAGGAGTTCCTGGCCGGTTGGGCCTGCGCGGCCGCCCCGGTCCGCGGTGCCGACGCCGCACTCATCGGGGCGGTCGCGGTATCTGCGCGGCCGGCGAGTTTCGACGCCCGGGAGGCGGTCACTGAGACCCGCCTCCGGCAGGTGGCGTCCCGGGTGGGAGCGCTGATTCGCGGTTCTCTCACCTGATGAGAACGACCCTGTCGCCGGTCGGATCGGACTCGTACCGTGTGATCCAGGTCGCAACGATGCGACCGTGCGCACGAGGAGGCACCACGTGACCGCCAACCCGCCCCAGGACCAAGTCGAACTGCAGCGCGACACCGCGCCGAGTTCCGCGGAAGACCGGGCCGTCGGTGACGGCGCCGAGGGCGAACTCTCCGACCACCACACGCAGGTCCTGCACCGGCTGCTGCGAGTCACCTATCCGCATCCGTCCTTCCCCGACGGGCCCTACCGCCGCAGCGCTGCCGCCATCCAGGCGACCGACGGTTCGGCCGACCTGTTGCCTGGAGGCCTGGCCGACCTCGACCGCCGCGCCGACGGCGATTTCTGCTCGCTGGACGACGCAGCCGCCACCGAGGTGATCCGGCAGATCGCCGACACCCCGTTCTTCGCGCTGGTGCACTCGACGACCGTCGTGGCCCTGTACGACGACCACGAGGTCTGGGACCTGCTGGGCTATGAGGGCAGCTCGTTCGCCAAGGGCGGCTATCTGCACCGCGGGTTGGACGACCTCGACTGGCTCCCCACGCCGCGGATCGAGGAGTACTCCGGCGAACCGCGCGTCGAGCTCGTCACGGAGCCGGACAACGCCCCGACCGCTACTTCTGCTGCCGCACAGGGAGACTGAGATGACCAGGATCGATGAGAAGGACCCCGTTGTCGTCATCATCGGTTCCGGGGCCGGTGGCGGCACGATGGCGCACGAGCTGTGCACCCAGGGGGTGAAGTGCGTCGTGCTGGAAGCCGGACCGCACCTGACGGGTGAGGACTACGAGAACGACGAGTGGCGTGCGTTCAACCAGATGGCCTGGTTGGACATGCGCACCACCAGCGGAAGCTGGCGGGTGGCAACGGATTTCCCGAACCTCCCGGCCTGGATCGTCAAGGCCGTCGGCGGTTCGACCACGCACTGGTCGGGCGCCACCCCCCGGTTCATGGAGCACGAGTTCAAGGCCGGCACCACCTACGGCGACCTCGACGGCGCCCACCTGCTGGACTGGCCGATCGACCTGGCGGAGTTGGCACCCTGGTACGACAAGGCCGAGATCGCCATGGGATCCAGCCATCGACACGGTAGGCCGCCGTTGCCGGCGAACAACAACTACATGGTGTTCGCGAACGGCGCCGACAAGATCGGGTACCGGTACTACGCCACCGGCCCCTATGCGACCAACGCGGAGCCGTACGACGGGCGACCGGCATCGATCCAGGACGGCTTCAACTTCCAGGGCGACAAACAGGGTGCCAAGTGGTCGACGCTGGTCAGGGAGATCCCACGGGCGCTGGCCACCGGCAATCTGGACCTGCGTCCGGAGTGCCAGGCCACCAGGGTGACGGTCGGCGCGGATGGCAAGGTCGACGGCGTCGAATACCTCGACTCGGCCGGCAACCTGCATCACCAGGCTGCCCGGATCGTCTGCGTCGCAGGCAATTCCATCGAGACGCCGCGTCTGCTGTTGATGAGTGCGACCAAGGGTCATGCAGATGGTCTGGCGAACTCTTCCGGCCAGGTCGGCAGGAACTACCTGCGCCACCTCACCGGTTCTGTGTATGCCCGCTTCGAGGATCCGGTGCGGATGTATCGCGGCGAGACGATGGCCGGGATCATCGCCGACGAGGCGAAGCACGATCCGAGCCGCGGTTTCGTCGGCGGCTTCTACCTGGAGACGCTCTCGTTGGGGCCGGCCTTCCTGGCCAGCTTCGTCGAGCCCGGCGAATGGGGACGGTCCTTCACCGAGAAGATGGAGGCGTACTCACACACCGCCGGGATGTGGATCGTCGGCGAGGACATGCCACAGGAGTCCAACCGGATCACCCTGAACACCGAGGTGAAGGACCACCACGGGTTGCCCGTCGCCAACGTGAACTTCGACGACCACCCCAATGACGTCGCCATGCGTGCCTACGGCTACGGCAAGGCCGACGAGCTCTACACGGCCGTCGGGGCGATCGGCACGCACCACACCCCGCCGTATCCATCGACCCACAACCTGGGAACCAGCCGGATGAGCGACAAGGCGGAGGACGGCGTCACCGACCGGTGGGGCCGCACCCATGACGTGGTCAACCTGTTCGTCAGCGACGGTTCACTGATGACGACCGGCGGGTCCGCGAACCCGACACTGACGATCGTCGCGCTGGCGATGCGACAGGCCGACCACATCCTGCAGGAGCTGGCCGCCGGCAACCTCTGAGGTTCCCCCCGACATGACGGGATCTCGACGCGCTCCTTCGTCGCTTGCTCGACCACCGGAGTTCGAGGGTGATCGAGCGGGCCCTTTGCTGATCGAGCGAGGAACGAGTCGAGATCCCGTTGCGCCACAGCAAGTTCCAGATCTGAGTGGGTCTCGACGCGCTCCTTCGTCGCTTGCTCGACCACCGGAGTTCGAGGGTGATCGAGCGGGCCCTTTTGCTGATCGAGCGAGGAACGAGCCGGAAGCCGGAACGGCGATGCCCACCCGCGTCACGGCCGGGTGGGCATCGAGTCGGAGCACGCCCGAGGAGTCGGGCAGCGATCAGGTCGCGGGGAGCACGTCCTGCTGCGCGGGGAGCTGATCCTGGCGGACGATGCCGACGGGACACGTCAGCCCGTTCGGGCCGTGGTTGCAGTAGCCACCGGGGTTCTTGTCCAGGTACTGCTGGTGGTAGTCCTCGGCGTAGTAGAACGGCCCGGCGTCCTCCGCCGACCGAATCTCGGTCGCAGGTGCATCGTATCCGTTGTCGCGCAACACCTTCGCGAACGCATCCCGGGTACTCAGCGCGGCCTGCTGCTGCTGCGGGGTGGTGGTGTAGATCGCTGAGCGGTACTGGGTGCCGACGTCGTTGCCCTGGCGGTTGAGCTGGGTCGGATCGTGGTTCTCCCAGAACGCCTTGAGCAACTGCTCGGCGGAGGTCTGCGCAGGATCGAACGCGACCAGTACAGCTTCGGCATGCCCGGTCCGACCGGTGCACACCTCCTCGTACGTGGGGTTCGGGGTGAATCCGCCCTGATAGCCGACCGCGGTGGAGACCACACCCGGAAGCTTCCACATGATGCGCTCGGCGCCCCAGAAACAGCCGAACGCGACGTACAGGATCTCGGCAGTGCCGGTCGGTTCGAACGGAGCAACCATCGGCGTGTGGAGCACGGTGTGCCGACCGGCGACCGGCACTGGAGTATCGCGGCCGGGCAGGGCTGAGTCCTTGTCGACCGTCGGCGAGTTCCGGGAGAAGAGGTTCATCATCACCACTGTACGAGCGTTGCGCGCCGTCGGGGTATTCCCGGATCGGCGCAGGTGGGGGCTGCCCCGGAGAGGTCCGGTGAAGCCGGTGGTCGGACCGCGGGCATGCCGGTGGGGACCCGGCCGCGACACGCTCGACGGAACACTCCGACATGTTGGATGAACACTCGGTGAACCAAGCCTTTGATGGCTTCGGGCACCGAACTGCGAGCCGCACACTGATCTGATGAACGCAGAGTTCTTGATCCTGATCCTGGTGGTCGTCACGGCCCTGGCCTTCGACTTCACCAACGGATTCCACGACACCGGGAACGCGATGGCCACGTCCATCGCGACCGGCGCACTCAAGCCGAAGGTGGCGGTCACGCTTTCCGCGGTGCTCAACCTGGTCGGAGCATTCCTGTCCGTCGAGGTCGCCCTCACCGTCACGAACGCGGTGATCAAGATCCAGGACAAGTCGGGGGCACCGAAGCCCGAGTTCCTGGCCGACGGTGGCTCCTCGCTCCTGATGATCGTGCTCGCCGGCCTCGTCGGCGGGATCATCTGGAACCTCGCCACCTGGCTGCTGGGGCTCCCGTCCAGCTCGTCCCACGCGTTGTTCGGCGGCCTGGTCGGCGCCGGGATCGCCGCGGTCGGCTTCGGTGGCGTCAACTGGGTCGGGGATGGCACGAAGTTGGACGGCGTGGTCGGCAAGGTGATCCTCCCTGCACTGTTCTCCCCCGTCATCGCGGCCGCGATCGCCGCGGCGGGTACCTACCTGATCCACCGCATCACCCGCACGGTGACCGATCGCTACCGGGAAGCAGGCTTCCGCTGGGGCCAGATCGGCTCGGCGTCGATGGTCTCGCTCGCCCACGGCACCAATGACGCGCAGAAGACGATGGGCGTCATCACCCTGGCGCTGCTGGCCTCCGGTCACTGGACGTCCACCACCGCCGTGCCGTTCTGGGTCAAGATCAGCTGCGCGCTGGCCATCGCCCTGGGCACCTACATCGGCGGCTGGCGGGTGATCCGCACCCTCGGCAAGGGCCTGGTCGAGATCAGCTCGCCGCAGGGCATGGCCGCCGAGAGCTCGTCCGCTGCCGTCATCCTGGTGTCCAGCCATCTGGGATTCGCGCTCTCCACGACCCATGTGGCCACCGGTTCCATCCTGGGCAGTGGCATCGGGAAGAAGGGCGCAGAGGTCCGCTGGAAGGTCGCCGGCCGGATGGCCCTGGCCTGGCTGATCACGCTGCCGGCCGCCGCGATCGTCGGTGCACTCACCTGGTTCATCGGTCACACCATCGGTGGCCTCGGTGGCGCGCTGCTCATCTTCGCCCTGCTCGCCGCTGCCGCGACGTACATGTACCTGCGGTCGCGCAGGACCGCCGTCCACGCCGGCAACGTGAACGACGACTGGGCCGACGCGAAGCGGGAAACGTCCGCACCCACCCTCACCAGCACCCACTGAGAGGCACACCGTGCACAACGTCTCACTCGCCCTGGGTGGAGCCTGGAAGGTATTGCTCTACGGGCTGCTGCTCGGCGCCGGCCTACCGGCTGTCTTCGCCCTCGGCATGAAATCGTTGTCCTGGGGGACTTCTCACGGCAGCACCACGACCGCAACGGCGCCGCATCCCGTCGGCCGGGTCGTCGCGATCCTCTGCTTCGCGTTGGTGATCGCTGTCGCGCTCACCGGGGTCGCGTTCATCATCGCCTCGGGGATGGGCAAGACCATCAGCTTCCAGCACGTCTTCCCGACGTTCGTCGACAAGTAGGCGCGGGACATGGCAACCATGACCGGATTTCTCAGCCGGGTCGTCGACTGGCTGCGTGAGGGGTACCCGGCTGGGATCCCTGCCCAGGACACGATTCCTGTGCTGGCGCTCCTCCGACGGCGTCTCACGGACAGCGAAGTGGCGGAGATCGCGACCGAACTGCGGGCCTCCGGACTGCTGCCGGCCGACCCGGACGCGGCGGTCGGCTCGACCCACATCGGAGCCGAGATCACCAAGGTGACCGACGAGCTCCCGCTGCCGGGGGACATCCAGCGGGTCGCCGAGCACCTGCTGTTCCGCGGCTTCCCGGCGCACGACTGAGCCTGCGAGCTCGCCGACAGCCGTAGATTGGCGTGGTGAGCCAGCCCATCCCGGAATCCGTCCTCGCCACCTCGCCGGCACTCGGCGGGGCCTCAGAACCCACACTCCTGGAACGCATTCGCGGCCGCGCCGAGCGCTACGACCGGGAGAACAGCTTCTTCACCGAGGATCTCGACGAGCTGCGAGCCGCCGGCTACCTGCGACCGCGGCCGTTGCTGCAGGTGGTGCGCGACCAACGCCTGCTGGCCGCCCACGCACCTGCGACCGCGCTGGGCCTCAACATGCACCTCGTCTGGGTCGGCGTCGCCAGAGTGCTCGCGGCCCGCGGTGACCACTCGTTGCAGTGGGTGTCGGACGAGGCTGACGCGGGAGAACTGTTCGCCTTCGGCAACAGCGAACCCGGTAACGACCTGGTGCTCTGGGACTCACTGACCACTGCCACAGCGGCGGACGACGGCGGGTTCTCCTTCACCGGCACCAAGATCTTCACCTCGCTCTCCCCCGCCTGGACCCGGCTGGGAATCTTCGGCAAGCAGCAGGACGGACCGGACGGACCGCGCCTGGTGCACGGGTTCCTCACCAGGGACACCCCCGGCTGGCGGTCCCTGGAGGACTGGGACACCCTCGGCATGCGCGCGACCCAGAGCCACACGACCGTGCTGGACAACGCTGTCGTCGCCGCGAACCGGGTGAGCCGGTTCCTGCCGGTCGGGCCGAACGCCGACCCGTTCGTGTTCGGGATCTTCGCGACCTTCCTGCTGTCGATCGCCGCGGTGTACGCCGGCATCGCCGACCGGGCGCTGGAGCTGGCCGTCGAGGCGACGCACCGGCGCACGAGCCTGCGCACCGGGGCTGCCTACGCCGCCGATCCGGACATCCGTTGGCAGGTCGCCGACATCGCGCTGTCGGTGGACGCGCTGCGGCCGGAGTTGGAGACGCTGGCCGCCGACGTCGACGCGGTGCGCGATCACGGCGCCGACTGGTTCCGCTACCTCACCGGCGCGAAACACCGCGCCACGGAGACGGCCCGCCGCGCGGTGGATCGTGCTGCCAGGGTCAGCGGTGGAGGCGGCTACCGCAACTCCGCCGAGCTCGCCCGACTGCAGCGGGACGTGTTGGCCGGGATCTTCCATCCCTCCGACACCGAGTCGATCCACTCGACCGTCGCGACGAACCTCCTCGGGCCCGCCTGAGACAGTCTCGACTCGCTGCGCTCGCTCGACCGGCATCAAGTGCTCGCATGTGCCGCTTGGCTGTGTACTGGTGGGGCCGTGGATGGGGGCGATGCGCAGCCCTCTGCAGCGCGTCAGATCCGCCGGTGAGCCTGCGAACCGAAGGATCCAGCGAAGGCTGCGGAGCAGCGCCCCGATCCACGCACCGGGGCTACGGGCGGGTGGAACTCGGGGTCTCGGCGGGGCGGGAGAGGTTGCCGCCGTTCTCGGGGCGACGCTGCACCTTCAGGCGGCGGGCCCACAGCAGGATCCCCCGCCAGCGGATCAGGGCCGGCACCCGCCAGCTGCGCCCGGGAACCCGGCGCAGCGCGCGGCGCATCGTGGTCGAGGTCAACGGCTGCAATGGGCCACCGACCGTGGCCGCCAGCACCAGCGCGCCGTCGCGGTGCAGATTGACGGTGACTCGTAGCGCACCGTCATCGAGGGTCCAGCTCACCCGGTACTCACCGTTGAGGTCGTTGAACGGGGAGACGTAGAAGTCCTTGTCGACGCGGTGCTGCTGCTGCGCACCGGGAAGCACGTACGCGTTGCGCTCGCCGTAGGTGTTGTGCACCTCCAGGACCATCACCCGGACGTCACCCCTGGAGTCGTACACCCAGAGCACCGACAGCGGGTCGAACACCTTGCCTGCGACCCGCGGCTGGGCGAACAGCAGCACCGTGTCGTTTCCGAGCACCTGCTGTCCCGCCTCCATCAGCAGCTCGTCGAGATCGTGGCGAAAACCGTTGCCGCGTAGATGATCCGCCGGGTCGAGGTCGTAGCGGGTGCGGCCGATCCGCACCGTCGGCAGGTCGTCGACGTCCACCAGCCAGTGCAGGCTTGCATAGCTGAAGTGATCCGCCCGCTCGATCCTGCGACGGTGCATGACCTCACCGGGGACGATCGCCGGCACCACTGGAATGCTCACCACCCGGCCCCCAGGGCTGCGGCGGCTTCCACACCCGACCGGCACCCGTCTTCGTGGAAACCCCACCCGTGGTACGCACCGGCGAACGCGGTGACGGCCGTGTTCAGTTGCGGCAGTTGTACTCTCGCCCGACCGGATGCCAGGTCGTAGACCGGGTGCTGATACTCCATCTCCGCGATGATCGTCTGCGGATCGATCCGATCGGACGCGTTCAACGTGACCAGGAACGGTCGCGGCGCGTCGAGGCTCTGCAACTTGTTCATCCAGTAGGTGACGATCGGGCCGTCGTCCGCCGACGGCGACTCGGGGACGAGATAGTTCCAGGACGCCTGGGCGCCGCGTGCCCTGGGCAGCAGCGAGGTGTCGCTGTGCAACACGGTGTGATTGGGGGTGTACTGGAATGCGGCCAGGATGCGCTGTTCGTCGGCCGACGGGTCGCCGAGCAGCGACAGTGCCTGATCGGCGTGGGTCGCGATCACGACCTTGTCGAAGGGGGCGGCGACGCCTGAGTCGTCGGTGATGTCGACCCCGCCCGGGGTGCGCATCACCTGCGTCACCTTGCGCCCGGCCCGCACGGTGTGGCCGTCCTTCGTCAGCACCTGGTGGATCGCCTCGACATAGGTGCCCGATCCTCCCGGGATGGTGAGCCATCGCGGCGAGCCGGTGACGCTCAACAGTCCGTGGTGCTCCAGGAACCTGAACAGGAAACGCGCCGGGTACTCCAGTGCCAGACCCGACCCGCACGACCACACGCAGGCCACCACCGGGACGGCATACAGCTCGATGAAGCCGGCCGAGAACTTGTTGCTGCGCAAGAAGTCCCCGTAGGTGGTCTCGTCGTCATCGGTGGACGAGCGAAGGAACGCGGAGGCCGTCCGGTGGAACCGACGCACCTGGGCGATCAACCCGAGGAACTTCGGCGACAGCAGCTGCCGCGGCTGGGCCAGCACCCCGGCCAGGCCGCGACCGCCGGCGTACTCCAGACCGCTGATCTCGTGCCGGATGCTCATGCTCATCTCGGCCTCACGGGCCTGGATGCCGAGTTCTCCGAACAACTTGCGCAGCAGTGGGTACGTCCGGTCGTTGTGCACGATGAATCCGGAGTCGACGCCGATCATCCGGCCGCGACCGTCGTCGACCTGGTGGGTGTGCGCATGACCGCCCAGGCGGGACTCCACCTCGAACAGCGTGACGTCGTGAGTCTTGCGCAGCAGGTACGCGGCGGTCAGACCGGACACACCTGCGCCGATCACTGCGGCGGTGGGACGGGTACTCATGACGGGCTCTTCTCGATCTGCTGCAGGGGCCCCTTCTTCGGGGGCAGTGGGAAGAATCCGGAGGTGGCTTCGACGTACTCGGCATAGCCGGGCTTGCTCTTGCTCATCCGTTTCTCGGTGAGGGCCTTGCCGGTCTTGTTCACGAGCAGATAGATCATCGCCACCGGTGACAGCACCGTGAGCCACCCGACCCAGGTCCAGGCAACGGTCAGGAAGATGCCCGTCCACACCGCTGCGTCGCCGAAGTAGTTGGGGTGCCGGGTGTAGCGCCACAGGCCGAAGCGCATGACCTTGCCCTTGTTGGCGGAGTCCTTCTTGAACGCGGCCAGCTGGGAGTCACCCACCGATTCGAAGAACAACCCGATGGCCCACACGACGATCCCGATGACGACGACCCACCACGCCGGTCGCTCGAGCAGCATGGCCAGCTGCACCGGGATCGAGACGAACCACATCGCCAGGCCCTGCGGCAGCTGGACCTTCCGGACGATGGCGCTCGGACCGGAGTCCTGCAGCATCTCCGTGTAGCGCTCATCCTCGGGCAGCCCGTGGTTGCGCAGCAGGATGTAGATCCCCAGCCGCAGGCCCCAGATGGTCACCATCGCCAGCACGATCCAGCGCAGCGTCGGTGTTCCGTCGCCGAGGGTCACCAGGAACGACACCCAGGCGACGACGACGAAGCCGGGTCCCCAGACCGCGTCGATGATCGAGTACTTCCCGGTGATCCGGCCGACGACGAAGCTCGCGGCCATGATCAGCAGGACGGCCCCGAGAGCCGACAGCAGCACTGCCCAGAACGGGGTCACGACTGCTCCCAGACGGCGCGGCCGGCCGGCAGTTCGGCGCTGCCGTCGGAATGGGGGCGGGTCAGCAGGATCTGGTCGACACCCATCCGGCCGGAGGTGAAGGCCAGCGATGCGCCGACCAGGTAGAGGCGCCAGATCCGCGCGCCGGTCTCACCGAGCATCGCCACGGCACGCTCCCAGTGCGCCTCGAGGATCTCCGTCCAGTCGTCGCAGGTCCACGCGTAGTGCTCACGCAGGGCGTGCACGTCGCGAACCTCGAGACCTGCCCGGCCGAAGTGTCCGAGAGTCACCGAGAGCGGCTTCATGTGCATGTCGGGAGCGATGTACGTCTCGATGAACGCGCCGCCGCCGGGAGCGTTCTCACCGCGGGACATCTGCTGGACCAGGATCCGGCCGCCGGGGCGGACGCGGTCGCGGAGCAGAGCGGCGAACGCCGGGTACTCGTCCTCGCCGACGTGCTCGCCCATCTCGATCGCGGTGACGGAGTCGAAGCTGCTCCCGCCGATGCGATCGAGGATCTCCGGCTTGTCGAGGTCGCGGTAGTCCGCGTGCACGACGGTCACCAGATCGGCCAGCCCGGCATCGGCGACGCGTTTGGTGACGTACTCGTACTGCTGACGCGACAGCGTGACGCCGACCGACCGGGTGCCGTAGTGGGCCGCCGCATGGCAGATCAGCGATCCCCAGCCGCAGCCGACATCGAGGTGGCGTTGGCCTTCCTTGAGCCCGAGCTTGCGGCAGATCAGGTCGAGCTTCGCCTGTTGGGCGTCGACCAGAGAGCCGTCTGGTCCTTGGGTGTAATAGCCGCAGGAGTAGGCCATCGAGTCGTCGAGCAACAGCTCGTAGAACTCGTTGCCGACGTCGTAGTGGTGGGCAATGGCGGCCCGGTCGCGGTCCTGCGTGTGTCGGCGGCCGCGGAGCTTGGCCGCCTGTCCGGGACGCGGCGGCTTGGTACCGATGGCACCGAGGCGGACAGCATCGCCGAGCAGCGGCAGCAACTTCTTCACGGACCGCTTGACGGGCGTCTCGGTGCTGGGCGCCCAGATGGCGCCGAGTGCGGCCAACAGGTCACCCTCGACGTCGAGATCACCGCTGATGTATGCCTCGGCGAGGCCGAGCTCGCCGGGAGCCCACACCAGCCGGCGCAGTGCACGCTGGGAACGGAACACCAGTCGCGGGGCATCGGGGCCGTCGAGGGGCGAACCGACCGGCGCCGGCACCTCCGACCCGTCCCAGGAGCGGACGCCGATGGGGAGCGGTGAGCCGAGCAGTTCCGCTGCGGCGGACGTGATGCGCTGAGCGGTACTGGTCATGCCGGTGTTTCGCAACAGCGGACATATCGGATTGCCGACACTGGTTCTCCCGGGATCGTGGATCGCCCGCTCAGTATCCAGCGCACGAGGTTCCGAATCGTCGCTGACCCATGACGACAGAGATCCCGGGTCGCGGTGCGCGACCCGGGATCTCCGGTGGTGAGTCCGTCGGGCAGGACTCAGGAGGTCCGCGGGCCTACGCCAAATCTCGGATCGACGCCGATGAGAGTGACGGCACCTCCAGCGATGAGCAGCCAGATTCCAATCCCGACCGCCCCCGAAGCGCCCGAACCCAATGCTTCGAACCGACCAATCACGGTTTCAATTTGGACCAGCTCGTAGACACCGAGGCCGAGCACTCCCAAGCCACCGATCAGTCCCAGAACACTCAGCGCCCCTTGCTTAAGGACCACCAGGAGAACCCCTCCAAGCGCTGCAACTGCTCCCGCTCCGATCACGAACCACCCATCACCAATATTGGTCTCCGGCAGCTCCGCTCCGGCGGGCAGACCGCTGACGTCGCCCATGCCGTTCACCGAGATCGAGACGGAGTTCGCACGCAATGAGGCCCAGCTCAGGAACGCAGCGACGATGGCGACCGCGCCGCCGATGATCTGTAGCGTTCCGGCAGGCAAGTTGGCGCGCCGAGCGGAAAGTTCAGCGCTAACCCTGGCATCCACCTCCTCAGGTTGCTGTCCGTAAGGCGCATTCATGCTGGGTGTCTGAGACATGTCCACACTCCACTGTGTCCTGGTGCGGTGGGTCACCGCGCAGTCTCATGACCGCTCCGTTGAGCAGCCGCACAGAGCGTAGGCACGGATGAGCCTGTGGCGTCGTAGATCTGGCGCATTCGGGTGGTCGAGATCAACAACCGGTGCCGTCACCACGGGATCTCGACTCCTCCGTCGCTCGATCAACGGAGAATTCGGTGGTCCCCTTCGTCTCCTCCGTCGCTCAGGACAGGGAGCACGCGAGGAACGAGCGCGTCGAGACCCCGTCACAGCGCCGACGGGTGTGGTCTGACGGATGGTGGCGCTCAGTCGATCTTGGCCGGACGGGTGGAGCTGACCACGAGACCGGGGGCGTCGGCTGCGACCAGGTCCTCGTGACCGCCGTCCTGCCCGCGGTCGATGTCGACCGTCACCGTGTCTCCGTCCAGGATCGCACCGGCCAGCAGCGATCTCGCCAGCTGGTCACCGATGGCCGACTGCACGAGCCGCCGCAGCGGACGCGCGCCGTACATCGGGTCGAACCCACTGAGCGACAGCCATTCCCGGGCCGCATCGGACACTTCCAGGACCAACCGACGGGCCGCCAGCCGCTTCGCCAGCTGCTCGATCTGGATGTCGACGATGGCGCCCAACTCCTCGGGGCCGAGCGCGTCGAAGACGACGACCTCGTCCAGTCGATTGAGGAACTCCGGCTTGAAGGCGCTGCGCACCACAGCCATCACGGCGTCGTGCCGTTGTCCCGCGTCCAGCGACGGATCCATCAGCGCCGCGGACCCCAGGTTGGAGGTCAGGATCAGCAAGGTGTTGCGGAAGTCGACGGTGCGCCCCTGACCGTCGGTCAGCCGGCCGTCGTCCAGCACCTGCAGCAGGATGTCGAAGACGTCGGGGTGCGCCTTCTCCACCTCGTCCAGCAGCACGACGGTGTACGGCCGACGGCGTACTGCCTCGGTGAGCTGGCCGCCCTCCTCGTAGCCGACGTACCCGGGCGGAGCACCGACCAGCCTGGCGACGGCGTGCTTCTCGGAGTACTCGCTCATGTCGACCCGCACCATGGCGCGGGCATCGTCGAACAGGAAGTCCGCCAACGCCTTCGCCAGCTCCGTCTTGCCGACCCCGGTCGGCCCGAGGAAGACGAACGAGCCGATCGGCCGGTCCGGGTCGGAGATCCCGGCGCGGGCGCGACGGACCGCGTCCGAGACGGCGCTGATCGCCCGGCGCTGGCCGATGACGCGCCTGCCCAGCTCGGTCTCCATCCGCAGCAGCTTGCTGGTCTCGCCCTCGAGCAATCGTCCCGCCGGGATCCCGGTCCAGGCGGCGATCACGGTGGCGATGTCGTCGGGGGTGACTTCCTCCGACACCATCGACTTCTGGCCGGACTGACCGGGCAACGTCCGCTCCACCGCCTGCGAGGCCTCCTCCAGCTCACGCTCCAGCTGCGGGATCTGGCCGTACAGCAGCGCCGAGGCCTGGGCCAGATCTCCGTCACGCTGGAAGCGCTCGGCCTGGATGCGCAGCTCGTCGATCTGCTTCTTCAGCTCACCGACGCGGTTCAGGCCCGATTTCTCCTGCTCCCAGCGACCCTTGAGCGAGCCCAGCAACTCGTTGCGGTCGGCCAGGTCGATCTTCAGCCTGGCCAGCCGATCGACCGAGGCCGCATCGGATTCCTTGGCCAGCGCCAACTCCTCCATCTTGAGCCGGTCCACCTGCCGCTGCAGCTCGTCGATCTCCACGGGCGACGAGTCGATCTCCATCCGCAACCGGGACGCCGACTCGTCGATCAGGTCGATCGCCTTGTCCGGCAGGAACCTGCTGGTGATGTAACGGTCGGACAATGTCACCGCGGCGACGATGGCGGAGTCGGAGATCCGCACCCCGTGGTGCGCCTCGTACCGCTCCTTGATCCCGCGCAGGATGCCGATGGAATCCTCCACACTGGGCTCACCCACCAGCACCTGCTGGAACCGCCGCTCCAACGCAGCGTCCTTCTCGATGTGTTGGCGGTACTCGTCCAGGGTCGTCGCCCCGACCATCCGCAGTTCGCCACGGGCGAGCATCGGCTTGAGCATGTTGCCGGCGTCGAGCGCACCCTCACCGGAGGCGCCCGCTCCGACGACGGTGTGCAACTCGTCGATGAAGGTGATCACCTGGCCACCGGAGCCCTTGATCTCCTCGAGGACGGCCTTGAGCCGCTCCTCGAACTCCCCGCGGTACTTGGCCCCGGCGACCATGGCACCGAGGTCGAGCGACATCAATCGCTTGCCCCGCAACGACTCCGGGACGTCTCCTGCGACGATGCGCTGGGCCAACCCTTCGACCACGGCGGTCTTGCCGACACCGGGCTCGCCGATCAGGACAGGGTTGTTCTTGGTGCGACGGGACAACACCTGGATGACCCGCCGGATCTCCGCGTCGCGGCCGATGACCGGATCGATGGCCCCTTCGCGGGCCCGCTCGGTGAGGTCGACGGCGTACTTCTCGAGCGCCTGGTAGGTGCCCTCGGGATCGGCGGAGGTGACCTTGCGATCGCCGCCACGCACGATCGGGAACGCCTCGACGAGCGCGTCCGTGGTCGCGCCGTGCTGGATCAGCAGGTCGCCGATCGGGCTTCCCTTGTGTGCCAGTGCAGCCAGCAGGTGCTCGGTGGAGATGAACTCGTCACCGGCCGCGGACATCAGCTGCTCGGCCCTGGTGATGCCGTTCGCGAGCTCACGGGACAGCTGTGGGTCGGCGATGGTCGTCCCACTGACGCTGGGCAGCTGGTTCAACTGCCCCTTGAGAGCGTTGCTGACGGCGATCGGATCGGCGCCCACCGCACGCAGCAGCGCCGGTGCGGTGGAGCCGTCGGTGGCGAGCAGCGCCAGCAACAGGTGGGCCGGCTCGACGGTCGCATTGCCGGCTGATCGGGCGGCCTGGATGGCAGCGGCCAGTACTTCGCGGCTGCGAGTGGTGAGTCGCTCGGTGTTCATGGGTGAAGTGTTCTCCTGCGGGTGTCGATCGGGGACGGATCTGTGCGCCGGACACGGGTGAATTGCTGCCGCTGACGCATCCAGAGGTGTCAACGTCCACAGAGTTGAGTGTGTTCCGCTCAACTTGATCGGCGATCGAGCGGCGAAGGAGACGAGATCCCGATCGATCCGCGATGGGGTCTCGTCACGCTAGTTCCTCGCTGCTCGACCACCGGAGCTCGGAAGCGTGAGCGCGAGGTGGGGCGGGTACCGGCGCAGCGACCCACCCGCGCACTGCGACCGGCCGCCAGGCCCGGAGGATCGACCATGACCGTCACCACCCGCACCTTCACCGTCGTCCCGAAGCCGGCTGAGGTGCTGGAGTACCTGGCCGACTTCGGCAACGCCGAGCAGTGGGATCCCGGCACGGTCAGCTGCACCCGTCTGGACAGCGGGCCGGTCACGATCGGCTCGTCCTGGCGCAACGTCTCGAAGTTCATCGGCCGCGAGGTGGAGCTCACCTACACGCTGAGGGAGAGCACCGCTTCCCGGGTGGTGCTCGAGGGCAGGAACGACAGCGCCACCTCCACCGACACCATGGAGGTCGTCCCCAACGGTGCGGGCAGCCGGATCACCTACACCGCCGACCTGGAGATGCACGGAGTGGCCAAGCTGGCCACCCCGATCGTGAAGGTGGTCTTCGAGAAACTGGGCAACGACACCGAGGACCAGATGTCCGACGTGCTGAACGGACTGTCGTCGAGCAGGAAGCCCTGATCTACGCTCGTGCCGGGTCCACCGATCCGCCCACCGTCAGCTCCCAGGGGGAACCGTGTCCGGCTCCGAGTCAGCAGCAGCGCCACAGGAGCAGCCAGCCGACAGCAGCTCCCCCGCGCATCGGGCGTCCGAGGCTCCGATGACGACCGTCGGCCGCTCCGGTCGACGTCGTCCCTCCAGGGCTGATCCGGATCCTGACCACCTGCCGTATCCGCTGGTACTGGCTGCCGGCTGGTCGTGGCGGATCATCGTCGTGCTGGCGGCGATCGCACTGCTCAACCTCGGTCTGCAGGCGCTCAGCATGGTCGTCGTCCCACTGGCCATCGCACTGCTGCTGACCGCCCTGCTGTCGCCGGTGGTGACGTTCCTGCACGGCAGGTGGAAGTTCCCCCGGGCCGCTGCGACCGCCGCAGCGCTGGTCGTGTTCCTGGCGGTCGTCGTCGGTCTGCTGACGTTCGCCGGCGCGCAGATCGCGAGCGGCATGTCCGGAATGCTGGACAGCGCCAAGGGGGGACTCGACCAGATCGTCAACTGGCTCAAGGACGGGCCGCTGCACCTGAGCGAGCAGCAACTCGACGACTATTACCAGAAAGCCAAGGACTCGTTCTCCGGCAGCGGGAGCGGCAGTTGGATCAGTCGCGGCACCGAATGGGCCGGTACCGCTGGACACTTCTTCGCCGGCGTCGTCATCGCGCTGTTCGCGACGTTCTTCTTCCTGGCGCAGGGGGAACGGATCGCGGTCTTCCTCATCGCGTTGATGCCGCACAAGGCGCAGCAGCCCACCTATCAGGCAGGCCGTCGCGGGTGGGTCAGCCTCACCTCCTACATCCGGGTCCAGATACTGGTGGCTGCCGTCGACGCGGTGGGCATCGGGATCGGAGCGCTGGTACTGCAGTTGCCGTTCGTGATCGCGCTCGCGCTGCTGGTGTTCCTGGCGTCGTTCATTCCGATCGTCGGTGCGATCGCTTCCGGCGCGGTCGCCGTGCTGGTCGCGCTGGTGACGCACGGACCGGTCTCCGCACTGGTGATGATCGCCGTCGTGCTGGCTGTGCAGCAGCTGGAATCCCATGTCCTGCAGCCAGTTCTGATGGGCAGGGCGGTCTCGCTGCACCCGCTGGCGGTGATCCTGGGAGTGGTGATCGGGTCGTCTTTGCTGGGCATCGTCGGTGCACTGTTCGCGGTGCCTTTCCTCGCCGTGATCAACAGCATGGTGCGCTACTACCACGACCTCGATCCGTTCCCGGCCCTGGGCGACGGTCCGCTGCCGAAGGCGGGTCGACCGGAGAGACCGCTCGGCCCGCAGGAGCGGAGCGGTGCAGCCGGCGGGGACGGGACCACCGTGCCGGACTCGCCGTGAGCACACCACTGATCGGGCATCGCGAGATCGAGACCAAGCTCGAGGTCCCTGACGGCCCCGACTGGGCGGAGATCCCGGATCCCACCGAGGATCCGGCCGTGACCGCCATCGGCATCGCCGGCAGACGCCCGACCGAGACGCATCAGCTCGATGCCCAGTACTACGACACCGAGTCGCTCGATCTGCTGTCCTCCCGGGTGACGCTCCGGCGCCGCACCGGTGGACACGATGCCGGGTGGCACCTGAAACTGCCGGCACGCCAGGAGGATCCCCGCGCTTCGGACCATCCGAAATTGCCCCAACAGGCGGAGGAGCGTCGGGAATGGCACATCCCGTTCACTGCCGACCAGCCCGCTGCTGCGAGCAGCGACACAGTCCGGGAGCGCGGGAGCGCGGGTACCGGCGACCGCTCGGCGAGATCAGTGCCGGCACCGCTGCTCCGCGCTGTGATCGGCACCGCACGTGGACGCTGGATCGGTCCGGTCGCCAGGCTGCACACCGAACGGACCGTGACCGTGCTGGAGGGTGCCGACGGCACACCGTTGCTGGAGATCGCCGACGACCGGGTGAGCGGCCAGCGGTACGGGGACGAGGACACCGTCACCTGGCGCGAGGTCGAGGTGGAGCTCCTCGAGGGAACGACCGATCAGCTCCACGCGGTGGTCGACCACCTGACCTCCCGCGGGGCGACCGTGTCCCGCCGACCCTCCAAGGTCGGCACCGTACTCACCCCGTCCACCCTTCCCGAAGCGGCACACACCCTGGCCGGACGGCTGCTCCGTCGATCCAGGGACAGTCTGGTGACCGCGGACCGATCGCTGCGGATGGACGTGGGAAACGCTGCCCCGCTGGCGTTCTCGGCCATCCGCTCGGCGCGAGCGGTCTCGGAACTGCTCGGCGCCGCCGATCGGCCGGCCGCGGCGGCCCTGCACCAGTGGGAGCGGGTGGTCTCCGGCGAACGCGACGTGCAGGTGGGCCGGGCGTTGCTGCTCGGAGAACTCACCGACACCCACGTCAGACATGCGGATCAGGCGCACGGCATCGTCGAACTCGAGCTGAACCGTCGCGAGCGACGACTGGCGGAAGCGATCACGTCGCAACTCGACTCGGAGGAGCATTTTGCGCTGCTGAAGGACTGGGACGAGCTCGCCGACGGCGGCGCCACACCGGTGATCGAAGCCGATCGGATCGAAGAGCGCATAGACGCGATCTGGCACGACCTGCAGGACGCTGTCGACGCCGCGCTGTCCGATCCCGATTTCTCCTCGGCGGTGGCCGATGCGCACGGCGCGGCGGTCCTGGCGAGGGACTGTCTGCTGGCTCTGATGCCCGAGTTCGTGCCCGACGCGCAGATGGACGCAGAGGACACGGTGGGCGCGCTCGACACGGTGATCGCGGCGCTGGCCGTGCACCGGGATGCCCGCAAGGCCGCGACGTTGGTGGAGACGCTCGCCGACGATCCGATGACGGACGGTCCGGTGGGTTTCGTGCTCGGCCGGCTCTACGCCCTGATGATCAGCACCCAGCACGGCGCCCTGGAGGACTTCGGCGACGTCTGGGACGAGCTCGGCGAGACCCGCCTGTCGATCAGCGTCGCCGGCTGATCGCCGTACCCGAGCGGGCCGGTCAGTAGCCGGCGCGTCGCGCCCGACCCTCGATTTCGCGCAGTGCGTCGTCCGCGACCTCCGGACTCACCTGCCCCTGGCGCCGCGCGTCGATGACGAAGGTCCGCTCGGCGTCACTGGCCCGGCGCATCCACATCGTGAGCACCCCGGCCGCATCCACGTCGCGGCCGAGGTCGGCCGCCCGCAGGTCCTGCAGGGCTTGCTGCGAGGCGATCAGGCCCTCGTACTGCTCCAGCACTGCCTGCCGCACGGTCGTCGGCACGCCCTCCGCGTCGTCATCGATCGAGCGCCGGATGAAGTGCAGCGCCGCCTCCGCGGCCCGTCGACGCAACACCACCAGCTCCTGCTCGGCATCCATGGACGACCCGCCGACGCCGAGCTGCGACGCCAGCGGTCCGAGAGTGAGTCCCTGCAGCACCAAGGTCAACAGCACACAGGTCAGCGACACCACGACGACCTGGGAGCGGTCCGGGAAGAGGTCACCCACATCGGTCAGCAGCGGGATCGACAGCGCCCCGGCGACGGTGACCACTCCGCGCATTCCGGCCCAGGACACCACAACCGACTCCCGCCAGTTCGCCGGGAGTTGCGCATCACGTCGTCGAGCGCGGAAGTTGACCAGCGCAACGGCAGGGAAGATCCACACGAACCTGAAGAAGATCAACGTGATCGCCACGACGAGGGCCAGCACAACGGTGTGCCCGTCGACGGAAGTCTGGCCGATCACCTTCACGAGCTCGAATCCGAGCAGCGCGAAGACGAGGCTGGTGAGCAGGAAGTCGACGTAGGACCAGACGGAGCGTCCGAGCAGCCAGCCCTCGGACGTCGTGCTGCCATGGCTGAACGTCGTCAGGTAGAGGCCGAGCACGAGGACTGCCAGCACACCGGAGCCGCCGAATCGCTCCGCTCCGACGTACCCGAGGTAGGGCACCAGCAGGGTGATCGTGGTCTCGGCGGCGCTGTCGTGGATACGGCCGAGCGCACGGGTGGCGAGCCAGCCGAGCGCGAGACCGACGACCCCGCCCACACCGACCGCGAGTGCCAACTCCAGCAGCGTGCCACCCCACGACAGTCCGCCCCCGACGGCCGCCGCCAACGTCACCTTGAAGGCGACGAGCGCGGTGGCGTCGTTGAACATCCCCTCCCCTTCGAGGATCGTCACCAACCGTCCCGGGAGCTGCAGCCGCCGCGCCACCGCAGTGGCCGCCACCGGATCGGGCGGTGACACGATCGCGCCGAGCACCCAGGCCGCGATCCACGGGACGCCGAGGGCGTGGGCGACGACGGCCACCACCGCGACGGTCGCCAGCGTCAGACCTACTGCGAGGGTGAGCACAGCTGTCGCGTGGTTGCGGAACTCGCGCGCGGAGGTGCGTTGGGTTGCCGCGAACAGCAGCGGCGGCAACACGACCGGCAGCACGATCTCGGGCTCGATCGCCAGTTCCGGGGTGAACGGCAACAACGCGAGCAACAACCCGAACACAGTGAGCAGCACGGGCTGGGGGATGCGGATGGCATCGGCCAACGGGGTGAGCGCCACGACGCCGATGACGAGAGCGACGACCAGAGCCAGTACGTCCATGTCGTAGTCCTCTCGTGATGCTGAAGGCAGCGGGCCGGAGGACATCCTCACAGATCGCCTCCGGCGTCGGCCGGGCAACACCGACGTTCCTGGGCGGAACTGGCTCCGAGCAGCTGTATCCGACGGCGACGACGACCACTCCCACTCCCAGGTACCCATCGTGGGTCCCACGACAAGGAGTCGCCATGAAGTCTCTTCGATCCTTCGGTCTCGGGGTGCTGCTCACCGCGTCGCTGGCGATGGGCGGTGCAGCTCTCGCATCCTCGGGCGGGCCTGTGTCGCCCAACGCCGGTCCCAGCGGTGACGGGCCGGCGGTGGTCGCACCGGCCGGTGTCACTCCGGTCTCGAAGCAGCAGATGCTGTACTCACCCATCGCACCGTGCCGGATCGTCGACACCCGCAACACCACTCCGCTGGCGTCCGGCTCGACCCGGAGCTTCTACGTGGCGGGCACTTTCGGCTTCGCTCCACAGGGCGGCAAGACCGGCGGCTGCGGCGTTCCACTGGGCGCGACCTCGGTCAGTGTGTCGGTCAGCGCCATCGATCCGAGCAACCCGGGCTTCCTGCAGGCGTGGCCGTCGGACAACGCAATCGCCAAGGTCACGGTGCTCAACTACGGCACCCAGGGCATCACGTCAGGCGCTACCGTCGGTCTCGCGCTCGGCGCCGCTGCGCAGCTGAACGTCAAGAACTCGGGTGGTCCCACCGATCTGGCCATCGATGTCACCGGCTACTACCGGCCGCAGATCCACGCCGTGCTGAACTCGACCGGCGGCATCTACTCCGGTTCTCCCCGGGTGCTGTCCAGCACCAACCTCGGGGCCGGCAGCTACCGCGTGCAGCTCGACATCGATCCGACCGACTGCACACCCATCGCGTCGATCTTCGGGTCTGCCTACTTCGCCAGCGCCTATGTCAGCGGCGGGTACATCTACGCCAACACCTACGCCCCGGGTGGCGCGCTGACGAACCTCTACTGGACGCTCGACGTCATGTGTTGAGCCACAGGGGTTCCCGGGTCCGTGCTGGGTGATCAGCGCTGGCGTGGGCGCCATCTGACCACCGCGGTGGTCGGGGTGTACGGCACGAGATCGCGCCGCATCCCGGCCACCGCAGCGGCCGCTGCACCGGCAGCGTCGATCCGCGCCGTCGCCAGCTCGGTCGTCAGCGCGGTGTTCTCGTGCTGCATCTCGTCGAGTCTGGAACGGAGCGCATCGACCTGCGCCTCCAGCTCGATGATGCGCCGGATGCCCGCACGGTTGACCCCGTCGTCCTGCGACAGTCGGTGCACTTCCCGCAGCAACTCGATGTCACGGCCCGAATACCGCCGGCCGCCGCCGGAGGTGCGCTCGGGCGACACCAGACCCTCGCGGTCGTAGGACCGCAGGGTCTGGGCGTGCATCCCGGCGAGCTGCGCCGCCACCGAGATGAGATGCGTCGCGGCATCGTCGACCAGGCCGTCGGCACCAGGGCCCAGTGGCGGCCGGTGGGGATCGGTCGGCATCATGCGTCGTCCCGGGCGGCGTGCCGGCCGGACCGGCCGACCATCCGGCTGATCTGCGGCCGCGGGTCCTCTTCGACCGCGTCGGCAAAGGCTGCGAGAGCCTCGGCGGCCTCCGCCGAGATCCGTTGCGGGACGGACACTTCGACCGTCACGATGAGATCCCCGGCGTGACCGGTGCGGGCCACGCCCGCGCCCTTGACGCGCAGCTTCCGACCACTTGCCGTGCCGGGGGCGACCCGCAACGACACCGACCCGGTGAGCGTCGGGACGGTGATCGTGGTGCCGCCCACCAGCTCCGGGAAGGTGACGGGCACCGTCAATGTCAGATTGTCGCCGGTGCGGCCGAACAGCTCGTGCTTACCGACGTGGACGACGACGTAGAGATCTCCGGCCGGTCCGCCACCCAGACCGGGTTCGCCCTTGCCCGCCAGCTTGATCCGTTGCCCGTCCGAGACGCCGGCCGGAATCCTGGTGCGCAGCGTGCGGGTCCGCAGCACGGTCCGGTCGCCGTGGCACGTCGGACACTTCTGGTCGATGACACTGCCGGTGCCGCCGCAGTTCGTGCATGGTTCGGAGAAGGCGAACGATCCCTGATTGCGGGTGGTCAGCCCGGATCCGCCACACACCCCACAGGTGTGCGGGCTGGTGCCCGGTTTCGCCCCGGTGCCGTGGCAGGTGTCGCAGGTCATCCGTTCGGTCAACTGCAGCGGGACGGTCTCGCCGTGCACCGCTTGGTCGAAGCTCAGCGCAACCTCGGTCTCGACATCCGCACCCCGCCGCGCGCGCGGCCGCTGCTGCCCGGCGCCGCCCCGGTTGAACAGCCCCCCGAAGAGATCGCCCAATCCGCCCTCGCCGCCGGCACCACCGCTGCGGGCATTGCGGAGCAGGTCACCGAGATCGAAACCGCCTGCGCCGCCACCGTTCCCACCGGAGAAGCCACGGAAGGCACCGGAGGCTGCCAGCTCCCTGGCCTCGTCGTACTCCTTGCGCTTGGCGTCGTCGGAGAGCACATCGTTGGCCTCGGAGACAGCCTTGAACCGCTCCTCCGCCTGCGTGTTGCCGGGGTTCTTGTCGGGGTGCAGATCCCTGGCCAGCTTGCGGTAGGTCTTCTTGATCTCGGCTGCGGTCGCCGTCTTCGGCACCCCGAGCTCTGCGTAGTAGTCCTTCTCGTAGTAGTCCTGGGCGGCCACCTCAGCCTCCTTCCTGGCTCTCGATCCCGGCGCGGTGCACCCGGGTACGTGCTGTTGCTCTGATTGTCGTGCACACCTGCGCCGCCGGTGCCGGAACGGCCGCATCGATCGCGGCCGTTCCGCACCCGGTCATCCCGTCGGCGACGAAATGTCTCAAGCCGGGTCGACCTGTTCGACCGTGACGCTGTCAATGTCTCCAGTGCCGTCCGGCTCGTGCTCCGGCCCGGTGACGACCACGACCGCCGGACGCACCAGGCGCCCCGAGATCGAATACCCCACCCGCAGCACGCCGGTGACGGTCTGCTCGGTCACCTCGTCGGAGGTGGCGAACTGCACCGCCTCGTGCAGCGCCGGATCGAACTTCTCACCCGTGGCGCCGACCCGCTCGACACCGAGCTTGCCCAGGATGCCGCCGAGCTTGTCGGCGACCGTCTTGAATGCACCGGTGAGATCGCCGTGCGCCTCGGCCCGATCGACGTCGTCGAGCACGGCCAGGAAGTCGGTGACCACCGCCGACTTCGCGGCCAGCACCACCTGCTCGCGATCACGGTCGACCCGCTTGCGGTAGTTCGCGTATTCGGCGCTCACCCGTTGCAGATCACCCTTGAGTTCGGCCGCCTCCAACTGCGCGAGAGTCACCCGGTCATCATCCTGGGTGACGTCCAACGGCTGGGCAGCCTGCGCCGGATCGCCCGGATCGCCCGCCGCCGGGAACGGCCCCGCCGATCCTGCCGCAGCGGTGGCTGCAGCAGGGTCACGGACGGCACCGGTCTGCGGGTCGATCCGACGGCGATCCCTGAACTGGAACGGCTTGTCCGCTCCGCTCTCGTTGTCTGGTTCGGAACCCGTCACGATCAGCTGTCCTTCTTCTCGTCAGTGCTCTTGACGTCATCGACGATCTCGGCGTCGACGATGTCCTCGTCTGCGGAACCGGTCGAGCCATCGGCGGCGGCTTCACCGGGGGCGTCCGTCTGGGCCTGCGCGTACAGCGCGGCACCCAGCTGCTGGGACTCGTTGGCGAGCTCCTCCACGGCGGTCTTCAACACCGCGATGTCAGTGCCCTGGAGCGCCTCGTTGACCTTCACGATCGACTCGGTGACGCGCTGCTTGGGCTCCTCCGGCAACTTCTCGTCGTTGTCCTTGACGAACTTCTCGGTCTGGAAGACGAGCTGCTCGGCAGAGTTGCGGACTTCGGCCTCCTCACGGCGGGCCTTGTCCTCGTCGGCGTGCGCCTCTGCCTCCTTGACCATCCGCTCGATGTCGTCCTTCGGCAGCGCGGAGCCACCGGTGATCGTCATCGACTGCTCCTTGCCAGTGCCCTTGTCGGTCGCGGTCACGTGCACGATGCCGTTGGCGTCGATGTCGAAGGTGACCTCGATCTGCGGCACGTTGCGCGGAGCCGGCGGCAGCCCGGTCAGTTCGAACATGCCGAGCTTCTTGTTGTAGGCAGCGATCTCGCGCTCACCCTGGAACACCTGGATCTGCACGGACGGCTGGTTGTCCTCGGCGGTGGTGAAGATCTCCGAGCGCTTGGTCGGGATGGTCGTGTTGCGCTCGATGAGCTTGGTCATGATGCCGCCCTTGGTCTCGATGCCAAGCGACAGCGGGGTGACGTCGAGCAGCAGGACGTCCTTCACCTCACCGCGCAGCACACCGGCCTGGAGCGCCGCTCCGACTGCCACCACTTCGTCCGGGTTCACACCCTTGTTGGGCTCACGCCCGCCGGTCAGCTCCTTGACCAGATCGGTGACCGCAGGCATCCGGGTGGAGCCACCGACGAGCACGACGTGGTCGATGTCGGCCACCTTGACGCCGGCGTCCTTGATCACCTGCTGGAACGGTGCCCGGGTGCGGTCGAGCAGATCGGAGGTGATCCGCTGGAACTCGCTGCGAGACAGGTTCTCGTCCAGGAACAGCGGGTTCTTGTCGCCGTCCACGGTGATGTACGGCAGGTTGATCGAGGTCTGCTGCCCGGCGGACAGTTCGATCTTGGCCTTCTCCGATGCCTCGCGGATGCGCTGCATGGCCATCTTGTCCCTGGTCAGGTCAATGCCGTTGGCCGCCTTGAACTTGTCGACCAGCCAGGTGACGACACGCTCGTCCCAGTCGTCCCCGCCGAGCCGGTTGTCGCCGGCGGTGGAGCGGACCTCGACGACGCCGTCACCGATCTCGAGCAGGGAGACGTCGAAGGTGCCGCCGCCGAGGTCGAACACCAGGATGGTCTGCTCCTTCTCGCCCTTGTCGAGGCCGTAGGCCAGCGCGGCAGCGGTCGGCTCGTTGACGATGCGGAGCACGTTGAGGCCGGCGATCTCGCCGGCGTCCTTGGTGGCCTGCCGCTCGCTGTCGTTGAAGTACGCGGGAACCGTGATCACCGCATCCGTCACCGGTTCGCCCAGGTAGGACTCGGCGTCGCGCTTCAGCTTGCCCAGCACGCGGGCGCTGATCTCCTGCGGCGAGTACTTCTTGCCGTCGATGTCGACGGACCAGGTGGTGCCCATGTGGCGCTTCACCGACCGGATGGTGCGGTCGACGTTGGTGACGGCCTGCCGCTTGGCGACCTCACCCGTGAGCACCTCACCGTTCTTGGCGAACGCGACGATCGACGGCGTGGTGCGCGATCCCTCCGCGTTGGCGATGACGGTGGGTTCGCCGCCCTCCAGCACCGAGACCACCGAGTTGGTGGTGCCCAGATCGATTCCGACAGCTCGTGACATGTGAATCCTTTCCTCCGGCACTCGTGCGTGCCGTTCTCTCCACCGGCTCGCGCTGTCTGCGCGGATCGCCGTCCTGCTGAATGGTCTGTCCGGCCCTGAGCCTGATCGACTCAAGTACTGACTCCATAGTGCCAAAATGCTCTGCGTCGGGCAACAAGACCTGAGCGCGCGTGACTCAACTTACTGTCCTGGAGAACGCGGCGACCCGGCCTTCTGTTCCCGGCCCGGGATCGGGCTCGTCCAGCTGGCCGCCGGGCGGATCTACAGGAACGGCCCGGTCCAGCGCATGGCGGTCAGCGGGCAGGATGACGGGATGGATGCCTCGCGTGCTCGCACGGTGTTGACCCAGGCCGCGGCCACGCTCGTGGCGATGCTGACCGGCCAGGGTGTCGCCGGGGCCGCACCGTCCACCGGATCGTCGGCGCCCAGCTCGGCCGCCGACCTGACCGGGGACGCGGTCGCCCCGTCACCATTCCAGGGCGTTCCGTCCTGGTTGCTGATCGTGGTCGGGATCGTCGTCGTCGCGTTCGCGATCCGGGTGGTCGCGCGGCGGGACGAGGGAAATCCGGGGCGCGGCGGCGGCCGTGATCGCGGCAGCTCCGATCGGCCGAGACGGCCCTTCAGGCCGGACTGATCCCGGCGGTCAGGCAGGAGTCCTGACGGCCTTCGGGATCAGGAGGACAGCGCCGGGCGGGGCGGCTTGGGCTGCTGGTCGAGCGAGTGCACCGCAGCGATCCTCGGCGTCGGCGGGCGGCTCCCCGCAGGAAGCCAGAAACAGTCGGGGCCGGCATTGCCGCTGCCGTCGGCCGGTGCATCCGCAGGGTGGAGCAACTGCTCGGACGCAGATTCGGTGTCGGTACCGCTGACGGGAGTTTGATGTGAAGCCATGATTTCGCTGACCTCCGATTCAGCACCTCGACGGTGAGGTGACATCCACCCGGTACCCCGCGGCGGATCGGCAGAAACCTGCAGATCCGATGCGGGACACCGGGTACGGAGCCGTCAGCCCGTGTGCTTCTCCAGGGCCACCCTCCACCGGCCGCTGCGCGACAAGGGTGGACTCACCTCATCCGGTGGACGCAGCCGGTCGCGCGGCGGCGGCCTTGCGGGCGGCGCCCTTCTCGGTGGTCGCACCCTCGTCGGCCAGCGCCCCACCCGAGTTCTCCAGGTGTGCCCGGATGAACCAGTGGAACAGCTCGAGCGAGCGCAGGTGGCCGATCAACATGTCCTCGGACACCGGATCGGGATCGGCGACATCGTCCGCCGCTTCGCGATGGTCGGCGATGACGCCCCGATACACCTGGTCGAGCGCCGCGAGGTGGGAAATGGTGTCGGCGCGGCCGAGCGAGTAGTCATCCCACGGCCGGTCGCGCACGATGCTGCCCGGGGTGCCCAGCACGTCCGCGCCCAAGGTCGCGATCCGCTCAGCGGTCTCGTCGGCGAATCCGCGGACCTCCTCGATCTGCGGGTCCAGCATCTCGTGGACGCCGATGAAGTTCGGCCCGACCACGTTCCAGTGCACGTGCTTGAGGGTGAGCTGGAGGTCGTTCAGCGCATGCAGGCGCAGCTGCAAGATCTTGGCGACGGCGCCACCCTCCTTGATGGACATTCCGGGAACGGTGAACTTCGGCGTGCGGGGCATGGGGGTCCTTTCCTTCGCGGAGAACGCGTCGACGGCGTTCACTCGGGTCATCGGTCCAGTACCCGTCATCGGCGATCGCATGCACGGCGGCCAGGTGCATGATCGGCCCGGGGGTGGGTACGAACGGAGTGCCGTCCACAGCCAACCGGGCCCGACGGAGATGCGGCGCAGAGCCCCTCCGTCGCACGTCAGTCACACGCGATCCAAGTTTGAACGAGCCGTCCGGTGGGAGCAGCCATGTCAGCCGACGCAGTGGGTACAGCGCCCGTAGTTGCCGTGACCCCGGACGGCTTGTCGCCCGCCGTCTGGGCGCACGCGTTGACCGGCGCGCCCGTCTGGGATCCGGCTTCGGTCGGGGACGGACCGCTGCTGGTCCTCTCCGCCCATCCGGACGACGAGACGATCGGCTTCGGCAGGTCGATCGCGCGGTGGGCCCGCACATCCGGACCGGTCGACCTCCTCACCCTCACTGCCGGCGAGGCCTGTCTGGACGCGATCACCCGAAGCTCCCCATTCCCCCTGCCCACGGTCACCCGTGCGGCGATCGGCAATCTCCGCCGTGACGAATTCACCCGCGCGGGCGCGGCGTTGGGTGTCAGGTCGACCCGGTGTCGGGATCTCCCCGACTCGGCGCTGGCAGACTTCCCCTACCGGGTCGTCGTGGAGCTCGACTGCGCGGTGTCCAGGTGCCGGCCGGTGCTGCTCGCAGCTCCCTGGGCATCGGACCCGCACCCGGACCACGCCGCGGTGGGAGCGGCCGCAGCCGAGGTTGCCGCACGGCACTCGATCCCCCTCGTCGAATACCCCGTCTGGGCATCCTTCTGGAAGCATCCGCCCCGGGACGAGGCGACGTCCGCCCGGTTGTCCCTGTTGCCGGCGGACCCCGTGGACGAAGACCGACGCGAGGCCGCGATCCGCTGCTATCCCAGCCAGTACTCGTCCTTCTTCGCAGGTCTCGGCCCGGTGGTTCCGGACTCGATGCTGGAGCACCACCGACGAGCATTTGCGTTCCGACCCCATGACAGCGTCCGACCCGATGACAGTGTCCGACCCCATGACAGTGTCCGACCCCATGACAGTGGAGACTTTCTGTGACCGCCGCGCACCCGTCCCGTCCTGACTTCGATGCCGCCTACCGGGCCGATGACGATCCGTTCGACGTCGGCTCCAGCTGGTACGAGCAGCGAAAGATCGACATCACGGTTGCCTCCCTCACCCAGCAACGATACCAACGGATCTGGGATACCGCTTGCGGCACAGGGCATCTGACCCGCTCCCTCGCGGATCGGTGCGACTCCCTGGTCGCCTCGGACCTGTCGCCCCGCGCCGTCGAGTTGACCGCGGCGCGCCTGGCTTCGGAACCCGACGACGGCCGGGCCGAGGTGACGACGCAGGTGCACGGATTGCCGGAGTCGTTGGGGAACCACGAGTTCGACCTGATCGTCCTGTCCGAGGTCGTCTACTACCTGCCGACGCTCGATCTGCTCGCGCTGCCGGCAACCCTGCTCGGGTCGGCGACACCGGACGGGAGCGAGGTCGTCCTGGTGAACTGGCGACACCATCCGCATGATGCTCCGCGGTCCGGCGAGCACGCCGCCGGACTGCTCGACGCGGCACTCACCGAGGACGGGTGGGCGCTCGCCGTCCGTCACGACGATGCCGATTTCGTGCTGCGTTCCTGGGTGCGTGCCCGTTGATCGCTCCACCCCGCGCCGACGACACCACCGGTATTGCTGAGATGGTCCGGCAGTTGGTCGGTCCGATCGCCTGGGCGGAATTGAGCTGGACCGACCTGTTCGTCGAGCTGCGGAAGCTGGGACGACGCAGCGTTCCGGGCGGCCGACTTGCCGAGGGCCACGTCGACGCTCTGCGGATCCTGCAGCAGGCCGGCCGGGTACCAAAACCTGGTGCACTGTACGGGGTCTGGGCCTCTCGCTCCCGCGGCGCCGCGGTGACGGCAAGCCCAGCGGACGAGAACGACGGCGCACTGGTGCTCTCCGGATCCATGCCGTTCGCGTCCGGGTGCGGGGTGATCGACCGGTCGCTGGTCACCGTCGTCACCGACACGGAGCCTCCGCAGAGCCTGCTCGTGGACGCACCGGTAGAGCACTGGAAGTACGACCACCACTCGTGGTGCAGCGACGCCATGTCGGTCAGTCGTTCCTTCACCCTGCAACTGGACGCCGAGCCGGTCCCGGCCGACGCCGTGGTCGGCGGACCTGGCTTCTATCTCGAGCGGCCGGCTTTCCTCCCCGGCGGTGTCGGCGTCGCCGCAGTGTGGACCGGCGGCGCGCAGGCCGTGCTGGACGTGCTCGTCGGCTGGCTGTCCGCCGGCACGCTCGATCAGGTTCAGTCGCTGCGGATCGGCGCTATCGCCCTGGAGGTCGACACCTGCTGCGCACTGCTGGACCGTGCCGCCGTCGCTCTCGACGGTCCGGCCGAGCTGACACCCGACGAGACCGCCGCCTTGTGCACCTTCACCCGGGCCGGTATCGCCGCTGCGGTCAGACGCGCGCTGCAGACCGCCAGGGACTGCGCCGGCCCGGCCGGTGCCGCGCACGTCCCCCAGCTCTCCGGGGTCATCGCAGATCTCGATCTCTATGTGCGCCAACAACATGCCGATCGCGACCTGTTCGCCCTGGCCCGACAGGCCGTGGCGGGGTGACCGCGCCACCCGCGATCCTGGTGGCCGTGCCGGCGCACGACGAGCAGAGCAGCGTCGTGACGTGTGTTCGCGCGGTGCTCGCCGCTGTCCGGGTCGCACTCGACGCGGGGCAGATCCGCTCCGCGACCATCGGCGTGGCGGCACATCGGTGCACGGACCGGACCGCGGCGCGGGCGTCCGCCGTGCTGGAGTTCTCGACGCTGCCGGACCACGTCACCGGGGTGGTCGCCCGAGACGAGATCCCGTCCAGGGTGGGCGCTGTCCGCGCCCGGTTGATCGACCGCCTCGCAGCACTACCCGGCCCGTCGACGGACTGGGTGCTGAGCACCGACGCCGACTCGATCGTCCCGGAGAACTGGGTGACCGACCTGATGCGGATCGGCGCGAGTCGCGGAGCCGATGCGCTCGCCGGACCCGTCGAGCTGGTCGGCTGGCACGGCAGCCAGGAGGCCTTGCAGCGCTACCGGGCGATCGTCGCCGCCGGCATGACGAGTGACGGTCATCGCCACGTCTATGCGGCCAACCTCGCCGTCCGGATGGCCGCCTACCGCGCGGTCGGCGGATTCCGCGCGGTCGAGCACGGCGAGGAACACGCACTGCTGAACGATCTGCGTGCCGCATCGTTCCGGGTGGTTCCGGTGCTGCGGCCCGTTGTCCAGACCTCGTCCCGGCTGCGCGGCCGGGCTCCGGGCGGACTGGCCGACCTGCTCCGTTCGTTGCATGAGGACCAACGGCTGGGAGCGTCCAGCGGCACGGCATCCTGACCCTCTGCTGCCCTCAGCCCTCGGGAAGCAGACCAGCGAAGACGTCGGTGGCGCCCGGCGGCGGGGCGGATCCGGCTGCGAGGGTGAACGATTCGGCCGCGAAGACTGCCACCCCGCTCTCCTCGTGCTCCCCCCAGAAGAAGAAGCTGTCGGCAGGGATCTGGGTGCGGTGGGCGCGCAGTGCCGCGAACCGCTGCCTGCGGTACGCACTGCCGTCCACCTTGACCGCGATGTACTCGTCCGCCACGCACATCGGCGGGATCGCGTCCGATTCCAGGTCGAAGCCCGCGAAGAACTCCTCGCCGGCCGCGCGAGCGCCCGCGATCATCATCCGCATCGCGCTGGCGGGGATCGCCGTCCACAGCACTCGCTGGATCGTCCAGGCAGCACCGAGATCCGGCCGGAATGTCAGCGCGCCGGCCAGTGCGGTCGCGTACATCGCGACCCGGTGCGCCTGGACGTGGTCGGGATGGCCGTAACCGCCCTTCTCGTCGTAGGTGATCAGTACCTGCGGGCGGCGGTCGCGGATGAGCGCGACCAGCTCGGTGGCGGCCTCGAGCAGATCGGCGTTCCAGAAGGCGTTCTCGGGGACGTCGTCGCCGACCGTGGCCAGACCCTCGTCGGTGTCGACCATGCCGGAATCGCTCCATCGGCCGTCGCCACCCAGCCGGACGAAGTCGGTCACCCCGAGGGCGCCCATCGCGGCCGCCAGCTCACCGAGCCGGTGGGGGCCCAATCCGTCGTCCTGCTCGTGGTGCAGGTGCAGCAACTCGGGCAGCACCACCGAGCCGCGCTCACCCAGGGTGCAGGTCACCAGCGTGACCTGGCCCCCGGTGGCCATCGCATCGGCCATCGTCGCGGCCGTGCTGGAGGTCTCGTCGTCCGGGTGGGCATGCACGAGCATCAATCGCCGATCGGTCATCCCTGAGACGCTAGGCGATCCGGACCGACGTCCTCCAGCTCCCCCGTCCCCTTCATCCCTCGGCGGAACGTCCCGACTGCGCACGGTTGGACTGCGGGTCGAAGGGATATCGTGGAGCCATGGCCCTGGTACGCGCGATCGCTCGCCCCCTGCTCGCTTCCACGCTGGTTTTCGGCGGCTTCGATGCCTTCCGCAATCCGGCGTCCAAGACGCCCGCGGCGGAGAAGCTCATCGGCGACCTCCCGGCGAAGCTACCGGTGGTATCGAGCACCCAGCAGCTCGTCCAGCTGGACGGTGCGGTCAAGGTGATCGCCGGCACGATGCTCGCCCTCGGCAAGTTCCCGCGGGTGGCCGCGCTGGCCCTGATCGCCAGCCTGGTGCCGACGACGCTGGCCGGACACCGCCCGTGGGAGACCGAGGACCCCGCGGCGAAGAAGGCGCACACCCTGCACCTGTTGAAGAACGCGTCGATGACCGGCGGTCTGCTGCTGGCTGCGGTGGACACTGCCGGCAAGCCGTCTGTCGGTTGGCGCGCCCGGCGGGCCGTGCGGCACGCCGGCGAGACCATCAGCGACACGGCGGCCCAGGTCACCAGCTGACTCCTGCTGTTCCCCGGCGCCGGTGACGCGTCACCGATCCTCGCGGTGCACAATCGGCGGATGCCCGAGAACGCTGCCTCCGCCGCGATGACCTTCCCGCAGATCTCGGACTACGCATTCCTGTCCGACTGTGAGGTGAACTGTCTGATCGCGCCCGACGGCTCCGTCGAGTGGATGTGCATCCCCCGGCCGGACTCCCCCAGCATCTTCACCGCGATGCTGGACCGCGGCGCCGGCTCCTTCGGGATCGGTCCGGTCGGCGTCACCGTGCCCAACGCGCGGCGCTACATCCCCGGCACCCTCGTGCTGGAGACGACCTGGCAGACACCGACCGGCTGGTTGGTGGTCCGCGATGCGCTGGTCGTCGCGCCCTGGCACGACGTGGACCAGCGGTCGGGCAGCCACCGACGCGCCCCCACCGACAACGACGCGCTGCACTGCCTGGTACGCGTCGTGGAGTGCACCTACGGCTCGGTCGACGTCTCCGCGGACTGCGAGCCCGTTTTCGGCTACGGCACCATCCCGCCCGAGTGGACCTATCGCGACGGCGGCTACCACGACCTGCGGGCGACGGCCCAGCGGCCGTCGGGTGAGATGGGACCGCACCCGCAGGAGCCGACCCTGCGGATCAACTCCTCCCTGCGGTTCGGGGTCGAAGGGCGCTCCGCCATTGCCAGGACCAGGATGACGGCCGGCGAGAAGCACTTCGTGGCGTTCTCCTTCTCGGAGCAGGAAACCCCGCGCTCGATCGCGGAGGCCGAGGGTCGGGTGGAGCACACTGTCGAGTTCTGGCGCGAGTGGCTGACCCAGGGCACCTTCCCGGACCATCCGTGGCGCCAATACTTGGAGACGTCGGCATTGGCGCTCAAGGGGTTGACCTACGCACCGACCGGTGCCCTGATCGCCGCGGCCACCACGTCGCTACCGGAAACCCCTGGTGGACAACGGAACTGGGACTACCGATACTCCTGGATCAGGGACTCCACCTTCGCCCTGTGGGGTCTGTACACACTGGGGTTCGACCGCGAGGCGGATGACTTCTTCTACTTCATCCACGACGTGACACGCGACAGTCCCGACTCCCTGCAGATCATGTACGGCATCGGCGGCGAGAAACGGCTGACCGAGAAGATCCTGGACCATCTGGAGGGATACGAGGGGGCACAACCGGTCCGGATCGGCAACGGAGCCTACGGCCAGGCCCAGCACGATGTCTGGGGCGCGCTGCTCGACTCGATCTACCTGCACAGCCGCTCCCGTCGCCGGACCCCGGAAGAGCTGTGGCCGATCATCGTGGCGCAGGTCGAGTCGGCGGCGGCGAACTGGCAGGAGCCGGATGCCGGGATGTGGGAGGTGCGCGGCGAATTGCAGCACTTCGTCTCGTCAAAGGTGATGTGCTGGGTCGCGCTGGACCGCGGCGTCCGGCTTGCCACCGCCCGCGGGGACTCGAGGATCGCCGAGAAGTGGCAGGGCATCGCGGACGAGATCCACGCGGACGTGCTGGCCAACGGCATGGACTCCCGCGGGGTCTTCGTGCAGCGCTACGGCTCCGACGCGCTGGACGCCTCCGTACTGTTGATGCCGCTGGTGCGCTTCCTGCCTGCCGACGACGAGCGCATCCGCAACACCGTGCTGGCGATCGCCGACGAGCTGACCGAGGACGGCATGGTGCTGCGATACCGCACGCAGCAGACCGACGACGGCCTCGACGGCGAGGAGGGCGCGTTCACCATCTGCTCGTTCTGGTTGGTCTCGGCGCTGGTCGAGATCGGCGAGGTCGAGCTCGCGGAGCGGTTGTGCGGTCGGCTGCTGACGCACGCCTCTCCGCTCGGCCTGTACGGCGAGGAGATCGAGCCGCACACCGGCCGGCACCTCGGCAACTTCCCCCAGGCCTTCACCCACCTGGCCCTGATCAATGCCGTCACCCACGTCATCGGTGCCGGTCGTGAGGACGGCGACGGTTCCCACTTCAGCCCGGCCAACCAGCGGGTCTGACCGGGTCGATGCTCGAGCGAACACCACGGTGATCGAACGATCACAGCCGCGGTCGAGCGAACACCACGGTGGTCGAGTGACGAAGGAGACGAGACCCCGCTACGGCCGAAACCGGCTGCAGCACAACAGGATCTCGACGCACTCGTTCCTCGCTTGCACGATCAGCGGAGAGGGTCGAGCGATCACCGTCGGTGAGACCCGGCGCACCACCACTCGCGCCGGGGAACGGAGCGGCGCCCCCATCCATGGCACGGAATCGCTCAGCGGCCCTCGGTGACCTGGCGGCGGATCTCCGCGAGCTTGGCGGCCGCCTTCTCGGCGCGCTCCTCGTCGGCCTTGCGCTGACGCTCCTGCGCGTCCTGCGCACCGGCGAGCTCAGCGCTGCCCTCAGCGGTCCCGAGTCGCTTCTCGATCCGGTCGCGCAGGTAGTCGAGGGTGGGAACACCGGCATCGGTGTAGTCGAAAGCCGGCGTCGTCACCTGTGGCGTGAAGGTGGTGTCGGGTGTCGGGACCAACTCCGCGTCGATCACCTCGTCCTCGCCGGATGCGTCCGGATCGGATGGGTCCGAGCCAGCTACGTCAGGAGCGGGTGTGGCGGGAGCCGGTGTGGCGGGAGCCGGTGCGTCGGCAGCCGGAGTCGCGTCCGGAGCGGGAGTCGCGTCCGGACCGGGAGTCGCGTCCGGAGCAGGAGTCGCGTCCGGAGCGGGATCAGGTGTGCCCATGGCGCCACGCTACGTCCCCTGCTCCCGGCGGACCGGTGGATCCGCCCGAATCGGTCCCGTGCCGCCGACCCAGCCGCCATAGTGGTCCGGTGTCCCGCGTTCCCGCATCCCGTCGCCGGCCCGAGGCCGTTGTCGGTACTCGCCGCCTGCTGGGTGCCCTCGGCACCGCGCTGACCGCCGCCGCGCTGGTCGTCGCGGGGCCGATCCCCGCAGGCCCGGTCCTGGCGGACACGGGCACACAAACACCCACACCCACAACCGCACCGGGCGCACCCAGCGCCCTCCCAGGCGCCTTCACCGGCCGCGCCCCACTGATGGTGATCCTGGACGCATCCGGCTCGATGAAGCTGGAGGACGCGGAGGGTGAGCGGATCGATCAGGCCAGGCGTCAGCTGTCCGGCATCCTGTCGGATCTGCCGGACGACGCGACAGTCGGCCTGCTGGCCTACGGGACCGGCACCGGGCCGAACGTCAGCGAACGGGAACGCGGCTGCCGGGACGTCACGGAGCTCGCCCCGCCCGCGCAGTTCGACCAGGATGCTCTGGAAGCAGCAGCCGAGGAGGTGATCCCGTCGGGGTACTCACCGATCGGCCGGGCCATCGGCCAGGCGGCTGCCGCCCTGCCCACCGATGCGCCCGCCTCGATCCTGCTGGTCAGCGACGGATTCGACCTGTGCACCGATCCCGATCCGTGCGCGAGCGCGCGGGATGCCATCGCCGCGAACCCGGCACTCACCGTCAGCGTCATCGGGATCCAGCCGGATGCCGCCGCCGACACCCTGTTCGGCTGCATCACGTCCGCCACCGGCGGCACCTACCTCCCGTTGCGCTATCCCGATCCCACCTCCACCAGCACCGTCGACACGGCGCAGGCCTCGTCCTCGAGTGCCTCGGTGTCGGTCGCGCGGGAACGCCTCGAAGCCGTGCTGGCCGCCGGGTACCGACGCGAAGCCGAGGGTTTGCGTCCCTCGGGAACTCCGGTTGTCGGCACGGTGACCGCGCAGGACGCACCGGTGCTGGTGCCCGGTGACTACCTCGATCCGGGATTCACCCGGGGCAGCTACTACGCAGACGGCGCCCAGAAGAACGGCACCGTGCGTTACTACGCGCTGCCGCAGGGCGAGGGAATGACGCCCTGGGCCTCGGCCACCGCGATCGGCGATCTGCGCTCGGACGAGTACCGCCAACTCGGTCTCCGGCTGAGCCTGGTCAACAACGACGACGACCCCTGCCTGCCACTCGTCGAGGCGACCGAGAGCGGCGGGGAGCGCGAGCCGCGGCCGATGGTCACCGCGCAGGTCGGCGGCATCGTCCCCGGTGCGGACGGTTGGTCGGAGTCGTGCGCAGTGACCGAGCCGCTGTACCTGCGGGTCGAGCGACTCGGCGAGTACCGCTTCGGGACGGCCACCCCGGTGCAGCTGACGATCCGCAGCGAGCCTCCGCTGCACGCGACCGGGAGGGCGCTGAGCACCTCGACGGAATTGCCGCCGCCGACCGCGACCACCCCGTCGGCGATCTCCGGTGGGACCAACTTCGCCACTGCTCCGCTGCTCGCGTCGGGTACGACCGTCGCCGACACCATCGTGGGCGGCGAGACCAGGTTCTTCGCGGTCCGACTCGGTTTCGGGCAACGCCTCGCCTATCGGGTGACGCCGATCGGACAGGGCACGCCGGTCGACCGGGCCGCTTCGGTGGCCGTCCAGATCCGCAATCCGCTGGCCACCCCGGTCCACACCGTGACCGGCGGGGAGGGTGGGCCGTTCGTCCAACGGGACGAGGACTCGTTCCTGTCCGGGTCGACGGACGTGCCGGTCGCCGCTGCCAACCGCACCTCGGACGACCCGGAGATCGTCCGCTATGCGTTGCCGGGCACCTATTTCGTCTTGCTCAGCATGGCGCCCGCGCAGGACGGACCGGACGCGACCGTGCCGTACACCCTGACGGTGCAGGCCATCGACGCCACCGGCACCGGCGGGGCGGCCGGCTACGACCCGCCCGCCACACCGACAGCAGGCTCCTCCGCTGCGACGTCCGCGGTCCCGATCGCCGCCGGGAAATCCTCCGGAGCGACCGGGACACCAGCCTGGACCTGGGCCCTGGGCGGGCTCGGGGTCCTGACGCTCGGGGTGGCAGCAGCAATGTTGATCAGCCGGCGGCGATCCAGCGGTAGCCGCCGTCCCGCACCCGGCAGCTGACAGCTCCCTCGGGTCCGGAACTCGTCCGCCCCTCGTCCGACCAGTCGCACTCCTGGCCGGGTCGCGGGCCGACGGCGACGGTCCCCGGCAGTCCGGCGGGAGGGCTGGCGGGGACGGTGGTGCCCAGCGGCCCGTCCGACGTCGTCGGCCCCTGGTGCAGCAGCAGGGCAAGAACCAGGCCACCGATCGCCATCGCGCCGCCCACCGCACCCACCAGCGCCGGCCAGCGGGACGGCCGCCCGGCGCGCAGCACACCCGGCGACTGCGGGGTCGGACCCACCCCGGATCCCGCTGACGGGCCGGCAGAGTGGGGCGGCCCTGACGGTTCGAGCCGGGTGGACGGTTGGTTGCTGGGCGCTGCCGCCCGCGGGTCGACCGGGTGTGCTGCGGCGGTCGGACCGTGCACCGGGTCCCATCCCGCCGGCAGCGGAGGTACCCGCGGGACGAGGTCGATCCGCTGTCCGCCGGCGGTGAGCGGGTGCGGGTCCATCCGGGCACCGGCGAGCATCCGGCGGGCCGTCGCAGCATCGGCGGGACGGCGCTGCGGGTCGAAGTCCACGAGCGCTGCCACGACCGCCCGCAGGACCGGATCGGTGATTGGAACCTCCAGCGGCACACCGAGTTTCGGCTCGTGCGCGGTCAACAGTGCAGCGGCCACGCGGCCCGCTGCGAACAGGTCCTGGGCCGGAGCAGGCCCGGCATCGGCCCGCGCCAACTCCGGTGGCAGATAGCCAGGGGTGCCGATCACCATGCCGAGTTCGGTCAGCCTGGCATCTGCGGCGCCGATTGCCAGCCCGAAGTCGATGAGCAGCACGTGCAGCGGACCGCCGCGGGTGGCCCGCAGCAACAGGTTCCCGGGCTTCACGTCGCGATGGACGAGGCCGGCGCGGTGCACCGCATCGAGTCCGTCGAGCACCTGGTCCAGGACGGCGGCGACGGTGGCTTCGGCCAACGCCCCGTACTCGGCGGTCAGACGGTGCAGCGAACCACCGTCGATGAGCTCGGTGGCGATCAGGACGTCGCTTTCCTCCGCGGCCCAGGCATAGGGACTGGCCAGGTGCCGTCCGGTGAGCCTGACCTCCTGCTCGCGCACGAACCGCAGCAGTTGTCCGGCCTCGCGGCGGCGCAGCAGCTTCGCCGCGCAGTACTGCCGCCGCTGCAGGTCGTAGGCGCGCCAGACGGTTCCGGAGCCGCCGCTCTCGAGCGGATCGCACAGTGCATAGCGGCCGGCAACCACGTCGGTGGCCGGGCCGGCCCAGCGATCCACCCGGGCGTTTCGCCGATCCTGCGGCTCAGCCGGGACCGGGAACCGACCCGCGTCCGGACCCGGCGGCGCGGTCGGCTGCCCGTGATCGTCCGCAGGCGAACTCATCCGGTCAGCTTGTCACCCCGAACGCGTCGACGCAGCCGGTCCCGCACACCATCGGGTCCGGGGATGCCGCAAGTGTCAACGCTGCGGGATGTTCACCCGACCCCTCCCGCCTCGCTTCGTGCGTCAGCGGCCCTTCACCGAGGCGAGCAGCATCTGGGCGACGTCGACGACCTCGACGTCCTCCGCCACTCCCTCGTTCTGTCTGGCCGTGAGCCCGTCGGTGAGCATGACGCGGCAGAACGGGCAGCCGGTACCGATCTGCTGGGCGCCGGTGGAGATGGCCTCGTCGATGCGCTCGAGGTTGATCCGCTTGCCGATCTTCTCCTCCATCCACATCCGGGCGCCGCCGGCGCCGCAGCACAACGCGCGGGAGGAGTTGCGCGGCATCTCGGCCAGCTGCATCCCGGACGCCTCGATCAGCTCGCGGGGCGGGGCGTAGACCTTGTTGTGGCGCCCCAGGTAGCAGGGGTCGTGGTAGGTCACCGGTGTTCCGCCGACAGTGCTGCCGCGATCCGCCGGAGCCACGGGCACCAACTTCTTGTCCCGCACCAGCTTGTTGAGGAGCTGGGTGTGGTGCAGCACCTGGTAGTCGCCGCCCACCTGCGGGTACTCGTTGGCGAAGGTGTTGAAGCAGTGCGCACAGCTGACGATCATCTTGCGGTCGGCGCGGCGACCGAAGGTCTCGTCGAGGGTCTCCACGTTCTGCTGGGCCAACATCTGGAACAGGAACTCGTTGCCGGCGCGGCGGGCCGGGTCACCGGTACAGGTCTCCCCCTCGCCGAGCACCCCGAACTTCACCCCCGCCAGGTGCAGCAACTCGGCCACGGCCCTGGTGGTCTTGCGGGCACGATCGTCGAACGCGCCGGCGCAGCCCACCCAGAACAGGTACTCGAGGTCGTCCGGCAGCTCGCCGTCACCGGCCGGACCGACGACGGGGACCTCGAAGTCGAGGTCCTTCGCCCAGGCCATCCGATCGGAGTTGTTCTGCCCCCACGGGTTTCCCTTGTTCTCCAGGTTGCGGAACAACCCACCGAGCTCGCTCGGGAACTCGGATTCGATCATCACCTGGTAGCGGCGCATGTCGACGATGTGGTCGACGTGCTCGATGTCCACCGGGCACTGCTCCACACAGGCGCCGCAGGTGGTGCAGTCCCACAGCACCTCGGGGTCGATGATCCCGCCCAGGTCGGCGCCGCCGATCAGCGGACGCTCCGCCTCGGCCAGTGCCGACGCCGGCACGCCGGCCAACTGCTCCGGCGTCGCCTTCTCCGCACCCGACGCGTCCTTGCCGCCACCAGCGGCCAGGTACGGCGCCTTGGCGAAGGCATGATCCCGCAACTGGAGCATGACCAGCTTGGGGGACAACGGCTTTGCCGTGTTCCAGGCAGGACACTGGGACTGACAGCGGCCGCACTCGGTGCAGGTGGTGAAGTCCAACCAGCCCTTCCAGCTGAAGTCCTCGACCTTGCCGGCTCCGAAGGTGTCCTTCTCGGGGTCTGCTTCCTCGAAGTCGAGCGGCACGCCGCCGGACATCATCGGCCGGAGCGCACCCAGCGCGGGCTTGTTGGCCACCGGTTCACGCTTGAAATAGATGTTGAAGAACGCCGTGAACCGGTGCCAGGCCACGCCCATCGTCAGGTTCTTCGCGATCACGACGGCCCAGCCCATCGACACCGCGACCTTGACGAAGGCCACCACGGACACCGCCACCAGCGATGCGGGCAGCAACGCTCCCAGACCGATCGAGATGGGCGCCGCCCACGTCGGATACGGCAGATCGCCGTTGGCAGCCTTGAAGGCCCTGATCAAGAAGATGCAGACGCCGATGATCGCGATCACCGACTCGACGAAGTAGGCCTGCGCGAAGTTGGAACCGGCGAACCGGCTGCGGCGCATGGTGTTCCGTGGATGAGAGCGCTGACGGATGACGATCAGGGTGCCGATCCCCAGTACGGTGGTCAACGCGATCAGCTCGACGAACAGGCCCCACACCGCCCAGTGGCCGATGATGGGCAACTCGTACCCCGGGTTCATCGTATCGCCCACGGCCTCGACCAGGGTCAGCACGAGCGCGCCGAACCCGACCATCACGAACCAGTGTGCGACCCCGACGATGCCCCACTTCAG
Organism: Nakamurella sp. A5-74; assembly: GCF_040438885.1. Classification (NCBI taxonomy): domain Bacteria; kingdom Bacillati; phylum Actinomycetota; class Actinomycetes; order Nakamurellales; family Nakamurellaceae; genus Nakamurella; species Nakamurella sp. A5-74. Next base: position 626,167 of record NZ_CP159218.1, on the reverse strand, counting down.
CATCTTGGTGTGGCCGAGGACCTCGATGGCCATCGCCTTCAGGCGCGCCGGGCCAGGGGCCGCGCGGGTCGGATCGGGCGCGCCCAGCCGGACCGTGCGGTAGATGGCCAGGCCCGCCCTGATCAGCGCTCCGAAGCCCACCACGATCAGGAGGACGGACAGCGTCCCGAGAATCCAGTGCAGGATCGTCATCGTTTTCCTCCTCGGTGCGCCGACGGCATCGGAGGCCGATGTTACTGGCAAGTAACCTGCGGCGAGAACGGACGGCCCTGAGCTCGAACGGTAACGTGCCGTCACGACGAAGCGACGTGCGGCCGTCCGGTGCGCCGCGCAAGGAGGATGCGGTGGCGACCATTGCCGACGTGGCACGGCTGGCCGGTGTCTCCACGGCGACGGTCTCGCGGGTCCTCAACCACAACGCCGAGGTCGATCCCCAGCTGGTGACGCGGGTGCGCTCGGCCATCGAAGACCTCGACTACCGCCCCAGCAGGGTGGCCCGATCACTGCGCACCCGCCGCAGCACGGTGTGGGCGGTGATCATCACCGACATCCGCAACCCGTTCTTCCTGGACATGCTGCGCGGCATCGAGGACATAGCCTTCGCCAACAACTACTCCCTGGTGCTCTGCAACGCAGACCTGAGCAAGACCAAGGAGGCCGACTACCTGGCACTGGCGGTCGACGAGAACATGGCCGGCGTCATCCTTGCCCCCGGCTTCCCCTACGGCACCGACATCTCCGCGCTCAGCAAGGTCGGTATCCCGGTGGTGACGGTCGACCGTCGCCTGATCGACGAGCAGGTCGACGAGGTACTCATCGACAACTCGGGCGGAGCCGCCCAGGCGGTCGAGCATCTGTGGCAGCAGGGATACCGCCGGATCGCCTGCGTCAGCGGCCCGGTCGAGGTCTCGACGGGACAGGAACGGCTGTCCGGCTATCGCACCGGCCTGACCTCGCACGGGCTGCACGTCGATCCGGAGCTGATCCGGTACGGCGATTTCCGGGAGGCCTCCGGCCGGCGTGCGATGCAGGAGCTGCTGGCCCTGCCGCAGCCGCCCGATGCGGTGTTCGTTGCCAACAACCTGATGACGCTCGGCGCCCTCGACAGCATCAGCGAGGCCGGCCTGCGAGTCCCGGACGACATTGCCGTCGTGGGGTTCGACGACATCTCGTGGGCGAGCCTGCTGCGTCCGCCGCTCACCACCATCGGGCAGCCGACGTACGAGGTCGGGACGGAGACCGCGAAGCTGCTGCTCAGCAGGATCGGCGGCTTCACCGGGCCGGCGCGGCACGTCGTGCTACCCACCACCCTGCACGTCCGGGCCAGCTCGGCAGCAAAGCCCCCCTCTGCCTGAGCTCAAGGCCTGTCCGGCGCATTCCAGAATGGCACCGAAACGCCAGAACCAGACACCGAACGACAGACTGGAATTCGCCTGCCCCGACCACCGACTCCGCCCACCCAGCCGCATTCCCGAGTGTCGCCGAAACACCCGAATCGGGCGCCGAACGACAGACCGGAATGCGCCGGCCCGGACCACTGACCCAACCCCCGCCAGCCGCATTCCGAAGTGTCGCCGAAACACCCGAATCGGGCGTCGAACGACAGACTGGAATGCGCCGGCCCTGACCACCGACGGCCCAGTTCAGCGGGCGGTGGAGTCCCGACGGAAGTTGAGGTGCGCGCGGGACGGGGTCGGCCCCCGCTGGCCCTGGTAGCGCGACCCGTAGACAGCGCTGCCGTAGGGATGCTGAGCGGGCGAGGTGAGCCGGAACAGGCAGAGCTGGCCGATCTTCATCCCCGACCAAAGCGTGATCGGCAGGTTGGCGACGTTCGACAGCTCGAGGGTGATGTGTCCGGAGAAACCGGGATCGATGAACCCGGCGGTGGAGTGCGTCAGCAGCCCGAGACGACCGAGTGAGGACTTGCCCTCGAGCCGGCCCGCGAGGTCGTCGGGCAGCGTCACCGCTTCGAAGGTCGATCCGAGGACGAACTCACCGGGATGCAGGACGAACGGCTCATCGTCCTGCGTCTCCACCAGGCTCGTCAGTTCATCCTGTTGGGTCGACGGGTCGATGTGCGTGTACCGCGAGTTGTTGAACACCCGGAAGTACCGATCCAGCCGGACGTCGATGCTCGACGGCTGGATGAGAGTCGGATCGAACGGATCGAGAACGAGTCGCCCGGCGTCGATCGAGGCCAGAAGATCCCTGTCGGACAGCAGCATGGGGGGAGCCTACGCACTGGGCGGCCGGCGGACGGCCACCCCGCGGGCCCTCGGCCGCCGCTGGGCCGGGCTGGAAATGCAACGGGCCGGGCCTCGGACGAGGCCCGGCTCCTAGCCACTTGCAGAGCGGGCGACGGGAATCGAACCCGCGCTATCAGCTTGGGAAGCTGAAGTTCTGCCACTGAACTACGCCCGCACACACGGGCCCGGTTGCCCACGTGCATCCGCAGGGACCCGAGCTCGGTTCGGACAACTATAGCCCGCAGGTTGCACACACAGGCACTCAGCGCCGGTCCGCGGACCCATCTGCGCACGTCGCGGGCGCGAACAACTGTTGTGACCACCGACCTCGCGACACCGCCCACCCAACCGGCACCCGCACGCAACCCGGAGAACACCGTCTCCCGGTGGTGGGCCCCGGTTGCCGGGTTGATCGTCGTGGTTGTCGCCTTCGCCGCCACCGAACTCGTTGCCGCCCTGGGAGTCTGGGCCGGTCTGTTCAATCCCGCAGCCGCCCCGATCACCTCGCTGGCCAACACCTTCATCGTGCTCACGCCGGAGTGGCTCAAGCATTTCGCGATCGTGACGTTCGGCACCAACGACAAGGTGGCGCTCGAGGTCGGCATGTACGCCACCATCGGGATCGCCGCTCTGGTGATCGGTTTCATCGCCGCGCGCTGGACGAAGATCGCCCTCGCCGCCGTCGTGGTGCTCGCCGTCATCGTCGGCATCGCCGTCATCACCCGCGCGAACGCGACCATCTTCGACCTGCTGCCGCTGGCCATCGGGATCGCGCTCGCACTGATCGTCTTCAACAAGTTCTTCCCCGCCCGCTGGACGGCCACCGGTGCGCCGGCGAAGCCCGGCGTGCCGGACCGTCGTCAGTTCTTCCGCTCGGCGGGGCTCACTGCAGCGGGCGCCGTGGTGGCAGGCGGGTTGTCCAAGGTCGTCCCCACCGGCGCCGCGGCCATCCAGAGCCGCAGCGAGATCGTGCTGCCGAAGGCCGCGAAGCCGTATGTCGTGCCGGCCGGCAGCTCTCTCGACGTTCCGGGCATCACCGCACTGGTCACACCGAACAAGGACTTCTATCGGATCGACGCCTCCTTCCAGCCGCCGATCATCAACCCTGGCACCTGGTCCATGCAGATCAAGGGCCTGGTCGACAACCCGATGACCCTGACCTACTCCGACATCTCTGCCCGGCCGATGGTCGAGGCGCCGATCACGCTGACCTGCGTGTCCAACGAGGTCGGCGGCACGCTAGTCGGCAACGCGGTGTGGCTGGGTACCCCGATCCGGACCGTGTTGCAGGAAGCAGGCGTCCAGCAGGGCGCAGACTGCGTGCTCTGTACCGACGTCAACGGCTTCACCCTGTCTGCTCCGCTGGAAGCGCTGATGGACGATCGCGAGGCGCTCTTCGCTGTCGGCATGAACGGAGAACCGCTGCCGTTCGAGCACGGTTTCCCGGTCCGGATGGTCGTGCCGGGGCTCTACGGCTTCGTTTCGGCAACCAAGTGGATCGCCTCGATGGAGCTGACCACGTTCTCGAAGGTGTCCGCCTACTGGACCCAGCGCGGGTGGTCCGACCACGGCCCGATCAAGCTCTCGTCCAGGATCGACACCCCGGCCGGGTTCGCCTCGTTCGCTGTTGGCGAGTCCGTCGTCATCGGCGGGATGGCCTGGGCCCAGAACACCGGAGTGGCCAAGGTGGAGGTCCAGGTGGACGACGACCCGTGGGCCGAGGCGACGCTGTCGAAGCCGCTGTCGAAGGACAGCTGGGTGCAGTGGAAGTACACCTGGAAGGCCAAGGGCTCCGGGCCTCGCACGCTGCGCGTCCGCGCGACCGACGCGGCCGGCAAGGTGCAGACCGACCAGCGCGCCGAGCCGATCCCCGACGGATCCTCCGGCTGGAACTCGCGCACGATCACCGTCACCTGATCTGCCGCTGGTCATCGCCGGGCCCGATCACCAGATCGGACCCGGCGTTTCCGTCCGGTCCCCTCCCTGCGGCGAACGGGCTCTCCGACTTGCCCACAATCGGGCACTGTCAGGTCACGATTCGGCCACCGTCGCTCATGATGGACATCACACCGTCAACCGGGTTGCCCGAAGGTTTCAATCGTTGAACTTGTTGCGGGACAATGCTTCCGCCCTGGCCACGTGCGGCGCCACCGCAGCGTCACCGGACCAACGCTCGATCCCCAGCACCATATATTCCGTCCCGCAAGACTTTTCCCATTGCTTCACCCATCCGCGCGTCGCGGTGTGCCGAACTGCTGGTGTCGGGAGGGGAGATCCCCGCCGGCGGGGTCCATCCCCGCTCGACGGATCGAGAACCTCATACCAGCGCACACCCTTTGTGCACCAGCAGTTCCACCCACCAGCTCGACACGACGTCGACACCCCCACGAGGAGCATCATGAAGATCAAGAAGATCGTCATCGCGGCCGCGATCGGCGCCACCATGTTCGTCACCGCAGCCTGCGGTTCGGACACCGCGACCACCGCCGGCAACACCCCGGCGGCCGCCGCCACCACCTCGGCCATGGCCTCCGAGACCGGCATGTCCTCCCCCATGGAATCCTCGGGTGGCATGTCCTCCCCCATGGAATCCTCGGGTGGCATGTCCTCCCCCATGGAGTCCTCGGGCGGAATGTCTTCCGGCTCGAACGATCCGGCCGCGAACCTCGTCGGCGCCGGCTGTGCTGCCTACGCAGAGGCCAACCCGAGTGGCGCCGGCTCGGTCGGCGGCATGGCGACTGCCAAGCTCGCTGCAGCCGCTGCCGGGAACCCGCTGCTCACCACTCTGGTGGCTGCCGTGTCGGGGAAGCTCAACCCGAAGGTCGACCTGGTCGACACCCTCAACAGCAGCGAGTTCACCGTCTTCGCCCCGGTCGATGATGCGTTCAAGAAGCTCCCGGCGGCCACCGTCAACACGCTGAAGACCGACGACAAGCTGCTGACCAAGATCCTGACCTACCACGTCATCGCCGGTCAGCTGTCCCCGGACCAGATCGTCGGCACCCACAAGACCCTCGAGGGTGGCGAGGTCACGGTCACCGGTTCCGGTGACAACCTCAAGGTGGGCGACTCCACCGTCATCTGTGGCGGCGTCAAGACGGCCAACGCGACCGTCTACCTGATCGACACCGTTCTCTCCCCGCCGGCTGCCTGATCACCTGCAGTTCGATCATCAGCTGGCACCACCACAGCCCGGCTCCTCCTGGAGGAGCCGGGCTGTGGTGCGTCCACCCCGTTCCGGACCCAGCATCGCCCGGGACGCCGGTGTCACCAGTGCGGATCGCCGCAGTCCGCGTCCTCGGGCTCCACCTGCAGGGTGGCGTGCTCGATGGAGAATCGCTGCCGCATCATCGTTCTGGCCCCCTGCAGCACCCCGTTCGGATCGCAGCTGGGGTCGATCACCAGGTGCGCGGTGGCGACGTTCATCCCTGAGGTCAGGGTCCACAGGTGCAGGTCGTGCACCTCTCGGACGCCGGCGACCTCGGCGAGCGCCGAATCGGCGTCAGCCGGATCGATGCCCACCGGAGCGTGTTGGCCGAGCACGGCCAGTACTTCGCGCCCCAGGATGACGGCGCGCACACCGACGAAGGCGGCGACCAGCAGGGCGAGCAGGCTGTCCCACCAGCCGTCGCCGGTGGTCGCCACGAGCACACCGGCGATCAACACCCCGACCGACCCCGCAGCATCGGAGAGCACCTCCAGATACGCCCCCTTGACGTTCAGGCTCTCCGCAGCGCCACCCCGGAGCAGGCCGAGGGACACCAGGTTCACCACCAGCCCGATCACACCGACGACCATCATCGTCGTGGGGGTGGGCGCAGCAACGGATCCCCGGACCAACCGGTCGATCGCCTCGATCGCGATGAACACCCCGACGCCGATCATGATCAGCACCGCCAGTCCGGAGGCGAAGACCTCCGCCCGGTAGGAGCCGAACGTCCGCCGACCGGTGCGGTCGGGCCGGCCCGCGATCCAGGTCGCCAGCACGGCGGCTCCGAGGGCGATGACATCGGCCCCCATGTGTCCCGCGTCGCTGATCAGTGCCAGCGAGCCGGACAGCAGTCCACCGACGAGTTCGACGACGAAGAAGGCCGCGGTGAGGACGAACGCTGTCAGCAATCGCCACCGGTGGGTGCTGCCGGCGTGCGCAGCGTGGTCGTGGTGGCCGCTCATCCCGCCGCCCGCCCGCTGCTCCGGACGTCCTGGGCCACTGCGTGATCGATGTGCTGATGGGTGAGTGCCAGCAGATCGGCGACGTGCTCGTCGGCCAGCCGGTAGTACATCGACCTGCCGGCTCGGCGCGCCGCGACGACGCCGGCGGTCCTGAGCAGCCGGAGCGCGTGCGAGACAGCGGATTCCTGAGCCCCGACGACGCCGGCGAGATCACCGACGCACAACTCCCCCGCGGCGTGCAGGGCGTAGAGCAACCGACCCCGGGTCGGATCGCCGAGCAGCCGGAACAAAGTCACCGCGAGCTCCAACTCGTCCTCCGGGAGCGCGGCAGCCCTGGCACGCTGAGCGGCCGCGGGGTCGTCCCACCCACCCATCATCTGCTCATCTGAACGCATGATCAGATGTTAGCGCATCGACTCAGTCCTCGTGGACGTCGAACCGCACGCTACGGAGTTCGCCGATCAGTGCACCGGCAACCACCAGGCGATAACGACCGGGCGCGAGCTGATCGACCGTCGACACCCCACAGGTGGGGAACCGCGCCGAGACAGCGTGTCCGGTGGGATCGAACAGCCGCATGGCAGGGCGATCGACGGCCAGCAGTCCGTCCTGGTCGGGACATCCGGAGACGAAACGGAACGTCAGATCGCCCGTCCCGGCCATCGCGACGCTGTAGACCAGCTGTTGACCGAGGCCCGGCCGGACGTCGACCAACGTCGGCAGCTGGGAGGCCGAGGCGGGTGCCTCGTCGCGCATCGCCGGCCACCGGTTCGACAGCACCGCAGGGACGTCGACCTGCGCTGCCGAGACGAGCCGACCGTGCCCGACGGCGAAGCGCGCATCGCCGGTGAGCCCCACGTCGAAGACACACGCCGCCAGGTCCGGGGCGGCGGAGATCCCTCGCGCCTGGCAGGTCCGGGTGGCGAACGGAACCGACTGGTCGGGGACATCGGGAATGTCGGTCGGATAGCCGATGACGGACGGACCGGGGATGTCGAACAGGCTGTCGCCGGCCGGGACCGACCAGTCGGCCAGCACCGACCCGCTGTCCAGCGCGATCCCCTGCCGGTCGACGAGATCGGGATTCGTCGGGTCGCCGGTCCCGAAGATGCCACGCACCGACGACGATCTCGGGGCGGTCAGGATCGCCGTCAGCCCCAGGGCCGGGTCCGTGTGCACGGTCAGCGCCGCGCCGTCCGACCAGACCAGGGCCACCGACGACGACCCATCGTCCCCCACCGGCCACACACCCGCCACCGGCCCGCCGGTGATGCGTATCTGCTGGAACTGCGCCCTGCCCAACACCGGCTCCCCGCCGATGAGAGTCCGCCCGTCGTCGTCGATCTGAACCACGGTCCCGCCGGTGGCGATCGCGATCGACGTCGTGATGGTGACATCGGACTGATGGGGCACGTCGGCCCAGCGCAGCTGGATCCGGCGCTCCGGATCGCCGCTGCGCGCCTCGAAGTCGCCCGCGTACTGCACGCTGACCCGGCGTCCGCCGCCGGTGACGAGGTGCGGATCGCCGGTGACCCCGCCGGCGAAGGGCACCCGGCGGCCCGCTTCGTCGACGAGGGCACCCAGGTCCAACCCGGTGGCCGCGAGTGCGACGGCGATGCTCGGCTGCTCCTGCCCGGGCCGCCGCCGACCGTCGGGGGTGTAGAGCCCCAGCGGGATGCCTGCGGCGTCGTAGACGGAGCGGACCGACGAACCGTCCAGCACCGCGACGACGCCGGCTGCGTCGAAGCCGACACAGGTGCGCTCCCCCCGGCACGTGACGGCACTCCCGTCGGCACCGAACCAGCGACGTCCATCAGCCGTTCGGACGGCGTACTCACCGGACACCGGGCCCTGCCAGCGCCGGATGTCCTGCGACACCTCGATCTGCGGTCCCGCCGGCTCCGGGTCGGGGCCGAGCCAGCGCAGACCGACCACCGCCGGGATCGCCGGCCGACCGGGCGGAGCCGGGGTGCTCACCCCGGTGGCGGTCGGCCGGGTGGGGACCCCGGCGTCGGTCGTCGTGGGCGCGGAGGGTCCGACGCCGGCACTTCTCGGCATGTCGGTTCCCCCGGTGACGCCTGCGCTCACTCCGTTGGTCGTACTGGTGGTCGGTGTGGTGATCGGCGACGCCGTCGGTCCGGCCGGCGCCTGCGTGCAGGCGCCGAGCAGCACGATCCCGGACACCAGCGCGGCCCAGCGGACGAGCAGCGGTCGATGTGGGTGTGGGCGGCTTCGACCCGAGCAGTGGTGGGGCACACGGGCGCCGAACGGTTGTCGCACGCATCCCCTCTCAAGTCCTTGCAGGGATTACATCAGCCCGGGTGCGTGCTTGCGCATGTTACCGACCAGTAATAACCTGGGCCTACTCGTCAGTAACTTGAGTCGGGTCGCCTCCAGCAGGGCCCGAGCACCCGCGTCGCCGAGAGGACCCCCGGATGAGCCACTACCGCCCGAACCTGCGAGATCTCGAGTTCAACCTGTTCGAGGCCGTCGACCCCGCGGAGCGATTCGGTGTCGGACCCTTCGCCGAGATGGACGTCGAGTCCGCCCGCGGTGTGCTCCGCGAGCTGTCGACCTTCGTCCAGGGTCCGATCGCTGCGTCCTTCGCCGACGCCGACCGGAACCCGCCGGTCTTCGACCCGCAGACCCACACGGTCGCGATCCCGGAGTCGTTCAAGAAGAGCTACCAGGCCCTGATGGACGGCGAGTGGTGGCGCATCGAGCTGCCCTCCGAACTCGGGGGATACGGCGCACCACCGTCGCTGCGATGGGCCTGCGCCGAGTTGATCCTGGGCGCCAACCCGGCGGCCTTCATGTACGCCGCCGGCCCGAACTTCGCCACGGTGCTGCACACGCTGGGCACCGAGGACCAGAAGATGTTGGCCCGGTTCATGATCGACCGCGGCTGGGGCTCCACGATGGTGCTCACCGAGCCCGACGCCGGCTCGGACGTCGGCGCAGGTCGCACCAAGGCAATCCGACAGGCCGACGGGAGCTGGCACCTGGAGGGCGTGAAGCGATTCATCACCTCTGCCGAGCAGGACATGACGGACAACATCGTGCACCTCGTGCTGGCCCGCCCGGAGGGTGACGGGGTGCAGAGCCGTCCCGGCACGAAGGGCCTGAGTCTGTTCGCGGTGCCGAAGTTCCATGTCGATCTCGCGACCGGCGAGTTGGGCGAGCGCAACGGGGCCTTCGTCACCGGCGTCGAGCACAAGATGGGCCTCAAGGTCTCCACCACCTGCGAACTGACGTTCGGACAGCACGGAACACCGGCGGTCGGGACTCTCGTCGGCGACGTCCATCACGGCATCGCCCAGATGTTCCACATCATCGAGTACGCCCGGATGATGGTGGGCACCAAAGCGATCGCCACCCTGTCGACCGGCTACCTGAACGCCCTGGAGTACGCGCAGCAGCGGGTCCAGGGTGCGGATCTGACCCGCAACACCGACAAGACCGCACCGCGGGTGCCGATCATCCACCATCCGGACGTCCGGCGGATACTGATGCGGCAGAAGGCCTATGCCGAAGGGTTGCGTGCGGTGTACAGCTACACCGCCAACCGACAGGACCGGATCGCCCTGGCCGCATCCGATCCCGACACATCGGCGTCGCTCGACCTGGACCGAAAGGTCAACGATCTGTTGCTGCCCATCGTCAAGGGCGTCGGATCGGAGCGCGCCTACGAGAACCTCGCACTGTCGCTGCAGGTCTACGGCGGATCCGGGTACACCCAGGACTACCCGATCGAGCAGTACATCCGGGACGCCAAGATCGACACCCTCTACGAGGGCACCACCGCGATCCAGGCCCAGGACTTCTTCTTCCGCAAGATCGTCAAGGACAACGGTGTGGCGCTGGGTGCGCTCTCCTCCGAGATCACCGAGTTCATCGGGCAGGCGACGGCGCAGGCGACGGACGGCCGACTCAAGAACGAGATCTCGTTGCTGGCGACGGCCGTCGAGGACGTCCAGGCAATCGTCGGTTCGCTCGTCGGTTTCACCATGGCCTCCGTGCAGGATGCGAACTCGCTGTACAAGGTCGGCGAACACGCGGTGGCACTGCTGATGAGCGTCGGCGACCTGATGATCGGCTACCTGCTGCTCAAGCACGCGCTGATCGCCCAGGCGGCTGTCGACAGCGGGGCGTCAGGTGCCGACGCCGACTTCTACACCGGCAAGGTCGCGGTCGCGTCCTGGTTCGCCCGCAACGTGTTGCCGGAGATCACCGCCCGTCGGGCGATCGTCGAGGCCGCAGACACCAGCCTCATGCAGGTCCCCGAAGCCGCCTTCTGAGCCGCCGCACCGCCATCAGCGGAGAGCAGCCGCGTCGTGCCCGTCACCCTGCATGGCCCGATGATGGAGCAGGTGTCGGACAGCGGCACGGTCGACGACGAGCGGAGACATGATGACCGACTACCTGGTGTACCCGGAGATCGCCGGCGGCTTCGGCGACAACGCCGAGCTCGACACCACGTCCACACCACCGACGGTGACACGTCTGCACTACGAGATCGAAACGTGGATGGGCGGTGAACTGCTGCGCACCTATCCGGTGTACGTGGCGACCGACAGGTTTGTAGAGATGGTGACGGCGAACGGGCTCACCGGATTCGCCACCGACACCGCGGAGGTCACCGTCTCGGAGCAGGGCCGTGAGTTCATGATCGAGAAGGGCAAGAGCACCGACATCCCGCACTTCCAGTGGTTCAAGGTGGTCGGCACTCGTGGACGTGACGACTTCAGTACTGTCGCGGGGCGTGATCTGGTGGTGTCGCAGCGCGCTCTGGACGTCATCAGGCCACTGCTCGGCCCGGACCACGACATCGAAAGAACCGACCAGCCCCGCTGATCCGTCGCCGACAGTCCCCGTCCCGCCGGGACGCCTCAGCGGCGGCTGTCCAGGTGCTGGTGGGTGCAGGCATCGGCGAAGCGGAACATCTGCGGCGGCAGTGGCGCTGTTGCCGAGCCTGCGCAATTCGCCTGTCCCGCACCGCCTCCGGTCTTCACCTGGGCGGCGGCGTAGGTGAGGAACTCGCGATCGAGGCCCTGGTTGTCCGAAGTCGATCCGGTGTGCCAGTTGGTGGACCGCCCGGTGGCCGGGTCGATCACCGTGTTGAAGTCAACGGCCATCCCGCGGGGGTGATAGCCGGAATCGCAGCCTCGGCCGGACACCATGTTGTTGACGAACACCCGGTACCTGCCGGACGCGGCGTAGACCACCTGCAACATGGCGGCGTCCAGGTACACGTTCTGCCCGCAGGGGTTCCGGATGGATCCGCCCGCCGCGGTCCTCGCCAGGTCGTCCCGGACCGGCCCCAGTCCGGTGAGTCGTCCGCCCCACCGCGCCAGCAGGGCCTTGGCCAGCTCGACCCGGGTCGTGGGCGGTTTCGGAGCAGGCGGCGGGGTCGGCTCCGGTGGTGCCGGATACGGCAGGGCCGACCACGTGCAGCACGCCGATCCGACGGTGCGCTGTGACACCACACCGGAGGATGCGACGGTGAGGAATCGTCCACCCGAGGCCGACGCCGTCGCGGCCGGGTGTCCGACCGAGGTGCCGCCCCACCGTTCCGGCGTCCGCCACTTCCGCGAGCTGAAGACCGTCTGGTAACTGACCCCGCCCCCACCCCTGGCGATCACCCGCCAGCCGTCCGTTCCTGCCCGGATCACCGCGACCCCACCGGCGAACCCGGTCGGGCTCACCGGATGCCAGGCCGCCCAGCGACCGTTCATCGACGTGCGCTGCGAGATCCGTTGCTGCCGATCGACCGAGAACAGGTCGATCCGGTTGCCGGCCGCCTGGTACACCGCACTCACGTTGCCGCGCACCACATCTCCGATCAGCAGGCTCTGACGCCAGCCGGTGCGATGGTCGTGGATCGCGTGTACGACACGGCCGGCGGTGTCCGGCCCGAACAGGTGCACATCGCCTGCGGGGGTGATGAGCGAGGACAGCGGGCCCGCGAAGCCGCGCACCGATACCGAGTACCACGAACCCCAGCGCGTCGGCCCGCCGGTCTTCTGCAGCAGGCGACCGTCGGCGGCCACCGCGAACAGATCCGTCCGGCCGCCGGCCGAGCGGTAGATCGCCGTCGGCGCCGCGCGCATCGTCCCGCCGCCGAGTGCCGCCCGTGCCGTCCACGTCGTACCCCGCAACACCTGCTGGTAGGCGGCGCCACGAGTGTCGATGCCGTAGATCCGCACGTCGGTCCCGATCCGGGTGGCGTTGACCCCGAGCACCCGCGGTGCAGCCGCGGCCATGCGGACCGCTGTCGTCGCCGAGAGCTGCGCGGAGACCGGTCCGGCGGGCGCCGCCCGCACGGCGGCCGGGGCGAGCAATCCCCCGAGGACTGTCAGCAGGACGGCAGCCAGGGCACGATGAGGCCGTCGGACGAGTGCGAACATGCGTGCATCAGAACCCACCCACTCGGACTAGAGCAAACGGGAGCGGCGACATCACCCGTTCGGGCAGGCGTGTCGGCTGGACAGCGACCTGGCGGCGGTCGCCACCACCAAGGGCCGACCAGGCTCGCAGGTCGGTTCAGCCCAGGAGACCGGTCAACGCTGCGGCGCCGACGACCGGTGCATCCGTGCCCAGCGCCGCGGGCAACACCGGCAGCTCACGCAGCGGCTGCAGGACCGACTCGCGCAGGGCGGCAGCGGCCGGGACGAAGAACGCCTCGTGCAGCTGCGCCACGCCCCCACCGATGACGACGGCGTCGACGTCCAGCGCCGTGGCCAACCCCGCCAACGCCCGGCCGAACACCTCTGCGGCGTCCTTGATCGTTCGGGCCGCGACGAGATCGCCGGCCGCGAGCGCGTCCGCGACCTGGTGCAGGGTGAGGGTCTCGGACCCGCCGGTGCGCCGGACGTACTCGGCGGCGATCGCCGGGCCCGCGCTGATCGACTCGAGATGATCGAATCGCCCACAGCCACACGGGATCGCTCCGGGCCCCGGTACCAGGAGGTGAGCTATCTCCCCGGTGGTCCCGTGCGGTCCGTGGAGCACCCGACGATCCGCCACCAACCCACCACCGACCCCGGTTCCCGCGGAGGCCACCAGCAGCCGGTCGTGACCGGCCCCCGCCCCCAGCACTGCCTCGGCGAGCGCCGTCACCCGTACGTCGTTCTCGACGAACACCGGGAGGTCGAACGCGGCGGACACCGGCGCTGCGACCTCGGTACCGCCCCACCCCGGCAAGGTGTCACCGTCCTGCAGGACCACACCACGCTGGGTGTCGACGACCCCTTTCACGCCCAACCCGATGGCTTCCACGGTGTGCTGGGAGATGATGTCCTGCAGCAGAGCCACCACGGCGTGCATCACGTCGGCACCGCTCCCGGTGCGGGGAGTGTCCCGCCGGCGACGGTCCAGGATCGATCCGTCAGGAGCGACGACGCCGGCAGCGATCTTGGTGCCGCCGATGTCGATGCCCACGACGCGTCGGGGGTGGATGGCGGAGTTCACGGGGTGGTTCACAGCACGTCAACCTACCGGGGCGACAATCGACGGATGCGCACCTGGTTCACCGACGAGTTCCGACTGGACGTGCCCGTGGCCTGTGCCCCGATGGCCGGGGTGGCCGGCGGGCGGCTGGCGGCCGCCGTCTCGGCAGCCGGCGGTCTCGGGATGATCGGCGTCCCCACGACGGCGTCGGTGTCGTGGCTCCACGAGCAGATGCAGCTGGCGAAGATGCCGGGTCGCAGCTGGGGTGTCGGGTTGACGGGCTGGGCCGTCGACGACGATGCGGCCCTGCTCGAAGCGGTGCTCGCCGCCCGACCCGACCTGGTGTCCGTCAGCTTCGGCGACGTCACCGAGTACGTGGCCCCGCTGCACGATGCGGGGATCGTGGTCGCGACCCAGGCCGGATCGATCGATGACGCGCTGGCGGCGGATGCTGTCGGGGTCGACGTGATCGTCGCGCGGGGCGCCGAGGGCGGCGGGCACGGACGTAACGAGGTCGCCACACTGCCGTTGCTGCAGGAGATCCTGGAACTGGTGGATGCCCCGGTGCTCGCCGCCGGCGGCATCTCGGGCCGGCGAGGGGTCGCCGCCGTGATCGCGGCCGGCGCGGAGGGCGCCTGGGTCGGGACCGCGTTCACCGTGTGTCCCGAGGGCGACTTCCCGGCCGAGTCCCGGCACGCCGTGTTGGAGGCCCGCACCACCGACACGATCTGGTCACGCATCTTCGACATCGGACTCGGGTTGGGCTGGCCGCCGGAGTTCGGCGGCCGGTCGTTGGTCAACGAGGTGACCAAGCGATGGGCCGGCCGGGAGGAGGATCTGTTGGCAGGGGGGCCCGCAGTGATTGCACTGGGCGATCAATTGCGCTCGGCCAAGGAAGCAGGGGATGCCAGCTTCTCCGCGGTCTACGCCGGTCAGGCCGCCGGAATGATCGAGACGTCCCGGCCGGCGGCCGAGGTGCTGGCCGACCTCGGCGCCGTCGACGATCTGCTGGCCCGCCTGCGCTGAGGCCGGCCCGGGCTGCGGGATCCCTGGCGTACTACCCAGCGAGCGACCCGGTCTGTTCAGAGATAGAGCCCCGTCCCACCCGTCGGCTCCTGCATCGCGACCGCGTGGAGATCCCGCTCCCGTAGGACCAGGTAGACGTCGCCACCGACCTCGGCCTCGAGCTGGTCGTCCGGGTGGAACAACACCCGATCCCCGACCTTCACGCTGCGCACGTGCTGACCGACGCCGGCGACGTCGCCCCACACCAGACGGCGGGCGACCTCTGCGGTGGCCGGGATCAGGATCCCGGCCCGGGTGGTGCGTTCGCCGGCCGAGCCCGGTCGGATCATCACACGGTCGTGGAGCATCTGGATGGAGCGGGGATGATCGGACACCCTGGCAGGCTAGCCCCGTCGATCCCTGCGCCGCACTCGCGACGGTCGCGTCAGCCGCCGAACGCCCGGTCGAACAGTGTCCGCAGTTCCGGCGAGGCGGGACCGCCGGAACCACCGCCGCCCCGTCAGCCCGGCGGCGATCAGGTCGTGGGGTACGGCGCAACGTCACCGGGGCGCCGTCGAATCACGGACATGAAGAAACCCGACGATCCAGTAGGTCGGGGGCTTCTGGATCGCCGGGTTCGTATCTCTTATCGGACAACCGACAAGGAGTGTTACGCCGGCCCGCGAGATTTCTCGCGCGGGCACGGCGTGGATTCTGCTGGAAAACCCGCGTCAGCGGGTGATGCCCTGACGCTGAGCGAGAACCAGCAGCTCGTTGCGCATCGCCGGCGTCGCGACCTGCAGTGCTCGGTCGAGCTCCTGCCGGTTGCGGTTGGAGACGCGGTGGTCGCGGATGGCCTTGCTGAGGCGGCTCATTGCTGTCATTCCTTCTCGGGGACGATGCCGAGCCGGTGGCTCCCTCGTGGAGCCAGGTCGATCGGCTGGACATCGTGTACAACCACGACTCTACCAACGGCATTCCCATGATGCCGACGATCCGCCGGTGAATCAGCTCACGTGCCGACGATCAGCCGGTACTGGCAGCGTGACTCGCTGGCGATCAGCCGGGAAAGTTCAGCCGCTGGGTGTTGGTCGACTCTGGCTCCCGGCACGACGAAGCCCGTCGGACCAACAGGTCCGACGGGCTCTCGGACCCGAGGCTCCGATCGTCAGTAGGTGAGGGCGACACCGGGATCGGCCAGGAGCGCGCCGACCGCCGCCAGGAACTCGCTGCCCTGCTTCCCGTCGATCACCCGATGGTCGAACGACAGCGCCAGCTGGCACACCTTGCGAACCACGATCTGTCCGTCGACGACCCAGGGCATGTCCTTGATCGAGCCGAGCGCCAGGATCGCCGACTCGCCGGGGTTGATGATCGGCGTCCCGGTGTCGACGCCGAACACCCCGACGTTGGTGATCGTCACGGTGCCGCCGGCCATCGACGCCGGTGACGTCTTCCCCTGGCGCGCCACGTCGGTCAGCTCACCCAGCGCACCGGCGAGCTCGACCAGCGACAGCCGATGGGCGTCCTTGATGTTCGGCACCACCAGGCCTCTGGGGGTCGCTGCCGCGATACCGAGATTCACGTAGTGCTTGACCACGATCTCCTGGGCGGCCTCGTCCCACACCGAGTTGATCTCCGGCGTGCGCAGCGATGCCAGGCAGACCGCCTTGGCGGTGAACGTCAACGGGGTCAGCTTGATGCCGGCGAAGTCCCGTCGAGCGCGCAGCCGCTCCCGCAGCTCCATCATCGGGGTGACGTCGACGGTGAGGAACTCGGTGACATGGGGGGCCGTGAAGGCACTGGAGACCATGGCCTGCGCGGTCATCCTGCGCACACCCTTGACCGGAACCCGCGTCTCGCGTTCGCCGCTCGCCGCGCCTTGCGGTGCGATCGGAGCGGGAGTCGGGGTCGACTCCGCGACGGTCCCACCACCCGCGGCTGCCTCGACCTCGGCCCGGCCGATCACCCCGTCGGCCCGCGTCGGCGTCAGGGTGCTCAGGTCGACGCCCAGCTGCTTGGCGAGCTTGCGCACCGGCGGAGTGGCCAGTGCGGCAGCGGACCTGACGCCGTTCGACGGAACAGGCGTGGCGGTGGCGGCAGCACCGGTGGTCTCGGCGTGGGCCGCGGCGGTCCGGACCGCACTGGCGGCGATCCCCGCCTCGCCGCCGGCTGCGAGATGGGCGGCCGCCGTCGGTGCGGGACCCGCCGGTGCAGCGCCCTTGCGGGGGCGCCTGGCGCCGGAGCCGGCGGCCGGGATGTAACCGACCAGGGTCGCGATCCGGCCGTCTGCCGAGACCTCCCCGATCTTCGATCCGACCTCCTCGTCGGCGGCAGCCGCGGGCGCGCCCGGCGCGGGCGCCGGATCATCACCTGGCAACGCGCCGGCTCCTGGATCGGTGTCGATCGAGATGATCGGGCTGCCGACCGCGATCGTCACGCCGGGTTCGGCGAGCAGCGCGATGACCCTGCCCTTCCACGGGCAGGGCAACTCGACCGCCGCCTTCGCGGTCTCGATCTCGACGATGATCTGGTTGACGACCACGTCGTCACCCAGAGCGACCTTCCACTCCAGGATCTCGGCCTCGGTGAGACCTTCCCCGACATCCGGGAGCGGGAAGGTTCGCACCCGCGTGTTCGTGGCAGTAGTCATGGTGTCCGGTTCCTCGAGATGTGGGACGCGCGCCGGAGCAGCGGTCAGTAGGCGAGCGAGCGGTCGACGGCGTGGAGCACCTTGTCCAGGTCTGGCAGGTACTCCTCCTCGAGCTTGCTCGGCGGATAGGGAACGTCGAAGCCGGTGACCCGTTGGACCGGGGCGGCCAGCGAGTAGAAGGCCTCCTCGGTGATCCGGGTGGCGACCTCGGACGCGAGTGACACCTCGCCGGGCGCTTCGCTCACCACGACAGCGCGACCGGTGTGTTGGACGGATTCCAGTACCGGCCCGAGGTCGAGTGGCGACAGCGAGCGCAGGTCGACGATGTCGCAGGCGATGCCCTCCTCGGCTGCGGCAGCGGCAGCGGCGAAGACGGTCGGCATGGTGGCGCCGAAGCCGATCAGGGTGACGGCTGAGTTCTCCGTCGAACTGCGGAGCACTGAGGAGAACGTGGTGCCCGGATCGATCGAGGTGTCGAGGTCACCCTTCTCCCAGTACCGACGCTTCGGTTCGAAGAAGACGACCGGGTCGGGGCAGGCGATGGCTTCCTGGATCATCCAGTAGGCGTCCGCCGGGTTGGCGCAGGCCACCACCCGCAGCCCGGCGATGTGACAGAAGAAGGCCTCCGGCGACTCCGCGTGGTGCTCGACCGCACCGATCCCGCCGCCGTACGGGATCCGGATCGTCAGCGGCATCTGGTACGCCCCACGTGAGCGGTAAGTCAGCTTGGCGACCTGCGAGATGATCTGGTCGAAGCCGGGGAAGACGAACCCGTCGAACTGGATCTCACAGACCGGCCGGTAGCCGCGCAGCGCCAGGCCGACGGCGGTGCCGATGATGCCGGACTCGGCCAGCGGGGTGTCGAGCACCCGGTGCTCACCGAAGTCCTTCTGCAGGGCGTCGGTGATGCGGAACACGCCGCCGAGCTTGCCGACGTCCTCCCCCATCACCAGCACTTTGTCGTCGGCCTCCATCGCGGCGCGCAGGCCCATGTTGAGGGCCTTCGCCAGGGTGACGGACTGGCTCGTGGTTGCAGTGCTCATCAGTGACCGCCTCCTGCGGCGTGGGCGCTTTCCGCATCGAAGCCCTCGAGGTACTCGAGGAATTCGGCCTTCTGGCGTTCGGTCTGGGCGTGCGGGGCGGTGTAGACCCCGCTGAACATCGTCTCCGGGCCGGGCGGCTCCATCGCGACGGCGAATGCCCGGAAACGTTCGGCGAGGGCATCGGCCTCTGCCTGGATGTCGTCGAAGAAGCCTTGGTCGGCCAGGCCCTCGCGAACCAGGTGCACCCGCACCCGCTCGATCGGGTCCAGCAGCTTCCACGCCTCGGTGGTGTCGGCCAGCCGGTACCGGTTCGGGTCGTCGGAGGTGGTGTGGGCATCCATCCGGTAGGTGAAGGCCTCGATCATCACCGGTCCGTTGCCCGAGCGGCACTCGTCCATCGCCCAGCGGGTGACGGCCAGACAGGCGAGCACGTCGTTTCCGTCGACCCGGAAGCCGGGCATGCCGTAACCGGCGGCCCGGCGGTACAGCGGCAGCCGGGCCATCTTCTCGATCGGCTCGGAGATCGCCCACTGGTTGTTCTGGCAGTAGAAGACGACCGGCGAGTCGTAGGCGGTCGCGAAGACCATGGCCTCGTGGATGTCGCCCTGGGCGGTGGCGCCGTCACCGAAGAAGACGATGGTCGCCTCCGAGTCGGACTCCGGACCCCCGCCGACCTTGCCGTCGAAGCTCTGGCCCATGGCATAGCCGGCCGCGTTCAGCGCCTGGTTGCCGATGACGATGGTGTAGGTGTGGAACCGCTTCTCGATCGGGTTCCAGCCGGAGTGGTTGGTGCCGCGGAAGATGCCGAGCAACTCGGTCGGATCGACGCCCCGGCACCACGCGATGCCGTGCTCGCGATAGCTGGGGAAGGCCATGTCCTGCGGGCGCATGCCACGGCCGGCGCCGATCTGGGCGGCCTCCTGCCCGAGCAGCGGCACCCAGATGGACAGCTGGCCCTGTCGCTGGAGGGAGTTGCCCTCACGATCGAAGCGCCGAATCAGCACCATGTCGCGGTACAGATCGCGCAGCAGCTCGCCGTTCACCTCGAGCGGGAAATCCGGATGAGAGGTGAGCTCACCCTCCGGGGACAGCAACTGGATCGTGTCGGCGCCCTCACCGGTCGCGCGGAGTCCGCGGGCGACCTCGGCGGGACTGGGGCTGGTGGCAGCACCCACACCCTCGGGCGCCGTCGGCGCCTGCGGGGACGGTGTCCATTGCTCGGGAGCCATGCACTTCTCCTCATCTGACCCTGGGCCGGCCGGGGTCACCGGACGCCTCGGGCCGGTGTTCGTCGCCGGTGACGGATGGACGGAAGCCGGCGGGGGTGGTGCCGACATCGGGGAGCGGTCCAGCTGCGGACGCCCTGTCCATCTCACATCGTGACACAGCCGTGCGCCGGTCCGACACCGACGGGATCCGAACATCGCATCACCGAGCATCACGGTCCCGACCGTCCGAGGCCCGATGGTCGGACCCCCCGTTCTTTCGTCGGTCGAGCGACGCAGGAGTCGAGACCCGTTCGCCGGTCGAGCGACGCAGGAGTCGAGACCCGTTCGGCCCTGCAAACCGTACGTACGTCTTGGTAAACTCGGGTCGAACAGTCGACGACGACAAGGGACAACGATGTACTCAGGCAGTCAACCGACACCGGCACGCTGGGACCCCACCACCTACGCAGCCTTCGCCGGCCACCGATCGCGACCGTTCTTCGATCTGCTGGGACGCGTCCTCGTCGAGGATCCTGACGAGGTCGTCGATCTCGGCTGCGGCAGCGGGGAGCTGACCGCCACCCTCGCGCACCGGTGGCCGGCGGCCAGGGTGCTGGGCGTGGACAACTCCCCTGACATGTTGCAACAGGCCGCAACCCGAGCACACGAGCGACTTTCGTTCTCGTCCGCGGATCTCACGACGTACCTCCCGCCGCGGAGCACTCGGGTGGTGGTCTCCAACGCGGCGTACCAATGGGTCCCCGACCACGCTCCGCTGCTGCAGGCGATCGCGGAGCAGCTCCCCCGCGACGGCTGGCTGGCCGTCCAGGTTCCGGGTAACTTCGACTCGCCGTCACATCGCGCGATCCGCGACCAGGTCGCCGAAACCCGTTGGCAGGAAGCAACCGGCGGCCTGCAACTGCGCCCAGATCCGGTGCTGACGCCCGCGCAGTACACGGCCCTGCTCGTCGATGCGGGACTGCTGCCTGACGTCTGGGAGACCACCTACCAGCAGGTGCTGACCGGCGACGGCCCGGTGCTGGGCTGGGTCCGCGGCACCGCACTGCGTCCGGTGCTCACCGCGCTGCCTCCAGATCTGCACGAGCCGTTCCTGTCCGAACTCGGCGACCGCCTACGAAACGCCTACCCTGCAACAGGTTCGGGCGATGGTCAGCGTACGGTGTTCGCCTTCCGCCGGATCTTCCTGGTGGGCCACCGCCCCGCCTGAGCCCCGCGCCCTTCGCGGACCTGACGGTCGTTTCCGGGCCACGTTCGCGGACCTGACGGTCGTTTCCCGGACGACGTTCGCAGGCCTGACGGTCGTTCCCCGCCCGCCGCTCATGTTCGGCCCCGATGCTCACGATCGACGGCGAGCGACCGTGCTGCAGGTGAGCGAACGTCGGTCAACCGTTCGATCGAGTGCGGCGGGTGACCAGCTCGATCACCGTGCGGACCGCGAAACCTGTTGCGCCCTCGGCGCTCGCGTCACCCCGCCAGGTCGGTCCGGCGATGTCGGCGTGCAGCCACGGCTGATCCTGCGGGACGAACGCACCCAGGAACAGTGCTGCGGTGATGGCGCGTCCTGAGTCCGTCATCGGGTGGTTCCGGACTCCGCTGGGGGTGCGCATCTGCTGTTCGTACCGAGTGGCGTAGGGCAGCGGCCACCATGCCTCCCCGGCTGCGGCCCCGGCCGCCACCCACTCCGCGGTCAACGCGGCATCACGACCGATCACGCCGGCAATCTCCGGGCCAAGCCCGATCACCACCTGGTAGGTCAGGGTCGCCAGGTCGACGACGAGGTCCGGACGTTCCCGAACGGCCAGCGCGAGCGCATCTGCCAGGATCACCCGCCCTTCGAAATCGGTGTCCATCACCTGGATCTCCGTCCCGTCGGCAGCGGTGACGACGTCTCCGGGTCGGATCGAGTGCGGCCCCGGCACGTTCTCCACGAGCGGCAGCAGACCGCGGACTTCGATCGGCAGCCCGAGGGACGGCAGTACCGCCAGCACCGCGAGCACCACGGCTGCGCCCGCCTTGTCGCTGCGCATGTCCATCATCGCGGCCGGGGACTTCGCCGACAACCCGCCGGAGTCGAACACCACGCCCTTGCCCGCGAGCGTGATTCGGCCGATGGGTTGAGCCGGTCGGTAGCGCAGGTCGACCAGCCGCGGCGGGCGGTCCGAGCCGGCGCCGATCCCCAGGATGCCGCCGCAGCCGAGCTGTTCCAGCGAGTCGACATCGTGCACCGTGCACTCCAGGCCCACCTGACCGGCGAGATCGGTTGCCAGAGCCGCGAAATCAACCGGACCCAAGACGTTTGCGGGAGCGTCGGTGAGCAGCTTCGCCAGATCGACCGCATTGCCGATCGCAATCGCTCCGGCCGGGGCGTCCCCGTCCAGCAGCAGCCCACCGCGTCCGCGGGCTCCCGCCACCACACCGGACACGAACGTACCCACCGCGTCCGCGGCAACACCCTGCGGCGTCTCCACCCGGACGGGCCCGTGCTCCGGCACCGCCGCACCCGCAGAAAGACCCGCCTGCCAGGCACTCTCGGCGTCCGGACCGAGCGCTGCCAGAAGAACCGCCGGGTCGGACGGATCGATCGCCGTGCCACCGGCGGGGACCGCCGCACGCCACAGATCGGCGTCGATCACGTCCACCGGTCTGATCGTGGTGGTGATCCCCCGGTGCGACGCCGTCGGAGACAGTCGGTCTCCTGCAGCGAGCCGAGACGCGGTGGCGGCGATCCGTTGCTGCCAGCGGTTTTCCGCGCCGCGCTGCGCTCTGGCCGGAGTCGGTGCGTCCGGGTTCACGCGTGGGTCGCCAGTACCAGGTCCAGCTCGGATCGCGTCAGGCCCCGTCCGTCCGGCCGCGGCCAGTGCACGCTCAGTTCGGTGAACCCGGCGGCCGCCAACCGGTCCATCGTCTCGGAGTACCGAGCGGGGCTCTCGAACGGCCAGCGGGTGACGATGCCGAACTGGGCGATCCGTCCGATGCTGTCCGGCGCTCGTCCGGCCCGTTCCAGGGCAGCGGTGAGATCCGTCGACTGTTGTTCCAGCGCGGTGAACCACGCCTGCTCGTCGGTGTCCGGACCGTACGGTCCGTAGGTCACCCATGCCTGCCCGTACTCGGCGACCGCGGCCAGCGCCTTCGGTCCGGCACCCGCCACCGTGAACGGGGCCCGCGGCCGCTGGACGCAGCCCGGCAGCTGGTGCGCCTCGACAGCGCGGTACCGCTCGCCGTCCGACGTGGTGATGTCGTGGGTCAGCAGTTCGTCCAGCAGCGCAGTCCACTCCTGGTACCGCGCCGTGCGTTCGGCCCGGGAGTACGGCGGCTCACCGAGCACTCCGGCATCCGGTCCTTCGGTCCCGGCGCCGATCCCGATGTCGAGACGCCCACCGGACAGCCGGTCGAGCGTCATGAGCTCCTTGGCCAGCGGCACCGGGTGACGGAAGTTGGGCGTCAGCACCTGCGGTCCGAGCCGCACCGTCGATGTCACTGCCGCGGCCGCCGCGAGCAGCGGAATGCAGCCGTACCAGGGGTTCTCGCGGAGCATCGGCCACGACAGATGGTCGTAGGTCCACACCGTTCTGACCCCGGCGGCCTCGGCCTCCAGAACATCGGCGAGGAAGTCGGAGATCGGATCGCGATCTGGCAGGACGATCGCGGACAGCGCGATCTCGGTGGCGGCCATGTCTGCTCCCTGGGAATGACGGTGGTGAACGGTGTCCAGTGTGTCGGAGTGTCCCGGTTCAGCGGGTCCGCGGGCCGGGGCGGCCCGAGCGGGGCGCCCCGATAAGGTCACAGCCGGTGCAGCTCCACCAGCTCGAGCGAGCCGTCCGACACCGTCGCCGTCAGGTAGGTGAAGTGCGGCTGACGACGACGATCGGTGGGCGATCCGGGGTTGAGCAACCGCAACCCGGTCGACGCCATGGTGTCCCAGGGGATGTGGCTGTGCCCGAACACCAACACGTCGGTGTCCGGATACAGCCGGGCCATGCGTTCGTCACGTCCGGTCGACTGCCCGGTCTCGTGCACGACAGTGAAGCGAATACCTTCAAGAGTCACGTCCACGCGCTCGGGCAGCCTTTCCCGCAGTTCGGCGCCGTCGTTGTTGCCCCAGCAGCCGATCACCCGCGGAGCGCGGGCCTCCAACTCATCGAGCAGCGCAGGTTCGACCCAGTCGCCGGCGTGGACGACGACGTCGACCCGGTCGACCTCCTCCCACACGGCCGCGGGTAGGTGAAGAGCGCGCTTCGGCAGGTGGGTGTCGGCAATCAGCAGCAGCCGCTGGGTCATCGCGTGACGGGGTCACCGACGACGAGGCCGCCCTGGATGACAGTGCGGGGACCCGCCCACAGCAGCGAGGGATCGGCCGTCGGATCGCCGGGCAGCAACAGCAGGTCTGCCACCGCGCCCTGCTCCACCCGACCCAGGTCGTCCCGCCCGATCAGCGCTGCATTGGTCAGGGTCATCGAGCGCAGCGCCTCGATGAGGCCGAGCACCTCGACCTGGGCGCGGACGCCCTGCAGCTGCTCCTCCTCCAGCTCGCCCATCAGATCGGTGCCGAATCCGACGGAAACCCCTGCGTCGACCGCGAGCTCGATGGCGTGCCGACCGGCGTCCAGCACCTCGGCGTTCTTGGCGCGCGCGATCGGGTTCAGGCCGATCTCCGCGCCGCGCCGGCCCATCGCGTCGTAGGTCGCCAGGGTCGGCACCAGGAACGCGCCGTGTTCTGCCATCAGGGCGGCGGTGGGGGCGTCCAGCAGGTTGCCGTGCTCGATGCTGCGCACTCCGTTGGTCACCGAGTGCACGATCGCTTCCGGTGAATAAGCGTGTGCCGCAACATAACTCCCGCGCCGGGCGGCCTCCTCGGTGACAGCCCGCACCTCCTCCGGCGAGTACTGCGGGATACGGATGGGGTCGGTCAACGAGATGACGCCACCCGAGGTCATGATCTTGATCGCGTGGGCGCCACGCCGGAACCGGTCGCGCACGGCGACCCGCAGTGCATCGACCCCGTCCACCACCTCGCTGCCGTGGTGGTGTCCGACGCAACAGTCGAGGTCGCCTGGGCGGGGGTCCCCGTGGCCACCGGTCTGGCTGAGCGCGGGGCCGGTCCACAGGTACCGCGGGGAGTCGAGCAGGCCGTCGACGATGGCGCCGGCCAGACCCGCATCCCCGCCGGCGACGTCGCGCACCGTGGTGAAGCCCCGTCGCAGCGCCCGGCCAAGTCGCCTGGCACCCGCGATCGCCACCCACGACAGTGGTCGCGACTCGCCCCGGAACATGTCCAGATGGGCGCCGTAGGCATGGAAGTGGGCGTCGATCAGACCGGGGATCACCGTGCCGCCGCGACCGTCGAGCTGCCGTACCTCACCCGCCGGCGACCCGGCGTCCGGACCGACCCCGACGATCCGTCCGCCCGACAGGTGCACCGGCCCCGGTCGCAGACCGCCGTCGGCATCCAGCACCTGGACGTCGGTGATGGTCAGGGCATCCGGTTCGGTGCTCACGTGTGCGTCTCCCCCGATCGGGCACCAGCCGCCAGCCGCTCGGCTCGCATCTGTGCTGTCGCTTCCTCGTCGACGAGCAGGGTGCGCCCGTCGCAGACAACACCGTAGTCCCGGGCCGCCGCCTCGATCCCGATGAACCCGTTGCGCAGGTCCTGCAGCACCTTGGTCGTCGGCCGGAGCAACGGATCGCCGTATCCCCCACCACCGCCGGTGTTGTTCACCAGCACGTCACCGGTGTCCAGGATGTTGTAGCTGCCACCGGTGACGGTCTCCCGGTCGGTTCCGGGGTTGAGGATCACGTGGTTGTTGTCGCCCGGCAGCCCGCCGTCGATCGGCCACGGCTTGGTCTTCGTCTTGTACACCAGGCAGATACCCGTCGACGGAGCGGTGAAGCGGTACGTCCTACCCACCCCGACACCTCCGCGGAACTCGCCGGCGCCGCCGGTGTCCGGCCGATAACCGTACGACTCGATGAACATCGGCGACTTCGTCTCCAGCACCTCGACCGGGTTGTTCCGGCACCCCGGCTCGCTCAGGTGCATGATGCCGTCCGCACCATCACCGCCGGCGTGACCACCGAACCCGACCGCCTCGTTGGTGGCCTCCAGCCAGTGGTCCCCGGTCCGCGGGTTGATACCCAGACCCATCATCGAGCAGACGTCGCCGCCGGAGCACGCAGGAACCAGCTCCGGCATACCCTGTGCCAGGGCTTTGAGCACCACCTCGCCGCCGATCAGCGCCGTCCACAGGGTGAAGGTCGGCATCGGCGGAATCGCATGCATCACCGAGCCCACTTCGGTGATGACGGTCAGCGGCCGGAAGTTGCCGGCCACCACCGGGGTGTCCGGGGTCGTCATCGCCTTGAAGATCAAGCTGCAGAACGCTTCCGTCTGCCCGACCGGCAGGTTGATCGGGCCACGGACATCCCGTTCGCTCCCGGTCCAGTCGATGACCATCCCGTCGTCCGACACCGTGACGGTGACGTTCATCCTGATCAACCGATCGAGCTCGATACCGTCTGAGTCGACGAAGTCGAAGGCCGTCCAGGTGCCCTTGGGCAGCTTCGCCAGGGCCAGCCGCGCGAGGGCCTCGCCGTGGTCGTTGATCGTCCGCATCGCCGTGGTGAGCGTTGCGGCGCCGTACTTCTCGGCGATCTCCTGGGTCCGCCGGATCCCGGAGACGCAGGCCGAGACCTGCGCCTGGATGTCGCCGATCGTCCGTTCCGGAAGCCGGGAGTTGAACCGGATGATGTTCCAGAGGTCGTCGCACGACTCCCCGCCCCGGTAGAGCCGGCTGGCGGGAAAGAACAGGCCCTCCTGCGACATGTCGGTGGAATCCAGCACGTAACCGGGGTCCTTCTGCTTGAGGTCCAGGACGTGGATGCGGCACGAGGTGTAGCCGATCAACTCCCCCTCGAAATGGATCGGGGCGAACACCAACGGGTCGAGGGTGTGCGCCGACGACCAGTACGGGAAGTTGAGCAGGAACACATCGCCGGCACCCATCGCCTCCTTGCCGAGGAACTCCACCGCCCGTTTGATGCCGTGGTCGTTGCCGCGGGTGAAGACGGCAATGCCCGGCGCATCGGCGACCACATCGCCTGCTGCGTCATGGATCCCGATGCCGTAGTCGTGGATCTCGTAGACGACGGTGTTGTACGCGGTGCGGCACAGGTTGCGCGCCATCTCCTCGGCGGCAGCCAGCAGACCGTGTCTGATGATCTCGGTGGTGATCGAATCGGGGACCGATTTGTCGACTGTCTCGATGCTCACAGGGCTCTCCTTCGGGTGTTCAGCGGGTACCGACGGTGATGACGAGCTCACCGTGCGGGCCGACGATCAGGTGGTCACCGCGGTGCAGGACCGTGGTGGC
The DNA here is from genome assembly GCF_040438885.1 of Nakamurella sp. A5-74. Classification (NCBI taxonomy): domain Bacteria; kingdom Bacillati; phylum Actinomycetota; class Actinomycetes; order Nakamurellales; family Nakamurellaceae; genus Nakamurella; species Nakamurella sp. A5-74. The sequence continues at coordinate 599,002 of NZ_CP159218.1, read as the reverse complement.
GGTGTGCTCGGAAATCACTGCTGGGCCGGTGATCTCGTCGCCGGCGAGCAACGTCTCCCGGGTGAAGAGCCGGTAGTCGACCGCGGGTTCGGTCTCGGACACGTGGACGGCACGGACGCCGTCGGTGGCGACCTCGCCCGATTCGCGCTGCGGGAGCGTCGGCAACTCCGGCGCATCGACGGTGCCGCCGGCCCGCAGCCGGAGCGTGGTGACCTCGATCGGGTCGGTCATCCGGTGCCCGTACTGCCGCTCGTGCAGCTCGGCGAACTCGCGTTCGACGAGCTCCCGCAGATCGACCGGGCCGGCCGGCAGCTGCAGGGTCACCGAGTGCTCCTGGCCGGAGTACCGCACGTCGATGCTGCGCAGGTAGGTACGCCGGTCGGCGCCGAACCCTTCCGCGGTCAGCTGCGCGGTCGCCTCCTGCGTCATCTGCTCGTACAGCTGCTCGGCCGCTGCGAGATCGAGCTCGGCGAGCAGCACGACAGACGTCCTGGCGAGGTCGTGCTGCACGTCCGCCATGAGCATGCCGAACGCGGAGAATGCTCCCTGGCCAGGTGGGACGATCACGGTCGGGATGCCCAGCTCGTGGGCGACGTCGACCGCCACCAGACCGCCACCGCCGCCGAAGGACAGCAGCGCGAAGTCCTGCGGATCGCGCCCCACCTCGACGGTGATCGCTCGGACGGCTCCCATGATCTTGGTGGTCGAGATCTGCACGACTCCGCGGGCCAGGGCGTTCACGCTCATGCCGAGCGTCTCGGCGGTGGGGGCCAGTGCGGCGCGGGCCTTGTCCGCATCCAGCACCAAGGTGCCGCCCAAGGGCGTTCCGGTACCGAGATAGCCGATGGCCAGCGCCGCGTCGGTGAAGGTCGCCTGGGTCCCGCCGCGGCCGTAGGCGGCGGGACCCGGCATGGCTCCCGCACTCGCCGGTCCCACGAGCAGAGCGCCGGCCCCATCGAGGTGCACCAGCGAACCGCCGCCGGCGCCGATGGTGTGGATGTACAGCGACGGGGTGTTGATCGGCATCCCCTCGAACTCGGCTCCCTGGTACAGCACCGGCTCCCCGTCGAGCACCAGGGAGGCATCCAGGCTGGTGCCGCCCATGTCGATGGTGATCAGGTTGGGGACGCCGATCACCTTCGACAGAGCGGCCGCACCGATCACCCCGCCCGCGGGCCCGGACAGGATCAGACTGACCGGTTGTTCCCGGGCGGTCGTTGCGGTCATCGACCCGCCGCCCGAGCGCGTCATCAGGAACCGCCCGGTGAAACCTGTTGCCGCGAGGTCGTTCTCCAGCTGCTCCAGGTATCGGCGAACGATGGGCTTGACGTAGGCGTCCAGCACCGCGGTGGACGTCCGCTCGTACTCGCGGTACTCGCGGGAGAGTTCGTGCGAAAGTGTGATGACGACCTCGGGCGCGACCCTGGCGAGCACCTCCCGCATCTGCAGTTCGTGTTCGGGGTTGGCGTAGGAGTGCAGGAACGCCACCGCGACGGAGTCGTACCCGCGCTCGGCGATCTCCGCGGCGACCCGCTCCGCGTCCGCCACGTCCAGGGCACGGTGCACGGATCCGTCGAACAGCGAGCGCTCATCGACCTCGAAGGTGTCGTAGCGCTGCAGCAACGGGGTCGGCGGGCGGTACTTGATGTCGTAGTTGGTCCGCCGGTCGGTGCGGCCCAGCAGGTAGACGTCCCGGAAGCCCTTCGTTCCCACGACGGCGGTCCTGGCCCCTGTCCTGGTGAGCAGCGCGTTCAGACCGAGGGTGGTGCCGTGGGTGAACATGCCGACTCGTCCGACACCGGAGGCGACGGTTGCGAACGCGTCCAGGACGCCGCGGGTGGGTTCACTCGGGGTCGTCGGCACCTTGTCGAAGCGGAGCAGTCCGGTCTCCGGATCCAACTCGACGACATCGGTGAAGGTGCCGCCGACGTCGATCGCGACCCGGGTGTTCGCTGCGGACACCGGGCCGGGTGCGCCTGTCTGCTCGGAGGGAGAAGTCATCATGGTCCTCTGGTGGGTGGGAGAAAGGCCTGTACGGCTGCGGCCGAGCGATGTGCGCAAGCCGGACCGGGCGTCGAGGGAGATCGGGAACACACTGATAGCCCATCCCGGAAAGCCTGACTGGGTCAGGGTTTCCGCGGATCGGTGCGAGACGGGAACCCCCGTCGTCGGACCGGATGATCGACAGACCGCCACGGCTGCAGGATCCGACCGGGAGTGCGGCCACCGTGACACAGCGGCCGGACGCTGTCAACGGACGAGAGTCGGCGTTCGCGCGGCGCCGCAGGGCCCCCCACGACCTGCGTGGACAGCCGCGCCCACCCACGGACAGCTACGCCCGGCACTGGGCCGCGGAGCTGACCCGCGTCACTGCTCTGAATCCGAGTGATCCGCATCGAGGCCCCTGACCTGCGGCGGAGCTCCGAAGTTGTAACGAGCATGCAACACCACCACGAGTGAGCACATCGGTTCGAGTGGGCGATGTGCGCCCAGCACACCGACTCGGTTCGGGCAGCGATCACGATTCCTGCAATCCCCGGTGCACCGCCCGTTCCTGAGCGGTCACCTGGACCATCAACCGCCGCGACCTGAATCCGGGCGTGGCGCCGGCGTACAGGAGGAGAGCAGATGATCCGAAGCGTCCTCGCCCTCAGGGCCAAGGACGACTGCCGCGCTGCACTCGAGGACTTCTACCGCGACCATCGGGTCCTCGAGATCTCACGTTCGTTCCCCGGCTGTCTGGGCGCCACCCTGTGGCGGTCGGTGGACACCAACCGCACCACTCACCTCGTCATCGCCGACTGGGACGACGCGGACGCCTACCACCGTTGGGTGACAGACCCGTTCCGCGACAAGACATCTGCCGGTCTCGCCGCCCTACTCGATCTGGAGCCGGACGAGAAGATCGTCGGCAGTCTGCTCGAGCCCGTCGATCCGCCGACCCCCGCCCTCGACGGATCCTGAACCTCCGCCCGCCGTTCCGACACCAGTCCCCCGCCCCCGCCATCCCGCCCCAGGAGCATCCCCCGATGAAGCGATCCCTGAAGATCACCGGCACGGCCGTACTCGCCGCGACCGCACTCGTCCTGGCCGGCTGCAGCAAGCCCGCCAGTACCAGCAGTAGCACCACCCCGGTGGCCACCCCCGCAGCCGGATCCAGCAGCTCGGCCGGCGCGAGTTCCGACCCCGGCACGAGTTCCGGCACCGACACGAGTTCCGACACCGGTACGACGTCGGCCGCCTCCTCCGCCACCAGCAGTGCACTGTCCAGCACCTCCGGCAGCAGCGGCGGTGGCAGCACCGGCAAGACCCTGTCGGTCGGCTTCTTCGGCTTCGCCAAGGCCAACTCGTTCGCCCAGGCCGCGTGGGCCGGAGTGCAGGAGGCCGCGGCCGCCAACAACGCCACCGCCACCTTCATCGACTCGAACTTCGACGGGCCGACCCAGGTCAACCAGCTGCAGGACGCGGTGACGTCCAAGCGGTACGACGTCGTCGTGATCCAGGCCAACGACGGCACCGCCATCACCCCTGCGGTCAAGCAGGCACTCGCGGCCGGGATCAAGGTCGTCGTCGAGTTCACCCCCATCGGCGGCAAGTTCGACACCATCGAGCCGCAGGTGGACGGCGTCATCAGCATCGTCGACACTCCGACCAACAACGGCGCCGGCCTGGCCGAACTGGGTCTCGGCGCCTGCAAGAAGCTCGCCGTCGATCCGTGCAAGGTGGCCTACCTGCAGGGCTTCGCGAACTATCCGCTGGACGCGGCTCGCACCCAGGCGGTCGAGGACGGGCTCAAGGCGGGTGGCGCCGACCTGGTCGCCAGCGTCGTCGGCGGTTACACGGCCGATGCGGGTCGTACCGCGTTCCAGAACGTCCTACAGGCCAATCCCGACGTGAACGTCGTGATCGGTTCGTCGCAGGCCATCGCCGGGGCGGCCGCCCTGGCCGGTGACAAGAACATCCTGTTCGTCGGCAACGGTGGCTCCACCCAGGCCTTCGACGGCATCAAGTCGGGTAAGTGGTTCGGTACCTACAACATCCCGGAGAAGACCGAGGGGAAGACGGCCACCGAGCTCGGCCTGAAGGCTGCGCGCGGGGAGACCGTTCCGACCGCCACCGACGCCCGCGATCTGACGCCCTACCAGGCGCTGCTGACGGCTGACAAGATCGCCGGCCAGACTGCCGACTACTCCGACTGATCACGCCACAAAACCCAGCGACCGACGACGGAAACGACCGACGACGGAACGCAGCACCACCCCCGGTGCTGCGTTCCGCCTGAGGAAGGACGACAGCCGTGAGTGCACCATCGCATCGCCAGGAGCGCAGCAGCCCCGGTGACCGCGGCGTCGGTACCCGCCGCGCTCCACAGATCACCGTCCGCGGTGTCGGCAAGTCCTACGGCGGCGTCCCGGTCCTGCGGGACATCGACGTCGACATCGCTCCGGGGACCGTCCACAGCCTGGTCGGGGAGAACGGCGCCGGGAAGAGCACCCTGCTCAAGATCCTCGGCGGTGCCATCCGATCGGACACCGGATCCGTGGCGTTCGACGGCGAGCTCACCACCATCGGTAGCCCGCGCGATGCCATCGCCCACGGCGTCAGCCTCATCTCGCAGGAGGGCGCCCTGGTCCCTGCGCGCACGGTCCTGGAGAACGTCTTCCTTGGGCGGTGGGGCCACCGGGGCGGTCTGGTCCGGACGGCGGACGACCGGTCCGTCTTCGCGGAATTGTTGGCCTACACCGGTTTTGACATCGACCCGACAGCACGCGTCGACCGGTTGTCGATCGGCGCCGGTCAGCAGGTCGAGATCCTGCGCGCGCTGGCCCGTGGCGCCTCGGTGATCGCGATGGACGAACCGACCGCCGTCCTCACCGAGGGAGAGAAGGCCAACCTGCTCGACCTCATCGAGCGACTGGCGGCCGGCGGCACCACGGTGCTGCTGGTCTCGCACTTCCTGGACGAGGTGCTGAAGGTCTCCGATGGCATCACCGTCCTGCGGGACGGCAAGCTGGTCGTCACCGCCGGAGCGCAGACCTTCACCGCCCGCGAGCTGGTGACGCACATGGTGGGTCGACAGATCGACGTGCTGTACCCGCGACCGGAGCCGGTACGCGACGACGCGCCGGTCCGGTTGCGAGCCAGCGGTCTGGGCGGCGGGCCGGTCTCCGGCGTCGATCTGGAGGTCCGCGCCGGGGAGATCCTGGGCATCGCAGGACTGGTCGGCTCCGGCCGGAGCGAGACACTGCGTCTGTTGTTCGGGGCAGATCCGTTGCAGGACGGCACGATCGAGGTCGACGGTGTGCCGATCCCGACGATGACCCCGCGGAAGGCGATGCGCGCCGGCATCGCCCTCGTTCCCGAGTCCCGGAAGGAACAGGGGCTTGTGATGATGCGATCGGTCCGGGAGAACGTCGCCCTCGCCTCGCTGTCGTCCCGTCGGCGAGGCCCTCTGGTCGACCGCCGCACCGAGCGGGGCCGGGTGGCGGCCGCGACGTCGGAAGTGGACGTCCGAGCCGCCCGAGCCGATTCCCCGATGAACACCCTCTCCGGCGGCAACCAGCAGAAGGCGTTGTTCGCGAAGTGGTTGCTCCGGGAGCCGACCATCCTGTTGATCGACGAACCGACCCGCGGGGTCGACGTCGCGGCCAAGGCCCAGATCCACCGGATGATCGTCGATCTCGCCGCCCGGGGCATGGCGGTCGTGGTCGTGTCCTCCGAGATCGAGGAGCTGCTCGAGCTGTCGCACCGGTCGATCGTGCTGCGCGGCGGCATCCCGGTCGGCGAGTACCCCAGGGGGACTCCGCGAGAGACCGTGATCGCCGCCGCCTTCGGCGACGCCGAGCCACCCCCCGCACCGGACATCGTTCCGGCCACCCGGCACCATCCCGAAGCCGCTGACGACGAAGGAGACACCCGATGAGCTCGACAGTGGCTGAACCGGCTGGTCCGTCGACCACCGGAGAAGGAGGGGGCCGACGGGTGGGCCCGGGGCGCCGGACCGGCGGGGTGAGGGTGCGCGACTACGGCATCGTCGTCGCCCTGGTCGCCATCGTCGTCGCGTTGTCGTTCAGTACCGACACCTTCCTGACGACGTCGAACCTGGTCAACCTGCTCGACCAGTGCTCGGTGGTCGGGCTGCTCGCCGCCGGGGCGACGATCTGCATCATCGCCGGGGTCTTCGATCTCACCGCCAGCGCCAGCCTGGCCGTCTCGGCGATCGTCGGAGTGCAGGTCGGCGCAGCGACCAGTGTGCCGGTCGGTTTCGCCGCCTCGGTGGTGGCCGGCGCCCTGCTCGGACTGCTGACCGGCACCATCGTGGTGCGCAGCGGGGTCAACTCCTTCATCGCGACGCTGGCGACCAGCATCATCTACCGCGGGCTGGCCGTGGTGGTGACCGCAGGTGCGATCGCGTACCCGCTCGCGGGCGAGGCCGACGACTTCGCGATGTTCACCTGGCCGTCGCTGTTCGGACTGACCTCCGCGACCGTCGTCTTCCTGGTGGTCACCGCGCTGCTGTGGGTCCTGCTGTCCGCCACCACCTTCGGCCGTCGGGTCTATGCGGTGGGCGGCAACGACGAGGCAGCGAGGTTGTCCGGGATCCGGGTCGGCCAGATACGGATCGCCGCGTACATGATCAGTGGCGTCTGCTCGGCGTTGGCCGGCCTCATCCTCGCCTCCCGCGCCGGATCGGCGCAGTCCAGCATGGCCTCCGGGATCGAACTGTCCGCGATCGCCGCCGCCGTGATCGGCGGGACGTCCATCCTGGGTGGTGAGGGCGCGATCTGGCGCGGCGTCGTCGGCGCACTGCTGCTGACCCTGATCGGCAACGGCTTCAACCTGCTCGGTTGGGACACGACCTACCAGCAGGTGGTGCAGGGCCTGCTGATCCTGTTGGCGGTGACGGTCGATCAGTTCCTCCGGCGCCGCGCGCGATAGCGTCACGTGCGTGTCGGAAGCGCCCGTTCACCACTCCCGCACCGTCCTGGCGATCGTCCTGGACGGCGAGGAGGTCTGCGGGGTCACTGTCCGGGATCGCAGCATCGTGGCGCACCGGGTCTTCGACCCGGACACTGATCCTTCCGAGATCCTGGCGGCGTTGGCGGAGACCGCAGACCATTCCCCGAGCGATCCGGTGGAGGTCACCCTGACCATCGGCGGGTTGCTGACCGCGCTGCTGTCCGACGGGTCGACGGACGCCGGCGTCGCCGTGGTGCGGATCGTCCCCCGCCCGGCCAGCGATCCGAGCCTGGGTCGCAATCCCCGGCCCAGGGTGGAACGACTGGTGCGCAACCGGTTCAGCGTGCAGGGCGGTTGTGACCTGTTCGGACGGCCGGTCAGCGCTCTCGACGTGGCCGGGGTGCAGGAGGTGGCCCGCCAGGTCGCCGCGTTGGGTATTGATTCCATCGCCGTGGTGGGCAGCGGTTCGACAGCCCATCCGCACCAGGAGCGGCAGGCCGCCGACATCCTCCAGGCCCGGTGCGGCTCGGCCAGGATCATCCTCGCCGGCGATCTCGGTGGCCAGGGTTTCGTCGCCCGTGAGTCGACAGCCGTCCACGATGCCGCCCTGTTCGAGCCAGTTGATCGACTGCTCGGTGCGTGGGAAAGTGCTGCGGCGCGAATCTTCCCCGGCAGCACGACGCATGTGGCTCGCAGCGATGGCGGCCTCTCGACCCTGTCGTGGGCCCGGAACCATCCGGTGATCCTGCTGTCCTCCGAGTTGTCGACGACACTGCTGGGGGCCGCCGCGGACGCCGGCCTCGATGCGTGCCGGGTCCGGATCCACACCCACTCAGGACAGCTGGAGGGTGAGGTGCGCGATCGGCTGGTCGTGGTCGGGACGGACGCCTGGGCCTCGCTGGACGGTCCCATGGGCTGGGACCTCGTCATCCCGCAGGCGGAGTTGTCGACCGTCTTCGCGCACCCGTGGCCCACCGACCATCCGGACCGGGACGAGGCCGCGACCGAGGCAGTCGTGGAGCCGACGCTGCACCGGAATCTGTTGGCCGGGCTGGGTTCTGCCGTCAGCGCCCCGTCCGCCTGGGTCGATGAGGTCGCCTACATCACGACCGCGGAGCAGCTGACGACCCTGCGCGAGGACGTGCGGACCAGGGTGATCACGTTGGCGACCGCGAACGGTGCCGCGCCGGGTTCGGCACGGGTGGTTGAGATGTCTGCCATCGCCATGCCGTTCACCCCCGCGGGAACGGTGCGGATCACCGCCCGCGCAACGGGTTCACCGAGTCCGGGTCGCCGGCTCGTACCGGACACCGCTGACCGTGTCAGGGCAGGCTGACGGTGCCTCCGTCCCGTCCCGCTTCGGGAGCCCAGATCACGGCTGCTGACGTCGCTGCGCTCTACGCCGGTGCGAACTTCTACTCACCGTCGGTGGGCGACACCACCAGGGTCACGTTGATCGACTGGCTCACCGGGCTGCTCGGGGAGACCGGTCCGCTTCCGCTGCTGAAGCCGGAGTCGATGCCGGCGACGAGCTGGTGCGCGGCGTTGTGCATCCTCGGTTCGGGCGCCGCGCTGGCCGACCTGCCGCCCGCCGGTGACGAGTTCGTCACTGCCGTCCGCACCCTGGAGCGCACCATCGATCGGCCGTTGGCCGCTGTGTACCCGTTGGCCGCGGCGACGGTCAGTGCACTGTTCCCGGTGATCGCCGCCGCGCAGCTGGGCCTCCCTCTGCTGGACTGCGACGGGATGGGGCGAGCCTTCGCCCAGATCAACCAGACGACCATGTTCCTGGCCGGCCTCTCGGTGTCGCCGGCGGTCCTCACCGGCGCGGCCGGCGAGACGTTCACGCTCACCTCGCCGAACTCGGAGCGAGCAGATGTGTTGTCCCGCAGCGCCTTGGACGTTCTGGGCGGGTGGGCGGCATTTGCGGCGTATCCCGCGTCCATCGGGGACACCGCCCGCGGCGCCTCCCGGGGCAACGTGTCGCGACTGCTGGAGGTCGGCCGGCTGCTGCTCGAACCGATGTCGACGGACCTGCTCGTCAACCGACTCTCCGCGGTGAATGCGACCCGCCGGATCGCCCGCGGCCGGATCGTCGACCTGGAACACCTCACCCGTCCGGCGGACCTGTCGGTGCCGACACACCCCACCAGCGCGGTGCTCGACGAGGTGGGCGGAGCGATCCTGCGGCTGGAACTGCGCAGCGAGATCGTTGCCGCGTTCGTCGACGGTGTCCTCACGGCCGCTGCTCCGGATCTGATCTCCCTGTTCGATGTGCGCTCGGGCAGGATGGCCGCGTTGGACAGTCTGGAGAACGGAGACCTGCTCGACGTCCTGGTCACCCCTGCCGATGCGGTCTGGTACAGCCCTGAGGGTCTCGCCCTGGTCGGTCCGAGCGTCCACCACATCCCCCTCGACCATCCCCGTCGTCGCTGAGGAAGGCTCCATGACACCGCCCGCAGCGTTCTCCGCGCCGACCGTCCCGCTGACGATGTCCGAATTGCTGCGGCTGGACCCACTCGCCAAGGTCGAGGTCGCGCACCGCAGTGCAACGGACCAACCCGTCCAGGGTGTCGACCTGGCCAACTCCTTCGCCCGTCTGCGGCGAGTACCCCCGCACACCCTGGTGGTGCTCAGCGACGAAGCGGACAGCGGTGGATGGTCGCTGGCCACCTCGTTGCACCTCGCCTGGGAGCGCGCAGCGGCGGGGGTGGTGATCTCCAGCCGGTCGCTGAGCGCTTCCGGCTCGCTGCTCGCCGAGCGTCTCGACATCACGCTGCTGGTCGCCGAGCGCGACCCGGTGGACCTGGCCCTGGCGCTGGCCGCGCAGGTCAGCGCTCCCGGTTCGGCCAGAGCACTGAGGATCGCGCGCTGCGCCGAACAGTTGGCCGACCAGACCGCGATCCGGGGCATCATCGCGGTACTGGCGCGTGAGCTCGACCCGCTCCCGGTGGCCCTGGTCGCCGGCAGCACCCTGCTCGCCGGACGGGCCGCTGCCGTGGCCGACAAGCCCGGCACGCAACTCGTCAAGGTCCCGGTGACCACCGCAACGGGACATCTCTTCGCCGAACTCGTGACGCGGATCCCCGCCGGTGCCGGCGACAGTGGGACGGTCGAGTCGTTGCTGGCCCTGGGCCGGACCCCGATCCTGGCGGCCTGGGCGCAGGGTCGCCTGCAGCAGGCCGGCCGGGTCGAGTTGGAGCGCGTCTCGTTCCGGATGCTGCGCGAAGCGGCAGCTGCACCCGCCGTCCTGGATCTGCCACTGGCCACCGGACTCACAGAGCCCGCGTCCTGGCCCGGCGAACTGGGCTGGCAGCTCGACGGCATCAACCGGGCGATCTGGCTGACCCGCAGCACCCCCACCGCGCCGCCGGCGGACGGTGAGCAGGACGAGATGACCCAGCTGGTCCACTCGCTGTGGCACACAGTCCTGCCGAACTGGCCGCTCGCCCCTGACGAAGACGGCTGGGTCTCGTGGAGCACCGGCAGCACCGATCGCCCCGCTGCGATGCGCCGCGCGGCCCGCTCACTCAGCGACCTGCTATCCCGGCACGGCCTCGTCGCCGGGATCGGAGGCGCACATCCCGGCGCCCGCGGGTTGGTGCGCTCACGTGAGGAGGCCCGACTCACCGCCAGGGTCGCCACCACCCTGGCCGCAGGCTCCATCGAATGGTTCGACCAGATCGGGGTACGCGCCGCGCTCGGCTGGCTCCCGATCCATTCCTTGGAGGGCGTTGCACAGCTGTGCCTGACCGACCTGCTGGCCGCGAAGGATCGACGCGCGCTCATCTCGACGGTCCTCGCGGTCCTGGACAACGGCGGCTCGCTGAGCGTGGCCGCCGGAACCCTCGGGGTGCACCGCAACACCGTTCTGGCCCGCCTCGCCCGGGCACGCGAACTCGGACTCACCTTCGATCAACCGCAGGTCCGACTGGCCGTCCACACGCTGTGTTTCGCGCTCGACACCGCCTGGGGGCACGCAGCGATGGAACCGGACCGCACCCCGCCGGGACGTCGGGAACTCATGCGATAGGCAGGGTGATCCCGTACTGGGCCTGGGCGAATTCGGCGGACAGGTACCGGTCGCGGACGTCGTCGAGCACCGCGGCCGCCGGCCGCTCGGTCGCATCCCCGTAGCCGCCACCACCACCTGCGGCGCAGCGCACCACGTCGCCGGCCCGCAGTCGCAGACCGTTGGCCTTGAGCACCCGGCGTTCGTCGGCGCGGCCCGGGTTGATCACCACGTCGGGGCCGATGGCGTCGCCCCCGCCGAACAGACCCCAGGCAGGCTGACGGGACCGCTCGAACCACAGCGACACCGTGCAGTCGGTGAGCGCCTCGTACTCCCGCTGCACGCCGTTGCCACCCCGCCAACGACCCGGGCCGCCGGAGTCGGGACGGATCCGATAGTTCGTGATCCGCCACGGGTACCGGGTCTCGTAGACCTCGATCGGAATGTCCTTGAGGGATCCGTTCACGTTGTTGATCAGCGCACTCTCCCCGTCCGATCCGTCCCACGCTCCCCATCCGCCGACGGTGGCCTCGAGGCTGACGAAGTCGCGCTTCGTCCGCGGATCGTTGCCGGAGGTCAGGATGATCATCGAGTCCCCGTGGCTGGCTCCCGCCACCCGGTCGGGCATCGCCGGCGCGAGGGCCTTGGCGACCATGTCGATGAGCAGTCCCAGGTGCGAGAAGTACCACTGGCACGCGGCCGGAGCGACCGCACCGAGCACCGATCCCGACCGGACCTGGGTGCTCATCGTGCGGAACGAGCCACCGTTGCCCGGCAGATCGGGGCTGACCAGCAGCTTGTAACCGACCCGCAGAGCCGAGACCGCCTGTGCTGCACCGCAGTTGACCGGTCCGACCGCCTGGTCGGCCGACTCGGTGACGTCGAAGTCGATGGTGTCTGCTGCGACGGTGACGGTCAGCCGGATCGGGATCGGCGTGTCGAGGTCGATGCCGTCGTTGTCGAGCACTCCCTCCGCGCGATAGACCCCGTCCGGTATCGCGCTGATCACCGCGCGTTCGAGTTGCTCTGTCTGGCGGAAGATCTCGTCCCGCGCTGCCTCGAGGACGTCGAGGCCGAAACGTGCGACCAATTCCTGCAACCGCTTCTCCCCCATTGTGATGCACGCGATCATCGCGTGCATGTCACCGCTCGTCGGGTAGGGGAAGCGCACGTTGTAGGCGATGGTGTCCATCACCGACCGGACGTGCCGACCGCCCTCCACGAGCTTCATCGCCCCGAGCCGCAGGCCTTCCTGGAAGATGTTGACTGAGTCCATCGAGCCGCCGGGATCCTTGGACCCGACATCGATCCAGTGCGCCCGCGAGGCGGTGAACCCCACCAGCAACTCGCCGACGAAGACCGGCCCGAAGATCGTCACATCGTTGAGATGGGTACCGCCCAGGTAGGAGTCGTTGAGGATCCAGACGTCCCCCGGTTCCCAGACCTCCCGGCCGAACCGCTCCTCGGTCGCCCGGGTGCAGGTCTCCAGGTTGCCCAGGAAGATGGGCAGGCCGGCCGACTGGCCGAGCACCTGGTGGTCGGCGTCCAGCAGAGCGACGACGCAGTCACCCGCCTCGTAGATGATCGGGGTGTACGCAGACCGGATCAGCGTGGCGTTCATGTCCTCCGCTGCTGCGTTCAATGCGTTGCGGATGATCTCGACCGTCACCGGATCGATGGAAGTGGCTGCAGCTACGGACATCTCACACCTCGCTCTGTGCGCGGACGATCAAGGAACCGATGGCGTCGACGGTGATGTCGTAGCCCGGTGGGATGACGGTGGTCGCGGTTGCCTCGACGATCACCGCGGGTCCGCTCAGCCGGTGACCGCTGAACAGAACATCGCGGTGCACGATCACCGTGTCGTGCTGCTCGCCGGCGAACACGACGGGGCGCACCGCATGCGCGAAGTCCGGTGAGGACGCCACGGGCCAGGCCTGCGGAGCGGGCTTGCCCAGGTCTCCCCAGCCGGTGGTGCGCAGGGTGACCAGCTCGATGGGGGCACCGAGATTGGCGTGGCCGTAACGACTCTCGTGCATCTTCGCGAACCGCTCCGCCACGTCGGCGAGGAACCTCTCGCCGGAGGATTCGTCCGCGCTCTCCAGCGGCACCGTCAGGGTGTACTCCTGCTCGGCGTACCGGATGTCGACGGCGTGTGACACCGTCCGGTGCTCGGGCTGCACACCCTCGCCTGCCAGGGTGGTTGCGGCGTCGTCCTCCATCCGGCGCAGATGTGCCGCCATGTCGGCAGCGTCCAGGTCGGCCTCGGGCCGGAAGTACGGCTCGGTCAGGTCCTTGCGGATGCGGGTCTGCAGCATCCCCCAGGCGGAGAACGCGCCGGGGAACCGCGGAACGATCGTCTCGGTGATGCCCAGTTCGGCGGCGAGGAACACCGCGTGCATCGGGCCGGCGCCGCCGAAGGCGACCATGCTCGAGTCCCTGGGCTCGATTCCGCGGGAGACGGTGATCGTCCGGATCGCCTGCGCCATCTTCGAATTCGCGACATCGCAGATGCCTTCGGCCATCGCGACGTCGCTGAGCCCGAACGCGGATCCCAGTCCCGCCACGGCGGTCCTGGCGGCGTCGACGTCGAGCGTCAGCTGACCGCCGGCGAAGCCTTCCGGATCGATCCTGCCGAGTACCAGGTTGGCATCGGTGACCGTCGGTTCGGTGCCGCCGCGGCCGTAGCAGGCCGGACCGGGCCGGGCACCCGCCGACCGCGGGCCGACCCGGAGCCCACCGGCTTCCGCCCAGGCGACCGATCCACCGCCGGCACCGACGGTGTGGATGTTGACGACGCTCATCAGCATCGGCAAGCCCTCCAGGTGCGCCTCGGCGGTGACGTCCGGTTCGCCGTCGACGATCAGCGAGACGTCGAACGAGGTGCCGCCCATGTCGATGCCGATCAGGTTCGGACGCGAAGAGACGGCCGACAGCTCGGCGCAGGCGATGGCGCCGCCGACCGGTCCGGACAGCAGCGTCTGCAACGGTCGTCGTCGTGCCGACTCGGCGGTGAGGATGCCGCCACTGGACTGCATGACGTGCAGCGGCACGTGCAGGCCCTGATCCGTCAGACGCTGCTCGAGGTCCAGCAGATAGCGGCGGACGATCGGACCGGTGTAGGCCTCCACGACCGCTGAGGACGTCCGCTCGTACTCGCGCCATTCCTTCGCGGCCTCGTGGGAGAGCGAGACGGTGAAGTCCTCGCCCAGTTCCTCCAGCAGGATCTCGCGGGCCCGCAGCTCATGGCTCGGGTTGGCGTAGCTGAACAGGAACGCGACCGCGATCGCGCCGTGCCCACCTGCAGCGGCGGTGTGTGCCGCGGCGCGGACCGCCTGCTCGTCCAGGGAGCTGAGTTCGGTGCCGTCGGAGGTCATCCGGCCCCCGATCCCCACCACGTCCCGACGAGGGACGAGCGGCTCCGGTTTCCGGTAGTGCAGGTCGTAGAGCCGGGTCCGCGGGCCCCGCGCGATGTGGTAGCTGTCCTGCACGCCGTCGGTGGCCAACAGCAGCACCGGGACCCCGCGTCGCTCCAGGAAGGCGTTGAGCCCCTGGGTGGTTCCGTGGACCAGGAAGCCGATGTCGGCCGGGCTGTCGACCACCGATCCCAGTCCGGTCAGCACGCCATCGCTCAGGTTTCCCGGTGTGGTGGACGCCTTGCCCGCGCTGAACGCGCCGGTCTGTTCGTCATAGGTCACGACGTCGGTGAAGGTGCCGCCGATGTCCATGGATACGCGGATGCTCGTCATCGAATCTCCCCTGGTGGTGAACGATGACGGCAGCGTAGGAACGCCCCCGCAACGGCGGCTGTGCGCGACGCCCACACGATCACCACGCGCCGGTGCCGGTAGCCCCGTGCGAGCCCGACGGGGCAGGTCACCGGCGGCGACGGCACTGCGGACGACCACCGAGCTCGACCACCGAGCGGTGGTCAGCGCCTCGCCAACACCGCTCCGGCGATGGCCAGGTCTTCCCAGGCCATCCCGACGCTCTTGAACACCCGCGGTCCGGCGATTCCGGCCGGGATCCGGGCGCCGAGCGGGAGCAACGATCCCGGATCCAGCACGCCCTCCTGCACCGCCAGGATCACGTCGCCGGCCTCCCGAAGTGCGGTGGGCACATCCTCGACCAGCACCACGGCGGCGCGAGCGAACACCGCTGCGTCGAGCTCCCGAGAGACGGGCTCGTGGGAACCGACCGCGACGACCAGCGCATCGTCGGCGAGCCAGGAACCGTCGAAGAGCGGAGTCCTCGCCGTGGTCGCACACACCACCACTTCGGCCCCATGGACCGCCTCCGCCACCGCCGCGCTCCGGTCGGCGACGATCCCGAGGACCGGTCCTTGGAGGTCGACGAGCTGAGCAGCCGCTCGTGCCAGACCTGTTGCGTCCCTGGCGATCAGCGTCGTTCCGGTGGGCGGACGGACGGCGTCGAGCGCCCGTGCGTGGGCGATCGCCTGCGGCCCGGATCCGAAGACCACCAACGCGCCCGGTGTCCGATCCGGTGGTGCCAGCTGCAGGATGCCATGGGTCGAGACGGCGGCGGTGCGCAGCTCGGTCAGTGCCGGACCGTCGATCAGTGCCCGCGGGGTGAGGGTGTGCTGGTCGAAGACCAGGTACACACCCTGGATCCGAGGGGCACCGAGCGCCGGGTTGTCCGGCGCGATCGTCAGGACCTTGATCCCGACGGCGTCCGGCGACTCGGCCGGCATCAGCAGGAACTCGCCCCGCGCCAGCGGGACGGCACTCCGTGCCGGGCCTCCTGCGCGGTCGGTGACAGCCGCGCGAGCGATCGCCTCGACCACCACCGGCCACGGCACGGCGGCGACGTCGTCGGGGCCCAGGTGCGGCAGCAGGTACATCGGAGCAGCATCCCAGGACGGCCGCGTCCCCCGGGCATGAACCCGCACGGAACGTGCGGCCCGCCGGTCAGCCGATGGCCAGCTGCCAGGAGATGCCGAACCGGTCGTCCACCCAGCCGAAGGGTCCGAAACCGTAGTCGTCGAGCGGCATGAGCACCCGGCCGTCCTGGCTCAGTCCGGTGAACAGCCGTTGCTGCTCCTCCTCCGTCGCGCAGTCCAGCCACATGGACGTCGCCGGCGTGAAGTCCCACTCGTGCTCGACAAAGCTGTCGCTGCACCGGATGTGGGCTCCGCCGATGGAGAACTCCGCCAGCATGACGGTCCCGGCCCCGGGCGAGCCCTCGGGACGACGGTGGATGAACAGCACCTCACTGTCGTCGAACTTCTCGACGTAGAAGTGCATCGCGCTCTCGGCGCTGTGTCCGTTGGAAGGTCAGGAACGGCACCGGCTTCGACATGGTGTCCTCTCGGGTCAGGGTTGAGGTGTGAACAGGGAGGCGTACTGATCCCGCACGCGCTCCCAGCCGTACTGGAGGGACTCCGGGCCGACCACCCGTGGCGCGTCGACACCGTCGTCCAGCAGGCCCAGCACACCGAGGCAGACCTGCCAGCCGGCACCGTAGAGCGGGGCCTCGGTGCGGTCACCGAAGGACTGCTCCAGCGTGAGGTGGGTGCCGTCGGGCACCGCACGCAGCCTCCACCGCAGGACGTTGGATCCCCAGCGGTGGACGAGCTCGTCCGGAACGCGACACTGCAGCACCTCGACATCCACCGGCTCGGTGTCCGGCGACTCCCGTGACAAGGCTGGTCCCGCCGAGTCCAGCACGCGATCCGGCACGATCGGCGACCATCGCACCAGCTGCGCCGGATCGGTGAGCATGGGCCAGACCTCGGACGGCGGATGGGCCAGCACCCGCCGGACCGTGAGCACCCAGGTGCCGTCGTGCTCGCTGAGTTCCGCGTCCGTCGGCGCAGCGGCGATACGTTCGGCCGTCAACAACCGGATGTCGAAGTCGTTGCTCATCAGGGCTTCTCCCGTTGTCGGCGGTCGGCGTCCAGCGCGTCGGCCAAGGAGTCGAATGCCTGCGACCACCTGCGGTGGTAGGGCTCGACCCAGGCCAGCACATCCGGCAGTGGCTCGTCACTCAAGCGGTACACCCGGCGTCTTCCTGCGACCTCGACCGTGACGACACCGGCCTCGCGCAACACCCTGAGGTGCTTGGACACCAAGGACTGGGACAGACCCAGGGTGTCGACCAGACCTGCGACATCCCTGGCCCCGACGCGCAGCTGGTCCACGATCCGCCGTCTGCTCGGTTCCGCGATCACCGCGAATCCGTCCATCCATCGATGATGACTGCGCGTTCATATGAATGTCAAGGCATGCGAGTGATTCGTCGAGGAGCCGGTGCAGTGCTCGTCGCGCGTCGCTGTGCACCGCCCCGCCCTGGGCAGCGCGGCCCGCCCGCGAGGACAGGTCCGAGGTCGGGGACGGCCCACTACGATGGGAGCGGCGCAGGTAGCAGCACCACTGCGGAAGTACTGGGTCATCGACGAGAGGCTGGACCGTGGAACTGGAGCATCGCTTCGACCTGCCGGTGGGGGTCGACCAGGCCTGGGCAACACTCACCGACGTCGGGATCGTGGCCGAATGTTTCCCGGGCGCCCACCTGGAGAAGGTCGAAGGCGACACCTTCACCGGCTCGCTCAAGTTCAAGGCCGGCCCGCTCCGCTTGACCTACAAGGGCACAGCCAGGTTCGTCGAGAAGAACGCGGCGGCGCACACCGCGACACTCGAGGCGACCGGCACCGAAGGGCCGGGCAGCACCGGCACTGTCATGGTGACTGCCGTCGCGAAGCCCCTGTCCCCCAACATGACCCAGGTCGATGTCGTCACCACTCTGTCGCTCACCGGTCGCCCGGCGCAGTTCGGCCGCCCGCTGATGGTGGAGATCGGCAACCGGCACATCGGACAGTTCGCCGACGCGGTGTCGACCAAGTTGGTCGGCCGCGGTACCGGCGGCGCCGAACTGGTGGACGTCGAGAACCCCGACACCATCGCCGCGGCCCGCCGCGAGCAGGCCCTGCACAGGGGCGACGACAGCGGGCAGTACGTCCGACGGGTCACCGGCGACCGATCCGCCGCACACCGCTCCGGCGACGGCCGGCTGAGCTCCCTGCTGACGACCGCGCTGCCCGCGGCGCTGGTGTTCGTCGGGGTGATCCTGCTGCGGAAGTTGCTGCGGAAGGATGCGGCGCCGGCCGCACCCGCCGACAGCTGAACCCTGCTGCCGGGACCACCCGACGGGCCCAGCGCGTCAGGTCAGCCGAGGGCGAACAACCTCCGGGCGCGGCGTGGGAAGGTTCTAGGGTCGGGACATGGACCGACCGGAGCCGTCACCGACCCGTAGCGCCGACCGCGAAGAGGGTGGACGGGTCCTGGAGTTCCGCAGACCGGGTCCTGCCGCCGAGTCCCCCGCCATCGACCCGCTGTGGCGCGAACTCGCCGGCGCGCGGCTGCGCGCCCGACGCACCGAGCTCGGTCGTACCCTGGGTGAGGTGGCACAGCGGGCCGGCATCAGCCCGCAGTACCTCTCCGAGGTCGAGCGCGGTCTGAAGGACCCGTCGTCCGAGATGCTGGCATCCATCTGCGGAGCCCTGCAGCTGGACCTGGCAGAGTTATTGCGGCACAGTATTCTTCAGCTCGGTCTGACGAGCATCCGTTCCGCCGGCGACCGTCACGGACCGGTACTGCTGGCCGTCTGAGCCGGGCCACCGCTCTGCAGCTTGTGCGGCACGACGATGCGGTCCGCGAGACCGTAGGCGACTGCCTGCTCGGCGGTGAACACCTTGTCGCGCTCGGTGTCTGCGAGCAACTGATCCGTCGACCGCCCGGTGTGCAACGAGAGCACCTCGTTCATCTGCTCCCGCACCCTCAGCACCTCCTGGGTGTGCAGCGCCAGATCACTGATCGTGCCGCGACCGCCGATGGACGGTTGGTGCAACAACACCCTGGCATGCGCGAGGATCGCCCGCCTACCGACCGAGCCGCCGGCCAACAGGACCGCTGCGGCCGAGGCAGCCTGTCCGACGCAGATCGTCGCCACGGGAGCATGGACGAACTGCATGGTGTCGTAGATGGCCATTGCCGCCGACATCGAGCCACCCGGCGAGTTGAGGTACAGGCAGATCTCCAGGTCCGCGGAGTCCGAATCCAGGTGGACCAGTTGCGCGACCGCCACGTTGGCCACGTCGTCGTCGATCTCGGTGCCCAGGTAGATCACCCGGTCCGACAGCAGCCGCGAGTAGACGTCCATCGCGCGTTCACCGTTCGGCGTCCGCTCGATGACGTCCGGGATCGTGAAGTGCCCCATCAGTATCCCAGCCCCGAGTTGCGGCCTGCGGGCCGGATCTCCGCGAGCGAGGAGACGACCGAGTCGACGAACCCGTAGTCCCGTGCCTGTTCCGCGGTGAACCAGCGGTCGCGGTCGGAGTCCGCCTCGATCGTCTCGACCGACTGACCGGTGAAGGAGGCGTTCAGCTCGTTCATCACCTGCTTCGTGTGCTCCAGGCTGCGGGCCTGGATCTCGACGTCGATCGCGGTTCCCTGCACGCCGGCAGAGCCCTGATGCATCAGGATCATGCTGTGCGGCAATGCAAATCGCTTGCCACGGGTCCCGCCCGCGAGCAGGACCTGACCCATGCTGGCCGCCAGTCCCATCGCCACCGTTGCCACGTCCGGCCGGATCGCGACGATCGTGTCGTAGATCGCCAGGCCGGCGGTCACGGAGCCGCCAGGAGAGTTGACCAGGAGCAGGATGTCGCGCCGGGGGTCCTCCTCGGCCAGCAGCAGCAGCTGGGCACAGATCCGACTCGCCAGCGGATCATCCACCTCCCGGTCGAGCTGGATGATGCGTTGGTTCTGCAGTCGGTTGGCCAGTGTCTCGGACAGGCTCTCGGCCTGGGTCGGTGTCGTCATTCCTCCCACGCTGCCTCGCGTCCACCATCGGCCGCACCCTTCGCTGCCGGCAGAAGATCTGCTGTCAGCAGCGAAGAATCCCCGAGCTGCGCGGCGGGCCTGCCCGCCGGCAGTTGCTCGGGATCATCGGTGGATGATGGGGTGATGCCCGAGGCCGCCCCGCTCGAGAACATCCCCACCGGTCGGTCCGAGGGTGGTTCCGAGAGCACCACCACCGTCGTGATCGCCTTTGTCGCGAACCTGGCGATCGCGATCGCCAAGACCTTCGCGGCCCTCATCACGGCCTCGGCGTCGCTGGTTGCCGAGGCCGCACACTCCTGGGCGGACGCCGGCAACGAGATCTTCCTGCTGATCGCGAACCGACGTTCATCGCGAGAACCCGATAGAACCCATCCGCTCGGCTTCGGTCGGGAGTCCTATGTCTGGTCGCTCTTCGCAGCGCTCGGGCTGTTCGTCGCCGGTGCGGCCGTCTCGATCACCCACGGTATCCAGGAGCTCGTCAGCCCAGAGGCCTCCAGTGAGTTCCTGGTCGGCTACCTGGTACTCGCGCTGGCCTTCGTGTTCGAGGGCTTCTCCTTCCTGCAGGGGATCAGACAGGCCCGCAAGGAAGCGGCGACGCTCGAGCGCGACCTCATCGACCACGTCCTGCGCACCTCGGACCCGACGCTGCGCGCGGTCGTCTTCGAGGACGCGGCGGCGCTGATCGGTCTGCTGATCGCGGCGGCCGCTCTCGGCGCCCACCAGCTGACCGGCTCACCGGTGCCGGATGCGATCGGTTCGATCCTGGTCGGCGTGCTGCTGGCGGTCGTCGCGGTCGTCCTGATCAACCGCAACCGCCGGTTCCTGGTGGGTGAAGAGGCCGATGCGAGCACCCGGTCCGCGGTGATCCGAGCGCTGCTCGCGCTGCCCCAGGTGGATCGGGTCACCTACCTGCGGCTCGAGATCGTCGGCCCACGGATGATCAACGTGGTCGGCGACGTCGACATCGCCGGCGACCAGGTGGAGCACCACGTGGCGGTGATCCTGCGGGACCTCGAGGCGAGGATGCAGGCATCACCCGCGGTCGTCGGTGCTGTGCTCTCGCTGTCCGCCCCCGACGAGGAATCGCTCACGCCCTGAACGATCGGCCAGTACTCGTGCCTGAGGGCAGCGGCGCAGTGCGGCGGGCGAGCCGGCGAGCCGGCGAGCCGGCGGACCAGGATCCGGTCGGCCGGTGGCCGGGGCGGATACATTGATTTGGTACGGGGATGACGATCGAGGAGAGACGTGCTGTTCTTGCGACTCAACCGGATCGCGGCCGATCACCGACGTCGGCGACCGATGGTGGTGCTCGGGACGCTGGCGGGAATCGCGGCCATCGTCTTCGTGGGGGTGCTGTCGGTGTGGAACGGCGTTGCCGCCCTACCACTTCTTCCCATCTGCCTGGGCGCCTGCCTCCTGCAGGCCATCGTCTACTTCGGCATCCCATGGCAACGAGTGCCACGGGTCGCCATCCTCGTGGTGCCCGCCGTCTGGTTGGGTGGCCTGGCCGCCTGCGGCCTGGCCATCGGGCCGCTGGCCACCAACTTCGCAGGGCTGCCGATTCTCGCCTTCCTGTTCGCGGGTCTCACCCAGGCTCGCTGGCGCTCCTTGTGGTTGCTGCCCGTCAGCGTGCCCGCCTGGCTGACGTTGGTCACCGAGACAGGCGCGACGATCGTGCGCCTCTGGCTGCCGGTCGCGCTGATCCTGTGGATCGTCATCGCGGAGGCGACCGCCTACCAGACCAACAACCTCCGTCGCGAGATGCGGCGCCTGCACCGAGAGGTCGACCTCGACCCGCTGACCCGGCTCGCGAGCCGCCGGGTCCTGCCCGAGGTACTGCGCGACGTCGCCGACGGCGACGTGCTGGTGTTGATCGACGTCGACCATTTCAAGTCCATCAACGACACCCACGGGCACGCGGCCGGGGACCAGGTGCTCAAGGAGTTCGGCCGGATGCTGTTGCGGTGCCTGGGGCCGCACGACGTGGCGATCCGGTACGGCGGCGAAGAACTGCTGGTCGTGCTGGCCCACCCGACCCCGCAGGCGGTGACGTCCTTCGATCGATCACTGCGCCGGGAGGTCCTCGAGATCCGACCCCGGGTGTCCTTCACCGCCGGAGTGTCCAGGGTGGTCCCCGGCGAGAGCGTCGATGATGCACTCGCTCGCGCGGACGCCACGCTGTACGAGATGAAGTCCGCCGGCCGCAACCGCGCCGGCGGCGACATCGGGCCGCGGGACGTCACCCACCCGGCACCGGACAGCCGGCCTGCCGCGGGTGTGGTCGACGGGGTGTGATCGCACTCGATGGCAGAGGCGCAGGGCGCTCGGGCTGCGGCCGGCTCGCCCGGGTGGAGGTAGCAGGCTGCCAGCTACTTCCGGCTCGGCGGTCGAGCTGCTCGGGTCGCAAAGGGTGGGACCAGAGGAAGCCCTGGCCGTAGCGGCAGCCGAGTGCCATCAGGATCTGACGCTCCCCGTCGGTCTCGATGCCTTCGGCGGTGACCTCGAGGTGCAGGGTACGGGCGAGGGTGAGAATGGCCTGGATGATGCCGGCCGCCGCCGGGTCGTGCCCGAGGTCGGTGACGAAGGACCGGTCGATCTTCAGCACATCTGCCGGCAGATCCCTCAGCTGCGCCAGCGACGAGAAGCCGGTACCGAAGTCGTCGATGGCGATGTGGACCCCCCACTCCCGCAGCTGGGTGACAGTGGTGCGGGCCGTGCTGGGGTTGGGAACGACGGCGCCTTCGGTGATCTCGAGCCAGAGCTGGTGGACCGGGACGTCGGTCTCGTCGAGGACCTGCCGGACGAGGGTGAGGAATGCGGGGTCTGCGAGCTGGCGAGGGGACACGTTCACCGCCAGCGCGACGTCCGCCCAGGCCGGGTCAGTGGCACGCCACTGCGCCATCTGCGCACACGCGGTCCGCAGCACGAACTCGCCGACCGCTCCGATCTGTCCGTTGTCCTCGGCCGCAGCGATGAACGTCGTCGGCGGCACGTCACCGCGGGCGTCGGACGTCCAGCGTGCGAGGGTCTCCACACCGATCAGCCGGCCGTCCGACATGTCCACGACCGGTTGATAGGCGCAGAACAGTTCTCCGCGGGTCAGCGCACCGCTCAGGTCTGCTTCCAGGCTCATCCGGTCAGCGGCTTCCGCGCGCAGCCGGGCATCGTAGACAGCCACCGAGTTGCGTCCGGATCGCTTCGCGGCATACATCGCCAGGTCGGCGTTGGCGATCAGGTCTTCGGCACGCAGAAGCGTCCCAGGCAGGTGCATTTCGATGCCGACGCTCACCGATAAGGACACGGTGGTTCCCTGGACGGGCAGTGACTGCCGCAGCACCTCGACGATCTCGTGGGCGAACCGCTGGGCGTGCTCCGGTGATGTGACATCCGGACAGATGAGGAGGAACTCGTCGCCGCCGATCCTGGCGACTGCGTCTGTGTCGCGCGCGCACGCGGTCAGTCGGCGTGCCACCTCGGTGAGGTACTGGTCACCCGCGGCATGTCCGAGCGTGTCGTTGACGAACTTGAACTGGTCGAGGTCCACGAACAGCACTGCTGTCCCGGCGGTGGCCGTCCGGGTCAGATCGGTGAGCACCCGGAGGGCCTCGGTGCGATTCATCAGCCCGGTGAGCGCATCCTGCGCCGCGGCGCCGCGCAGCGCGGCCACGAACCGAACCCGGGAGATGGCCACCTCCGCCATGTTCACCCAGCGGGTCATCTGCCCCAGATCGTCCTGACTGGGTGCTCGAACCTCCCGGTAGTACAGGGCGAACGTCCCCAGAACGCGTTGTGAGCCATCGATGATCGGCACCGACCAGCACGCACGGAAACCCGCCGAGAGTGCCAGCTCACGGAAATCGTCCCACAGCGGGTCGGAGGCGATGTCCGTCACGATGACCGTCTCACGGGTGTATGCCGCAGTACCGCACGAGCCCACCGACGGCCCGATGGTCGCTCCGTCGATCGGTTGCCAGAACGACAGGGGAAGGCTGGGCGCGGCCCCGTGCAGCAACCGGTCCTCGTCCAGCAGCAGGATGGAACACACCGTGCCGGGCGACGCCTTCTCCACCGTGCGGGCAAGGGTGTCCAGAACCTCGGTCAGCGCAGCACCGGACACGATCAGGTCCATGAGCTTCGTGATGGCACCGGGCATGCCATCACAGCCCGGGCCCCCGTTGTGGGGCGGCGGAGTGTGCCTGCGGACAGGCGGCACCGAAGACGGATCAACGCCAGGACGCATCGGACACCTCGAAGCTCTCCACCGCGCGACTGGAGCAGCGCTGGACACCTACCATCGACGACCCGGTCCCCCACCGCCACCTTTTGTCGATCCATCACCCGTGCGGGTGTCGCAGACGGGCACTCGTTCACCCGTACGGGCGGCCGCCGGCGGCGGCGGTGGAACGGTCATCCGTGAGGCGACAGCCGTCGTGGCGTGCTCCGACGTGTGTTCAGGCCTCGGCGGCCCCGGACCGGCGGATGGCCTGGGCATCGGCACGCTCGCCGCGGTCCTTGTGGGGCTCGATCCGGCATGATGACTGCTCCTTCGCGGCAGTGCGAAGGCCGGGTGGACCCGGAGGGCCCACCCGGCCTTCGACTGCAGTGGCGGGTGGTGCTACGAATCGTTCAGCTGTCGGACGAGTGCTGCTGCACGGTGTCCTTGGCGTCCTGAGCCTGGCTCCTGACATCGTCCGCGGCGGAAGCACCCTCGTTCTTGACCGCATCCACTGCCTCGCCGGCGGTGGACTTGATCGACTCAACAGCCTGCTGGGCGGGCTCCTGCAAGTTGCCCGCCGCATCCTTGGCCGCATCGGTGACCTGATCCACCAACGGTTGCGCCTGCTCCTTGACCGCAGCTGCGGCCTGCGCCTCGGGCTTCGACGCCGGGAACAGCGAGGAGACCAGCACGCCGAGACCGAACGCGATCGCGCCGGCAGCCATCGGGTTCCCGCGGGTCTGCTCCTTCACCTGGCCAGGGGCACCCGTCACCGCATCCTGCGCCGATGACAGGGCGCTGCCTGCAGAGGAGCTACCGGAATCGGCGGCCCCCATGATGTGGTTGCGAACGTTGGTGGCGGATCCTCGGATCCGCCCGACCTGACGCTTGGCGATCTGGCCGGGGCTGACCTTGTCCCCCAGCTCGTCGACATCGTTGGACAACTCGGAACGGGTCCGCGCGATCTGCGCACGGATCTCATCAGGTGTGGTCATCGTCGGTTCTCCTCTTCGTGACCCTTGACGGCGTTCGGGATCTTCTGGACGGTTTCGGCAGTGCGGGGCAAACCGCGGATGGACTGGAACTCCTTGCGGCCCAACATCACCAGTACGACCGCGATGATCGCCCAGATGACGGCGACGATCAGCGCAGACCAGGCGAGACCGGTGGCGTGGCCGAGGCCCCACCACAGGGAAATGGACAGGAACAACAGCACGAAATGGCCGGCGAAACCGGCACCGCCGAACATGCCTGCACCCTTACCGGCCTTCGCTGCCGATTCCTTTGCCTCGGCCTTGGCGAGTTCGATCTCCTGGCGCACCAGGGTGGACAGGTCCTCGGTGATCTCCCCGATCAGCTCGCCGAGTGGTCGAGGATCTGTCGTCTGCGACGGGGGAACGGGGTGGCTCATCCGTCCACCCCGGGCAGGTTCCCCCGACCTCGCAACGAAGTGTCGCTGAAGTCCGATGCCCCGAGACGATCGGCGAGCTCACCGGGAGACGACGGGGCCACGGCCGGAGTCGTCATCGCGCCGAGTTGCGCCGGACTGTCGGAACGGCCCGGTGCGACCGCCGGTGCGGAGGCATCCGACGACGCGTCCGAACTCGCGGACAGACCGCGACCGAGGCGGCCGGCCAGCACACCCGCGCCCAGAGCCGCGACCAGGAAGACGCCCGGCTTGCGGCGGGCAAAGGCGCGCACGTCGTCGAGCACTCCCTGGGGGTCACGATCCTCCAACCACCCGGCCAGCTGATGGACGCGGTCAGCGGCCTGATGCGCAACATCGGTGGCGACACCGGGCTGGTCGGAGCCCTTGGCCATGGCGGTGAGTTGCTCGCCGAGGGACCGCAGGCCGCCGGCCGCCTTGGTCTGCTGCACCTGCGCCTGGTCGGACAACTCGGACCGGGCTTGCCCGACAACCTGCTTGACCTGGGTCTTGGCCTCCTGCGCGACCTGCCCGACCTGCTCCTTGGCAGTACCGGCGACCTGCTGGGCGGCGTCCTTGGCTCCGCCGGCGACATCTGCGGCCTGCGACTTCGCGACCTCCGTCGTCGATCCGGCGTCATACGGTGCTGAATTCTTGACCTGCGGCACGGGGGGTGCCGACGGAACCCCGTGCGGCACTTCGGTTCCGAACGTGGTCGGGGTGGGCGTGAACGGCTGATCAGTCATGAATGTTCTTCTTCCGTGAGGGTGGAGGTCGGTGAGCCGCTCAGCGGTTGTCGGCGTCCCGATCGGTGACGGTGCTCGGGTCGTCGACCTCGATCTGTTCCTTGCGGACCTCGCCGGAGACCTGCTCCTGCTCGGTGACGGTCTCGGTGCCCAGGCGCACCCGTTCGACCGGCACTGCCTCGGTGGTCACGACCGGCCGCTCGGCGTGCAGGACGACCTCGTGCTCCTCCTCCGAGATCGTCGGTCCGTCGACGGCGTTGCCGACGTTGGCGTCCGTGATGGGCTCGCGCTCGATCCGGACCTCTTCGTGCGACACCGGGACGGTGGTCGTCTGCTGCTCGGTGACGACGTACTTGCGCAGCCGGGCACGGCCGGCCTCGACCTGCTCGGTTCCGACCGCGAGTTGCTCCTCGGACCGGGTCATCGCCTCGTCCGTGGTGGGACCGGACGTGTCGTAACCCTCGGTGCCGTGGGCGTTCTGCGCATCCAGGTCCATGTTCCGGGTGTCACTTCCGGCGCCGAGATGCTGCTGGTAGTAGTTGTGCAGCGAGCCCTGCTCATCCGCATCGAGATGGCTGGCATCCCCGATGTCCGGCGAATCCTTCACGACGTCCTTGCCGAACGGCAGCACCAGGTTGTCGCCGTCCAGACGGGATCCCTGCAGCGGCACGAAGTTCTCCTTGGTGCCGAACATTCCGGTGTTCACGGTGACCCAATCGGCCCGGCCGGTCTCGTCGTTGAGGTAGACCTGGCCGACCGAACCGATCTTGTCGCCATCGGGTCCGACCGCGGTGCGGTTCAGGAAGTCTTCGGGGCTCTGGGCGTTGGTCATGAGTGCTCCTTGGAAGCGGGAAGTGCGGTGCGGTGGGTGTGGCACGGCGCGTTTGTTTGGCCTGCGACTGATGTGAGGAGTGGGTCCTGCGGGGTCAGAGAAGCTTTCCGAGCCCGCCGAGGCCACCCAGCTTGCCGAGCAGCTCCTGAGGGTTGATCCCGAACTTGCCGAGCAATCCGGCGTCGCGGTCCGTGCCGACCCGGTCAGGGAGTTCACCGGCGGCCCGGTCGGCCTGATCCGCGGATCCCCGGTCTGTGAGGACTGGCAGGATCTGATCCTTGGGGATGTTCACGTCGCTCCTCGAACCTCGGTGGTCGGTGGGAGTACTGCTTGGCACACCCTTCGTCCCCGCCAGCTTCAGGAGGTAAACCCACAACTCGACGAACGCCTCCGCGTCACCCGAACGCCGAGCCAGTCGCTCCCGCATCCTCCGCGCCGGGTGTCCGACGTCAGCTGAGGTGCGACGGTTGGTCTGGGTACACTGCCCAGCTCGTCGGCGGCCGGAGCCTGTCGCGCAGCCTGTTGCTCGCCGGTTCCCGCTGCGAAAGGGTGCGAACGGCTGAGCAACCCGCAGCAGATCCCGGGGGCGCCCGCCACGCTGCGTCCTACTCGTCCAGCTCCGCCCCGTCGGCCGCCATCGGCAATTCCCCTTCGCGGATCAGACGTTCCGCGACCAACTGCAGCTTGGTGTTGGTCTGCTGCGACACCCTGCGGAGCACGCCGAACGCCTGGGGCTCGGCCACCTTGAACCTCTCCATCAGGATGCCCTGCGCCAGACCGATCCGATGCCGCGCAGTGATCGCCTTCCACAGGTTCTCGTCCTGCCGACCGTGGGCCAGTTCGATGGAGATCGGGACCGCCGCCAACCGCGCAACCTCCACATCCTCGGTCGTGAAGTCCTGCCGGTCGCCGAAGAAGAGGTTCAGCGCACCCATGGTCTGATCGTGGTGGTAGAGCTGGATGCTGATGACTGCCCGGACGCCCTCGCCCGCGACTGCCGGACCCCACCGCGGCCAACGCGACCCACTGACGACATCGTTGGAGCGAATCACCCCGTCATCGTCGTAGGCGGCCTCCACGCAAGGTCCCTCACCGAGCTCGTACTGCAGTCGGTCTGCCGCTTTCGCCCGCTCGTCGGTGGCGGCCCGGGTGCGGAATTCGTGCTTCCCGATGCGCTCGGTGATGCTCACGGAGTCGGCCACACCCATCTCCACGATCGCGGTCGTGGCCGCCGCCAACGACCCCTCCACATCGTCCACTCGGACCTCGCGAGCACGACTGAGCAATGTGTCCGTCAACCTGTCCCGGCCCAGCTCCACCGACACGGCTCCTCCATTCGACCTGACCACCGGCACCGATGTGTACACCGTAAACCTTACCGGTGGGACGAGCCGCTCCCCTCAAGACCTCCGGTTCGGGACGGCGTGGCGGGTGGCGCCGTCAGCCGGGGACGATCCGTCCCCGGTTGAGTCGGACCTTCATCGAGCGGGCTCTGCGGGGCAGGCTCGGTCCATGCCCACACAGACACATGACTTCCACCGGATCGCTCTCGTCACAGGCGGCAACCGCGGCCTCGGTCGCAGCTCGGTACTCGCCCTCGCCGCGAGTGGCACGGACGTCGTACTCACCTACCGTTCGGGCGAGCAGCAGGCCACCGGCGTCATCGCTGAAGTGGTCGCACTCGGCCGTGAAGCCGTTGCACTGCAACTCGACACGACGGAACCCGACACCTTTGCCGAGTTCGCCGCGACCCTCCACGAGACCGTGCGCACCAGGTGGGGGCGCGACAACATCGACGTTCTAGTCAACAACGCGGGCTTCGCCCGGCTGACCCCACTGGGCGGCACTGAGGCCGCGACGGTCGCAGATCTCGTCGCAGTCCACTTCACCGGTGTCGTGCTGCTCACCCAGGAGCTCGCGCCGCTACTCGCCGACGGCGGCCGGATCATCAACACCTCCACCGGCCTGGCCCGTTTCACCGGCGACTTCGGCTACTCCGTCTATGCCTCGGTGAAAGGTGCCGTCGAGGTGTACACCCGTTACCTCGCGAAGGAACTCGGTCCGCGTCGGATCACCGTCAACACCATCGCACCGGGCGCCACCGGCACCGATTTCGGCGGTGGTTCGTTGCGCGACGACCGGACCGTCCGGGAACACATCGGCGCCGTCACCGCGATGGGTCACGTGGGCGTGCCCGACGACATCGGAACCGCGGTGGCCGCACTCGCCTCACCCGCCATGGGTTGGGTGACCGGCCAACGGGTCGAGGCCTCCGGCGGCATGAACCTCTGACACACCTCCCCCCACCGGCCCCGGCACGTCAGGATGGATCGTATGGACCGAGCCCAACTCGCTGATTTCCTCCGCACCCGCCGTGAGGCGCTGCAACCCCAGGATGTCGGCCTGCCCCGCGGCTCGCGTCGCCGCACCGGTGGCCTGCGCCGCGAGGAGGTGGCCGTTCTGGCCGACATCTCGGCCGACTACTACGGGCGGATCGAGCAACAGCGCGGACCCCACCCGTCCGAGCAGATGCTCGCCTCCCTCGCACGCGGGCTGCGATTGTCGACCGCCGAGCGTGACCACCTGTTCCGGCTCGGCGGGTACGCCGTCCCCAGCCGCTCCCGGCGCGGGAACCACGTCGAGGCCGGACTCCTGCGGATCGTCGACCGCCTCGCCGACATTCCGGCGATGGTCGTCGGCAGTACCGGCGAGACCCTCCTGCAGACGCCGCCGTGCGTTGCACTGCTGGGCGACGAGACGGCACACCAAGGACTTTCACGGTGTGTCACGCATCGCTGGTGGACCGATCCGCAGGCTTCACGCCGCTACCCCGAGGAGGACCGGGACGGTATCGGTCGCGCCTTCACCGCCGAGCTGCGGGCCGCCCACACCCGCGACGGCCCGGACTCGCTGGCCGCGGAGGTCGTTGCCGACCTGGAGCTGCGCAGTGCTGAGTTCCGCGCAGTCTGGGCGGAGCACCAGGTCGCCCGGCCGCACTCGAAGCACAAGCGCATCGTGCATCCCGAGGTCGGCATCATCGAGGTGTTCTGTCAGACCCTCTACGACGTCGACCAGGACCAGGGTCTGCTCGTGTTCACCGCGACCCCGGGCACGGAGAGCTTCGACAAGCTCGCGCTGCTCTCCGTCATCGGGGCGCAGCAACTCCGTTGATCCCGACCGGTCCGGGGTGTCGACACCGGCCGGGAGCATCGATCAGCTGTCGGTGCCGAGCATTCCCAGCCGCTGCTGCAAGCCTGCCAACTCCTCGTGCAGCGCCGATGGCACCGTGTCGCCCAGCTTGGCGAACCACTCCTGGATCAGGGGCACCTCGGCACGCCATTCCTCGCGAGAGACAGCCAGCGCCGCGGTGATCTGCTCCGGGGACATCCCCAGCCCGTCCAGGTCGAGCGACTCCGGTGTCGGGATGTTCCCGATCGGGGTCTCCACCGCGTCGGCCGTGCCCTCGAGCCGTTCGATCGCCCACTTCAGGACCCGTGAGTTCTCACCGAATCCCGGCCACAGGAATCCGCCGTCTGCGTCGCGTCGGAACCAGTTGACATAGAACACCTTCGGCAACTTCGAGGCGTCGGTGCTGGCGCCGATCGTGAGCCAGTGGTTCAGGTAGTCGCCGGCGTCGTACCCGATGAAGGGCAGCATCGCCATCGGGTCGCGGCGCACGACACCGACCTGACCCGTTGCAGCGGCCGTGGTCTCGCTGGACAGGGTCGCGCCCAGGAACACGCCGCTCAGCCAATCGCGGGCCTCCGTCACCAACGGGACCGTGGTCTCCCGCCGACCACCGAAGAAGATCGCCGAGATGGGCACCCCGGTCGGCCGGAAGTACTCGTCGGCGATGATCGGCACCTGGGTGATCGGTGTGCAGAATCGTGAGTTCGGATGGGCTGCAGGGGTTTCGCTGTCCGGCGTCCAGTCACGACCCTGCCAGTCCGTCAGGTGGGCGGGTGGCTCGTCCGTCATCCCCTCCCACCACACGTCGCCGTCGTCGGTCAGGGCCACATTGGTGAACACCGAGTTGCCCTGCTCGATGGCGCGCATCGCGTTGGGGTTGGTCTTCCAGCCGGTGCCCGGTGCGACCCCGAACAGGCCGTACTCCGGGTTGACCGCGTACAGCCGGCCGTCGGCGCCGAAGGTCATCCAGGCGATGTCGTCCCCCAACGTCTCCACCTTCCAGCCGGCGACCGTCGGTTCGAGCATCGCGAGGTTGGTCTTGCCGCAGGCGCTGGGGAAGGCCGCGGCGATGTAGTGCACCTGGTCCTGCGGTGAGGTCAGCTTGAGGATGAGCATGTGCTCGGCCAGCCAACCCTCGTCGCGCGCCATCGCCGAGGCGATCCGCAGCGAGTAACACTTCTTGCCCAGCAACGCATTTCCGCCGTAGCCCGAGCCGAACGACCAGATCGTCCGTTCCTCGGGGAAGTGCGAGATGTACTTGGTGTCGTTGCACGGCCAGGCCACGTCCTGCTGACCCGGCTCGAGCGGGGCACCGACCGAGTGCAGTGCCTTGATCCAGCGAGCACCGTTGTTGATCAACTCGAGCGCTCGGGTGCCCGTTCGGGTCATCACCCGCATCGAGGCGACGACGTACTCCGAGTCGGTGATCTCGACGCCCAGCATCGGCGCCGGGGCATCGTAGGGCCCCATGCAGAACGGGACCACGTACATCGTGCGGCCGCGCATGCTGCCGCGGTACAGCTCCGTCATGGTTGCCTTCATCTCGGCAGGAGCCATCCAGTTGTTGGTCGGGCCGGCGTCCTTCTCCTTCACCGAGCAGATGAAGGTGCGGTCCTCCACCCTGGCGACGTCCGACGGGCTCGAGACCACGTGGAAGGAATTCGGCTTCTTCTCCAGGCGGGTGAACGTGCCGGCCTCCACCAGGGCGTCGGTGATCCGCGTCCATTCCGCGTCGCTGCCGTCGACGAACGAGATCCTGGTCGGTTCGGTGAGCTCGGCGACCTCCCTGACCCAGGCGAGCAGATCCGGGTCATAGCCGACGTCGGATCGCTGGGCCGCCGACGACGATCCGGTCGCGGTGGTCGATCGATCCTGGTGGCGCACGGTGGGCCGGTCTGCCAATGCCGTCATGTGTTCTCCTGAGTCGAGGTGCTGTTCTCGTCGACGAAGTCATCGACGATGTCTCGGAATCCTGTTCGATCTTGTGAGATTGCCGAGAGTGGGGATTGGACACCGACGCTAACCGCTCACCTGCGCAAAGCCATCGAAGCGCCACGTGTGACCCGTCTCAGAATCGTGAAAGTAAATCGATTCAGAAGACGTAGGTCACAGCTCGTTGGGTAGATTTGTTTGATGTTGTTGAGGCCTGCCGGGCGCTGTCTCCTGCCGAGCAATCGACACCCCGCCCCGACGCCCGCGAGCGACGGGAGCCGGTGTCGCTGACGTTCAGCAGGTCGGCTCGCGCATCGCGCTCAGCACGAGCCAGGCCAACAGGACGCGCGCGGAGTCGACGAGGAACTCCTGCGAGATGTCCGCCGGGACGTCCTGCTCCGAGTGGTAGTACGGCGTCCGGAAATCCGCTCCGTCGCTCGCGAAGGCCGACGGAACGCCCCGTTCCTGGAACGCCGCGTTGTCGGAACGGTTGATGAACGCAGTGTCCGCCGGAAACGTCGCTGCCTGCACCTCGAAGTGTGGGACCCACTGCGCGGCCGCTGACCTGAAGTCCGCCACCAGCTCGTCGGATCCTTCGTAGGCCAACAGGTTCAGGTAATCGCCCGGCAGGCCCTGACTGTCGCGCTGTTGGGTGGCATAGCCGAGCATCTCGGCGCTGACCATCCCCTGCACCGAGCGGCCCGGATCCTGCACCAACAGCTCGGCCAGGGCAGCGGCGCCCGGATACTGCTCGCCCAGCTCCTCGAACGGGACCACGGCGAGCACCACTGACGCACGCAGCGGACGGCCCGCCAGGATCCGGGCGATCTCCAGGACCGCGGCGACCCCGCTGGCGTCGTCGTCGGCGCCGGGACTTCCGGGCACGGTGTCGTAGTGGGCCGTCAGAACATAAGTGGGGGTGGCGGCCGGTGCGGGGCAGCCCGACCCGGGGATCTCGACCCAGACGACCGGCAGGGTCACCCCGACAGCGGACACGTCGGTGCGACTCGGCCGCAGACCGGCCTCGGTGAACGCCCGGTCGGCATGGTTCGCCGCTGCCAGTGCCGCTGCATGGTTCTCCACGTTCGCCCTGGGTCCGACAGCAATGGTCTCGATGTGTGCCATCAACCGTCCGCGATCCACCTCGGCGACCAGCTCCGCCCCGTCGGACTGCAGCGCGATCGGCACGGATGCGGAGGGGCCGGCGCCGGATACAGCAGAGCCGGTGCTCGACGGACCGCTGTTCGCACTGCTGCTCGGCGCACTGCTGCTCGGCGCACTACTGTTCGGCGCACTGCTGCTCGGTGCACCGCCGCTCTCCGAGCCGCTCATCGACGTAACCGCCGGGCGGCTCGGTACGGGTGCCGGGGGCTTCTCCGCCGGCCCGCCCGGCGACGACACCCCCTTCGCTGCGTCGTTCGCGCTCGGTTGATCCGTGCTGCAACTCGTGATGACCATGAGCAGCGCCACCGCCGCCGGGACCAGCCGATGAATCCGCACGTTCCGCACCCCCGTGATCCGCTCGCCCGAGAACGCGTGTCACCAGCGGGTCTCTGCCGCCGACCGGAAGTAGATGATTTGTCAACAACCTACGTCCGCACTGCTTGACCGCAGGATATTTTCCTGCGAACTGATGACACACCCGCAACACTCACCTAACCTGTCGCAGTCAGTGATGGTGCGAAGTGTCACACACTCCGCCCCGTCCCCCGTTGGTGCGAACTGTCGGACACGGTGGTGTGTCGGCGGACGAACCCGTGTCGGCGCGCTCCGATCTCCACCCCCGATCGGCGAACGCCAGGAGCTCACCCATGTCGCCGGACGCTTCACGCCTGCCCGAGGAGCACCGACCACTGGTCGGCTGCGAGTCGACGGCGCACCCCTGCACGGTGATCAGCCGGTGGTCGGCGCTGGTCGACGCCGACCGCGACGCCCCGGCGGTCGTCTCCGACAGCGGCACCCTCACCCGTGGGCGGCTCGACGAGCAGGCGGCCGGACTGGCTCGGATCCTCCAGCTCGAGGTGCCGGTCCCACCGGACACTGCGCAGCAGCGCGTGGTCGCGGTGTTGGCCCCGCACGGCGAGGCGAGCGTCATCGCCATCCTCTCGGTCCTGCGGGCCGGATTCAGCTACCTGGTGCTGGATCCTCGATGGCCGAGTGCACGCATCGACTCCTGCTGCCGCGCTGCCCGCCCGCTCGCGGTGCTGGTCACCGCGGTGACGGCCGACAAGGTGCGGTCGGCAGCGGTGCCGCTGGTGATCGACATCGACGCCCACGCCGGCACCCGCCCGGACGAGCCCACCGACGCAGGCAGCGCGGATGCCGCCCCCACCTCGACGGACCCGGACGCAGTCGCCTACCTGTTGTTCACCTCGGGATCGACCGGGATCCCGAAGGCCGTGCAGCAGTCGCATCGCGGGGTGCTCGTCTGCGCCGACAACCAGCGGACGGCGCTGCAGCTGCGACCGAGCGACGTGCTCACCCTGCTCACACCGTTCTGCTACGACATGGCAGCCGTCGACCTGTGGTCGGCGCTGCTCAACGGGGCCGCCGTCGCTCCCTACGATCTGGCCACCCGGGGCCTGACCGGACTCGACGGCTTCCTCATCCGACACGGGGTGACGGTGTTCCACTGTGCCCCGACCGTGTTGCGGACGCTCGGTCTGCTCGGTGACCGGGTCGACGGCTCGGTGCACACCGTGCTGTTGGGCGGTGAAGCTGCCGTCCGCCGCGACGTCGAGGTGGCCCGCACACTCTTCGGCTCCGCTGTGACGATCGCCAGCGGATACGGATCCACCGAGGCGTCGTTCAGCACGATGTTCGTCACGCACGGGGTCCGGGAACCCCGCAGCACCGTCGAGCCGGCCGGCGGCCCGGGTTCGCCGTTGCCGATGGGACAGCCGTTGCCCGGCTTCACCGTCGAGGTGGACGCAACGGGGGAGATCCTGGTGACGGGTCGCGGCGTCGCTCTCGGCTACC
Organism: Nakamurella sp. A5-74; assembly: GCF_040438885.1. NCBI lineage: Bacteria > Bacillati > Actinomycetota > Actinomycetes > Nakamurellales > Nakamurellaceae > Nakamurella > Nakamurella sp. A5-74. The sequence continues at coordinate 563,849 of NZ_CP159218.1, read as the reverse complement.
TCCCGGACAGCGCCGCACCCGCGAGCGAGGAGGCCCGCTTCGGCGATGCCCCGGGTGGGCGACGCACCTTCCGCACCGGGGATCTCGGCGAGCGGATCGACGGCCTGCTGTATCACCGCGGACGGCTGGACCGTCAGATCAAGGTGCGGGGTATCCGCATCGACCCGGCCGAGGTGGAGGCGATCCTGCTGGACGTTCCCGGCGTGACCGGAGCGCTCGTCGGACCGGCAGATGCCGGTACCGGGTCGATCACGGGCGCCGAGCACCAGGCCCTCGTCGCCCAACTGACCGTCGGAGCCGCCGTGGTGCTCTCCACCGCCGAGCTGCACCGTCGGCTGTCCGCCCAGCTGCCCGCCGCGATGGTGCCCAGCCGGTTCGACATCGTCGAACGGCTGGACGTGACCGACACCGGCAAGCGGGTACGGCCGCAGACCATCGATGCGGTCGACCCGACCCCGGCCGATCGGTCGGCGGATACCCTCCTGGATCGAGTGCGCCGCACGGTGGCCGACGTGCTCGGCATCGAGGCGACGAGTATCGATCCGCGGTTGCCGCTGTTGGAGTCCGGGGCCCACTCCCTGGACCTGGTCCGAATCCACGCCGCCCTCAGCAGTTGGGGGGAGATCCAGCTGGTGGAGCTGTTCGGTCTCGGCTCGGTGACGGCCATCGCCGGACATCTCGACCGGCCCAGCGGAACCCTGGGCCCGGATGCGAGCGTGGCTGCCGGTTCCGCCGGCGCCACACCACCGGCCACGCGCGCGGCGACACGCCCGGCCGCTCCGCGCGCCGGACGTCGTGCCGCGCGGGTACCACCCAGGGGCGGCCGATGACCGCGCTGCAGCACCTTCTCGACGAGGAGCGGCCGGAGCGTCCTTCCTCAGATGTCGACGCTCCCGAGATCAGTGCCACGGACATCGCCGTGATCGGGATGGCCGGCCGCTATCCGGGATCGCCTGATCTGGACAGCCTGTGGGACAACGTGATCGCCCGCCGCGACGTGATCCGCGACCTCGACGACGCCGCGTTGCGGGCACTGGCAGTTCCGGTGAGCCTGCTGTCCAGGAGCGACCTGGTGCGCGCAGGGGGGCAACTGGAGGACGTCGACTGCTTCGATGCCGACCAGTTCGGGATCGATCTCGCCGAGCTGGCGCTGATGGATCCGCAGCACCGGATCTTCCTCGAGATCGTCGAGAGCGCACTGCAGAACGCCGGCCTCGGAGTCCGGGACCCGGCGGTCGTCGTCGGCGTGTTCGCCGCCGCCGGCCCGAACCGACACCACCTCGAGGAGTTGCTGCCGCTGCTGCGGCTCATCGATGCCAGCTGGGACACGTTGCTGCCCACCGGGATCGGCGCGGACCACATGGTCAGTCGGGTGGCGTACAAGCTCGGGCTCGACGGTCCGGCGATGGCAGTGGCGGCCACCTGTGCGGGTTCGCTGGCCGCGGTATGCACGGCGGCGACCGCGCTGATCGATCTGCAGTGCGACGTCGCCGTCGCCGGCGGCGTACATCTCACCAGTCCCCGCTACCTGCGACGCGGGCCGGGAACCACCTCCGCCGACGGACGCTGCCGCGCCCTGTCGGCGGACGCCGACGGGGCCGGGATGTCCAGCGGCGCCGGTGTGGTGGTGCTCAAGCGCCACCAGGACGCGGTGGACGACGGCGACCCGGTGCTGGCCGTCATCCGTGGCTACGCCATGACCAATGACGGTGCGGCGAGGGCGGGTTTCGCCGCCCCGGGGATCGCCGGTCAGCAGGCAGCCGTCGACCAGGCACAGGCCGCGGCCCAGGTCGGGCCCGGTGAGATCGGTGCGGTCTTCTGCCATGCCCTCGGTACGCCACTCGGAGATGCGATCGAAGTGGGCGCACTCCGGCGGGTCTGGGCGTCCGCCGACCGTCCGGCGCGGACCGCACTGGTGGCCCCCAAGACGCACCTGGGCAACCTGGATGTGGCGTCGGGAATTGCAGCGCTGCAGCTCGCGATCCTGGCCGCAAGGGCCGGAACCGTTCCCGGGAACCTTCATTTCAGCACCCCGGGCGCGCTGCTGGAGCTGGACGGCAGCGGGCTGACCGCGCAGGCCGGTGACGCCGCCTGGCCATCGGACCTCCGCCGGCTGGCGGGAGTCAGCTCCTTCGGAGTGGGCGGGACGAACGTCCATCTGGTGATCGAGGCCTCGGCGCTGCCGACGGACGAGGAGTGGGCGGCGGCGGTCCTCGACGAGCCGGTTCCGCTGTTGCTCAGCACCAGGACCGCCGCCGACCTGCGACTGTTCGCCGGCCGGCTCGCGGAGCACCTGGAGCGCCACCGACCCGCTCTGACTGCTGTGTCCCGCACCCTGCTCACCGGCCGTCGGGTCCACGCGTGCACCCATGTCGTGTGGTCCCGGTCGGTCGACGAAGCAGTGGCGCAGCTGCGGGCCGTGGCGAACGACCCGGCGCCGGCGCTCGATCACACACTCCCGACGATGCCCGCGCAATCCGCAGGGCCACAACGGGTACCGCTTCCCGCGCACCCATATCGACGCATCCGGATCCCCGGTCCGACCTCGGTCCTGCAGCCACTGATCGACGCCGGCGGTGCGGCATGACCGCAGGAACGGCCACCACCTGGTTCGCCCGTCCGGTGCGCACCCCGGCCCTCGCCGCCGATGCTGTTCCGGTGCTCTGCCTGCCCTACGCAGGCGGCGGCGCCAGCGCATTCCGCGGCTGGGCCGAGGCCTTCGCTCCGCAGGTCGACATCCGCCCCGTCCAGCTACCCGGGCGGGAGAGCCGCTGGGCGGAGGAGCCGGTGATCGATCCCGCCGCCCTGGCCGCCGCCATCAGCGAGACCGTCACCGGCGACTACCTCATCTACGGCCATTCGATGGGAGCCCGGCTGGGCTACGAGACCGTACGCTCGCTGGCCGCCACCGGCGGACCGCTGCCGCGACGCCTGGTGATCGGCGGCAGCCCGCCCCCCGACCTGCGCCTGGACGGTGATCTCAAGGACCTGTCCCGCCGCAGCGACGAGGAGATGATCACCCGGCTGGCGCGGCTGGGCGGGATGCCGCAGGAGGTGCTCGACTCAGCGGAGCTGATCGAGTTGCTGCTGCCGGCGATCCGCGCCGACTTCACCTGGATCGACGATTACCGCTGGGAACCCGGCCCTGCGCTGCCGGTCCCGGTCACGGCGGTGTGCGGGCGCCGCGACGGGGTGTGCCTACCGTGGACAGGCATCGGCTGGGCACGTCACAGCGCGCCCGGGTTCCGGCTCAGGACCATGCCGGGAGGCCACTTCTTCCTGCACGAGCAGTTCGGGCTGCTCGGGGGTCTGCTGCGCGCCGAGGCAGCCGACACCGTCGCACCCGCGAGCGCCGTCCGACCCGGAGAGGTGCACCTGGTACTCGCCGATCTGGACACGATCGACGACCGGGAGCTGGCCGGTCTCGCCGATCAGCTCGCCCCCGAGGAACACGACCGAGCGGCGCGATTCGTCGACCAACGGGACTCCCGCCGGTTCACCGCACGACGCGGCATCGCCCGCGAGGTGTTGTCCCGCTTCGGATCCCGGTATTCACGGGCGCCCTTCCCGACCGGCGTCAACGGCAAGCCGGAGCTTCACGATGGGCCGCAGGTGAGCTGGAGTCACCGCGACGGTCGGCTGCTGCTCGCCGTGGCGGCCACGCCACTGGGCGTCGACCACGAGACCGAGCACTCGCTGCCGGACACGACGCAGCTGGCCGCGTCGATCCTGCACCCCGATGAGTTGATCAGGTTGGCCGACGTCCCCGAGCAGTGGCGCAGCCGCGAGCTGCTGCGCGCCTGGACCGCCAAGGAGGCCGTGCTGAAGTGCACCGGTCAAGGACTGACCGTCGAGCCCACCTCGTTGGGCCTGCAACAACAGGACCAGCACGCCGGCATCATCGGCGCCGACGACCATCGACAGCCGGCCGTCCTGCAGGTCACGAGTGTCCCTGCAGGACTGCGGGTTCCGGCTCCTGAGGTGGTCGTGGTGCAGCTCCGGACGGGTCCTGGCGCACTGGCGACCGAGCACATGTTCCACGACTGGTCTGCCGACGAGTGGGCCGCGTCAGCCGACGAACGAACAGGAGAACGCCGATGACCTCGCCGCACACCGTCGCACTCGGCTCGACCGGCTGGGAGATCTGGCGCGACGTGATCATCCGCAGCGCCGGCTTCCCGGTCGAGGGGTTGCAGCAGCTCCAGGATGCTCCGGCGGCGGCGGCCGTTGACTCAGCGCTGGCGGCCGCAGCGACACCGCAGCAGCTGAAGGCGCTGGCCGAGGAGGCGCTGCACCGGCAGCTGCCGACCGTCGAGCGGATCGCCACCGATCCGCTGCTGCGCGAAGCCATCGCCTGGCAGAACCCGAACGTCTTCCACGCCCTGGGACGGGTGGTTCCGGACGGGCCACGGAACTCCCGCTACTACCAGGGAGTACGGACGGTCGGCCGGTACTGGCAGCGGTATTGCAGCAAGAACGAGAGCATCGGCTTCTTCGGCCCCGCCACCTGGGCCCGGATCGACGACGACGGCCCGACCGTGCAGGCTCGACCGGGTTCCGGGTTGCTCGCGCGCCGCTGGACGAAGCTGGAGGACTGGGCACTGGACGCGTTGGCCTCAGCCATCGCCGCCGACCCGGCGGTGGCTCCACATCTGCCGGTGCGGATCCCGTCGTCCGTGATCCTCACCCCGCCGGTAGCCGGTTCACCCGCCACCGCGCGTGCTGCCACCGGCAAGCCGCTGCAGCTCAGCTCCCAGGAGCAGTGGCTGCTGCAGGCCGCCGACGGCCGCGCCCGGAGCGCTCTCGTCGTCGACGCGGTCGCCGCGGGCGCCGCCCGAACGGCGGGTGACGCCGATCTCACCCTGCGCCGGCTCACCGAACGCGGCCTGCTCAGCGTCGGTTTCGACGTCCGTCACGTGCACGACGTGGCCGACCGTCTGCTGGCCGATCTGCAGGCCCTGCCGGAACCAGCCCGCGCAGCCGCACTGCATCGCTTCGACGCGCTGGACACCGCCCGGGCCGCCCTGGCCGCCGCCGCCGGCGACCCGACCGCGGTGCTCGCCGCGGACAACGCACTGAAAGAGGTGTTCCGGCAACAGGTCTCGGAGGTGACGGAGCGACGCCCTGGCGAGACCTATGCCGGCCGCAAGCTCGCCTACGAGGACACCGCACGTGACCTGGCCGTCCGCTTCGGTCCAGCGCTGGTCGAGCGGATCGCGGCGCCGATGGGCCTGCTCCTGCAGGCTGCCCACTGGTGGTGCGCCCATCTGGAGGCGACCTTCACCGCGGCGTTCGGGGACCTGGTCGACGAGATGGGTGACGGTCGTCCGATGCCGTTGTCCGACCTGCTGTTCCTGGCCCAGGGTCTGCTCTGGGGTGAGCACAACCTGGTCGCGTCCCAGACGGACGAGTTCGCCGGCCGGTGGGCGGAGTTGCTGGGCACCGCAGGGGCGGAGCCACAGGACGGGCTGACCGGCTCGATCGAGCTGTCCAGCGCCGACCTCGCGCCGGAGATGGACAGGCTCTTCCCCCGGCTACCGCTGCGGTGGCGCGCTGCCCACATCCATTCGCCCGATCTGCAGATCGCCGCGAACGGGCTGGATGCGTTGCTCGCCGGCGAGTTCACGCCCGTGCTGGGCGAGCTGCACACCGGCGGTGGGACCTTCGATTCGGCCGCCACCACGCTGGCCCACCCGCATCCCGACGTGTTGGCCGAGGCACTGACCGCGGACATCGGCTCGCACCGGGTCCACGTCCTGCACGCCGACAGCTGGCCCCGCCAGCTGGGCCGACTGTCGACCGTCTTCGACGGCCCGCAGGACAGGTACCTGCCGGTCGCGCCGGAGCCGGTGCGGGGGATCGCCGAGCCCCACTTCCTCCCTCCGGGGGACGCGTTGGTCGTCCGCGACGACCAGGGTGTCGGGGTGTTCCACGGCGGCCTGCGCTGGTCGCTGATCGACGTGCTGGCCGATCTGCTGTGGATCCACACCGTCGACGCGTTCAAGATGGTCACCCCCGCCAGGTACACCCCGCGGATCAGCATCGACGGGTTGGTGATCAACCGCCGGTCCTGGCGGATCACCTGCGGGGAAACAGCTTTCGGCCGGATCACGGACGCTCCGAACCGTTTCGTCGAAGCCCGACGGCTCGCCGCCGAGCTGCACCTGCCGGATCGTTGCTACGTCAAGCTCGGCAGCGAGATCAAGCCGTTCTTCGTCGACCTGACGAGCCCGGTGCTCGCCGACGTCTTCGGCTGCATGGTCCGCTCCGCCGTGTTGGCTGAGGGGCCGCAGGTCACCTTGTCCCTCAGCGAAGCTCTGCCCGACCTCGAGCAGAACTGGTTGCCCGACGCCGAGGGCCGGCGCTATGTCTGCGAACTGCGGATGCAGTGCGTCGAGCGGGACGAGTTCTCGACCGGTCCCCAGGCCGTCCCGGTCACCGACGCTTCCGGCGTGCCGAAGACGGACGCCCCGGCACCGCCGTCCGTCGCAGCAAGTGTGAATGCCCTGTCCGGCGGCGACCGGACCAGCACCTCCGATCCGGCGGTGGCCGGCCGATGACGAGCACCGTCGATTCCCCGGTTCGCGCCGCCGTCGGCTCCGAACCGGATGCCGATACCGCCACAGCTCCCTTCCCGACGGTCGTCGAGGCAGTCCTTCACCGGTGGCGCCGCACCCCCGATGCGATGGTCGTCCGCGATGCTGAGGGCGAGCTCACCGCCGCCGAACTGGACCGGTGGACTGCTGCGGTCGCCGAAGAGATCCTGGGCCTGGTCGGCCGCGACGGGCCTCGCCGGGTGGCGCTGGATCTCGGTCGAGGCGTGCGACACGTCGTCGGTTTCCTCGCGGCGCTCCGGGCAGGCTGCTCGGCCGTGCCATTGGATCCGTCTGCGCCGCAACGGATGGCACAGATCGTCAGGGCCGCCGCGCCAGTCGCGGTGCTGGTCGGTCCCGAGTCGGCGACCTCCGGAGCCGCCGCAACGGCCCCTGCCCGCACCGCCGGAACGGCACCTGCCAGCACCGCCGGAACGGCGCCTGCAGACACTCCCGGTGCGGCGGTGGTCAGGCTGGCCATCGACCCGCTGCGTCACCGCCCGGCCCGGGAGCACGGGTCCGCGACCGCGGCGCGGCCGGTAGCGGCACCCGAGGACGAGGCCTACCTGCTGTTCACCTCCGGCTCGACGGGTGTCCCCAAGGGCGTGCGCATCCCGCACCGTGCGCTGGTGGAGTTCGCCTGGTCGATGGGCCGCTACCTGGGCATCACCGACGCCGATCGGGTGTTGGCCCTGACGGCCACCACCTTCGATCCGTCGGTCATGGAGATGTTCTGCGCCCTGGTGCACGGCGCACCGCTGTTCGTCGCCGGCGCAGCGGAGCGGATGGATCCCGTTCTGCTGCAGGAGTTCTGCGCACACCATCGGATCAGCTACGGCTTCTTCCCAGTTGCTGTGCTGCCGCTGCTGCACCCGGCGGCGTTGCCGACACTGCGTGTGTTGCACACCGGCGCGGAGGCGCCCGGCCCCGAACAGGTCGAGCGCTGGACAACCGGCAGCGATCGGCGGTTCATCAACTCCTACGGGCCGACCGAGAGCACCGTTGCCGTCTGCTCGCTCGACGCCTCCGGCAGTTGGACGTCCGCACTGCCGATCGGGCGGCCGCACGGTGGGCACCACCTGGTCGTCGCCGATCCGGACTCCCTGCTGCCCGTGCCGTTCCAGGACGAAGGGGAGCTGCTGATCGCGGGTCCTGGGCTCGCACTCGGCTACCTGGACGATCCGGAGCTGACGGCACATCGATTCGTCGTCCTCGACGGTGTCCGCTACTACCGCACCGGAGACCGGTGCCGGTGGAATGCCGATCACACCGTGCAGTTCCTGGGCCGCGCCGATCGGCAGGTGAAGATCCGGGGCCACCGGGTCGAGCTCGGCGAGGTGGAGGCAGCGCTGACCGCGCATCCCGCTGTCGTCCTCGCGGTCGCCGACATCGATCGGGCAGCCGACGGCAGCCGCCGGTTGGTCGCCCACCACACCGGCGAGGTCGCCGCCGCCGACCTCGTCGACTGGCTGGCCGACCGACTGCCGTCTGCGATGATCCCCTCGGCGATCCATCACGAGGATGCGCTGCACCGCAACGCTTCCGACAAGATCGACCTGTCCGCGTTGGCCGCCCGCCGAGCTGCCAGGGGCGCTGCCGAGGCAGCGCGGATCGTCCCGCCGCCCGATGGCTCTCAGATCGCGCCGACAGCCGCCGACCTCCCCACCACAGACGTCCCGACAACCGATGTCGTGGAAACCGTGCTGGGGCTGTGGACCGAACACGTCGGGCCGGTGGTCGAGGGCGCCGGGCTGTACGCCTGCGGTGGGTCGTCGGTCTCGGCCATGGCCATGGTGGACGGGATCCGGCGGCGCACGAGCCGCACGGTGCGCACCGTCGAGGTGCTGCGCGCTGCAGACGCCAGATCGTTGGCACGGCTGGTCGCGGCCCGAGCCCCCGATCCGGGCGTCGAGACGCACAGCACCGCCACCCTCCCCGCCCGGTTCACTCCTCATACCCACGTCGACACCCGGGCAGGCGAGGATGCCGGCGCGGATGCTGAGCCGCCGGGCCGGCTCTCGGCCGCCCAGCAGCGGCTCTGGCTGACCGAGCTGGTCAGCCGCTCCAGCCACGAGTCGAACATCGCTGTTGCCTACTCCCTGGTCGGACCGCTGGACCCGGATGCCCTGCGGTCGGCGCTGACCTCGCTCCTGGACCGTCATCCGGTGCTGCGCTGGTCTTTCCCGGAAGTGGCCGGCCGCGGGGTGATCCGCATGTCCGCGCCGCCGGCCCGGCTGCTCGAGGTGCACGAGGTGCCCGCGGGTGCCACCGCGACCGTCGTCCGGGACCTCGTCCGGCAACACTTCGACATCGCTGCTGGACCGCTGTGGAACGCCACCCTGCTGCACGAGGTCGACCACGGCGACGACGAGCACCTGCTCGTCCTCACCTTCCACCACCTCGTCTGCGACGGCTGGTCCGTCGGTCCGTTGGTGGACGATCTGGCAGCCGGCTACCGACGCGCGACCGCCGGCAACCCGCCCGACGCCTCCTCCGCCGGCTCGTTCGCCGCGCACATCGAGTGGGAACACGAGCGCCACCGCAACGGCGGACCCGCCGATGCGCTCTGGTGGGCGGAGCACCTGGCCGGCGTGCCCGACATGATCGAGCTCGCGGACCCCGCACCGACCGCTGCCACGTCGGTCGGTGCCGAGCGGGCGATCGGCGAGTACTCCGCGTCGCTGCTTCGCGATCGGGCCGCGCTCGACGAGGCAGCGAGGTCCCTGAACGCATCGACCGCCGCCGTCCTGTTGGCAACGTTGGGAGTACTGCTCCGGCGCCGGACGGGCTGCGACGAGGTCGTCGTCGGGCTGGTGGTGGCCGGTAGGGACCATCCGGAGTCGGTGGCCACGGTCGGCATGTTCAGTGACATCGTCCCGGTCGTCCTGCGCCCAGGGGCGTCGCCGACCTTCCGCGCAGCCGTGCTCGCCGCCGAACAGGAGATCGCAGACACCGCCGACCACGCTGCCGTCTCCCTGCAGGAGATCATCCGCGTCGCACGAGCCCGCCGGGTCGACGGTCGGGGCACCCTGGTCCAGGTCCTGTTCAACCTGTACAACTTCCCGTTGCCGATCCCCGATCTCGGCGGGCCGGTGGTCACGGCTGTCGAGGTCCCCGCCTCCGGATCCCCCTTCGACCTCACGCTCTACGTGCAGCCGGACCCGTCGTCCGCCGAGCACGACGGCGCCACCGCAGCGATGATCAGCCGTGCCGTGCTGCGGCCAGGACTCGTCGCGCGCGGCGACCAGGTACCGCAGGAGTTCAGCACGTTGCTCGCTGCGCTGCTCGCCGATCCTGTTGCCCCACTGCAGATTGCGGTCCCCGCCTCACTCACCGAGGCCGCCGCCGCACCACACCCGGACGACGTGCCCGCAGGCTCCGCCTTCCACGACGCTCCCGCAGGCTCCGCCTTCCACGACGCTCCCGCAGGCTCCGCCTTCCACGACACCGGACACGGTCGTCGCGCGAGCGCCTCCGTCCCGCCCGCGACGCCCACCGAGCGGGCGCTCGTGGCGATCTGGACGGACGTCCTGCAGTCCGAGATCACCGGCGTCACCGACAATTTCTTCGACGTGGGCGGGCACTCGCTCGCGGTCGCCGAAGTGCGTGCCGGGATCGCCACCCAGTTGGGCCGTGAAGTCTCGATGGTCGACCTGTTCACCTGGCCGACCGTCCGGGAGATCGCCGACCAACTCGATGCCGCCGTCGCCCGCTCCGCCGCGCCGACCGACACCGCCGGCGACAGACCCATGACGCATGTCGCTGCCCCCGTCGACCGCGGGGCGGCCCGCCGCGCCGCCGCCCGACGTTCACCCCGCACCGCACCGCAGAGAAGAGAACGCTCATGACTGCCGTCCCCGACCAGCTGGACCTCTCGACGCATCCCGACCCGGACGATCCGGATCTGCGAGTGTCGGCCGCCGAACACGCTGCGCCGCAGCAGGATCCGACACCGCACGAACACCCGGACGACGGCAACGCCACCGACGACCTCGGTCCCGGTCTCGAACCCATCGCGATCGTCGGGATGGCTGCCCGCGTTCCGGGAGCCTCCGACGTGGAGACGCTCTGGTCCAACCTGTTGGACGGGGTCGAGGCAAAGACACGATTCAGCCTCGACGAGCAGCGAGCCCTCGGCATGAGCGACGACGACGTCGACGACGAGGAGTTCGTCCCGGAAGCCTTCGTCCTGCAGCACCACGACGAGCTGGACGCAGCACTGTTCGGGATGACCCCCCGCGAGGCTTCGATGGCCGACCCGGGGCAGCGCCTCATGCTCGAGCTGGCGCACACCGCCCTGCACCACGCCGGGATCGACCCCGCACACTTCGACGGCGACATCGGCGTCTACTGCGGCGGTGCGGGGACCCAGTACCTGTGGCGCAACGTCAAGGCCAATGCCTCGGTGCTGGCCGGCGCCGGCGAGCTGGGGGCCGCCATCGGGAACGGCCAGGACTACCTGTCCACCAACATCTCCTACAAGCTCGGCCTCACCGGCCCGAGCATGACGGTGGTCACCGCGTGCTCCACGTCGCTGGTCACCACCCACCTGGCCTGTGAGGCACTGCGGAACCACGAGTGCGATGCCGTGATCACCGGAGGGGTGTCGATCGAGCTCCCCCAGGGTGCCGGTTACATCTCCGAGCACGACTTCACCTCGCCCACCGGGCAGGTGCGCGCCTTCGATGCCGGCGCGGCGGGCACCGTGTGGGGTTCCGGCGGCGGCGCCGTGGTGCTGCGTCGACTCTCGGACGCGCTGCGCGACGGCGACACGGTGCACGCCGTGATCCTGGGCAACGCCGTCAACAACGACGGCGCCACCAAGGTCGGCTTCTCCGCACCCAGCGTGCAGGGCCAGGTCTCGGTGATCCGTCAGGCGTTGCAGGTGGCCGGGATCTCGCCGCGCAGCATCGGCTACGTCGAGGCGCACGGCACCGGAACGTCGCTGGGCGATCCGATCGAGGTGCAGAGCCTGACCACCGCCTACGGCGAGGAGCTCGCGGCCGAGCGAACAGCGAAGGACCCGAGTGCCTCGACCGACACCACGTTCGCACCGCAGGACCGGCAGTGGTGTGCGATCGGTTCGGTGAAGTCGAACCTCGGCCACCTCTCCCAAGCGGCGGGGGTGATCTCGCTGATCAAGGCGGCACTGGTGCTCCGGACAGCCACCGTGCCGCCGACCCTGCACTTCGAGAAGCCCAATCCGGCCATCGATTTCGAGTCGGGACCGTTCTATCCGGCCGCTTCGTTGGGGGCCTTCCCGGCGGTCGACGGTCCACGCCGGGCCGCCGTGTCCTCGTTCGGCATCGGCGGGACCAACGCGCACGTCATCCTCGAGCAGGCCCCCGATCCGGCCCGCGCAGCCTCCGCGCCGCAGGAGGGGCCGGCATCGTCGCGCACCCAGGTGCTGCCGCTCTCGGCCAACACCGACACCGCTCTCGCCGCAACGGCGACGCGACTCGCCGCTCACCTGCGCACCCATCCCGAGCTGGACCTGGCCGATGTGGCCAGAACCCTGCGCACCGGGCGGATCGCCTACTCGCGGCGGTCGGCCGTGATCGCCGCCGACTCGGGCGATGCCATCGCCCAGCTCACCGCCGGCCCGAAGCTGATCGGCAGCGCGGGCACCCCACGACTGGGAATCCTGTTCTCCGGTCAGGGATCCCAGTTCCCCGGAATGGGTCGTGCGCTGTACCACCGGTCCGCCGAATACGCGGCGGCCGTCGACGAGTGCAGCGACGTGCTGGGACCGATCCTCGGCCTGGATCTGCGGGAGCTGATGCTCGTCGATCCGGCCGACACCGAGGCCGCTGCACCCGCCGCGCAGGCGCTGACCCAGACCTTCATCACCCAGCCGGCGCTGTTCACCGTCGAATACGCGCTGGCCCGGTTCTGGACCGCAGCAGGAGCCCGACCCGCCGTCCTGATCGGTCACTCGATCGGCGAGTACGCGGCCGCGGTGACCGCCGGGATCTTCCCCCTGCACGCAGCGCTCGAGCTCGTCGCGACCCGCGGCCGCCTGATGCACAGCATGCCGCGCGGCGTCATGATGGCCGTCCAGTTGCCGGCCGCCGAGGTCCGGCCACGGCTCACCGACGGCGTCGAGATCGCCGGGGTCAACGGCCCCAGGATGACGGTCGTCGGCGGCACCGCCGAAGCCATCGACGCGTTCGCGGACACGTTGCCCACCAAGGCATCCGGCGCACGACTGCGCACCTCGCACGCGTTCCACACGGCAGCGATGGACCCGATCCTCGACGAGTTCGCCGCGGCGGTCGCCGCGGCGGGACCGGTGGCCCCCCAGCTGGACATCATCTCCGGTCTGACCGGCGAGCTGCTCACCGCCGAGCAGGCCACCGATCCGCGGTACTGGGCACGTCAGTTGCGCGAGCCGGTGCTGTTCGGTGCCGCGGTGGCCACTGCCCTGGCAGCCGGTGACGTCCAGTTCCTGGAGTGCGGACCGGGTCGTCAATTGGCCGGCCTCGCCCGCATGCAGACGGGCCGCGGTCCCGCCCCGCAGTACTCGCTCGCCGGTCCCGGCGACACCGAGACCGACCTGGACATCATCGGCCGCTCATGGGCGCGGCTGTGGGTCGACGGCAACGATCTCGAGCTGACCACCGCACCCGCGGGTCGCCGGGTCGCCCTGCCCACCTACCCGTACGAACGCCGTCGGCACTGGATCGACCCGTCACCCCTGGTCGCAGGATCTGCCGGCCCGGGCGCCGCACCCGCGGTGCATCGCGGACCGGCCGAGGTGATCGAGGACTGGTTCGCCGTTCCGACGTTCCGCGAGCTGCCTCCCCTGTCTGCCACGACCGTGGCCGCGCCGGTGCTCGTCATCGGCAGCGGCGCCCGCGCCGATCGCATCGCGGCAGCACTGCGGGCCGGTGGGACCGAGGTGCTCCCGCTGGACACCGACGCTGCCGGGGTCGCCGCTGCGGTCTCAGCCGCAGGACTTGCAGCAGGGCCGGCAGCGCATTCCGGCGTCACCGACCGGGCGCCGGAGGCAATCAGGTTGGTACACGTGCGCGCCCTGGACAGTGCCCCGGATGAGTTGCTGCAGAATGGTTTCCACGACCTGCTCGGCGTCCTGCAGGCACTCGCCGAGCTGCCGGAGCCGCCCACGGTGGCGTTGACGGTGCTGACCCCACCGGTCGCCCCGGTCACCGGCGGCGAGGATGTCGTGGCCCAGGCAGCGCTGGTCGCCGGTCCCGTCCGGGTGGGCGCGTTGGAGTTGCCGTTCCTGCGGACCAGGTGGATCGATGTCGACGACCGCAGCCGCGATTCGGCGGTCGTCCGCGAGTTGTTGGCCACCGGCGAACCGCGTGAGGTCTCGCTGCGATCGGACCGGCGGTGGGTCAAGGACTTCACCCAGACCCGTCCGACGGCGCAGCAACCAGGGTTCCGCGAGGGAGGCCGCTACCTGATCACCGGCGGGACAGGCGGCATCGGGGTGAGTGTGGCGACCGAGCTGGCGAACCGGTACCGCGGTCGGTTGGCGCTGCTGGCCCGTACCCCACTCCCGCCGCGGGAGAGCTGGCCGGCACCGGGAGCCGAGAGCCTCGGCGGGGATCGCACTGCACGCACCATCGCTGCTGTTCGGGCGATGGAGGGAGCCGGCGCCGAGGTAAGGGTCATCGCTGCCGACGTCACCGATCCCGCCGCGCTGGCCGCGGTTGCGGCCGAACTCAACGAGGCCTGGGGCGGGCTGGACGGCATCGTGCACGCCGCCGGTGTGGCGGGTGGCGGCATGCTCGAGGTCAAGGAGCCGGCGGTGGCCGACTCGGTGCTGGCGCCCAAGGTGGCCGGCGCGCTGGCCCTGCGGACCGCGTTCGCCGAGGTGCCGGTCGAGCTGGTGGTGTTGTGTTCGTCGATCACGGCGTTGGCCGGTGACATCGGGCAGGTCGACTACTGCTCGGGCAACGCGTTCCTGGACGCGGTGGCCGCCGCCCCCGGGTGGTCGGGGCCCGTGGTCAGCGTCAACTGGGGCGGCTGGTCGGAGATCGGAATGGCCGTCGAGACGGTCTCGGTGCCGGGCGGTGCCGTCAGCGGCGATCCGCTGGTTCCCGGAACAGCCTCTGCCGCAACCGCTCTCCAGCCGATGGAGCACCCGCTCCTGACCCGCTGCGACGGCGTGTCCGCCGAGGGCGAGATCTCGGCGGAGACCCACTGGGTGCTCGACCAGCACCGGATCGGCGGCGTGCCGGTGCTCCCGGGAACCGGGATGATCGAGGCGATCGTCGCTGCCCATCGGGCCTGCTTCCCGGACGCGCCGGGCGTCTCGATCGCCGATCTGGCATTCCTGGCCCCGCTGCGGGTGCCCGACGGAGCCGCGGCAACGCTGCGCGTCGAGTTCGTCGCCGAGCCGGGTGCCGACACCGCGACCGGGGAACGCGCGGTGACCGTGCTTCGCACGCTGGACGGCGTCACCACCCGGCATGCGCAGGCGTCGGTGACCGCGACGACCGAAGCTGCCGGCGCACTGGATCCGGAGGCCCTGCTGGCCGGCGTCCTGGAGAAGGACGCGGCCGCCAGCGGGCTGTTCCGCGGCCAGTCGAGGACGAGCGTCGTGAGCTTCGGACCGCGCTGGGATGTGTTGCGCCGGCACTGGATGGGACCGGGGATGGAAGTGGCGGAACTGGTTGCCGTTCCTGATGTGACTGCCGCTGATGTCACCGTTTCAGATGTCACCGTCCCTGAGGTCACCGTCCCTGAGGTCACCGTCCCTGGTCCTGGGGCGAGCAGCGAGGGCTGGCACCTGCACCCGGCGCTGCTGGACGTCGCCACCGCCTTCAGCGAGCGGGGCGATGGTGCCTACCTGCCGATCGGGTACGGCGAGGTGACCGTGTTCGCGCCCCTGCCGGCCGAGTTCCTGTCGGTCCTGCGCTACAGCGGAGAGCCCGGCGAAGTGGTCGCCGCCGATCTGGAGCTGATCGATCCGGACGGCCGGATCCTGGTGCGCATCAGGGACTTCGCGCTGCGGCGCATCGACCCGGAAGCCGTCACGGCCGGCGACCGGCCATCGGACGGGCAGCTGCCGGCCGCAGAACCGGTGTCCGACACCGCACCCCATCGGGTCAGCTCGGGCGCCGCCGGGATCCGGATCGCCACGGCCGACGGGGTGACCGCTTTCCGGTTGCTGGCGTCCTCCGGACTCGGGCCGCAGGTGGTGATCAACCCCATGAGCGTGGCGGAACTCCTGGACCGGGTCCGTTCCGGCGGGACCGATCCGGAGGAGGTCGTCCAGACCGGCGACGGTCCGGTGCCGTCCGGCAGTGGAACGGTGGCCACCATCGCGGCCGTCTGGTCGGCGGTGCTCGGCGTCCCCGACGTCGCAGCGGAGGACGACTTCTTCGCGTTGGGGGGCAACTCCCTCGTCGCGGTGCAGTTGATCGGCCAGATCCGCAAGGCCGTCGGGGTCCGACTGCCCATGCGGATCATCTTCGACGCCCCTACGGTGCAGGAGATGGCCGACCAGGTGGACGCGATGCGCGCCGCCGCCGAGGCCACCGGATCGCCTGCAGCGTCGGGGTCGCCGGAAGCATCGGCGGTATCCGCACTTCCTGCCGCGGAGGCGGCAGAGGTCGAGAACGCCGAGCAGCCGACCCTGTCGACCGATGGGGCAGGCCCGGAAGACGGCAGCATCCCGCGACTCGTCCGACCCGGCAGATGAGTCGCAGCCCTGCAGACCGCGCCCGCCCGTCCGGCTCCGCACCGCCGGCACCAGCATCGACCACCACGCCAGTCGTGGACCGGTCACAGATCGGGGACACAGCATGAGCACCGATACCGACATCGGTCCGACCACCGCCGGAATCGTTCGCACCGCGCCGACGGTGCCGATCCGTGTGCGCGCGGCCGGCGAGGACTTCGAGGTGCCGGCATCCGCGGCCCAGGAACGGATGTGGTTCGCCAGCCATGTCTCGGCCGACCGGGCGCTGTACCACATCTACGACGAGCTGCTCTGGGGACCGGTGGGCACTGCCACCGAGTCGCCGGCCGCGGGGACGGCGAGCGCGATCGACACCCTGACCGCAGCGTGGACGACGATCGTCGAGCGGCACGAGTCGCTCCGCACCACCGTCCATCGGCGCGAGCAGGAACTCCTCCAGCACGTGCACACCGAGATCGGCGTGGAGATCCCGGTATGGGATCTCGGCGCACTTCCGGACGACCGTCGGATGGACGGCCTGCGGATCCTGGCCCACGGCTTGTTGGATGCGCCGCTCGAGCTGGACACCCCACCACCGTGGCGGCTGGCCATCGCGCGGGTCTCCGACGACGACTGGCGGATGATCCTGTCCATCCACCACGCCGTGGCTGACGGCGCCTCGCTGTTGATCATCCGCGGCGAGCTGACCGAATTGATCGCCGCGGCCACCACCGCCCGCGCACCGCAGCTGCCGGCATCCCCGCTGCAGTACGTCGACTACTCGGAATGGCAGCGCACGGGGATGGCCACCGAGCTCGCCGCACTCGACGACTTCTGGGACGCGACGCTCGACGGACTGCCTGCAGTCCACAACATCCCGACCGACTTCCCTCGGCCGGACGAGCGGACCTTCGCCGCCGCCGACGTCTACCGACGACTCGACGCCGAGTTGAGCAGTACCTTCTCGCAGTTCGCGGCCGAACACCGCAGCAGCGACTTCATGGTGCTCTGCTCGGCGTTCCTGGCCGTTCTGCACGGATGGTCGGGCAGCACCGATCTCGTCGTCGGGTTACCGGTCACCGGTCGCAACCGGCCCGAGCTCGACAGGGTGATCGGGATGTTCGTGAACATGGTCGTGCTGCGGGTGCCGATCGCGGGCGATCCCACCTTCACCGAACTGCTCGAGCTGGCCAGGGGGAACATCCTGGAAGTGCTGGAGCACCAACAGATGCCGTTCCAGCGCCTGGTCCGGCGTCACGCCGCCCGCGCGGGCCAGGCGGTTCCGCCGCTGTACCAGATCGGCTTCAACCATCTGGCGATGGCGCAGCGGGCCACCGTCACCTCCGCCGAGGACGACATCGGGTGCGAGGTGGGCCTCGACGGGTTCGGTCGGCTCGGTCTGCGGATCGAGTACAACACGGCGCTGTTCCGCGAGGAGACCGCCGTGCAACTCGCCGATGATCTGACCGACACCCTGGCAGCCGTGTGCGCGGATCCGTCGATCCGGCTGTCCCAGTTGCCCTTGCGGCGTCGGATCACGGGCGCCACTGCCGCTGGGTCGTCGGCGACCCCGTCGCCCAAGGCACCGTCGCCCACGCCACCGTCACCCACAGCACCGTCACCCACGGCACTGTCGCCCGGCGGGACACCCGCCGGATCGGACGCGCCGGCGGCCTTCGACGCGCCGGACGGTGCGGCAGTGTTGTCGCCCACCGAGGAGCTGGTCGCAGCGACGTGGCGCGAAGTGTTGCCCGAGCAGGGGCGGGATCTGGGCGCGGATGACGAGTTCTTCGCCTGTGGCGGCCATTCCCTGCTCGCTCTCCGGGTGATCGCCAGGATCCGGGAAGCCGCGGGGGTCGATCTGTCGATCGCCGAGTTCTTCGCCGACACGACGGTCCGCGGCGTCGGCGCCGTACTGGAGCGGGCGCTGATCGCCGAGATCGCCGCATTGTCCGACGAAGAGACCGGGCAACGTCTGTCCGTCGAAGCGGCAACCGCACCAGGGAGCGATCGATGAGCACCACACAGGACCGCACGGCCCTCTCCCAAGGCCAGCAAGAGCTGCTGCGGCGCCGTCTCGGAGCGCTGAAACCTGCTGTCCGTCAACAGATCGAGCCTCGCGGGGACGGTGAACCTGCCCCGCTGTCGTTCGCCCAGGAGCGGGTGTGGTTCATGGAGCAGCTCGCTCCGGGGACCGCCGCTTACCTCACCCCGCAGGTGTTCCATTTCGCTGCGACCCTGCGGCCGGCGACCATCATCGCCGCTTGGCAGGCGGTGCTGGCGCGCCACGAGTCGCTGCGGATGGTGTTCCCTGCCGACGCCGACGGCCGACCGACGGTGCGGGTGTTGTCTGTCGACAAGCTCGTTCCGCTGCAGCTGGAGCGGCTCGAGTCCGAGGAAGTCGCCGCTGCGCGTACGGACGAGATCGCGACCGAGCTGTTCGAGCTGTCGACCGGCCCACTGTTCCGCGCCGTCCTGCTGGATGTCGCAGGGACCGGTTTCCGGTTGGTCTGCGGGATGCACCACATCGTCACCGACGGCTGGTCCAACGACGTGCTGCTCCGCGAGCTGAGCGCTGCCTGCAGCGCTCTCGAGTCGGGCCGGGAGATCCCGTGGATCGACCGGCGTCCCGTCCAGTACGGCGACTTCGCTGCCCACCAGCGCCGCTGGTGCGAGCGGCCGGAGACGGCGACGCACATCGATCACTGGGTGCAGCGGCTCGCGGCGGTCCCGCCACTGGCACTGCCGACGGACCGTCCCCGCCCGGCCACCCAGCAGTACACCGGGCAGGCCATCACGTTCCGGATCCCCCGGGCAGACGTCGAGGCACTCGAGGGTTGGGCCCGCGGCCACCGCGCCACCCAGTTCATGGCGCTGATGACCGCCTACCAGATCGTGCTGGCCCGCTTCGCCGGGCAGTGGGACTTCGCGGTCGGCGCACCGGTGGCCGGGCGCAGCCTGCCGGAGCTCGACGAGGCGGTCGGCATGTTCGTCAACATGCTGCCGATCCGCGCCGACCTCACGCCGGAGATGACCGTCGACGAGGCGCTGGCGGCCACCAGGACCCGGGTTCTGGAAGCGCTCTCGCACGAGCAGGTTCCCTTCGAGCGGGTCGTGCAGCAGCTCGGCCTCGTCCGCGACCCGTCACGCCCGCCCCTGTTCCAGGCCATGCTGGTCCTGCAGAACTACGCCAGCTTCGGCGAGAACCCCGACGCCGCAGCGGCATCCGGGCCCGCTGCCACGCCGGCGGCCCCGGCGGTCGACTGGTCGCCGATCGATCTTCCCGCCACCCGCTTCGAACTTGAGTTGCACACCCACCTGCGACCCGACGGCGACCTCGGCGGACGGCTGGTGTCGGGAACCGCGCTGTTCTCCTCGGAGTTCACCCGGGCGATCCTGGACTCCTTCACCGCACTGCTCGGGCGGTTGCCCAGCAGCGGCGCCGTCCGCATCGACGAGATCGAGATCCTGGACGAGGTCCAGCAGGCGGCCCTTGCGCACTTCAACGAAGGCGAGTCGACTCTCGCGCAGCAGACCCGCGCCGGGCGGACGCTCACCGAGCTCATCGACGCCGGCCTCGGCGAGCACCCGACAGCCCAGGTCAGGGCGGCGGACGGCAGTGTCTGCAGCTACGCGGAGCTGTCCGCGGCGGCCGATCTGGTCGCCGATCGGCTCCGCCGGGCCGGAATCGGGGCCGGGGACATCGTCGGCGTCTCCATCGCCCGGTCGATCGAGCTGATCACCGCGCTCGTCGGTGTGCTGCGCTCCGGCGCCGCCTACCTCCCCCTCGACCCGGAGTACCCGGTCGACCGGCTGACGTTCATGGTGCAGGACTCCGGCGCGCTCGCGGTACTCGCCGATCCTGGCGCCGCCGCGATCCTGTCGTCCGTGACGGTTCCCGTGGCGCCCGCCGACGCCGACGGCCTGCCACTGCTCCGGGACGGCGCAGCGCCCAGCCCGACAGCCCTGTCAGGAAAGCGAACACAGCACCACGACGGGTCCGCGGCCGACACCGCAGCTGCCTACGTCATCTACACCTCCGGTTCCACCGGTCGACCGAAGGGCGTCGTCAACGAACACCGGGGGATCGTCGCCCGGCTGATGTGGATGCAGGAACGGTTCGGCATCGGGCCGGGCGAAGGCGTCCTGCAGAAGACGCCGGCCGGGTTCGACGTCTCGGTGTGGGAGTTCTTCTGGCCGCTGGTGACCGGTGCCAACCTGGTGCTCGCAGCGCCGGGCGGGCACCGGGATCCCGCACATCTACGCACGCTGATCGCCGAGAACGCCGTCAGCATCGCCCATTTCGTGCCGTCGATGCTCGACATCTTCCTGGCCGAGCTCCCGCCGGGTGACGGTGCAGCGCTCCCCATCCGCGCTGTCGTGTGCAGCGGCGAAGAACTGTCCGCACCCACGGCGCTGCTCTGCCTCGATGCCCTTCCGCAGGCCGAGCTGCACAACCTGTACGGACCGACCGAGGCAGCGATCGACGTCAGCGCAGGGCGCTGCGATGCCGAGACCATCCGGCGCACCGGCCGGGTCTCGATCGGCGGCCCGGTGCCGGGCACCGGACTGCACGTCCTGGACGAGGCGCAGCGCCCGGTTCCGGTCGGCGCGACCGGGCAGTTGTACATCTCCGGGGTGCAGGTGGCCCGCGGCTACCTCAACCGCGCGGAGCTCACTGCGGAGCGGTTCGTCGTCCTCCCGGAATCCGCCTGGACCGGCGGCACCGCGCCCGCGTCCCGCCGCGCCTACGCCACCGGCGATCAGGCGCGATGGCGTCCGGACGGAACCCTCGAGTTCCACGGGCGGTTGGACGGGCAGGTCAAGCTGCGCGGCCAACGGATCGAACTCGGCGAGATCGAGCATCTGCTCGGTGAGGGACCCGGGATCCGTTTCACCGCAGCTGCTGTCAAGGAGCCCACCGCGGGAGACGTTCGTCTGGTCGGCTACCTGGTCCCGGAACTGGACGCGGACGGCGTCGCCGTACCGATCGATCTGGACGCGGTGCGCAGCCGCGCCGTGGCCGCCCTGCCGACGTACATGGTGCCGGCGCACCTGGTCGTGATCGACTTGCTGCCGTTGTCCCCCAACGGAAAGCTCGACCGCGGCGCGCTGCCGATGCCCGAGATCGGGGTCAGCACCGGTGAGTTCGTGCCGCCGACTCCCGGCGCCCAGCAGGCGATCGCCGAGGTCTGGCAACAGGTGCTCGGGGTGGACAAGGTCGGCGCCGCCGACGACTTCTTCGCCCTCGGGGGCCACTCGCTGCTGGCCACCCAGGTGGTCGCCAAGCTGCGTCCGGTGCTCCCGGAGGGCACCTCCATCAGCGTGATGGATCTGTTCCAGCATCCGACGGTGGCCGGGCTGGCGGCTCTGGTGGAATCCGACCAGCCACACGTGCGGGCGCTGCTCTACGAGCTGACATCCGGCCGGACGGTCGCCGGTACGCAGCGGTCACTGGTCTGCGTTCCCTACGGCGGGGGCTCGGCCGTCGTCTACCAACCGCTGGCGGACGCCCTTCCGAAGAACCACCGGTTGTACTCGGTCGCCATTCCCGGTCACGACGTCGGGCTCGAGGAAGCGGGCCTGCCCTTCGACGAGCTCGCGGAGCGCTGCACGGCCGAGATTCTCGAGAAGGTCACCGGGCCGGTGGTGCTCTACGGCCACTGCGGCGTCGGTGGCGCGCTCATCATCGAGATCGCCCGGCGGATCGAGGCTTCCGGACGGGACGTGGAGGCGGTCTATGTCGGCGGCATCTTCCCGTTCGCCCGCGCACACGGCACGTTCGCAAGGGTCGCCCACTGGTTCTCCGACCGCGCCAGCAACCGCAACCACAGCAACTGGCTCAAGTCGATGGGCGTCGACCTGGCCGATCTGGAGCCCGGCCAGGCCGACCGGATCATCTCGAACATGCGCCGGGACGGCGACCATGCGGAGGAGCACTTCACCGCACTCCTCGCCTCCGACCCGGTGAAGCTCAGCGCGCCGATCATCACCGTGGTCGGTGAGCGGGATCCGATCACCGACTACTACCTCGAGCGCTACCGGGAGTGGGAGTTCCTCACCGACCGCAGCGCGGTGGTGGTGCTGGCGGAGGCGGGCCACTTCTTCCTCAAGTATCGCGCCGCCGAGCTGGTGCAGATCATCACCAGGACGGATGCGGCGCTGCGGCAACCGGATCCGGCCGCTGCGCTGCCGTCCGAGGACGATCCGCAGGCGACCTGGTGGCTGGCCGACGACCACGTCGTCGGGGAGCCGGTGTCCGCACCGCAGGCCGTCACCATCCAGGCTCTGTCGGGTGCCACGCCCGCTGCTGCGGCGCGATCCGACGACCCCCGGCGCGAGGACCCGGTGCCGGTGGCCGGTGACGCACCGGCGGCCCAGGGAGCAACTCCGCCCCGTACCCCGGCCAGACCGGTACCGCGTGGCCCCGGAACGGAGGAGCCAAGCATGGGCCGGTTCCTGGCGATCGCGGCCGGCCAACTGACCTCCACCATCGGTTCCCAGCTGGCCGGGTGGGCGATCCCGATCTGGATCCTGCAACGGACCGGCTCGCTGGGACTGTTCGGGCTGACAGCGGTGATCGCGTTCCTGCCGGTGATCCTCACCAGCCCCATCGCGGGCGCCCTGGCCGACCGCTTCGACCGACGCAGGGTGATCGTCACCGCCTGCATCGGTGCGACCGTCGCCGAGGTGGTGATCACGACGGTCGTGATCGCCGAGAATCCTTCCGTCGCAGCGTTGTTCGTTCTCATCATGTTCCTCGGTGCGTTCGGCACGGTCCAGCGGATCGCGTTCACCGCAGCCGTCCCCCAATTGGTCCCCAAGCGGTTCATCGGGCACGCCAACGGGGTGCTGGGGATCATCAACGGTGCCGGTCAGCTCTTCGTCCCGATCGCTGCTGCCGGGCTGTATGCGCTCATCGGCCTGGAGGGGATGCTGCTGCTGGACGTCGCCAGCTACGTGATCGCACTCGGTGTGCTGGCCGTCGTGCGCTTCCCGAACAGGTTGGGACGCATCCGCAAGGAGTCCTTCGGCGAGCAGGTGTTCGGCGGCTTCCGGCTGGTCTGGAACAACCGGCACTTCCGCCTGATGAACATCTTCTTCGCCGTCGGCAACCTGCTGTACGCGCCGGCGCTGCTGCTCACTCCGCCACTGGTGCTCGGCTTCGGATCGCTCCAGAACGTCGCCGTGATCGCCGCCTGGGAGGCCGCGGGCAGCCTGCTCGGTGGCGCTGCGATGGCAGCCTGGGGCGGCCCCGTCCGGCGCCGGATGCGGTTCAACCTGTTCCTGATCGGCATCTCCGGGCTGTTCGTGATGTTGACCGGTCTCGCGCCGTCGATGGCTCCGATCGCCGCCGGGGTGCTGGGCACCACGTTCTCGCTGGGCCTGGCCAACGGGATCTACGTCACCATCATCCAGACCAAGGTGCCGCAGCGGTACCACGGTCGGGTGTTCGCGGTCGGCCAGACGCTCGCCTGGTCGACGTTCCCGATCGGTTTCCTGGTGGTGCCGTTCATGGTGCAGCACTGGTTCCAGCCGTGGATGGAGCCCACCGGATCGCTGGCCGGTTCCGTCGGTGCGGTGATCGGCACGGGAGGCGGCCGCGGAACCGCGCTGGCGTTCGTCATCTTCGGTGCGCTGATGACGCTGAACGCTGTCGCCGGCCTGTGCATCCGAGCACTGCGCGACCTCGACCTGGAGGTCCCGGACTCGCTGCCGGACGACCTCATCGGCCTCGAGGAACTGGAGCGCACCCGTGGCGCCGGACGCGGCACCGACGCCGCGCGCGAGCCCGATGCCCTCAGCGGTGCGCGCGGATGAGCTCAGGAGTGCGGGTCCCGGCACGACATCCCCCGCGGCAGGATGGGATTGGGGACCCCGGTGTGCCCACCGGTCTCACCGGGACGACCGTCGTCCTCCCGTTCGTCAACGGCACCGGCACCTGCGCTGCCCCGGCGGGGACCACCGCACCGTTCGTCGTCGCGTCGGCGGAGATCCCCTCGGCGGCAGGCGCTCTCGGGATACGGCTCGGTACCGGGTCTGCTGCTGTCGCGGTCGCCGCCCATCTGCGCGCTCTCGGACTGCTCGCCTCGGAGAACGAGGTGTCCGTCCAGATCGGCGGCGTTCTCGACGGAGCAGACCCGGCACCGATCGACTTCGGACTCTCGGGCAACTGGGCAGCCCTGATCGCCGACACCGCGGCAGCGACCGGCGCCGGCAGCACGGGCAGCGACCGGGTCCTGGTGCGCAGCGAGGGTATCCAGCTCGACGTCGACGGAGCCCGGCTCACCGTGACGATGGCGTCGTCGCTGCGTGATCCGGCCGGGGTGACCGCACATCTGGAGCACATCCGGACCGCGATTGCCGCGGCCACCGAAGATCCGGCAGCGACGGTGTCGGCCGTCGACCTGCTCACCGAGGACGAACGTGGTCTGAACACCCGGCTGGGCACCGGCGAGATCGTGGAGAAGTTGCCGCACAGTCTTTTCGATGCCCTCGAGCACCGCGCGCTCAGGCACCCGGACCGGACGGCTGTCGTGCACCGCGAGACTGCCGCCAGTTACCGCACTCTGCTCACCGCGGTGCACACCGTGCACCGCGCGGTCGAGGCTGCCGGGATTCGTCCCGGACAGGTCGTCGCCGTGGCGCTGGAGCGCAGCCCGCTGTGGATCGCGGTGGTGCTGGGCATCATGCGGGCCGGCGCGGTGTACCTGCCGCTGGATCCGCACGACCCGGCCGAGCGGCGGGAGACCCTCGTCCGTCGTTCCGGTGCGCGCCTGGTCATCGACGGACCGGAGAGCCTCGGGCTGGTCGCGTCACCGGACCGGATCGTGGTCCCGCGCAGCCCGCAGGATTCCGCAGCAGCAGGGCCGGCTGTCCGTGAACCAGGTCCGTTCGATCCCGCCTACGTGTACTTCACCTCGGGTTCAACCGGCGAGCCCAAGGGTGCGCTGTGCGGGCACGGCGGGATGGACAACCACCTGTGGGCCAAGATCCGGGACTTCGGGCTCACCGACACCGACGTGGTCCTGCAGTCCGCACAGACCACCTTCGACATCTCGCTGTGGCAGTTCGCGGCGCCGCTGATGGTCGGGGCGAGCGTGTTGATCGCCGATCATGCTGCGCTGCTGGACGTTCCGACGACGCTGCAGCTCCTCGCCGAGCACCGGGTGTCGATCGCCCAGGTGGTTCCCAGCTACCTGGCAATCCTGCTGGACCACCTGCAGGCTCCGAACGATGTGGCAGCCCTGCGGACACTGCGTTGCCTCTCGGTGACCGGTGAGGCGATCAGCCTGCCGATCGCCCGTCGCCTGTTCGAGACGCTTCCCGGGATCACCTTGATCAACGCCTACGGCGCGACCGAGGC
This sequence comes from Nakamurella sp. A5-74, assembly GCF_040438885.1. Lineage (NCBI taxonomy): Bacteria > Bacillati > Actinomycetota > Actinomycetes > Nakamurellales > Nakamurellaceae > Nakamurella > Nakamurella sp. A5-74. The sequence continues at coordinate 538,234 of NZ_CP159218.1, read as the reverse complement.
CTCAGACGACACCACCCACGAGATCATGGACCGCGCTCCCGACGGCCCGAGCGTGCCGGTGGGGCGCCCCAACATCAACGTCGTCGTCCACGTGCTCGACGACCACGACCGCCCGGTACCGCCCGGATCGATCGGCGAGATCACCTTCTCCGGGATCATGGTCGGACTCGGGTACCTGAACGACCCGGAGCGGACCGCCGCCGCCTTCGGCCCCGACCCCGTGATCCCCGGCGCGCGCCTGTACCGCTCCGGTGACTACGGCCGGTGGTTGCCCACCGGCACGCTGCAGTTCCACGGACGCCGCGACGAGCAGGTGAAGATCGCCGGGATCCGACTGGAGCTCGGCGAGATCGAGTTCCGGCTGCGCTCGCTCGCCGGTGTCGGCGAGGCCGCGGTGATCACCATCGCGTCCGGGGACGGCAAGGAACTGGCCGGCTTCGTCACCGGCAGCAGGCCGATCGATCTGGCCGCCGCCGACGCGCAGCTGCGACTCTCGCTGCCGGCGGCCGCCGTTCCGACCACACTGGTGCAGCTGGAGGCATTGCCGCTCAACGGGAACGGCAAGGTCGACAAGAAGGCCCTGACCCGGATTGCCACCGAGCATCTCGACCGGCAGAGCACCGAGCGTCCCGGGCAGCACCGGGTCGGCGAGTCGGCTACGCCGACAGCGCGGGTCCTGGCTGCCTGGGCCGGTGCGCTGGAGATCCCGGCAGGGGCCCTCCGCCGGGACAGCGACTTCTTCGCGCTCGGCGGGACGTCGATCCGCGCCTTGCGTGCCGTTGCTGCGGCGGATCGCCTGTTCGGCATCGCCGACCTGTTCTCCCGACCGGTGCTCGGCGACCTGCTGGCGCTGGTGCAGGAGCGAGGCAGGCCGAGTGGCACCGAGCGCGGGGAATCGCGGACGAAGGCACTCGGCGCAGTCCCGGCGCTGCTGCTGCCACTCATCACTCCCGCGGACCCGTCGGCACACCTGGTGTTCCTGCCACCGGCCGGCGCGAGTGCACTCCTCGCGCGGCAGTTCGCCGGTGCCGTCGCGGCAGCGCACCCACGGGTGCGGGTGTCGGCGCTGGAGCATCCTGGCCAGAGCCTGCCCGCGGACGCCATGCTGCCCACCGGAGCCGACCTCGTCGACGCGGTCGCCACCGAACTCGGGGCGGCTCCCGCGGCCGACGGTGTGCTACCGATCGTGCTGTGGGGTCAGGGAAGTGGGGCAGCCACGGCAATCGCTCTGGCGCGTCGCCCGGAACTCCGGATCGACGGGGTGTTCCTTGCTTCGCAACCGGCCAGGGATCGGCGCGGCATCCTCCGCGGCAACGCGGTGCTCGCCGCAACTGCCGATGTCCAGCTCGCGGAGCAGGCCGCCGACGCGCTGGACGTCGATCTCGGTGCCCTCTCGGCGCAGGACGGGCAGCGGTTGGCGCGGGTCTACCGGCACGAGCTGATGCAGTCCCAGCTCGACCTGCTCGACGACGGACTCGGCGTGGCCGACACCGGCGCCACCGCGCTGCCGGTACCGCTCGTGCTCGTCCGGGCGTCGGACGACGGGTCTGCGGTGGCGACGGCTGCCGACTGGCCGGGAGCAACGGAGCTCACCGTCACCGAGGGCGGTCCGCTGTTCTGCCGGACCCGCCCCGAACTCGCCGCCGCTGTCGTGGCAGCCCGACTGACTGCGGTGGCGCGCCGATGAACACACCCCTCACCGGTCGGATCGACGGCTCTCCGCGGGCCGTGCTCGACGAGCAGATCCTGCGCCCGCAGTTCGCCCACGAGGCCGCCCGACTGCTGCCGCACTACATCGCTGCAGAACGGGCCCTGGTCGACGAGTACCACCGGATGGGCGTCCTGTCGGAGACCGACTGCGCCGACCTGCACGCCGCGCTCGTCGCCCTCGGCGCCGCGGGAATCTCCCCGGACGCAGCGGCCAACTTCTCCGACGTCGCCTTCGCGATCGAGACCGGAGTGAACAGCCGACTCGGTCGGACGGTCGCGGGATGGCATGTCGACCGCAGTCGGAACGATCTGCAGGCCACCGCCCAACGGATGTATGCCCGGGAGCGCATCGACGCGATCAGCGCATCGGTGGCGGGGTTGGCTGCCGTCACCCTCGACCGGGCGCAGGAGTACCTCACCGATCCGCTGCCCGGGCAGACGCACCTGCAGGCGGCACAGGTGATATCCCCCGCTTTCTTCCTCAGTGCGCTGGCCGAGGAACTGCTGGACACACTGGACACACTGGCAGCGGCCCGAGACCTCGTGGACCGCTGTCCGCTCGGCGCCGGCGCGATGGCCGGCGGCGACCTGCCCTGGGACCGCCGGAAGCTCGCCACAGCACTGGGTTTCGCCCGTCCCGCCCGGCATGCGCTCGGCGCGGTGGCTTCCCGCCACTGGGTGCTGGCGCTCACCGCTGCGCTGTCGAACTTCGGTGTGACACTGTCCCGCTTCACCACCGACCTGATGGGCTGGGGTTCCGGTCCGGTCGGCTACCTGTGGCTGCCCGACGACCTGGCCGGCATCTCGTCGGCCATGCCGCAGAAGCGGAACTACCCGGTGCTGGAACGCATCCGCGGCCGAACGGCGCACCTCACGGCCTGCTATCTCGATGCCGCGCTGGGCCAGCGGAACACCACCTACACGAACCTGGTCGAGGTCTCCAAGGAGGCCTCAGCGCTGCTGCCGACCGCCCTCGATGCGGCCGGGTCCGTGCTCGCACTTGCCACGACGGTCATCTCGTCCTTCCGGCTCGACACCGAGCGGGCCGCTGCCGACGCCGGCGCCGAGTTCCTCGGAGCGTTCTCATTGGCGAACCGGCTCACCCTGGATCACGGGATCGGCTGGCGGGAGGCCCAGGTGATCAGTGGCCGGTACGTCGTCGCGGCACTCGAGCAGGGGGTTGCCCCCGGCCGGGCAGGGGTGACCCTGCTCTCCGACGCACTCACGGGCGCCGGCCATCCACTGCCGCACCGCATCCTGGAATCGCTGCTGGACAACGCTTTCGACCCGGTGGCCGCATTGGCGGCCAAGGTCACCGAGGGCGGCACGTCACCCGTCAGGGTGCTCGAGCTGATCCAGTTGATCCGCCGGGATCTTGCCGACCGCACGGCTCCCCGCGGTGGTCCGTCATGACCCGGGGGGTGATCACCGGTCGGCAGGGCGTCGACGTCCGCGGAGCGACCGCATCCGCGGCCGGCACCTTCGGCGAACTGTTGCAGGGGGTGCTGCCCGACGGGACGGACTTCCTGGTGACGCTTCCGATCGCCCTGCGTTCCCATGCCACCTTCCGGCTCGGACATGGCGAGGAGCTGGTGATCTACCCGTCCCACAAGCGGAAGGCAGAGGCCGTCGCGCGGCGGATGCTCGACGCCGCAGGCCATCACGGCGGAGGCACGCTGGTGATCGACTCGGCGATCCCGACCGGCAAGGGGCTGGCCAGTTCGTCCGCCGACCTGGTGGCGACCGTGCGCGCGGTCGGTCGATGTCTCGGTCTGGCCATCGATCCGGCGTCGATCGAGAACTGGATCCGCGGCGTGGAGCCGACCGACGGTGTGATGCACGAGGGGATCGTGGCGTTCGACCACTGCTCGGTCCGGCTGCGTCACGAGATCTCCCACATTCCACCGCTCGCCGTCGTCGCCATCGATGAGGGCGGCCGGCTCGACACGGTGTCGTTCAACCGGATGCGCAAGCCGTACACCGCGGACCAACGCGGCGAGTACGCCGAGCTGCTCCAGCACCTCACCGCCGCGCTGCACCGGGGCGACCTGGCGCGCGTCGGGGAGATCAGCACCCGCAGCGCCGAACTCGCCGAGTTGGCCAACCCCAAACGGACCTGGCCGGCGCTGCGCGACGCGGCTGCCCGTACCGGCGCACTGGGGGTCGTCACCACCCACAGCGGCACCATGCACGGGTTGTTGCTCGATGCTGCTGCCCCCGATCATGCACTCACCCTGATCGCCGCTCGAGAAGCGTGTGCAGCGATCTGTCGCGGCGACGACGACCCTGCTCGAACCGACCCTGCTCGAAGCGACCCTGCGGCACGAGCGGACGTCGGCCCGCCAACGGCGATCTCCCGACGCGTCACGGTCTTCCGCACCGACACCGATCCTGGGAGCGAAGCCTGATGGTGTTCGACAGCGTGGTGGCCGCGGTCGGCCACACTCCGATCGTGCGGCTGGATCTTCCCGGTCCGGCGATCGCCTACGCGAAGCTGGAGCTGCAGAACCTGTTCGCGATGAAGGACAGGGTGGCCCGTGAGGTGATCACCTCTGCCCTGGCCAGCGGCGTCCTGCGGCCGGGCGACCCCATCATCGAGAGCTCCTCGGGAACGATGGCGCTCGGTCTCGCGCTCGTCGGTCGCAGCCTCGGACATGCCGTGCACATCGTCACCGACCCGCGGATCGACCAGGTCACCCACGGCAAGCTGCTGGCACTCGGCTGCTCGGTCCACGTGGTGACGGCGATGTCCGGGGCGGGCTGGCAGAGCGCCCGGCTGGAGCTGCTCGCCCGGCTGCTCGACGACCTGCCGGGGGCATTCTGGCCGCAGCAGTACGCCAACCCGGACAACCCGGGGGCCTACCGCTCGCTCGCCGCCGAGGTGATCGACGATCTCGGGACCGTCGACGTGCTGGTCGGCGCGGTCGGCAGCGGCGGATCGCTGTGCGGTACCGCCCGCGCGCTGCGCGCCGTGCTGCCCGACCTGCACGTGGTGGCCGTCGATTGCGTCGGCAGCATGATCTTCGGCCAGCCGGACCAGCCGCAGCGCAAGCAGAGCGGGCTCGGCAACAGCATGCAGGCCCCCAACGTCGACTACGCGGTGATCGACGAGGTGCACTGGCTCTCCGACGACGAGGCCTTCGCCGCCACCCGCCGGCTGGCCGCCCACCAACAACTGTTCGCCGGCAACTCCTCCGGCTCGGTGTACCAGGTGCTCGAGCACCTGGCGGCCACCCGGCCTGCCGGGACCAGGATCCTCGGGATCTTCCCCGACCGGGGCGACCGGTACGTGCCCTCGGTCCATCCGGCGCAGAGAACGTCGCAGGAGTCGGCCCCGCTGCGAGTCGGACCTGCCTCGCCGCAGGAGGTCGACTACGGGACGGCGGTCGCGGGCTGGTCGCGGGCGTTGCTGCCCCGGGAGCGGCCGTTCCTGGCGTTCGTCGAGTCCAACACGACCGGTACCGGCATGACGGCGCTCACGACCACCCACCGCCTGGGTGTGCAGCCCCTGTTGGTGACCGCCGACCCCGGCCGGTACACCGGTCTGCAGCACAGCAGGGCGGTCGTCGTCGTGGCCGACACCGCCGACCCGCAGGCCGTCCTCACAGCGCTCCGCGCATCGGGCCGGACAGTTGCGGGGGTCAGCACGACCAGCGAGTACTTCCTCCCGGTGGCCGCCGCGGTCGCCGGGGAGCTCGACCTGGCCGGCGGTCAGGTCGACGCTGTCCGGCGCTGTCGCGACAAGGTCGCGGTGCGGAACTTCCTGGCACACGCGGGGATCGAGCAACCGCGCTGGGCGGTCCTCGACGGCGGACCGCTGCGCACCGTCGGTCGGGCGGCGATCGAGGATGCCGTCAGCGCCGTCGGCCTGCCGTGCGTGGTCAAACCGACGCAGGACTCCGGATCCACCCATGTCCGGCTGTGCGCCGATGCCGACCAGGTGGCAGCGCAGGTCGCACTGATCCAGGCCGTCAGCCACAACGCCCGCGGCCTGCTGACACCGTCGACCGTGCTGGTCGAGGAGTACTTGGTCGGACCCGAGTTCTCCGTGGAGACCCTCGGCAGCGGCGATCGACTCGACGTGCTCGGGGTGACCGCCAAGACGGTGTCCGCGCCGCCGCACTTCGTCGAGACCGGGCATCTGTTCCCCGCGCCGGTGGACGACGACACCCGTTCCCGGATCGTCGAGTACGCCACCAGGATCATCAGGGCGCTCGGGATCACCGGTGGGGCAGCACATCTGGAGCTCAGATTGACGACGGACGGCCCGCGGCTGGTCGAGGTGAACGGCCGCGCGGCGGGCGGGATGATCCCCGACCTGGTGCGCCTCGCCACCGGCGTCGACCTGATCGAGCAGCAACTGCGCGTCGTCGCGAGCCTGCCCGTCGACGCCTCCCCCACCCGCGACCGCTCGGCCGGGATCGCCTTCCTGCTGGCGCAGCAGGACGGGGTCCTGACCGGGATCGACGGAATCGGTGGCGCCGAGGGAGCACTCGCCGTCCCGGGGGTGGACCGGGTGACCGTGACGGCCGCCGTCGGATCCGCGGTACGTACCCCGACGAACTTCGCCGACCGACTGGGGTTCGTCATCGCCCTGGGTGCCGACGCCGACGAGGTGACGGACACCCTCCACGAGGCGGTGCGGCGGATCACCGTCCGGGTCGCCGCCCGACCGACGGCCGAAGCCGGGCCGGCCCCCGCACTGACGGACGAACAACCCACCCACCACACCGGTGTCCCGGTCGCCGGCGCCTGAGGAGACAGTCCTGTCCACCACCAGCAAGTCCTCACGTCCTGCCGAACCCGCTGCGGCGCCGGCGTTTCCGGGCACGACCCGGTCCCGGATCGTCGAGCTGCGGTCGGACACCTTCACCCTTCCCACCGAGCGGATGCGCGCAGTGATGGGCGCCGCCGAGGTCGGCAACGACGACTACGGCGAGGATCCGACGGTCACCGGTCTCGAGGAGACGGCGGCAGCCCTGCTGGGCAAGCGGGCTGCCTGTCTGATGCCCAGCGGCACGATGGCCAACCTGACCGCGATCCTGGTGCACTGCCCGCGCGGCAGCTCTCTGATCGCCGGCATCGAGTCCGACATCCACCTCTACGAGGGGCGCGGCGCAGCCACCCTGGGAGGGGTTGCCTACCAGGCGGTCCCGCATGCAACGGACGGCGGCTTCGATGCCGACGCGCTTGCAGCGGTCCTCCCCGAGGACTGGGACGATCCGCAGTTCTCCCGGCCGTCACTGCTGTGTCTGGAGAACCCGCACAATCGCGCCGGCGGAGTGATCACCCCGCCGCACCGCGTCGGTGCGGCCATCAGCTTCGCCCGCACGCACGGGATGGCCGTCCACCTGGACGGGGCCAGGATCTTCAATGCCGCGGTCGCCACCGGCCGCAGTGTCGCCGACCTGGCCGCCGACTGCGACTCGGTGCAGTTCTGCCTGTCCAAGGGTCTCGGGGCGCCGGTCGGCTCGATGCTCGCGGGTTCCGTGGAGTTCATCACTGCGGCCCGTCGGTGGCGGAAGGTGTTGGGGGGCAGTATGCGTCAGGCTGGGATCGTGGCGGCGGCCGGCCTGCTGGCGATCACCGAGATGGTCGATCGCCTGGCCGACGACCATCGTCGCGCGGCGTGGCTCGGCGACACCGTGGCGGAGCTACCGGGGATCTCGCTGGTCGCGACCCCGCAGACGAACGTGGTGCTGTTCGCCCTGGACGGTGCCGACCGGGCACCGGCGGTGATCGCCGCGGCAGCCGAGCGGGGTGTCCGGCTGCTGGACTTCGGTCGGGGCCGGATCCGGGCGACCACTCATCTCGACGTCACCGACGACGACATCGAGATCGCGGCGGCCGTGCTGCAGGAAGTACTGCGGTGAGCGCCTCATCGGCAGGCGGCGACACCGTTGAAGCGCTCCGGGTCGGCGCCATCGGCGGCTGGCTGGAGCGGGAGGATGCCCGAGACGAGGTCTTCGCCGCGCTCGACGGTGCGGGAGCGCTGCTGCTGCGCGGTGACGCACCGCTGGGCGCCGAGGGGGTGGCGAGAGCCTGCGATCTGTTGGGACTGAGCGCACTGCCGACCGCTGACGACTTCGCCCCGCGGGAGGAGCTGGGCAACGGAGTGCTCGGCGCGCCGCACTGGCCGGGCGACCGGGAGATGTGCCCGCACCACGAACGCGGGCACAGCGTCACCGCACCGTCGATCATGCTCCTCTCGGCACTGCAGGTCGCACCGACAGGTGGGCAGACGGTGCTCGCGGACACCCAGGATGTGTTGCGGCGCATCCCGGACGGGGTGCGGGAGACGCTCACCGAGACCGGGTGGTTGTCGGTGCGTACCTACCGGCCGTTCTTCGGGGTCAACTGGCCGCAGATGTTCGGCACCGATGATCCGGTCGCGGTGGAGGACCTGCTCGCCGAGCTCGGCTGGGAGGCCGAGTGGAGGCGGGACGGTGCGCTCCGGACCGCCGGCCGCCGACCCGCCGTGCTGCGCCATCCGCGAACCGGGCAGGAATCGTGGTGGGGGCAGCTGACCTTCTTCAACCAGTGGGCGCTGGACGAGGCGGAACGGGAACTGCTGATCTCCTCGTTCGGCGTGGATGCATTGCCGTTCAACACGTCCCGGGGTGACGGCACACCCCTGACGCAGGCGGAGTTCGAGGCGGTGTTGGCGGCGTACGAGCCGTCGTCCCGCACGGTGGAGTGGACGCCCAGCGATCTGCTGATCGTCGACAACATCCGTACCGCCCACGGGCGTCGACCGCACGCCGGCACCCGCACGATGGCGGTGGCTCCGTGCGAGACGTTCTCGGTCCGCGCGGCCGATCCACGGTCGTTGTCCGCTCCCGGTGGACACATCGGCTGAGCCGCCGGCAATTCACCGTTGCGGAACTGCGGATCGGCTCGTACTTTCGGTAGTACACAGGAGAGGAGGTGGTCCGCAGTTGAATACCCGACGGACACGTGAGGTGACTGGCCGCTAGGCCCGTCCACCGCCCGCCAGGAACCGGTCGATCCGGGAGGATCGCGCAGCAGCAGCTGCGGAACGGCCTGGCCAACACCGGACAGTCACCCGATCCCCGGACCGTCGTCCCCTCGTCCAGGACGACACGCTGCACGCCTCAGGTGTGCAGCAGGTCCGGGGATTGTCCGTGCCCCCATCCTGAACGGCAGCCCTCCATCTTGCGGGTGCCGGCGGCCGGCGCGGGCGTGGGACCGCTGTACGCCGACGTCAGGCGGCCGCGACGGTCGTACGCTGCGCGTCGACCAGGGCGGCATAGGCGCCGCCGGCGGTGACCAGCTCGTCGTGCGTCCCCGTCTCGCGCACCCGGCCGTGGTCGAGAACCACGATCCGGTCGGCGTCCTGGATGGTGGAGAGCCGGTGCGCGATGGCGACCGTCGTCCGACCGCGCCGGGCGGCGTCCAGCGCCTGCTGGACGGCCCGCTCGGTGCTGTTGTCCAGCGCGCTGGTGGCTTCATCCAGGACCAGGATCTTCGGGTCCCGCAGGATGATCCGCGCCAGGGCCAGGCGTTGCTGCTCGCCGCCGGAGAACCGGTGCCCACGGGCACCGACCAGGGTGTCGTAGCCGTCCGGCAGCGAGACGATCAGCTCGTGGATCTGCGCGGCCGCCGCTGCGGCCTCGATCTGCTCGTCCGTGGCCTCGGGCTTCGCCTGACGCAGGTTGTCGGAGATGCTGGCGTGCAACAGATACGATTCCTGCGACACCACTCCGACCACCGACGAGATGGTCTGCAGGGTCAGATCACGCAGGTCGATGCCGTCGATCGTGACCGACCCGGACGACGGATCGTGCAGCCGCGAGAGGAGTCCCGCGAGCGTGGACTTGCCGGACCCGGTGGCGCCCACCAATGCCAGCGTCGAGCCGGCGGGGACGTCGATGGTGATGTTGCGCAACGCATCCCGGTCGGATCCCTCGTACCGGAACGTCACGTCACGCAGCGAGATCGAACCCCGGACGTCGGTGAGCGGGACCGGGCGGTCCGGGTCGGTGATGGTCGCAGGGAGATCCAGGTACTCGAAGATCCGGGAGAACAGGGCCATCGATGCGGTCACCTCGACCCCCACCGACAGCACGCCCATCAGCGGCCGGAACAGTTGCCCCTGCAAGGCGGTGAACGCGACGAGGGTGCCGATCGTCATCCCCCCGGATGTCGCCGGCATCCCGGCGAACAGATAGATGAGCGCAGGAATCACTGCGAAGACGACGCTCATGGTTGCCATCCGCCAGCGCCCGGCAAGCTGCGAGGCGACCTCGAGCGCGGTGAGGGACGAGGAGGACGCGGTGAACTTCGCCGCGAGCTGATCGCCGGAGCCGAGGATCTTCGACAGGTGCGCTCCGCTGACCGACAGCGATTCCTCGATCTGGGACTGCATGTCGGCGAGGGTGCGCTGGGCCTTCGTGGTGACGCTCCGGCGCATCCGGGCCACCGCCCTGGTCAGCAGGACTGCGGGTGGGAGCACGATCAGGCTGAGCAGCGCCAGTCGCCACGACAGCGCCACCATGGCGATCGCGGTGCCGACGACGGTGGTCAGATTGGACGCGATCGAGGTCGCGGTGTTGGTGACCACCGATTGCATGGCCGCGATGTCGTTCGTGAGCCGCGACTGCAGTTCACCACCCCTGGTCCGGGTGAAGAACGACAACGGCATCCGCTGCAGGTGGGAGAACAGGCCGGTACGCAGGCCGTGCATGACCTGCTGGCCGACCTTGGTCGACAGCCACGTCTGGATGACGCCGAAGACCGCGGTGACGATCGCGATCGACACCATGGCTGCGACCAGCAGCAGCACCAGGCGGACGTCCTTCCGCGGGATCGCGTCGTCGATGAGGTGTTTGACCAGGAACGGGGAGGCGAGGCCGACGATCGAGGTCGCGATGATCAGCAGGGTGACGATCGACAACGGCGCGCGGTGCGGGGCGAAGAGCTGTGTTATGCGCCCGAGTCGGACCGGGTGCTCCTGCAGTTGCTGCAGGTCGACCGGGCTGCGCTGGGCGCCGGAGCGACCTCGTGGCCCGCCGTGTTCGGCAGGAGCATCAGGCGGACGGCGGGAGATGATGGGTTGTGCCATGGGGTGCGGCCTCTCGGACGTGGATGGGCTCGGAAGTGGATGGGCGACCTGGTCGGGCCTGCCTGGTCCGGGACGGGAATGTCTCGGACCGTGCGGATCCGGGCGCAGGATGCGACCTGCGGGCTCCGCTATTGCTGAGGTTACCTCATGATGAGGTTGCCCCGCAACATTCGGGTAGGGTGAGCGCCGTGCGACACCAAGACCGCGCTGACGCGCCCCCGATCGATCCGGCACTGATGGATCTCCCCGAGCTGATGGTCCACCTGTCCCGCTCGTTGCGGTCCCGGCATTCCCGCGAGCTGGCGCCGTTCGACCTGACACCCTCGCAGGCCAGGGCGTTCGCCACCGTCGCACGGTGGCCGCGCCGAGCCCAGGAACCCGAGACGGCAGCGGAACTGAGGCTGTCCACGCTGGCCGAGCTCCTACAGATCGCCCCCCGATCGGCGACCGAGCTGGTGGATGCTCTGCAGGACAAGGGATTCGTCGAGCGCCGACCGAGCGAGCAGGACCGTCGAGCGATCGTCGTCACTCTCAGTCCGGCAGGTGTCGAGTTGCGCAGGCGGATGCGCGCGGCGATGGAGCAGACCAACCGCCGCACCGCCGGCGATCTGTTCCAGGTGCTCGACGAGCACGAGCGCACCCTGCTGGAGTCGTTGCTGCGCAAGGTGGCTGCAGCCGAACGGACTGTGGAGCCCTGAGGTCCCCTCCATGATCAGTACCGCACCGAAGTCCGGTGCCGTCGAACGCGGTCTGCTGGGCTGACGTCGTTCCCATCCCGCTCATGGTTGAACAGCCGGCGCCCCGACACAGGGTGCCGGCGACCTCCGACTCAGTCGCGGTACAGGCCCAGCTCCGAGCCCAGCCGTTCCCGTTCGGCGAAGCGGCGGCCGGCCCCTTTCGCGCTGGCGGTCGACAAGGTGGCGATCAGGTCGATCACCAGGGAGACGACGGCGGGCGACACTCCCGGCGTTTCCGGGTGCATGGCCAGGTCGGCGTGGATCGAGCCCGTCCGGTGCGCGTCGGTGTCGATCACCACCGCCTCGGTGCAGTGCGGGATCAGCGGGTTGGTCCGGGAGTCGGTGATCACCACCAGCGAGCCACCCGCCTGGGCGAACGGCAGTGCGTTGTCGATCGTGTACCCACGGAATCGCCGCAACGAGATGGCGATGAGCACGTCCGTTTCCCGGACGTCGGACAGGATGTCGAGCGGTCGCACGATGGTGCCGTCGACGACCGTGACCTGGGCGAGCGAGGCGTTCAGCTTGCCGGCCAGCAGCGACGCGTAGGTGAATCCGATACCGGCTCCGAGCACGAACCGTCGCCGCGCGCCGGTGATCCGGGCCGCTGCGGCCTCGATCGACGGATCGGATCCGGCCCAGGCAAGACCGGCCTCGAGCTCGGCACGGTTGGCGGCGATCAACCTGGACTTGAGCACCGACGCCGACCGCGGGGCTCTGCTGGTGATCCGTGGCGCGGCCATCAGCGTCCCTCCTGTCCGGCACCGGGGCCGATGGCGCCGCCCGGTACGTCCGGCTGCGTCCGGAGTTCGCGTGCGAAGTGACAGGCCGCCAGGTGCGTACCGGAGCCGTCGGCCGTCCCGTCCTGGAGCGTCATCTGCGGCACCTCGGTCCGGCAGATGGTCGGAACGGCCTGACCTCCGGCCTCCGGCAGGGTCGGCGCAAGCGGGCAGCGGGTGTGGAAGTTGCATCCTGGCGGCGGTGAGATCGGCGAGGGAACGTCACCCTCGAGCAGGATCTCGGGACGGCTACCGCGCCTGCTGGGATCCGGCAGCGGCACTGCCGACAGCAGGGCCTGCGTATAGGGATGCCTGGCATGCTCGTAGACCTGGGTGTCGTCGCCGTCCTCGACCAATCGCCCGAGGTACATCACGGCGACGTCGTCGGCGATGTGCCGCACCACCGAGAGGTCGTGGGCGATGAACAGGTAGGCAAGGCCCAGATCGTCCTGCAGCCGCTCGAGCAGGTTGATCACCTGACCCTGGATCGAGACGTCCAGCGCGGACACCGGCTCGTCGCAGATCAGTAGCTTCGGCTTCAGCGCCAGCGCTCTGGCGATCCCGACCCGCTGACGTTGACCGCCGGAGAACTGGTGTGGATACCGACCTGCGTGTTCGGGGTTGAGCCCGACCAGGTCGAGCAGGTCGGCCACCGCCCGGTCCACACTCCCCTGCGGTGCAGCATCCGGGTGGATCCGGTAGGCCTCGCCAACGATCTCCCCCACCGACATCCGCGGGTTGAGCGAGGTGTACGGATCCTGGAAGACCATCTGCACCTCGCGGCGGAGCCGCTTGCGATCGCGCTTTCCGACACTCGTGACGTCGACCCCGTCGATCAGGATCTGCCCGGTTGTCGGTGTCTCCACTCCGACCAGTGCCTTGGCCAACGTCGACTTGCCCGAGCCGGACTCACCGACCAGCCCGAGGGTGCGGCCGCGGTGCAGCGACAGCGAGACACCGTCGACCGCCTTCACCTGCCCGACGGTGCGACGCAGCACGGCCCCGCGCCGGACGGGGTAGTGGACTGCGAGGTCTCGCAGCTCGAGAACCGGTGTGCCCGAAGCACTCTCGGGCACGGTGAGGGCCTGTACGAGATCCCCGTCGATCGGGTCCTGTGCTGCGCGGGCCTCAGGCTCGGGTGCGGGGTGCGACATGGTCCATCACCTCCGCGGCGAAGTGACAGGCCGCTGTGCGGCCGGGGGCCGGTTCCACGTCCGGCGGCGGAGGATCGGTGCGACAGACGTCCTGCGCGTAGTCGCACCGCGGCGCGAAGGCGCAGCCCGGTGGCAGCGCGAGCAGTTCCGGCGGCCGGCCCGGGATCACCGGCAGTTCCTTGCCCTTGGAGTCCAGTCGCGGGATCGATCGCAACAGGGCCTCCGTGTAGGGATGCGCGGGTCGGGCGTAGGTGTCCATCACGTCGGCGGCCTCCACCGATCTGCCGGCGTACATCACGGTCACGTCGTCGGCCACGTCGGCGACGACCCCGAGATCGTGGGTGATGAGGATGAGCCCCATCTGCCGCTCCTGCTGGATGTCGGCCAGCAGCCGCATGATCTGCGCCTGGACGGTGACGTCCAGGGCCGTGGTCGGCTCGTCCGCGATCAACAGCTGCGGATCGAGCGCCAGCGCCATCGCGATCATCACCCGCTGCCGCATGCCGCCGGAGAACTGGTGCGGATACTCCTTCACCCGTTCCGCCGCAGCCGGCACCCTGACCAGATCCAGCAATTCGACGGCCCGGCGCCGCGCATCGCCCTTCGACAGCCCGCGGCGCACCCGCAGCGCCTCCGTGAGCTGCCATCCGACGGTGTACACCGGGTTCAGTGCGGCCAGCGCGTCCTGGAAGACCATGGCGATGTTCTCGCCGCAGAACGCCCGATGCTGCTTGCGCGACAACGACAACAGGTTCGTTCCCTGGAACACGATCGATCCGCCGGCGATCTTGGCCGGCGGTGTCTGCAGCAGGCCCATCACCGCCTGGGACGACACGCTCTTGCCCGAGCCGGACTCACCGACGATGGCCAGCGTGCGACCGGCCTCCACTGTGTAGGAGAGCCCGTTGACAGCCCGCACCACGCCGCGCGGGGTGTGGAACTCGACGATCAGGTCGGTCACCTCGAGCAGCGGGACGCCGTCCACGGGCGCTCGTCCCACGGGAGAAGGTGTCTCACGCGTCTTCGTCAGCTTCATCTGCGCTGTCTCTTCATCTGCACTGCCTCACTTCAGCTTCGGATCGAGGGCGTCGCGCAGGTTGTCGCCGATCACCACGAACGCGAGGATGGTCAGCATCAGGCAGACCAGCGGGAACAGCAGCATGTGCGGGTAGCCGCCGGAGAACCATTCGGCGCCGCTGTTCAGCATGATGCCCCAGCTGATGGACGGGGGCCGGACGCCGATCCCCAGGAACGACAGCACTGCCTCGGCACTGATGACCCCCGCGATGGCAGTAGGAATCAATGCGGTCACCGACGAGATGGCGTTCGGCAGGATGTGCCGGAACATGATCCGGAAGTCGCCGGCCCCGAGCACCCGGGCCGCAGTGACGTAGTCGAGGTGCTTGGTCTCCAGCACGCTGGCCCGGACGTACCTGGCATAGCTCATCCACCCGAACCCGGTCAGCACGATGGCCGGCTGCAGGATCGTGGCGAAGGTTCCGCCACCTGACGACACGTCCTGCCGGAACAGCGACAGCAGCAGCAGAGCCGCCAGCAGAAGTGGGATCACCAGGAAGACCTCGATGACCCGGGAGACGATCGCGTCGACCCAGCCGAGGTAGAACCCCGCAAACGTGCCCAGCGTGACACCGATGATCACCGAGAAGAACACCACGACGAACGCCAGCAAGAGCGAGGGTCGCGCCCCGTTCACCAACTGCGCCATCAGGTCGCAGCCGAACTGGTCGGTGCCGAACGGGTGTGGACCGCTGAACCACTGCGGACGGATCTTGGCCTGGCTGACATTGCAGGCCCCCGGATCCACCGAGGTGAACAGCGACGGGAACACGGCCACCACGACGAAGAACACGGCGATGACGGAGGCGATGATGACGGACGGCTTGCGCCGCAGCTGCCGGACCGCGTCCGACCAGAGGGAATGGGTGTCGGCACCCACCGGGTCGGACCCCGGCGGCGTGTTCTGCGGGTGATCGGTGGTGACCGCGATGTTCGCGGCGGAGCCCGGGTCAGTCATAGCGGATCCTCGGATCGAGCAGTGCGTAGACGATGTCGACTCCGATCATCACGACGATGGTCAGTACGGTCAGCATCGTGACGACGGCGATCACCACAGCGGTCTCGCTGTCCCGCACCGCATTCCACAACACGCCACCCATCCCGTTGATGTTCATCAGCCCCTCGGTCACCACCGCGCCGCCCAGCGCGTCGGTGAAAACGAAACCGACCGCGGTGACCACCGGGATCGCCGAGTTGCGGACGATGTGCCGGGTGGTGACGCGTCCCTCGCCCAGCCCCTTCGAGCGGGCGGTACGGACGTGGTCGGCGTTGTAGTTCTCCAGCTGGGCGGCACGCACCAGCCGGATGAACGAGGCGGTCCCGGCAAGCCCGAGCAGCAGACCGGGGATGATCAGCGTCGCCCAACTGTGGTCGGCGGAGAACGAGGGCCGGAACAGCAGCGCCAGGAACGAGTCCGAGCCGAAGTTGCTGCTGGCCCACTTGTTCACCGGCACCGTGACCACGTACTTGTAGATCAGCAGCAGCACGAAGATCGGCAGCGCGTCGATCAGGATCGACACGACCCGGATGCTGGTGTCGGGCGCGCGGCCACGGGTGCGGGCGGCGACGGAGCCGAGCGTGAGCCCGACGATCGACCAGACGATGGTGACCACGACGAAGAGCTTCAGGGTGTTCGGCGCTGCGGAGCCGACGATGTCCGTGACCTCGCGACCACGGAAGTTGGTGCCGAAGTCACCGCGCAGGTACTGGCCGAGCCGCTCGAAGAACGGGCCGATGCAGGGGTTTCCGGTCTGGCTGTAGCACGGGTTGTCCAGACCGAAGCGTGCGGTGACAGCCGCGAGCTGTGCCGCGGTCGGGATGCGGTCGCCGAAGAACGCCAGCGCGGGGTTGCCGTTGAGCTGGATGACGAGCGTGGTGAGCCAGTGCAGCAGGATCATCACCAGGAACAGCGTGAGGATTCCCTGCAGCACCCTGCGCAGGATGTAACCGGCCACGGTGGCGCGCACCTCTCCTCACTGCGGTGGTCGAGAATTCGGTGATCGAGCGGCTTCTCCGGTGGTCCCCTTCGTCTCCTGCGTCGCTCAGCACAGGGAGCAGACGAAGGAGACGAGACCCCGTCGATCACGATCGGGATCACCCCGCGGACCACCGCAACCCGCACCGCGTGCCCGATCAGGACACGCGGCGCGGATCAGCGGATGTCAGCCCTTGAACTTCAGCAGCCGCAACTTCGGCGTGCCCGAGAACGGGTCGAGGACGACGTTCTCCACGTTGGCGGAGTAGTAGACGAGATTCTGCGCGAAGCTCACCGGCACGGTCGGGAAGTCCTTGGCCAGCACCTTCTCGGCCGCCTGGTACTGCACCACCGCGGCGTCGATGTCCTTGGACTGGTCGCCGGCCTTGATCAGCTTCTCGAAGTCGGCGTCGTAGTACCCGAAGTTCGTGTTGCCCTTCTTCGCATCGCCGCTGGCGTACACCGGGGCCAGGTAGTTCTCGTTCAGCGGGTAGTCCGGGAACCAGTTGTTGCGGAAGACGCCGGTCATCTGTCGCCCAGAACGCTTGGCGAAGAAGTCGGGCGACGGATCGAGGGTGTAGTCGATGCCGAGGTTCGCCTTCAGCTGGTCGCCGATCGCCTTGAAGTAGTCGTTCTGCGTCTGGTCCTTGCCGGTCGTGATGCTCAGGACGGTGCCTGCCTTCCAGCTCGACTTCGCCAGCGCATCCTTCGCCGCAGCGACGTCCAGCTTGCAGAACTCACAGGTACCGGCGACACCACCGGGCACCCCGTCCGGGACCACCCAGCTGGTGGCCGGGACTGCCTGGCCGGGGATCACCGCGTCGATCACGGCCTGCCGATCGATCGCCAGCGAGATCGCCTTGCGGAACTCGATGTCGTTCCACGGCGCGCCCTTGTACGTCGGGAAGCCGATGTAGGTCAGCGCAGCTCCCGGGCCGGAGACCTTGCGGGAGGAGATGTCGGGATCGTCGGCAGCCGCTTGGACCTGGGCTGTGGGCGGAGTACCGAAGTCGATGGTGCCGGCCTGGAAGTCGGCCCACGACGACTCACCCTTGTACTCGGTGAACACGATGCCCGCGTAGTTCGGCGTCTCGGGCAGCGTGTAGTCGGTCCACTTGGAAAGCGTCAGCTTGGAACCCTGGTCCCACTGGTCGACCTTGAACGGGCCGTTGCCGATCGGCTTGACTGCGCAGGCCTTGACGTCGGCCAGGCAGGCCTTGGCCATCGGGAAGAACCCCGTGTAGCCGAGCATCGTGGAGAAACCGGCGAACGGCGCCTTCAACGTCACCTGGAGTGTGGTCGCGTCCACGGCCTTGAGCCCGGACAGCTCCTTGGCGGTCGGTTGCTTGGTGATCTTGCCGTCAGCGTCGGTTTCGGGCTGCATCTCGTCGTAGCCCGTGACGCGCTCGAAGAAGTAGCTGTTCGCCTTGTCGCCACCGTAGGCGGCGTAGTTCCAGGCCCGGACGAAGGAATCGGCGTCCACGGCCTCACCGTTCTGGAACTTCAGACCGGACTTGATCTTGATCGTCCAGACCGTGTTGTCCTTGGTGCTGATGTCGTCGGCGACGTAGTTGTAGGGCTTCTTGGTGCTCGGGTCGTAGCGGACCAGCCCGTCGTAGACGACATCCAGCACGGCGATGTTGTCGCCGACGTTCGAGTCGGCGGGCAGCAGGGTGTCGACGTCCTGGCCGAGCACGTCCTGCAGGATCCCGTCGCTCTGCGGCTGCGGTGCGGCCGAACTGCTCGGAGATCCGCTGCTGGAACTGCCGGTCGCGGCACTGCCGGTCGCGGAACCTGCCGTCGTCGCAACGCCGTTGTTCGTTGCTGCGTTCTGGGACGAGGTGCCGGTGTCACCCGACCCTCCGCCACATGCTGCAAGTGTCAGACACAGCGCGATCGCTGCACCTGGGATGAGTTTATTTCTCACCGGTTGCCTCCTGAGGCGGTTCGTTCGTCACAGATCCTGGGTGGCGCCGATCTTGCCACGCCGGAGCGGGGTCGAGGCGATTGCGCAACACACTTGTTACGACAATCCACCAGAGAGTTACGGTCCGCAACTCGGCGATGTCGCGCAGAACTGACCAGGTAGTCGCTGGCCCGAACCCAAGAAACGACACGTATGGCGCAACGCTCAGTCGGCGATCCGGCGTTGTGTTCGAAGCGCGGACGGGCCGGTCGCGAGAGCCGGCCCCCTCATTCCGGATGGTCGGGAACACCCCCGCGAGGCTCGGATACGACCATCCGGCAGACCGCGTCGGTCAGGAGGTCTGTCCGGGAAGCAGCCCGGCCGCCCGACCCACCGCGCCGTAGGCGGCGGCCAGCGAGTCGAGCGTCTCGTGGGCATTGAGCCCGGACGGGTTCGGGACCACCCACAGCTTGGCGCCCGCCAGCAGGTCCTCCTGCTCACCAGCGGTCGCCCCGGCGCGGTGGTAGGCGGTGCGATAGGCCGTGATGCCGGCGATGGCGACCACCTGGGGCCGGTGGGCCGCCACCAGCCGGGCGATCCGTTCGCCCCCGTCGGTCAACTCGTCCCTGGTCAGATCAGCCGCCCGGGCCGAGGCCCGCCGCACCAGGTTGGTGATGCCGATCCCGCGCTCGATGAGGTGCGCCCGGTCGGCGTCGCTCATCCCGGCGGAAGGATTGATCAGATGGTCGGTCAGCCCGCACCGGAACAGCGCCGGGAAGAACCTGTTGCCGGGCCGGGCGAAATGCGCATCGGCCGCCGCCGTCCAGAGCCCCGGATTGATCCCCACGAACAGCAGCCGCAGGCCAGGACCCAGCAGATCGTCGACCTGCTTGCCTGCAGCTTCCTGCAACTGCGCAGCGGTGAAACCCATGTACCTCTCCTTCGTCGGGCCCGACGCTAGCGCCGCTGCGCGTCGATCGCTGCACGGGGGCCTGCAGATCGACGGGATCGGGGCACCTGACGGACGACGAGCGGGCATGATGCTGGTGGACCCGGAACGCGTGGCCCTGACACCACTGCAGCGCAGCTGCACCTCAGCGAGGAGTACACACCGATGACCGGCATCAGCCTGAACAAGGGCGGCAACATCTCCCTCACCAAGGCGGCACCGACGCTCACGAGCCTGGTGCTCGGCCTCGGCTGGGATCTGCGCACCACCACGGGCGCCGACTTCGACCTCGACGCCAGCGCTCTCGTCCTGGGTGCCGACGGCAAGGTGCTGTCCAACGCGCACTTCGTCTTCTTCAACAACAAGCGGACGCCGGACGGATCTGTCGAGCACTCCGGCGACAACCTCACCGGTGAGGGCGCCGGTGACGACGAGTCGATCACCGTCAACGTCTCGGCGTTGCCGCCGGAGGTGGACAAGGTCGCGGTGATCGCGTCGATCTATGAGGCGGACAGCCGAGGTCAGAGCTTCGGTCAGGTGCGCAACGCCTACGTCCGAGTGGTCGATGCGGCGAACGGTTCGGAGGTCGCCCGCTACGACCTGACCGAGGACGCCGCCGGTGAGACCGCCATGCTCTTCGGCGAGGTGTACCGGAACAACGACGAGTGGAAGTTCCGCGCGGTCGGCCAGGGTTACGCCTCCGGCCTGACCGGCATCGCCAACGACTTCGGCGTCCAGCTCTGAGCTGGTCCGGCGATCGAGTGAGGAACGAACGAGACGAGATCCCGATGCGCCGCAACCGGTCCGGGATCTGCTACTGCGCCTTGCTCACCGACGACATGTGGAACCCGTCGACGCGCATCGGCGGCATGGCGGTTCGGGTGAACCAGTCGCTCCACTCCCTGGACAGGCAGCGCTGCGTGCCGCCGACGTCGGAGGCCCGGCGCAGCACGTCGAACGGTGACATGTTGAAGCGGAAGTTGTTGACCGCGGCCGTCACCTCACCGCGCTCGATGAGGTAGACGCCGTCCCTGGTCAGTCCGGTGAGCAGCATCGTCATCGGGTCGACCTCGCGCAGGTACCACTGCGAGGTGATGAGCAGGCCGCGGTCGACGCCGGCGACCAGGTCGTCGATGCTGCGACTCCCGTCACCACCGCGCAGCACCAGGTTGTCCGCGGGAATCGTTGCGGCAGTGGCGTATTCGGCCGCCGTCGCCCGGGTGTGGACCAACCCGTCGAGCTTGCCGTCACGCACCAAGGACGACCGACCGATCGGCGCGCCGTTGTCGAACACCGAGAACTGCTCCTCGTAGCCGGAGGAATCGACGGCGACGAACGGCACGCTCTCGATCCCCGGTTCTGCCGGATCGCAGTAGAGCTCCAGCGGACGATCGGACACCCGTTCGCCGAGTTTCACTCCGCCACCGGGAGCGGAGAACGCCGACCGGCCCTCGTAGGACGCGCGGGCTCCGGCCGACCACGCGAGGTGGATCAGGAAATCGGCGACGGATGTCGGTGGCAGCACGGTGTCGTAGCGACCCGCCTCGAGCTGGACGGTCCGATCTGCCCAGCCGAGCCGACGGGTCAGGTCGTCGGCCATCGACTCGACGTCCACGTCCCTGAAGTCCGCGGTGGAGGCCCCGGCCCAGGACGAACGCGTCAGGTCGGACGATTTCGCATTCACTTCGAGAGTGCCGGTGGGCTGGACCCACCGTCGGCGCAGACCGGTGGAGGAGCCGAGGTACGTCGTGGCCAGTTCGTGCCGGGCGAAGCCGTAGAGGATCCGCTCTCCTCCGCGCGCGCCGTCGAACGCCGCGCTCAGGCCGGGCAGCAGCGCGTCGTAGACCCCGAACGACTCGGCGGCAGGTGCATCGCCGAAGTCGGCATCGACGCCCGAGCCGGAGCCGGGTTCGATCAACGGCTGGGCATCCCGCGCCGGTCCGGAGGCGGCGGCGGATCGCGCCGCACCCTCGGCGGCGGCCACGACCCCGGCGACCGCGGCAGCCGATGCCGCGTCGACGGCCGAACCGGCGTGGGTGCCGGCCGTCCTGCCGTCCACGGCCACCACGAACCAGCTCAACGACGCTGCGAGGCCGGAGGTGGTCACGGTGTTGTTGGCCCAGCGGACGTTGGCCTCGCCGATGGAGCGGACGACCACCACGCACCCGTCGGTGCGGGAGGCAGCGAGTGCGGCCTCGATGATCTGCTGCGGGGTCAGGACGGAGGTGGCCTGATCGGAGTGGTCGCTCACGCGGCACCTTCCTCGGCGGTGTTGAGCACGTTGATCCCGCGGAACCGGGCGGCCGGGCAGCCGTGCGAGACAGCGGCGACCTGACCGGGTTGGCCCTTGCCGCAGTTGAAGGCGCCGCCGAGGACGAAGGTCTCCGGACCACCGACCGCGTCCATCGCGCCCCAGAAGTCGGTGGTGGTCGCCTGGTAGGCCACGTCACGAAGCTGCCCGGCGAGCGCGCCGTTCTCGATCTTGTAGAACCGCTGTCCGGTGAACTGGAAGTTGTAGCGCTGCTGGTCGATCGACCACGACTTGTCACCCACCACGTAGATGCCGTTCTCCACTCCGGCGATGAGGTCTTCGGTGCTGCCACCCTCCGGGTCGGGCTGCAGCGAGACGTTCGCCATCCGTTGGATCGGGATGTGTGCGGGTGAGTCGGCGTAGGCGCAGCCGTTCGAACGCGGCAGGCCCAGCTTGCGGGCGAACACCCGGTCCAGCTGGTAGCCGACGAGCAACCCGGAGGAGATCAGGTCCCACTGCTGTCCGGCGACCCCATCGTCGTCGTATCCGACGGTGGCGAGTCCGTGAGTCACCGTTCGGTCGCCGGTGACGTTCATCAGCGTCGAACCGTACTGCAGGGTGCCCAGATGATCGGGAGTGGCGAAGGAGGTCCCGGCATAGGCCGCCTCGTAACCGATCGCGCGGTCGTACTCGGTGGCATGGCCGATGGACTCGTGGATCGTCAACCAGAGGTTCGACGGGTCGATCACCAGGTCGGTGGGCCCGGCGACGACGGACGGCGACTTCCGTTTCTCGGCGAGCGTCTCGGCGATGGTGACGATCTCGGCGTCCAGGTCCCACAACGCCGCGTCCGTCAGATACTCCCATCCGCGTCCTACGGGCGGGGCGATGCTGCGCATCGACTCGAAGCCACCCGTGTCGGCATCCACACCGATCCCGGTCACCTCGGCATGCAGTCGCACCCGCTGCTGGGTGGTCCGGGTCCCGGCCGTGTCGGCGTAGAACTTGTTCTCCTTGACCTGCAGCAACGCCACGTTGGTGTGGTTGATGCCGTCGTGGGCCAGCAGCCGCTCGGAGGCGTTCACCAGCAGCGCCAGCCGGTCGGAGACCGGCACGGCGAACGGGTCGATGCGGTAGTCGGAGATCCAGCTGGCATCCGTGTACACCGGCTCGTCGGCGCGTTCCACCCGCTCGCCGACGATCGGGGCGAGCGCCCTGGAGACGGTGACGGCCTGCTCGGCGACCTCGCGTACCGCCTCGGGCGTGAACACGAAGCCGGCGGCGAAGCCCCAGACACCGTCGACCAGCACGCGGACCGCATAGCCGATGGACGTGGCCTCGCCTGCGTCCGCAACTGCGGTGTCCTTGACACCGAAGGAGCCGGTCAGCAGTCGCTCACACCGGAAGTCCGCGAAGCCGGCACCTGCTGCGGTGGCGGCTGCGAGGGCCGCGTCGGCGAGCCGACCCAACGGCAACGCGAGGAACTGCGGATCGATCTGGTGGACAGCGTGGATCTCGGACGCGTTCCTGGCATCGATGTCTGGCACCCGATCACCCTATGCACGCGCTCAGCCGATCACCATCGGGTTCCCCGCCCCTCCCCCGGTGCATTCGTCCCCGCTGCGCGGGCGGATCGGTCATGATGGACATTCCTGACCCGCACGTTTCCCCCATCGGGCAGCAGCGACGCGAGCCGGAAGAGCCGAGAGTGAAGGACGTCAGATGACGCAGGAGCCGGATCCGGGCGACACCGCGTTTCCGGCCGAAGTCGGCGGGGTCCCCAGCACCGACAGCACCGACAGCAGTGCCTCATCGCCGACACGGTCCCCCCGCCGACGTCTGCTCCGTCGGGCGGTCGTCGCCGTGGCGGTACTGGCAACGGCCGCACTCGTGGTGGTCGGCGCCTCCTATGCCTGGGTACGCATCGACGCCGGTGACCACGAGTTCACCGTGGCGCAGGCGCCGTCGGCCGAGGTCGCGCTCGTCCTTGGCGCCGGGCTCCGGGCCGACGGAACACCATCGGAGTACCTGCGATACCGCTTGGACGACGCGGCCGCGCTGTTCAAGGCCGGCAAGGTGAAGGTGCTGCTGGTGTCCGGCGACAACCGCACGGTCGTGCACGACGAGCCGACCGCGATGCGCGATTACCTGGTGGCACAGGGGGTTCCGGTCGAAAGGGTGGTGCGCGACTTCGCCGGCCAGGACACCTACGACTCCTGCGTACGTGCGAAGGAGATCTTCGGCGTCACCCGACTGTTGGTGGTCACCCAGCAGTTCCACCTCGCCAGGGCGGTCTTCCTCTGCCGGCAGGTCGGGATCGACACCGACGGGGTCGCCGACCCGCACCCGTTGGTCACGAACTCGCCAGAGGTCCGCGAGGTCCCCGCCGCGGTCAAGGCCGCCTGGGATGCCATCTGGCAGCCCGATCCGCGGCACCTGGGCCCGCACGAGGACGGAGTGACGACGGCGCTGGCCGGCGGATGACCAGATTCGGCACGGGGATTCGGCCACCAGTCTGCTGCCGTTCGACGGCAGTGCTGCCCTGCTCGACCGCGTCCCACCGGGGGATGCAACCTCGCAGGTGGGAGCTTTCTGCACTATCGTGCACAGACCATGAGCACGCAGGGGGACTCCGACCGACTCGCCGGAGAGGCGCGCGCGCGGGTGCTCATCGACCGTCAACTCACCGCGGCAGGCTGGGTGGTGCAGGACAAGAAGGCTCTGAATCTTTTTGCGGCACAGGGTATTGCGTGTCGTGAGGTCACCATGAAGCTGGGCCACGGTCGCGCGGACTATCTGCTCTACGTCGACAAGAGCGTCGTCGGAGTGATCGAGGCCAAACCGCAGGGCACAACGCTCAGCGGGGTCGAGTGGCAATCGTCGAAGTATGCAGAAGGTCTGCCCGCCGAGATTCGTCTCAAGGCGCTGACTCGGGACGGCAGGCTCCCGTTCATCTTCGAGGCCAGCAGTAGCGAGATCCACTTCACCAATGGCTACGACCCGCACCCACGAGCGCGGCAGATCTTCGGCATCCCGCAGCCCGGCACCCTGGCCCGCATCATCCGCGATGCCGCGGACGCTCCCGAAGCACCCACGTGGCGGGCGAAGGTGCTGGCGCTTCCGGAGTTGCAGACCAGCGCTCTGCGACCAGCCCAGATCACCGCCGTCACGGGTGTCGAGAAGTCCTTGGCCGCCCAGCATTTCGATCGCTCACTGATCCAGATGGCTACCGGCGCCGGAAAGACCTACACAGCAGTCACTCTCGCGCACCGGCTGCTACGTTTCGGAGGCTTCCACCGCATCCTGTTCCTGGTCGATCGCAACAACCTGGCGGACCAGACCATCGCCGAGTTCCAGAACTACCGCACCCCGGGTGACGGTCGCAGGTTCACGGAGATCTACAACGTCGACAAGCTCACCAGCGCCGGCATGCTCGGCAGCAGCAATGTCGTCATCTCTACCATCCAGCGAGTGTTCCGCGCTCTGCAGGGCGAAGAGGTGACTGCCGATGACGATCCAGGGCTGGACGGCTTCGTGCCGGATGCACCTGTCACGGTCAGCTACAGCCCGCAGTTCCCGCCGGAAACCTTCGACCTGATCGTCGTCGACGAGGCCCACCGCTCGATCTACGGGGTGTGGCGAGGCGTACTGGAGTACTTCGACGCACACGTGGTCGGGCTCACCGCCACACCGGGCAAGCAGACGTTCGCCTTCTTCCGGCAGAACCTGGTCTCCGAGTACACCTATCCGCAGTCCGTTGCCGACCGGGTGAACGTCGATTTCGACATCTACCGGATCCGCACCGAGATCTCCGAGCAAGGCGGCCTGATCGAGGCCGGCACCGTGGTGCCGAAGATCGACCGGCGGACGCGCCAGCAGCGCCTGGAGCAGCTCGATGACGACATCACCTACACCCAAAGGCAACTGGATCGGGCAGTCACCGCCAAGTCCCAGATCAGGTTGGTGCTGGAGACGTTCCGCGACCGCGTCTTCTCCGAGATCTTCCCCGGTCGGTCGACCGTCCCGAAGACGCTGATCTTCGCCAAGGATGACGCCCACGCCGAAGAGATCGTGACGACGGTGCGCGAGGTGTTCGGCCAGGGCAACGACTTCGCCGCCAAGATCACCTACACCACCAAGGACGCCAAGGTGCAGCTGCAGGCGTTCCGCACCTCCCCGAGCCTCCGTGTTGCGGTGACCGTCGACATGATCGCCACCGGGACCGATGTCAAGCCCCTGGAGTGCGTGTTCTTCATGCGTGACGTGCGTTCGGCCCAGTACTTCGAGCAGATGAAGGGCCGCGGTGCCCGCACCATCGACTCGGCCGATTTCCAGTCGGTGACCCCGGATGCCGCGATCAAGGATCGGTTCGTGATCGTCGACGCGGTAGGCGTCACCGAGCACGATTTCGTCGAGCCGCCGCTCAACCGTGACAAGAGCATCACGCTCAAGAAGTTGCTCGACAAGGCCGCAGCGCTCTCGCTCAGCGAGAACGAAACGGCCACCCTCGCTGCGCGTCTGGCCAAATTGGAACTGGATCTGACACCCGCCGAGCGCGCCGAGTTGGATGGCGTCGCCGGGGTTCCGGTGAGCGAGATCGTGCGCGGACTGGTCGACGCGGTCGACCCCGACGTCCAGGCGAAAGCTGTTGATGGACATCAAGATCCGGAACTCGCCCTCGAGGAGCTTTTGACCGCGGCCATCACTCCACTGGCGGCCAATCCGGAGTTGCGCGCCCGCATCCTGGAGCTGCGCGCGGTCCATGATCGGGTGATCGACGAAGTCAATGCGGATGCGTTGATCTCGGCGGGTGGTGTGGTCGACACCAGTCGCGCCCGCTCGATCGTCGAATCGTGGAAGGCGTATCTCGACGAGCACCGCGACGAGATCACCGCGATCCAGCTGCTCGGTGAGGCTCGCGTCCGACGGATCAACTTCGCCGACATCCAGGAACTCGCCGACCGGATCAGCCGGCCCCCGCACAACTGGACCACCGACATCGTTTGGACCGCCTACGCGACCCTGGAGGTCGAGCACGTACGGCGCAGCGATCGACGCACCCTGACAGATCTGGTCAGCTTGTTGCGTTATACCGTCGGTGTCGATGACGAACTCGTGCCGTACGCCGACAGGGTCCGCGAACGCTATGCCGCTTGGCTGGCGCAGCAGGGCCAAGCGGGGACGACGTTCACCGTCGGCCAGCACTGGTGGCTGGACCGGATGGTCGAAGTGATCGCTAACTCGGCGGGAATCACCACCGCAGACCTCGACGAAGCACCGTTCAGCGAGCGCGGTGGCGTCGACGGCGCGCTCCGCGACCTCGGCGACCAGGCAGAGGCCCTGGTCGACAGCCTGAATGCGGAGCTGACAGCGTGATCATTGTCCCTGACGCCTGGTCAGTCGTGCGACTGGGCGACCTGCTGGAGAAGCAGGATAACAACCGGCTTCTGCAGCAAGGATGGAGCCCCAAGTGCGTTCCCCATCCTGCTGAGGACGACAACACTTGGGCAGTCCTCAAGACGACTGCGATTCAGCCGGGTTGGTTCGATCCCAGACAAAACAAGGAGCTACCAACTGACCTCAGGGCCAGGCCGCTGATCGAGGTCAGATCCGGTGACCTGTTGATGACGTGTGCAGGGCCTCGTTCGAGGTGCGGTATTCCGGCTCTCGTTCGGTCCACCAGACCCAAACTCATGATGTCCGGCAAGATGTATCGATTCAGACCGATTGCAGATTTGGACGCTAGTTTCCTCGAATTTTGGCTCCTTTCGCAAGAGGCCCAGGTCCGCATCGATGCGATGAAGACCGGCATCAGCGACAGCGGTCTGAATCTCACCCAGGATCGTTTCCTTGAACTCCCCGTGCCGGTGCCCCCTCGGACAGAACAGCATAAGATTGTCGAGATCCTCGAAGACCACCTCTCCCGACTCGATACCAGCGCAACTTTGCTCGACGACAGTAGAAACAAATTTGCAGCGGTGACCGCATCACTTTCGACCGATATTGTTAATCAGGCTCGGCGAAGTTCCGTTGACCATCTTCTGGGAGACCATGCCTACTCGGTGTCGTACGGGACCAGCGCAAAGACTGGGTCGCTTGCTGCGGAGACCGATGTACCAGTCCTCAGGATGGGAAACATCCGTGAAGGCGAGCTGGATTGGAAATCACTCAAATATCTTGCAGCAGAACATCCAGATATCAACAAAGCATCGCTGGTTGATGGTGACTTGCTGTTCAATCGAACGAACAGCGCCGAACTCGTGGGCAAGAGCGCTGTATTTCATGGCGAGCGCAGTGCGGCGCTCGCTTCTTACTTGATCAGGGTCCGATTCGATGAACGATTGCTCGCTGACTGGGCCAACATCGTCATCAACAGTCCCTACGGGAGAAGCTATATTCGTTCAGTCCTTTCACAACAGGTAGGGCAAGCAAATGTCAACGGCACGAAGCTTCGTGCCTTCCCGATCCCTGTTCCTCCGTTAAAGTCACAACAAGCTGACCTCGTCCGATTCTTTGTGATTCGGGAAGCGCTCAATCGGCTTGATAGGGATCGAGCCCGCATTGTGGCCCGCGGTGTTTCATTACGTCGGGCAGTCCTCGCGGCTGCTTTCAGTGGCACGCTCACGGGCCAGAGCACGGATGCCGAAGTGATCGAGGAATTGGCCCAATGATTCCCGATTTCCAGACGGTGATGCGTCCGGCGCTCGCGTTCTTGGGCGATGGCTCGCTGCGCAAATCTCGCGAGGTCAAGGATGCGGTGGTTGATCAGTTCGACCTGACCGACGTCGAACGCGCGGAGATGCTGCCGAGCGGACGGCAACGGACCATCGACAACCGCGTCGGCTGGGCACTGACCTATCTGTTCCAGGCCGGGCTCATCGCGCGCCCGAGCCGTGGGCAGGTGTCGATCACCGACGAGGGCAGAGATGCGCTGGCGAAGAACCCCACCCGGATCGACATGAAGATTCTCGAGCAGTACCCCGCCTATCTCGAGTTCCGGGAACGCACCCGGGACAAGGCGACGAACCCGGACACACCGGCCGACGAGGGCAGAGATGCCAGCCCCAGCGACCTGATCGAGAAGGGAGTGGCCACCAATCGCGCCGCCGTCGAAGGTGAGGTGCTGCGGAAGGCTCTCGCCCTGACCCCCACCGGTTTCGAGGACCTGGTCATCCACCTGCTCGAGCAGATGGGATACGGCAGAGCGGGTGCGATCGAGCGGACCAGCGCCGCCGGCGATGCGGGGGTCGACGGCATCATCAGCCAGGATCCGCTCGGGCTCGACCGCATCTACGTGCAGGCCAAGCGCTATCGGGAGGACCGCACCATCGATCGGCCGAAGATCCACGAGTTCGCCGGCGCGCTACTCGGCAAGCAGGGAGATCGGGGCGTCTTCATCACCACCTCGCGCTTCTCCACCGGCGCCATCCTGGAAGCCGAGCGGATCAACGCGCGAATCGAGTTGATCGACGGACGCAGACTGGCAGAGCTGCTCGTGAGCTACGAAGTCGGAGTCCAGTCAGAGCAGACAGTGACGCTCTACCGCCTCGACGAAGACTTCTTCGAGGGTCTGTGAGAAGCGTGCGTCAGTGCGACGTGACGGAGCTCCGCTGCGAACACTCGATGTCAGTGCGCGTGCGCATACTGTGGATCGATCTACAGTCACCGATCACGGAGGTGAAGACATGACCCGAGAAATCGAGTTCCGACTGCTCGACCACCCCAGCGCAGCCGGCGAGTTGCTGGCTGCGGACGCGGTCGGTTTGATCCAAGCGTTCAAGGACGTCACGTACCGCCTCACCCGGTCCGTGGCAGATCGACCCGGATTGGGTCGCACAGCTGCATCGCTGGAGAGTCTCGCGACCGTCCGCGTCGCACTCAGGCCGGGAAGTACCAGGCTGGTCTTCGTCGTCGGCGACAGCTCTGCACTGCTGGATCCGTTGGCGGATGGCGTGGATGCCATCTTCTGGTCGATCGTCGAAGCCCTCGAGACCAACCGTCGGCCGGCTGATGTTTCAGACAGCATCGCCGAATCGGTCGACGGCTTGGTGGTCGCGCTGAAGAAGGCAGCCCCGCGGGCCGAGATCACGGTGCCCGGTCACGCCCCGCGTCTGGTCGAGACCGATGCCATCCGGCGGGGCCCGTGGAAGCGGGGGGACCAGGAAAGCGCCGGTCCGGCGACGCTCTACGGGATTCTCGAGATGGTCGACCTGCACACCAGGCGGTTCCGTCTCCGAGACACTGCAGGCAACACCGTCGACCTGCACGACGTGATGGAGGCCGAGACCGCGGCAGCGTTGGTCGGACACCACGTCCGGGTCTCTGGTCTGCTCGGAGTCGGCTCCGGAACCCAGCACCACCGGGTGGACACGCCGCAGATCGAGCGGGCCGAGCCCGTAGCGACCCGACTCGGCATTGAATCGCCGCCGTCGCTGGAGAGCCTCGTCGCGCACGCGCACGCGCACGCGCACGCGCTGCCTGAGCCGATCCCGCTCGAGATCTCCGACGAGGAGATGAACGAGTTCTTGGCCGCGATCCGTGGCTGACGTCGTCCTTCTCGACACCGACGTGTGGAGTTGTGTCATTCTCGCCGCGCGTGATCGAGACCCGCGGGTCGCGCAATGGCGACTGCTGCTCCTGGGCAAGGACATCGCCATCGCCGCCCAGACCGAGGGCGAAGTGCGCTTCGGCGCACTCGTGCGCAAGTGGGGTGACACGCGGATCTCGGCGTTGGAGGCAACACTCGGTGCGACAGCCACCCTGCCCGTCACCAGCCCGGTGGTGCTGTCGTTCGCCGCAGTGCGCGCGGCCTGCAAACTGTCGGGGCATCCGTTGGCGGAAAAGATTCACATGGGCGACGCCTGGATCGCGGCAACGGCGCTCGCCTACGACCTCCCGTTGCTCAGCGGCGATGAGATCTTCGACGGTGTTCCAGACTTGCAATTCCTGAAAGGTTCCGATGGCTGACTCACGACGACTGGTCGAGAAACTCTGGTCGTACTGCGATGTGTTGCGCGACGACGGTGTTGGCGTCATCGAGTACACCGAACAGCTGACGTACCTGCTGTTCCTCAAGATGGCGCACGAGCGCGCACACCGGAAGCTGGCCCCCGAGCAGGTGGTCCCGACGGCATACTCGTGGCAGAAACTGCTTGACGCCCAGGGCGATGCGCTCGAGTCGGCGTACACCCGAATGCTGAACGGTCTGGCCCGCGAGCCCGGAGTGATCGGAACGATCTTCCGCAAGGCGCAGAACCGGATCCAGGATCCGGCGAAACTACGGCGCCTGATCCACGACCTGATCGACAAGGAACAGTGGTCGCAGGCCGGGACGGACATCAAGGGTGATGCGTACGAGGAACTACTCTCGAAAGGCGCGTCCGACAAGGGATCTGGTGCGGGCCAGTACTTCACTCCGCGGGCGCTGATCCAGGCGATCGTCGACGTCATTCGTCCCAGCGTCGACGACACGATCGTCGATCCTGCCTGCGGTACCGGCGGTTTCCTCCTCGTCGCCCACGAGCACGCGTCCCGGGGTGCTGAGTCGATGACGCCCGTCCAACGAATTCATCTGCGAGATCGCTTCGTCGCCGGTTACGAACTCGTCGACGGTACCGCCCGGCTCGCGGCGATGAACCTGCTCCTGCACGGCATGGGCACCTCCAACGGAAACTCGCTGATCGAGGTGCGCGACTCGCTGATCGCCGACCCTGGGCACCGTTGGTCCGTGGTCCTGTCGAATCCACCGTTCGGTCGCAAGTCGTCCGTGACGATGGTCGGCGCCGACGGTCGGCAGGTTCGGGAAGATCGAGAGATCGAGCGCCAGGACTTCGCCGCCACCACCAGCAACAAGCAGCTCAACTTCGTCCAACACATCGCCACCATCCTGAACACGAACGGCCGCGCCGCGGTCGTCCTGCCGGACAACGTGCTCTTCGAGGGCGGCGCGGGAGAGACCATCCGGCGAAAGCTGCTCGCCGACTTCGACCTGCACACGATGTTGCGTCTGCCGACCGGCATCTTTTATGCCCAGGGCGTCAAGGCCAATGTGCTGTTCTTCGACAAGAAGGTCGCGCGGCCGGGAGATCCGTGGACGCAGCGCCTCTGGGTGTACGACTTGCGCACCAACAAGCACTTCACCCTCAAGCAGAACCCGTTGCGCCGCAACAACCTCGATGAGTTCGTCGACGGATACCTCCCAGGAGACCACGCTGCCAGGACCGAATCCGAACGGTGGAAGTCATTCACCTACGCGGAGATCGTCGCCCGCGACAAAGCGAATCTGGACATCACCTGGCTCAAGGACGACTCGCTCGATGATCTGGACAACCTGCCCTCGCCGGACATCATCGCCCGTGAGATCGTCGAGGATCTGACTGCAGCGCTGGCCGAATTCGAGGCCGTAGCAGCAGGTCTGGAGCAGCAACTCGCACCCTAGACCCGCTGCGCGGCAGGGATGCCGTGCAGCCGGTTCGGACCGGCACCGGCGGTCATCCGGTCGCGTCGCCGGTAGCCGGCGGACGGCGTCAGGTCGCCTGCATTGCAAGCTGACACCCCGGACACGAAAGGTCGCGACGGCCGACGCGTCACTGTCCAGTTGGTCGCCGGTCATCCGGTGCTTCTGCTGTGACGGCGTGCAACCCCACCTCGGGCTGCCCGTCCTTCGGTCATGAACACCAAGCCCGCCTGCAGCCGTCAGGCTCTGATCGTGCTGCCTGCACTGCTGCTCGCGACCGGGTGCGCTGGAGCAGTCACCGTTGGGGTCCCGTCCGGAGTCGGTTCGAAGAGTTCGACGCAGACCGACCTGGCCCCAGCACCACCACTGGCCAAACGGGCGCACCAAGGGTCTCCGGTACGTCAGCGGTGCCGGGCACGTCAGCAGCGGGTCCGTCGGCTGGCGATCGGTGTCAGGCTGTCGGGGTTCGCTGCCTGCTCAGGCTGACCGGCGGCCGATCCGAGGTCGGCGCTGGCCGGCGGGTGATCCGGATCAGAGGTTGTCGATCTGCAGGTCCGGCACCGCGTCCGCGGGCTGGAAGCCGAAGATCCGGCCGTAGAAGGCCAGCTCGCTGAGTGTCGCGTCCCGTACCGACTCGGACGTGCGGAACCCGTGCCCCTCACCGGCGTACATGCGCAGGGCGACCGGACGCCCCTTGGCGCGGACGGCATCGGCGATGCTGGTCGCCTGGGCAGGCGGAACGACCTTGTCGTCCTCGCCCTGCAGCACGAGCAGGGCACAGTCGAACCCGTCGACGTGGTGGATCGGTGAACGCTCCTCGTAGCGGGCCTTCTCCTGCGGGTACGGGCCGACCAGTCCGTCGAGGTACCGCGATTCGAACTTGTGGGTGTCGGTCGCCAAGGTCTCCAGATCACCGATGCCGTACCGACTCACCCCGACGGCGAAGGTGTCGCGGAAGGCCAGCGCTGCGAGCGTCGTGTACCCACCTGCACTGCCGCCCTTGATCACCAGCTTGCTCGGATCGACCACCCCGGAATCGACGAGATGCTGTGCGCCGGAACAGCAATCGTCCACGTCCACGATGCCCCAGGTGCCCTGCAGCCGATCCCGATAGGCGCGCCCGTAACCGGTGCTGCCGCCGTAGTCGACGTCCAGTACGGCGAAACCGCGGCTGGTCCAGAACTGCGTGCCCAGTGACAGGCCGGACCTCGCCGCGGCGGTCGGGCCCCCATGGCTGAGCACGAGCAGCGGGGGCAACGAACCGGCGGGAGCGTGGGCAACAGGGTTCTTCGGGAGGTACAGGTAACCGAAACTCGTTGCCCCGTCAGGGGTGTCCCACTGAATGGGCTCTGCGATCGACAGCAGCTCGGGATCGAGATCGATCTCGACGCTCCGCCGCAGGATCTGTTGGTGCCCGTCGGGCGCGACTCGTACCACCGCGGCCGGGCGGTCCGGGAACGAGGCCACCAGCACGATCCCGCCGTCCGGGTCGGAGACCAGCTCGCTGCACCCGGCGAACGAGGCAAGGGTCGAGACCGCTGCCGGCCTCCCTGCGGGGACGCGGACCAGCGTGACCCCGCCTCTGTCATGTCGCCGCAGCACGAGCGAGGAAGCGTCGGGTGCGGCCCACCCCGGATCGCTGAACACCCACGCGGGGTCCGCACAATCGGCCCGCACCGGGTAGGCCGGCGCACCGTCGATCACCAGGTTCCAGAAACCACTCTCGTCCGTGCACCAGACTTCTCGGGAATCCGGGGTCCAGCCAGGTTCGGCGATCGAGACGCCCGGTCCTCCCGCGAGCCGGTGTGCTCCGGCCCCGTCCTGGTCGCCGGACCACAGAGTGGTTGCATCCCAAGGCATGTCGGGGTGTTCCCAACTGAGCCACAGCAGCCGGTGTCCGTCCGGTGAGATCCTCGGCGACGACACGAAATCGTGTCCGTCCACCAACAACTCACCCTCGTCGTCGCCCTCGGCGTCCAGACTCACCGCGACGATCGTGTTCACGCATTCCAGGGGCCCGCCGGCCTCACCCACCCGGCGGTGGTCCTCGCGGACGGCGAGCACCCGCCGTCGCGACTCATCCAGCACCGGATCCGCGTACCGCAGTACCCGACCCGGCAGGTCAGGGGTGAGCGGCCGGGGCTCGTCGGTGGAGTCCACCCGCTGCACGTACAGTCGCCCGTCGGCGAAGTCGGAGAAGACCAGCACCCCGTCCTGGACGCGATAGCTGGTGCCGCCGTACTCGTGCACCCCGTTGCGGACGTTGAAAGGCGCGGGGGTGACGTCCTCGCGACGTCCATCGCGCCATCGCACCAGGACGGAACGTCCGGCCTCGGAGGCGCGCGATTCGAGCCAGTAGACGGATCCGTCGGCGTGGTCGCACTGGACCCCGGACAGGCCCACCGACCCGGCGGTGATCATGTCGAGGTCGATCGGTGAGGGCCAGGCGCCGTGGGGAACAGTGGAGCTGCTGGTCGGGGTGGAGTCCGCAGTCATGCGTCATTCCTACCCGGAGCCGCACACGACTGCCGGGCAGGGGGAGCCTCAGGCGGGGACGAACTCGCCGTTTTCCCCGAGCGTGCCGGTGGCTGCTTCCTCCCAGCCGCCGACGCCATCCGGTACTCCGATGGTGACGGTGCCGTCGGTGTTGATCTGGGTCACCTGATCGGTGAGACCATCGCCGTCGACGTCGGAGTAGCCGACGACGGTGCCGTCGGCGAGGGTGGTGATCACGGTGTCAGCCCGCCCGTCGCCGTCGAAATCCTCCGTAGGTACACCCAGCTCGTAGGTGATTCCCTCCGGGTCGGTGTAGACGATCGGAACGCTGCCCGCCGTGTCGTCGGGTGCGGTGGACTCGGACGCTTCGCTCTGTCCGACGGCGGGATCGGCTGCCTCCGAGGCATCGGCGGTGCCGGCGGGCAGCAGCCCCCAGGCAACGCTCTCGGCGGCCGGGCCGTCCTGGCGGAGATCGTCCGTGGTGGTACCGGTTCCTTCCGACGGAACGAAATGACCATCCGGATCGAGGGTGCCGGTCTGAGCGACCTCCCAGTCGCCGGAGGAGTTGACGACCGAGATGGTGACGTGTCGGTCGGCGGTGATCTCGGTGATCTGGTCGGCCTCGCCGTCGCCGTTGCGGTCGGTGTAGCCGATGGTGGATCCGCCGTCACCCTGCACGACGGCCGTGTCGGCGGTTCCGTCGCCGTCCATGTCGACCGTCGGCGGCCCCACGTCGACGGATCGCCCCTGGTCGTCCACCACCGAGATCACGGTGCTGGAAGTCTCGCTGGAATCGTCACCGGTCGTGTCGCTGCCGGTGGTATCTCTACCGGTCGTGTCGCCGCCGGTCGTGTCGCCGCCGGTCGTGTCGCTGCCGGTGTTCCCACTGCTGTCGGTGCTGTCGGACGAGCTGGTGGTGGCGTCCTCTCCCGAGACGTTCTTCTCCTCGAGTACCTCACCGTCGGCGCCGAACGTGGTGCGGGAGTCGACCTCACCGTCACCGTCGGTGTCCGTGAACATCACCGTGTGGTCGTCGATGCCGATGATCACCGAATCGGCAACGCCGTCGTGGTCGGAATCGTAGGAGGCCGCCCCGAGGCTCTCGTGGTCCATGACCAGCTCGTCGCCCGGCTCCACCTGGTCCGGACCGTCGCTGTACTCCATGGTGCTCTCCTTCTGGGCGGTGATGGCCGATGGTTGGGGGTGTGACTCCGGGCCCGCTGGATCGGTTCCCGGATGGTCGGCGCTGCGACCACGAAACCGCCGTGGCTAGGTGATCAGTCCGGTGCCGCGTCCGGTGCCGAGCGGCCGAAGAGTCGGCCGAGGTCAACCGGGATGATCGGCACGGTGCCGGCAGTGTGCGGCCGCAGATCCGGCCGGGACGCCGCCCGACGACGGCGTCGGGCGCTGTCGGCATCGGCGACCGCCTGCTGCACGGCTCGCGGCAACTGCATCCGGAATCCGGACCGTTGCTCCGGGCGGCGCGGGGTCGTCGGCGGAACTGGTGGGACGAACGCTCGAGCCGGCATGGTGTCCTCCTCGCCCGGGCGGG
Organism: Nakamurella sp. A5-74; assembly: GCF_040438885.1. Lineage (NCBI taxonomy): Bacteria > Bacillati > Actinomycetota > Actinomycetes > Nakamurellales > Nakamurellaceae > Nakamurella > Nakamurella sp. A5-74. The sequence goes on along the minus strand of NZ_CP159218.1, from coordinate 502,107 downwards.
CGCCCGGTCGTCTCAGCTCCAGTGTGGCCCATCCGATCGCGGCGGCGGGGATCGATCGACATCCCGCTGCTCAAGGACCCGGAGGCACCCACAGCGATCGCGGCCCGGTGGGTGAATCGTCGGCTGCCACCTCGGGGATCCGACCGGTGCGGTCCACGTCGCGTTCGGCAACCGGACCGGTCTGCACCGGCGAAGAGGGTGCGGATGGATCGGCATCCGGCCGCGAACGGCCTCGCCCGGCGATCGCGGCCAGCGTGGAGCCGGTGGGGATGATCGGCGTCCGGGTCACGGTCGGCCCGGTCGGGAACGGTGCCCGCGGCATGCTTCCCGGCACCGGCCGTACCGGGGCCGGGGTACTGCGGATCGGTGTCGGTTGGGTGACGGCGGGATCGGGCTCCGGTGGTGCGCTGCTCCGCGGCGACGTCCGGACACCGGGGTTCGGCCCTGCCGCCGGCTGGGGCACCGGCTGCGTGCCCACCGCTCCCAGTGCGCCGGCGCCCAACATCACGGCGCCCACCCCCGGAGTCCGCTGTACTCGCCGGATCAGCTCCTCCCCGGCGCCGACCAGCGTTGCCCCCGACTTCCCGCGGTCGACCAGTGCCCGAGTGCGCGCGGCCCGCTCCGTCGCGTCCAGCTTAAGGGCGCTGTCGACGTCACGGATCTCGGTGTCGATCGCCGAGACCTGTTTCGTGAGCACGTCATCCAATGCCAGGGTGAGCTGCTCGTCGGCCTCGATGAACTGTTCGGCGATGTTCTGGTCGATCTGCGCCTTGGCCTCCGACAGCACCTCCATCAGCCACTGCTTGAGATGGGCCTTGTCCTGGACCCGACGCCTCGATCGCACCATGAAGAACGCGGCCGCGCCGCCCAGAGCCAGTGACACCGGCAGCAGCACGACGCCGAAAGCCGCCGGGAGCACTGCCCCTGCGCCCATCCGCACCAGACTGCCGAGGGTCAGACCGATCCCGCCGCCGGCGAACGACATGATCGTGTCGTCGGCGTTCTTCGTCCGTTCTGGCCCGCGCGTCACCAGCGGCTCGTACGGCCTGGTCGCGAGATGCCCTGCGAGGGTGGCCAACTCCGTCGGGGTGAACAGGTCCGCCAGCACCGAGTTGACGATCTGGTTCATCGCCTCGAGCAGTCGGCGGTGCGCGCGCGCCGTCATCGACTGCGCATAGGCATCGATGTGGAACGGCAACTGCCGCAACTGGTCTGCGTCCGCGGCGTCGATGGCGCCGCGGAACAGGTTGAGTGCTTCGCGGACCTCCCTGGCCGTCTCGTGCGTCAGGTCCACCCTGGCCCGTTGGATCTGGGCCCGCAGGATCACCTGCCACGATCGACCGCCGCCGGTCCGGCGCCGCTCCAGCAGCTCCTCCTTCCGCAGCCGCAGGTGCTCCACCTGTTCGGCCCCCGAGGTGAGGGTGCGACGTTCCGTCTCCAGGCGGACGAGCTCGCCGGCCAGCACGGTCACGGCTGTCCGGATCAGGTTGGCATCCGCCAACAGTGCGGCCCGGCCGGACACCTCCTGGGTCAGGACGGACCGCAGTTCCTCGATGCCGGACTGGGCCCGGACCACCTGGGCGATCCGGGCGTCCGGCTGCGCATCCGCCGCCACCGCGAGGGTGCTGGACACCGGATGGAACGGGGCATCCGTGAACCGCGGGACGTAGCGGGCCAGCAATTGCTGGTCGGCGGCGACGATCTCCCGCCAGCCCCGGTAGGAGTCCGTCTTGGTGACGACGAAGTGGACGGCGTCCACCCGGTCGGTCACCGACTGCAGGAACCCGATCTCCCCTTGCGAGAAGGGCGCAGAGGCATCGACGACGAACAGCAACGCGGTCGCGCCGGCCGCCGCCTCCGCAGCCAGGTCGGCATGACCGGGCACCAGTCCGCCCACGCCCGGAGTGTCCAGCAGGACCACCGCGTCGAGCAGGGCGGACGGTACCGCGAGCTCGATCCACCGCGGCGGCGGCAGGTCGCGGTCCGCCTCGACGGAGGCGCCCATGGTGGCCCAGCCGTGCAACTCCGCGATGGGGAACGAGATGTCGGCCATCCCGGGGCCGAAGTGTGCGATCGCCCGCGCCGGTGGCGCACCGTCCGCCGCGCGGCTGATCTGCAGATAGGTCGAGGTCGCCAGACCCGCATCCACCGGCGACAGGTTAGGCACTCCCAGCAGAGCGTTGACCAGGGAGGACTTGCCGCGGTTGGTCTCGCCCACCACCACGACCCTGGGGATCCCGGCGGGGCGACGGGCACTGGCCAGCACGGCCGCCGTCTCCGCATCCCTGGGACGCACCCAGGCAACAGCCTGCTCCCGCCACTGGCGGATCGCCTGCGGGAGCGCCGGCGGCGGAGATGTCATGGCGATCACGCTACTGGCCCGCACCGCCGCGGCCGGGAGAACGGTGGCCGCACCGCTCAGCCCCACGGCCGCGCCGTGCGTCAGCCGCGTCGGTAGACGACCACGATCGGTTCCCGCAGCACGGTTCCGCGATCGGTGAACCCGACCACCTCGGTCTCCGCGACGGTGTCGACCAGCGCAGGGTCATCGGTGCTCTGCACACCCCCCACCTCGTGCCGCGCCGGATCGAACGGCGCCCCGTCCGGTCGCTCGACACTCACGCCGATGGCAGCGAGTCCAGCGGTGAGCCGTTCCCACACACCCGGGCTCCGGGCCCGGTCCCAGGCATAGATCAACAACTCGAGGAGCGCCCGACGCTCTGCGGCATCGTCGAAGTCCGGCCGCTGCACCGGTGGCTCGTCCCCAGCACCCGGGACGTCCGCAGCCTCGATCAGACCGCTCGGCGCATCGTCACCGGATCCCTCACCGGCTGCGTCCACCGGGTGCTCCTGCGGGCTCATCCGAGCCTCCCTCGATTCAGTCCGGTGACGGCGGTAGTCATGGCCGACCGCCGGCCGGTCCCGGCGAGCGACCGCCCGCGAGCCCCTGGGGTGTCGTCGGCCGATGGCCCGAGAGCTGTTGCCACAGCAGGAAATAGGCGCGGTGCACCACGTGCGCGATCCGGGCCTGGGCGGGGGTGGCACCGAAGGAGGCGAAGGAGCGCCACCAGCCTGCCCGCTCCAGCGCAGCCGTCTGCAGCTGCGCCGAGGACGCCTGCGGCAGACCCAGCATCTCCTCGGGGTGCGTCGAGGATCCCAGCCGGAGAATCTCCCCGGTCAGGTCGGTGTCGAACCGCACCGAGCCGCCCGACACCAGGGTGAGCGCCTCCATCAGCCGGAGTTGGTGTGCTGCGGGACGTTGCAGCAACATCTCGATGCCGTCGGTGATCCGTTGACGTTCGTGCACATCGTCGGTGACGGACGCCAGCAGCCCGATGGAGGCCAGTGCGGCCGATGCCTTGATCCCGTCGGCCCGGAGACGGAACACCTCGCCCAGCCGACGACGCAACTCCTCGAGGCCCGACCTGGCCGAGAGTCGACGGCGGAGTTCACCTGCGGAGATCGCCGGCTCAGCGCGGATCTGTTGCACCGCAATGTTGATCCCGTACAGGTCCAGCAGTTGCAGCAGCCGCATCCGGACGGCGGTCGCCACCTCGCCCGGCACCCCAAGCTCCAGCGTGGTGAACAGATCGGCAGCCATCATCATCGCGTCGAACAGTGCTGGGTCGACGCCGGCCAGGGTGCGCAGAGCCTCCGCATCCGCGCCGGTGAACGCGCCGGTCTCGGACGTCTCGGCGAGCAGACCGTTCATCGGCAGCACGTCGGCAACCCGTGGGCGCAACAACGCCGCCTGGCTCTGTGCCACCAGCCGAGCTGCCGTCCACGCGTCACCACCGGATCCTTCGACGCTGTCGGCCGGGATGGTGTCCGCCTTGTTGAGCACCCCGAGGGCGTTGACCGGTCCGGCATCACGGGAGGCAGTGGCCGCAGTGAAGGCCGCGAGCACCTGGGTGTCGTCGGAGCGCACGGATTGGGTGAACACGTAGACGACGGCCTCGGCGCCGGCGACGGCGAACTCCGACACCCGGTCGAGGCTGTCGGACTCCGCGCCGGTGCCGGCCTCCGCGTCCCCGGCGGCGCCCTGCTGGTTCGCCGTGCCCAGCAACGCTTCCGTCCGCGAGACCGACGCCGTGTCCATCGAGCCGAGCCCCGGTGTGTCGATCACCGTGACGTCCGCCAGCAACGCGCTGGTCAGGTAGGCCTCCAGGTGCGAGACCTCGTCGATCGAGATCCCCGCAGCGGACGTGAGGTCTGGCGGGATGCCACCGTCGGGCGCGAACGGCACGGTTGTCCGGCGGCCGTCACGGTGCACCACCTCGATCCGGTCGACGGTGCCGTACTGGAAGCGGGTGACCAGCCTGGTGCACTCACCGATGTCCGTCGGCGCGACCCGGCGGCCGATGAGCGCATTGACCAGGGTCGACTTGCCCGACTTGATCCGTCCGGCGACGGCCAGCTGCAGCGGGGTGTCGAGCCGCCGCAGGATCTCACCGATCCCGCCGGCGGTGCGCGGCGACACCTGCGGCAGCAGCGCCCGGCACAGCGCGGCCACCGACTGGGACAACGGGCCTTGCACGGTACGTCCTCCTGGCTCTAGCGCGGACGGTAGGACAGGTCGAAGAAGTCGAGCAGATCATTGGCCGAGGACGACTGCACGCCGATGATGACGCCCACGTACTGACCGCTGTCCACGCCCCAGGCGATGGCGGGCACGCCGTCGCCGCTGCCGCTCGAGTCGGTACCGAACACCGCGAGGTGATCGGCCACCACCACGTTCAGCGTGCCTGCGGCACTGGGGATCTGACCACCCTTGGTCTGCACGCTGAAGGTGCCGTCGCGTTTGCGGTCGGTGGTGATCTGCGCCAGCAGTGTCTGGGCGGCGGCCGGATCCGGAGTACTGAACAGGAACAGCAACGTCCGTCCGTACAGGCCGTTGGTGTCGTCCTCGGGAATCTCGCACCGGATGATCCGGGGGGCCTGGTACGGCTGCGGCGGATTCAGCTTGTTGAAAGACGCGGTGTTGTCGCCGCAGTTCTCCAACTTGTCCGAACTCGGCCCGAGGAAGTCGAACTCCGTCTTGGACAACAGCTTCCCGGGTCCGAAACCGGTCTGCGACGGATCGGCCGGGGTCGGCCTGCCGGTCGACGCGGAGGACCCGGTGCTCGGGGCGCCGGTGTTCGAGACGCCGGTCGTCGAGACGCCGGTCGTCGGTGGGTCGGTCGGCGTCGGATCAGCAGTGCCACCGCCGAAGGGCTTGATCACCAGGAACGCAGCGACCAGGACGGCAACGACGGCCACCACCACCCCGCCGATCAGCAGGGGGGATCGGCGTTTGCCCTGCGCCGGCGGGCCGGACCCGAACTGGCCGGGGTACGACGAGCCGGTGACCGCACCGGGAGGAGGCTGTGCACCGGAGGGCTGGTGAGCCCCGCTGGCCGGGCGCACCGGCCCGGTGTGCGACGGGTTCGGACGGCTGGGCGGTCCGACGGGGAACGCGCCGGAGCTCGGTCCGCCGACCGCCGTTGTCCGATTGCCCTCGCGCTGTACCGGTACCAGCAGGGCGCCGAGCGCGACGGCGGTCTCCGGCTGGTCGAGGGCTACCGGGACGACTCCCAACTGGTCGGCGATCAGGGTGGCCACCAACGGAATCCGGCTGGACCCGCCGACCAGGAAGATTCCCGTCACCCGCTCGGCCCCGACTCCCGCCGACCGCAGCGTCGACTGCAGGACCTCGATGGAGCGCATCAGGTTCGGCCGGATCAGACCCTCGAACTCGGAGCGCGTCAGGTGCACGTCGTCGAAGGGATCCGGCAGTGCCACGTCGGTCTGCGGATACCCCGACAGTGTCTCCTTCGCGGCCCGGACATCGTCCGCGAGGGCGCGTGCTGCACGGCGGGCCGAGGAGTCCGCCGGCCGCAGGATCTGTTGCCAGCGGCCGGGATCCGTTGCACTCGCCGTGCGACCGACCTGATCCAGCACCGCCTGGTCGAAGTCGAGACCACCCAGGTCGGACAGTCCGGCCTCGGCCAGGACGTGGAACTGCTGGTGCGATCGTCCGACGACCGCGATGTCGAGGGTGCCGCCGCCGAGGTCGTACACGGCGACGGATCCACCCGGCGGCAGTTCACGCCCGGGCAGCCGGGTGTACTGCGCCGCGGCAGCAACGGGTTCGGGGATCAGGACCAGGTTCGTGCCGAGGCCTGCTGCCCGAGCGGCAGTGATCAGGGTGTTCTGGCGGGGTGCTCCCCACTGCGCGGGATGGGTGAGTCGGATCTCGTCTGGGGCTGCGCCACCGAGCTGACGTCTGACCTCAGTCGCCACCGTCCGCAGTACCGCGGCGATCAGATCGACGACCTTGACGACCGTGTCACCGAGCAGGACGTCGCCGTCGTCGATACGACGCTTCGGGTTGGGCTCGTAGCGTGCCGGATCCAGCCGCGCCTTGCGCTGCGCTTCCCGGCCGACGGTGATGGTGCCGTCGGTGTCCAGGAACACGGCCGAGGGCAGCAGCGGCGAGGTGTCGAAGGTGAGGGTGCGCGGCGCCTGGCCATCGACGGCCAGCGCGACGACGGTGTTGGAGGTTCCGAAATCGACGGACAGCAACCGCATCGTCAGGTGTGTCCCCTCGGTGTCGTCAGCGGATCCGCACAGCGCGTCCCGGCGCTGGTCCCGTGCACAGCTCTGTCCAGCATCGTGCCATGCCCCGGCGCCACCCGGACCCGGATCGGCGGTTCGACGCGGTCCTGGGTCCGTGCTGTCAGATTCAGAGGTCATCCGTGACGCCCAGGAGCATGCCGGTGTCCAGCAGTTGCTCGACGAGATCATCGATCCTGGTGCCGGTGTCCTGCGACAGGCGGTGCAGCACCGTGACCGCCGCGGACGCGCTGATCTGCAGCTTCTCCATCAGGATCCCCTGGGCCTGGCCGATCCGGTGCTGGGACTCGACAGTCCGCCAGAGTCGGTGCTGATTAACGCTGTCGGCGATCTGCAGCTTCACGATCGCAGCGGCGATGTCCATCATGGGATCGACCGGGTCAGGACGAGCCTGACCGGCTCGCTTCCAGGCCGGTGGGGAGCGGGTCCGACCACTCGGCGGCTCCTCGGGATCCGCAGCCGATTCCTGGAGCGCGAGCGCCGGACCGGCGTCCCACCGATCACACCTGTCCAGACCCGCCACCCGATCGACATCCAGGGTCAGCCTGGGTGCTTCCCCTGATCCGCTCCCGACCCTCCCGCGGGATGCTCGGAGGCAACCACCGGAACCGCCATTTCGGACATCCGGCGGCACCCACCAGGCATCATGAACGCGCATGCCTGCGCACACGACGAGGGGAATCGATCCGTGAGACGAGCACCATCCGATCAAGGGGGAACCCGATGATCGAGGCCAACGGGCTGACCAAGGTCTACGGCCGCACGGTCGCCGTCGACAATCTGTCGTTCACGATCCGTCCGGGCATGGTCACCGGCTTCCTCGGACCGAACGGTTCCGGCAAGTCGACCACCATGCGGATGATCCTGGGTCTCGACCGTCCACAACGGGGCCAGGCGACCATCGGTGGCCGCCGCTACGGCGATCTGAAGAACCCGCTCCGTACTGTCGGTTCCCTGCTGGATGCGAACTGGGTGCACCCCAACCGCACCGCCAGGGCGCATCTGCGGTGGATGGCCACCGCGAACGGCATCCCGAGGTCGCGGGTGGAGGAAGTGCTCGGGATCGTCGGACTCTCGAGCGTCGCCGGCAAGGCGGCCGGCAAGTTCTCCCTCGGCATGAAGCAGCGGCTGGGGATCGCCTCGGCACTGCTCGGTGACCCCGAGGTGCTGCTGTTCGACGAGCCGGTGAACGGACTCGATCCCGAGGGCATCCACTGGATCCGCACCTTCATGAAAGACCTTGCGACGCAAGGTAGGACGGTGTTCGTCTCGTCGCACCTGCTCAGCGAGATGGCACAGACCGCCGACCATCTGATCGTCATCGGTCGTGGACGGTTGATCGCTGATGCGTCGACGAAGGAGTTCGTCTCGCAGTCCACCGAGTCGAGCGTGCTGGTCCGCAGCCCGCAACTCGACCGGCTTCCGGAGCTGCTCGGTACGTCAGGTCCCGGGGTCAGCGTGCGTCCCTCGACGGACGGCGCCGGGCTGACCGTGCTCAACCTGCCGATCGAACGGATCGGCGAGATCGCTGCCGAGCACCGCATCGTGCTGCACGAGCTCAGCCCGCAGACCGGATCGCTCGAGGAGGCGTTCATCCAGCTCACCGGCGGATCTGTCGAGTACTCCGGACAGGGTCGGGCACCCGGAAGTGGGGGGCCGATCCCCGGTGGGCAAGGATTCGCCGCTCCGCCCGGTCACCGGTTCCCCGATCAACCGTTCCCAGGCGGCCAAGGGCCCGCCTTCAGCGGACCGGCCGGCCCTCCGGTCCAGCAGTCGGCGCCGACACGGCCGTCGCCCACCGACCGACCCGACACCGAAGGGCGGTGACGACGATGCTGCGCACGTTGTCCGTCGAACGCATCAAGCTCCTCTCCACCCGATCGCCCTACTGGTGCACGGTGCTGATCCTGATCAGCGTCTGGGGCATCGCGCTGGCCGTGTCCCTCGTCGAAAACGGTCGGGATGCCTCCGTGGCGTCCTCCCAGTTCGGCGGTCGGTTCGGAATGCTGACCTTCCTGGTGATGGCCGCGCTGGCCGTCACCACCGAGTACCGCTTCGGCACCATCCGCAACAGCCTGTTGGCCGTTCCGAGTCGGACGGTCCTGCTGGTCAGCAAGACGGTCGTGATGGCCCTGATCGGAGCCGTCATCGCTGCCGTCGCCTCCGGCGGCGCATTCCTGCTCACCCAGGCGCTGGCGAAGGCACCGCGGGACGGGGCGATCACGCTGGATTCCGACGGCGCCGTCCGCATGGTGTTCGGCTACTGCGCCCTGTACGCGATCGGCGCGGTCCTGGCTGTGGGGATCGGTACCCTGCTGCGGCAATCGGCCGGGGCCATCACGCTGCTGCTGCTGTGGCCGCTGCTCGCCGAACAGTTGGTACTGCTGATCAGCCCGTTGCGCGACCTGGTGCCGTGGTTGCCGTTCAACGCCGCGTTCACGTTCGTCAACGGCGAGGATTCCGGCGGGATGTTCGGCGGACTGTCCGGTTCCGACGGGCCCACGCCGGCCCAGGGACTGCTGATCTTCGGCGCGACCGCGCTGGTGATCTGGCTGCTGGCCCTGCTCACACTGCAGCGCAGGGACGCCTGAGCTTCGCACCCGATGCTCCCGGAGGGGCGTCATGGAACCGCTCGAGCTGCACCGGTTCCGTGACGCCCTCTCGCGCGTCGAAGGCTGCCTGCACATGGCGGAGTGGCGGGGGGCGGGCCCGTAGAGTCGCGTCCCATGCCATCGTCACGGATTCCCACCCCTGGCACCCTGCGCCCCGGTGGTGAGCCGGCCGACGGAATGCCGGAGCACTACCGCCGCATCGTCAGCTTCACCTCGCGCGGCGGACGCCTGAACCAGGTCCAGAAGCGTGCCTTCGACGCCTACGCGGACCGCTGGTACCTCGAAGCCACCGATCTCGGCGGGGCGATCGACTCGCCGTCACTGTTCGGCCGCGACGCACCGCTCGTCATCGAGGTCGGTTCCGGGATGGGCGAATCCACCGCAGCGATGGCGCAGGCCCGCCCGGAGGTCAACGTGCTGGCGGTCGAGGTCTACCGGCCGGGGATCGCCCAGACGCTGCACCATCTCGCCCGCCGAGGTGTCGAGAACGTCCGCGTCCTTCGAGCCGATGCCGTCCCGGTGCTGGACGAACTGGTGTCGGCCGACTCGCTGGAGGAGCTCTGGCTGTTCTTTCCCGACCCATGGCCGAAGAACAAGCACCACAAACGTCGGATCGTCACCGACTCCTTCGTCACCCTGGTGGCCTCGCGACTGCGGCCCGGCGGCGTGTTCCGGCTCGGTACCGACATCGAGCAGTACGCGGAGGTGATGCTCGAGGTGTGCTCACGGAATCGCCTGTTGCTCAACAGGAATGACAGTTTCGGGCCGCGGCCGGAGTTCCGTCCGACGACCCGGTTCGAGGGCCGTGGGCTCGACGAGGGCCGGGCAATCTTCGACCTCGAGTTCGAACGGATCCGCTGAACTCGTTGTCTCCCACCACATCAGGGTCGTCCGCACAGTGCGGACGACCCTGAGCTGCTGGATCAGTTCTGGGACGGGTCTCGTCTCCTGCGTCCGCTCGACCAGCGTCCCAGCATGATCAACCGCAGTGGCTGTAGGCGGAGGTCCAGGTGGTGGACCCGACCGACCCGCCCCACTTGACGCACTTGCTCGCCGCCGAGGCGGTCACCGGACCGGCGTAATAGGCGAAGCTGCCCGAGTCCTTGATCACCGAGCCGCCCTCCACCTGCAGGGTCGCACTCACCGCGCTGGCCGTGCCGAGCGAGACACCCTTCAGCGTGGTGACGCAGTTCTTGCCGCTGCCGGAGTTGTACATCAGCACGATGCTGCCGTTGCCCAGGCTGTGTCGGTCGATCTCGGTGTAGCCGGAGCCGCAGACCTCGCCCGCGGTGTACGGATTGCCACCGCCACCGCCACAGTTGTTCTTGCTGGTGAAGCTGGTGTGCGCGTAGTACGGCACTGCCACGCCGTTCAGCACGGCCCTCTGGGTGGCGCCGTTGAGGTTCTCCTCGAAGTGCAGGTGCGGCCCGCTGACGTTGCCCGTCGCGCCGGCCTTGCCCAACTCCTGGCCCTGCGTGACGGTGGCGCCGACGCTCACCCCGCGCACGCTCAGGTGCGCGTAGCGGGTCCGCCAACCGCCGCCGTGGTCCACTTCGATCCAGCGTCCGTAGCTGGTGCCGGTCGGCTCGTCCTCGGAGCGGGTTACGGTGCCGCCGGCTGAGGCGCGGACGGACACACCGGTGATCCCGTCCTTCTGGAAGTCGACCGAGTTCGCCGGGCTGTGGCCACTGAAGGTGGCCGCGGTCGCGGTGAAACCGCAGGCGAAGGGCATCTGGAAGTTCGGCATGGCGAGGGCCTCGGTCGAGGCGGCGACGGTGAGGCCGCTCGCGATCAGGAGTGCGGCGCCTGTGGCGCCGAGCATGCGACGGAAGTTCATGTCTACGAAGACCTTTCGGTTCGGTGGGGACGTGATGACTCGTCTTTGCTTGCACCGGATCGGTGTCCGGATCGGTGCCGACGCTCCTTCCTGTTCGATGCAGTGTTCGCCGGCGTGCGGGCGGACCGGCGGGGGGACCTGCGGGCAGGTCAGGCTCGCTGGTACTCCTCCCACGTCACCTTGGTGATCTGCGGTCCGTCGTCCGGTGCGCCGCTGGCCAGACCGTTCTTCCCGAGGTAGTAGTCGCCCACCTGGTGCTGGGCTCCGGAGGAGAGGTCGGGGTCGCTGATCGCCTCCGCGTGGATGTGGAACGGCCAGTCGGCCTGGTCGGGGGTGCGCAGCCACGCGGCGAACCCGACCGCGCGCAGCTTCCCGACCAACTTCGTGCGGTTGGCCGCGGAGATCCCGCTGACGGAGATGTCCATCGCCCCGCCGCCGTCGTGGGTTCCCGCCGATGCGGGGTCCCCACCGACGTTGTAGGAACCCTGGGTCAACACGACGGTCGCGCCGTACAATCCTTCCGCGGCCAGCAGCATGGCCTTCGTCCGGGCGTTGAGGGTCACGCCCCGGAAGCCGGCGCGGGCACCTGCCGAGATCTTGTTCGTTACCCCGAACCGGTCGGTGCCGAGCTTGGTCAGCGAGGTGGCACCCGGCAGCCCGGATGCGTCCAATCCGCTGTAGCCCAACGACTTCTGGTACGCCGCATAGGCAGTGACGGTTCGGGTGCCGAAGTGCCCGTCCACGTAGCTGCTGTCCAGCAGACCCCGATCCGCCAATGCCTGTTCGACGAGCACCACCGACGCCTTGGCGCCAGGGGTGAGGGCGGTGTCCGGCCGGCGCGGATCGATCTGCGCGGCCTTCAGGACCGCCTCCATGTTCACCGACGGCAGCGCGGCCGCTGCCACACCCCCGCCGAACAGCACCCCACCGGCGGTGGCGACGCCGGCGGTCACCACACCGCCGAGGAACATCCGCCGGGAGGGCCCCCGCCGGGGGAAGCGGGCATCGTCGGAGCGCGAGTGTCGGTCGCCGGTCACGGTGTCGCACATCAGCAGTGCCTCTCGGTCGATGGTGTCTCTGTTGAGAGATACCACCGATGAAATGGCTTTGCTGGTTGAAAAGTTACTCGGTCATGGGGACCTGTCCCCATCCACGCTCAGGACAGCAGGTCCCGAACTCGTTGTCGGACAACGAACCGCGGCCGCTGTCCGTCAGGGGGCCGGGTATCCCGACGGCTCGTCGCCCAGATCGATGATGGCTGCGACCGGTCCCCCACCCTCCGGCCCCTGATGTGCCGCGGACACTGACACGAAGACGGCCGGGTCGCCGGTGACGGCCGCGGTGACGCCGCCGACGCACGACTTGATCTGCCGGTGCCAGTGCACGTCCGAGTCGTCCAGCATCGCGTTGCGACGCCCGCGCACCTCCCCGTCCCGGGAGACCTCGCACTTCAGGAAGACGTTGACCAGCCGCCCCTTCAGGTCGCTGTGGTGCGGCCTGTCGGGCAGTTCGAGGCCGGCGTCCTTGATGGCCGACCAGATCCCGTCGGCGTCCAGGGCGTCGTTCATCACGGAATGGCCGATCCGGTAGCGTCCGCCGATCCCGCGAGCGTTGCCGACGACGACCACCTGCGCCTGGTCCAGCTCCACCCCGGAGGAGCACGAGGCGACCGAGGAGAACAGCCCGCGGTTGTGCATCACGTCGGCATCGGTGGGCATCTCGATCTCACCGAGCGCGACCGCGACTCCCAGTGCGGTGCAGCCGTTCGAGAGGTCCATCGACTCGTGGGTGTGCTCGGTCCACACGCTCTTGCCGCGCGACTTGGCGTCCCGGATCGTGTGGATGGTGAGCAGCGGGGTCTTGGTCTGGACGTAGTGCACGTCGGCCGGGTCGGTGATCCCGGCCCTGGCCATCGCCTCGGTGACCGCGGCGGCCACCTTGCTGATCATCGGCGTGTAGCCGATCTCCTCGGGCAGCAGCGGTTCGCTCATCGCAAAGCCGACGGTCAGCCGCGGCTCGTCCGTCTGCAACGCGACGTCGACCGGCACGGTGGCGAAGATCGTCGCGTGCGGCGAGATGACCCCGTCGGTGCCGCCGGACCAGACGATCGGGATCTGCTTGACCTCGTCGGCGCTGCGGGTGCCCTTCGCGGCGATCACCTCGCGGAACGCCCGATCGGCGATGATCCGGGTGTAGTCGTTGACCCCACCGTTGCCCTCGGTCTTGCCGATCACCGCGATGACCCGATCGGCCTCCAGGATGCCGTCGTCGATCAGCTTCGCCAGCTCACTCGCATCGGAGACGGAGTGCAGCGGAACCTTGCGGACCTCGATCGGCTGCGGTGCGGTCAGTGCGTCGGACATGCGGATCTCCTCGGTGTGCGGGTCTGCGATCTGGTGCTGCAGGGGCCCAGGACGGACGGTCGATGCGGGGACGGGTCAGTGATGCGGGGGTATCGCGCTCCGATGTCGAACCACGGTGGCGATCTCGCCGCGGGGATCGGTGACGGCGGCCGCGAGGAACTCGAGCGAGGTGATGATCGACGTCCGACCCGGCTTCGCGGCGAACCGCTGCGCCGCAGCCACCTTCGGCGCCATCGATCCGGCCCCGAACTCTCCGGCGGCATGATGCCCCGCCAGGGTGTCGGGGTCGATCTCGCCGATGTCGGCGGCGGATCCGGTGCCGTGGCCGAGCACGGCATGGCTGACGTCTGTGGCGATCACCAGCGTGTCGCAGTCGAGTTCCTCGGCGAGCAGCCCAGCAGCAAGGTCCTTGTCGACCACGGCCTCGATGCCGCGCAGGGCACCGTCCGGATCGCGGACGACGGGAATGCCACCCCCGCCGGCACAGATCACCACCACGCCGGCCCGGACCAACGTCCGGGCGACGTCGGCGTCCAGGATCTGCTGTGGCGACGGAGAGGCGACCACCCGCCGCCAGCCCTTCGCGCCGAAGTCCCGCCACTGCTGGCCGAGCGCGGTGAAGCGCACGGCTTCCAGAGCGTCGACATACCGGCCCACCGGTTTCACCGGATCGTGGAAGGCAACGTCGTCCTCATCGACGAGGGTGCGGGTGACGAGCGGAACGGCGCGCCGGGCGATCCCGCGGGCTGCGAACTGGTGCTCCAGGGCGTTGACGAGCACGAAGCCGATGGTGGCCTGGGTCTGTGCGACGCACCAGTCCAGCGGGACCGGCGGCACCACGGCTGCGGAGAGCTCGTTCTTCACCAGCAGATTGCCCACCTGGGGTCCGTTGCCGTGCGCGATGGCGACCTCGACGCCGGCGGCAACGAGGGTGGCGATGTGCCTGGCGGCCTCGGTCAGCGCGGCGATCTGGTCGGCCTCCGTCGCCCGGCCGTCCGCACCGGTCATGGCGTTGCCGCCCAGGGCGACCAGGACCCGCTGCGGACCGCCGCGCGGGCCAGCCTGGGTCGCGGGTGCGCTCATGAGGTCCGAGCCTAGGAACTGCCCGGTCCCCCACCGTGGGCAACATCTGACGACGGGCGTCCGGTCCTCCGGCGGATTCCGCCCGGCAGGCGACCGTCCGGGCATACTGATCGTCATGGTTGGCTCTGGGGGACTTCGTAGCTCTGCTGCGCGTTGGCTCGCGCTGGACCTCTCGCAGCTGGGTCGCGACGACCGACGCCGGGCGATCATCGGCGGTTCGGTCATGCTGTTCGTCGCCATCGCGGTCGCGATGCTCAACTACTTCCTGCGCGGCCCGAACCACGACCAGTACGACTTGCGGATCTACTACAGCGCGGTCACCTTCTGGCTCGACGGCAACAGCCTGTACGACTTCGCGCAGCCCGATCCGGTCAACGTCAGCCTCGGGTTCACCTACCCGCCGATCGCTGCGATCCTGATGGCTCCGATGGAGTTGATCCCGGTCGGCATCGTCGTGGTGCTGCATTTCGTGGTGCTGATCGCCTGCAGCGTCGTGCTCGCGTGGCTCTACCTGAGGCACTACTGGGAACTGCGGCCGTTCCAGATGTTCATCGTGGTCGGCGTCGTCTGCGCGCTCGGTTTCCTGCTGCAGCCGATCGCCCAGAACATCGGCTTCGGCCAGGTGAACTTGCTGTTGGCTGCCCTGGTCGTCATCGACGTCCTGGTGCTGGGCGGCCGCGGGAGTCGATGGTTCGGCGTCGGCATCGGCCTGGCCATGGCCCTCAAGCTCACCCCCGGTATCTTCCTGCTCCTGCTGGTGCTCGACCGTCGCTGGCGAGGGCTGCTGACCGCGGTCGGCAGCGCGGCCGCGGTGATCGCGGTGGGCTTCGCGATCAACTGGTCGGACTCGGTCCGCTACTACACCGACCTGATCTGGGAGTCGGACCGCGTCGGATTCCTGGACAATCCGGTCAACCAGTCGTGGAACGGCACGCTCGCCCGCTTGACGGCGCCCGAACAACCCAGCCGCGCCCTGTGGCTGCTGGGGGCCCTGCTGGTGGTGGCGCTGGGTGCTGTCCGGATCCGTCGCGCGCTGCGGGCCGGCGACCTGGTTGCCGCGCTGACACTGACGGGCTTCGTCGGCGCCCTCGCCAGCCCGGTGACCTGGGTGCACCACATCGTCTGGGTGCTGCCGGCCGCGATCGTGCTCCACCGCTACTTCTGGGTCCCCACGGCGGACGGCGGACGGCGGGTGTCCCGGCGCGCGCTGCTGCTGAGTGCCACCGGGCTGTTCCTGTGGGTGTTCGACATCCCGTCCACCTTCCACCTCCCGGACACCGGCTTCGAGAGCCTGTCGTTGGGCAGTGCTGTGATCGCGAGCCAGCAGTTCATCTGGTTGGTGCTCGCCGTCATCATGTTGCCGATCGGAGCGGCCGCTGACCGGGCGCCCTCCCGTTCGTCGACCACACGGGTCATCCACGCCGGGAGCTGATCTCACGGTCGTTGCGTGACCAGCGCCTCGTCGAGCCGAGGTTAGCCTCCCCTCACTTCCAGGTACGATGGGAGCGTGGGAGTCAAGCCGAAGACGTCGTGCTGCGAGGACAAGCCGCGCTGCAAGCGCTGTCCGATCCGCCTGCTCGCCTCCGGCCAACTCGACCCCGAACTGGCTCGCAAACTTTTTGCCAAGGACCGCAACCGCAAGGCTCTCAAGAAGGCCGGCATGAGCAAGAGGGACCTCCCCGCCGCCTGATCTTCCGGTGGTCGAGCAAGCGAGGAACGAGCGCGACGAGACCCCGACCCGGCCCTCCCCACCTGGAACAGCATTCACTTCGCCGGTCCCCTTCCACTCGTTCCTCGCTACAGGACAGGGAGCAAGCGGGGAACCAGCGCGTCGAGACCCCGTCCGATCTGTTAGACCACTCAGGCCACTTCGGTCGGCAGCGCGGTCGCTCGCACCTCGCGCAGGATCTCTACGAGCTCGTCCACGTCAGCCTGGCGGAACAGGTGTTCCGGACGGCCCGCCTGGTTGCGCAGCGCACTCACGGGCAACCAACCGGCTTCACTGGGTTTATCGAGATCCGCTCAAGCGGACCAAAGGTATTAAGAACCACCCGGAACGCCGGCAGGTGAACACTCCACCTCTCGACGGGATGGTGCATCCGCTGCATGAAGGCAGGACGCAGCACGACCGCCGTCGCCGAGCCGACCCTGGCATCCGTGGCGCTCAGCCCGTGGGGCCGCATCATCGCTTGACGTAGTGCGCACCGCGACGCATGCCCTCGAGGCTGAGCTGACCCTGGTCGACCAATCGCTTCAGCACGTTCCTGGCCTGCTGCGGACTCAACCGACACAGTTCCGCCGCCTTGGAACGGGTGATGCGTCCGAACTGATCCACGTAGGCAAGCATCATCTGCTCCTGCTGCAGGGGGTCTGTGTCGCGCATCCTGACGTACTCGCTCGCCTGCGCAGACCGATAGAACGCCGCGGCCAGGTGGACTCGTCGCCCACGTCCTTGACCCCGCTGCTCAACGAGACCCATTTCGGTCAGTCGCGCCAAGGAGGTCCTGGTGTGCTGCTCGGTCATCCTCAGCGAGCTACTCAATCCACTCACGTCCGAGTCGCCGACATCCTTGAGCTGGTGCAGCAAGCGGAGTTGGTCGAGCGGCAGCCTAACCGAGGCCGAATCCTCGAAATCGATGACGAATCGCACCATCTCCAGGTCAGCATCACTGGTGGGAATCTCGACCACGACTGATGTGTCATTGGTCAAGGAGTAGTCAGGACCAGCACGGCCCCACCGGAGAAGTTGGCCGTACATCTGCGGGATTCCACGGCCGTAACGATCAACCATGCCGGCGCGCTTGAAGGCTTCGGCGATGATCGGGCTGCGTGGTCGCGTGTCCTCGAGGAGGTTGTCGAAGGTGATCCCCGGCGGGAAGCCACCCGGGCTGGACACTCTGAGGTAGGTATCCGTCAGGCGCACGCGCACGCAGCCGAGCTCGGTGTAGTCCCGATGCACCAGAGCGTTGGCGAGGACTTCCCGGACGACTGCGGGCGGGATCCGTGGGATGCCGATTCGGTGCATCCCCACGATCAGCTCCTGCTCCGTATTACGGACCCTCAGGAGCGCCTCGATCTGTTCGGCAGTCTTGAACAATGGGGCTTGCAACTGCTCGTTCGTGACGATCTCGTCGCCCCGCTGCTCCTGGAACAGCGTTTCCGCGGTGGGTACGAACCTTCGGATCGCCCGATCGGTCCCAAAGAGCAGGACGGCCCCGAGCGTCAGCTCCCCCGACATCGGATCGTGGACGCGCAGCGCGCGCATGATCTCCTGATCGCTCAGAACTGCCAGAGCCCGCTCACCCTTGCCACCTGAAGTCATGCGCCGGAAGCGGTCGAACTCCGCGGGATCGAGATCATGGAGATCGGCTCCACGGGCCGGAACGGAGGCGTAATCCGTCCCCAGCGCGCTGAGCCCCGCCGACACGATTTCGTGTGCTCGGTAGGGCACACACTCCGGACGACCGTCTGCCCTGAGCGTCCGCCGGATGAACCTCCCTTCCGTGGTCCCGGCCGGGCTGCTCGCCTTCGGCACGTGGACGACCGCGACCTCGACACCGCCGGCCTCGACGAGTTCGACCACCGAGGCGATGTTCGGCTCCGTCTTGTTGAGAATCATCGCGGCCAGGCGATCGGGGTCGGTCACATCCCGGTGTCGTGGCTCCAGCCCGGTGATCCGTCCGTCGTCCTCGATGCCCAGCAGAAGCAGGCCGCCCTCACCGTTGGCCAGACACACCACGGCCTCGACGATCAGCGAATCCTTCAACCGGTCGTACCCACCCCGTTTGAACTCGACCGTGAGCGTCTCGCCGTGTGCGCAGAGGTCCAGCAGTTGATCCGGGGTCACCGCTTCATAGTTATGCATAGTTATGACGCTTGTCAACGCTGCACGCAGAAGTGTCAAATCTGTTCTCAAACCAAGCTGGTCACTCAAAGTTATGCATACCTATGAACTGGAGTCCCCTCAGCCCCATCACTCAATGAAGTCCTCGTCGATTTCGACGACCGAGCAGGTCTGCCGGACCTGCACGCCGACGCCGTGCCGGATCATCAGCCGAGCCAACCGGGCGCCGCCGATAAGCACGACACGGGTAGCAACACCCTCCGCGTAGTTGGTGGCCCCGGAGCTGAACCGGCCGGTCGTGATGAAGACACCCTGGTTGGCCTGTTGGCCGTGCAGTGCGCCGACGAAGCCCTGGATCTCGGGACGGCCGGTGCCGAGCGCACAGCTCTTGGCTTGCACGTAGACGCGGCTCAGACCGAGGACTTCCTGATCGATGATGCCGTCGATGATGCCGTCGTCGAGAGTTGAGTGCGGGTGGCCCGCAGGTCGCCGCCGCCGTAGCCCATCGCCACCAACAAGTCGATGACAGCCAGCTCGAAGAACGCGGGCTCCTGCGCATGAAGTCTCGAGGAGGCCGGCAGCGACCTCGGCATGGATACGGGCGATGCCGCTCTCCACCTTCCTTCGGGTCGAGCTCGCGCTCCCTCGTCGCTTGCTCGGTCACCAAAATATGGTGGTCGAGCGAACCTAGTGAGTCGAGACCATCCGAACTATGACGGGATCTCGACGCGCTCGTTCCTCGCTCGCTCGATCACCGGTTCTGCTGCCCCGTCCGTGCGTGGCGGGATCTCGGCTCCTTCGTCGCTCGATCAGCGGTTCGGCGCCGGGTCAGAAGACGTAGCGGCCGGCGCGGCGGGCGAGGCGTTGGGAGGTGGGGAGCGAGCCGAGCACCGCGAGCTCCTGGGCGAGCACCTCGCCCATCCGGCGACAGAAGGCCGCGGGCTCGTCGGCGGCGTCGTCGTGTTCGGCGACGATCCGGTCGACGACGCCCTTGCGGCGCAGGTCGACGGCCCGAACCAGTTGCGCCGCAGCCATTTGCGGCGCGAACGACGGATCGCCGTGGTGCACGATCGCGCTGGCACCCTCCGGCGGCAACGGCGACAACCACGCGTGACGCGCGGCGATCACCCGGTCGGCGGGCAGCAGCGCGAGCGCACCACCGCCCGACCCCTGCCCGAGCAGGATGCACACCGTGGAGGTCGGCAGTCGGGTCAGATCGGCCAGGCAGCGCGCGATCTCGCCGGCCAGGCCACCTTCCTCGGCCTCCTTCGACAGCGCAGCACCCGGTGTGTCGATCACCGAAACCAGCGGGATGTCGAGCTCAGCCGCCAGCCGCATCCCACGCCGGGCCACCCGCAGCTCCGCCGGCCCGAGCGGTCCGTTGGCGGCCTGCGACGCACGGTCCTGACCCAGCACGATGCACGGCAGACCGTGCACGGTGGCCAGTACCAGCGTGAGACCGGAGGCGGCCCCGGTGGCGTCACCCTGACCGGTTCCGTTGAGCGGCACCACATCCCGGGCAGCGAACCGCAACAGCTCCCGCACCCCGGGACGATCGGGACGACGGGTCCGGGTGATCGAATCCCAGGCAGCCACCTCCGGCTGGTCACTCTCCGGCTCGGCCTCGGGCATCGGTACGCCTCGCCGGGGAGCGGACAACACCGTCAGCGCTCGGGATGCGATGTCCGCCAACTTGTCCGGCGGTAGCACGGCGTCGATGAGTCCGTGGGCGGCGAGGTTCTCGGAGGTCTGCACACCGGGAGGGAACTCCTCGCCGTACAACGCCTGGTACACCTTCGGACCCAGGAAGCCCACCAACGCACCGGGTTCACCGACCGCGACGTGGCCGAGCGAGCCCCAGGACGCGAACACCCCGCCGGTGGTCGGATGGCGCAGGTAGACCAGGTACGGCAGCCCGGCGGCCCGGTGGGCGCCGATCGCATCGGTGATCCGCACCATCTGCACGAAAGCCAGCGAGCCCTCCTGCATCCGGGTGCCACCGGACGCGGTCGCGGCCAGCAGCGGGAGACCCTCGGCGGTCGCCCGCCGGATCGCCTTGTCCAGACGGTCGGCCGCCCGCAGTCCGATCGACCCGCCGAGGAAGCGGAACTCGTTGGACACCACGGCAACATCCCGCCCGCGGATCGTCCCGCGACCAGTCAGGATCGACTCGTCACAACCTGATTTCTGCTGTGCCGCAGCTAGTTCGGCCAGATAGCCGAGGTCGAGATCAGGCGCGGGAGTGATCGGGGTGTCCCAGCTCTGGTAAGACCCGTCGTCCAGGACGGTCTCGACCAGCGCCAGCGCACCGAGCCGCTGGACGCTCACGCGGGCGACTCCCGGTCGGCCAGCCCGAGCCAGTCGAGGATCTCACCGGTGTGCTGACCGAGCAGCGGCGGCGACCGGTGCTCGCGCTTCCATTCGGCGCCGTCCCCGGCGAAGAATCGCAGCGGCGGCCCCGGCAGCTCGATGGTGCCGAGCGTCGGGTGGTCGACCTCGATCACCAGGCCCTGCGAGCGGGTCTGGTCCCACGAGTAGACCTGCTCCAGGTTCTTCACCTGGCCGCTCGGCACGCCGATCTCCGTCAGCCTCGCCAACAGCGTGGCAGTGGTGAAGCTGCTGAAGGCCTCCTCCACGGCGGCCCGCACCTGCCGGCCGTTGCGCACCCGCTCTGCGTTGGTCGCGAAGCCCACCTCGCTCAATGGCAGGTCGAAGGCCGGGGCGAACTTCTGCCAGAGCCCCTCCGAGCCGACCGAGATCTGCACGATGCCATCGGAAGCGTGGAACAGGCCGTAGGGGCAGATCGACGGATGGTGCGGGCCCTCCGCCTGGGGGATCTCCTTCGCGACGGTCCACCGGGTGCCCTGGAAGGCGTGCACCCCGACGATGCCCGCCAGCAGCGATGTGCGTACCTGACCGCCCTTGCCGGTGCGCTCGCGCTCGTGCAGCGCGGCCAGCACCCCGTAGGCGCCGTACATCCCCGACAGCAGGTCGGCGATCGGCACCCCCACCTTGGTCGGCGTCTCCGGATCGGGGCCGGTCATCGACATCAACCCGCCCTCGCCCTGGGCGATCTGGTCGTAGCCGGGCCGGCCGCCTTCCGGTCCGTCGTGCCCGAAACCGGAGATCGACAGCACCACCAGGCGCGGGTTCAGCTCCATCAGCCGGTCCAGGGTGAACCCCAGACGGTCGAGCACTCCCGGACGGAAGTTCTCCAGCAACACGTCGCTGCGGCGGACCAGCTCGGTCAGTGCGGCCACCCCGGGGGCCGATTTGAGGTCGAGGGTGATCGACTCCTTGTTCCGGTTGCAGGACAAGAAGTAGGTCGCGACCGGACCGTCCGGCGAGTCGACGAACGGCGGGCCCCAACCGCGGGTGTCATCTCCGTGGCCGGGAGTCTCGACCTTGATCACCCGGGCACCGAGGTCGCCGAGCATCATGCCGGCGTGCGGTCCGGCCAGCGCTCGGGTCAGGTCGATGACGGTGATGTCGCCGAGCGGTCCGGGGGCGGATGCGAGATCCGGCGTCGACGTCTGATCGGGGGTGGACACAGGGTGCTCTCCTTCGAGTGGCCGATCCACCCAGCCTACGAACTGCGGGCCTGACGGTTCCTTCCGGGTGAGCAGACCACCGCCGACGACGGCTCAGCGAGTGATCTTCAGTGCGAACGTCTGCGAGCTCGTCCCGGTCGTCGCCGTGCCGGCGAACGAGTCGGTCACCGGATGCGTACCCCTCGTGAACTTCACCCGAGAGATGATGGTGACGGTTCTGTTCGAGGTCGACCGCCCTGTCCCGACCAGTGTCAGCGGCCGTTCCAGCTCCAGTGCCAGGACTCCGACGGCAGGTTGGAGTAGTGGTAGGCAGCGGCATGGGCCCTGAGCCAGTTGTTCACGGCCCCACCCACCTGGGCGTTCGCGAAGTCGACGGCCAGCCCGGTCTCGTGGTTGGACGTGCCGGGAATGGCGGTCGGAGGCGAGCACTGCCCGGACGGCTTGGTGTAGATGTCGTAGTCCGTCGGTCCGCAGTTCTGACGGCGCAGTGCGATCTGCTCGTCCCGGCTGCGCCATGCACTGTTCGCGCTGAGGGTGACCCCGTCGGCGGCAGCGGCGGCAACCATCGCATTCGTCCGCGACAGGAAGCAGGTGTGCACCCGGATCCCGTTGGTGGCCAACGCTGTCTCGGACAGGGGCACTCCGCCACTCACCGCGTCGCAGTTGCCTCCACCGCCGCCGGCCGCCGCGTTGAACAGCGCCGCCCAGGTCTGCGGCCCCACCACGCCGTCCTGTCCGAGGCCGGCGGAGGCCTGGAACGAGCGCACCGCGGTGGCGGTGCCGGCGCCGAACTCGCCGTCGACGCCCACCGACTGGCCGGCGCCGGCCAACAGCTCCTGGACCGCCCTGACATTGGCCCCGCTCTGCCCCTGCTGGGTCAGGACCACCAAGGCACCCAGGGTGTTCGGACCGGCCTGACCATCAGCGGTCAAGCCCTGCTGCGATTGGAAGGTCTTGACGTTGGCCGTGGTACCCGCACCGTAGACACCGTCCGCGGTGGTCGCGATCGAGCGGTGGGTGAGCAGCCACTGGAGCGCCTTGATCTTCGAGGGCGGTGAGGACGGCGTGACCGCTGCGTCGATGGCCGCGGCCGTCACCGCCGCAGCACTCACCGCACCGGACGGCGCGCTGGGCCACGGATCTGCGGCCGCCGGCAGTGCGGCGACCCCCAGTCCGAGCACCCATGCGGTGAGCGCCGCGAGGAGGGAAGGAGTGAGCCGACGACGGGTCGTTGCGTGAGCAGCCATGGACCCACCCTGGGACGGCTCGCCGGTGCCTGCAACTCGGGACAGCTGGAAACAGGCCGGCGAACAGCGGTCGACCCGGTCCTCCGTCACCCACTGGGATCAGCGGGTGCGGGTGGAATCCTGCCCGGCGATCGGAGTGCCGTCCGGCTCTCGCGGCGCGGGATGCAGGTGCACCGGCTCGCCGGCCGCGGCGTGATTGCGCTTGGCCTGGCGGTTCCGGTAGCTCAGGTTGAGCGCCTCGACTGCGATCGCGAACGCGATCGGTCCGTAGATCAGGGCCTTGTTGACGTGGGCGTCGAAACCCTCCGCGATGAGCGAAGCACCGATCAGCACCAGGAAGCTCAGCGCCAACATCTTAACCGTCGGGTGCTTGTCGACGAATCCGCTGATCCTGCCGGCCAGGACCATCATCAGGCCGATCGACAGGACGACGGCAGCGATCATGATGTACAGCTCGTCGACCATTCCGACGGCGGTGATCACCGAGTCGAGCGAGAACACCGCATCGATCAGGATGATCTGCACGATCACCGCACCGAACGTGGCCGTGCCGCCCTTCGAGCCGGAGCTGTGCTCCGTGCCCTCGAGCTTCTGGTGGATCTCGGTGACGGCCTTGTAAACCAGGAACAGGCCACCGACGATCAGGATCAGATCGCGTCCGGAGAACTGCAACGAATCGGCGGACCCGATGGAGAACCAGGCGTCGGTCAGTCCGATGATCCAGGATGCCGCGAACAGCAGACCGATCCGCATGATCATCGCGAGCGAGAGACCGATGATCCGAGCCTTGCGCTGCAGCTCCTGGGGCAGACGTTGGGTCAGGATCGAGATGAACACGACGTTGTCGATGCCCAACACGAGCTCGAGGGCGAACAGGGTCAGGAAGGCGACCCACAGGTCGGGGCTGGAGAAGAAGTCCACGACCGTCAGAACGAAGGACGTGTCGTCGAGGTTCCCGGGTTCGCCGGTGCTGAGGCCGCCGCCACCTCCCGGGCCTCGGGCGGGGTCCGGTGACGGAAGTCGCGGCGTGAACCGGGGCCCCATGGGTACCGGACAGGAGCACCGTCCGCAGGCAGAAGGAGATGACATGAAGGTCGGCGACCGCGTCAGCTGGAACACCCCGCAGGGCAGGACGCAGGGGAAGATCGTGGAGCGCAAGGAGTCCGACTTCACCTTCGACGATCAGCACTTCACCGCGAGCACGGACGAACCGTCGTTCGTCGTGGAGAGCGAGAAGTCCGGATCCCGTGCGGCACATCACGAGTCGGCGCTGCACCCACTGCAGGGCTGACGCAGCTGCGCCGCGCCGGTCTGCCCGCGGCCGGTCAGCCGGTGTACAGCCGAGGGAGGGTGCCGACGGCCCGCTCCACCACCGCGGCCGTGGCCAGCAACAGCTCCTCCCCGCCCGGCGCCGCGATCAGCTGCAGCGATTCCCCCGGGTTCGGGCCCACGGGGATCGAGATCGCAGGCGTGCCGGCCACGTTGAACGGCAGGTTGAGTCCGTTGCCCATCACCGCCTTGTCGCCCACCGGTACCGGCGCGTGCGACAGGGTCGGCAGCGCCAGGACCTCACACCGCTGCAGCAGCGCGAGCACCTCGGCCGTCCAGGTCGTCGCGGTGCGTCGGGCATTCGTGTAGGCCTCGGTGGTGACCTGCTCGCACGGTCCGAGGCGCCGGGCCACGTAGTCCTGCACCAGACCGGTGGCGAGCAGCCGGCCGCTGGACTGCCAGGCCTCGAAATCGATCATGACGGCGAAGCTGCTCGCGGCGCGGTCCCAGCCCGCGAGTGCGACCGGTTCGGACGCGAAGCCGGCGGCCGCGAGCGCCCGGTCGACCGCAGCATCGAAGGTCGGATCGACCGGCACTCCGGGCGGGGCGGCGAGCCGCCCGACCGTGGTGGCCGGCCGGATGCCCTCGATCGAGAAACCCGGCACGAGCATCTGCATCCCCAGCACCAGGCCGGCGACATCACGGGCCAGCGGACCGATCGTGTCGAACGACGGCGCGAGCGGCCACACCCCGTCGATCGAGATCCGGCCGTGTGTGGTCTTGAGCCCGGCGATGCCGCAGCAGGCCGCTGGCATCCGCACCGAGCACCCGGTGTCGGTGCCGAAGGCGACATCCGCCTCGCCCAACGCCACGGCAACGGCCGAACCGCTCGAGGACCCGCCAGGCACCAGGTCCGGCCACCGCGGGTTCGCCGGATGCCCGAACGCGGGGTTCAGCCCGGTGGTCCCGAAGCACAGCTCGTGCAGGTTGGTCTTGCCGACGATCCGCGCGCCGAACGCCCGCGCGGTGGCGATGCAGGGCGCATCCGCAGCTGCCGGCGCCCGGTCCCGCAACGCCGGCGATCCGACCGTGGTCGGGTACCCGGCAACGTCGATCGCATCCTTCACCGCCAGGCGCGGCCCGTCGGCCGGGCCCTCATCCAGCCGCAGGATCCATTCGTTCATGTTTCGCCGCCTCGATTCCGGAGCAGGTGGATATCGAGTACGTGGCACTGGTCCAGGAGCGCCGTGTCGGCCTCAGCACGGTCCTCGTCAGATTACCCAGCGGGACAGCGGGTGTGCCGGACGTCAGCCAGTCCCGGATCGCCCTCCAGGTCGCGAAGTGACTCATGGGCTCCAAGATCCAGCAGCGGCGCCTGCTCTGCCAAGATGGCCGGATGACGGCGCTGCGGAACGTGGGACGCGTAACGGGCTTCGCCTGTATGGCGTTCGGAGCGCTCCAGCTGGCCGGTGGTACGCGCGTGGAGCCAGGCATGATCGGCAACGCGACAGTCGACTCCCATGTGCGCTTCATGGGTCCTGTGTTCGCCGGCTACGGGCTGAGCTGGCTCGACGCCGCAGCGTCTGACGAGCCCGACGTGGGCAAGATGCGCGTGCTCGCCGGGTTGATGGCCCTGGGTGGCGTCGGTCGACTGGCGACCCGGCTCACCCTGGGCCGACCACACCAGCTCCACGATCTGCTGCTTGCTGTCGAGCTGAGCGCCCCGGTCGTTGTGGAGGCACTCGTCCGGCGCGCTCGCCCCGACCGGTGACACCATCTCGATGGTCCGACGGCGTCGCGCCGAGGAGCTACCGCATCCAGCCATCCTCGCGGTGACGAGAAGCCGGTCCTCGCCCGCCCTCACGTCGGCGGTGTGAGCCGCAGCTGGATCATCAGCGCGAAGCGGTCACGCGGGTCGCCCAGGTCGATTCCGCTGACCTCGGCCGCCCGCCGCAGTCGATAACGCAAAGTGTTGGGGTGCACGGCCAATCGACCAGCCGCCTCGGACGTGTCGCCGAAGGTGTCGAGCCAGACCTGCACGGTCCGGGCCAGATCTGCCGCGTGCAAGCGGTCATACTCCTGCAGCGAGTTGAGTGCGCCGAACTGTTCATATCCGTGCGCGGCAGCATGGTCGGCCAGGTCCAGCATCAGGGCGTCGATGTGGGCATCGGCGATGGTTGCCACACCCGCCTCGGCGCGTTGCGACCGCAGCACCCGCACCGCGCGATCGGCATCCACCCGGGACAGGCTGAGCTGGCTGATCCCGGCGGTGACCCGACCGACCCCGACGATGGCCGGCAGTCGGTGCTGGGTGCGCTCGACGAACTCCCGCGCAATCCGGACGGCGGTCTCCTCCCGCCGGTCGCTCGGTCCGTCGAGCGGCAGCACGCCGTAGGCGATCCCGCCGACCAGCGCAGTTGCGGCGCGGGCGTGGATAGCCGACAGGTGCACCGCGAAGGCGTCGGCCAACCGATCGCGGACGGCTTCCAGATCGACCGTCGGCCCGAACTCGGACTCCCCGGCGGGGACCACGGCCATCACCACCGAGAACCCCCGCGCCAGACCCAGTCGGTCGGCGGCGTCGACTGCCCCCGTGTCACCCCGCAGCACCGTCGCCAACAGATCGGCGCGCAGCCGCCGGCCGACGTCGGCCCCGGCCCGCTGTCGCAGCAGATGCAACGCGACCAGCCGGGCCGAATCGGTGAACGCCTGCTGACGTTCCGGGCTCAGCCGGGTTCTGGTCACCGCCCACATCGACCCCAGGATCTCGTCCCCGGCCCGCACGGCGACGGCCGTGCGGGAGATCTGCACCTTGGGATGGTCGAGGCGCCGCTGGTCGATGAACACCGGTCCGGTCGACCGGGACAGCTCCTGGAACAGCCCGATCTCCTCCAGCACGGTGCGATACGCCTGCGGGACCTGCCGACCGAGCACGGTCTCCACCCGACCCTCATCGCCCTCGTCCTGACGTCCGGAGAAGGCCAGCACCCGTGAGCTCCGGTCCTCGATGGTCACCGGTGCGTCGATCAGCGCGCTGACGGCATGCGCGAGCGCGAACAGATCACCCGAGGGGATCCCGCCGATCGTGTCGTCGCCGGACCCGCCGCCGATGTCGCCGTCGGCCAACACGGCCCGGAGCAGGGCAGCCAGCTGGGTCCAGGCCGCCCCGCGGGCCAGCGAGACGACGGCAACGCCGGTGCGGACCGCGGCGGCCAGGGCCTTCCCCTGCAGGTCCACCGGGGTCCGGACCACCACCGCCAGGGCTCCGCTCGCCCCGGCCAGCTCCAGCAGCGCTGTCGTTGCCTCGGTGCCGTAGACGCCCACCCCGAGGACGATCGCCCGTTCGGGGACGAGCTCGTCACCGCCGGGGTCGTGGATCACCAGGCCACTGATCCGGTCGTCCGGATCTGCAGGCGGCCTCACCAGCTCCAGCACGGTGGTCCCGAGGTCCTCCAGCACTCGCGTCAGACCGACTCCTCGACGGGCGACGGGCGTCATCTGCGATCTCATTCAGCCATCGTCGCGTACGCGGGAGAGTCGGTACCACCCGTCGCGCGACATCCCGTCCACCCACGCGAGCGGGGTCGGGCCTGCCAGCAGGACCCCCAAGGTGCTGCGCACCGCGTGTCGCCAGCGGATCGCGAGCTCCGGTCGCTCGCGCCGCAGGCGCTCGATGTCGGCCGGGATCCGGACCCAGGCCGGGAAATGCCCGAGATCACCGATCGGACCGGGTTCGTCCGGCCGTCCGGGCAGGTGGTCCAGCAGCACCGCATCCGGTTCCGCCGTCACCGCCCGGGCTGTCGGCCCGTGCTCGGGAGCGATGACGGGCCACTGCACGAGCAACCGGTCGCTGCCCTGACCGGCGTTGACCGAGTCCTCCATGGCTCCGTAGAAGTCGGGCAGGTACTCGCTCACCCGGACCCCCAGCTTCGCCAGGTTGAAGAAGGCGTTGCGGCGCACCAGCGGATCGAACGTCCAGGTGATGGACTCGAGCCCCTGTTCCGCAGCCCAGGCCCGCTGGTCCAGCTTCAATGCGTATCCCACCCCGCGTCCGAGGCCGGCATCGAGCACGCCGGCGATGTGCGAATGCAGAGAGCTGCGCGGCCTGCTGCCCAGGAATCCGATGCACGCACCGATCACAGCGCCGGCCGCAGCTGGTGTGCCGCGCACGTCGCGGGCGATCGCACAGTAGCCACCGGCATGGGTGACCGCCCGGAGCACCGCCATCGTCACCGGTGCATCGGCAGCGTCCGCCTGCCAGATCTGTTGCACCAGGCCGAGTGCCGCCGCCAGCAGTGCCCGGTCCTCACCCGAGGTCACCCGCACCCCGGCGGCGGCCCCGGCAGCGTCGGCCCTGGCCCTGGCCGCCGTGACCTGTACCGAGGATGCGCCGGACGGTGTTGGCGGCCGGAGTGCAGGAAGGGGTCCTGCAGCGTTCATCGTGCAGCGAGCAACGGGGTGGCCCTGACCCCGTAGTGGACGTAGCGGCTGCCATCCGCCAGCGAGTAGAACGTCACTGCCATCCAGACGGTGTCGCCGGCGATCCGACCCAGGAACCGCCCGTCGTCGGCCAGCGGGGTCAGCTCGATCTCGGTGGGCTCCTCCTCGAGTTCGGCCATCACACCGGTGGCGGTGACCTTCATCCGCAGGGCGCCGTCGACCAACGCCACTTCGGAGTCGACGGACGCTCGCTTGTACAGTCCGACGTACTGCTCGAAGTCGACGGCCGGCGGCTCGGCCGGCGGAACCGGGGTCGGCGGGACCTGCACGTCCGCGAGGTCCGCGAAGACCTCGGTGAACAGGGTCTGGGCCGCCTTGCTCGCGTCGCCGCCGTTCGTCAGCAGGCAGACGATCGTCCCGGATCCTGGGTGGATGCGCAGGAATGCCGCCTGGCCGATGGTGTTGCCGTCGTGGCCGAACACCCCGGAGTCGCCCCAGGCGAGGTGGATCCAGCCGAGTCCCCATGCCTTCATCGCGCCGCGGTCCGGGACCTCGACGAGCTGCTGCCGCATGGCGTCCACGCTCTCCTCCGACAGGAGCCTGGTGCCGTCCGGTGCCACTCCGCCGGCCAGGTGCATCGCGGCGAACGCGACGACGTCTGCAGGTCGCGCAGAGATCAGACCTGCCGGCCCCATGTTGCGGGGCAGCAGCAGAGTCGTGGTGGGAGTGGGGATCTCGCCCGGTTTGCCGACGTGACCGATGGCTCCACCGTGCAGGATCACCTCTTCCGGCAACGTCACCGTCGCCTGCAGCCCGAGCGGCGTCACGATGCTGTCACGGAGCGCCGTGTCCCACTGCTTGCCGGTGAGCACCTCGATCATCCGGCCCATCAGGGCGAAGCCTGCGTTGCAGTAGGAGAACGTGGCGCCGACCGGGTGGTTCAGCCCCACCTCCGCCAACCGAGTCACATACTTCTCGATGCAGTCGTCACCGCGACCGGTGTCGACGAAGAAGTCGCCGTCGATGCCGCTGGTGTGGGTGAGTAGGTGCTGCACGGTGATCTGATCGGCGCCCTCGTCCGCGAGCGACAATTCCGGCAGCACGTCGACCGCCCTGGTCTCGAGGGTCAGCTTCCCCTCATCCACGAGCTGCATGATCTGGGTCGCTGTCCAGACCTTGCTGATCGAGCCGATCTGGAACACCGAGTCGGCGGTGGCCGGCGCACCGGTGCGCAGGTTCAGCACCCCGGCCGCCGCATCGACGGTGCCGTGCGGGGTGCCGATGGCCAGCGAGGCGCCGGGGATGTGATGGGTTGCGATCAGCGACTCCAGCCGACCGCGCCAGTGCGCACCGTCCAGGCCGTGCTGCGCTGGGGCGTCCTGCTCCGGCGTCGAGGTCGGCGCAGAGGTCGGTGCAGAGGTCGGTGCAGAGGTCGGTGCAGAGGTCGGTGCAGAGGTCGTCGTCATGAGATGCCTTCCGTCGAGGTGTGGCGGGTGACCCACTCGGTCACCCTGGTTGAGTAGTCACGTCGGTGCGAGGGTCTTCCTTCGAGGATGAACAGGTGCGATGCGTCCGGGTACACGACCATCTCGGTCGTAATCCCACGGGAGCGCAGTGAGGTGAACCAGGATTCGGCCTGCAGGATCGGACAGCGATCGTCCTTCTCCCCGTGGAGCATCAGCGTCGGCGTGCTGACCTGCCCGACCGAGGGGAACGGGGACTGTGCGGTCAGCCGATCGGCGTCATGCCAGGGGGTTCCGGCCATCTCGCCGGTCAGGAAGTGATGTCCGATGTCGGCACCGATCTGCGTCACGATGTCCGTGACGGCCCCGCCGGCGACCGCCGCAGCGAACTCGTCGGTGTGACCGGTCAACCAGCAGGTCATGTAGCCGCCGTAGCTGTACCCGGTCAGCGCCAGCCGCCGCGGATCGGCGATGCCCTCGGACACCAACTGCCGCATCGGTTCCAGGAAGTCCGCCTCGTCGCCGGCACCCCACGCGCCGACGTTGCACGCGAAATGGTGGCCGCCGTAACCGTCGCTCCCTCGCACGTTCAGCAGCAGGATCGTCCAGCCTTGGGAGAGCAACACCTGCTGGTAGGCGTGCCCGATGTCGGGGACCCCACTCCAGGCGTTGTGCGGGCCGCCGTGTACGTCCACCAACAGCGGTCCCGGCCCGCTCGCCGACGGATCCCGCAACACGAAGCCGTGGACGCGCATCCCGTCCGAGATGGTGAAGGTGCGCTCCGTCGCAGCGATCAGCTCGACGTCCGGCAGGGATTGCGCCGTCCACGCGGTGCTGGCGAGCACCTCACCGGAGACCGCGTCGATGACGACCAGCTCACCGTAGGACGTCGGCGATGCGGCGATCACCGCGGCGAGCGGACGCGCAGCGTCGGGAGCCGTCACCGATACGCCGGCGATCACCAGATCGTCTGCGCCGTAGAACTTCCTGGCGGAGCCGAGGTCGTCGAGCGGGGTCGTGTAGAGGTGGGTACGACCGGCGTCCCTGGCGCAGAACAGCACGGCATCGCCGGCCGCCTGCGGCAGTCCTCCCGGATATCCGGGACCGCCGGGCATCACGGAACGGTCGAGTCCTTCAGCCACGACGCGGACCGCAGAACCGGCCGGGACGGCGCTGCCACCGGTTCGCACCGGATCCGGCGCGGCGAGCAGGTGCGTGTTGCCGGTCGTCGTGTCGGCGCGGCCGATCAGCAACGGGCCGACCATCCCTGCCGGCCAGACGATGCCGCCGAGATGACCGGTCGGCCCGAACCCGGCTCGGCCCGTGCCGTCAGCACCCACCACGAAAGCCGTTGTCTCGCTGGTGATGTCGCCCCGTTCGACGTCGTCGGCGATGCCCACCAGGTGGGCTCCGTCCGGGTGCCAGGCGAGCGAACTCACCTGGTGGTCCCCTGCGGTCACCTCGGTCACCTCGCCGGTGGCCACGTCGACGACCTTGACGTGCGAGCGCCAGCGGGAGAACATCCCCGTGCCGTCCAGCTTGTAGCCCAACCGGTCGATGACGATCGGCGCCGCGGCGTCATCGGGATCCGCACCGCCGTCCGTCGCCGGAACCCAGGTACGGGCCAGCATCGCGATCCGTGCTCCGTCCGGCGACCAGAGCGCCGGACCCGCCCCGTGCGTCAGCGTGGTGAGCACCCGTGGTTCACCGGGGCCGGCCGTGTCCAGCAGGTGCAGCTGCGCTGTTCCGTCCACCGGCCGGAGGAACGCGATCGAGTTCCCGTCCGGCGACCAGCGCGGGGCGCCGTCCTGCGGCCCAGCAGTGATCCGCCTGGGCTGCAACGGTTCTCGGGCGGGCATGTCGGGAAGGTCGATCCACCACAGGCTGCGGTCGTCTCGATCCTCCTCGACGTCGACCACCCGGCGGACGAAGACCACCGCGCGTCCGTCGGGGGCGATCGACGGATCGGCCGGTAGTGCAACGGCCTCCAGGTCGGCAGGGGTCAGTACGCGGTCCATCACTTCTCCATCGGTGTCGGTCGGGGATCGGTCGGTCGGGTGGTCGAGAGGTCGGTCGCGAGGCCGGCCGCGGATCCGCTCGGTGAGCGGGGCACCGCGTCGATCCGCTCGCCCAGCCGCGGGGCGGCCGCCAGCAGCTCACGGGTGTACTCCTGCTGCGGCGCACCGAGCAGCGTGGCAGCAGCGGCCGCCTCGACCACCCGGCCGCCCTGCATCACCACGATCTCGTCGCTGACGTACCGCACCACGGCGAGGTTGTGCGAGATGGACAGCATCGTCAGGCCCAGCTCGACGCGCAGCTCCTTGACCAGGTTGAGCACGGCACCCTGCACCGAGACGTCCAGGGCAGAGGTGATCTCGTCCGCGATGAGGACGGACGGCTGCGCTCCCAGCGCCCTGGCCAGGGCGACCCGCTGCCGCTGACCGCCGGACATCTCGGCCGGCAGCGCCGATGCCCGGTCGGCGGGCAACGACACCAGGTCGAGCAGTCGCCGGACCTCGGCATCCCTGGCGCGTCGTCCGCGCACTCCACACAGACCTTCGGAGATGGCCTCCCCCACCGACATCCGCGGATCGAGCGAGGAGTACGGGTCCTGGAAGACCAGCTGCACGCTGCCCGGCCGGCCGGCCCGGTGACGACGCAGCGGGCTGCCGTCCAGCAGCACCTCACCACCGCTGCAGCTCTGCAGACCCACCGCCACCCGGGCGAGGGTGGACTTTCCCGACCCTGATTCGCCGACCAGTCCGACGACGCTGCCGTCGGCGATCTCCAGGTCGACCCGGTCGACCGCACGGGTCGGTCCGAAGTCGACGGTGACCTCGCGGAACGTCAGCGTGCTCATCGCTGCGCCCCCGTGCGGATCCCGCTGCTGGTGCCCTGCGGGTGCAGACACGCGACGCGGTGCGCCGGCCCGATCGACCGCAGCTGTGGATCCTCGGTGCGACACGCGTCGGTCGCGAAGGCGCACCTCGGCGCGAAGGCGCAGCCCGTTCCGATCTCTGCCGGTGCCGGTGGCCGACCAGGGATGGTCGCGAGCGGGACGTCCAGATCGGTGTCCATCTCGGGTACCGCGGCCAGCAGTGCGCGGGTGTAGGGATGCGCGGGATCAGTGAGCAGCTCGACGGTGCTGATCTCCTCGACCACCCGACCGGCGTACATCACCAGGACCCGGTCACACATCCCCGAGATCACCGCGATGTCGTGCGAGATCAGCAGCAGTGCTGAGGCGTTGTCGGCGCGGACCTGCTGTATCAGTTCGAGCACCCGGCGCTGCACGGTGACGTCCAGCGCAGTGGTGGGCTCGTCGGCGATCAGGAGTTTCGGTTCGCCCATCAGGCCGATGCCGATCACCGCCCGCTGCCGCATGCCGCCGGAGAACTCGTGCGGGTACTGACGCGCACGTCGCTCGGGTTCGGGGATCCGAACGGCTGACAACCGTTGCACCGCACGGTCCCAGGCTGCGCGCCGGGACGCGCCCCGGTGTTCGGTGACCACCTCGGCAAGCTGTTTGCCGACCCGCATCACGGGGTTCAGCGAGGTCATCGGATCCTGGAAGACCATCGCCATCGTCGCGGCGAGCCTGCTGCGTCCCTCCCGGCCGGACAGCGCGCCGAGGTCGGCACCGTCCAGCACCATGCGTTCGGCAGACACCAGCCCTGGCAGTTCGATCAGTTGCGCCGCGGCGAGCGCCGTCAGGCTCTTGCCGGAGCCGGACTCACCCACGATGCCGACCGACTCGCCGGCAGCGATCCGCAGATCCACTCCGCGGACCGGGGTGACGATCCCGCTCGTCGTCGGGAAACCCACTCGCAGCGCACGGATGTCGAGCACGTCGGCACCGACGTCGATGGCGCCGTTGCCGGGCGAGTCGTCGGACCGGCCGACGCGTGCCCGGCCGGCGCCCGACCACAGCTCGGCGGCCCGGGCGACGCCCTTGCTCCGGCTCGAACGCCGTCCGACGGCGGCGGCCAGGAACTCCCCGCTCAGGCTGAACGCGAGACCGGCAACCACGATCGCGATTCCGGGGCCGATCGCCGCCATCGGATTGAGGTAGATCCCGGCCAGGCCCTCGTTGAGCAACCTGCCCCAGTCGAAGTCCGGCTGCTGCACCCCCAGGCCCAGGAACGAGAGTCCGGCGAAGGACAGCAGTGCGCTGCCGGCCGCCAGGGTTGCGTTGACCACCAACGGTTCTGCGATGTTGGGCAGGACGTGCCTGACCAGCACCCTGAGCCTGCCGACACCCAGCACCCTGGCCGCTGAGATGAAGTCGCGCCCGGCGATACCGGACGCGAGGGTGTGCGTCAGACGGGCGAAGGAGGGCGCCCCGGCCAGCCCGAGCGCGAGCACCGCCCCGGTGGCGCCGACCCCGAAGATGGTGGCGAAGAAGAGCGCCAGCAGCAGCCCGGGGAACGCGACGGCGACACCGATCGACGCGACAAGGGCGCGTCCGAACCGGCCGGGGAGAACGATCGGCAGCAGCCCGAGGATCACCCCGAGCACCACCCCGACGACGGTCGCCGACACAGCCAGCTGGATGGACAGCCGCGAAGCCACCAGCACCCTGAACAGCAGGTCGCGACCCAGCATGTCGGTACCGAAGGGATGCGCAGCCGTCGGACCGGAGCTGAGGGCATCCAGATCGTAGGCATCCGCGCGGGCACCCCAGATCACCGGGCCGAACACCGCCAGCGCGAGCACTCCGAGCAGCAGCAGGATGCCGACGACACCGACCGGCGTGCCGACCAGGCGCGCGAGTCCCCGACGCCGGCGACGACCACCGACTGTCGGTGTCTCCGGGTGCGCGGGATCGATCACGCCGGAGACGTCCAGCACGTCCTCGATCGGCGACGGGACGGTGCTGGTCATCAGCTCTCCCTGATCGTCGAGCGCGGATCCACCAGCGCCAGCAGCACATCCACCAGCAGCGTGATGAGCAGGATGAGACCGCCGTAGACCAGCACGATGCCCTGGATCAGCGGGAAGTCCTTGTTGATGATCGCGGCCACCGTCGTCGGACCGAGGCCCGGCCAGGCGAACACGGTCTCCACCAGCACCGTGCCGGTGATCAGCCCCGACAGCAGCAGACCGCCGATGGTGAGGGTGGCGGTGAGTGCGTTCGGGAGCGCGTGGCGCAGATAGATCAGCCTGGGGCGCAGACGTTTCGACCGCGCGGTCCGGACGAAGTCCGCGCCCAGCACCGACAGTGTCTCGATCCTGATCAGCCGGGCCAGCGCGAGGGCGGGACCGATGGCCAGCGCCATCACCGGCATCAGGTACGACGAGGCACCTTCCTTGCCCGCGATCGGCAGCCACTGCCAACTCACCCCCAGCACGGAGACCAGCCCGACAGCGAGCAGGAACTCGGGAATCGAGGCGATGGCGACGGCGGTGGAGGTGAAGCCCAGCTCGCCGATCCGTCTGCGGCCGCCGCGGGTGACGATCGCCATCCCGACGCCGAGTAGCACCGAGATCACCACCACCACCAGGAACGCCAGGATCGCGAGCTGCAGGGTGTTGCCCAGGCGGTCGGTGATCGTCTCCATGACCGGCAACCGGCTCCCGATCCCCACCCCGAGATCGCCGGTGAACAGATGCCGCAGGAAGTTCCAGTACTGCTCGATCAGCGGGTCGTTGAGTCCCAGCTCCTGGCGTCGAGCGGCGACCAGACCGGGATCGGCCGTGAGGCCGAGGGATGCCCTGACCGGATCGCCCCTGACGAGGTGGACGATCAGGAAGGAGAACGTGACCAGCGCCCACAACGAGATGACGAACCGGATCAACCGACGCCGCCAGAAGTCCGCCCATGGACGGTCGCGGTTCCGGTCGACCGCTCTGTGCGGCAGCGGATCGAGTACCTCGGTCATCTGATCCTGTCCTGTTCGACGTGCTGCTGTCCGACCCCGCTGCCCCACCTGCCGCTCCCGACGCCGGACGGGCCGGCGTCGGGAGCGTGCTGGGTCAGCCCGGCAGGCGCACCGTGCTGACGTCGATCCCGCCACCGACCAGGTTCGCGGTGGCGCCCTTGAGATACGAGCTGGTGTACAGGTCGTACATCGGGAACAGGTCGAACTTGGTGAACAGCGCCTTCTCCGCCGCTGTGTACGACTCGCAGGCCGCCTCGACCGTGGTGGCGGCTGCGGCTTTCTTGACGGCAGCGTCGTAGTCCGCGTTCTTGATCGCCGCGAAGTTCGTCCCACCGTCGGCCGGCGTCTTGCCGGACAGGAACGGCACCAGCGTGACCGGGAGGTTGACGTTGACCGCCAGCCAGGCGACGTCCCAGGCACCCGTGCCGAACAGGATCTCGTTGATCTGGGTGCTGGTGACCGACTTCACGGTGATGACGACGCCCAGGTCCTGCTTCCACTGCGCCGTCAGCAGCTCGGAGGCGGCCTGCATACCGGCGCCTCCGCCACCGCCGGCGTAGATGAACGCCAGCGCAAGCTGTTTGCCGTCCTTGGCCCTGATCCCGTCAGCACCCTTGGCCCAGCCGGCCTGGTCGAGCAGAGCGTTCGCGGCCGCGGCATCGTAGGCGGGCAGGGTGCCGGTGACGGTGTCCGTCGTGCAGCCGCGGGGTTCGAGAGTGACCATGCCCTTGGACGGGCCGCCCTTGCCGGCGGCGGCCACCTTCTGCACTGCCTCCAGGTTGGTGCCGGAGAACAAGGCCTGCCGCACCAACGGATCCGAGGTCACGTGACCGTCCGCCTCGTTGAAGAACGTCTCACCGGCGGGCCGCACGGCATTGGCCGTTGGCAGGCCGGCCGAGTCGAGCCTGGTGGAATCGGCGCCGCTGACCGCGGCGAAGTTGATCTCACCGGACAGCACCAGGTTGGCCGCGGTGGTGGCACTCGGGATCACCCGGATGTTGACCTGGGCCGGCGGAGTGCCGGCGGGGGTGGCAGGCGGTGCGCCCCAGGTGTATCCGGCGCGGCGGTCGAAGGAGTAGTGGTCCTCGGCGACAGCCTCCTTGAGGACGAAGGCACCGGTGCCGATGGTGGCCTTCTGGATGGCGGCATGGTCCTTGAGCCCGGCGGCACAGATCATGAACAGACCGGAGATGTTGTTGATCAGGAAGATGTTCGCGCTCGGGACGGTGACGGTCAGGGTACCTGCGCTGTCATCGGCGGTGGCCTTGGCACCGACGTCCAGGAACACCCCTGCCAGCGGCGACTTGTTCTTCGCGTCCGCCACGTAGTTGATGTTGTCGGCCGCGTCGGTGGGGGTGAAGTCGGTGCCGTCGGAACAGGTGACGCCCTTGCGCAGGGTGAAGACGATCTTCGTCGGGCTGACCTTCCACGACTCGGCCAGGACGGGGATCGCGGTGCCGTCGTTGGAGTAGGTGAGCAACGGGTCGTAGGCCAGCGACCCGACCGTCCGCGCCGAGTCGAGCACCGTCATCGACGGATCCAGCGAGCCGGGATCGGTGGCGATCGCCATCGTGAACTTGCCTGCGGGGGTCACCTCGGGCACTGCCGACGTCGGTGCGCCGGAGCTGGAGCCCGACGACGCCGCGGAGCCGCTTGTCGCAGCGCCGGTACCGGCGGTGGACGAGCTGCTCGCAACCGCTGAGGAGGTGGCCCCCGGCGAGGTCGAGCTCGGCGTTGCGGCGTCATTGCCACCACAACCGGACGCGATGAGGGCCATGGAGAGCGCAGAGCCGAGAGTCAGTCGCCGGACGGTGCCCGGGTTGAGGCGGTGGGCCATGGTTTCCTCACGAATCGATCAACGGGAAGTGACGTGGTCCCAGCATCAGGGTCCACGACCGCCCGGTCTTCATCGCAGCGGACAACAAACACCTGCTCCCGTTGTCCGATCGGCCTACCCGTTCGCCGGTCCCGGCTGCTCCTCCGGATACCGCCGGGAGGTGCCGTCACAGCCCTACAGCCAATCGACATCCGCGTTGACAGCTCCGCTGGAGAGTCGGGCGTACCCCGGGCCGCGGTCGAAGAACGGGCTGTCGACCGGCACGAGGGAGCGTCGCTCCGCCCGCAGGATCTCTGTCGCTTCCTCGTCGACGATCACCCGGTCGACGTGCCCCTCCAGGACCTCGGCGGCGAGCACCACCCCGTAGTCGTCCAGCGCACCGTCGACGGACACCTTGCCGCGCACCACATCCAGAGCCACCTCGCCGGCCGGGCGATCGAGCGGATCGCCCCAGCCACCGCCGCCCGTGGTCCGGACCCGTACCAGTTCACCGGCCTCCACCGGGGCGCCGTCGGCGAGCCCGTCGATCTCGCGCTCGCGCGGCCCGCCCGGATCGATGGTGACCTGGAACGACTTGCCGGCCCTGCCGCCCTTGACACCCCAGCACGACAGGATCGACCGGTCGGCGATGCACATGAAGTCGGTGGCCAACAGCATCCGGTAGTGCTTCTCGTAACCGAGGCCGCCCCGGTAGCGTCCGGCTCCGCCGGAATCGACTGCCAGGCCGAGCCTTTCGATCAGGAACGGGAACCGGGACTCGGTCACCTCGACAGGCACGTTGGACGAATCGGGAACGACGTGGATGGTGTCCTCGCCGTCCGCGTAGTACCGGCCGCCGGAGCCGCCACCCAGGATCTCGCGCATCAGGTAGGGCGTCCCGGTGCGGTCGATGCCATGGAAGCCGACGTACCGGATCGTCTCCTGGTCGGCCGGCATCCGGCCGTCGACAGCTTTCGCGAGCACTCCGGCCAGCACGCCCAGCAGGCGAAGGATGACGAACGTCCGCGCGTTGGTCGGCGCAGGGAAGATCGGCGTCAGCAGAGTTCCCTTCTCGGGGAACCTCATCTCCATCAGCGGCACCACGCCCTCGTTGACGTCGAGCTGTGCCATCCGTTCGGGTGTGTCGGCGAGATTGCGCAGGATGGGCGCCAACCATTTCGCCAGGAAGACCCCGTCCGAGTAGTCGGCCGCATGGTTGATGGGACCCTTGGCCTGCGGCCCGGTGCCGGTGAAGTCCAGGATGATCCTGCCGTCGGTGACGCCGTCGCCGGCCGACAGTTTGGTGAGGGTGATCCGCTGCCGGTGCAGCCGTGGTGCGTCCACGCCGTCGTGTTCGGCGTAGTCCTCCCAGACGTACTCGCCGTCCGGGATCTTCGACAGGATCTCGGTCCGGTAGGTCTCCGTGGTCGCGGACAGGATGGAGTCGAAACACGCCTCGACCTGGTCCCGCCCGTAGCGATCGAACAGCTCGGCGAGACGGCGGGCACCCATCAGGCAGGCGCTGCATTCCGCGTCCAGATCGGCGGCCAGCGAATCCGGCATCCGCGAGTTGCGGGTCATGATCCGCAGCGCCGCCTCGTTCGGAATTCCCTTGTCCCACAACTTGATCGGCGGCACCATCAGCCCCTCTTCGAACACACTCCGCGCGTTGCTCGGCATCGACCCGGGGACAGCGCCGCCGATGTCGTCGTGGTGCCCGAACGCCTGCACGAAGGCCACCACCTTGCCACCTGAGAAGACAGGCACGGTGACGCAGAGATCGGGGAGGTGCCCGATGCCGCCCTCGGAGAGGTAGACGTCGTTGTGGAAGTACACGTCGCCCGGCTGCATGGTGTCGATCGGGAAGTCCCGCACCACCGGCTGGACCAGCGCAGAGTACGAGCGTCCGGTCAGCTTCCGCAGCTTGAGGTCGTGGATCCCGGCGCGGAAGTCGTGCGCGTCCCGGATCATCGGCGACCGGGAGGTGCGTCCGATTGCGCTCTCCACCTCCATCTCCACCGCGGCCAGCGTGCCGGCGACGATCTCGACGAGGATCGGATCGGCCTTCACCTGCTGCTTCGACGTGTCCGGGGTGCTCATGCGCTCTCCTGCTCGGTGCTGGTGCTGTTCTCCGTGCTGGTGCTGATCTCGGTGCGGGTGATGACGAGGTTGCCGAACTCGTCGACCTTGGCGGCGAAACCGGGATGGATCGGCACGGTGGACCCGAACTCCTGGACGACCGCGGGACCGTGCACCACGTGACCGGCGCGCAACGAGGTCCGCTCGTAGAGGCCCGAGATGATCCAGCGTTGCTGCTCCGCTGCGGCTCCGGGGGCGGCGAACCAGGTCTGACGTTCACCGGTCCTGGCGACGCCCACGTCGGTGGTGGCCGGCAGGATCCGTGCCAGCTGCGGCCGCGGGATCGGTCCGATCCCGGTCGCCCGCAGGTTGACCCACTCGACGTGCTGGTCGGCGCGACCGGCGAAGTCGTACCCGTAGAGCGCGCGGTGCGCCGCGTGGAAAGCGGCGGTGACGGTGTCCGCCCACTCGCGATCGACCTCACCGTCCGGGCAGTCGACCCGGACCTCGTACGCCTGGCCGAAGTACCGCAGATCCGCGGTGCGTTCGATCACCTGGTCATCCGGCGCGAAACCCTCGCGCTGCAACGCATCCCGGACCTGGCCGGTCAATCGCCGGTAGACGCCGGTGATCGCCGGCAGGTCGAGCTGGTCGTGCCGTGAGATGAAGGTCTGCACGTAGTCGTTGCGGACGTCGACCGTCAGCAGCCCGTAGGCCGAGACGTTTCCCGGGTTGGGCGGCACCAGCACGGCCGGCAGTCCGAGCACGTCCATCAGCCGGCAGGCCAGCAGCGAGCCGGATCCGCCGAAGGTGACCATCGGGTAGTCGCGGACGTCGAGCCCACGCTTGACCGTCACCTGGCGCAGGGCGTTCGCCTGGTTCCACGCGGAGATCTCCAGGATCCCGCTCGCACAGGCTTCGAGGGTGATGCCCAGATCGCTTGCCAGCGCGGCGATCCCGCGCCGGGCGGCTTCGACGTCCAGCGGGATCTCACCACCGAGCAGATGTGGTGGGATGCGGCCGAGCACGATGTGCGCGTCGGTGATCGTCGGCTCGCTGCCGCCGTTCGGGTAGCACATCGGGCCAGGGCTGGCCCCGGCCGATCGCGGGCCCACTTTGAGAGTCCCCTCCGGGGAGAGATGGGCGATCGATCCGCCACCGGCTCCGACCGTGACGACGTCGATCATCGGGATCTTGGACGGGTAGTCACCGACGCTGCCCTCGGTGGTGAGGCTGGGCACCCCGTCGCGGATCACGGTGACGTCGGAGGACGTACCGCCGCCGTCGTTGGTGACCACGGACGGGTAGCCGGCGTTCGCTGCGATCACCGCCGCGCCCAGTGCACCCGCCGCCGGACCCGACAGCACTGTCGTGATCGGTTGGTGCGCAACCTCTTCCGCCGACAGGACGCCACCGTTGGACCGCATGATCGAGAACGGGATGGTGCGATCCAGATCCAGATCCAGCGCGGCGAGGCGCTCGGCGATCCCGTTGATGTAGGCGGCGATGGTCGGCTTCACCGACGCGTCGATGAGGGTCGTCATGCTCCGCTCGTACTCGCGGTACTCCCGCAGCACCCGGGAGCTGAGCGAGACGACGGCCGCCGGGAACTCGCTGCGGATGATCTCGGCCAGCTGCTGCTCGTGGCTGTCGTTCGCGTACGAGTGCAGCAGGCACACCGCCAGCGTGCTGATGCCCCGCTCGCGGAACCAGCGCACGGTTCGCACGGCCGCCTCGCGGTCGAAGGGTCTGACTTCGTGTCCGGACGCGTCCAGTCGACCCGGGATGGTGCGGATGCGCTCCGGCGGGACCATCCGCGGTGGCTTGACCCAGAAATAGGAGTTCCCGTAGCCGTCCGGCACCCGCTGGCGGGCGATCTCCAGGACGTTTTCGAAACCCTCGGTGGTGATGAAGCCGAGTTCGCCGATCCGACCCTCGAGCAGCTGGTTGGTGGCGACGGTGGTGCCGTGCGCGATCGATTCGATGTCCGTCGCGGTCGCTCCCATCGCGTCGAGGATCTTGTCGATGCCGGTGAGGAATCCGTCCGCCGGGTTCGCCGGGGTGGAGGGCGTCTTGGTGGTGGCCACCGCTCCGGTGCGCGTGTCGACCGCGACGATGTCGGTGAACGTGCCACCGGTGTCGACACCGATCCTCAGGTGCCCGCGACGCACCGATCCCGTCGGCCTGGGGGTTCCGGCACCGGCTGTTTCGGGCATCGCACTCCTCGTTCGGGCCGTTCCCGGCGCGCGCTGGTCAGCCCCATTGAATCGCCCCCATGACGCCGGATCGTCGGCAACACCTGCCAACGGCCGGATCGGGGCCCGGGTTCAGCCTCCGGGCCTTCGGGTACTGCGCCGTCATGACCCAGAAGATCGCATTCCTCACCTCCACCGAAGGCATCGAACGTGTCGAGCTCACCGAGCCGTGGCGGGCAGTGAAGGACGCCGGCCACACCCCCGTCCTGCTGTCCACCGAGAGCGGGCAGGTCCAGACCTTCGACCACCTCGACAAGGCTGCCGCCTTCGATGTGGACGTGGTGGTCGGCGAGGCCTCCGTCGACGACTACGCAGCCCTGGTGCTGCCCGGCGGGGTCGCAAACCCGGATGCGCTGCGCACCGACACGGATGCCGTCGCGTTCGTGAAGGCATTCGTCGAATCCGGCAAGCCGGTCGCTGCCATCTGTCACGCACCGTGGACGCTCATCGAGGCGGACGTCGTCCGCGACCGGTCCGTGACGTCCTGGCCCAGCCTGCAGACCGATCTCCGCAACGCCGGTGCGCAGTGGCGCGACGAGCAGGTCGTCGTCGATGGGAACCTGATCACCAGCCGCAACCCCGACGACATCCCGGCGTTCAACGCTGCCCTGCTGGATGCCGTCAGCTGACCGTCCGCACTGCAACGGCAGATGACCCGGTCACCCCCCGACGGGTGACCGGGTCATCTGCCGTTCGGCCTCGCAGCTCAGGACTTGTAGACCTGCACCACGGCCGGCCGCGGGCCCTTGAACTGACCGGCCTTCGGCTCACCGACGACGTAGTCCGGGAAGTAGGAGGTCTGCGCGGCGAACGTGCCCTCCTCGCCGGGGTGCTGCACGGCGACGAACACCAGGCCGTCGCGATCGTGCACCACCGGGCCGCAGGTCTCGGCCTGGTTCGGCACCGCCAGGAACTGCTGGACCCGGCCACGCTCGGAGCCGCTGAGCGGCACCTTGAACAGACCGTCGGCCAGTCCCAATGCCGACGGCGCCCCGTCGGTCGCGATCCACATGTTGTTCTCCGAGTCGAAGGCGATGTTGTCCGGGCACGAGATGGGCGACACCTTGTTCTTCGGGTAGCCCGCGAAGTAGGTGTTCGCCGCCGCCGGATCACCGCAGACCAGCATCAGGTTCCAGACGAACGTCTCGCCGTCCGACCCGTGCAGCTCGGTGAGCTCGACGATGTGGCCGTCCTTGTTGGCGTTGCGCGGGTTGGGCTCCGTCGCGCCTTCCTTGCCGACCTTGCCACGATCGGTGTTGTTGGTGCACACCACGTACACCTTGCCGGTCGCGAGCGAGGGCTGGACGTCTTCACAACGGTCCATCTTGGTCGCGCCGACCTTGTCTGCCGCCAGTCGGGTGTGTACCAACACCTGGTCGACGCTCATGCCCTTGATCCACGACCGGCCCCCCTTGATCAGCGGCACCCAGCTGCCGACGCCGTCGAACTGACCGTCCTGCGGCAGCTCACCGCTGCCGTCGAGGTCGGCCAGCGATGAGTCGCCGGTGAACCGGGCGACGTACAGATCGCCCTCGGTCAGCAACGTCTTGTTGTGGGCGCGGGCCGCGGGAGACGGGCCGCGTCGGTAGGTCTTCTTCGAGACGAACTTGTACAGGTAGTCGAAGCGTTCGTCGTCGCCCATGTAGGCAACCACGTGACCGGAGCGGGCGACGATGACGTTGGCGCCCTCGTGCTTGAGCCGACCCAGCGCCGTGTGCTTCACCGGAGTCGAGTTCGGATCCATCGGGTCGATCTCGACGATCCAGCCGAACCTGTTGGGCTCGTTGACGAAATCGGCGGTCCGCGCGTCGAACCGCGGCTCGATGGTCTCCCAACCGAGTGCGGTCGCGCTGTCCTTGAGCCCGTAACGCTTCTCGCTGTCGGTGGTACCGGCAGCGCGGAAATAGCCGTTGAAGTTCTCCTCCCCGGTGAGTACGGTGCCCCACGGCGTCGTCCCGCCGGAGCAGTTGCCGAGCGTGCCGAGCACCACCTTGCCGGTCGGATCGTCCTTCGTCCTCAGCAGTTCGCTGCCGGCGGCAGGCCCGTCGACCGCGAACGTGCTGTGGGTGTGGAAGCGGCGGTTGAGCCGCACACCGGAGCGACGCGTCGACCACGGCGTACCCGGCCGACGCCGCTCGAGTTCGACCACCGAGAAACCGTGTGCTGCCTGGGCGATCCGCTTGGCCTCGACGGCATCCAGGTCGGCCGGGAACATGATCTGCGGGTTGACGTACTCGTGGTTGCAGACCAGTACGGCCCTGGTCCCATGGACATCGGTCGAGATGATGTCGGTGTAGTCGTTGTTGTAGCCGAACTGCATGCGCTGCTTGGCCGCGGTCTGCGCCTCGATGTCGAACACCGGTGCGCCCGGCAGCACCGGATCACCCCAGCGGATGATCGGCTTCCAGCTGTAGCCACGCGGAACCGTCAGCGCATCAACGGTTTTCTCCACCGGAGCGATCGGGGTGAAGCGCAGGGTCGAGCCCTGGGTGGTGG
Source organism: Nakamurella sp. A5-74 (assembly GCF_040438885.1). NCBI lineage: Bacteria > Bacillati > Actinomycetota > Actinomycetes > Nakamurellales > Nakamurellaceae > Nakamurella > Nakamurella sp. A5-74. The sequence goes on along the minus strand of NZ_CP159218.1, from coordinate 457,255 downwards.
CTGTCGCGAGGGCTTCCGGCGCCAGCTCCGGCGCGGCGGCCGGGGCGGCCGCCGCCGAGAGCGCAGCCGGACCGACAGCGATCGCGAGCGCACCGGCGCCGGCCAGTCCGATGAGTCGCCGACGATCGAGGGCGATCGCGGCGATGTCGCGGAACGTCGGGTTGTCCGATTCGTTGGGAACCGGGTGGAAGCACGCGTTCGCACACTTCAGTTCACAGGTCACCGCGCTGCGCTTGCCTGCGGTGTGCCCGAGCATCGGCAGCAGCCGGCGGCCCGCCGACCCTGGCGTGGACGACGGGGCTGTGGACGACGGAGTTACGGACGACGGTCGGGAGCTGGGGACGGTGGGATCGGCGGACATGGCAACACCTCACGGATCGGTGGGCACCGGAGCGCCGCACGCTGTGGTCGGTCAACGAACTGCGTCTGTCGGGACCTGTCACACCCTGCTGGGCCGGCGGGTACACAGCAGGTCCGGCAGGCGACGCGGAGGTGAACGCTGACCGACCGGTCCTTGGCGAGGTGGACGACGCAATCCGGCCGCTCCATCGGAGAACCTGAAGAACACTCTGCAGGAATCCTCCGCGCCCGGCCGTTCTGCGTCACCTGTGTGGCCCGAGTGCACAGACGGGGTATCGACTCCCCCGTTCTTCGCTCGCTGGACCATCATGGAAGGCGGACCCAACAAGATCACACACACCTGGTGTAGATTCTTGTTGAGTTCGGGTGAGATGCCGTACCGGCCAGGGCGGCCACCCGTACCGCGTCCGGACCGGGAGGCGTCATGCTGGCAGCCGTCCGTCAGGCCAGGATCCTCGACGAACTCCGGCGGTCCGGGGGCGTCCGGGTGGCCGACCTGACGGAGCTCCTGCAGGTGTCGGACATGACCGTGCGCCGGGACCTCGACGTGATGGACCGCAAGGGCCTGCTCACCAAGGTCCACGGTGGCGCGACCGCGGTGGAGACCGCGCACGCCCTCGAACCCACCTTCGACTCCAAGGCAATGCACGAGCGGCTCGAGAAGGAGGCGATCGCAGCGCACGCCGCGCGTCTGATCCAGCCGGGCATGGCCATCTCGATCACTGCCGGCACCACCACCTGGGCGCTGGCCCCGCATCTCGCCGGCATTCCCGACCTCACCGTCGTCACCAACTCGCTCAAGGTTGCCGAGGTCCTCTACGACCAGGAGCGTCCCGACCTGACCGTCGTACTGACCGGCGGCATCCGCACGCCGTCGGACGGATTGGTCGGACCCATTGCGGTGCAGGCGATCCGTTCCCTCCGGGTCGACCTGGTGGTGATGGGGATCCACGGCATCGACCTGCGAGCGGGCCTGACCACCCCGAACCTGATGGAGGCCGAGACCAACCGTGCGATGGTCGAGTCCGCGCGCCGGCTCGTCGTGGTCGCCGACCACACCAAGTACGGCGTGATCGGCCTGTCCCAGATCGCCCAGCTCGGTGCCGTCGACACCCTGATCACCGACGACCAGCTTGATCCGGAAGCGCGTGACCAACTCGCCGAGCAGGTCGGTGAGGTGATGGTGATCCCCATCGTGCACGACGGCGGCGCGGCCGCCATGGCACTGCGCACCGAGGGCCGCGACGCAGCACCCACCGGAATCAGTCCCCCCACCCGAGAAGGCATGTCATGAAACTCCTGGTCGCCGGCGGAGCCGGATACATCGGATCGGTCGTCACCCGGCTGCTCGTGCAGGAGGGGCACGAGGTGGTGATCCTCGACGATCTCTCCACCGGGCATGCCGACTCGGTCCCGGAGGGGGTGCGTCTGGAGTCGGCGTCCATCGCCGACGCCGACCGGATCCTGGACGGCGCCGGCTTCGACGCCGTTCTGCACTTCGCGGCCAAGTCACTGGTCGGCGAGTCGGTGGAGCGACCGAGCATCTATTGGCACACCAACGTCGTCGGCACCCGGCTGCTGCTGGACGCGATGGCGCGACACGGCGTTCCGCGGCTCGTGTTCTCCTCGACTGCTGCCGTCTACGGAGAGCCGGACCAGGTTCCGATCACCGAGGACACCCCGTGCCGACCGACCAACACCTACGGGGCGACCAAGCTCGCCGTCGACATGATGATCTCCGGCGAGTGCATCGCCACCGGTCTCGGCGCGGTCTCCTTGCGCTACTTCAACGTCGCCGGTGCCGCTCTCGGCGCGGGTGAACGACACGCGATCGAGACCCATCTCATTCCGATCGCGTTGGACGCGACCTCAGGTCTGCGAGACAAACTGACCATCCACGGCGACGACTGGCCGACCCCGGACGGCACGCCGATCCGCGACTACGTGCACGTGCTCGACCTGGCGCGGGCGCATGTCCTGGCGCTCGGCGCCGCTCAACCCGGCGAGCATCTCATCTGCAACCTGGGCAACGGCAACGGTTTCAGCGTTCGCGAGGTGATGACCGCCATCGAGGAGGTCACCGGTCTGCCGCTCCCGGCCACCGTGGGGCCACGCCGCGCCGGGGATCCGACGGTGTTGGTGGCCTCGGCCGATCGGGCGCGGTCGAAGCTTGGCTGGGCGCCGGAGTTCGATCTGCGGCGGATGGTCGCCGATGCCTGGGCCTTCCGTGGAACCGCCCCGGAGATCGGAGACCGGCGATGAGCAGCAGGAGCATCCCAGCAACACATGCAGAAGCTCTGTACCACACCACGTACGGCGGACTGCCGGACGGTGTGTGGTCGTCACCTGGTCGGGTCAACCTGATCGGTGAGCACACCGACTACACCGGCGGCCTGGTGTTGCCCTTCGCGATCGACGATCGTGCGGTGGTCGCTGCCGGCCGGATCGACGAGCCGGTGGTTCGGATCGTCTCGTCCCAGCGACCCGGCGGGATCATCGAGATCCCGATCCGTCAGCTCCGCCCCGGTTCGGCCGCGGCCACCGGGTGGCCGGCCTATCCCGCCGGCGCGGTGTGGGCGGTCGGGGATGCCGGTGCACCGGTGTCCGGCCTCCAACTGGCGCTCGACTCCGCAGTCCCCGTTGGTGCCGGGCTGAGCTCGTCAGCGGCGGTGGAGTGCGCCGTTGCGCTGGCCGCCGCCGAGCTCGCCGGCAGTGAGATGTTCGACGGGCCAACAGGTCTGCAGCAGTTGGCCAGGGTCGCCCAGCGCGCCGAGAACGAGTTCGTCGGCGTCCCGTGCGGGCTGATGGACCAGATGGCCTCCGCGGCCGGGCAGGCCGGGAACCTGCTGTTCTTCGACGTCGGCGCGGGCACCATCGAGCAGGTCCCGTTCGACCCGACCGCGGTCGGGCTGACCCTGCTGGTGATCGACACCCGAGCCCACCACTCGCTCGCCGACGGCGAGTACGCGCGTCGCCGCGCATCGTGCGAACGGGCGACCGCAGTTCTCGGCCTCACCTCGCTGAGGGAGATCGACGACCTGGACGCCGCACTCGCCGTCCTGGCCGTTGAACAGGACGGTGCGGTGCTGACGAAGCGGGTCCGACACGTGGTGACCGAGAACGCCAGGGTCGAAGCAGTGGTGGCGTTCCTCCGTGACGGCGAGATGTCTTCCATCGCAGCGGATCTGACCGCATCCCACCGATCGCTGCAGCACGACTTCGAGGTGTCCAGCATCGAACTCGACCTGGCCGTCGACGCCGCACTGGATGCCGGTGCTCTGGGCGCCCGGATGACCGGTGGTGGTTTCGGCGGCTCCGCGATCGCGCTGGTGGACACCGCCGACGCGGCCGAGATCACCCGGGCGGTCGAACACGCATTCCTGGACGCCGCTCTCGACGCACCGGTGAGCCGCAGCTACAGCCCGTCGGCGGGAGCCCGTCGGGACACCTGAGCCACCACTCCGGCCGGATCAGCGGGCCGGCACCTCGAAGGCCGCGCGCGACATGCCGTTGGGGTGCGTACCCGCTTGCGAGTACATCGACGCGTTGGAGCTGTGGAGCAGCGTCTTCCCACCGCTGGTGATCAGCCTCGCCTGCTGCAGGCGGTTGCCGGCCAGCTCCGGGTGCAGGACGTAGATGTTGACGGCCTGGTGGCCGGTGGCCGCACCGTTGGCGATGATGTTCTGGATGGCGTCGAGCTTCTTGCTGACGCCCGGGACCTTGATGCCGGTGGCCGAGACCGCACCGGCCAGCATGGCCTCCTTGATGCTGCCGTTCAACTCGTAGTTGCGATAGCCGGTGAGACCCGCCGTGGCAGTGGAGGTTCCCGCTTCGACCCGACGCCAATTCTTGGCAACCTTCGCGAAATGGTCGTCGAGAGCCTTGTACTGGCTGTTGGCGGTCTTCAACGCGCCCTTGGCCTCGCTCACACCGGTCTTCGCGTTCTTGATCGCAGCCTTCGCCGCGCGGCCGTTCCGGGTCAGGAAGGCAAGCTTCGGCTTGGCGCTCTTCGCTGCCACCAGTGCAGCCTTGGCGCCCTTGACGCCGTCGCTGGCCTTCTCGATGTTCTTCGCCGCATTTCCCAGCTTGGCCATCTTGCCGAAGGTGCTGAGCTGCTTCACCCCGGGCACCAGCCCGAGAGCATCCAGACCCATCTGGGCCCAGGAACCCTGGCCGGTGACGAGCTTGTTCAGCACGTCGATCGCCAGTGCAGTCGCTCCGGCGGCCAGCGCGATCGGGCCCATGACCGGGGTCAGGAACGGGATCAGGGCGAGCACCCCGGCAACCATCGACACCATCTTGAGCATCGGGGAGACGTACTTGACGGCGAACGCCAAGGCCTGTTTGAACTGGTGGACGACCACGGCGCCCAGCTTGTCCCAGAAGCCCGGGGGCTTCTGGAAGCGTTTGTGCTTGGCGTCGTCGATGGTGCCGCAGCACTTCTGGATCGCTTCGCGGTGCTCCTTGCGGATCGCTGCCGCCTGGGACACCGAGCCGTTGAAGGCGCTGATCGCATCCGCGTGACCGGTGTTCGCATCGGCGGTGGGGCTCTTGTAGTGCGGATCGGGGGTGGTGGCCAGGCTGTTCGTCTTGTCTGCCTGCTGGGCCTGCTGCACGGCCTGCGCCGACGAGTCGACCTTGGACTTCTGCTCGGCGGCAGCAGCCTTCAGCGCGGTCATCCGCTGCTGCAGGTCGCGCAGGGTGCCCGCATAGGTCCGGAGCGCGGAACCGACGTCCGACCAGGCATCGCCGGCCGTCGTCAGGTGCGGCGTCATGTCCTTGTTGATGCGACCGCGGTAGGTGTCGGCCTCGTCACCGGAGAACTGCGAAGCATCCAGCGAGCTCACGTCGCTGGACGCCGAGTGCGCGGACGACCCGAAGTTGGTCCAGTGCTGCGCGGAGCCGATGATCGCATCGGGGTCACCGCTGAGTTCGAATGTCTCGGTCACTGGAGGCCTTCCTGTCGTGCGGTGCCCGACACGGTGGTGCCGGCACCCCGATCGCTGGGTTCGCAATGATCCAATGCCTGCGGCGTCCACCGCGGGCGTTCGGATCGATTGTGGCCAATCGGGTGACGCGGTGGCCACTCCGAGCGATGGGGAGCACTACCCATCAGTGCTCTCACCTGGGGCGATGCGTCACAGGTCGATCGTGCGTGAACTGCGATGCCAGCGCTGCGTGTCATGGCGGTCTCCGGTCGCTCGTCGTCCGTCGGTCATGACGTGAGAGGCGGCAGCGCGGTCGACGGTTCCCCGGATGGGTACTTCGCCCCATACCGCCACCCGGACGCGTGAAGAAATCCCGGAACGCCGATCGGCGGGTGAGCCGGATCCTCACCCGCCGAGTGCGGCTCGCGGAGCTCGGTCGGCCCTTACTTGACCGAACCCGACATCAGGCCGGAGACGAAGTAGCGGCCGAGCACGATGTAGATCACCAGCGTCGGCGCGGAGGCGATCAAGGCACCGGCCATGCTCGAGCCGTAGTCCGGGTTCTGGGCACCCGAGAGTTGCTGCAGCGCGTAGGTCGCAGGACCGTTGTTGGGGCTGGAGAGGAACAGCGCGAACAGGAAGTCGTTCCAGGCCGAGGTGAACTGCCAGATCAGCGTGACCACGAATCCGGGGATCGAGACCGGCAACACGATCGAGGTGTAGGTCCGCCACATTCCGGCGCCGTCCACCCTGGCTGCCTCGAGGATCTCGTTGGGAACCGCTGTTGCGTAGTAGTTCCGGAAGATCAGCGAGCAGATCGGGATGCCGAAGATCGTGTGCACGATGATCAGCGTGGTGACGCCCTGGCTCAGTCCGAAGTCGTTGAACAGCATCTGCTGCAACGGGATCATGATCGCCGGGTACGGCAGGAACATCCCGAACAGGAACAGGGTGAAGACGATGTTCGCGCCGGGGAACTTCCACTTGGCGAACACGAAACCGTTGAGCGAGCCCAACATCGAGCTGATCGCCGCAGCGATCGTGGCGATCGCCAACGACCGACCCATCGGCGCGGCGAGCGTGTCCCAGGCCTTCGACCAGCCTGTGAGCGTCCAGTTCTGCGGTAGGAACCAGGAGCGGCTGGTGGTGATCTCGGCGGCCGGTTTGAAGCTGGTCACGAACATGACGTACGCCGGGACCAGGATGATGATCAGGAACAGGATCAGCAGCACATAGCGCACGGTGCGGGCGGTCGTGGCCCGCGAGGTGGATGCCTGCTGGTCGCGCTCCGGGGCCTCCGGAACCCCTGCCAGCGGGGTGGTGTCTGCGGCGGTGGTGGGGATCGCAGTCATGATCCGGCCTTCTTCTCGACCCGACGGGTATAGACCAGGTACGGCACCACGAAGATCGCGACGATGACCAGGATGATCGTCGAGTTCGCTCCTGCGAGGCCGTACTTGTAGGTGCTGAGTTGGGACCACAGCAGCGTTGAGGGGACACCGGCCACGTACGAGTTCGATCCGGCCAGCGCATAGATCAGGTCGAACATCTTCATCGACATGTGTCCGACGATGATCAACGCGGACAGCGCGACCGGCGAGAGCTGCGGGAAAAGTACGTAGCGGTACACCTTGTACTCGCTCGCCCCGTCCATCCGGGCTGCCTCGCGCTGGTCGTCGGAGATCCCGCGGAACCCTGCCAGGAACAACGCCATGATGTACCCGGAGAGCTGCCAGATGGCTGGCATCGCCATCGCCACCATGTTGAACTTCGAGTTGGAGGAGAACCAGGCATTCTGCAGACCGTCCAGTCCGGCCATCTGGAACAGCTGGTTCAGCCCGATCGCGTTGTCGCCGGTCTGCGGGTTCAGCAACCACTTCCAGGCGACTGCCGATGCGATGAACGAGATCGCCATCGGGAACAGGTAGACGGAACGGAACAGCCCCTCGCCCTTGGGGCCCTTCTCCAGCAGCAGAGCCCAGACGATCCCGAAGAGCATCGTGCCGACGATGAACGCCACGGTCAGGACCAACAGGTTGTACCAGGCGTGCTGGTAGTTGGAGTCCTCGATCAACCGGGTGTAGTTGTCGAACCCGATCTTGTGGACCTGCAGCTTCAGGTTGTTCGAGTTGCGATTCGTCAGCGACGTCAGGAAGTTGCGGACGATCAGGTAGTAGATGAAAACACCGATCAGGATGATCGACGGCAACACCAACAGGAAACCGGAGACCCAGGTGGGCATCCCCCGGCCACCCCTGGCGGGCGTACGGCCTGCCGCGCGGCCGGCCCTGGGAGGCCGCGCAGGCGTCGACACACTGCTCATGATGCTCCGATCTCGTTGCGGCAGAACACGTCGTGATGGTGCCGAGGGGGCAGCACCGATGGGGACAGCGGAGAGCGGGGCCGCCCGGGAGGACGGCCCCGCCTCAGCTCGGATCGACGTACAGCTCAGTTACCGGAATTGTCGGTGGCTGCATTCACCAGATCGGTCTGCAGACCGGCCTGGTCCTTGGTCGACATGAACTTGCTGATCCCCTGGCTGATCGCGGTGTTCCACCCCAGGTTCACCGCTGCACCGTGGGCGATCGAGGAGACGATCGTGTCCTTCTTGAACTCGCCCATGGCCCACTGCTGGTAGGCCGGGAAGCCCTTGTCGGTGACGTCGGTGCGCGCCGGGATGGAGCCCTTGGCGAGGTTGAACGCCTGCTGGCCTTCGGCCGAGCCGACCGTCGTCAGCCAGTCCTTGGTGCCGGCGGCGTTCGGAGCACCCTTGGGCAGAGTGAAGGAGTCGGCGAGGAAGTCGTAGACGCCTTCCTGGCCCGGGACGGCCCAGTAGTTGTAGTCGGTGCCGTCCTTCTTGCCCTTGGCAGCGAACTCCGCGACGGCCCAGTCACCCATGACGTTGTAGGCACCCTTACCTTCGATGACCATGTCGATCGCGGGGGTCCAGTCGTCACCGTCGGCCGGGGTGTTGGCGTAGGTGAGGAGCTTGGCGTAGTCGGCGATCGCGGTGGTCACCTTGGCGTCGTCCCACTTGGTGGACCCGTCGAACAGGCCGTTGTAGCCGTCGGCACCGAGATCCGAGATCAGCACGGTCTCGAACAGCTCGACCTGGGTCCAGGTACCACCCAGAGTCAGCGGGGTGGAGACGCCGGTTGCCTTCACCTTGTCCATGTCCGCCATCCAGGCGGCCAGGTCGGCAGGCGCCTTGGTCGCGTCGATGCCGGCCTTCTTGAGCACAGCGGAGTTGCTCCACACCACGTTGGCGCGGTGGATGTTCGAGGGAACCGAATAGATCTTGCCATCGACCGTGAGGCGATCCAGCAGATCCTTCGGGAACACCTTGTCCCCACCGAGGGCGTCGATGACATCGTTGACCGGCTCGACCTGACCGGCGTTGATGTAGTCGGTCAGCTCGGCCCCGGCGTGGCCCTGGAACGAGTCCGGCGGGTTGCCGGCCTGCAGATCGGAAGCGAGCTTGGTCTTGGCGTTGCTGCCCGCACCACCGGCGACGGCGAGGTTGACGAACTTGTCGGCCGGGTTCTGCTTGTTGAACACCTTCACCAGGGCATCGAGGCCGGTCTTCTCCGAGCCATCGGCCCACCAGGTGAACACACCGACGTCGCCGCCGGCGCCACCGGTACCCGCGGGGGCGGACGAACTGTCGCCGCCACTCGACGGGGTGGCGGACGAGCTGCCATCGCTCGTGGGCGCGGTCGAGGAGGCCGTGTCAGTGGTCGGGGCAGTGCTCGATGGGGAAGTGGCACCGGAAATGGTGCCGGGCGACCCGGAGTTCTCGCTGGATCCACACGCGGCCATCAGGAGGCCGACGGCGGCGATGCCGGCGACCAAGGGGGTACGGCGCATACCGATTTCCTTCCGAACTGAATCTTCCGTCCACGGCCGCCCGCGCATCGACTGGGCTCCACGGACGGAAGCAGCGCAGGTTCGGTGGTCGCCAGATGTTAAGTGGATCAACGCAGCTGAAGAAACCGCGCACGGCGCGCCTTTATCAGATTGTTTTGTTCCGGGGTCAAGCGGAATTGGGCTGTGCCGTGCCGAATCTCCGCTTCTTCGGCAGCGCCGCGGGTCAGATGGACTCCCTGACGGGGACTGCCAGCAGCGGTTCGGCTTGACTTACTGCGGAAGTACGGGCATTTTTCCCGCTGTGACCATTGACGACGACGTCGAGCGCCGCGGCGCGGGGCGTGCCTCCCCGCTCCGCGACGCCAGTCGTCGGTTGATCCTGGAGACGTTGTCGGCGGGAACACCGATCAGCCAGGTGGATCTGGTCAGGACCACCGGACTGTCCAGATCAACGGTTGCTTCGGTGGTGGCCGAGCTGACCGCCGAGGACCGGCTCGTGACGACCGGTCGGGGACACCTCGACGGTCGGGGCCGACCGCCCAAGTTGCTGGCACTGGCGGCCGGAACAGGGGTTGTCGCCGCGCTCGATCTCGGGCACGCGCATCTGGGAGTCGCGGTCGCGGACCTGGCCGGAACGGTGTTGTCGGAGCGCCGGGTCCCGATGGACATCGATTCGTCGGCCGACGCAGCTGTCGACGCGGGTGTGCAGTTGCTGCGGGAGATGTTGGTGGAGCACCACGATTCGGGGAGGCCCAAGTCGGTCGTGATCGGGGTGCCCGGACCCGTACGACGCTCCACCGGCCAGCTGCTGTCGGGCACCATCCTGCCCGGTTGGGTCGGCTCGCAACCCGCTGAGGACTTCGCGGCAGCGCTGGGCCAACCCGTCATCCTGGAGAACGACGCCAACCTGGGTGCGGTCGGTGAGCACGTGTACGGCCGGGGGCGGGGCGTGCGGGATCTGATGTTCGTCAAGGTGTCGACGGGAATCGGTGCCGGAATGATCCTCAACGGCTCGCTCTACCGGGGCAGCCGCGGTACCTCAGGGGAGATCGGCCACGTCCAGGTGAGCGAGGACGGCGCGCTGTGTCGTTGCGGCAGCCGCGGGTGCCTGGAGACCATCTCCTCGGCCGACGCCGCCCTGGGCCTGCTGCGTCAGGCGCACGGTCGGGAACTCACCCTGGAGGACGCACTGCAGATCGTCGCCGACGGCGACCCGGGCGCGGTGCGGCTGTTCACCGACATGGGCACGGCGATCGGCAGGGTGATCGCCGCGGTCGCGGCCAACCTGGACCCGGAGCTGGTGATCATCGGGGGGCCACTGGCCAGCAACCCCGGGCCGCTGCTCGACGGGATCAGTGCAGCGGTGCGTCGCTACACCCAGCCCTACGTGTCGGTGCAGCTCGTCGTCGCCGCCGGCGAGCTCGGGTCGCGCGCATCGCTGTTGGGGGCGGTCGCCACCGCCGTCCAGGTGGCCGCCGACCGTGCGTCGAATCGCTGACCGATCTCCCGTCCATCCAGATCCGGCGATCGAGCAACCGAGGAACGAGGGAGTCGAGATCCCGCCCGATCACCGTTGCGTCGTTCGAACATCGCGGGGTTGCTCGATCACCGGCTGACGCAGGATCGTGCGCAGGCGATCGGGAGCGGTGCGACGGGCATCACTCAGGTAGATCTCGTGGTGCTTCCCGGTGAGCGCGAAGCCGTTGGCGGGTACGAACTCGTGGTGCATCCGATGCAGCACCGGCCCTTCGTCGTCGTACGGACCCACGTGCAAGGTCTGCACGGCAGTGCCCTCGTCGAGCAGTTCCAGCCGGATCGCCTCGAGCGCGGGTGCACCGCCCTTGCGCTCGACGGTCTGCAGCCCAGCGGCCCAGTGCTCGCCGGTGATCCACTCCGGGATCATGATCATCGTGGTCCAACTCCAGCGCGACTTGTCCCGAGCGGCAGTGAACGACTCCATGTCCTGCGCCCACCACAGCGCTTCGAGCGGCATCACCACGTGGTCGCGGCCGAGCTCGTTCCTGCTGAGGAACTTCAGCGTGTAGGCGACCGGATACACCGTCTGCAGCGCCTCCCGGTAGGACGGGGAGGTGTTGGGATCACCGTGGCCGTCGATCATCAGGAACTGCATCTTCGGCACCGTCACGACCTCGAAGGTGCCCCGCGTCGAGGAGTACGTGGCGATCTGCTTCTTGAAGTCGCTCTTCACCTCTCACAGTGTTCCGTCCGCCGCGCCGAATGTCAGCACCCCGGTGGCCGACGACGGACAGTGCAGCCGAGAGACAGTGCAGCCTCAGTCGGCCGCGTGTCGACCGCCCTCGCGCTGCAGCCGGTGACCGCCCACCACCGGGATCTCGTCGGTCCGCGGCGACATGTCCGCAGCCGGCACGATCGGCGCAGCAGGGTGCTCCCGATCCCTCGCCCGTCCACCACGCAGCTCGATCACCCGATCCGCCAGGTCGATGAGTGCCGGGTCGTGGGTGGTGACGACGGCGGCCACTCCTCGCTCGCGCACCAGATCGTGGATCAGTGCCAGGATCCGACCGGCCGTTGCACTGTCGAGCTGCGCCGTCGGCTCGTCGGCGAGGATCAGTTGCGGCTCGCCCGCCAGAGCCCGCGCCAACGCGACCCGTTGTTGCTGACCACCGGACAATTCGCCCGGTCGTTGGTCGAGGTGCCCAGCCAGACCCATCTCGGTGAGGATCGCGACCACCCGACGGTCGCGCTCGGGAACTGCAGTCCTGGTGAGGCGCAACGGGATCTCGACGTTCTCCCGTGCGGACAGCATCGGCAACAGACCGAAAGCCTGGAAGACGTACCCGATCCGATCGCGCCGCAGCGCGGCGAGTTCCACGTCGGACAGGGCGGCATAGTCGTTGCCGTCCAACAGGACCCGTCCGTCGGTGGGTCTGTCCAGTCCGGCGAGCAGGTTCAACAACGTCGACTTGCCGGCGCCGGACGGCCCGATCAACACCACCAGCTCGCCACGACCCACCATCAGGTCGACGTGGTCGACGGCCACCACCTCACCGGCACCGGTACGGAAGACCCTGGTGACACCGTCGGCCTGCAGCAGCGGCCGCTCGGTTGACACCTGATGCGGCACATCGGGATCTCGCCCCACTCCGTTCGCTCGATCACCGAACGGGACACCGTCCGCCTGCAGCAGGGAGTGCTCTCCCGAGACCCGCCGCAGCGGCGACTCGCCTTCTCGATCGGTCACGCTCACCGTGCATCGCCTCCGTCGAAGATGTCCGAGCCGGCGTCCTTCGTCTGCGGCAACGCGGGCGGCAGTTCGCCGGCCGGCCGGATCACCACCCGATCCTGTTCGGTCTGCAGCAACACCCGATCCGCCAGGCCCAGGGCCCGCACCGACTCGGGGGGGATCTGCATCCGTCCGACGTGATCGAGCACGACGAACTCCCTGGCCACCGTCGACGGGGTTCCGTCGGCCGCACGTTCGTGGTGCCGCAACGTCTCCGAGGCGATCCGACCGTCGCGGATCCGGATCGTACGGCGGACGTGCTCGGAGACGTCGGCGTCGTGAGTGACGATGATCATCGTCGTTCCGGTCTCCTCGTTCACCCTCCGGAGTGTGCTCAGCACGAGTTGGGTCGACTCCTCGTCGAGCTCCCCGGTGGGCTCGTCAGCCAGCAGAATCCGCGGGTCGTTGGCCAAGGCGACGGCGATCGCGACCCGCTGCTGCTGTCCGCCGGACATCTCGGCGGGCAGTTTGTCGGCCTGTTCATGCGCCCCGGTCAGGGCCAGCAGCTGGGCCACCCGCAGCCGCCGGCGCTTCACCCCTGCCACCGACAACACCAGCGAGATGTTCTGTGCGCCGGTGAGATACGGGACCAGGTTGCGTGCCGTCTGCTGCCAGACGAACCCGACCGCCGAGCGCTGGTAGCGCGTGCGGTCGGCCCTGCCGAGCGCGACGAGATCGAACCCTGCCACCACAGCGCGACCGGCGGTGGGCCGATCGATGCCGGACAGGATCGACAACAACGTCGACTTCCCGGAGCCGGAGGCTCCGATGATGGCGACCAGCTCCCCACGATCGACCCGCAGGCTGAGTCCCTGCAGCGCCTGCACCTCGATCCCCTCGGTCGCGTAGACGCGCACGAGCTCGGTACACAGCACGTCCGGCTCGGCCGGTGCGGCGGGCGTGCCCACCGACGGCTCCGGACGACCCCGGTGCTGTGACGTGTGGCTCATCGCTTACTCCCTCTTGGACCTTCGTCGTGCCGCCGACATCTGGTGCAGCGCAGCCCGTCTGCTGCTGGGACCGTCATCAGGGTTCACCCCGCAGGATCGACCCTGCCGCGGCCCGCCCGCTCAGCACCGCAGACAGTCCGACCGCCATCACCACCGCAACCGCGAACCCGCCGGCCATCACCAGCAGCCGGTCGCCGTCCAGGGAGAAGTTCGGCGCGAGCACGTCGCCGGTGAAGGCCCGCAGGTCGACCGCACGCTGCACCAACACCGCCAACACGAGGCCGAAACCGCCCCCGACCACCACCGCGGTGATCACCGGCGGTCCCTGTTCCCACGCGCTCAGTGCCGCCGCCTGCCGGGGCCGCAAGCCCAGCAACCGCAACATCGCCAGCAACCTCGAGCGCTGACGCGTTCCGCCAACGGCCAGCACGAGCACCGCGAGCACGGTGAGGATCGCCGAGAGGATCGTGATGACGGTCAGCACCACCCGCATCCCCTCGACCGTCGGGACCTGTGACAGTTGCCGTTCGCTCGCGCTGGGGGAGCTGAACAGCAGGTTCCCCGATGTGGTGCCGTCGAAGTTGGCCGGCAACACCCCTTCCAGAGTGGGAATCTTCCGGTTCAGGAAGTCACTGGTCGGCTGCGAGTCGGCTCCCGGTTGCAGCGACATCAGCAGCACCGAGCCGGTCGCCCTGCCGGCTACCAGCGCGGCGACGTGTGCGGAGTCGACGAGGATCCACTCCCCCGACGCCTGCGGCAGGAAATCCCCTGCGCCGACCACGGCAGCGGGTTCGCCCTTGACCGTGATGCCCCCGCCCGCCGACGCTCCGAGCCCGCTGGAGGTCACCACCGGGACGGGGGCGCCCGCGGCGACATCCGCTGCCATCCCGCCGGGGATCACGGCGGCGCGCGGCACATCGGCGAGCACCCTGGACAGCGCTGCGGTGTCGCCGAAGAACAGCTCGGCCCGCGACGTCCGGCCGCCGACGTCGATGTCGACCGGTCCTGCGTCTCCGAGGGTGGCGACGCTCCGAACGCCCGGCGCGGTCCCGGCCAACTCGATGACGCTCGGGAAGGTCGGCGCTCCGGTCATCGTGAGGTCCGATCCGGCCGCTCGTGCTGCGGCGTCGGCGATCCCCCGGTCGATCGTGGACAGCATCGTCACCGAGAACGTGGCAACGGTGACACCCGTCAGACAGGCCAGGATCAACGGCAGACCCACCGCCGGCTCGCGCAACGACCGGGTGACGCCGAGATGGGCCACCAACCCACGTCGGCGCCGGGTCACCGACCTGATCAGCAGCAACGGCACCGGGTACAGCCGCAGCGTGAGCACGCACACGGCCAGGATCGACAGGATCGGTGCGAGCAACACCAGCAGATCAGATCCCCCGGAGGCGGCATCGGATGCCTCCGCCGGGTCCAGCGCGCCGGTCAGCAACAACGTGACCGACAGCGCGGCCAGCACGATGACGATCGCTTCCGCGACCCACCGCGATCGGGATCCGGTGGTGGTCAGGTCAGCACGGGCTCGCCGCGATCGGCCCGGCGCGGCGACAGCGGCCAGGTACACCGGCGCGACCAGCATGACCAGCAGCCCGATGAGCACCGCCCACCACGGGACCGGCCAGGAGGCGAAGGTCCGAACGGCGAGCACGCCGACCACCGCACCAGGTACCCCGATCAGCAGGCCCTGGGCCAGAGCGATGGTGCGCACCGTCGATCGTGCGGCTCCTCGGTCGACGAGCAGGGTGGTGACCTCCATCCGGCGTCTGGCGAATGCCTGCAGCCCGAGGACGAGCACGGCGATCGCCGCGCCGAACGGCCCCGACATCGCCACCCACTGCACGGAACCGGCCGCGTCGGCTCGCGCCAGAGCGGCCACCAGCGCGCCCGAGAGCTCGGTCGACAGTTGCAGGGAGTTCGCCGAGTCGGCACCCGGTGCGCCCAGTTCGACCCGAAGGCCGGTGACCCTGCGCAATTGGCTGACGAGCTCCGGAACGCCTGTGGTGTCGAGCTTCTCGACCTGCGTCGGGTACCAGAGCCGACCGGTGATTCCGCCGTTGTCGTCGAAGAGTACGCCGGCATCCCAGGCGCCGTCAGCCAGGAAGGCGACAGCAACCAGTCGGATCGGTGCATTGCCGTCGTCGATGACCAGGGCGGTCAGCGCGTTGGGTTCGATGCTCAGGAACTCCGGATCGACCGGCTGCTCGGCAGCCACTCCGACCAGCGTCACCGTTCGACCGGCCACCGACCGGGAGGTGCCGACGTTCCACTGCAGCCGCAGTGCAGCGGGCCCACCCAGCACCATCTCCAACGGCGGAAGCTGGTCAGGGACGGCGGGAAGCACGCGCGGCCACCGTCCCTGCGCAAGTCGCAGGTGCTCGGTGACGAAAGGATCGGAGTCGAACTGCAGCAGCTGATCGAACTGCTGACCGGCGTACTTGTCCACTGCCACCCTTCCAGTCCTGGACAGGAACCGCGCCTCGCCCACCAGGTCCCGGACGGGAGCGGGGAAGTCCGCCCTGATCTCGGCCAGGCGCTGCTCGAGGGGTCCCCACCACCGCTGGTCGGCGGGCAGCGCGGCCGGGCCGCCGACGTACGGCAGCGGGATCGTGGTCTGCTCCGACAGGGAACGATCCAGCAACGACAGATCCGTGGCCGCTTGCCGAACCTCCTGGTCGGCGAACGAGCGGATCAGCGACGGTCCTCCACTGACCAGCGCGGCCAGCACTGCCACGAGAACCAGCAACAGCGTCGCCGGTCCGGCGTCTGCGCGCAGCTGACGGGCGGCGAATCCGATGCGCGCCAACGGTTCACGGTTCACGGCGTCACCCACCGCGGGTCAGGAGTGGACGCTCTGCTGCGTACCTGGCGAGCACTCATGAGCACCACCAGCAGGACGCCGAGAGCGTGACACGCCAGGGGCAGGGCGAGCGTCGCGACGTCGACGGTGAGCCCCGGATCGGGAACGTCCTGGCCGCCCACCACCGAACGCACCGCGAGCCGTGGGACCACCGCGGTGACCGTCAGCCAGCCGAGGACGCCGCCGAGCACCCAGCCGATGAGCACCGTCACACCCAGCTCACGTCGCCTCATTGCGGCTTGGCGCGCGGGCCGGACCCCGATGGCCGACAGGACGACGAGTTCGGCACGGCGTCGGTGGGCGAGGGTGACGGCCACGACCGCGACGGCGGCGAGCGCCAACGCCAGCGATCCGGCGGTGCCCCACCGGTAGGCGTCGATGGCCGGGGCACTGAGGGTCGCCGAGCTGCCGATCGCCACGATCTGAGCCCCGCCGCCGAAGCTGTTACCGGCCGCGGCAGCGGTCGCCCGGGGCGAGTCCGAGCCGATCCAGATCCCGTCCGCGCCGACGAGCGTGGATGCGGCGACCAGCAGGTGTCGTTGCAGCGACAGCAGATCGGTCAGCACCGCGTCCGTACCGTCGAATCCCGGCAGCACCGGGACCACCGCGGCGATCCGGACATCGACCGGTGCGCCGGCCGGGCTCAGACCGATCACGTCGCCGACAGCGAGACCGGAGTTCTCTGCCGTGCGCGCATCGACGACACCGGCGAGCGCACTGCCCGCGGCCGGGAGTCCGGGACCGAATCTCACCAGCACCGGCCGGACGGACTCCTCCACCTCGCCGACGTTGATTCGGAACCCCGCGGCAGTGCCCACGGCAGCGTCGGAGTCTGCCCCGGTCCCGATCTGGAGGGCGTCGGCGTTGCCGCGCAACAACTCCGCGCCGATCTGCGCCCCGGAGGAATCGATGGCGGAGACGGTGAGGGAGCCGCCGAGCCGCGCCGGGCCGGCCGACCGATCGACCTGCAGATCCGCAGCGATCAGCCGCGATCCGGCCACCGGCGCAGCGGATCGCAGATCCAGCGCCCGGGTGGTTGCGGACCCGATCGTCTGACGCACCGCGAGTCCGTCGAGCGTTGCCCACCAGAGCGTCACCGTCCCCGGGCGCGCCGGACCCGTCAGCGAGCCGACCACCCGCACGCCTGAGGCGCCGCCCGGCAGCACCTCGCCCGGATCCGAGTCGTCCTGCAGTGCCGCAGCGATCAGCGCGGGATCCGTCCCCGCCACGACCGGCAGCAGCGACGGCAGCTCGGCCGAACGGAGCCCGATGATGGTGCGGGAGGACTCGCCGTCGGGCGCCGCGACCTCCAGCACCGGCGAGGTCGCGCGGACCCCTGGCAGCGCGGCGATCTGTGCAAGAACCCCCGGATCGGTCGCCGAGCCGACGATCTCGACACCGTTGACTCGGACATCCGGACCGACCTGCAACCGATCCGCCGATCGCTCGAGCTCCGCCACCGTTCCGGTGTACGTCGAAGCCAGCAGCGCGCCCCCCACCGAGAGCGACCCGAGCAGCACGATCGAGGCGTACACGGTTGCGCGGCGGGCGATCTGCCGGACCGGCAGTGCCCACCCGATCCCCCGGTCGCGGCCAGGAAGCAGGCGAGCGACGAGCGCCGCCGCCATCCCGAACAGCACGGTCGCCACCAGTCCACCCGCCAGCAGGATGACGGCAGGTGCGAGCAGCACCGCGGGCTCCACCGATCCAGTGGGCGTGCCGGGCGAACGGCGGAAGCGCCACCAGGTGAACAGGGCAGCACCGCTGACCAGCAACACCGCTCCGCCGGCCACCAGCGCCCTGCCGCGGCCCGAGTCGTCGGCCCGGTCGCGCACCAACGGGGTGGCCGCCTCGCGGTGGGCCGGCACGAGTGCTGCAACGGTCGCCACCAGCACCGCTGCCGCAGCCGCAAGCAGCCCGCCGACCGCCAGGCCGGGACCGAGCGCTGCGATCGCGATTCCGATGGCGGCCCCCGTCAGCGCCACCACCAGCGTCTCCAGCGCGGCCCACCAGGAGGCACGCGCCGCCGACAGCCCCCGGGAGAGCAGCAACACCGTTTCCGGCCGACGGTCGTCCGTCAGCAGGCGGCCCAGCTGGACCAACATCACCAGGCAGAACAGAGCGACGAGCACGAGTGGCAGCGGCGCGGCCGCGGTGGCTCTGGCGACCGCCGCGGCGGCGGCTTCCAGGGAATCGTCCAGTCCGCCTGCGAACAGGGTTCCGCCGACGTTGACAGCGGTGTCGGCCCGGACCGCCGTCGGTAGCGCCCCGACCGCTGCCCGGAGCGCAGCGACCTGGTCACCAGTGATCGCCCCGATCCGGGGGACCAGTGTCCATCCGGCCAGCACACCCCCCGCGGGGGCGACAGCCCGGTCTCCCGAGAGCACCTGCGGCGCCACCTGGAACACCGGGGCGGGATCGGTCACGCCAGCGCCCGGCACCAGCGCCCGGGACGACGACCAGAAACCGCTGACGTCCGGACGGAAGACCCCGGTCACCACCAGCTCGAACGTCGGTGGCGCTGCTGTACCGCCGAGCGGAGTGTCGACGGTCAGTCCGAGGCGACTGCCGACCCGCAGACCCAGCCGATCGGCCGCCTCGGAGGGTAGTGCCGACTCCACGCGATCAGCGGCGCCGGTGTCGGCCGGCCAGCGCCCACCGAGGAGGGTCGCGTGCTGCTCGGCCCCCGGATAGCTTCCCCAGCGCACCGCCGGCCGGGGGTCCTGCGCCCCGGCGAGCCCGGTCGTGATCGTGAACCGGCCCGAGAACGTTCGATCGAACAACTCCACGGGCATACCGCTGAACAACCCGTCGACGAGCGCATGGGCAGCAATCGTCTGGGCCTGCGGGTCGGTTCCGGGACTGGTGGCGAAGGACAGCACGGTCGTGGACCCACTGCGCTCCGCGAGGTACCCGCGGACCCCGTCGGTGCTGCCGCGCTGGACGACGCCGAGGATGACGGAGATCAGCAGGATGGCGGTCGCCACCACCAGGGCGATTGCGGCGAGCAGACCGGCGCGGACCCGTGATCGACGCACCCACCAGTCGGCTCTCGGCAGCACGATGGACCCTCTCCCCCGATCAGTGACCTCCGCACCCCGGACACCGGTGTCGTCCAGACTGCCATGATCGACAGGAGCCACGTCGGGTGAAAGCGCCGACCTGGGTCGAACTGTTGCACCGATGCGAGTGACGTGGGTCTCCCACCCCGCTGGAATGACCATGAGCATGCCGACGCTGCCCTGCAGGGACCACCATGCGCAAGTGCGCACCAAGAGCGGAGCAACCACCATGACGACGGCGACCGACGCAGCGTTCACTCCGGTGACGATCGGCAGGTACCGAGCGCGCAATCGCATCGTGATGGCCCCGATGACCCGCAACCGGGCGAACGACACGGTCCCGACACCACTGATGGCGCAGTACTACGGCCAGCGAGCGAGCGCCGGGCTGATCATCACCGAGGGAACGCAGCCGTCGGCGATCGGTCAGGGCTACCCGGCCACTCCCGGGCTGCACACCGCCGAGCAGGTCGGAGGGTGGAAGCTGGTCGCCGACGCCGTCCATGCCGCCGGCGGCCTGGTGTTCGCCCAGCTCATGCATGCCGGTCGGATCGGCCACCCGGACGTCTACCCGGAGCACACCGAGGTCGCCGGCGCACTGCCGGTGGGGCCGTCAGCAGTGGCTGCCACCGGTTCGGTGTTCACCGGCCGCGGGATGGCGGAGTTCCCGACGCCCCGCGCGCTGTCCGCCGATGGGGTGCAGGACACCGTCGCCGAGTTCGCCGCAGCCGCCCGCGCAGCGATCGACGCCGGCCTGGACGGCGTCGAGATCCATGCGGCGAACGGGTATCTGCTGCACCAGTTCCTGTCGACGAACGCCAACCGACGCACCGACACCTGGGGCGGCGACGTCGCCGGCCGGATCAGCTTCACGGTCGCCGTGGCACAGGCCGTCGCCGACGAGATCGGCGCCGATCGGGTCGGGCTACGCATCTCACCGGCGAACCCCTTCAACGACATCGTCGAGGACGGACACCGCGAGACCTACCTGGCGCTGGTGGCCGCGCTCGAGCCCCTGGCACTGGCCTATCTGCACGTTGCCGAGACCACCGATCCCGGGTTGACCCCCCTGCTGCGGAAGGCATGGTCGGGGGTCCTGGTGCTCAACCCGGCGGAACAGACTGCGGCCGAACATCTTTCGGTCATCCAGGACGGCGCCGCCGACCTGGTCTCGTTCGCCACGAAGTTCCTGGCGAACCCGGACCTGGTCGCGCGACTGCGGACCGGCGCGCCGCTCAACACCCCTGACCGCCCCACCTTCTACGGCGGGGACCACCGCGGGTACACCGACTATCCCAGCGCCGATCATCCCGGCGCCGACCATCCCAGCGCCGCACCGGTCGCCTGATCCGGTCAGGAAGCGCCGGCCTGTACTCCGGGACGCCCGCGTTGCACCATGGGCGGATGGATCATGCTCCGGACCGCGACGCTGCGGTGGCCGCGCGACTGCGGCAGGCCGGCTCGGTGTTCGCCGAGGAGGAGGCCGCCTCGCTGGTCGAGGGGAGCACGACCGCCGAGCACCTGGAGAGCCTGGTACTGGCCAGGATGGCCGGGCAACCGCTGGAGCACCTCGTCGGGCACGTCGTCTTCCACGGCCTGCGGGTGCCGGTGGGACCGGGGATCTTCGTCCCCCGGCAGCGCACTGCGCACCTCGTCGACTGCGCGCTGGGACTCGTACGGGAGACCTCGACGGTGTTGGACCTGTGCTGCGGTTGCGGAGCCATCGGGTACGCCCTCTCCCGGGCGGCAGAATGCGAGATCGATGTCTGGGCAACGGATCTGGACGAGGTGAGCGTCGGGTACGCCAGCCGTCTGCTACCGGCCGGACGGGTGGTCCGCGGTGACCTGTTCGGCGGCCTGCCGTCAACACTCCGGTTCGATCTGATCGTGGCCAACGCGCCCTACGTCCCCACCGCACGGGTGGCGCTGATGCCGCCGGAAGCCAGGGACCACGAGCCGCGCGCCGCACTGGACGGCGGTGACGACGGGCTGGCCGTGCATCGTCGGATGGCAGGGGCAGCGGGCCGGTGGATGACCTCGACGGGCCGGTTCGTGACCGAGATCGGAGAGCCGCAGATCGTGGCCGCCACCTCGCTCTACCGGTCCGCAGGATTCGACGTGACCATCAGCCGCGACGACGAGATCGACGCGACCGCGCTGATCGCCTGGCGGCGCGCAGGTCGCTGAGCTCTGCGGGTTCTCCGCGATCCCAGGAGATCCGCGGGGGCCTCGCTGTCGGAGGAGCGTCCTATCCTGCGCCGATGAGCGAAGATTCCAGGACGCCGACCGCCGACCGACCGACGATGCCGGAGGGGTACGGCATCCCGACCACCGTCGAGGGCGTGTTGCGGTGGCCCGACGTGGAGGCTGAACTCGTTGCGGCACAGCACTACTGGTTGACCTCCGTACGGCCGGACGGGCGCCCGCACGTGGTGCCCCGCTGGGGCGTGTGGCTGCTGGGCTCGTTCTACTACGACGGTGCTCCCAGTACCGTCCATGCCAGGAACGCGGAGGCCCACCCGGCGGTGACACTGAACCTCGAGAGCGGGACGCGCACGGTGATCGTCGAGGGCACCAGTACGGCCACCCGTGCCGACGCACGCGGCCTCGGCGCCGAACTCGCCGTGGCGTTCCAGAAGAAGTACGCAGCGGCCGGCTACCGACCGGAGCCAGACGCCTGGGCCTCTGACGACGGCGGTGGCCTGCGCGTCATCACCCCGGAGCTGGCCCTGGCCTGGTTCGACTTCCCGAATGACTGCACGAGATTCCGGTTCGGCGGCTCGGAACCGCCTGCGGGCCAGCAGCATCCGGATGCTCGAGCCCAGTAGCGGAGTTCGTTGCGGGGTCTGCCACCACCGGGCTCGGCGACTCAGCGGAAGAAGTCGGCGTCCTTCGGGCCGTACCGCAACTCCTGCATGGTCTCGAAGAAGGTGGTCGACGTCGGGACTCTGCTGAACACCAACACCAGCACGCCGACCGAGATTCTCAGGCCGGCTTCGATCATGGCCGCCGGCGAGTCGTAGAGGTCGGATCCCAGCACCTGGACGACCAACACGACCCCGGTGATCAGCAGGAACACCGCTCCCGTTGTCAGCGCGCCGCGCCGTCCCAGCAGAGCCAGTAGGCCACCGACCAGCAGGACTGCCGGGAACGCCAGCCGGACGGCAGACAGGTACGAATTGGCGGACCCGGCGAAGGCGGTCACGGCCAGCACGAGCAACAGGCTGCCGATGACGATGGCCAGCACTGCGGCAGCGGTGACCAGCGGCGGGGGGTCGAGCCGCCGACGTACCCCACCACCGTCGTCCGACGGCACCTCAGGACGCCAGCCGGGCAGACCGACCGACCGATCCTGCGCCCGCGGCGGCTGCGCCTGCTGCCAGTGCTGCGGCTGCGGTTGCTGCCGCGGGGCGCCCGCGACCTGCTCGACGTGCCCGTCCGATCCCGTCATCCCCCGACTCCCCTCGACCGCCCGACGGACCGTCGCCCGACGGACACCAGGATGGCAGCCTGAGTGGGTTCGTGCCGGAAACCGTCCACATCGCCGTGGGTCAGCACCGGCGCCGGCACTCAGGCGTGCGCCGCTCAGCGGGCTGGGACTGCGTCCAGCCGGCCGGCGCGCACGGCCCAGCGCTCGAACCACAGGGTGAAGAACGGCGGAATCGAAGCACCCAGCGCCAGTGCCGTCGTCCAGAACAGTGGCCAGCGCTGCCGGCGGGCGACCAACGCGGTCACCGCGACGTAGGCGACGAAGACGCCTCCGTGGATCGGGCCGAAGATCTGCACGCCGACCTCGGACGTCTGCGCGATCCACTTGAAGTACATCCCGATCAGCAGCGCGAGCCAGGAGAACGCCTCCAGCACTGCCACGACCTTGAAGATCCGGATGAGCATCGACGCGTCGCCCGCCGCGGACGGGCCGGTGGTCGGCTCTGGGCTGCCGGACCCACCAGCT
This sequence comes from Nakamurella sp. A5-74, assembly GCF_040438885.1. Taxonomy (NCBI): domain Bacteria; kingdom Bacillati; phylum Actinomycetota; class Actinomycetes; order Nakamurellales; family Nakamurellaceae; genus Nakamurella; species Nakamurella sp. A5-74. Next base: position 434,002 of record NZ_CP159218.1, on the reverse strand, counting down.
CCCGGGGTGGCGGCGGGGTGAGAACGGGCTGCGGGAGGGTTCGGCAACGCGGGTCCTGATCTTCCGGGGATGTTGTCTGCTCCATCGTGCCCGAGACCCGAGCCCCCGCCGGCTCCGCGCGGCAGGACATACGTCACGCGCGGAACCCGGACCGGTCAGGCGACAGGGGCGAGCTTGAGCGTCACGGCTCGTCCGACGGTGCGCGCCGTCTCGTGCGACTCGGCGAGCTGTGCGCGGGCAAGCTCGCGCAGGCTCTCCATCTGCGGCGTGACCTCGGCCAGGGTCAGTTCGGTCTCCACGACGTCCAGGTCGAGCTGCCACACGTCGGCCAGGATGCGTCGCATCCACCCGGTCGCGTGGTCCCACCCCTCCCGGGGAGTGCCGGCGCCGTAGCCGCCACCCCGGGCGGTGACCAGGAACGCCGGTCGGCCCGCCAGCGTGGTCGACCCCGGCCCGAGCCGCGGGTCGGCGATGACCTGGTCGACCCAGGCCTTGAAGTGCTGCGAGACACCGAAGTTGTACATCGGGACGGCGAACAGGAGCACGTCGGCGTCGACGACCTCGTCGGCGAGCTGCTCGCTCAGGCGGAGTGCCGCGGTCTGTTCGGTAGTGCGCTGGTCCGCCGGCGTGTAGCCGGCGAAGGCGGCCGTGGCCCAGCCGGCGGCATCGATGGGGGCGAGGCCGACATCACGGCGGGTGACGTCAGCGCGACCGAGCCGCTCCAGAACCTCCGTCTGGATCGTGTCGGCGACGGCGCGGGTCACCGAGCCCTCGGTGCGGATGCTGGCGTCGAGTCGGAACAGGGTGCTCATCGGTTCTCCTGGGATCGAGGGGGGATCGCTCTGTCAGCATAATCATCTGTTGTATAGATCATCTGTCATCGTAACCATCATCACAGCTGATGAACGCGGATAGAATGGGCGGGTGACCAGTCCGGAGATGGTGACCCGCACCGGCGCCGACGATTTCGGTAGCGCCCTGGGCTCTTTGCTGCGCTCCTACTTGGGCGGGGCACGGGAGTCCATCGAGGACGTTCCCGGCGGCCCCCGGGGGTTCCAGGTGCTGGCGATCGCGGCCACCGGCAGCTGTCGGAACCAGGCATCCATCGCCGAGAACCTGGGCCTGGACCGCACCGTCATGACCTATCTCGTCGACGACCTCGAGCGCGCCGGCCTCGTGGAACGCCGCCCCGACCCAGCCGACCGACGCTCCCGCCAGGTCGTGCTCACCGACGCCGGACGCGCGACCTACGACGCCGCGCAGGCAACCCTCGCTCGGGTCGAGCGACAGGTGCTGGCCGCGCTCGACGATGAGGACTCCGAGCAGTTCCGGAGCCTGCTGTTGCGCGCCACTTCGGCACTGCCGACACCCGCGGACGAGTCCGCCTGCACCGGCGACAGGCCCGGTCCCTGCTGAGGGCAGGATCCCGTGCCACCCTGAGCGGGTGCTGCTGCTGCGACTGATCGTTCCGGACGACCGGACCTCCCTCGTCGTCGACGATCTGGTGGACCACGTGGGCGTCACCAACGTGGTGGTGGTCGAGGGCGCCGGGCGCGAGCCGGTCGGCGACCTGGTGACGTGCGACGTCACCCGCGAGGCTGCGTCCGACGTGCTGCTCGGACTGCAGCGCCGCGGCCTGTACACCGACGGCGCCGTCTCGATGTCCGAGGTGGAGGCGTCTCCCTCCCGCAATGCACAGCTCACGCAGGCACGGGTCCCCGGTTCGCCGGACGATGCGATCGTGTGGGACGAGGTGCTGGACCGCACGACCGGGCAGGTGCGGCCGTCGTGGTCGTACTTCCTGTTCCTGACCATCGCGGTCACGCTGGCCTCGGTCGCCGTTGTCACCGATTCATCGGTGCTGGTGATCGGCGCCATGGTGGTGGGGCCGGAGTTCATCACGGTGACGGCAATGTCCCTGGGCATCGTGCTACGACGCTCCGAGTTGGCACTCCGGGGATTGCGCCTGCTGGTGCTGGGCTTCGTGGTCGCCATCGCCGTGGCCGTCCTGCTCGCCCTGCTGGCGAAGGCGGCCGGCTGGATCACGCTCGAGCAGGTGGCCGCCGACCGACCGCTGACCGCATTCATCTGGCGACCGGACCACTGGTCCGTGGTCGTCGCGGCGCTGGCCGGGATGATCGGCGTCCTGTCCCAGACGGCCAACCGGGGACCCGCCCTGGTCGGAGTGTTCATCTCGGTGACCACCGTGCCCGCCGCCGGCGATCTGGCCGTCTCGATCGCGGTCGGTGCGACCGCCCAGATCAGCGGCGCCGCACTGCAACTCGGCCTGAACCTGGTGGGGATGACGGCGTCGGGCATCGTGACGTTGTTGGTCGCCCGTGCGCTGTGGACCCTCGGTCGACGACGTCGCCTCCAGCCGGAGAACCACCGCTGAACCGGATCCACGCTCAATTCATCGCCCCGGCTCACGACCCCGGCTCACCGCCCCCGACTCACCGCCACAGGGTGATGACGCTGACGGTCAACGCGGTGAACGCACTCGCCAGGATCACGTTCATCACGCGATTGGCCCACAACACCGCGGCGAACTCACGCAGGTAGGCACTGGGCAGGTAGTACCCGACAGTCCGGCAGCCGACCACCCTGGCCCGCATGCGCAATTCCCGCGTCAGCACCGCAGCGCGCAGCACGTGGTACCCGCTGGTGACGACGATCGCCCTCGCGTCCGGCGCGGTGAACAGTGCTCGGGAGAACGTCAGGTTCTCCCTGGTGGTGCGCGCGCGGTCCTCGGGCACGATCTGCGCTGCCGGCACCCCGTGCTCGGACCGCAGGTAGTCGGCCATCGCGGACGCCTCGGTCCGTTCCTCGTCGTCGCCCCGGCCGCCGCTGGGGACGATGGTCCCGGCACCGCCCTGGCGACGGAACTCCGCGGCGGCCCTGTCCAGCCGTCTGGCCAGCAGTGGTGAGACCTGGCGGCCGCGCAATCCCGCGCCGAGCACCACGATGTAGCGCGCCGGCAGCCTGCGGCCGATCCGTCGATACAGGAAGGTGCCGAGCAGGAAGGCGCCGAAAGCGAACGCCAGGTATCCCAGCACGCTGCCGACGACGAGCACCAGCCAGCCCAGGACCGCCACTGCCGGCGATCGGGTGTCGCGCAGGTGGATCGCGATCAGGGACAGCACGGGCAGAGCCGTCATCCCGAGTCCGAGCGTCAGGCTGAGCAGATGGGCCGGTGTCGGTCGCTCCCGGCGGATCATCGTCACGCCGTTGAGCACGAGCAGGACGGTGAGCACCGGGTAGGCGACGGCGACCACCCCACCGATGACCACCAGGGCAACGGTGAGCGTCCGCGGGAGCAGCCCCGAGGCGGACACCACCGCAGCCAGACCGATCACGGTGACGAGCGCACCGGCCAGGATCGCGACCGACGGCCGCAGCCGGCGCGGGTCGCGGCGAACGCCGACCAGACCCCACACGGTGCACGTCAACCCGAGCAGCAGCACTCCGGTTGCGATGACCACAGCACCACCCCACCACAGGCCCGGCCCCGAACTGTTCGGGGGACGGTCCGCGCTGCGAACACCAGATGCGGGCCATACGTGAGCTGCTCCCTCCGATCGGGTGACAATCTCACCTGGACAAACGACGGTCTGACCCTGATACTCATCGACGAGTGCACGAATTGTCATCATCCAACACGAATGGTCCCAATCCGGGGACCGTCAGTTCCCTCGCAGTTACCCCGCCAGTCACAGAAAGTAACAAACCATGCCCAACCATGCTTCCCCGACTTCACGCCGCAAGGGCCTGTTCGTGCTCCTGACCGGCATCGCCGCCTCGGCGATCCTCGCGCTGTCCTTCAGTCCGACGATGTCGGCGTTCGTGGCCTCGATCACCAACTCGACCGACACCGCGGCCAGCGGCTACCTCACCATGCAGGAGTCGAACTCCGACGGCAGCGTGTTGTGCAACAGCACCGACTCCACGACGGTGTCCACCAACGCCGCCACCTGCGCGACGATCAACAAGTACGGCGGCTCGACCGCGATGTTCCCGGGTCAGACCATCACCACGAACATCACCATCAAGAACACTGGCACCGTCAACGCCACCGCGTTCACGCTGACCCCCGGCGCTTGTACCCAGGCGAACAACGGCACGGTGAACGGAACTGCGGTCGACCTGTGTTCGAAGATCAACATCGTGATCAAGTCCGGAACCACCACCGTCTTCTCCGGAACCCTGACCAGCCTCAACACCGGTGGCGCGATCAACCTGACGGCGCTCGCCGGTATCGGCGCTGTCGCACCCACGATCGCGGTGCCGTTCTCGTTCGCGGTGACGTTGGACTCCTCCGCCGGCAACACCTACCAGGGCCTGCGCGCTTCCCAGCCGCTCGTCTGGAGCTTCTCGGCCTGATGACAGTCTCCCCTCCGGCCGGTCCGCGCGACCGGCCGGACGGGGGATCCTTCTCGCAGTGTTCCGACCACCTGAGACCTGCCCGCCGTACCTCGACAACCAGCTGAGGACCCGTGTACTCCACCGCCCCCCGCGACCGACGAACCCTCGTCGTGCTCGCGGGGGGCCTGTGCGCTCTGCTGCTCATAGTTCTGGTCGGTTACCTCCTGGCAGGCGGTCGGTTCCAGGCGGTCGAGACACCCTCGATGGCCGAGGCCGCGCCGGTGGGAACCCTGGTCCTGACCTTGCCGGGTGACGCCGAGGTCGGCGACATCATCACCTTCACGCCGACCGGTGCTACACACAGTTACACCCACCGGGTCGTAGAGGTGACCGATGGGAACTATCACACGCAGGGCGACCTGAACGGCGCGGTCGACCCCTGGACCGTGACTCCGGACCAGGTCGAAGGTGTTGCCTGGCTGCGCTTGTGGACCCTGGGCTGGGTGGCCCGCGCGCTGCCGATCGTGGCGATCGGCGCGCTGCTGACCTTCCTGATCACCCGATTCCTGTTCGCCGCGGACTACCGGTACGTCGGCAGGGTGATGGGCGGCACGCTCACCGTCGCAGTCGCCTCGCTCCTGCTGCGCCCGTGGACCGGCGTCCAACTGGTTGGCTACCTCCCCGCGAACGAGGGCATCACCGCCTCCGTTGTCAGTACCGGCATCCTGCCGATGCGGGTCACGGCGCGTGGCGGGACGTCGGCCGACCTCGTCAACGGACAGCTCGGATCTGTCTCCACCGCTGTCACCGACACAGCAGGCAAGTACCAATTCGACCCGGCGCTGCACCTGTCGACGTGGTGGTTGATCGGCCTGATCGCCCTGTGCAGCCTGCCGTTCCTGTTCTGCCTCAGGGAGTTCCAGCACGACAATCCCCGTGCGACGCGCGCCCACCGGTACCGGATCGCAGTCCCGGCGGCCACCATCGGCGTGCTGGCCCTCATCGCGGCGCTGCTGGTGGTCCCCACCCATAGCGCCTTCGCAGCCAGGATCACCAACTCGACGGACACCGCCGGCAGCCGCACCTGGTTCACCTGCCGGGCTGCCGAGACCGGCACCGCCGGTCTGGTCGCCGGGTACGCCATGGGAACCAGTGGGTCGACGAGCGAGGCGAATCTTGCCGGCGGGAACGCCGGGGAGTACCCCCTCAGCTCCACCGTCCAGACGGGGAATGTCGGCTGCATCCGTGATACCCCTGCCGCCTCGGTCACCTTCAACGGAACGAGCCAGTGCTTGGCGACCGGAGCCGCCACCGCGGCGGCAGCCGCCCCGAACACGTTCTCCACCGAGATCTGGTTCCGCACCAGCACTGCCGGCAACGGCAAGCTGATCGGCTCCAGTTCCAGCCGCACCGGCATCGCGGACGCCAGCTACGATCGGCAGTTGTACATCGATCCTCAGGGCAGGCTCGTCTTCGGCGTCTACAACCCCGGCGTCGTCGTCGTGTCGTCACCGACCTCCGTGGCGAACAACCAATGGCACCAGGCGATCGCCACCCTCGGCCCCGCCGGAATGCGGCTCTATCTCGACGGTGTGCTGGTCGGCGCGAACGCCAACCAGTTCGCCGGGCAGTCCTACAGCGGGTGGTGGAAGATCGGCTGCGGCAACCTCAACGGCTGGCCCAGTGCGACCGGCGCCGCCTACACCGGTCCGAACTACTACACCGGGCAGTTGCAATATGCCGCGATCTACACCGTGCAGTTGAGCGCCGCCCAGGTGTTGGAGCACTACCAGGCCCGAGTCGGCTGATCGCGCCGCCACTCCCCCGGGTGTCCTGGCCGGGTGATTTCCACGACGCCGGCGTCGATCACTCGATATCGACCGCAGGATGGCACAATGCATCCACGGGGAACCATCGAAAGGGCACACACAGTGGCACAACAGATCGTCGAGTACCTGACGTCCGACCTTTCCGGCGACGAGATTCCCAGCGACTCGCATGGCGGGACGGTCGAATTCGTCGTCTCCGGAACGCCGTACGCCATCGATCTCACCGAGGCCGAACTGGACACCTTCAACGAGATCCTGGCGCCCTACGTCGATGCGGCACAACGGTTGACGACGCGCGGTGCACCGGTCAGCCGGACGACCGTCGCCTCCTCCGCCGGCGGAAGGCGTTCCAAGGAGCAGCTCACCGCAATCCGGAACTGGGCGAAGAAGAACAACCACTCCGTCTCGGAACGCGGTCGCATTCCGGGCGCTGTTCTCGACGCGTTCGACGCCAGCCACTGATTCGACGACTCCGGCCCGCGCTCGCCGCGAGCGCGATCAAGTACCGGTGTTCGCGCGGGCCGCGGAGATCAGGGCGTTGAACAACCGCGCATCCCGCGCATTCTCGGGATGCCATTGCACCGCAACACAGAATCGACGACCCGTTCGTTCCATCGCCTCCAGGGTTCCGTCGGCAGCGGTGGCCACCGGCACGAAACCTGGGTGCCGGTCGACGGCCTGGTGGTGGTGGCACCGAACCGACACCGCGTTGCCGACGGCCGCGGCGACCCGGGATCCGGAGACCGTGGTGATCGGGACATCACCGAAGGCATCGGCACCCGGCGAGTGCAGCGCGCTGCCGAGCACGTCCGGCAGGTGCTGGACCAACGACCCACTCGCCGCCACAGCCATCAACTGCATCCCGCGACAAACGCCGAGCAGTGGCAGCGAGACCCGATCGGCCGCGGCGATGAGCGCCAGCTCCCAGCTGTCGCGCTCGGGACGGCACCCCACCGTCCGCGGGTGCGGCGCCGCTCCGTACCGAGCCGGATCGACGTCTGCTCCGCCGGCGATGACGAGCGCGTCGAGTCGCGCGACCACCGCGTCCGCCGCACCGTCGACGTCCGACTTCCCGGTGCCGACAGCGGCGCCGGGAAGCAGGACCGGAACGCCGCCGCCGCCGGCAACCGTGTCGGCATAGTCGGCGTGCAGAACGTCTGCCCGCACGTGCTGCCACACCCCCCAGCTGACCTTCTCGCGGTAGCAGGAGATGCCCACCACCGGGGGCCCGTGGGTCGCCACTACAGCGGGGTGACGTAGGCGCCGGAGATCCCGCCGTCGACCAGGAACGTGCTGGCGGTGACGAACGACGACTCGTCGGATGCCAGGAACAGCACCGCGTTCGCCAGCTCCTCGGGTTCGGCGAAGCGTCCCATCGGGACGTGTACCAGCCGGCGGGCGGCGCGCTCAGGATCGTCGGCGAACAGCTCTTGCAGCAGCGGTGTGTTCACCGGGCCCGGGCACAGTGCGTTGACCCGCACTCCGTCGCGGGCGAACTGCACCGCCAGCTCGCGGGACATCGACAGCACACCGCCCTTGGACGCCGAGTACGAGATCTGCGAGGTGGCGGCGCCCATCACCGCCACGAAGGACGCGGTGTTGATGATCGACCCGCGCCGCTGCTCGAGCATGTACGGCAGCGCCGCCTTGCAGCACAGGTACACCGAGGTCAGGTTGACCTCCTGCACCCTGCGCCAGGCGTCCAGATCGGTGTCGAGGATCGAGGAGTCCTCCGGCGGGGAGATCCCGGCGTTGTTGAACGCGATGTCGACGCTGCCGTAGGTGTTCTTCGCCGTCGCGAAGAGCGCGTCGACCTCCTCCTTGCTGGTGACGTCGACGTGCGCATAGGTCGCGACCGAGGCGCCCCCCAGCTCGGTCACCAGGCCTGCGCCGGCGTCATCGGCGATGTCGCCGATCACCACCTTCGCCCCCTCCTGCACGAATCGGCGGACCGTAGCCAAGCCGATCCCCGAACATCCGCCGGTGACGACAGCGACCCTGCCGTCCAACCGTCCTGCCATGGCGCGTTCCTTCTTTCCTGGAATGAGTGGCCGTCGCTGGCCGCGGTGGTCGAGCAAACGAAACACGTCGAGACCCGCCCCCGAACGCTGGTCGAGCGAGGAACGAGTCGAGACCCCCCGGCTCAGTGGGCGATGAACACGTTCTTCTCCTCGGTGAAGGCGTACGGGGCATCCGGTCCGAGCTCACGGCCGAGCCCGGACTGCTTGTAGCCACCGAAGGGCGTCCAGTACCGCACCGAGGAATGGCTGTTCACCGACAGGTTCCCGGCTTCCACACCGCGCGCCACCCGCAGTGCCCGGCCGACGTCGCCGGTGAAGATCGAGCCGGACAGCCCGTAGTCGCTGTCGTTCGCCAGCGCGATGGCTTCGTCCTCGTCGTCGAAGGGCAGCACGGCGACGACGGGCCCGAACACCTCTTCGCGCCAGACCGGATCGGCCACGGACCGCGGGGTCACCACGGTCGGCGGCAGCCACCAGCCCGGCCCGTCCGGGACGGATCCGGTGATGGTGACGTCGGCGTCGTCGAGGTACCGCTGGACGGTGGCCCGCTGGCCCGCGGAGATCATCGGCCCCATCTCGCTGCCCTCGCGGGTCGGATCCTCCACCCGCACCCCCTGCACCGCGACCTCGAATCGCTCCAGGAACTCCTGGTAGGCGCTGCGCTGCACCAGGATCCGTGACCGAGCGCAACAGTCCTGACCCGCGTTGTCGAACACAGCATACGGCGCGGCGGCAGCAGCAGCGGCCAGATCTGCGTCATCGAAGATGATGTTCGCACTCTTGCCACCGAGTTCCAGCGTGACCGGCTTCAGCTGGTCGGCACAGCCGGCCATGATCTGCTTGCCGACAGCCGTAGAACCGGTGAAGACGATCTTGCGCACGGCTTCGTTGGTCACGAACCGTTGTCCCACCACGGATCCCTTGCCGGGCAGCACGGTGAACACTCCATCGGGAATGCCCGCCTCCAGGGCGAGCTCGGCCAGCAGGATCGCCGTCAGCGGGGTCAGCTCCGCCGGCTTGAGCACGACGGTGTTCCCAGCCGCCAGGGCGGGAGCGAACCCCCAGCCGGCGATCGGCATCGGGAAGTTCCACGGGACGATGATGCCCACCACGCCCAGCGGTTCGTGGAAGGTGATGTCGGTCCCACCCGGCACCGGGATCTGCTTGCCCAGCAAGCGTTCCGGGGAGCCGGCGTAGTAGTTCAGACAGTCTCGGACGTTACCTGCCTCCCAGCGGGCGTTGCCGATCGTATGTCCGGCGTTGCGGACCTCGGTGCTGGCCAGCAACTCGATGTTCTGCTCCACCTTGGTCGCGAATGCCCGCAACAGGCGCGCCCGCTCGCCGGGGGCGGTGGTGCGCCAGGTCCTGAAGGCCTTGTGCGCACGGTCGATCGCGGCATCGGTCCCGGCCTCGTCGGTGCCGTTCACCTCCTCGGCCAGGACTTGGCCGGTGGCCGGGTTGATCAGCTGGGTGGTTCCTGCGGTGGTCAACCGCGTCACATCCTCTCGAAGCCGCGGGCGAGTTCCCAGTCGGTGACTGCAGCGTCGAAGGCGGCGATCTCGACGTCCGCCATGTTCGTGTAGTGCGCCACCACGTCGTCGCCGAACGCCGCACGGGCGATGGCCGATCCGGCGAACCCCTCGCGCGCGATCTGCAGCGTCCGCGGCACCCGGGGATGCGTTGACGTGTAGGCGTTCCCGGTGAGCTCGTCCTGGAGCTCGAGCTCCCGGTCGATGCCGTGCAACCCTCCGGCGATCATCGCGGCGATGGCAAGGTACGGGTTGACGTCCGCACCCGGCAGCCGATTCTCCAGTCGCGCCGACGGTCCCTTGCCCACCAGTCGCACCGCGCAGGTGCGGTTGTCCAGTCCCCAGGCCACCGTGGTCGGCGCGAACGAACCGTCAGCGAACCGCTTGTAGGAGTTGATGTTCGGGGCGTACAGCAGGGTGAACTCGTCCATCGTCGCCAGGATCCCGGCGATGAAGTGATCGTAGGTCGCCGACCGGCCATCGTCCTGCCAGAAGGTGAGCGCACCGTCGGTTCCGCGGAGCGAGAGATGGATGTGACAGGAGTTGCCCTCGCGCTCGTTGTACTTGGCCAGGAAGGTGATCGCCTTGCCGTGCGCGGCAGCGATCTCCTTGGCCTGGGTCTTGTAGACGCTGTGGTTGTCCGCGGTGGTCAGCGCGTCGGCGTAGAGGAAGCCGATCTCGTGCTGGCCGAAGTTGCACTCCCCCTTGGCACCTTCGACATCCATCCCGGCCGCATAGCTGTGGTTGCGGATGTCCCGCAGCAGCGGCTCCACCCGTGAGGTGCCCAGCAGCGAGTAGTCGACGTTGTACTGATTCACCGGGGTCAGCCCGCGCCACCGGAGATCGTGGGCATCCTCGTAGCTGTTGTCGAAGGCGATGAACTCGAGCTCCGTCCCGGCGAACGCCGCCAGGCCCCGCTCGGTGAGCCGGTCGAGTTGGGTCTGCAGGATCGTGCGCGGGGACTGCACGACCGGCGTGTGGTCGAGCCACACCAGGTCGCACTGCACCATCGCGGTCGCGGGCAGGTGGGTCAGCCGGCGCAGGGTTGCGAAGTCGGGCAGGAACTCCATGTCGCCGTACCCGCGCTCCCACGACGACATGGTGTAGCCCGCAACGGTGTTCATCTCGATGTCGACGGCGAGTAGGTAGTTGCATCCCTCCGTCCCGCTCTGCAGCGCGACATCCAGGAAGTAGGCGGCGTGCAGCCGCTTGCCCTGCAGGCGTCCCTGCATGTCGGTGAAGGCCAGGACCACGGTGTCGATCTCACCGTCGCCGATCAGTGTCCGGAGTTGCTCGATGGTCAGATAACGATCGTTGGGTACCGACCTGCGCGGAACCTCGTGCGCTGACATGACTCTCCTATCCGATCAGACCGCGGAGCAGTGCTGCGGTGTCATCACAGTGTTCCTCCATCACCCGGCGGGCACGCAGCGGGTTGCCGGCGGCGATCGCCCTGAGCACCGCGCCGTGCTGACCGTCGGAATGACCGAGGTTGGGGGCCAGCACCGGGATCGCCATCAGCATCTCGTGCAGGCTGCGTTGGACCTCGGCGACCGCCGTCAGCAGCTTCGACGACCCGGACGCCCGGGCCACTGCCAGGTGGAAGCGAGAGTCCGACTGCCGATGCTGCGCCGGATCCCGGATGCCGGTCACCTCGACCAGCGCTGCCCGCAGAGCGGCCATCGCTACATCGTCGAGGTCGCCGTCCGACCGTCGCTCGGCTGCCGCATACGCAGCTCCGGGTTCCACCACCCGCCGGAACAGCAGAGCGTCGATCATCTCCGCCCGCGGCAGGGCGTCGACCTGGCGCTGCGTCCCCCGTCCGGGGCGCTCCGGCGGCTGCAGCACGACGGTCCCGCCGCCCCGTCCACGACGGGTCTCGACCAGTCCGGCGGCCCGTAGGGCGACCATCGCCTCGCGGATCGTGGCGCGGGAGACTCCCAGCAGCGCAGCCAGTTCCCGCTCGGGCGGAAGCGCTTCCCCCTGCGGGTAGCCGCCGAGCCGGATGGCCGTGCCGAGCTGCTCGACGCAGCTCTCGAACGCATGGTGAGCGCGGACCGGGCGCAGCAGCGCTGCACCGAGATCCGCGGCTCGGGGACCAAGGGAGACGCCGGTCTGTGCTGGCACGAGAGATGTCACTTGTCCAGGGGGACGGGCTTGTCCGACGGAACGGGACGGCCGGACATGAAGTGCTTACGCCCCACGGCCAGCCACATGACGCCGGAGATCGAGAGGACGACGAGCACCGCGATCGGGGCGTAGTTGAACGTGTCGACTGTGACGGGGTTGAGCGGGGGCAGCACGAACAGGATGCAGATCAGCACCACCCAGACCACCGAGATCCAGCCGATCGGCTTGCTCCAGCGACCGAGATTCCACGGGCCCTGCACGAAGTCGGGGCGACGCAGTCTCAGGAACACCGGCACCACGTAGGCGATGTAGAGCCCGATCACAGCGATGGACGTCACCGCGAAATAGGCGGTGACGTTGAACAGCGACGGGATTGCCAGCAGCACCGACAGGGTGACGCAGAACCAGATCGAGTTGGTCGGAGTTCCGGTACGCGGGTTGACCTTCGACCACAGTCGTGACCCGGGCAGTGCCTTGTCGCGGCTGAAGGCGAACGTCATCCGGGAGTTGGCCGTCACGGACGCCATCCCGCAGAAGAACTGCGCGACACAAACGATGGCCAGCAGGAACTTGGCCACGGTGGGACTGCCCAGGGCGTCGAGGAAGATCTGTGCGGGCGGCAGCCCGGTGTCGCTGGCGGCCAGGGCGGTCAATCCGGCTTCGGAACGGTCGGGGATCGCGGCGGTGATCGAGTACAGCAGGATGAACCCGCCGATCACCGACACCAGCACGCTCAGCACGATGCCGCGCGGCGCGCTGCGGGAGGCGTTCCTGGTCTCCTCGGCGACGTGCGCCGAGGCGTCGTAGCCGGTGTAGGTGTATTGCGCCATCAGCAGGCCGAGCAGCAGCACGTACGGCCCGAAGGTCCAGCCGGTCTCGTTGTGCCAGCCGAACAGCGTCCACCCGACGTCCTGGTGTTTCTCCGGCAGCACCCACAGCGCCACCACGATGATCAGCACGCCGACGACATGCCACCAGGCGGAGATGTTGGACAGCAACGACACCAGGTTGACGCCGAAGGCGTTCAGCAGCGCGTGGGCGATGATGATGCCGACGAACAGCAGGAAAGTCCGGCCGGGGGTCACCTCGATGCCCCAGACCAGGTTCATGAACGCCATCCAGGTGAGGGCACAGCCGTAGTCGATCGCGGCGGTGACGGCGATCTCACCCATGAAGTTGAACCAGCCGACCACCCAGGCCCATGCGCGCTTGTTGCTCTTGGCGAGCTCACCGGCCCAGAAGTAGAGACCGCCGGCCGTCGGGTACCGGGAACAGACCTCAGCCATCGACATCGCGACGCAGAGCACGAACAGCCCGACCACCGCCCAACCGACCGTGATGGCCGACGGGCCACCGGATGTCAGGGCGATCCGGTAGGACGTGATGCAGCCGGCCAGGATCGAGATGATCGAGAACGACACGGCGAAGTTCGAGAACGCGGACATGCCGCGGTGCAGTTCCTGCGTGTAACCCATCTCGGCGAGACGGGCGGAATCCTCGTCGATCTCTGGTTCGGCCATCGGTGACCTCTCGCGTGACCCCCGGGAACGGACTGTGCTGCCGGACAGTCTGGAGTCACCGCCACCACCAAGTCAATGGCCTGACTTCAGACCTTTGGATGGTTGAGCGACTTCACGGCGGTCGAGCGACGTGACGGCGGTCGAGCGTCCTGACGGTGGCTGAGCGTCCTGACGGTGGCTGAGCGAACGTAGCGGGACGAGACCCCGTCCGACCAGCGACCGGTGTCAAACGGATCTCCGTGCGAGTCTGCCCTACCGTCAGTGGTCGCGGATGAGGGTGCTGTGCAGCCCTCTGCAGCGATGGCCGCGCCGGTGAGCCTGCGAACCGGCGCGTCCGAGCGAAGCCTGCGGAGCAGCGCCCTCATCCGCGGACACGGACACGGAAATGCGACGAATCAAGCCTTGACGACGACCGCGTACGAACCGACGCCGATGAAGGTCGTGCCGTCGATCGAGTGGTCACCCAGCACCAGGGAGACCACGCGGCCGTCAGCGGGATCGAAGTCGACGTCGACGACGCTGCCCACCTTCCGACCCTCCGTGGTGAGCACCTGCTTGCCGATGATGGTGTGCTGCTTGACATCCAGGGCGGCAAGCTGTGCGTCGGGCTCGACGATCAGATTCGCGTCGGCGATCGTCACCGCATCGGCACCGAAGGAATGGATGGCCTGCCAGGGCAGCACCGTTCCGTGGTCCGGCGTCTTGGAAAGTCGAAGTCCGACCACCTTCTGCGACGCCGCGTCGACGATGAAGTGCTTGATCTTGCCGACGGTCGCGGCGTTCCCGGTGCTGACGACCTGGCGTCCGGAGGCCTCGCTGAACAGAGTCATCGGTTGTTTCCGATCTGGGTACGGAAGGCATCCACCGCTGCACCGAAGGCGTTCAGGTCGTCAGTGAGATAGCCGGTCGCTGCCTCCGGCACGACCAGGTGCTGACCCGAGGCGGACATCGTGTCCGGCAACGGGATCAGCAGCGGCTGTTCCCCGCGACCGAGGGACTCGGCGGGCTTGATCTCGTATCCGACGACGTCGGCGAGTCCGCCCGGTGCTGTGACGCCGATGATGACGTCCGACACCACACCGATCGCGGTGCCGGTGTCGGTGAGCACCTGCGAACCGAGCACGTCGCCGTGACCCGACCCACCTCCCTCGACCCCATCGGACGCGAGGATCGCGTCCAGGGGCGCGAAGTGCTCCTGCGTCTCGACGATCACCGCGTCCGGTCCGAGACCGACGACGCGGCTCCAGGCCAGCGCCACCTTCAGTGGCCCGGAGAACAGGCTCCGGCCGGCCAACGTGAAGGCAGTTATCTGCCCACCGTTGCCCGCGTAGACGATGTCTTTCAGCTGCGCGACGTCCTCACCGCCGTACGTCACGACGGGCAGCTTGGCGAGGTCGCGGGCTCGCAACAGGGTGCTCATGCCGAGCCTCCGCGACGACGCGACTTGTCGGTGATCACGACGCCGCCGCTCCTGCGCTTCGACTGCAGGGCGATGAACCCGCCGACCAGTACGGCGATCACGACCAGGACGATGATCAACCAGACCCACCACTGCATGACGATCTCCTGACGACAGTGCGATGTAGACGTCTTCATCATGCCCTGTGCCCGGAGTTTCAAGCATTTCGGCGATCCTGCGCGGGACCGACGGAGTCGAGGCCTCCGATCGGGTGCCCCTGGACCGGCTGCCTGCCCGGCCGTCCCAGACGTCGAGCGCATGCTCGGTGACCAGGTCGACCGGGACGATCCCGACCGCACCGGGGCCAGCGCCAGCACCCGGGCAACCGACGGAGCACACGGAGTCGCAACCCCTGCACGCTGGAAGAGAGCCGATTCCTGCGCCGCACGGCGGTGTGCCCGGTCCCGTCACTACGGTGATCGAGCGCGGGAGGAACGACTGAGTCGAGATTCCGTGCCAGTCCACGGTGATCAAGCAAGCGACGAAGGAGCGCGTCGAGATCCCGCCAGGCCAGCACCGGTCTCGACTCCTTCGTCGCTCGACCACCAACGGTTCCGTCGACATCGTCACCGGATCGTGACCACAACTGTTGTCCCACGGCCACTTCCAGAAGGTCGACTGTCGGACCCCTTGAGTAACGTATCCCCTATGAACGGCACCGGTGAAGCGAGCGTCGCGGACATCCGCGAACACGCCGCAGCACTGAGCGCCGGACTGAAAACCCTGCACACCAACGTGTTCCAGTGCCCCACCGGCGAGCTGGGCGACTTCCTGAGTGAACTCGCCGAACTCCGCGCCTTGGCCGGCGCTGCCTGTGTGATCGTCACTGCGGACGCCGAGTCCCGGGGCGTCATCGAAGCATCCCAGTCCGCCTCGACCCGCGGCTGGGTCGCAGAACACGGCTGGCACTCCCGCCGCGAAGCGACCACCATCGCGAAAGCCGCGCACATCCTGCGACGACCAGAACTCGCCGAGATCACCGACTCCATCCGCACCGCCGACCTCGACCTGCCCACCGCCGTCGTGGTGCAGGGCGAGTACGACAAACTCGCGCCCGAGCTGCTGCTCGGCGCCCACCCCATCGTGCTGAAGCAACTGGTGAACCACGGCGCTGAACACGGACCCCGCGGCGTCAGAGAACTGCGGCAATGGATCCTGGCGCACCACGGGAAACAGGACGAACTCGCCGACTTCCAGGACCGCTGCCGCCGACACATCTCACTGTCATCGCCGACCGAAACGTCGACCGGGCTGCACGAATACCGACTCGTCGTCGACAACGAAGGCCTCACCATCCTCGAAGCAGCGATCCAGACCCTCTCCGCACCCCGACCCGACAGAGATACCGGGGAGCTTGACGGCCGGCCCGTCGATCGGCGGCGTGGTGAGGCGCTGATCGACGCGCTGCGCCGCTCCGTCCTCGCCCAAGGTCAGGGCGTCACGGCAGCACCGACCGCGACCGTGAACGTCACCATCAACCTCGACGACCTGCAGCAACGCGCCGGCGCCGGCACCTGCACCGGAACCATCGCCGACGGCACCCTGCTGGCACCCGACACAGTTCGCAAGCTCGCCTGCGACGCCGGGATCATCCCGATGGTCCTCGGCGCCGACGGCGCCGTGCTGGACTGCGGCAAGGAACAGCGCTTGTTCACCCTCGCCCAGAAACGCGTGCTGTGGCAGCGGGATCGGCACTGCACCTTCCCAGGCTGCGACATCCCCGCCCAGTGGTGCGACGCCCACCACCTCGTCCACTGGATCGACGGCGGACCCACCGACCTCGACAACGCCGCACTGCTCTGCCCGGCCCACCACACCATCGTCCACCGCGACGAACTGAACGGCGAAGTCACCGCCGGACAGGTCATCTGGGACCGCCGACCCGGCTCCTACCGACCAACACGACGTCCCGAGCAAGCCCGCCGGTCAGCCGCGGGCTCGAACCGACTACCACGACAACGCGGAGCACCCCTTCCCCTGCGGACGTGAATTGTTGAGACCTACAGGCTGAGTCCACCCACCTGGAACTGCTGGGTTGTTGCTACGACCGCGATCCCACAGATCGGGGGTGCCGCCCGTCTCGGCCTGGTCGGGCGCTCAGCCGGCGGGTCACCTGGTCCGCACGAAGACCCAGTTGGGGAGTCATCACCCCTGTTACCAGGTCGAGATCGTCCGGGCGCGCCGCCCCAGAGACCCACGGGGCCCGCCGGCCGCGCCCTGCTCATCCGCTCGGCGACGTCGGCTTGGATGCCGTTGGTGCTGAGGCAAGTGATCGATCTGCACGGAGTCCAGCACGCACGCGACGACGAGGCCGAGCGGTGGGCCCGACGACCACCTTGACGATGCGGCGGCAGGTTCGGATCACACAGGCGTCGAGCCGCCGGCGATCTCGTACGACCAGACCTCACTGTGGGTGCTCACCGGACGGTCCGACGCCTGCTCCCCCGCGCGTTCCGCGGCATTGCGGTGTCCGTGGGCGAACGACGGCGAGGCGAGCCAGGACTGGAAGCTGGCCTCATCGCGCCACCGGGTCACGACCAGCCACTGGGTGCGCTCGTCGGTCGGCTTGAACAGCTCGAATCCCTCGAACCCTGCGGCACCGTCGACGGCGCCGGCGCGGGCAGCGAAACGGTGGGCGAGCTCGTCACCGGAGTCAGCGGGGACGGTGATGGCGTTGATCTTCACGACGGTCATGGTCCCGATCGTGCCACCGGCGCACCGCGGCGGTCGCCGGTCACCCCGGGTCGACGTGCGCGTCAGGCAGGCGGATTCGCGGTCGCGAGGTGCTGGGCCAGCGTGATCGGCGCCCTCCCGGTGATGTCGAGCACCGCGGTGCTCACCTCGGCCAGGTCCCCGGAGGCGATCGCGGAGTAGGTGCTCACCCAGGCGTCGTACTGCCACGCCGGCGCCGGCCACTTCCGGCGTGATTCGTAGGCCTCCTCGACACTTTCGTCGTGATAGGTGATCGTCCGCCGGGCCGCACTCAGCTGTTCCGCTGCCTCGGCGAACGACAACGCCTCCGGCCCGGTGAGGTCGTAGCGGCAACCGAGGTGGGACCCCGGGTCCTGCAGGATCACCGCGGCCGTGCGTGCCACATCGGCACGGGAGACGAAGGCGCAGCGACCCGTTCCGCCCGGACCCCTGATGACGTCGTCGTCACCGACCACGGACGCCACGAAGTCGAGATAGAAACTGTCGCGCAGGAAGGTCCAGCCCATCCCGGAGGCTTTGATGTGCTCTTCGGTCGCGAAGTGGTCGCGCGCCAGCGTGAAGATCGCGTCCGACGCTGCGGCCAGGAACGAGGTGTAGACCACCTGCCGCACCCCGGCAGCCGCGGCCGCATCGACGAAGCTGCGGTGCTGGTCCAGTCGGTCGGCGCTCTCGGCGGCCGACACCATGAACAGGACCTCCACGCCCTCCAGAGCAGCCTGCACGGCGGCTCTGTCGGCGTAGTCGGATCGGTGCACCGAGGTGCGCGGCAGCACGGGCGCCCGGGAGGGATCACGGACCAACAGCCGTTGCGGCACAGCGGAATCGGCCAGGAGCCGGGCGACCAGGCCGCCGAGAGCGCCGGTGGATCCGGTCACCGCAAGGGGATGCGCAGCGGTCATGGGTTCTGCCTCCACCAGGTGGGTGGGTCGGGTCCCGCCGCAGGGAACGCCGCGACCTCGAGGTTCGCGGTGCCCCCGGGCCAGGGGCCTGATCGCGCATCGACCTGGCCCCGGTAACCGGTGCGCCGAGAATGGATCCATCGTGCCAGAGTGGCGCAAGGGTGCTCTGCCACGCGATGTGCTGGCCCTGTCACGAGAACGGAGGGCGGACCGATGGCACGAGTGGGGTGGGTGGCCGCCCGGGCGGACACTGCTTCCGGCGAACCTCAGTGGCTCCGACTGTCGGTGTTCGACGACGGTTGGGTGGAGGTGCCGACCTTCGGTCGGGCAGTGTCCGCGGTACGGGGCGACTTCCGCACCGCCCTGCTGAACCTTGCCGGGTTCGCGGTGGGTCTGGCGGTGGCGTGGGGTTGCCTGAACCTCGCGGGTGGCACCGACGGGGCACCTGCGGTGGTGCTACGGGTGATCGGAGGCCTGCTCTTCATCGCCTCGATCGGGATGCTGCTGGCGCGCTCGTTCCTGCTGAGATTCCGGCAGCGCACGAGCTGGGCGGCCGACGGTGCGGACCTGCGCCGGCTGAAGGCCGCCGGGCGGTTGCCGGCGCGAGCAGCCGGAGCACCACTCTGGCGACGCGCGACGACGGCTGAGGAGTTCTCCTCCTGGTTGACGAACACCACGCTCGTCCGGGCGGCCGACGTCTCGACCGTGGTCGTGACGGCGCCGTCCCCGGACGATCCCGATCAGGTCGCGGAGGTACAGCTGCAGTCCGGCGCCCGGCTGCGCTACCGATCGACCGATCGAACGCTCGGCAATCTGTTGGCCGGGTTCGGCGTGCGCTCCGTCTGACCGAGCCCACCCGACAGCGCGACCGGATCAGCGGATCGGTCGCAGACGTACCAGCGCAGCACCGACGACGACGGTATGCACGCCCGGGATCCCCAGCAGCACAACGAGATTCGAGGCCCAGCGCCAGCCCTGCAGCCAGCCGATGTCGAGCAGCAACGGCGCTCCGACGAGTACGCCGAGCACGATCGCTGCTCCGCTGGAGGCCTCGCTCGGCGGACGCCATCACCGGCATCCCGATGGTCCGGTCAACCGGACACCTGGCCGACTCGGCTCAGTAGCCTCGCTCGCCGTGGTACCGGTTGCGCAGCTCCCTTCCGTCCAGGTACCGCTGCAAGTTGTCGATGAACAGGTCGGTGAGCAGCTCGTTCTCCTGTGCTGCAGTGGATGCCGAGTGTGGCGAGAGGAGAACGTTCGGCAGATCCCAGAGTGGCGAACCGTCCGGTAGCGGTTCGACCGTGAAGACATCGAGCGCCGCCCCGGCGAGGTGGCCGGAGGTCAAGGCGGTGGTCAGGGCCGCCTCGTCGATCACCGCACCACGGGCCACGTTGACGACGATCGCGCCGGGCGGGAGCAGCGCGACCCGGGCAGCGTTGATCAGGTTCGTGGTCTGCGCCGTCAGCGGGCAGGCCAGGACCAGGATGTCGGTGTCCGGTAGTTCGGCGTCGAGCCCGTCGGTGTCGACGACACGCACCGGGAGGTCGTAGCGCTGACCCGGTCGTCCGACTCCGGTGACCCGCAGCCCCAACGACGAATACAGCTCCACCACCCGGCGACCGATGGACCCCAACCCCACGACGGTGGCGCTGCGTCCGGCGAGTTGGCCGCACACCCCGCGTTGCCAGCGGTGTTCCCGTTGCGCTGCCAGCAGTCCGGGGACGTCCTTGACGAAGTGCAATGCACCGGTGATCGCGAACTCCGCCAGCGGAGCGGCATGCGTGCCCGCTGCCGTGGTGAGGATCAGGTCGGCTTCGTCCAGCCCGTGACGCTGCACGAAGGCACCGATACCGGCGCTGGTGGCCTGGACCCAGCGCAGTTGGGGGGCCGTCTCGGTCATCGTGCCGGGCGACCGCCAGTCGAAGTCGAAGGCGATCTCGGCCACCGCCAGCAGCGCGGACCACCGCTGGTGTCGAGCGGCGGTCAGAGCCGGCGGGTGACCGCCGTGATCACCCGGGAATCGGCTGGTGGGCAACAGCTCCGGCTCGTACAGCAGCTCACACGCGGCCGCGTCGGCGATCCGCTGCACGTGTTCGGGCTCCAGTTGACTGCAGATCAGCACCTTCGGCCGCGAAGGGGCTCTCATGAGGCCGAGATCCCGCGCCGCACCAGGTCCATCGCCTCGGCCTGCGCGAGCGCATCGCCGACAGCAAGATACTCGGGGGCGGCCTGGCCGGCCATCACCTGATGGATGTGGGCGATGGCATGCTGGAAGGCCGGGACACCGTCCGCTGACCAGGTCTGCTGCCGCTCACCGTCGGTCCACAGCTCGACCGTGTCGGTGGCCAGCGGGTGGAACGGATTGCTGACCCTGAGCTCACCGGAGGTACCGATGATCCGGGTGAACGTCGAGGGGGCGCGGTGCAGGCCTGCCGAGACCACCAGCCGCACACCGGGGAAGTCCACCACCGCTGCCAGATCACGGTCGACGCCGATGATTGTCGCACTCCCGCTGGCGCGCAACGGTTCCGCGCTGCAGAGCAGCCGCGCCAGCCGGATCGGGTAGCACCCGACGTCGTACAGCGCTCCGCCGCCCCGGTCCGGGTCCAGCCGAATGTTGCCCGCCGACGACACCCGGAAGTGGAACTCGGAGACGATCTCGGACAGCGCGCCGATCCGGCCGTCGGCGATCAGCGAGCGGAGCAACGCGGTCTGCGGATGGAACGGGAACACGAAGGACTCCCAGAGCAGACCGCCGGCCGGAACCGCCTGCAGGAGCCTGCCTGCCTGCGCTGCATCCAGCGCCATCGGCTTCTCGCACAGCACCACCTTGCCGGCAGCGAGTGCCGCCGCGGCCCAGCGAGCATGCTGGTCGTTCGGCAGAGCGACGTAGATCGCCTGCACCGCCGGATCGGCGATCACCGCCTCGTAACCCGCCGAACCGGCCACCTGGTTCTCGGCCGCCCATGCGCGACCGCGATCCGGCGATCGGGAGCCGACCACCAGTGCCCGGCCGCCGGCGTCCCGCAGCGCCGGCAGGAAGGCGCGCGCGGCGATGTTGGCGGTGCCGAGGACACCCCAGCGGACCGACTCAGCCATGGGTCGGTCCGCTGGGTACCGGTGCCGGGTGGCGCCGGTGCGACCGCAATACCTGGTCCGAGCCGTCGGTCATTGCATCCTCCTCACCGCCGACCCCGGTCGGGTCGATGGTCCTGCGATCCTCGCACTGGAGCGCACCGAGAGGGCACCGAGAGCCCACGGAGAATTGACTTTGCGATGCAAAGTCCGGCATGGTGATGTCAGGTTTGAATTGCAAACCACACCCTGAAAGGGCTGACATGACCGTCACGACAGGTACTGCCCCGGCCACCTCTTCGGGAGGTTGGTCGCCGATGGGGTCCCGGCCGATCCCTGCGCTGCCCAGGGACCTTGCGGCGTCGGCCCTGGTGCTCGGCGTGGCCTCGAGCGCCTGGTTCGCCTGGGGATCGGCGGGTGCTCCCACGCTGCGGCCGTGGTTCCTCGCCGGGATCGCGGCCGGGGTTGCCCTGGCCGTCGTCGCTGTCCTGCTGCGCCGGCGTCTGCAGGGCGCTGGCAGCCACCGCGGACCTCATCGAGCCGCCGTGCAGCGGACGTACCACCGCACACTGTTCGCCGAGGTCGCGTTGATCATCGCCGGGAACGTGGTTCTGAACCTCACCGGCCGACCCGAGTACGTGATCTGCTGGACCTACGCCGTCATGTCTGCGCACTTCCTGCCGCTGGCGAGGCTGTACCGGATCAGCGCGCTGCGACTGACGGCCCTCGGGGGGATCGTGATCGCGATCGGTGCCGTGGGGCTCGGCACCACGACAACGGTGTCGCCGATCGCCGTCACCGGTGGTGTCGGTGCGTTGGTGCTGCTCGTCTCCGGCGCGGCCCAGCTCCGTCTGACCCGAGTCGCGTCGGCACAGACCGATGTCTGATCATGAGGAACTCGATCCGGCCATCGCACTCGCGCTGATCGACGCGGAGTCCGATCGGGTCCGGCGCGCTCTGGACGTCCGACTCCCGGTGCAGCTGCTGGTCTGGGGAGTCGCCTGGTGCATCGGATTCGGCACGCTGTGGTGGGACGTCCGCCGGCAGCAGCCGTTCACCGGCCCAGGGGTGTTCTCGGCGGTGGTGTTCAGCGTGCTGCTGATCGCCGCGGCGGTGGTGACGGGGGTGGTGATCCAGGCCGCGACCCGCGGGCGCGGTGGGCGGTCGGTGCGTCAGGGGCGCGATCTGGGAATCTTCTGGGGAGCCGGCTTCACCGCGTTCTTCGTCTTCGCCGGTGGCATCAGCAGCGTGGGGCTGGATCCGGCGGCCGCCGGGCTGCTGTTCGCCGGCGGATCGGTGATCCTCACCGGGCTGGCCTACCTGGCGATGGCCGCCGTGTTCGGCGGTGCCGTCGAGCGGGCTCTCGGCAGCTGGCTGCTGCTGCTCGTCGCGGCCGGGGTGTGGGCCGGCCCGGTGACGTTGAACCTGCTGATCGCCGTTCTGGGCGGGGGCGCGTTCCTGGTCGCCGCGGTCGTGACCTGGCGCAGTGGACTCCGACGTCCGGCGGACCCGGGATCCGACTTCACCTCGGGAGCCGGTCGTGGGTGACGCGCTCGATCCGGTGATCCATGCGCCGGTCCGGCTGCGGATCATGGTGGCGCTCAACGAGATCGGCACCGAGGACTGGCTGACGTTCGGACGGCTCCAGTCGCTGCTGGAGCTCACGGCGGGCAACCTGGTGACCCATCTGCGCAAGATCGAACAGGCGGGGTACGTGGACACCCTGAAGCAGAGCGGCGAGACCAGGGTGCAGCTCACCGGCCTCGGTCGCTCCGCTTTCGACGCCTATCGCGCCGCGCTGCGCAGTCTGCTGGGCTGAGCACCGCGGAGCTGGCGGTGGATGCGGAGAACCACCCGCCGGTCAGGGCTTCTTACCGGGCTTGCCCGATTTGTCGGAGGCGCCGGCGCCCGATCCGGAGGCGCCCTTCTGGTCCTGCTTCTGCTGCTTCTCGGCGGCCTTCTGCGCGGCCTTGTCGGCAGCGGCACGCGCGGCCGCAGCACGCTCGGCCGCCCTGTCGGCAGCGGCACGGGCAGCTGCTTGCTCGGCGGCTCGGGCAGCAGCCGTTCGCTCGGCAGCGGCACGCTCAGCCGCCCTGTCGGCAGCAGCACGGGCAGCTGCTTGCTCGGCGGCCCGGGCAGCGGCGGTTCGCTCGGCAGCGGCACGGGCAGCTGCTTGCTCTTCGGCTCGGGCAGCAGCGGCACGGGCAGCTGCTTGCTCGGCGGCCCGGGCAGCAGCAGTTCGCTCGGCAGCGGCACGGGCAGCCGCTTGCTCTTCGGCTCGGGCAGCAGCGGTTCGAGCTGCTGCGGCCCGGGCGGCCGCAGCTCGGGCAGCCGCAGCGGAGGCAGCTGCCGCGTTCACCGTCCGAGACGTCCGCGCAGTCGATGACGGAGGAACGGACGCTCTGGCCGCGACCGCGGTGGGGGTGGCCGAGGGAGTGATTCGACCACCGGCCGTGGCGGTGGAATGCGCCGACGTGACCGCTGGTTCCGTCGAGGATCGGGCCGCGCTGCTGCCGCCCTGCACGACCGCAGGTGAGCCGTCCGCAGGCGGTGTGGTTCCACCCGTGACGGTGATCACGGTCGTCAGCACGACCGCGGTGAGCAGCGCACCTGCACCGACGAGCACGCTGTTGCGGCGACGGACCTTTTTGGCGTCATCCCCCTCCGGGCGCAGGAACGCCGACAGGACCGACGGGCCGGCCGCGGTCACCGGTTCGGGCGACCGTTCAGGTGACCGTCGGGGTGATGCCGGCAGCAGGATCGGCGCCGGGGTCGGTCGGGGGGTGACGGCCGTACCCACCAGGGTGGCCGAGTCGGCGGCGGTCAGGATGCGCACGACCTCGGCTGCTGTCGGGCGTGCATCCGGGTCGCGGTCCGTCATCCGCAACAGCAGTGTCTGCCACGGCGCAGGGAGCCCGTCGGGGATCTCCGGGTCGCGTAGCAACCTGGCCATGGCGGAGGGCACCGGCGCACCGGGGAACTCACGCCGACACGTCAGCGCCTCCAGCAGTACCAGGCCCAGGGCGTAGACGTCGGCCGGTGGACCGACGTGTTCGCCGGCGGACTGCTCCGGGCTGAAGTAGGCGGCGGTGCCGATCAGCATCGACCCACTGGTGAGTGTCGACTCCGTGGCGACCACTCGCGCCAGCCCGAAGTCGGCCAGCTTGACCGCACCGGACGTCGCGATCAACACGTTGGCAGGCTTGATGTCCCGATGGATCAGCCCTTCCGCATGCGCGACAGCGAGACCGCTCGCCACGGCAACCGCGATCGGCGTCAGCTCGTCCGGACCCAGCGGTCCTCCGTGCAGCCGCTCGGCCAGGGTCTCGCCGTTGACGAGTTCCATGACGAGGTAGCTGTGGTCCCCGGCGGGACCGCCCGGAGACGGCTCGACCAGCCTCGCATCGTGGACGGCGACCAGATGCGGGTCGCTCAGAGCGGCGAGCGCGCGCATTTCGCTGCGCTGTCGGTCGACGGAGTTGAGGTCGGTGAGCTGGAGGTCGAAGACCTTCACCGCGACGTCCCGGCCGAGCAGTTCGTCCCGAGCCCGGTAGACCTCTGCGGTGCCGCCGCGTCCGATGAGTGAACCCAGGCGATAGCGGTCGACGAGCAGCGCTCCCTCACCTGCAGCGGGTGGGGCAGCTCTGGCCGTCGGGTCGTCGGGCGGATCGACATCGGAATGCACAGCAAGCAGTTTAGTCGATCTGTCTGCTCCTGTACGTCCGCTGACCTGCGGCAACACTCCTGGGTGACGGATGTTTGCGGTGACGCGGGCTCGGGTACCAGTTCGCGCCATGATTGCCCGCTCGCCGGTCCCGGCCGTCCGATACCGGTGCGGGGAAGGTTCACCGACCTGTGCGGACTCCGCGGACAGACCGCCAGGAATTCACCGAGGCCGCTGGAGGTCTGTACCTGAGCTCCGCAACGCCCATGCAGCCCGGGACGCCAAGAGCCCCGCCGGACGGACCCGGCGGGGCTCTGAACTGGTGGTGGGTTGTTCAGACAACTCGTTGAGCTGCATGCACGCCGACCTGCGCAAACCGTTGGCACAGGCTAAGCCCCCGGTTTGGCACACGGCCTGGTGAGAGCGGTGGACGAGTCCCAGTGCCTGATCATCCGGTCCAGCGCGCCGGGCTGGTCCTGGACGCGGTGCCCGAACCCGACTAGGTGTTCATGGGCGGCTCCGAGGTCGGTCAGCGCGAGTGCCGTCTCCTCGTACAGAGGGTTCCAGTCACCGGTGAGGACGAGGGTCGGAACGGGTAAGGGAACATCCGGGTTCAGGGCGCTGCCCCAGGGTGGTTTCATGGCACGCAACCGCGCGACGTTGGCTTCCAGAAGTTCGTCAGGCAGGTCAGGCGGCGCGGATCCCATCGCAGCCGCGAACCTGCTCGAGAAGTCCCGCGTAGGAACTGAGGGATCGTTGCTGACCGCGAACACCGGCTGCATCACCGCGATGTGCTGTTCAACGGCGTCACGTCCACGAGCCAGATCGAAGCAGGCCGGTTCCAAGAGGGTCACCGATCGGACAAGATCCGGTTCCTGCTGGGCTGCCAGGAGCACCGCGATCCCACCGAAGGAGTGCCCGACGACGTGCCCAGGACCGTGACTACGTAGCCGGTCGAGGACTCGCTGACAGTCGGTGTCCGGGTCATCGCTCACCGCTGGACGATCCAAGAATATCCATGCCGGGTCTGCAACCACTGCCTGTCGCGGCCATGCCGCAACCCCGGCTTTGCCAGCGCCGTGGAGAAACACGACCTGCTCACTCAACGTGCGGCCTCCTTCGGGCACCGGTGGATGCGGGGATTTGCGTCCTGCTGTCGCAGGGTAGGACACGACCTGGATCGGGCAGGCCAGCGCACTACTCGTGGCGGTGTCTGCGGCCGGGGTCTGTCGGTGGGCGATGCTAGCTTCCGCTGAACCGGTCATCTCCGGCTGAGTGCGGGAGGGCACGAACATGGCGCGACGAAATATCGACCCAGATGAGCGGTTGAAGCTCTGGGTGCGAGCGGGTGGGCGTTGCGAGATCTGCAACAGGTATCTGCTCGAGGGTTCGATGTCCTACGTCGAACGACGCTTCGGCGAGGCCGCGCACATCGTGGGGCAGACCAACTCCCCCCGGTCCCCGCGCGGAGTTGGGTCCGAGCTCGATGAGGACGCGCGGGACACAGCTGACAACCTCATGTTGCTGTGCGACCACGAACACGACGAGATCGACAAGCCCGGCGCCCGTGACGCGTTCTCCGTCGAGCAGCTGTTGGAGATGAAGCAAGAGCATGAAGACCGCGTGCGGCTCGCCACGGAAGTTGGTCGGGATAGGGCGACAACACCGATTCGGATGGTCGGTCGATTGCGGGGGCGGGCGATGGAACTCGACCGAGAGGGCGTGGCGCGTGCCGTGATCGCGGGCGCAGGTCGGTTCGCCAGGTTCGCTCCCGCAACCCGGAACACCCTCGAGATCGACCTTCGGAACATCCTGGGCGAGGAGGTTCCCACGGAGGATTACTACCGGGCTTCGCGGGCTATGATCGACAAGCAGCTCGCCGGGCTTATGGCCTCCGTAGCCGAGGGGGAGACCACCCACATCAGTGTCTTCGCTTGGGCTCGAATCCCGCTCCTCGTCTACTTGGGGTCGTGTCTTGACGACAACGTTCCAGTCGATGTCTATCAGCGGCACCGTTCGACGGATTCGTGGAGCTGGCCGCAGCGGGCAACTCTCGAGAAGTTCCGGGTGAACGTCCCGGTCCAAGGTGCCGCCGCTCTCGAAGCGGTTCTGCTTCTCAACGTCAGTGGAACCATCAACCCCGACGAAGTGCCACACGAGCTTCTGTCCTTGCCTCGGTTCGAGATAACCGTGGATGGTGCCACTCCTGGTCCGGACACCATCTCGAGTGTCGAGACACTTCAGCGATTTCAGGAGGCCTGCAGACAGCTTCTTGCTCGTCTGGAGCACGAAGGCCACAAGCGGGTGCGCTGGTTCCACGTCCTGGCAGCGGTACCGATCGCTGCCGCAGTGGAGTTCGGGCGCGTGTTCGTACACGAGGCCCACCCAGGGCTGAAGCTGTACGACCGCATGGACGATGGCACCTACCGCCTTGCCTTCGAGATTGGACACTTGTGAACCTGGACATGCATTTTGATCAACTGCTGCGAGATCACGTCAACCTGAACAAAGGACGGCTCGAGGAACTGAGTGACCACGTAGCCGCCATCGAGAAGGCGCTGTACGCATCTGATGAGCTCGATGACCTGATGATCGATACGATTCGTCAGGGGTCATGGACGCATCGAACCATCATCCGACCGCCCAGCGGAGAGGTCTTCGATGCGGACATCCTGATCCAGATCGCGGAACAGCCAGAGTGGAACAACGATCCACACAAGTATGCCGACGCCGTGTGGAAAGCCGTTGAGAACCACCCGACCTACGGGCCAATGAGCGAACGTAAGAACCGGTGCGTTCGCATCACATACGCGAACTTCTGTCAAGTCGATCTTGTGCCTTATGTGGAGATGCCTGACGGGAGCGGTTACATCGTCTACCGAACCGACAACACCTTTGAGGCCGCGAACCCCGTGGGTCTGACCCACTGGATCCAGACCGCAGACGATATCACCAACAAGAATCTCCGTAAAGTTCTACGCCTGCTCAAGTATCTACGCACTCATCTCGAAGAGTTCGATATCAAGTCCGTCCTACTGACCGTTCTTCTTGGGGAACGGGTCTACCCCATCGCCGCTGCGCTGGACTGCTACGAGGACGTTCCCACTACGCTCTACAACCTGGTCGCGGATCTTGCCCGCTGGCTCAACGGCCAGACCTCCAAACCAGACGTAGAGGATCCCAGTTGCCCCGACACCGACTTCAACAGACGGTGGACCAACCGGCAGTTCGAGGAGTTCCGCAAAGATATCAACGAACTAAACGACCGCATCGCCTACGCCTACACCCGTACTTCGCCACACGAAAGCATCAACGCATGGCAGCAAATCTTCGGCTTGGCATTTCCATCCGAGCTGAAAGCGCCACCCTCTGCTACGGCGAAGACAGCCAAGACTCTCAACTCCGCACCCAACGAGGAATTCATCGAGAACAGATTCAGAGTCAATGAAACTGAAACGGTGAAGGCCATCTGCGAAGTGCTGCCACCTCGGGCGGCGAACCGGGGAGACCGACGCCGCCTACGTGCACGCGGGGGCCACGTCACCAAGCAACGAGAGCTTGTGTTCAAGATGGTGAGCACCACCGTCACGGCGCCTTTCGACGTGTACTGGAAGGTTCGCAACAACGGACCCGAAGCGGTATCGCGCGGTCAACTGCGTGGCGAAATTTTGCCCGACCAGGGTCATCACGAGCGAGTGGAGAACACCTTGTACTCAGGACATCACTACGTGGAGTGCTACATCGTCAAGAACCAAACTTGCGTGGCGCGAACCCGCGTGTCCGTCGACGTCGATTAAGTGAGGATTCATCTCTGTGAACATCGCCAGCACTCCTGCGGATGCAATCGTTCCCGAATCAGGGGGCTTCTGGTCCGGTTCAACGCCTTGGTGGGGAACGGTAGGGATAGCTCTGCTCGCAACCGGAACGGCGTTGTTCGTCATGTTCCGAAACAACCGTGCCGCGAAGCAACGTGAGAAGGACAAGCGCGCTGCGGACGACCGCCGAGCGGACCGCGTGACGGCAGCAACGGTCCGAAGTGTGTGTGACGTGTTCATTCGGGCGTACCGCGAGTACTACGACATCTGGGGAGCAGCATCCGACCCGGACAACAAGATCCCTCCGGACTACGTCGCAGATCTGCGGACCACCGCGAAGGCTTCCGCCAACGCGTTGAGCATCGAACTGATGCGAGCACAGGTGATCCTAAACTCAGACCAGTTGATCGCACTTGGCAGCGAGATCGAAGTACAGGAACGAGAGCTGATGCAGAAGATGGACATGTACGAACGCGGCCTGGCGTTCCGTCTGCCACTTCCTGGATCCACGGACGTCCTCTTCGCTGGTCTTGTGGACGCGCTGCGCAACTACCTGGACGCCAGCCTGCTCGTCACTCGGGACTGACCGATGTTGCTCAACCGCGCGAGGGTCGGTGGGCGGCGACCACGTAGTCCCAAGCCCAGGGACGATCGAGGATTCGGTGCCGGTCTTCTACCGCAAGACCAAAAATCGGGCACCGGAATGCCTACTCCGTCCTTGCTGCCGGGGGCTACCGTGACGACATGACTACGACCGGGCTTGAAGTGCGCATCCATGAGGGTCGGGAGCGCGCCGAGGTCAGCCGGGTCACCACCACCCTCAACGACGTAGTGCTCTCGCTGCGGGAGATCGATCGGGTCCACTTGCTACGGGCCACTCGGGCTACGTGGGTGTTGGCTGACATGCGACGCGAGTCAGCGGATCTGGTGGTACGGCTGGAAGCGCGCGCTGAGGTACAGCAGCGGGCGCTTGCCGACATCATGGTCCCGGTCGACGCGCTCGTTGAGGGTGTGAAGGAGCTGCAGGCGCAGGCATCGGTGCCGCCGCTGTTCGCTCCGCAAACAGTCAGCCGTGTGGGGAAGCTAGCGATGCCGCGCAACGGCATCCAGTCGGTCGGTCTTGCTACCTACAACGGCGCGGTCGGACCTAACGTGGCGCTCGACAACAACGTGAAGACCAACGCAGACATTGCCGTCAAGCCGTTCGAGGTTACTTGGGGCACGGTGACCGGCAGGCTGACCAGCCTCCACGATTACTCGAAACGCCGCCAAGGAACCCTCCGCGTGACCCTGCGAACGCCTGACGGCCACGCTGCGTACGGATACGTCCAAGAGGCTATGTCCGATGTGCTTCGCGCGGCGTGGGCGCACCGAGTGATCTGCAGCGGAAAGATGAAGAGAAACTCGCGCGGACAGGCAATCGCCATCGAAGTGGAATCCATCGAGCTGATGCCCGAGGACGACCGTGGTAGACCGCGAACGGACGACCTGCTGGGTATTGCAGCGGGGTGGCTGGGAGACCTGACCGTCGACCAATTCATCGACGGGCTACGCGATGCCTAGGACGAAATCTCCGATCATTTATGTTGACACCTGCGTCTACATCGACCTCTTGACGCGGAACGACACCCAGCACGCTGACACTTCCGAACCGCGATGGCAGATCGCCAAGGGCTTGTTCGACGCTGTGAACGACAACCGGGTCGTGCTCGCATCATCCGCGCTGATTGAAGTCGAGCTGAACGGACTAGCAATCGTCCGCGATGGCGCCGCATCCGTGGTGAGCACCGTGCGCGGGTGGTTCGACGCACCCTCAACCCTGTGGACCGACATTGACCGACCGTTGGCGCGCGAAAGTGCTGTCCTCGCGCGAGAGTGGCATCCCATGCGGGCAGACAACACGAAGAGTCTGAGAGGCGCTGACGCCACCCACCTGGCCGCAGCCCTGCGGCTCGGCTGCGACTACCTGATGACTCATGATGGCGGATTCCCGTTGGGCCACACCGTCAAGTCAGTCCAGGTGCAACGACCCGCGCAAGTGTGGACCCCGCATCTGTTCGACAGCCTGCCACCTTCTGTTGCGCCCAGCGACGAAGCATCAGCAGTCACTGCTGGTGCACGTCGTCGGCGTCGGTGACGTCGCACCTGTCCGCGCGCCTACCGGCCCTCCGCAGCCTTAACCCTCCAGTGGTGAAGGGAGTGCGAGCAGCTACCTGTGTGCGTAGCTCTACGGCGAGCCATCTGCGGGCGGCGCTTGCACCCTCATGTTGGATACGTCCTCGTCCGCTGAGAAAGCCTCCGTTGACAACTCTCGGAGTTCATCGCCCTCTGCCGATCTATCCGTTCTCTCAGAAATCCTAGTCTGAGCGCTCTCCAACCGATCCTTGTTTCCCGTAAAGGCTGGAAAAGTGCTAGCAGGAAAATGGATAAGGGAAGGCCACGCCTTGTCAGAGTGGCAGGATTCTGCCAAGTTGCATATGTCCATAGCCTTCAGGTGTGGCACGTTCTGCATTCTCTGCATTGCTTGGTTGTAGGAGTCTGTCGCGGCACGATCAATCGCAAACAGTGGATAAGCACGCCCTCCCCATACCCCTTTGAGAGCAATTTCTTCAAGCAAGACCATGTTGGACACAGGTTCGTTGGTCTGGGTCTTCAGGTGTTGAGCGAACGCCCACGCGACCTCCAGTGACAACGTAAAGTATCGCTGCGAAGCTCTAGCTGAAACTCGAAACCCGGTATCTATGCTAGTACCAAGAAAATCTTGCAAATTCCCTGGACTGGGATGTTCCTTGAGGCGTTCGTTCAACAAAATGGGATCAAGGTCACTGGTGGCTTCACTTGGCGAGTGAGCAACCACAATCTCATAGTCAGGTTCGGGGAAAGTTGCAACGAAGGCGCCGCCTTTCGTCTTCATCGAATTTAACGGCGGCGAAGACGCACCCGACTCCATCATCTCATGATTCTTGGTGGACAGCATCGCTTCGTAACCGTCCATCGCACGGACCCAGGCACTGACAAAATCATGAACCTCGCTCTCCTCGTCTACGTCGACCACGAACAACAACTCGTCTCCGACGGCCTTCCAAAGCTTCAGTCTCCCTCGAAGACGTTCGGGAACTTGCTCTTCCACCATTGATGGAAAGTCTGTGTAGAACGTCAGGAAATCTGATATCCACTTGAGTGGCTCCGCGCGCTGTTGCTTATGAGCGGTCGACCCAACCAAATCACAAGACAGAAACAGCTTTGAACCTAAGCGGGATCCAGGATTCAATGGATCAAACCAAGTGACTCTGCCCTAACCTGCGCTGATAGCTGCGAGACGTCGAAGATTCGCGCTAACCGGCGCAAGTCGCCATTTTCTTGCATGAAATGTTCCCGGAATTGCTCTCGAGGCATCACCAGCTCGGCGGCGAAATAGTTTGCTTGCGTTTCTGCCGGGTTTCGCCCCAGTCGCGTAAACTTCCGTCTCACTTCATCCGGGCGGGCATTGAGATAATGGAGGAAATAATGACCCAACTCGTGCGCGATCGTAAAGCGATCACGGCGCGCAGAAGTATAACTAGGAACGTTGATCTTGAACGTGCCGCTTCGGTGAATAACCAGGGACTCAACGGTATCGTCGATAACGATCCGTCCACCAGCCTTCGCTACCAGATCGTGGACATCCGCACGGCCATTCGAGTCGTAGACACCGAACTCCAGACCTACCCGCCTGGCTAGTACTACAGCCGTAGTTGGGGTTGGAGGTCTTCTGACCTGCGGTGATAGTGGCATTCGCGGGCGGTGGCTTGGTGTTTTCGGCGCCAGGTGGACCAGTGGATGATGTGTTCGCGGGTGGCGACGGCGCCGGCGACAAGGGCGTCGAAGAGCCTGCGGAGCTCGTTGATGGTCAGGGGGATGAGGCCGGCTGGTGTGGGGTGTCGGTGTTTCTCGGCGGCGGTAGTGACGGCCAGGAATGCCATCGCCAGCATCGCCAGAGTGGACCAGCGGTGCCAGGAACACCAGCGGCGGACTTGGTGTTCATCCAGTCCTGCCTGGCCTTTCGCGGTCTGGAAAGACTCTTCGATCTTCCACCGCTGGCCGGCGACCCGGACCAGGGCGGCCAGCGGGACGGGCCGCGGGCTGTAGCAGCGGTAGTAGGCCATCTCGCCGGTGGAGATGTTGCGGCGCAGCAACAGCCAGTGACGGCCCGGCTCGTCCGGACGGATCCGGATCAGTGCCCACGAGTAGTACCGCGGCCCCTTGGTACCGGCACCTGCGGACAACGTCTGCCACGACTTGGCTGGCAGGGTGTCGGCCAGCAGATCGGCCCGGACCGGTACGTCCGGGCTGGGTGTCCGGTGGTCACACGAGACGGCCAGCACGTAGCCGACGCGCCGGTCGACCAGCGCCGAGCGGAGTTTGGAGTCATTGCCGTACACCTCGTCACCGGCCACGAATCGGGCTGGGACGCCGGCATCCAATGCCGCACCGATCATCTTGGCCGCGAGCGCCGTTTTGGTGGCGAACTCGACCCCGGCCGGCACCCCGGCGTCAGCGAGGCGGACCGGGTCATCGGTCCAGGACCTGGGCAGATACAGCGCCCGGTCGATCAACGCGTGTCCCCTCGGCGCCGCGTACGTCAGATACACCGCGACCTGCGCGTTCTCGATCCGGCCGGCGGTGCCGGTGTACTGGCGTTGCGTGCCGACGGTGTGCTCGCCCTTTTTCACATCACCAGTCTCATCGACCACCAGGATCCCGGCTGGATCACCGAACGCATCCACCACGTAGTCCCGCAGATCATCACGAACCGAGTCGGCATCCCACTTCGCCCGAGACAGCAAGTGCTGCAACCCATCCGGGCTCACCTCGCCCCGATGCTCAGCGATGGTCCAACAGTTCTTCCGATCCAACCCGGACAGCAAACCCAACATCAACGCGCTGGCATGCCGAGCTGGTTCGTAACGCGCAAAGCGGGGCCGGATCCGGTCCAACAGCGCGCCGAACCCATCCCACCAGCGGTCAGGATCTATCCTGTGGGCTGCGGCCAGCGCAGCGATTCTTGTTGTCTTCACAACCACCAATGATCATGCGCTGGCCGCTCTGACCTGCGACAACACGCCCAAGACCACCATCTACGGCTGTAGTACTAGAGCCTGCACGGCACTATGGCTCATCGGAGCAGCCTTGACCCGAACCGCGTCACTGACCTCGAGGTCCGACGTCTCTGTGGTTGACACACCGCACCTCCTCTGTGTGGGTTGCGTGATCTCTTACTCCGTAATTTTAGCTCGGACACCAAGGCCGCTCGGCGTGTCGTGATCGGCGTGTCGAAGCCGACCGTCACCCCCTACCTCAACAGAGCGGTTCGACTACCCTTTACTGGCTAGGGGTCTCCTGTGCTGTGTGCCAGCCCACTCACCACGGCGGTCACGGCGAAAGCCACGTACCAAACCGTTCGACCCGTTCCTGCCCACACCAGGTGGTGAACGGCCCGCAGAACCATCGAAGCGCGGCGTGCCGAGCCGTCGTGATCGGCTGCTACTTCGTGGACACGCCCTGGCACTCTGTCCGAGTCGTCAGGCCGCGCATGCCGTCGCCGTGACCTGAAGGGCGTCACGCACCGCAACTACCCATGCGAAGTAGCTGAACCGCTCGAACTGTGGACCGGGTCGTTGCGGCAGGTTCAATCGGTCCGCCGCTTCGTCCACGGTGGTGATTGACGGGTCGACGTAGCACTGGGCGAGGTGGACGAGCTCAGACTCGTCTCGGCTGTCGGGGCGTCCGTTCATGACAGGCACTTCCTTTCATCGGCGGTCAGGTCATGCGCCGCCAGCCTTCCTCACCACCCTCGGGGTAGGTGTGGGAGCCATAGGTCGGCGTCGGGGATGTGGCGGGCGTAGTGGTCGATGTCGGGGTCGTCGCGTTGGGCGGCGATGACGAAGAGGAGGGTGCGTGCTTGGTCTTGGGCTGCGAAGCCGGTCCAGTTGTTGAACGGTCGTCCGGCGCGGGCTTGGGTTTCGACCCAGGGTAGGTCGGCGAGGAGCGCGAGTTCGGGTAGCCATTGCCTCCGAAGCATGCTGGCCAGCAGCGGTCCGACAGCTTCTGTTGGGTCGAGGGTCCAGTGGCCGGTGGTGTCGTCGCGTCCGAGTGGGTCGTTCCACAGCAGCGGGCTGTGGTCGAGCATGCCGTGTGCTCGTCCACGGACCGTGTCGTAGCCGTGGGTGTTGACGCCGAGCAGCACCCACACTGCCAGCTGGTCCGGTTCCGTTTCGATGGTGGAGAAGTTGATGCGCTGGCTGCCGCCGGGGAAGGTTCGAAGGTAGGTGGTGCCGTTGTGGAGGAATCCGGCGCGGCGCAGCAGCGGCGTGATGTGGGCGGCGAGCATGGTCGCCAGTAGCGAGTCGGTTTTCACAGTTCGGCAGTGTTGCTCGGGGGTGTGACAGAGCGCCAGTCAGTGCGTAGACGGACACGCGAAAGTCGGAGGCACGCATGAAAAGTGCCGCGAGGGAACGCTTATGCAACTGTGTCGCTTGACTTGTCGGCTAGTGATGCCACACTGGCGTGGAACATTCGGACCTACAGCGGGAGTTACGTCAGTGGCACAGCAGATCATCGAATACCTCACCTCGGATCTTTCCGGTGACGACATTCCCGCCGACTCGAATGGTGGAACGGTGGAGTTCACGGTTTCCGGTATCCCGTACGCGGTGGATCTGACCGAGGCCGAGTTGGAGACTTTCAACTCGGTGCTGCAGCCCTATGTCGACGCGGCGCAGCAACTGTCGCGGTCGGGTGCGCCGGTGACGCGGACACGGGTGGCGTCGTCGGGTGCCGGGAAACGGTCGAAGGAGCAACTCGCGGCGATCCGCACCTGGGCGAAGAAGAACGGGTACATCGTGTCCGAGCGGGGCCGAGTCGCGGCCCCGGTGTTGGAAGCGTTCGACGCCGCCCACTGATGTCCGACAGCGTGTGCCCGTATTGCGGCGGTGCGGTGCGGACCGGGGCTGCCCTGTGCAGCGAATGTAGGCGGCACCGACCCGCCGGGTGCACAGAGATCGTCCGTGTTGGTACCACCTACGCGGCTGGGCGTACGGCAGACGGACGCGCCGGGGTGTGGGACGTAGCTCGAGGTGGTCCCCCGGTCGAAAAGTTCCCGGACGACAAGGCCGGGTGGGCTGCGTTGTGGAAGTCGTTCGACAACGCAGACACACCCGCTCCTGTGCCCGCAGGGCGTTCGGAATCGGCGCGCTGGCTAAGGTTCGCGGTCACCGTCGTCGTCCTCGTGGTGGCGTACATCGTGATCCACTCCGTCGTCTATTCCGGGTGCCTGAACTCCCCAGGGCTGTTTGAGTGGGGTACCTGCTACAAGCTGTGAACTGGCGTCGGTTCGCCGCTGTCAGGTACCGGTTCGCCCGGATTGCTGGTCTAGCCATTCGCGGACCCACCGGTCTCCTTGGACCCCTGCAATTGCTCGGTCGAGGCGCTCTGATGGTCCGGCGTCGAGAAGCAGAAATAGGTCAGCGTGCGCGCCAGCTGGCCCGACCCAAGCTTGGTAGCCGGGCGTCAAAGGCTCGTTCTGCTCGAGATAGGCGAGCATGTTCGCCGGTGTCGACAGCTCCAGCAGTTTCGGGATCCATACTTCGAGTGTCTTCCGCATGACCCTGCCGGTGAGCGCTTGGCCGTCGACGTCGTGGTTGTCGCAGACCCACCGACTGAAGTGGTCGACGCCGTCCTCGACAGGTTCGGGCGGGGTCAGGCGCGTCCACCAACAGCTGTGGATGTTGTGTTTCGAGTCGGGGTCGACATCGTTCAGGTACCGCTGGCGGGACGCGGGGGTGATCCCTACTTCGAAAAAGAACCTGTAAGCCGCCCAATCGGAGGTGTCGCTGCCGACGATGGTGACGTAGGCGAGGTTGCCGTCGCCGTCGTCGCGCACCCACGATCGGCGGGCGTTCTTCTTGAATCCGTTCGCCTTCAGCAGCGGGGCGATCCACTCCCGAAGTATCAAGTCGATAGGTTCCGGCATGCTACCCAGTGTCCCTCAGCCTGTCCCGATGATGATGGCGGCACCTGCCGCGCCGGGCGGACCAGCCACGATGAACCCAAGGCCGATGAGCGCAGCCCCGGTGAGGAGCTCGCCAAACCCGGTCAGAACCGGCTCGCGTGGCGTCACCTTCACGAGCCTCGGTTCCGGCACGGGCTCCGGCGCAGGTATCGGAACCGGAACCGGGACGGGAACGGGGACCGGCGGGTCCGGTGAGATCGGCGGGCGTTCATCTTTAGGCTTTTCCGGCTTGAGGGTCCGTACCGGCGGCGGACGGCCCTTCTCCCACTCCTCGGTCGTGTAGATGATCGCGCCCGGTGTCGTGCCGTTCTTCACCAACAGCAGCTCCGGCGTCGGTCCGGCCCGTGGGGTGAACACTGTGGTGACCACATCCCTACTGATCCGCCATCCCGGCACATTCTTGTAATTATCATTAGTCGGTGATGCGTTTTGCTTGGCGATGTAATGAACGACTTCGCTGGACGCGAGCGTACTCAAGGTTTGTTCCATTGCAGGAGTGACGGGTCGGACGGCGGTGCCCTTCACTTCCCACACGTACCGCGTCTTGTTCTTGACGTCGATGTACACAATGTCGATGGAACCCTCTCTACCCGTGCCCTTCTTGCTTCCCCCTACAACCTCGAACTCCGTTTGCACGTTGTTTGGGTCTCCGCCCATCTCCGCCACCTCGTACCTGACTTGCTTCGCGGCGGCGTCACGGGCCTTGTTGTGACGCGAACCGTTGTCGATCCAAGGAGGCTCCCCCGGCCCCGACCAAGGCTTATTCGACCATTCGTTCTTCCACCCAGAGATAGAAGCGGACGGCACGGTGCGCACCGCGCTGAACTTGCTAGCCCAAGGCGCTGCCGTCCAGGTAGCGCGTCCGCCGAAGATGCCCAGCAGGCCGTCCACCACGACCGCCGATGACATGGCGGCTGTCCGCAGACCCGTTGCCACTCCCGCGCTGGGAGAACCTGTAAGCGCGGGCACCGACTGCAGCCACCGACCGGATCCGCCTGCCGTCGCGGTGACCGCAGTCCCTGCGATGCCGGGTTGGTTGGGGCGCAGTGTCTTGGCGACATCAATGCGGGCGCAGCAGTGACGTACAGCGTCGTCGTGCCGTTCGCGGACCTGCGCGGCCCGTGTGTGTAGCGCTTGAAGCGATTGCTGCGCGTCCGCTACCCGCATGCTTAGCGCCGGGGTGTCCGAGACGTAGGCGGGTCCGTCGGCCACCATCAGCGCACCGGCACCGGCCAGCGCGGCCCGGTCACGTTCGGCACCGTCCGCGTCTTGGGATGCGGTGACCCGCGTGCCGAGCGCCGCGATCTGTGAGCGGTCGTCAGCCGCCATCGAAGCGAGCTTCTTCAGCTCCGTCTGGCAGTCCTCCAACACCACCGAGAACCCGTTCAGCGCCTCCCCGACCCGACCCCAAGCGTCCCCCACCGTCTGCAACGTGGGTGCGATGCGGTCCGTCAGCCACGCGCCATGCGCTTCACCTTCGTCGCCGAGGAACGTCGCCGCCCGAACACCCGCAACTTCCGCACCGCCCGCTGTCGCGGACACCGCCGACTGCATCCAGCGCCCCGCCGACGCGCGCACCGCCAACGGATCACCACCCAACACGAACACCGCGCCGTCCATCCGAGCCTCCCCAAGTTCGACCACAAGGAGCATCTCAGAAACCCACGACAGCGGCATCCCGGCGTCCACAAACCCCAGGTCAAGGGGTGCAACGAACCTCAGTGGTATGCGTCCCGTCCCGGCAGTCAGGTGTCACTACTGCGCGTTGGACTGCTCGATCGCAGCCACAACGTCCTCGAGCGGCGCTGCCCGGCCCGCTAACTTACGGGTCACCGCTAGCTCGTGCTCCAACCACCGGGTGTAGCTGCCGATCTTCCGCCCGAACACGAACAGTGCCATCTCCACCTGCTCCGGGTGCCTAGACGCGGCAGCGGCAACGTCGCTGACCTTCACACAGAACGACTCGTAGTCCACTGACCGTGGTTCAACCGGTAGCCGATCGCCGGTCAGCGCTCGCCATGCCGTGCGTACCCGGTCGTCCAGGATCACGGCCTGCAGCTTCGACTTGTTCGCCGGGTCAGTGGTGAAGGCCAGAAACTTCGTGAAGAACGCCGGTCCCCAGTAGGGGACGACACGGACCAAGGTGCGGAAGGCGTTCCGCACATCCCCTGAGAACGAGCACTGCTGCGCCCTGACCAGGCGGTCGACTACCTCGCGGCGACGGGTCTCGATCCCGGCGGCAATGCGTGGGATCCGTCGCCGATCCGAACCCGACCCCCACACCAGGACGTTCCAGAACAAGTTCAAGACGTTCTCGTCGGTCGGTGCGCGCAGCGACAGGTCAGCGAGCCGCCGCAGCTCAGAACGATCCAACGTGTCCCCGTCGGCGGGCAACGTCACCGGATACGACAGCCCGGCCAGCGTTGCGTCCCAGTTAGACACTTTGACGAGCTGCGCGGCTGCCTCATCGCCAGGCGAACCGGTTACACAGGTGAAGAGACGATCCAGCTGATCGCTATTCAAGTTCGACCGCCTCCAACAAATCCGGGTCCGCTTCCGTCGGAAGTTTCGCAACCCGCTCCCGTAGCACTTCAGCTTCAACCTCAGAGAGTCCGAATATGGCAGGGGCCAGCTCATCCAGGTCTTCATCATACTTCGCCGTGTCATGGCCTGCCGAGGCCGCTGCAGCCGCGCCCCGAGCAATGTTGACCAGCTGCCTATGATCGCTCAAGTCAGGGTCGAACCGAGGAATTGCAAGATTTTCCATCACTGAGGGAAGGCCAAAGCTCTTCCCTGTTCCGTAGGCCATCGAGATGGCAGATGCCACCGCACTGTTCATCATCGCGCAGAAGTAGTGAGCCTCGTCTTCAGACTCGACCGAAACCACGGAAACCACATGCTGAGTTTGGGGGAGTTTGTCACCCAAGAACTCATCATCGGACGCCGTGACTACCGCCGCACTGATGCGGGGTACCATTTGCCGCCAAACCACTCGATGCTTTGACAAACTGGCAGTCTGGAAGTTGTACACAGAGTAGAAGGGATCGCCGTCTTCCAACGAGAAATAGCGACGCATCCCAGACCGCTGTTCGAGCAGGCCTTCAAACTTCTTGAGATACTTGTAGGTCAGCGGGTGTTCGGTCCGCATCAAAGACTCCGGTATGCCGGTCTTCGCAGCGGCGTCCTGCGGTATGACGATGTACGCACTTGGTGTCGCCTTCCAGCGCTTGATATCCCGCGATCTGATCAACGGGTAGACAAGATCGGGCTCCACGACTGCTTGAACCCTCAAAGGGGCATGCGCTTGGTCCTTTGCCACATCGCTTCTGTTTTCCACACGGAGCATTCCTGAGCTGGTTGACCCGGAAGGAGCAACCCAGAAGACTCCGTTCGCCCAAGTGCATACGCCGATGAACGCTTTGTAAGCGGACTTGCCGATGGCTGGGGTGAGCGCTTTGAAGACCTCCGGGGTGGAGGTGAACCAAGGCCCGAGTGGGTCTGCCGCATTCACAGGGTTCGCTACGCCGGTTTCTAAATCGCATCCACCTTCGACTTCTGAAAGTGTGCCGGACATCGCAAGACGGGATCGGCGAGTGGTGCGGGTCCAGGTGACGTACTCGACGGGGTACTTGGTTGGGTTTCCCTTTCGGATGACCATGACGACTGTCTTGGTGCTAGCGCCTTCGAAGGGTTGCAACGCTGAGAGATCGTGAACAACCTTGACGGACAGATTCGCGCCGTCCGATCCGATCTTGAATCTCCTGAACCCTTCGCTGGCCTTCTTGCCCTTCAGGAGGCTCTGGGTTACAACAAATCCGAGGGTGCCGCCAGATCGCAGGTAGGCGTCACATGCTCGGTAGGTGAACAGGGCTGCCAAGTCTTTCTTGCCTCCTCCCATTCGGGCCTGGGCGCCAGTTAGGGTGAAGAGACCGTACTGGGTCCACAGCGATTGAGTTGCCTT
Organism: Nakamurella sp. A5-74; assembly: GCF_040438885.1. Lineage (NCBI taxonomy): Bacteria > Bacillati > Actinomycetota > Actinomycetes > Nakamurellales > Nakamurellaceae > Nakamurella > Nakamurella sp. A5-74. Next base: position 392,976 of record NZ_CP159218.1, on the reverse strand, counting down.
CCTGTAGGACAGGGACAGGGACTGCCAGTTCACCCAAGGGGGGTTGCCCACGACAAAGTCAAAAACTCCGCTAAGTAAGGGCGCGAACGCGTTTCGGATAATTCGGGGCCACACGCCATCTCGGCCTTCGACCTTCAGTTTTTGGATCTGCACGAACAGGGCCACGAGAAGATCTCGTTCTGGCTCGCTGAGACCTGCCAGTTGCCGTTTGATCAGCTTGCGAAACTCTGAAGGTTCGTAGTCACCGTTCAAAGCGTCTTCGAGCAGCGCTGTGGCAGTCGGCAGCAGTCCGTCGGATAGAAGCGATGCTGGGATCTCGAACGTTCCGACACTTGTGCTCAGAGTGTAGGTTTCACCCAGTAGACCGAGGTCCGTCGTGGTTGGCGCGAGGACCGAGTCGCACAGGTAAACAGGGATCTCGAACCGATCGAGGTCGCGGACTTGATCACCCAACGCCAGCAGATAGTTGGTGCGGGCTGCGATCACAGCGAGCGGATTAAGCTCGAAACCTATTACATCTGCGAGGAGATCGGCGATAGGTTCTCGTTCGGACGCTGGGGTTGCGTTACGTTTAGCGACACGCCGGTTGACTACCTGGATCAGGAAACTGCCTGTTCCGCACGCAGGGTCGAGAACTCTTGCTTTCTGCCCGTCGTAACCGGCGTTGTTTAGGGTCAGTTCGACTAGCCAGTCCGGCGTGTAATACTCGCCGAGATCGTGACGAATCTCCTTGGGCACCAAATACTGGTACAACTTCTTGAGAAGATCTCTCGTGGGTGCGGGGTCCAGGACACCGGTGGCAGGCTCAAATGTCGCCATCGAGCGAGCCATGTGACGAACACTGTCGGCCAGGTCCGCGTCCCAAAGCTTCAAGTACCAGCCGAAGAAGTCGGCTTCGAGAAAGTTTTGCAGCATGTAGTGCGAAAAGATCTCACCTGATTCAACGGCTCCCATCATAGCCCTAGTCGTTTCGTCGTCAGCGACGGCGAGTTTGTCGATGAACGACTCGATCAAGGATTCGCGTTGCATGGAAACCAGTTCCGCAGCTAGAAGCTTCATGAGGATGGCGTAATAGGTATGGATAGCGAATAGCAGGGGGCAGTGTCATAGCGTCGTAGCAACGTCCCTGGTCAGGGGGTGGTGACTGGCGGGGGCGGGCGCGGATGGCACGGCGGATGGTGACGATCGAGGATCGGGTGGTGATCGCAGCTGGGTTGAAGGCGAAGCTCACGTTGACGGCGATCGCTGCTGAGCTGGACCGGTCGGTGTCTGTGATCAGCAGGGACATCCGCCGGCATCGGGTCGGCCCGGCCGGCTACGGCCCTGTGTCCGCGGACTCGACCGCACGGCTTGCACGTTCCCGGCCACAGCAGCGCAAGATCGATGCGGATCCTGTCCTGGCGGCACGGGTGAGGGCTGATCTGCGGCACTCCCGGACGCCGCGGCAGATCGCCGGCCGGTTGCATCTGGAGGCCGGCGACGCAACGGTGGGGCTCATGGGTTCTTCCCCGGACGCGCAGGGCCGGCTGGTGTCGCACGAAGCGATCTACCGGTGGATCTATGCGCTGCCCAAGGGTGAGTTGGCCCGGCAGGGGATCATGTTGCGCAGCAAACGATCTGCCCGGCAGCGGCGCCGCCCGGTCGGGGAACGCAGCTGGGATCGAATCGTCGGAATGGTGTCCATCGACGACCGTCCCGAACACGTCGCCGACCGTAAGGTACCCGGTTGGTGGGAGGGTGACCTGATCGTCGGTAAGGGCGGGAAGTCGGCCGCTGCAACGCTTGTCGAACGCACCACCCGATACACCCTGATCCTCGGCCTGCCGCAGGGGAAAAAAGCTGATGGCCTGGCCGACGCTTTGATCGATCACCTGCAGGGCCTGCCGAACTTCATGCGGCAGGGCTTGACCTGGGACCAGGGCACCGAGATGGCCCGCCACGCGTCGGTGACCATCGCCGCGGACCTGCCGATCTACTTCGCACACCCCCACAGTCCATGGGAACGACCCACCAACGAGAACACCAACGGCCTGATCCGCGACTACCTACCCAAGGGCGATCACATCACCAGCCACCAGCCCTACCTCGACGCCATCGCCGCTGAACTCAACGAACGACCCCGAGCCGTCCTCGGATACCTCACCCCACGAGAAGCCTTCGAACGCCTACTCCTAGCCAACGTTGCTTCCACGGGTTGACACTGCCGGGGCTTGAAAGTAGCCGTCGCTGTTGGAATGGCGTAAGCCGAACATAGCACTTCGAGGTGCTTCCCTGCCTTCCCCAGGTCGTCGCCGTACACAATGCCGAAAATCCTATCCCACTCGCGATAAAGGGTGGACGGCAGGGGTTCAGCTCTGTTCGCGCTAAAGACTTCAAAGAGGTGCCCGACGAGTTTCTTCGCGCACGGACCGGATGGCCCAAACTCCTTCGACAGACCCTCAGCTGTCAACCGGCTGCGGTGGGCGGCACGCAGGTACACGAAAAACTTCTGCAGTGCCGGAGCGTCAATCCAGTATGGTCCGTCGATGACCGGTTTGGCGATCTGTCCGGGAGCAGAAGTGAACTCGTCAATTGGCAGCACGCCCTGCATTTCATCCAGCTGGATCGGCTGTGTCTGCGCTTCGCTGGTTTGGAACCGGAGAAAAAAGATCTGATGCCCGTCGATTCCAACCCCGACAACCCGTTGCAAAACTGCCGGATCGTCGCTGTTAGCCACCTCGGCGCGAAGGTACCTATCGAGTTGATCTGCGGCGTGGTCGACTCCACTCTTGCGGGATAACGCCCCGACAGCCTCGTACTCGATCACAACCCGTCCGTATACGGCGTCAGAACGCCCCCCGTGATCTGCGTAAGAACGTTCGTACTTCGGAGTTGTAGACATTCCGATCTTTGACAGTGCGGCCTGCAAGAGGGTCTCCCCTGCTATGCGGAGGTCTTCCTCTGAGCTCGCAAGTTGTGCGGCTTCGTGCAGCCCGTCGGCGTACTCCTGCGCAACCTCCGTACGGATCGTCGCTACGCCGCCGAATACTTCATCCCCACCGCTCTGTGTCATGAGTCATGACCATAGCCGGATCGAGACCCGGAACGGAGGGTTGGAGGCGCGATGCGGTGTTGCTGAACCCGCATTCGGTGTCCGGGGGCACCTGAGCGGGGTTGCTGCCAACGGTGGTCGTGTTGACGCCAGTGCCGGTAGGAGCAGACGACGGGGGTGCGACCGTGTCGACCCGGTGGTACCCCCGTCGTGTCGCTACTTGACGTTGGCGGTGAAGGTGAGGGGCTTGGGGTTGTATGTCTGTGGTTCGTTGTTGATGCCGGTCTCGAAGTAGGTGAACTTCGTCGTGAGGGTGCCGTCGATGGTGGTGGTGTCGGCGGGCACGGGGTAGGTGAGCGCAACGTCCCGGTCGGTGTTGGCGGCGTCCGCGTTGACGGCGGTGACGGGTTTGCCGTTGGCGGTGACTTTCCAGCCGGTGGTGTCGAGGGTGATTTCCCCGCCGTGCTCAAACTCGTGGTTCACGACCATTTCGGCCCACATTTGGCCGTCGGGTGCCCACCCTGCGGTGGGGTCGTAGGGGGTGAACGCAACACTTTTGACGGTGAGCGTGTAGCCGATGGTGTTGGGGGCGGATTCGGATTTGTAGGTGGCGGTGAACTTCGGGGCGGACTCGTTGACGGCGATGACCGGGTTCTGCAGGTACAGGCCGGGCAGTTCGGTGGTGCGGGAAGCGGCGGTCAGGTCCAGCATTTGGGGGTGCCCGTCCTGGTCGACGGTGAGGGTCGGCTTCGCGCCCGTGGGGACGCTGAAGGCGAGTGTGGTTGACGCGGCAGCTTCGCCGCTGTTTTCCGGGATCAGCTTGCCGGTCAGATCCGTTTTGGTGTCCCCGACTTGCAGGGTAACGGTGACAGCGCCGGGTTCGCCGTCACCGGCGAGGTCACCCAGCGCAGTGATCGCTGTCGAAGGTTGCGGGTCGCTGCCGAGGGTGACGAACATCAGCTGCTGCCCGGCGGCGGGCACATACGTTTTCCCTTCGGTCACGTCACCGGACAGTGCGGTCGTGACGCCGGTGAGCTGATCGAGGTTGCCCGCCGCCGTCACGGTAAACGTCCGCGTCGGGGTGATGATCGTGTTCTTCGACATGTCCACGGTCACCGGGTCCACCGGTTTCACGGCGCTGGCGTCCACAACCGCAACGGTCCCGGCGGGCGCTTCCGGCTTCGGCGGTTCGGGTAGCTGGTCGGCGTCGGCAGCTGGGGTGGCGCCGTCCGGGCGGTACAGCGTGCCCTCCGGTCGCGTCGCCCCTTCCTTCGCCGGGCTTGCCTCCGTCAGACCGGTGGTGGCGTTGTCCACCCGTGCGGTGAACATGTCCCACACAGCACCTTCCGCCGTGTCGGCGCGGCGGATCGGGCCGCACGCGATCAGCTCCATGAACGACCCCGCCTGGTCGGTGACGAAGTAGCACCGCGCCGTGTCTGCCACGTTCGCGTCGGTCTTGGTCAACTGCGCAATCGATGATCGCCACTGCTGGTCCGTGTCCGCCATGTAGGCGCCCGCCCCGGTTACGGACCCGGCGCCCACCTTTAACGCGTCCGACGACGGCGCAGGGTTCGAGGACACAGACGCGACGGTCGCCTCGGTACCGCCCGGTGGAGGCACGGGTTGAGCTGGGTCGCTGGTGCACGCGGCAACAGCAAACAGGGTGATGGCGGCGGCGATGACCGCACGGTTGGTGCGCATGACGAGGCTCCCCTACGTGTTCCGGGCAGGGGCAGATCCCGATGGTGTGGTGGCTCCGCGAATCCGACGGTTCGGGTCAGCGGGGTGGTGTGTGGCCCCCGGTGTGACTTGACGCAAGGCGCATCAGTGTTGCGCTTGCGCTACTGACCATCTGTAGCGCAAGCGCAACGATCAAGTCAACATGCCCACCGACTCGTCTCGTCTCGACGCCGACCAGCTGCGTAGGCGGGATGCTCGCCGACGGGCATTGGGGTTCTGGGTTCGGGTCTTGCGGACGGACGCCGGTTTGACGCAGGAGCAGCTGGCCCACGCGTCGGGTCTGGACCGGACGACGATCGTCCACTTGGAAGCCGGGCGTCGTCCGCTGCTCACCGACCGGTTGTGGGACTTGACGGCGGCGCTGAACGTCACGCTCGCTGAGTTCTTTGAGGCTGTCGATCACGATCTGGGCGTCGATGTGCGGTCGCGGGCGCCAATCACACTGGCGATGTTCGACCGACCCGCCGTTGAGGGTTCGGAGTGACCGAACGCAGCGGTCGGCAGGGATTGGGGCACCTTTGATGCCGAGCCTGATCCTGCGTGACGCAAAGTAGTTTCGGGTTTTCACCTGTTAGGCGAGAGCACCGCTCTCCCGCTACGCTGTATATACATTCACCGATCTACTCACAATCATTGCAGTGCAATAGGTCTCAGCGGTTCGGAAGTCACGCGTGCGCCGAAAACCGCAGACACTAAAGAGTTTCGCCCTACGCGATCGCACTGAAGCGCCGATCAGAGACGCCGCAACTCCTGATTTCCAGGCTTACCGTTGCCGTGACCACATCACCCGGCAACAGGAGAACTATCAATGTCAACCCGCTTTCGCGGGCAACGACATCCGTCTCACGAACTGAAGGCCCGGCCCCCGCGACGTAGGACTCGCGGTGGGGACCGGAACCAACAGCACTTCACCGGCAACGGCAGTGCCTACGGTAACTCTCCTTCAGCGTTTAGGAGGCAGATTCGTGCCCACTTCATCGACCTTTTCCCGGTCCGGCCACAACTGCAGACCGAGCGCCTGTTCAATTGCGGCGAGCGCCGGTACGTCCAAATAGGTCTCGCCCGACAACGCGCGGCCGATGGTCGTATGCGCGATGTTCGCGCGGCGACCCAGATCGCGGTTGGTGATCTTCTGGCCTTCCAGTTCGGCCTTGAGTCGTCGGGCGACGTGTTGGGCAACGACAGCGCCGGGCGGTGCGTCGTTGACAAGTTTGCCGGTCGGCCAGGTGCCGGACGCCAGGTAGCTGGCGGGCGCGGCGACCGTCCGGGTGGGCATGACGCGATCGTATCGGTGCTGGCCGCGAGACCATCCGACTTGACAGATCGGGGATTCCAGCTAGACAGTGGTGCGGTACCGCACCATCTGCCAAAGGGGTCTAAGCCGTGCGTCCGATCCACATCCGAGGTGTCCTTGTGACCACCCCGGAGGAGGTCGTCGCGCAGTACCGACCCAACGGGGTCGACCCCGAGACGTGGCAACAGATTGGGCCGTTGGTCCGTGAGGTCGTGACCCGGACCGGGTTTCGCGCGCTGAGCACCTACATCCGTGCGATGAGCGTTGCGACCGGGCTTGTTGGATGGGCGCAACGCGAGGGCATCGATCTTGACATCGAGTCGGTGTTCTCCCCGGCCACGGTTGACCGGTACACCGCCGTCGGCATGCCGCAGTACACCGACCGTGCACGATCAACCCGACGGGCAATGCTCCGCACCGTTGCACGCGCCGTGACGAAGAAGGCCCCGTGGGAACCGAAACCGGAAACGTTGGCACGCAACACCATGCGCGCCCCGTACAGCAACACCGAGATCGATCGGCTGTGGGAGATCGCGGGGCAGCAACCCGACGGGCAGCGGCAGCGCAGCGCCAAAACGCTGTTCACACTCGGTCTCGGCGCCGGTCTCACTCCGGTCGATCTGCTCCACGTCACCGCCGCCGACGTTCGCCGCGAACACCGGGCCGTTGTTGTTCGTACCCCCGGCGAGCTTGGCCGCGACGTGCCCGTCCGCGCCCGGTGGGCACCCGAACTGCTGAAGTTGGCCGACCAGTACCCGGACGGGCCGCTGGTCGGGCCGCTCGGCACATCCCGGAACCGGCTCAACGTCCTGCTGTCGAGGATCGTCCGTACCCCGGACATGCCGAACCTAAGCGTCCACCGACTGCGCACCACCTGGATGATCCACGTTCTCAACTCCGGCACCCCGGTCTCGGAGTTCATGCGCGCCGCCGGATGGTCAACCGGATCACGGCTCGGCGAACTACTCCCCTACCTGACTGTGCGGGAACCCGAAAAGTCGTGGCCGCAACTGGCGGGCAACCATGACTGAACCCCTCGTGCAGGCCCACCGCGCCGTCTGGAAGTACCTGTCCCCCACCGCCGCGTACCGCCGTGCCGTCGCCGTCATCGACCGCTCCGGGCTGCTCCCGATCGTGGAACACAACCTCAACGCGACCACCGGACGGCCACGCACGTTCACCGCCCGCGCGCTGCTCGTAGGGATGACGCTGCACGCTGTCACCGGCTCCAGGACGATGGTGATGACCGACATCGTGGGCACTCTGCGGAACCTTGGTCCGTCACAACGAGCCGATCTCGGTGTCGGCGCCGACGTCACCTACCCGATGCTGTGGCACGCCTTCGCCAAGATCGCCGCCCAACTTGATGACGGCGGGCTGCGCGTCCCCGGCAGCGACGACCGTCTCACCGTGCAGCAGTTCGCCGACCGACTCCTCGCCGCGTCCCTGCCCGCCAACTACAACCTCACTGGCTCCGCTGCCATCGACGGAACCGACCTCGAGGCGTGGGCACGTCGCCGATCCTGGGCCAACAAGAAGGACCTGCCGACAGCCGGAACCGAGATCCCCGACGGGACCAACCTCGGCCCATCGAAGCCGGTCAACGAACCGGGCTGGCCGATCTGGGATGACGACGGACGCCCCCAAAACTCCTGCGACCCCGAGGCCCGCGACGGTTATCGCTCCGGTCACAACGGACGACCCGGCGACATTTACGTCGGCTTCGAGCTTCACCTTGCAACCCAGATCCCCACCATCGGCGGCACGGTCGTACCGCACCTCGTCACCGGCATGACGCTGACCCCCGCCGGATCACACCGTGGCGAAGCCGCCGTCCGCACCATCGACGGCATGACCGCCGCCGGAACCACCACCACCGACCTGTGCGTCGACCGGGGCTACAACTTCTGCCTCCCTGAAACGTTCGCCTACCCCATGTGGGCCAGAAACGTCGACGTGTGGGGCGACCTGCACCCAAACCAGCGCGGTCAACGGCCCGGACCGATCCCCGGCACCATCTGGATCGACGGCACCCTGTTCACCGAAGCGTTGCCCCGGCTGCTGCGGAACCTCACCCCGCCCGGCGCGTACGCCACCACCGCCGAGGCCGAGGCCGCGCAGGCCGACTTCGACCGGCGCCGCGCCTACGCGTTCACCCCGCTCACCAAACGCGACCCCGACGGGTACCAGCGTCTCAAGGGACCGGCGCTTGCCGGGCAGGTCCGCTGCCCCAACGTCCCCCAGTCGCTGCGCCTCGCGCACACCCGCCCCACCACCCACTGCTCACAGTCCACGCCGTGCGCGTGCGGCAAAACCGTCACGATCACACCCGACCAGTCACCCCGCGAACGGATGCCGCAACCCTGGGGCACCACCGACTGGGCAGCCGCCTACTATCGCCGGTCCGCCATCGAATCGACTAACGCCGAACTGAAGAACCACCGCCTCGACATCGGCAAGGGCTTCACCCGCGTCTTCGGCGTTGTCCGCAACACCCTGCTGTGTGCGTTCGCGTTCGCTGGGATGAACGTCCGCCTGCTCCGCGACTGGCATGCCATCCGGCACTTGTCCGACCCGTGGGCCGTCGCCCTCGGTGAAGCTGACCTCGGTGACGGCGCCGCCGCTCTCCGCGCGAAGAAGACCCGCGCCCGACGACGCACCCGGACCCTCCCGGAACTCCTCGGTGAACCGCCACCCGACATCCGGGACGGGACTGGAGGCCCGTCATGACGACACTGCACCGCACCACCTGAAAACCGGTCTCACAGCCGTACCCGGAATCGCCCGCCAACCCAGTTGGCGGGCGATTTTCGTTCCCCGGACCAGCCTGTCCCTGGTCAGGTCGGCCCTACCATCCGGTCGATCGCCCCTGGACAACGAGAAACCCCGCCGGGACGGATCCCGGCGGGGTTATCTGACGATGCTCGGCCGACTTGGCTGAACATCCCGTGGTGGGCAAGGGGGGAGTTGAACCCCCACATCCTTTCGGATACACGGACCTGAACCGTGCGCGTCTGCCATTTCGCCACTTGCCCTGGAGACGGGAACAAGGTTAACACGCAGTGACAGCAGGACCCGACCGCTCACGATGCGCTCGGGCTGCGTCCGGAATGTCGGCCCGACGGCCGAGGTTGCAGCTGTCAGAACGCCGCCCAGCTCGGGCGGGAGCGCAGCGGAAGGCAGCCATGCAGATCGAGATCTTCTCCGACGTCGTGTGCCCGTGGTGCTACGTCGGCACCCGGCGACTGCAGGAGGCGCTGTCCACCTTCCCGCAAGCGGACGACGTCACCATCACCTATCGCAGCTACCAGCTCGATCCGAGCTCGCCGCAACAGTCCGAGCAGACCCTCGACGAGATGCTGGCCGCCAAGTACGGCCGCACCCTCGCGGAGGCCCAGGCGATGAACCAGCAGATGACCGATGTCGCCGCGACCGTCGGCCTCGAGTTCCACCTCGACATCGCGCACCCGGCCAACACGTTCGACGCCCACCGGCTGCTGCACCTGGCGCTCGCCCACGGCAAGCAGCTCGAGCTGAAGGAGCGGCTCCTGCTCGGCTACTTCTCCGAAGGACTGCCGGTGGGTGATCACGAGGAGCTCGCCCGGGTGGCCGTCGAGGTAGGCCTGCCCGCCGACGAGGTCAGTGCGGTGCTGGCCGGCGACCGGTACTCGGGCGACGTCCGCGCCGACATCGAGCTGGCCCGCAGCTTCGGTGCCACCGGGGTCCCGTTCTTCGTCGTCGACCGCGCCTACGGGGTCAGCGGCGCGCAGGAGTCGACCGTCTTCACCGACGTCCTGCAGCAAGCCTGGAAGGCCGCCCACCCGGTCCCGCTCGTCACCACCTCCGGTGACGCGCCGGTGTGCGCCGACTCCTCGTGCGAGGTCCAGCAGGGCTGAACGCGCTGGGTCGCCGTCGGCTCGGGCGGCGCGGTCGGGGCCGGTAGCGTTTGAAGCACCATGAGCGCAACCCTCCAGGCCATCAACTTGTCCGCCGGTCACGGCGGCCGGGTGCTGTTCGACGGTCTCGACCTGGTGGTCGCCCCTGGTGACGTCATCGGCCTCGTCGGCGCCAACGGGGCCGGCAAGACCACCCTGCTACGCCTGCTGGCCGGCGAGGACGCCCCGCTGGACGGCCGGATCAGCGTCAGCCCACCCACCGCCACCATCGGCCACCTGCACCAGGAGCCGGAGCGGCGGGAGGGCGAGACGATCGCCGCGTTCATCGCGCGCCGCACCGGCGTCAGCGCAGCCCTGGAGGCGATGGACCGGGCCGCCGTCGCGCTCGCCGAGGGGACGCCGGACGCGGACGATGTCTATGCCGCAGCGCTGGAGCGTTGGCTGGCACTGGGCGGCGCCGACCTGGAGCAGCGCATCGGGTCTGTCGCCGCCGACGTCGGTCTCGCGCTCGACACCCCGGCGGACCTCGACCGCCCGATGACCGCACTGTCCGGCGGGCAGGCCGCCCGCGTCGGCTTGGCGGCGCTGCTGCTGTCCCGGTACGACGTGCTGCTGCTCGACGAGCCGACCAACGACCTGGATCTCGACGGGCTGGCACTGCTGGAGAAGTTCGTCCAGGGCCTGCGGTCGCCGGCCGTGATCGTCAGCCACGACCGGGAGTTCCTGGCGCGCACCGTTTCCGGGATCGTCGAGCTCGATCTGGCGCAGCACTCGATCGGCATCTACGAGGGCGGGTACGACGCCTACCTGCACGAGCGGGACGTGGCCAGACGTCATGCGCGGGCGGAGTTCGAGGAGTACGACGACAAGCTCGGATCGCTCAAGGACCGCGCCCAGATGCAACGGAACTGGATGGCCCAGGGTGTCCGCAACGCCCGCCGGAAGGCGCCGGACAACGACAAGATCGGCAAGGCGCACCGGCTGGAGAGCAGCGAGAAGCAGGCGGCCAAGGCGCGTCAGACGCAGCGGATGATCGAACGGCTCGACGTGGTCGAGGAGCCGCGCAAGGAGTGGCAGCTCCAGATGACGATCGGCGCTGCCCCGCGCTCCGGAAGCGTGGTCGCGACGGCGAACGCAGCCGTGGTGCGCCGCGGCGCCTTCACCCTCGGACCTGTTGACGCGCAAGTGGATTTCGCGGATCGGATCGTCATCACCGGGAGCAACGGCTCCGGCAAGACGACGCTGATCGGCGCACTGCTGGGCCGGATCCCGGTGGACGCAGGCAGTGTGTCGCTCGGATCAGGTGTGCGGATCGGCGAGATCGACCAGGCCCGCGGGCTGTTCCTCGGCGACCAGCCGCTGGCGCGCGCGTTCGGCGACGCCGTCCCGGACTGGCCTGATGCCGAGGTGCGCACACTGCTCGCGAAGTTCGGCCTCACTCGCGACCACGTCCTGCGGCCTGCCGGTTCGCTGTCGCCGGGCGAGCGGACGAGGGCGGCGCTGGCCCTGCTGCAGGCCACCGAGGTCAACCTGCTGGTGCTGGACGAGCCGACGAATCACCTCGACCTGCCCGCCATCGAGCAGCTCGAGCAGGCGATCGACAGCTTCGACGGCACCCTGCTGCTGGTGACCCACGACCGGCGGATGTCGGCCGAGGTACGCGGCACCCGGCGCTGGCACCTCGATGCGGGACGGCTGACCGAATCCCGCTGAGGTCCGGCCGGGCGGCAGACCAGCCATCGAATCGGCACGAACGCGTGCTGGATCGCTCGGCTCGGCGTAAAAACGCCGAACGGATGGACGGGGGAACGCAGAAGACGGGTGCCCGGATCACTCCGGGCACCCGTCCTGGGTACTGCCGTGCGGTTCAGCCGCACGTGGTCAGCCGCACGTGGTCAGCCGCGCGCCTGACCGTGTGGCCCGAATCCGCGACCGGCGAACCCGCGACCGGCACCGGGTCCGAACCGCGGGCCGCGGCGTCGACCACGGACGAGGCCGACGATCAGCATGATCACCAGCACCGGCACGATCAGGTGCAGGGCCACCGCAATGACGCCGACGACGATGCTCACCACCAGCATCAGCGCAGCAACGCCGACCACCGCAGCGATGACCGCTCCGACGGGTGAGCGGCGGGCCGCCTGCCGCATCCCGGAACGCGTTGCGGCAGATCGAATTCCGCCGGCCAGCGATCCCGCGCCGGCCATCGGCCCGCTGAACGCGGACTGGAACGGGCCGGCGAACGAGCCGCCGAACTGTCCACCCCTGGCGTATCCGGAGCCACCGGGCAGGTCGCCGAACACCTCATCGATCTCGTCCAGATAGGTTGCGCGGTAGGCCTTCTGGACCCGCTCGTCGTACTCGTCGGTGGTCAGCCGACCACTGCCGACGTGCTGCGCCAACAGGTCGGCGGCTTCCTGACGGTCGGTGTCGGCCGCCCGCATCCGTGTATTCATCGCTCGTCCTTCGTCTCGTCGTGGCTCACTGCACCATCGTGGGCACCGTCTTCGGCACCGTCGTGCGCACCGTCACCGGCACCGTCGTGACCCTCGGCCGCATCCGGGAGCTCGCCCGTCGCAGCCGTGGCACCGTCTTCGCCGAGCACCTTGTACAGGTCCGCTCGGGTCCGGGCGAGGATTTCCCTGGCCTGGTCCCGCTGCGTCGCCGTACCGGTGGTGCACACGTGGAAGAACGCCGTCGCCACCCCGAAGATCAACTCTCCCAGGTGGTCTCCGCCCTCGGCCGGCTCCGGGGCGACCGATGCCCAGAGCTGGGCGATCTCCTCGGACTTGGTCGCGACGTAGGCCGAGCCTTCGTCGGTGAGCTTGAAGACCCGGCGGCCGTCGACGTCCTCGGCGCGAATCAGCGCCTCGTCCTCGAGTTGCTGCAGCGTGGGATACACCGAGCCGGGGCTGGGCTTCCAGCTCCCGCCGGAGCGGGTCTCGATCTCCTGGATCATCTGGTAGCCGTGCCGGGGTTCCTCGGCGAGCAGTGCGAGCACTGCCAACCGCACCTCACCGCGACCGCGGCGCGGTCCGCGCCCGGGCCAGCCGCCGCCGGGTCCGCCGAACAGGCCGGCAAACTGCGGGCCGAAATCTCGTCCGAAGCCCTGACCGAACGGGCCGCGACCGCGACCGCCCCGGGGGCCACCGCCGCGCGGACCACCTCGGTGGCCACCACCGCGAGGACCGCGGTCGTCGTCAGCCCAGGCGCCGAACGGGCCGTCCGACGGCGGACGACGGCGGTGGCCGCGCTCACCGGCGTCGCCGGGTACTCCTGGCTCGTCGGTCCGGGCGGCGCGATCCCCGCCGAAGCCGTTCTCACTCAGGAACTGCTTGATCATCTGGGGCAGCTCTGCCGGGTCGAAACCCTGACGACGCCCCTGCATCCATTCACTCATGGTGTGTCTCCTTCTACGTCCGGACCTCACGGTTCGGAGCTTGTTGGTCGAATCGCCGGGTTCCGCAGTGATCAGCTCCGGTGCCGCTCGTTCCGCTGGTCGTGCTCGGCACTGCTGCCGTCGATCTGCGGTTCGTAGCTGTTCGGCGATAGTTCAACGATATATCGCAAGTCTCTGACCTGCCAGGACGGACGGCAACTCTCAGGGAAATCTCAGGGTTCTCCCCGAAGGTCCCCCGGCTGCACCGCGGCTCGCGGAGGCCGGCACGTCCTGCGGCACAGCTGCCGCAGCGGGATCACCCGATCCGGGTGCGGCGTGGGGTTCGTTGCGACAACACTGCTGGTCGGCGAGCTCGGGGCAGTGCGCCAGCGGCCCCGGGAAGCCCCTCACCGGCACCGCCGGCGCCCCCCAGCGGGACGATCCGGCCACGACGGACCTCCTCACCACTACCATCGAGCCTTGACGTGCGGCGGTCCGCGCCAGCACAGCCGCCCGTCCGACCGACAGCCGATCAACGCGAGGAGAGCAGGTGACGACCCGGTGAGCCTTCTGCAGAACTTCGAGCGACGCCTCCAGGGCGCCGTCGCCGGCACGTTCGCCCGACTGTTCGGCGGCTCGGTCCATCCGACCGAGGTGGCGGAGGCGCTCCAGCACGAGGCCGCTGACCACGTGCAGCGCCAGGGCAGTGCGTCGGTGGCGCCGAACCACTACGTCGTGCGGATGGGCCCGTCCGATTCCTCCGACATCGGCGATGCCAAGAATCGCGTCGCGGGCGCGCTCTCGGGGATGATCGACGAGTATCTGACCGAGCAGGGTTGGCAGACCTTCGGTGACGTGGTGGTGACGATCGAGGAATCGCCGGCGCTGCACACCGGACAGTTCAAGATCAGCTCCGAGGTCGACCCGGACGTCGACCGACATGGCAACAGTCGCAGCCGCAGCACCCGTTCCAGCAGCACCGAGCACCGCGACACCAAGAGCAGTGACACCAAGAGCAGTGACACGAAGGACGGCACCCGACTCCCGGGGCACCCGCAGGCGAACCACCGACCGACAGGAGTGGCACAGATGAGTCAGCACCCGGACTCGGAGCGGCCGTACCCGGAGCAGTCCCGGCCCGAGGGTGGAGCCGCTCCCACCCCTGACGGCTACCAGCAGTACGGCCAGCCCGCCCGGGACCAGGGCCAGCAGCAGTACGCACCGCCCGCCCAGGGTCAGGATCCGCAGCAGCACGGCCAGTACCCACAGCAGCCGGCACCGGTGTACGGCCAACCGCCACAGCAGGGCCACGAGCAGTACGGCGGGCAGGGCGGCCCTGACCCGCAGTACGGCCAGTACCCGCAGCAGGGTTACGACCAATACGGCCAGCCCGCCCAGCAGGGCCACGGCCAGCAGCCCGGCCACGAGCAGCAGAGCCACGGCCAGCAGGGCTACCAGCAGCCCGGCCATGAGCAGCAGGGTTACGACCAGTACGGCCAGCCGGCCCAGCAGGGCTACGGCCAGCAGCCCGGTCACGACCAGCAGGGCTACCGCCAGCAGCCCGGGTACGATCAGTACGGCCAGCCCGCCCAGCAGGGCTACGGCCAGCCCGGGTACGACCAGCCCGCCTACGGCCAGCAGGGCTACGGCCAGCAGGGCTACGGCCAGCAGGGCTACGGACAGCAGGGCTACGGCCAGCAGGGCTACGGCCAGCAGCCGGGCTACGGCCAGCCGGATTACGGGCAGCCGGGCTACGGGCAGCAGGGCTACGGGCAGCCGCCCGCCGCCCCGGAGGCCTACCAGCCGCCCGACTCCTATCAGCACTACGGCCAGCCTGCGGCACCCGCCGACCAGGGCCAGGCCTACCCGCAGTACGGCGGCGCCCCCGCGGATTCCTACCAGCAGTACGGTCAGCCCGCAGGGGCCCCGGTCGGCTACCCCGGCGGCCAGCAGCAGTACGAGCAGCCCGCCGCCGTCGCCGACGCCACCGCCGTGCTCACCGTCGACGACGGCTCGCACCGCTCCTACCAACTGCAGCGTGGATCGAACATCGTCGGACGCGGGCAGGACGCCTCGTTCCGGCTGCCCGACACCAGCGTCAGCCGTCGGCACATCGACATCTACTTCGACGGCCAGACGGCGGTGCTGCACGACCTCGGCTCGACCAACGGTTCGACCGTGAACGGTTCGTCCGTGCAGACCTGGCAGCTCGCCGAGGGAGACGTCATCCGGATCGGTCACTCGACGGTCGTCTTCTCCACCCGCGGGTAAGGCGGAGAACAGAAGTGCCGGCACTGATTCTGCAGCTCACCCGGGTGGGCTTCCTGCTACTGCTGTGCCTGTTCGTGTGGGCGGCGATCCGGGTCATCCGGGCCGACCTCCGCACGGCGGGCGGAGCGGTGACCAAGGCGTCGGCCCGCGGCGAGCGCAAGGCAGCGAAGCAGGCGGAGAAGCAGGCAGGACAACAGTTCCGTGGCGCCGCCCCGCTGCCGCCTGCCACCCTCGTGGTGACGGCCGGGTCGCTGTCGGGTACCCGGCTGCGCCTGGGTGAGGCGCCGATCCTGATCGGTCGCGCCGACGATTCGACGCTGGTGCTCGACGACGACTACGCCTCGACCCGGCACGCCAGGATCAGCCGCGAGGGCGCGACCTTCTACCTGGAGGACCTGGGCTCGACGAACGGCACCTACCTCGATCGGCAGCGCATCAACTCGCCGATGGCCGTTCCGGTAGGGGTGCCGATCCGGATCGGCCGGACCGTCATCGAGTTGCGCCCATGACCCATCGGCTGCGCTATGCCGCGCGCAGCGACCGCGGTCTGGTCAGGGCCAACAACCAGGACTCGGTCTACGCCGGTGATCGGCTGCTGGTCGTCGCCGACGGCATGGGCGGTCACGCCGCCGGCGACCTCGCGTCCAGAGTGGTGGTCGCGGCGTTCACCGACCTGGATTCCGACACCCCCGGCGACGACCTCACCAATCCACTGCACCAGGCGGTCCGGTCGGGCAACGAGGCGATCGCCGAACTCGTCGACGAGGATCCCGACCTCGACGGGATGGGCACCACCGTCACCGCCATGCTGTTCGACGGCGACCGGATGGCGTTGGCGCACATCGGCGATTCACGCGCCTACCTCTACCGCGACGGGGTGCTCCACCAGCTCAGCCACGACGACACCTTCGTCCAGTCGCTCGTCGACGAGGGCCGCATCACCGAGGAGGAAGCGACCCACCACCCGCAACGCAACCTGCTGCTGCGGGCGCTCAACGGCTCCGATGCCGACCCCATGTTGTCGCTGCGACAGATCCACGTCGGCGATCGCTACATGCTGTGCTCGGACGGGCTGTCGTCGGTGATCGCGGCCGAGGCCATCGCGGACGGCCTCGCCGAACCGGACGCCGACACCGCCGCCGACCGTCTGGTGGAGCTGGCCCTGGTGGCCGGCGGCCCGGACAACGTCACCGTCATCGTCGCGGACGTGCTGGAAGTCGGAGCGCGCTCCACGATCCCCACCGGGGTGTACGACCCGGAGGCAACTGGTCCGATGCGGCCGCTGCACGAGACGCAGCGAATGCCCAGAGTGCCGCTGTCGCCGCTGGAGGAGGCGAGGCTCGGGGTTCCGCCGGGTCGGTCGGACGACGAGGACGACCTCGACGACGACACCCCCGAGGACGAGCAGGACGACGAACCGTCACCGGCGGCCCGGCGCCGGAAGATCCGCTTCCGCCTGGCGCTCGCCGCGGCGATCGTCGTCGCGCTCGCCGCCACCGTCGCCGGACTCGTCGTCTGGGGTCGCGACCAGTACTACGTCGGGGTCGCGGACGACGGCACCGTGGTGGTCTATCGCGGGCTGAACGGCAACATCCTGGGATTCACCTTCTCCGACGTCGCGGAGACCTCGTGCGTGGTGGACCCGGCGGCCCCCGGCACGCCGTGTGGCCCGTTGTACGCCGACGACCTGCAGCAGTCGGCCAAGGACCTGGTCAACGCCGGTTCACCCTCGGGCGATCTGCTCGCTGCCAGGGACGTCATCGGGCAACTGCGGGCGCGGCTGCTCCCGCTGTGCACGGAGCCCACCGGGGACATCCCGTCCTCCTCGAGCGGCCGGCCGAGTACACCGCCCGCCAGCACGCCGCCGTCGACCACCGGCCCCAGATCATCCGGTGAATCCTCCCGCAGCAACACCCCCCGCAGCAGCACCTCCCGCAGCGCGACGGGCGACACCCGATCGAGTGGCGGTGGACCCCGCGCGTCGACGTCCACCCGCCCCACCGATCCCAAGAACCGGTTGCGGGCCGGCGCCACGGCGATGAGCACAGCCGCATTCGACGAGCCGGCACCGGCCGCTGCCGGACGAGCCGTCGACCGTGCGCTGCGGTCGGTCGACGAGCTGCGTCGCGCCGAACGGCAGGGGGTCGGGACCACCGCCTCCGCGGAGTCCACCCAGCCCACCAGCACGCCGGCCAGCACGCTGGATCCGAACGTGCCGGGGACCCCGCCCCCCTGCCGGGTGCGCCGATGAGCAGTGCCCCCATGACTCCCCCGCGCGGCACCCGGCTCGCCCGGACCGGCCGCGCCGCGGAGCTCGGCCTCCTGGTGTTCGCCGCCGTCATCGTCACCTCGGCGATGGTGATCGTCGAGCTGAACCAGAACCGCAGCCTGACCTGGGACCTCGCCTGGTACGGGGGCGGATACCTGCTCTCGCTCGTCATCACCCATCTCGCGGTGCGCAGGTTCGCGCCCTACGCCGACCCGGTGCTGATGCCCGTCGCCGCCCTGCTCAACGGCATCGGGCTGGTGATGATCCACCGGCTGGACCTCGGCGCGGTGGTCAAGGCCCTGGCCGACGACAACGACGCGCCCTCGGCACAGGCGCCGCTGCAGCTGGTCTGGACGGGGATCGCGCTGCTGCTGTTCATCATCGTGCTGGCGCTGGTCCGCGACCACACCGTGCTGCAGCAGTACGCCTACACGATCGCCCTGGTGGGGCTCGTGTTCATGGCGTTGCCCGCGGTGCTGCCATCGGCGGTCGCACCGACGATCAACGGCGCCAAGATCTGGTTGCGGATTCCCGGGGTGCTCTCCATCCAGCCGGCCGAGTTCGCCAAGGTCGCCCTGATCATCTTCTCGGCCGCGTTCCTGACCAGCAAGATCGGCGTGCTGCGCACGGCGGGCAAGAAGTTCCTCGGCCTGCAGCTGCCGCGCATCCGCGACCTCGGTCCGGTGATCGTCGCGCTCGCCGTGACCTTGGCGATCCTGGTCCGCGGCAGCGACCTCGGCACCTCGCTGCTGCTGTTCGGCACCCTGCTGGTGATGATCTACCTGGCCTCCAGCCGGGCGTCCTGGCTGATCATCGGGCTGCTGGCGTTCGCCGGCGGCGCGACCCTGATGTACCAGCTGTTCTCGCACGTCCGGGTCCGGGTCGACATCTGGCTGCACCCGTTCGCCGACCCCAGCGGCAGCAGCTACCAGCTGGTCCAGTCGCTGTTCGGGCTTGGCACCGGCGGCATCTTCGGCACCGGTCTCGGCGGCGGCCGGCCGAACACCGTCCCGTTCGCCAGCAGCGACTTCATCATCGCCGCGCTGGGTGAGGAGCTCGGCCTGGTCGGGCTGACCGTGATCATCGTGCTCTACATGATCCTGACCGGCCGCGGGCTGCGGACCGCGATGGCGGTCAAGGACACCTTCGGTTCGCTGTTCGCCGGCGGGCTGGCGTTCTCGCTGGCGCTGCAGGTGTTCATCATCGTCGGCGGCGTCACCCGGTTGATCCCGTTGACCGGGCTCACCACCCCGTTCCTGTCGTACGGCGGCTCCTCGCTGCTGGCGAACTACATCATCCTCGCCCTGCTGATGCGCATCTCGGATTCCTCCCGGCGACCGGCCGAACCGGTGAGACCGAAACCGGCGCCGCTGATCGAAGCGCGCACCGAGATGGTTCCGGTTGCCAAGGACGGTGCCTCGTGAACAACCGTTCCGTGCTGCCCACCCACCGACCGCTGCGTCGGCTGGGCAGCGTCATGTTGGTGATGCTGAGCCTGCTGCTGCTCAACATCGGCTACATCCAGGTCGTCAAGTCCGACGAGTACCGCTCCGATCCCGCCAACCGCCGCACTGCGGTCGAGGACTTCAACCGGCAGCGCGGTCAGATCGTCGCGGCCGGCGGCGTCGTACTCGCCCGCAGCGCCGCATCCACCGACGAGTACCGCTACCAGCGCAGCTACCCGGGGGGTGCCGCCTACGGCAACGTCACCGGCTTCCTGTCGCTGAACTACGGCAGCGCCGGGCTGGAGAGCACCTACAACTCGGTGCTGTCCGGAGATGACCCCGGCCTGTTGGTGGACAACGTGTCCGATCTGTTCACCGGTCGCGATCCCCGCGGCGGCAACATCGAGCTGACGCTGGTGCCGAAGCTGCAGCAGCTCGCCTACTCGATGCTCACCCAGAAGGGCTACGTCGGCGCGGTCGTCGCCATCCGGCCGAAGACCGGCGAGGTTCTCGCGCTGATCACCTCGCCGTCCTACGACCTCAACAAGCTCGCCTCGCACAGCCCCGCCACCCAGGGGGCGGCCTACCAGCAGTACGCCTCCCAGACGGCACCCGGGGTCAGCGTGAACCGGGCCACCGAATCGGTCTATCCGCCGGGCTCCACGTTCAAGCTGGTGGTCGCCGCGGCTGCGCTGCAGAACGGTTTCACCCCGACCAGCGCCGTCACCGGGGTCCCGCAGATCACCCTGCCGGCGACGAACGGCGCCACCCTCTCGAACTTCGGCGGCGAGACCTGCGCGGGCCGCGGCGGCAGCGACGTCAGCCTCACCGATGCCCTTGCGCACTCCTGCAACACCGCCTTCGCGCAGGTGGCGATGAAGCTCGGCGCCGACACCCTCAGGGCGCAGGCGCAGGCCTTCGGGATCGGCGAGAGCTGGGACCTCGCCGGCACCCAGGTGGCCACCTCACGCACCGGCCCGATGGTCGACGCGGCGTCCGTCGCCCAGTCCGGGATCGGCCAGCGGGACGTCGCCGAGACGCCGCTGCAGAACGCGGTGATCACCGCAACCATCGCCAACGGCGGCACCAGGATGCAGCCGTACCTGGTCTCCCGGATCACCAAGCCCGACCTGTCGCTGCTGCGGCCGGCCACCGAACCGGTCACCGTCAACCAGGCAGTACCGCCGGAGATCGCGAACCAGGTGCGCGACATGATGATCGCCTCGGAGAAGAACATCAGCGTCCAGGCGCCGGCATCACTCAAGATCGCGTCCAAGACCGGCACCGCCGAGTACGGCACCGACCCGAAGGCCAACCCGCCGCACACCTGGTACACCGCCTTCGCCCCGTACGACGATCCGCAGATCGCCGTTTCGGTGTTCGTCTCGGCGGGCGGCGACAAGGGCCTCGCCGCGACCGGCGCGACGGTGGCAGCCCCGATCGGGCGGGCGATCATCGCCAAGGCGCTGGAGGGACAGGGCTGATGGCACTCACACCAGGGCTGCTGCTGTCCGAGAGGTACCGGCTCACCGAGCGCATCGCGGTCGGCGGGATGGGCGAGGTGTGGGCGGCCGACGACGGCCGGCTCGGCCGCCGGATCGCGGTGAAGATCCTCAAGTCGGAGCTCACCAGCGACACCGAGTTCGTCGACCGGTTCCGCACCGAGGCCCGGATCACCGCCTCCCTCAACCACTCCGGGATCGCCTCCGTCTACGACTACGGCGAGGTCGCCTCGATCGCCGGCGGTCCGCGGGACACCGCGTTCCTGGTGATGGAACTGGTCTCCGGGGAGCCACTGTCGGCGGTGCTCGCGCGCCAGACGAAGATCTCCGTGCCCCGGGTGCTGGACGTGTTGGAACAGTCCGGTCGGGCTCTGCAGGTGGCGCACCTGCGCTCGCTGGTGCACCGGGACATCAAGCCGGGCAACATCATGGTGACCCCGGCCGGTCAGGTGAAGATCACCGACTTCGGCATCGCCAAGGCGGCCTACCAGGTGCCGATCACCCAGGGCGGGATGGTGATGGGCACCGCCCAGTACCTCTCGCCCGAGCAGGCGGCCGGCCACGACGCCGTCCCCGCCTCCGACATCTACGCACTGGGCATCGTGGCCTTCGAGTGCCTGGCGGGCGAGCGCCCGTTCCAGGCCGACAGCCCGGTCGAGATCGCCTCGATGCAGGTCAACAACGCGCCGCCGGCACTGCCTGCGGACGTGCCCCCGATGATCTCCGCACTCGTCACCCGGATGTTGGCGAAGGATCCACGGTCCCGCTTCGCCGATGGTGCGGCGTTGGCGGAGGCAGTCGCGCAGGTACGTGCCGGACGCACGGTCGCCGGGAACGCTGCCGCGCCGACGACGACCGTGGTCGGTCCGCTGTCCGGTCCGATCGGCGCTCCGGGGCCTCGGGCCAGTGCCGCGCACGCTGCCCAGGCGGTACACGATGCACAGGTCAGGATCAGCCACGGTCTGGCTCCGATGCCCCGCCGGGTGGCCCGCCGGACCGGTGTCTCCTGGGCGATCGGACTCACGATCCTGCTGCTCGCGGTCGCCGCCGGCTGGTACCTGGCGCACCGGGCAGGGACCGGGGGTGCGGCCGCCGGAATGGTGCTGCTCATACCCGCCGGACGTGCCGGTTGCCGGATCCGGACGATCGACCTGGGACAATCCTCCATGGGGTGGGCCGGAATCCGCTCGGAACAAGGTCGGAGCGACCACGAGACAGGGATGGGCGAAGCACCACGATGACGGGACAACTGTTCGGCGATCGGTACCAGGTCGGCGACACGCTCGGTTTCGGCGGCATGTCGGAGGTCCACCGTGGCCGCGACCTGCGGCTCGGTCGGGACGTGGCGATCAAGGTGCTGCGCGCTGACCTGGCCCGTGACCCGTCCTTCCAGATCCGGTTCCGGCGTGAGGCCCAGAACGCCGCCTCGCTCAACCACCCGGCGATCGTCGCCGTCTACGACACCGGCGAGACCACCGGCACGAACGGCACCGACAAGGTGCCCTACATCGTCATGGAGTACGTCGACGGCGAGACGCTGCGCGACCTGCTCAAGCGGGAGGGACCGCTGGCTCCGAAGCGGGCGATGGAGATCGTCGCCGACGTGAGCGCCGCGCTCGACTTCTCGCACCGACACGGCATCGTGCACCGCGACATCAAACCCGCCAACATCATGATGACGCGGGCCGGCGCGGTGAAGGTGATGGACTTCGGCATCGCCAGGGCCGTCGCCGACGGACAGTCGTCGGTGACCGCCACCGCCGCCGTCATCGGCACCGCGCAGTACCTCTCGCCGGAGCAGGCCCGCGGCGAGGCGGTCGATGCCCGCAGCGACGTCTACTCCACCGGCTGCGTCATCTACGAACTGATCACCGGCGCACCTCCGTTCGTCGGGGATTCCCCGGTTGCTGTTGCCTACCAACACGTCCGGGAGGACCCGAAGCCGCCGAGCACCGTCCGACCGGGGTTGCCCCGGGAGATGGACGCCATCGTCCTCAAGGCGCTCAACAAGAACCCGCTCAACCGGTACCAGACGGCTGCCGAACTGCGCGCCGACCTGGTGCGCGCCCTGTCCGGCCAGGCCGTCCAGGCCCCGCGGGTGATGGACGACGCCGAGCGCACCGAGATCCTCGGCAGCTCGCGCGGCGGACCCCAGCGGGTCGGCACCGGGGTGTCCGCCACACCCCCGATCCTGGCCGCTCCGCGGAGGTTCACCGAGCAGTGGGAGGACGACGACGACGACGAGTCCTCCCGGACCAAGAAGATCTGGGGTTACGTCGGCATCGGCGCGATCTGTCTGGCGCTGCTGGCCGGTGCGATCCTGCTGACGGTCAAGTTCACCTCGGGACCGCGGCCGATCGCGGACGTCACCGTGCCGGATCTGAAGACCAAGACCCAGGCGGAGGCCGCCAGGATCCTGACCTCGTACAAGCTGCAAATTGCGGTCGATCCGAGTGCCGTCCCCGGCGACAACGCCGACAAGGGCAAGGTGGTCTCGCAGAACCCGTCCGGCGGGACTCCCCGCCAGCCGGGCTCCACCGTCACGGTGAAGATCGGCGCCGGGGTGCTCAACGTGACGGTGCCCAACCTGTCGGGACTGTCCACCTCGGAGGCGACGAAGGAGATCCAGGGGCTCGGTCTGGTCACGGCCGTGAAGAAGGTCGAATCGGAGACAGCTCAGATCGACCTGGTGCAGAGCCAGGATCCGGAGAAGAACGCCAGCGTGCCACCGGGATCGAAGGTGACCATCAGCGTCGGCGCCGGACCCACCCTGGTGGTGTTCCCCGACGGCCTCGTCGGACTGCAGCTCAGCGACGCGGAGGCCAAGCTGAAGGCGCTCAAGCTGCAGGTGAAGCCGAACCTGGTGGACGGCGTCGAGCCGGCCGACCAGGTGGTCGCCGTGCAGGAGTTCAAGGCCGGCGACAAGGTTTCGGAGAACCAGATCGTCACCCTCGACGTGTCCAGGAGCAGCCTCTTCGTGATGCCGGATGTGAGCACGAACCGGCCCAGCCCGGAGGATGCGCGGGCTCAACTCGCCGCAGCCGGGTTCTCGAACCAGCCCGCCACCGAGGAGCAGGAGACGTCCAACGCCGCCGAGGTGGGCCGGGTGATCGGGCAGACGCCTGCACCGCAGACCAAGCTCAACAAGCTCGACACCACCGTGAAGCTGACCATCGGGATCGAGCGGACCTTCGAGGTCCCGCCGCTGGTCGGCGAGTCTGCGGACGCCGCACGCTCGGAGCTCGCCGCGGTCGGGTACGACCTGAACCAGCTGACGATCAACGAGTCGAGCGTCCCGGCACCGCCCGGTCAGGGCAGCTTCGTCGCAGCGCAATTGCAGACCGACGGTTCGGAACTGCTGGTGGGGTCGAACATCCCGGTCTCGACCCCGATCACCCTGACGCTCTACGCGCCGGAGCCGCCGCCCAGTTCGCAGAGCGTGCCGAGTTTCCCAGCCCCGTCGTCGGGTCAGCCCTCGCAGAGCGACCCGTCACAGAGCAGCCCGTCACAGAGCGGCCCGTCGCAGAGCGGCCCGTCGCAGAGCGGCCCGTCGCAGAGCTCCGGCGCACCGGGACCGGGCGGCTGATCCCGAGCCGCCCGCTCGCGCCGCGACCGCCCGATCGGCAGAAATGCGTGCTCCGGACGTCCGTTCGGCGTTTTCACGCCGACCCGATGCTCAGGCCCCGGTAGCGGATTCCGGCGCGCTCAGGTCGTCGGTCGGCGCGGCCGTTGAGGAAGGCACCTCGAGCATCGCCTTGGCGCGCCGGGCCTCGAACATCGACGCGTCGAAGCCCTCGTCGGGATCGGACGCCAGCCTTTCCTGCAACCGCGCCGTCACCGGCCTCATGTGAGGTGCCGAGCGAAGAACCTGGCCGCGTCGTCCCCGGCGAACTGCGGGACGCCGGTGTGCCCGCCCATGTTCGCCTGCAGCGTCTTCTCCTGGGACCCGAAGGCGTCGAACAGGTCCAGCGCCAGCTGCCGGTCGTTCCCTTCGTCATCCCACTGCAGCAGAACACGAATCGGAATCGTCACCTGGCGGGCCTCGTCGAACATGATGCCGGGAACGAAGCTCCCGGCGAAGAGACCGGCTGCCGCAATGCGCGGTTCGATCCGCGCCAGCCGGACACCGATGGCGATCACCCCGCCGGAGTAGCCGACCGGGCCGCGGATCTCGGGCAGGGCGAGGAGTGCGTCCAGGGTGGTCTGCCACTCCGGGACGGCCTTCTCCACCAGCGGGATGATCAATCGGTCGACGATCTCGTCGACCGGCTCGCCGGCTGCCAGCGCCCGGCGCAGATCGGCGCGGGCCTGCTCGGCATCGGCCGATCGGATCCGGTCGCCGCTCCCGGGGAGCTCGATGGTGGCCGCGGCGAAGCCGTTCGCCGCGGAGTGCTGGGCTCGTCCCACCAGCCGGGGGTACATCGCGCGCAACCCACCGGGATGGCCCAGCAGGATCAGTGGCGACGGTGGAGACGGGGGTGTCCACAGGATGCCGGGAATCTCGCCGAGGCTGAACTCGCGTTCGAGGACGCCGTCATCGAGGGTCTTGTCGGAGCTGAAGTGCATGGTCGTGCCTTTCGGGATGCTCGTTCGAACGGCGCTCCCGGACGACCTGTCGCCCGACCGTGGTCCTGGAGGGGAGCACCCAGCTGGATTCGTTCACGGGTACCACCTCCTCGTTCTCTCGCGCGGCCACCGGCAAGCTATCAGCGGGGCGTCCAGCTCGGCCAGCACAATTCGTCGGTGGTGCCGGCCAGCCGACAGGAGCTCGGCCGGATCAGGGCTCGCACCGGGGTCCTACCCGGGATGGCGCCGCTCGGCTCGACGCGATCGACCCGCTCTGTCTCACCGACCGTGCCGCCAACAGCGTGCAGGGGTTCTGCACAGCTTCCGGCCAGCTGATTCCTCGGCCGGGCTCAGGCGGCACTCAGACATCTCCCACGCTGGGGCAGCACGGTGGAACACATGAGCGACCAGCACCCCCACACCGATCCCGAGCAACCGGGATCCCCCGAGAACATCTCGTCGCACCCCTCGTCGGACGGCCAGGCGCCCAGGGTGTCCGCACCGTACGACCAGGGGAGCGAGTCTGCGCCCGCCGCGCCGTACCGGGCAGCGGAGGCCACCGATCCGGCCTTCCGGACTGCGCCGACACCCGTCGCCCAGCCCACACCCGTCGCCCAGCCCGCGACCTGGGCGCCGGGACAGCCGAACACCAGCCCGGGCGGCACCGATGCCCAGCAGATCGGGTACGGCTACCCCCGTGGCGAGCAGGCGCCTCAGGGCCAGGGCCAGGGCCAGGGCCAGGGCCAGGGCCAGGGCCAGCAGAACCCCCCGCACGACGCCCAATGGTGGTCGCGACCGAGCGGAGCCCTCTCCAGGCCCTCGTGGCAGCAGAGTGACTCAACCCGATCGCAGTACGCAGGCACCGGGACGCAGCAGTACCCGGCCGGCTTCGGTCAGGGTCCGCTCGCGCCGGGACAGTCCTATCCGGCCGCCGGTGGCGGCACTGCTCTGGCCACCAAGCCCCGTACCGGTCGCAAGGCCACCGCGATCGGCGCCGCGGTCGTCCTCGGTCTCGGTGCGGCCTTCGGGGCCGGGTACTGGGGGTCGCAGCTGGACCAGCCCGCAGCCGCGGCAGACAGTTCTTTGAGCCAGCTCGCCACCTCGCCCACGGTGTCGGTGGAAGCGGCAGCCGACGGCAGCGTGCAAAAGGTCGCCGCCGCTGTCCTGCCGTCGGTCGTGTCGGTCGTGGCCGTCGGCCAGTCCGAGAGCGGCGAGGGCTCCGGCGTCGTCTTGACCGCGGACGGACTGATCCTCACGAACTACCACGTGATCAACGGCGCCACCGAGCTGACGGTCCGCTTCAACAACGGCAGCACCGCCAAGGCGACCGTGATCGGCGGCGATGCGACCGACGACCTGGCTGTCATCAGGGCGACCGGCGTCTCCGGCCTGACCCCCGCAACGCTCGGGTCGTCCTCGTCGCTGGCCGTCGGTCAACCGGTGGTCGCCATCGGCTCGCCGTTGGGCCTGTCCGCCACCGTCACCAGCGGCATCGTCTCCGCGCTGAACCGGCCTGTCCGCACCGCGTCCAGCCAACAGCAGCAACAGCAGCCGCAGCAGCAGCAGCAGCAGCAGCAGGACCCGTCGAATCCGCAGGGCCAGACCGGCCAGAGCACCTCGACCGCCCAGGACACCGTGTTGAACGCCGTCCAGACGGATGCGGCGATCAACCCCGGCAACTCCGGCGGGCCGCTGGTCGACATGAGCGGTCGGGTGGTGGGCATCAATTCGGCCATCGCCTCACTGTCGAGCACCCAGACCAGCCAGGGCGGCAGCATCGGTGTCGGCTTCTCGATCCCGATCGACCAGGCCAAGCGGATTGCCGACGAGATCATCAAGAACGGCTTCGCGACCCACGCGGTGCTCGGTGCGAGCGTCCGGGATGCGAAGTCGGCCAACGAGCTGATCTCCAGCGGCGCCCTGGTGGCTGCCATCACCGGCGGCGGAGCAGCTGCCAACGCCGGGCTGAAGCAGGGCGACACCATCACCGCTGTCGGTGACCAGCAGGTCGACTCGTCCGATGCCCTCATCGCCGCCGTGCGATCACAGACTCCGGGCGCCGCCGTCAAGATCACCGTCCTGCGGGAAGGCAAATCCCAGACGGTGGAGGCCACGCTGGGCAGCGCCAAGGCCAACTGAAGCAGGCCGACCACCGACCCCGGTCGGTCCAGGTTCCCCGACAGCCTGGAGCGCCGACCGGACAGGAGAACCCCTTCCGCGATCCCCGCGCGGTTGGGGTTCTCCGCTGTCGAGCGCCGCCCCGGGCGGCGATCAGCGCGGGTGTTCAGCGTGCGTGTTCAACGCGGGTGTTCAACGCGGGTGTTCAACGCGGGTGTTCAGCGTGCGACGGCACCCAGTCGGAGTCGCTCGACGTCCTGCGCCAATGGAGCCACCCTGTCGATGGCCGACGGATCGCCGCACACCGCAAGCCAGTTCGCGAGCATGAGATGGCCGCCCTGGGTGAGCACGGATTCCGGATGGAACTGCACACCTTCGATCGCATGCTCCCGGTGCCGCAGCGCCATGATCACGCCGCCGAGCGTCCGCGCGGTGACCTCCAGCTCGTCCGGGACGGTGCCCTCCTCGACGGCCAGCGAGTGGTACCGAGTGGCGGTGAAAGGCTCTGGAAGGCCTTGCAGCACACCGACATCCGCGTGGGTGACCTCGGAGGTCCGGCCGTGCAGGAGCTCCTCCGCGCGGTCGACCACGCCGCCGTAGACCTCGGCGATCGCCTGCAGCCCGAGGCAGACGCCGAACACCGGCAGCTTCCCGGCCGCCCAGCGGATGACGTCCTCGGTGACCCCCGCATCGGCCGGCGTTCCTGGCCCGGGAGACAACAGCACCCCATCGACGCCGAGCGCCTCGATCTCGGACGCGGTGATGGCATCGTTGCGGACGACGATGCACTCGGCGCCGAGCTGCTCCAGGTACTGGACCAGGTTGTAGACGAACGAGTCGTAGTTGTCGATCACCAGGATGCGTGCCATCGGCCCATGATCCCACCTGCGATGATCGACAACCTTCGGCGGTCGCGCATCGGTGGTCCAGCAACTGCGGTGGAGCGCACTGGGACCGGTCGTTGACCTCACCGGATCTCGACTCGTTCCTCGCTCGATCACCGAGAACTTCGGCGGTCGTGAATCGACGGGATCTCGTCGCGCTCGTTTCTGTCTTGCTCGATCACTGTGCCTCTCGTGTCAGCTGCCCACCTGGACCCGGTCGAACGGCAGGATCGGCTCGATCCAGGGGAACACCACGAAGAACAGCAGCGCCACGACGGCCAGGAACAGCACCAACGCTTCGAGCACTCGCACCGAGGTCGGCCCCGGGAGGTGCCGCCAGATCCATCCGTACACGGCGTATCACTCACTCTCGGCGTCGAGCTCGGGCGGCCGGAACCCGGCCGACTTGGCGTAGGAAGCGACCAGGGTGCCGTGGATGATCATCCGTTGCGCATCGGAGAACTGTGGGTGGCAGGTCGTCAGGGTGATCAACCGCTCGGCGTCGGTCGGGACCGCGTCGCTGTTCGAACCGGGGACCGGGAACACCACGGCGCCGTCGGTGGGCTGCACGATCGTCCGGCCGAACACCTGCGCGTACGCACCGGCCGGTTTCGGAACCCCCGTGCAGTGCGCATGGGCGGCGACATTCCAGGTAGCAGCTTCATCCTGCATGGGCAGCACGCGGTAGACGAACCAGTCGTCCTGCGTCTGCACGACGATCGAGTCGCAGGCCTGCACGAGGTCGAGATCGTTGAACGGCGACCCCTTCGAAACCCGGTGTCCCGCAACGGCGAAGTTGCCCGGCTGCCCCGGGTACTGAGTGCCTTCGTAGTGCCCGGGGCCGACGTAGAGATCGTCAGGATTCGTCCCCTCGATCACGGTGAACACGTAGTCGGTGCCGAACGACGGCACGTAGATCTTGGCGAATCCTTCGCCCACCACCGTGTCGTAGCGCTTCGTCCTGGTCGCCGGATCGACCTGCTCACCGGGCGCCACGGGGGTCACCGGGGTCACCGGAGTCGCAGAAGCGGACGGCCCGGGCACGGTGCTGCCGCCCGATCCCGGCACAGTCACCACCGCGGGACCGCTGCGCTCCCACCGGGTGTCGAGCTGTTCGGTGGCGGCGGCCTGTTTGCGGGCACCGACCCAGTCGGTCACAAAGACCTCGTAGACCACCAGCAGTACGAGCACCAGGCCGACGGTGATCAGCAGCTCACCGACCCCCCGGACGATCCACCGGCCGACCGACAGCGGTGGCGGCGGGGTGCGGGTCGCCCGTCGGGCGCTCGCCCGCTCGGTCCGCGCGGCGGCGCTCACGGGTCCGGCTGCATGCCGGCCGCCGGAAGACTGCTGATCGAGCGCGTCCTGGAGCATCGACCGACGGTCACCGACTCCGTCCGGACGTTCGGGGGCGTCGGTTCCGTCGGGCCGATCGCTCATCGGACCGGCTGGGCCGCGGTCAGCGACACGACTCCCTGGTATCCGGGCAGGACGACCGTCGGTACCGACTCCACCTCGTAGTCGAGGCCGAACCTGCTCACGTACTGGCGGAACAGGTTCACCCCTGGCGCCTCCTCGAGGGCTGCCTGCATGTCGTCGGCGGGACCGATGGCCGTCACGACGAACGGCGGCGAGTACGTGCGCCCCTGCAGCAGCAGGGTGTTGCCGATACATCGGACGGCAGAGGTGGCGATCACCCGCTGGTCCATGATCGTCATCGCCTCGGCGCCGCCGGACCACAGCGCATTGACCACGGCCTGGACGTCCTGTTGGTGCACCACGAGGTCGTCCGGATTCACCCCGGCCGGGTAGTTGCCGTCATCATCGCGATGTGCGTCATCCAACGAGACCCGGACCGCAGGACCGGTGACTGCGTCGAGCTGGGCGTTCGATCGCTGGGCATCGGCGGCGACGCGCGCGACCGAGACCTCCGGGGAGACGTCCTGGGCAGCGGCCGCATCGATGTTCCCCTGCAAGGTCCGGGCCCGCGCGTCCGCGCCCGCGAGCCTGTTCTCCTGGTCGCGGACCACCGAGCTCAGGTCGGCCGAGATGCTGCGCGTGTCGTGGGCGGTGAAGTAGCCGCGGACGGCGCCGAGCAGGATCCCGGCGATCAGGCACACGAACCCCACGGCCGCCTGCCACCCCCGAGAGCGCGGTCCGGTCCGACTCCCCGGTCGTCTGTTCGGCGCTCCCACGGTCGGCAGCCTACCGGCGACCGGCCGGCGGGGTCCGCGATCCACCGCTCGGGAGCGGGACACCGCTGATGGGAAGTACCCTCAGGGGATCACGGTCCGTCATGCGCGACCGTCACCTGCGAATCGAACCAGTCGCCATCAGCCCGGCGACGTGGCCGCACCAGCGGCCACGGCTACACAGGAGGAACTGTGCCCAAGTCCAAGGTGCGTAAGAAGGCCACCACGGCCACGGCCACGTCCTCGCGCGCGACGCAGACGGGGTCCGGCGGCGCCGGTGCGGTCACCGCGACAACCAAGCGCGTGAAGGTCGCCGGACCATCGAGCCCGGTGTACATCGGCATCATGCTCGGCCTGATGCTGCTCGGCCTGGCCTGGTTGGTCGTCAACTACCTGTGGGGCCACTCGATCCCGTTCATGGCGTCGCTCGGCAGCTGGAACTTCCTGATCGGGTTCGTGCTGATGATCGCCGGCCTCGTCATGGCGATGCGCTGGCGCTGACCACGCACGGTCGGCGGACGTCCAGCCGGCCGACGGGGTCGAATCACATGCCTGTCATTCATCCCCAATGTGGAAAACTGCTGTGGACAACTCGCTGACACCGGCGGCCTCCACCTGGGGGTTCCGTCCTTGGCTCGCCGCCGTCGGCGCGCTCCTGATCGCGATCGGTGCGGGACTGGCGTTGCTCACGTCCGAAGGCAGGGACCGGATCGTCGCCGGTGCGGCAGCGGTCGTCGGGATCGTCCTGGTGCTGGTCGTCCTGCGGTTGCGGCACCGCCTGGTGGTCGACCGGGTCGGGATGACGATCCGGCGGTTCGTCGGCACCGACGTCATCCCGTGGTCTGAGGTGCTGGACATCCGGTCGGTCGCGCACCGGCGGATGGGCTCCCGGTCGTCGCTGCTGGAGCTGGACCTCATCGACGACGGGTTCCTGGTCTTCAGCGCCACCGAGCTCGGCGCACCCACGGACGACGTGGCCCGTCGTCTGCGGGCCTGGCGCAGCGGGAACCCATTACCGGAAAGCGACGACCTCGGATTCTGAGGCACGGACGAGTCGGCGGTGTCCGCGGCCCCCACGATCGCGGCGCATCCCCGATGGTCACCTGCTGCCCGGTCCGGGCGCTTCGGTGACACTCTGGAATGCGGCTGGCCGGGAACCTGCGCAGGCGGTCTCAGCCCAGCAACTTCGCGCGCATCCGCGCGGTGTCCTCGTCGGTCCAGCCGGCCTCGGCGAGCGCCGCCAGGACGCCGCCACGCCGGCGCAGCGCGTCCAGCACGCCCTGCATCGTCTCCGGATGCGTCAGGTGCGACGACATCGGGCGGCCGCTGAGGTTCTCCCGATAGGTGGGCGACGCGATCAATCGGGCGACGATCTGCTCCATCCGGTCGCTGCTGGCGGCGTAGTCGTCGATCACCGCCTGCTCGTCAGCACCGGCGATCAGCAGTGCCAGCGCGACGATCGTCCCCGTGCGGTCCTTGCCCGCGGCGCAGTGCACCAGGGTCGCACCCCGGGCGCCGGCGATCACCCGGAGCGCGGCGAGCACCGAGTCCGGGCGATCCTTGAGATACGACAGGTAGTGGCCCGCGACAGGGTTCTCGTGCTCCTCGGACGACTCGAGTCCGACCCACGGCAACGCTTCCGACCGCACGCTCTCCCCCGGCCGACCGTCGGTGTCCTTCCCGACCGTCACCGGCTCGGGCGCCGGTCCGGTCGAGCTCTCGGGTGGGTGGAGCTCGTCCTCGATGAACAGGGTGTGGTGGTGGATCGTCACCCCGGCGACTCCGGACATCGGCCCCGGACCTTCACCCCGTACCTCGACCCCCGTCCGGAGGTCGACCACGTCGGTCAGACCCCGCTCCGCGAACAGAGCCAGATCCCGCTCGCTGAGGTCCTGCAGGTTGTCCGATCGCAACAGCCGATCGGTCGCGATCCTTCCGCCGTCCGTCGTCGGGATACCGCCGACGTCCCGCAGATTGACCAGTCCGTCAGCCTCGATCCAGTTCGGTGTCGCCATGACGCCGAGGGTACGCAGCGGGAATGTCCGTCCAGCCACCGAGTCCGGTGAACTCCTGCCGCTGCCAGACCCGGGTGGTGCCGATCTCCCCGAGGAAATCCTCGTCGTGGGACGCCACGAGCACCGCACCCCGATAGCCCTGCAGCGCTTGGGCGAGCGCGGCTGAACTGGCCAGGTCGAGGTTGTTGGTCGGCTCGTCCAACAGCAGCAGTTGCGGAGCCGGATCGGCGAGCAGCACGCCGGCCAGCGCCACCCGGAAGCGCTCGCCACCCGACAGCGATCCCAGCTGCCGATCGATCTTGGTCTTGCCGATCAGGAACCTGGCCATGGCCGCGCGCACCTGCTGGGGATTCAGGGCGGCGTTCCTGCTCCGCATCCAGTCCAGCACGCTCCGCTCGTCGGGCAGTTCGATCCGCTGGGCGAGCGACCCGACCGGAACACCCACCCGGGTCCGGAGCAACTGATCGACCCCGCCGGCAGCACCGAGCACCGCCCGCAGCAGGGTGGTCTTGCCGCAGCCATTGGGTCCGATCAGCGCGATCCGCTCGGGGCCGCGGACCAACAGATCGACCGCCCCACCCGACTCGGTCGACGGTTCGGACCGGTCGGGCCCGACCCGCTCCGCAGCCCAGCGGATGCGCAGCACGGTCCGGCCGGCCGGAACGACGGTCTGCGGCAGGTCGACCCTGATGACGTCGGGTTCCCGGGCGATCGTCTCGGCATCCTCGAGCGTCGATCTGGCCTGCTCGACCTTGCCCTCCATCTCGATCCGGAGCCGACCGGCGGAGACCTGCGCCTGCATCCGGCGGCCGTGCGCGACGATCTTCGGCACCCGCTTCTCGCGTTCCGCCTTGTTGGCCGTCCTGGTCCGGCGATCGAGCTTGATCCGGGTGTCCTGCAGCTGGCGTACCTCCCGGTGCACCGCAGCGTCGGCGTCCCGGACGGCCCGCCGGGCCGAATCCTGTTCGGCGGCAAGCTGTTCCCGGTACTGCGTCCACCCGCCGCCGTAGCACCGGATGGAACTGGGCCGGACGTGCGGTACGGCCGCCGACAGCTCGGCAATGCTGTCGACGTGCTCCAACAGCGCCCGGTCGTGGCTGACCACGATCAACACCCCCGGCCAGCGCCCGAGCGCGCGGTACAGCTGCTGACGCGCGTCCCGGTCGAGGTTGTTGGTGGGCTCGTCGAGCAGCGTGACATCCGGTGGGCGCAACAGCAGGCCGGCGATCCCGGCGAGGGTGGCCTGCCCGCCGGACACCGTGCCGACGGGCCGCTGCAGGATGCCGGGCTCGTCCAGGCCGAGTGCAGCGAGCGCGGCCTCGGAGCGTTCCACGATGTCCCAGTCGTCGCCGACGGTCTCGAAGTCGGCGACCTCGGTGCTGCCCTGCTCGATCCGAGCGAGCGCCGCGAGCACCGGTGCGACACCCAGCAGATCGGCGATCATGCGATCGGTCCTGGCAGTGAGCTGTTGCGGCAGATCCCGTACCTCGCCGCGGACCGAGATGTGCCCAGCGGTCGGGATGAGGGTGCCTGCGATCAATCTCAGCAGCGTCGACTTGCCGCTGCCGTTGTCGCCGATCAGACCGGTGCGGCCGGCGGGAAAGGTGACGTCGAGGGAATGCAGCACGTCGCCACCGTCGGGCCAGCCGAAGCTGACGCCGGTACAGACGACGGAGGGGACGGAGGTGTCCGGTGAGCTGGACAGGCTGGGATGCGATGACATGAGGTCTCCTGCAGGAATGGGGGATGCTTCATTCCATGGCGACCTGGAACCCACCCACCGGCGTCACAGCGCGGTGGGCGAAGACGGTCGCGACCTCACAGCCTCAATGCACGCACTCCTCGCAGGCGGGGATGGGACGTCTGCGACCGTACGCCCGGTCTGCGGACCCCGCCATCGCATTACCCCGCCCACCTTCGCGGACGTGACGGTCATTTACCGCCCACCTTCGCGGAGCTGACGGTCATTTACCGCCCACCTTCGCGGAGCTGACGGTCGTTTACCGCCCACCTTCGCGGACGTGACGGTCGTCTACCGCCCACCTTCGCGGACGTGACGGTCATTTACCGCCCGCCTTCGCGGACGTGACGTCATTTACCGCCCGCCTTCGCGGACGTGACGGTCATTTACGGCGGACATTCGCGGACCCCACGGTCGCCATCGCGACCGCGCTGAGCAGCGTCGGTCGAAGTCGGTCAGTCGGTCGACAGGCAGTAGACGCCGGCGCCCTGGCGCCCGTCCTCGAGGTAGGCGCAGGACGGGCTGGGGGTGATGCTGCCGGCGCGGAAGAAGATCACTGCTGCCAGGACCACCAGCACCGCGACCGACGTCGCCACCTGCACCTTGCTCCGGATCGCCGGGCGCGGGTAGACCATCGCCGCGCCGACCGCCGCACCCACGACCAGCCCACCGAGGTGTGCCTGCCAGGAGATCTGCGGGATGGTGAAGGTGATGATGAGGTTCACCGCCACCACCGACACCAACTGGGTCATGTTGAGCCGCAGGCGTTTGAAGGTGACGACCAGCGCACCGAGGATGCCGAAGACGGCGCCGGATGCACCGGCGTTGAAGTCGGACGCACTGCCCAGCGCCATCACCGCGGCGGACCCGCCGAGCAACGACAGCAGGTAGACGACGAGGAACCGGACCCGGCCGAGTACCTGCTCCAACGTCGGCCCGATGAAGTAGAGCGACATCATGTTGACAACCAGATGGATCAGGCCGAAGTGCAGGAATCCGGCCGTCAACACCGCCCACCAGTTCCCGGCACCGACGTTCCCGGGAATCATCGCGAGTTCGAAGAAGATCCGGCCACCCTGCGGCTCGTTGAAGGACCCGGCATTCACTGCGGTGACGATGTAGACCAGCACGTTGACACCGATCAGCACCGAGGCGATCAGCGGCGGCACCCCGACGGGAGCCCCGGAGACCGTCATCGGAACCCGCCCCGTGGCACGAGCTTCCGCGACACAGACCCTGCAGTGCTGGCCGACCGACGCCGGAGTCAGGCACTCGGGACAAGCGGGCCGACCGCACCGGCTGCAGCCGACCGCCGTCGGGCGATCGGCGTGCCAGGTGCAGGTGGTCTGCGGAAACCCCTGCGGCGCAATGCCTCCCGCCTGCCCGGGGACCTGGCCCTGGGAGTACTGACTGTGCGGGAACTGGTTCTGCGGGTACTCACCCTGTGGGTACTGCTGGTACTGACCCGGCGGATACGGGCTCTGCTGCTGGTACGGATCCTGCGGGTGGTGACCAGGGCCACCGGATGCACCGAACGGCCCCGACGAGGGTTGCTGGTCGGGGCCGTTCGGGGGGTACGTCATGGTGTCAGGACTCGTCCGTCAGGCGGATTCGTCACCCTCGACGGTGATCGAGTTGATGACGATGTCGGTGGTCGGCTTGTCGAAACGATCGACCGAGGTCCCGGAGATCGTGTCGATGATCTTCTTGCCCTCGGGGTCGGTCACCTCACCGAAGATGGTGTGCTTGAAGTTCAGGTGCGGCGTCTTGCCGGTGGTGATGAAGAACTGCGAGCCGTTCGTCCCTGGCCCGGC
Organism: Nakamurella sp. A5-74; assembly: GCF_040438885.1. Taxonomy (NCBI): domain Bacteria; kingdom Bacillati; phylum Actinomycetota; class Actinomycetes; order Nakamurellales; family Nakamurellaceae; genus Nakamurella; species Nakamurella sp. A5-74. The sequence goes on along the minus strand of NZ_CP159218.1, from coordinate 356,819 downwards.
ATTGGCCATCGCCAACAGATAGGGCTTGGAGAAGCTGAGCTCCGGGTGGAACTCGTCGGCGAACTCGTATCCGGGGCCACCGCGGCCGGTTCCGGTCGGGTCACCGCCCTGGATCATGAAGCCGTCGATCACCCGGTGGAAGACGGCACCGTCGTAGAACGGGCCGGTCTTGCCGCCCTGGGCGTTTTGGGTGCTGTACTCGCGGGTGCCCTTCGCCAGACCGACGAAGTTCGCGACCGTCTTGGGTGCGTGGTTGGGGAACAGCTCGATCGGGACATCGCCGAGGGAGGTGTGCAGGGTTGCAGTCAGGGTGCTCACCCCTTCGATCCTGCCAGAGCTCGGAACAGAATGCCGACCGCCCCACTCGCCGGCGTTGACGGGATCGGCGACACTGGGCCTGACGGTGCCGCCGACGTAGCCGACGCCGCTGCAGATCAGGAGTCCGAGCCGATGTCGCCAGGACAGCCCCTCACGGGTCACCTCGTCACCGAGACACTTCCGTTCGACGGCGGACGGCAGGTCACTGCCTACGTCCCGCCGGCTCCTGCCGAGGCCATCGTCTTCGCTGGTGACGGCCAGCTGATCGCCTCCTGGGGCGACGTCCTCGAGGTCACCGACCTGCGACCGACGATGATCGTCGGCGCGCACCGACTCGACGACGAGACGCTCCGGCTGCAGGAGTACTCGCCCGGTGAGAGCAGCGACGCATTCACCTTCGATCCCGCACTGTTCGCGGCCCACGAGAGGTTCTTCGTCGAGGACGTCCGCAGTTGGGCGCGGGATCGCTTCGGCATCGCGCTGCCGGCCGATCGCACGGCGGTGTTCGGTGTCTCGGCGGGCGCGGAACTTGCCCTGGCCATGGGAGTGCGCCATCCCGAGATCTTCGGTGCAATCTTCGGCGCATCGCCGGGCGCCGGATACCGGCCGCCCACCGAGTTGCCGTTGCCGGTGCCCCGGTGCTACCTCGTCGCCGGCGTGGACGAGCCGTTCTTCCTCGACAACGCGACCCGCTGGGCGGATTCGCTGCGCGATGCCGGGGCGGATGTCGTGCTGACCGAGCGGGCCGGCGGGCACGGCGATGCGTTCTGGAAGGCCGAACTGCCCCTGATGGTGGCGTGGGCGTTCGGCCGCTGAGGGCCTGTCGAGCAGGATCGCGGGAGGTGGATGCGCGGCCGACGGGCAGCACCGCTGGTCGAGCGACGGAGGAGTCGAGACCCTGCCAGATCTAGAGCTGCAGGTTCCCGATCACGGCCTCGACGATCCGACGGCTCTTGATCGACTGGGCCTGGTTCGTCCAGGCGACCACCGCCGAGGTGCCCTTGCTGACGCCGTAGACCGACCGCGCATCCGGGTACTGCCTGGCGCCCGTCGGTAGCCCGAGGTAGCCGCCCGTCCAGCCGGTGGGGTCGTCCGCCGGGGAGGAATCGGCGATCGGGATGCGTTCGTCCACCGCCGCGGCGGCCGAGGCCGCGTCCGGGGTGCGGAACACCCGGACCGCGGCCAGCCAACCACCGTCGGAGCGGGTGAACACACAGATCGGCGCGGGTGACGTCGCGATCAGCTCGCCGGGACCGGTGCGCTGCCCGGTCAGTTCGGCAGCGGCCTCTGCAGTGAAGTACGGGCAGTCCCCGCTGATCGGCGCCGGGAGCGCCGTGGTGGGGGCCGTGACGGGGGTGGCGCTGCCAGTGGCAGTACTGCTCGGCACCGACCTGGTCGACGCTGTGGTCGCGGAGGGGGCAGTGGTCGCGGAGGGGGCACCGCTCGGGGTGGCGCCGCCGGTGGTGATGGTGAGCGTGGTGAGCGGCGGCAGTGTGCTGATGACCGTGCGCGTGGTTGTCGCGGCCTCGGGCGCGGCGGAGGTGCAGCCGGTGAGCGCAACCGCGGCAGCAGCGACGACGACCATCACGTTGCTGCTGCGGTGAGGTCGGGCGATCACCCGCCCAGTCTGCCCGCGGCGCACCGCCCGTTTCCCGCATCCCGCGTCGAAACGGGCGTACCGATCGAGCGCTGCGTGCGACGGATCGGTCTTCACAGAGTGAAGGTGCCCCGTCCGACCTCCGTGACCAGCCCACCGACCCGGATGACGCCGCCCGTCAGACTCAGGCGCAACTCCGACGGGCGGCCGACCTGCGCGCCCTGCCGCACCGTCCAGGTGCCCTCGCTCACGCCGTTCGCGAGCAGCCAGCCGCCGAGGTTGGCACAGGCCGATCCGGTCGCAGGGTCTTCCCGGAAACTGCCGGACTGACTGAACAGCATGCGCGCCTCGATCCGCCCCTCGCCGGCCGGAGCCCACGCGTAGACCATCGACTCGCCGTCACGACGACTCGCGTGCCGCGCCATCAGCGCCGGATCCAGTTCCAGGGACCGGACGTCCTCGACAGCGCGCAGTGGCACCACGAGCTGCCGGGAGCCGGTGTCGACCCACAGCGGTGCGCCGGCGAACGCTGCCATCGGAACTCCGATCGCAGCAGCCAGCTCCGCGATCTCGGCGGCGGGCGTGCTCGTCGGAGGATTCGCGGTCAGTGTCCACCGGCTCGACATCGGGTTCGGACCGGTGTCGGCCGGGTCGGCGGTGACGGGGATGTCGCCGGCAGTCATCCGCAGGACCACAGCGTCGCCACCCCCGGTGAGTTCACGCACGACGTGGGCGGTGCCGAGGGTCGGGTGGCCTGCGAAGGGCATCTCGTAGGTCGGCGTGAAGATCCGGACAGCCGCAGTCACTCCCGGCCCGTCCGCCGGCAGCACGAACGTGGTCTCCGAGAGGTTGAACTGGAGCGACAGCGCCTGCTGCTGCTCGCCGGTGAGATCGCGGGCATCGGTGAACACGCAGAGCGGATTGCCGGTCAGTGGAACGTCGTCGTGAGCGTCGGGTAGCGCGAACACGTTCAGCAGCCGGAAGTCGAGAGCCATGAGCGCATCTTTCCCCGTCGACGATCCAGGGCTGCGACCGACTCCTGCACCCGGACCCGGCGGGGCGCTCGGTCCTCCACCGAGGCGAGCTGGCCCTACTAGGCTCTGCCGGTGGGGAAGGGTCAACCGCTCGGGCGTGCTGTACGGAACGTCGTGGTGGCGAACGTCAGCTCCAGTCTCGGAGACGGTGTTGCCAGGGTGGCGGCCCCGCTGCTGGCGGCGCGGCTGACCGACGATCCGCTTCTGGTGTCAGGGATTGCGGCCGTCGCGATGTTGCCGTGGCTGTTCTTCGCCATCCCGGCGGGGATCCTCCTGGACCGCATCGACCGGCGTAGGGCCATGACCCTGGCCAACGGGGTCCGAACCCTGGTCGCTGGGCTCCTGCTGACGCTGTCCGCAACGAACACGTTGACCATCTGGTGGCTCTACCTCGTCGTGTTCACCTACGGGGCGTTCGAGACGATCTACGACGGAGCTCTTCGTGCCGTCCTGCCGTCGATCGTCGCGAGATCGGATCTGCCGCGAGCCAATTCCCGGGTCGAAGCCGGCGAAATAGTCGTCGAGCGGTTCTTGTCCGGTCCGCTCACCTCTGCATTGTTCGCCGTGTCGGTGGTGGTGCCGTTGGGCGTCAACACGGTGTCCTATGCGGTTGCGGCGGTGCTGGCCGTGTTCCTGCCGACAGCTGCCGCCGGAGCTCATCGCATCGATCCGACCGGTGCGCCGCAGGTTGCCTGGTACCGACAGTTCGCCGATGGGTTCCGCTTCATCCTGGGCAACCTGATGCTGCGGAAGCTGTGGTTGATCAGCATCGCGGTCGGGCTGTTGTTCTCCGCGGCGACCGCGACGACGGTGCTCTACGTCCTCGACCGGGTCGGTCTGTCGGAAGGCTGGTACGGCGCATTCCTGCTCTGCGGCGCACTGGGGTCACTGCTGGCCGCCGGTCTGACCAGCCGCCTGAAGGAGCGATACCGAGCCGGTCCGGTGATGGCAGTGGCGCAGACCGTTTCGCTACTGGCGCTCGTCCTGATGGGAGTGTTCCCGACGATCGGCGTGGTCGCCGTGGGCTACCTCATCTCGGCCGGCGGCACCACGGTGTGGAACATCCTGGTGATGTCCCTGCGGCAGGCCGCGATCCCAGGTCGCTTGCTGGGGCGGGTCCACGGCACCTGGCGCACTCTGCTGTGGGGCACCATGCCCCTCGGATCGCTGCTGGGAGGGGCGCTGGGACGGGTCGACCTGCGCGCACCGTTCCTCGTCGCCGGGGGAATCGCCACGCTGATCACGCTGGCAGCGTTCCGCTTCCTGTCCCGCCTCCCGAATCCTGAAGAACTCACCGACCTGGATCCGACCGACGCGGGCCCACCGAACACCGGTCGGGTCTGACCGACTCGCTCCGCCCCGCCAGGACGACGACAGTGCGCGCCGCTTGTCGACGCGGGAGGCCCGGTCCGTCCCACCCGCCGTCGCGGCCCGGCTCACCCGGGCGAGACGGTGAACTCGTTGCCGTCGGGGTCGGCCAGTCGGTGGGTGCGCCCGACCGGCGTGCCCATCACGGTGGCTCCCAGGACCTCCAGCCTCGTTACCTCCGCGACGAGCTCGGCCTGCGGGGTGACCAGCTCGAAACGCTGCCTGCTCACCCGGGGTTCCGTCGGCGCTTCCTCGCCGCCCCAGGAGATCTTGGTACCGCCGTTCGGGGACTGGACGGCCGTCTCGGCGCCGGAGTCCCAGACGAGCGGCCAACCCAGCGCCGCCGACCAGAACACACCGACCGCGCGCGAACCGTCGCAGGCGACCTCGCCGAGGAAGCCGCAGTCCGCGACCCAGGAGTTGCCGCCCTCCAGCACACAGAACTCGTTGCCGTCCGGGTCGGCCAGCACGACGAAGTCCGCGTCGGGGGGATTACCGAGATCCAGCTCCGTCGCACCCAGTCCGAGCGCCGAGACCACGGTGTCCTGCAGCGGCACGTCGTCACCGGTCAGGTGCAGGTGCAGTGGGTTCTGGCCGACCTCGACCGTCTCCGCGGCCACGAACCGCAGGGTGACCTGATCCAACGCACCCGGCAGCAGCAGAGCCCCGGCATCCCGGACCACCAGGCGATCCAGCAGCCGAGCCCAGAACGTGGCCGGCCGTTCAGGATTGACCGAGTCGAACGCGAGGGCACGCAATCGGGCGGTCATGGCCGGGATGCTAGCTCGGCTCCCGCGTCCCGGCACCCGAGAATCAGTAGGCTGCAGAGCGTGCTCCGGGATCCCCCGGAGGAGTCCTGAGTCGGTCGGAGTCACCCCGCATGGTCGCCACCCAGCGCCGCAACACCTCGCAGCGGGCTGCGATCCTCGCTGCGCTGGCCGGGACCGACGAGTTCATCTCCGCCCAGGATCTCCACTCGGTGCTCCGCGGTTCGGGCTCGACGATCGGCCTCGCCACCGTGTACCGGGCGCTGCAGGACATGGCGGGTGGCGGCGACCTGGACACCGTCCGACGCGATTCCGGGGAGATCCTCTACCGGCAGTGCGGCGATGCCCAGCACCATCACCACCTGGTGTGCCGCACCTGCGGCCGCACCCAGGAGGTGGAAGCGCCGAGCGTCGAGCGCTGGGCCCGTGCGGTCGCCGCGGAGTTCGGTTACGCCGACATCAACCACGAGCTCGAGCTGTTCGGGGTGTGTGCCGTCTGCACCGCGGCCGACACTGCCTGATCGGCTCATGTCACCACGCAGGCCCCGCGTCCGGTCATTTTTCTGCGCCGTCCCTGGTTGGGACGGACGCAGTCGGTCACCGGCCAACTAGGCTCAGTTCTCATGCGCCCCCACGCTTCGAGCACGTCCCGCGGCCGGACCCACGGCGCTCTTGCGAAGCTGGCCGCAGCGGTGTCGGCGATCGGCATCTGCGCCGTGCTCCTGCTCGCCGGCCAGCAGACCGCAGCAGCATCATCGGCCTCCGGCGTCCAGCTCACCGCCGCAACCGGGGATCGCGGGAACGCAGCGCATCGCGTGGCGTCCGCGCAGCTGGCCGCGGCCTCGGTGACGATCGTCGACGACGCGGACGTGCTGAGTTCGTCGGACGAGTCACGGATCAGGTCGGCGGCGCGCGAGCTCCCGAGTTCGGTCCGGCTGTACGTCGCGACCTCCGACATCCGCAGCGGTGAACTCACCGGTTGGCTCAAAGACGAGGGTTCGCGGGTCGGGTGGACCGGCAGTGGCGCTGCCAGCACGGCCCTGATCCTCGCCGTGGCACCGGATGTCCGGAAGATGGACGCCCACTGGGGATCGTCGGTCGGTCTGGATGCCTACGAGGAGGACGTCTTCTCCGCGATGTCGTCCGACTTCGCCGACGGTGACTGGGCCGGGGGTCTGATCAGCGGCATCGAGACCGCGAGCAGGGGCCTTTCCGGTGACCTGTCCCCGGGGTCCGTCGGCGGCAGCAGCACCAGTGGCAACAACAGCAGGGGCAACAACAGCAGGGGCAACAACAGCTCGGGCAACGGGTGGTGGCTGATCCTGGGACTGCTCGCCCTGCTCGTCCTGGTCGTCGTCTTCCGGAAGGTTCGCCGCGGCATCACCGAGCGTCGCGCGGCAGCCGCGGAGAAGACCCGGCTGGACGGCGTCCGCAGCGAGAACCTCAGCACCACCACCGATCTGCGGACCCGACTGGACCAGGACCAGCTTTTGGTGCCGTCCATCCCGGACAGTCCTCTGCAGGACCAGCTCGAGCTGGATCTCACCGGTGCGCAATCGGATCTGCGGTTCGCCGACGCGATGGGCGATCCGGACGACCAGCAGAAACACCTGCGCACGACGGCCGCACACGTCGACGCTCTGGACCGTCGGATCGCCCTGCTGCGCAAGGCACCCGGCTGGGAGGTCGCCTGGTCGCAGGAGGTCGAGGCGGCCCGCACGCAGCTCCGCGACTGGGAGTCCGGGGTCAGTGCGGTCAAGGCGCTGGGCGCGGCACCGGTGACCGGGGAGGTCTCGGGCCAGCCCGCGCAAGAGCTGAACCGCATCGAGAACGAGGTCCGGACCCAGGCAGTTGCGCTGGAAACCGGGCTGGGCCAGGTGATCACGCTGGATCGCGCGGTCCGCACCAAGGTGCAGGACATCTCCACCCAGCTCGACGCACTCCAGAAGGCGGCGCAGGCCGCTGAGCGCAAAGCGGAGGCCGACCGGGTCGCCGCCCAGCGCGACCAAAACGGTGGCGGCTGGGGCTCCGGATCCGGTGGTTCGGGTTCGAACTGGACGAGCTTCTGGTTGGGCAATGCGATGGGGCGCAGCAGCTCTCGCGGCTGGGGTGGTGGCTGGAGCGGAGGCGGTGGCGGATGGGGGTCGGGCGGCGGCCGCTCCCGGACCTTCGGCGGCGGCAGCTCGCGCAGCTTCGGCGGTGGCGGGTTCTCCCGCGGTGGTGGCGGGTTCTCCCGGGGAGGTGGCGGAGGTGGCGGGTCGCGCAGCTTCTGATCGCCTCCGCGGCGCAGTACGGCAGGGTGGACGTTCGCGGTGACCAACCACGACGACCCGCGGACCACCGGTGAAGACCGGCACCAGCCCGCGGATGCTGCGGCCGAGCACCCGGTTCCGTCGAACCCTGACGGGATGGATCAACGGCTGCCCGACCTGGTCGAGCTGATCGTCGAACTGGCTTCCGGGAACCTCGCGGCGCGCCTGGCTCCCTCGTCGGCCCAGGACCCGATCGACGCCGTCATCACCGGGATCAATCTGCTCGCCGAAGAACTGCAGGACGTCTACTCGGGGCTGGAGGCCAGGGTCGAGGAGCGCACCGAACTGCTCCGGCGCGCCCAGAGCGAACTCGAGCGCCTCGCCCTGCGCGATCCGCTGACCGGCTTGGCGAACCGTTCACTGTTCGCCGAGCGCGTGGGCCAGGCGATCGACACCTCGGCCGGTCCGGCAGCTGACCAACCGGCCGTCATGCTGCTCGACCTGGACGGCTTCAAGACCATCAACGACTCCCTGGGCCACACCGCGGGTGACGCCGTCCTCGTCGAGGTGGCCCGGCGGCTCAACTCCGTCGTCCGAGAAGTCGACACGGTCGCCCGGTTGGGTGGTGACGAGTTCGCGATCGTCATGCCGGGTGTCGGATCGGCGGCCGCGGTGGAGATCGCCGACCAGGCGCTCGAGGCGATGAAGGTTCCGTTGACCGTTCACGGCCGCTCGGTCTGGGTGCATGCGAGCATCGGTGTCCGGATCGCCGAGTACGGGGACAGCGCCGACCTGCTGCTGCGCGACGCCGACACCGCCATGTACGAGGCGAAGACCAACGGCCGGGCCCGGGTTCTGGTCTACGAGCAGGCCATGCACCATGCGGTGCAGCGTCGGCTACGGGTGGTCTCGGAGTTGGGGACGGCCATCCACAACGGCCACCTTCGCTTGACCTACCAGCCGATCATCGCGCTGCCGAGCCGCCGGCTGATCGGGGTCGAGGCGCTGGTCCGCTGGCACCATCCGCACCGCGGGTTGATCATGCCCGAGGAGTTCATCCGGATCGCCGAGGAATCCGGCCTGATCGTCGACCTCGGACGGTGGGTCTCCCGGACGGCGGTCTCCCAGGTGGCCGCCTGGCTGCCGCTGATCGGAGATCGCGAGTTCCGGATGCACCTCAACGTCTCTCCGGTGGAACTGCGGAGACCGGGTCTGGCGGAGTTCGTGGCCAACACCCTCAGCACCTATCAGGTCTCCAGCGACTTCATCGCGTTGGAGATCTCCGAATCGGTTCTGATGAGCGAGGATCCGGTCGGAGCCGACGCCCTTGCCGATCTGCAGGCGCAGGGAATCCAGCTGCAGATCGACGATTTCGGCACCGGCTACTCATCGATCTCCTACCTGCGCCGGCTGCCGATCCACACCGTCAAGGTCGATCGCAGCTTGATCTCGACGATCGTCGAGGACCCGGTACAGCGCCGGTTCGTCGGCGCGATCTTCCACCTCGTCGAGTCCGTCGGACTGTCGGTGGTCGTGGAGGGCGTCGAGACAGAGCAGCAGGCAGAAACCCTGGTGGAGCTGGGTTTCACCCGCGCCCAGGGGTACCTGTTCGGCGTGCCGCAATCAGCCGAGGCGATCACCGCGCTCCTCGAGACCGAAGCTGCCACGCCGCCATCGCTGACCTGACGGTCGTTTACCCGCCACCTTCGCGGACTCCACGGTCGTTCACGCGCCACCTTCGCGGACTCCACGGTCGTTTACCCGCCACGTTCGCGGACGCCACGGTCGTTTACGCGCCACCTTCGCGGACTCCACGGTCGTTTACCCGCCACCTTCGCGGACCACACGGTCGTGTACGCGCCACATTCGGACCACACGGTCGTCTACGCCCCACGTTCGCGGACCACACGGCCGTTTCCCCGCCACCTTCGCGGACTCCACGGTCGTTTCCCTCAGAAGAACTCATCCAGCAGCCGGTAGAAAGCGATCCGCTCAGGATCCACCCGTGCCGGCTCCAGACCGGTTGCGATGACATAGGTTTCGACGAACAGCTCGGCGCAGCTCGGTCCGAATGCGGGGTTGAGCTCCGGGTCGGCCAGGCTGCGAGTGGCCAGCGCCAGGTCCTTGTGCCGGTCGGCGACTCCGAGTCGGCCCACGTCGACGATCCCCGTCGGCCGGAAGGTCTCCGGATCGACCAGCACGTTGGGCAGGCAGGCATCACCGTGGCAGACGACGAGGTCCGCCGACTCGGCCGTGGCTGCGCGGGGAGCAGCCTTGATCAATTGCTGCAGCACCTGCGACGGAGGTAGTCCACCGCGCTCGGCGTCGAAGTCATCGACGTCCACCAGGCCGTCGGCGACGGCCGACTGCGCCCGCGGGACCGTCACCGACAACGTGCGGTCGAACGGGCACGACGCGGTCGGCACCGCATGCAGATCCCGCAGCAGCAGCGCCAATGAGCGGGTCGCGATCCCGGCATCGGATCCGGACACACTCGAGATCGGCACTCCCGGCACTGTCGCCGTGGTCAGCGTTGCCGTTGATGCTGAGCCGTTCTCGGTCCAGTCGATCACCCGGGCGGCCGGGAATCCGATCCGGGCGAGCCAGAACAGACGATCGCGTTCGGCGATCAGATCCGTCCGGGCCTGCACGCCACTGACGGACTTGCGATACCGCCGGCCGTCGGTGCTACGCAGTACGGACGCCCCACTCAGGCCGAGTCGGACGGCGACCCACCCGAAATCGGGCAGCGGCGCCTCGCTCGGGGGGAGGTCATCCATTCAGCCGACCCTAGGCCAGACGAGTATTCGGGTCGGAACGGCAGTTCGGCGTTGCCGTCAACACATCTCGATGGCTCGGCTCCCAGACTCCCCTGCAAGACAGTCGCTGTCGTCCTACCAGGCGTGATCGCTGAGCGCTGTAGAGGTGGTGAGGTTTCGGCAGCCCCCACCGAGCTCACCTCCCGGGTCGACCGCGTCGCACCGGCGGCGGATGAGATGCGTCGTCCTCGTGAGATCGCCGGGCCGGTTCGACCCTTGGTCTTCTTCGGGCGATGCCGACCCCGACCAACGACAGCACCCCGCCGACGAACGCCAGCCACGGGGGCGTCTCGGAGAGCAGCAGCCACGCCAGCAGGACGGTGATCAGCGGCACCAAGTAGGTCGTCACCCCCAATGAGGACGCAGACATCGCCGTGAGTGCCACCGCCCAGGAGGTGAAAGCGACGGCCGTCGGAAAGACCCCGAGGTAGACGATCCACCACAGGTTCCCAGCCGGCGCAGTGTCGATCACCGACACCAGCTGCCCGCTGAACGGCAGGCAGGCCACGGTGCCGATGAGGCAGGCGAAGAACGTCATGTCGAGAGCCGGAACCCGTGCCAGGACCGGCTTCTGGGTGATCACGCTCACCGAGTAGACCACCGCCGCGAGCAGCACCAGCAGCACGCCGAGCAGGTCGCCGCGGCCGTCACCGGACGACGTGGCGAATCCGATGAGGACGACGCCGGTGAAAGCCACTGCGAGCCCGATGAACAGTCCCCGGTGCGGTCGCTCGCCCAGGAACAGCACGGCCAGCACCGCGATGACGATCGGCGAGATCTGGACCAGCATGCTCGCCGTGCCTGCGTCGATCCGCTGCTCGGCGGCGTTGAGAGCCACCATGTAGACGCCGAACCACAGCACCCCGACGGTGACGACGGGCAGCCAGTCCCGACCCCGCGGCACCACCATCGGCCGGCGAGTCCTGATCCGGCGGACGAGCAGGAACAGTGCGAGCACGACGGTGCCGACTGCCGTCCGCCCCAGCGCCAGGGCGCCAGGTGGGACGTCCTGCAGGTGCCGGATCGCGACGAAGGCCGAGGCCCACAGCACCAGGGTGGTGCCTGCCATCACCAGCGGCAGGGCAGGTAGGCGGGTCGCCCGGGACGGGGCGGACATCGGTGTGCTCACCGGGCGAACCTATGCCCGCCCACCGACACTGTCGCGCGGGTTCCGGACATCGCATTCCGGAGCGCCCGCCGGCACCCACCCCGAGTTGCGTCCGGCTGACCTGAAGGCCGTCATCACCCCACCTCCGCCGACCCTGCCGGGCGCCGTCAGGTTCCGTAGATCGCCCGCCGCCAGGTGGTGTGCAGGACCGCGCCGACTTCGTTCTCCGGGACGAACGGCACCGTTCCGGTGAAGGTGGCCGAGAGCACCTGCTCGTTCATCGTGTTGAGCGCCGTCGACAGGTGCGCGGGATCGATGCCCCGCGGTGCGGCGCCCCGCTCCTGCTCAACGGCGATCACTGCGGCGACGTGGTCGACCCAACGCTGCATCGAATCCGACCAGAGCGCCTGGATCGCCGGGCTGGTCAGCCGCGCGGCGACGGTCGCCACCGTCACCCCACGGTGTTCCGAGAACACCTCGACGAACACGTTGATGGCGCGGGCGAAATCGGGCGACGGGGCGGCCGGATCGGGGATCACCTCGGCCCCACGGCGATCCACCTCGGCGATCACCCGATCGAGCAGTTGCAGCAGGACAGCGTCCTTGGAGGCGAAGTAGAAGTAGAAGGTCGGCCGGGAGATGCCCGCCGCCCTGGCCAGCTCGTCGATCGAGATCTCGTCGAGAGTTCGCTCTGCGAGCAGCGTCTCGGCCGCGGCCAGGATGGCCCGCTCCCGCTCGTCCCCGCTCATCCGTGCACTTCGCCGGCCGCGGGCCGCCGCTGGTGGAGTCATCTCCGGACTGTATCCAGCCCGAGCGCTATCAACACCGTGTTGAACGAATCGACAGGCTGTTGATAGTCTGGGTCCCCTGCGAGCATCGGAGCCCCGGATGTCGAACCGCCCTGACGTCGCCGACGTCGACGTGCTGATCGTCGGAGCCGGCCTGTCCGGCATCGGCGCCGCGTGCCACCTGCGGCGAGAGTCGCCGGACCGGACGTTCGCGATCCTGGAGTCGCGCGCCGCCTCAGGAGGCACCTGGGACCTGTTCCGCTACCCGGGCGTGCGGTCCGACTCCGACATGTTCACCCTCGGCTACTCCTTCCGTCCCTGGGCCCGGACCGAGGCAGTCGCGCAGGGCGGCGCGATCCGCAAGTACATCCGCGAGACCGCGCTGGAGTACGGCGTCGAATCCCACATCCGCTACCGGCACCGGGTCGTGCGCGCCGAATGGGACTCGGCGACCGCCGTCTGGACAGTCACCGCGGAGATCACCGACGGGTCCGACAGCACCCCGGCACCCGCAAACACCCCGGCTCCGGAACTGATCACCATCCGTTGCTCCTTCCTGTTCGTCTGCGCCGGGTACTACACCTACGACGCCGGCTACTCCCCCGAGCTGCCCGGGATCGCCGATTTCGACGGCACAGTCGTCCACCCGCAGCACTGGCCGGCGGATCTCGACGTCGACGGCAAACGCGTGGTCGTCATCGGCAGCGGCGCCACCGCGGTGACCCTCGTCCCGGCCCTGGCCGCCCAGGGGGCATCAGTCACCATGCTCCAACGCTCACCCACGTACGTCGCGCGGATCCCGTCCACCGACTCCTGGGTCGAGAAGTTGCACGGCAAGGTGCCGCGCCGGCTCGCGCACAGCATCGTCCGCTGGAAGCACATCGCCATCTCCATGCTGGCCTTCCAGCTCGCCCGGCGGCGCCCGGTGAAGGTGCGGGCCGCAATCAAGGGGGCCGCGAAGCGCCAACTGCCGCAGGGTTTCGACGTCGATCGACACTTCACTCCCCGCTACGAGCCGTGGGACCAGCGGTTGTGCTTCGTGCCGGACGGCGACTTCTTCAAGAGCATCCGTTCAGGACGGGCAACGGTGCTCACCGACACCATCGACCACTTCGACGGCGCCGGTGTCGTGCTCGGCTCCGGCGACCGACTGGATGCCGACATCACCATCACCGCAACGGGTCTCACGCTCCAGGCGCTCGGCGGGATGACACTCGTGGTCGACGGCGAGCCGGTCGTCGCGGCACGCACTCCGGCCTACAAGGGCATGATGCTCTCCGGTGTCCCGAACTTCGCGCTGACACTGGGGTACACCAACGCGTCCTGGACGCTGCGCGCCGATCTGGTGGCGGAGTACGTGTGCCGCCTGCTGAACCACCTGCGCGATCGCGGCTACCACACCGTGACGCCGCGGGCGAGCAGTGAGCTCCGGACCCAGGCCGAGCAGGGTGCGCTGCGCCCATTGATCGATCTCAACTCCGGGTACGTGCGGCGCGGGATCGACAAGCTGCCGAAACAGGGCACCAAGGCCCCGTGGACGATGCCGCACAACTATCTGCGCGACCTGAAGATGCTGCGACACGGCTCGCTCGACGACGAGGTCGAGTTCGGCCACGCGGTCGGCACCCAGCGGCCCGGCACTCGGCGGACCGAGGTCGACGGCCGGACGATCCGCTGCCGCGTCACCGGGACCGGCGCGCCGCTGGTGCTGCTGCACGGCATCGGCCGCAGCCTCGACGACTGGGACGAGCAGCACGAGAGGCTGTCCGGGCAGTACCAGGTGATCAGTCTGGACCTGCCTGGTTTCGGTTGGTCCGATCCGCTCCCCCGGCCGGCATCGGTGCGGGGGCTGGCCGACGCTGTCGCTGCACTGCTTGAGGAGTTGGGCGTCGACGGCCCGGTGCAGCTGGTCGGGAACTCCCTCGGTGGCGCCGTTGCGATGCGCTTCGCCGCTGACCGTCCGCAGCAGGTGCGGGCGCTGGTACTGGCGGACGCCGCAGGGTTCGGGGCCGAGGTCGCCGTGGCCTTGCGCGTCCTGGCGATCCGCCCGCTCGGTCGGCTCCTCTTGCGACCTCGCCGGTCCGCCGCGATCGACACGCTGAGGGGCTGCTTCCGTGACCGGTCGTTCATCACCCCGCAGCGGATCGACGCGACTCTCGCGCTGGCGTCCCGCCCGCACAGCGCGACCACGATGCTCCAGCTTCTCCGCGAGCTCGGCACCGTCCGCGGGATCCGTCCCGGATGGCGCCGCGACCTGCTGGCCCGGCTGGCTCCGCTGCGCATTCCCACCCTCGTGCTGTGGGGTGACAAGGATCTGATTCTTCCGCCGTCGCATCTCGAGGCTGCTCGAGAGGCTCTGCCGCACAGCCGGTTCCATCTGTTCCCGGACACCGGGCACTTCCCGCAGATCGAGCGCGCCGACGAGTTCGCGACACTCGTCGGGAACTTCCTCACTGACCACCGTGCCCAGCCAGAGCTCCAGGAGACTTCATGAAGTTGTTGTCCCGCAGCAGGAATCCCTACCGCTTCACCGGAGGAACCGCGATCATCACCGGGGCGGCCGGCGGGATCGGGGCAGCCGTCGCGCGACAGCTCGCAGCCCGCGGATCACACCTGGTGTTGCTGGACCGCGATGCGGACGGGTTGGCCAGGATGGTCGCCGAACTGCGCGGTTCGCGGCCGGCGCTGCGGATCGAGTCCGTCGAGATCGATCTCGGTGACGACGCCGCCACCCGCGCGGTCGGCGCCACACTCGCGAGCGAGCACCCGGAGACCACCCTGCTCATCAACAATGCCGGGGTGGCCATGGGCGGGAGGTTCGCGGACCTGTCGCTCGAGGAGTTCCACTGGTTGCTGGACATAAACCTCCGCGCGGTGATCACCCTGACCCATCACCTGCTGCCGGTGTTGGTGAGCCATCGTGGCGCGCACCTCGTCAACATCTCCAGTGTGTTCGGCATCATCGCGCCCGCCGGCCAGAGTGCGTACAGCACCAGCAAGTTCGCCGTCCGCGGATTCACCGAGTGCCTGCGCCAGGAGCTCGCCCCACAAGGAGTCGGGGTCACCTGCGTGTACCCGGGCGGCATCGCCACCTCGGTCGCGAAGTCCGCCAGGATCCCGGCGAAGCTGGCCGGTGCGGACACCGAGCGGGCGCGCGCCGGGATGGACAAGCTGCTGACGATCTCGCCGGACGACGCTGCGGCGCAGATCATCGCGGGGATCGAGCACCGCAAGCCGCGGGTGCTGATCGGCTGGTCGGCACGGATTCCCGACATCCTCGCCAGGGCCGCTCCCGGGTCCTACGACACGTTGCTGGCTCGGGTCCGTCGGAGCTGAGACCACCTGAGGCGGCACCCTGGGCTGAGACCGCCTGCTGCGCAACGCCCTGTCGTCGGGACCAGCCCGCTGCGGTACCGTGCGCCGGTGCTCCTCTCCTCTCGCCTCCGTCGCATGACGGCCGCGCTGATCACCTGTGGTGGCGTCGCCGCGGCCGTCCTCACCGGGACCGTTGCCACCGCACCGCCTGCGCTCGCCGCGACCTCCTGGACCGCGGGCGTCTGTAAGGTCGCCGACACCACGAAGGTCACGGTGGTCATCGACGTGCAGAACCTGAACAACCCGCTGACGGCTCCCGTCGTCAGGTGCGTCAGCGGTCTGACGGCGACCTCGACCGGTCTGGCAGCGGTGCAGGCCGCCGGCGTCAATCCCGTCGGCACCGCGCAGTACGGCCTGGCGTTCCTCTGTCGGCTGCTGAACCGTCCGTCTGCCACCGAGTCGTTGACCGTCGGCGGGAAGCCGTACACGGAGAGCTGTGGACGGACCCCTCCCACCGCGGCCTACTGGGGGTACTGGCAGGCGACGAACGGCGGAGCCTGGGCGTACTCGAGCTACGGGGCCTCCACCGCGAAGGTGAAGCTGGGTGGCTTCGAGGGCTGGTCCTTCTCGTTGAACAAGTCCGCCTCCACGAACCCGGCACCGCGATTCACCGCGAAACGCGTCGGCTGACCACGGACACGGCGCAGGCTGAGCGGCGGCCGCACTCCGATGCCGGATTGACAGCTGACGACCGGAGATGTGTATGGTTCGGCCGTGCCCGAGCAGGGCACGTCCCGATCCGTTCTCAGGGAAGCCGGTGTGAATCCGGCGCTGTCCCGCAACCGTGACCACCGAGCAGTCGGTGGAAGTCGGATCACTGAGGATCGGGCTCGCTCTCTCTGTCGTGGAACGCAGGGTGGGCCCGAGCACCGGCTGTCGGTGCGCGTGCCGACCCCGCCCTCCGGGTTTCCGATTCCGTCGGAAGTGCCTGTGAGCAGCGGGGTTTCGTCGTCCTCCGCGGGCGCGGCCGCCGACGACCAGCCGCGCGCGGGACCAGTCGGCCTCCGCCCGCGAAAGGTCCGCCCGTGCTCAACGTCCGCAACCCCACCGTTCCGCGAGTGGGCAGCCACCGCGCCGCGCCGCACTGGGGTGCACCGCTGACCTCGCTGCTCAGCACCCTGGTGCTGATCGTCGGGCTGCTCGTGCCGTCCGGGCCGGCGAACGCCGCAGCCCCGTCGGACATCGCAGTCCCATCGAACGCCGCAGCCCCGTCGGATGTCGCAGCCCCGTCGGACGTCGCAGCCCCGTCGACCGTCGTGGGCGCCGCCTGCGCACCCGGCAGCGGGGTGACCGCGGTGGTCGACTTCGCGGTCACGGACGCCGACACCGCAGCGCCGGTGAAGATCGGCTGCGCGCCGGGCGCCCAGCCGAACATCCGGGCCGCGTTCGTCGCGGCCGGCTTCGACCTCGGGTCGGCTGCCTTCGTCTGCGAGATCGACGGGGCACTGCCGTCGCCGTCGGACTGCACGACCTACCGCGGCGCCTACTGGAGCATGTTCACCTCCACCGACACCGGCACCTTCCCCGGTGCGGAGGTCACCGGCTGGAACGACGCCTCCACCGGCGTCGACAACGGTGCACCCGTTCCCGTCGGCAGCGCAGTGCTGTTCCAGATCCAGCCGGACGCACCGAACCGCACCCCACGTATCGCGTTGGCCGAGCTCGGCGACCATGCGGCGGCGCCCCCATCGGAGGGATCGTCGGAGGCGCCGTCGACCAGCAGCTCACCGACGAGCAGCACATCCGCGAGCTCCGGTGCGTCCGCCGGATCCAGCACATCGAGCCCGCCCGACACCTCCAGCGCCTCCGACACCTCGAGCAGCGCCCCCAGCACTGCTCCGTCGATCGAGCAGTCCACTGCTGCGTCATCGGTCTCGAGCACCGGCACGACCTCGACGTCGCCCGTCACCACCCCCGGCACCTCGGCCACTGACCCGACCCTCCCGCCGACCACGACCACCACCGACGCCCGCCCGTTGGCCGCGGCGCACTGGCTCGGTCAGCAGCTGGCGAACGCTCCGAACGGGTTGTTCGGGAACGTGGACTACCCCGACTACGGCCTGACGATCGACGCCCTGCTCGCCCTGTCCGCAGCCGGCGTCGGCGGCAATCTGATCACCTCGACGGCCACCCGCATCCGGAGCTCAGGAGAGGACTACCTCGGCGCTGCGGACGACACCGCGAACAATTCCGGCCGCATCGCCAAGACCGCACTCGCTCTTCAGGTCGCCGGCCTGGACCCGACCACGTTCCCGTCGACCGCCGGCCCTCGCGACCTGATCGCCGAGCTGCGCGGCACCCTGAACACGGACGGCAGCTTCGGCAGCTCCGACTTCCCGTTCGTGCACTCGCTCGCCGTGCATGCCCTGGCCCGCACCCCCGAAGGCGTCCCGGCATCGGCCGTCAGCTGGCTCCAGGACACGCAGTGCAGCACCGTCGGCGACGAGAACTTCGGCGCCTACGGCTACGACGGCATCGATCCGTGCGCGGGTGTCGACGGCGACGGGACGGCGCTGGCGATCCAGGCTCTGGCGGCGGCGGACGTCCCGGCCGCCGACCCGTCGATCAAGGACGCCGGCGCCTATCTGCTGTCCATCCAGGGCGCCAACGGCGGCGTGCCGTCCAGCTTCGGCGGGATCAACACCAACAACACCGGCCTCGCTGCGCAAGCACTGGACCGGGTGCAGATCGCACCCGGAGCAACAGCCAGGATGACGGTCTTCGTCAGCTCGTTGCAGGTGCAGTGCGCCACGCTCGCCGGCACCGGCAATCGCTTCTCCGACAAGGATCTCGGAGCGATCGCCTACTCGAACGAGGGTGGCTTCGACTCACCCATCACCACGCCGGACTTCGACAACCGGGACCAGTGGATCCGCGCCACCACCCAGGCGATCTTCGCCTACCACCTGCCGTCCCTCGACCGGATCACCGCCGTCGCAGCTCAGCCGGCCCTGCCGGCTGCTCCGATCTGCGCGCCCACGACCACGTCCTCGGCCCCCAGCACGACTCCCACCACGGCCGGTTCGATGACAGCCCCGTCCACCGGTGCACCCGTCACCACCGCATCCTCCACCACCGCACCCGTCACCACCGCACCCGCCACCACCGCACCCGCCACCACCGCACCCGCCACCACCGCACCGTCGGCCACTGCGCCCTCCACCACCGCACTTTCCACCGCTGTGCCCTCGGCCACTCGGACGGCGCCGACCACCTCGAGCCCGGGTGGGGGGACCAGCAGTGCTGCGCCGTTCCCCGGATCGATCTCGCTCAGCACCGGCACGGTCGTCGCCGGCGGCTCGGTGACCGTCACCGTCACCGGTGCGTTCATCGGAACCCGGCACCGGGTGGAGTTGCACTCGACCCCGGTGCTCCTCGGGACGCTGGTCACCGACGCTGTCGGCGACGGCTCGCTGACGGTGCGCATCCCCGCGGGGACCGCCCCAGGACAGCACGAGATCGTCCTCACCGCAGGAGGTTTCGTCGCTGCCGTGGCGCTCACCGTCACGGCCGCGACTGCAGCGACGGACAGGATCGCATCATCGACGCCCGCCCCGATCACCACGCCCGTCGACCCGGCGAGCACCCCGCTGCCGAACACTGGAGTGTCGGAGGGGCTGCACACCCTGCTGATCATCGGAGGGCTGCTGGTGCTGTTCGGAGCAGCACTACTGGTGCTCGGCCGACGACGGACGCGCTCCCGCTCCGGTGGCCACCTGTCGTGATACTGGGGTCCTGCAACAGTTCTCCCGCATTCCCTCGGTGCGCGCGGAGGGCGTCCGGAGCCGCGCTCCGACTTCTTGCTGCTGCCGTGCTGCTGATCGCTCCCCTGCTCGCAAGCTCAGCAGGGCTCGGGCCCGTCGCCGTCGCCTCGCCGGTGCCGCAGGTGCGCGTGGCCGCCTCCTTCTCCGACGGGCGCTGCACATCCGGCGACACCTCCTCGGTGACGGTGGTGATCGACTTCCAGGAGCTGGGCGGCAGCACGGTCGTTCGCTGCGCGCACGGTCTGCAGGCGGACGCGAACGGCATCGCTGCGCTGCGTGCGGCAGGCATCGCCTTCGACGGCAACGCCCGTTTCGGTTCGGCGTTCGTCTGCCGGATCCTCGGTCGCCCCAGCGCTTCCGAGTCGCTCCCGGTCAACGGTGGCGGCTACCACGAGCAGTGCGTCAACACCTCGCCGGCGCGGGCGTACTGGGCGTACTGGCAGGCGTCGGAGAACGGCTCCTGGGCCTACAGCTCGTTGGGCATTGCCTCGTCCAGGGCCCGGCTGGGCGGCTTCGAGGGCTGGTCGTTCTCCCTGAACAGGACCGCCGACACGAACCCGCCGCCTCGCGTCGACACCACCCTGGCGGCTCCCGCGCCGCCGACGACGACGGCGCCGGCTCCCACCACCCGACCGGCTCCCACCACCCGACCGGCTCCGCCCGCGACGACACCACCGACGACGACACCACCCACGACGACACCGCCCACGACGACACAGCCCACCACCCCGCGCGTCACGACAGCGCTCCCCACCCCGGCACTCACCTCGACAGCACTCATCTCGACAGCCCGGCCCACGACTGCGCGCCCCACCACCACCTCCCGGACGACGATTCTGCAGCCGACGACCCGCGTCACGACCCCTCCCCGGGCCACGGGCGACCCCGGTGCAACACCGACCGCCCCGAGACCGACTCCGGACACCAGCGCTGGTGGCGCTGATCCGACCGCGGCCGCGCCGCCATCCGCCGATCCCCCCGACACCGACGCCCCGCCGACGATGACGAGCTCGCCGGGTGCGGTGACCAGGGCATCACCGACCGGCGGCTCCGCGACCGCAGCGCCGTCGCCGTCGCCGTCGCCGTCGCCGAACAGAGTCGTTCCCTCGGGTTCGGCGACCGACTCCGGTAACCCCTCCGACAGCACGTCGCTGTCGCGACCCACCGCCGACTCCGGCTCGGGAGCCCCGAGCCGCGGCGGAGTGCAACCCTCCACCGGATCGGGAGGTGTCTCCGGTACCACGCTTGCAGTCAGCAGAACCCCCGGTCCCGCAACGAATCCCGACCTGGCGGCCACCCGGACAGCGCCCGGGTCGTCCTCGCCCTGGCCGGTGATCGGTGTCCTGGTCCTTGCCCTGATCGCGGGCGGCGCAGCCTTCGTCATCGCCCGGCGGCGTCGCGGCGACGGTGCCTGAGTGTCGACAACGACCCTCGCCCGGCCGCTCCCACGTACCGTGCATCCCGGTGCGTGGTGGCTCTGGGCGTTGGGTTCGGCGACCGCCGCCAGTCGCACCACCAACCCGGCGCTGCTGCTGCTGATCATCGGAGTGGCCGGGCTGGTCGTCGCCCTGCGGCGCAGCAGCGCACCGTGGGCACTGTCGTTCCGGCTGTACGTGATGGCCGGGGCGTTCATCGTCGTGCTGCGGGTGGTCTTCCGGATCGTCTTCAGCGCCGACGGTGCCACGATCCTGTTCACCCTGCCCACTCTCCAACTGCCGCAGTGGTTCTGGGGCGCCACTCTGCTCGGCGATGTCAGCGCCGAGGCGGTCGTCTCCGCGGCGTACGACGGCCTGCGGCTGGCCACCATGGTGATCTGCGTCGGCGCGGCCAACGCGCTCGCCAACCCCAAACGACTGCTGGCCGGGCTGCCGGCGGCACTCGGCGAGATCTCGACCGTGCTGGTGGTGGCGATGTCGGTCTTCCCGCAGTTGGCCGAATCGGTGCAGCGGGTGGGTCGGGCCAGGGCCCTGCGCACCACCGCCGTCACTCCCGAAGGCCGCAGGGGCGGCCGGGGTCGCCGACGCCGGCAGGTGGTGCGGGCCGTCATCGTGCCCGTGCTGGCCGATGCGCTGGACCGCTCGCTGGCGTTGGCCGCCGCGATGGAGTCCCGCGGCTTCGGCCGCCGGCTGGCCGTCCCGCGCGCCGCGCGGCGACTGTCGGCGCTTCTGCTGACCCTGGGCGTGCTGGGCCTGCTCGTCGGCGTGTACGCGATCTTCGACACCGACGCACCCGCGTATCTCGGCGCCCCGATGATGCTGGGCGGCCTCATGATCGCGGCCGGCGGCATCCACTTCGCCGGTCTTCGTTCGCCGCGGACCCGGTACCGACCGGACCGGTGGCGACTCGCCGAGGCCGGTGTCACGGCCAGTGGCGTGCTGGTCGCGGCGGGGATGATCACCGTCGAGAGCAACGATCCGGTGCAGGTCCATCCCAGCCTCTTCCCGCCGGAGTGGCCGGTCATCGGCTGGGCATCGGTGCTGGCCGTTCTGGTGGGTCTGCTCGCGCTGGCCGCACCCCCGGCTCCCGATGCCCCGACCGGCGTTCCGCGGGCACGGACGCCGACCAGGATCGAGGAACTCGCCCGATGACGATCCGGTTCGATCACGTCACCCTGCAGCATGCCGAGGCTCCCACGCCCGTCGTCCGCGACCTCCACCTGGAGATCGGTGAGGGTGAGTTCATCCTCGTCACCGGTCGTACCGGCGCCGGCAAATCGACTCTGCTGCAGGCGATCAACGGACTGTTCCCACACTTCACCGGCGGCACGCTGCACGGTCGGGTGGTCATCGACGGCCGCGACACCCATCAGCATCCGCCGCGCGAGCTGGCCGATCTGGTCGGCATGGTCGGGCAGGACCCGCTCGCCGGTTTCGTCACCGACACGGTGGAGGAGGAACTGGCCTATGCCATGGAACAGATCGGCATCCCCCCGCAGGCGATGCGGACCCGGGTCGAGGAGACCCTCGATCTACTGGGTGTCGCCGACCTGCGGGACCGACCGCTGCGGTCGCTGTCCGGTGGCCAACAGCAGCGGGTGGCCATCGGGTCCGTACTCACCGCCGGTCCCCGGGTCCTGGTGCTCGACGAGCCGACGAGCGCGCTGGATCCGACGAGCGCCGAGGAGGTGCTGGCCGCACTGCTGCGACTCGTGCACGACCTCGGGGTGACGGTGATCGTCGCCGAGCACCGGATGGAGCGGGTGATCGGGTATGCCGATCGGATGCTCTCCCTGCCCGGTGACGGCACCGTCCTCGACGGATCCCCGGCGACGGTGGCGCTGACGGCAGCGCTGGTACCGCCGCTGGTCGGGCTCGGTCGCGCTGTCGGCTGGGATCCGTTGCCGCTCACCATCCGGGCCGCTCGGACGCGGGCGGCCGACGTGCGGTCCTGGCTGAGTGGTCTCGATCCGGAGTCCTTCCCCCGCCTGCTGGACGCTCCTGCAGCTCCTGCCGTCGAGCGGAACCTGCTGTCCGGGCGGGCGATCACCGTGACCTACGGCGCGGTCGTCGCGGTGCGCGGTGTGGACGTCGCACTGCACGGTGGTGAGGTCGCAGCGGTGATGGGGCGCAACGGATCCGGCAAGTCCAGTCTGTTCTGGGCGCTCACCGGTGTCGGTGCACGGCGCGCGGGCACCGTGACGGTGGACGGTGAACGCCTCGGCCCCGGAACCGGCCTGACCGGACGCGGCCGCGCCACCCGCGGGCTCGTCGGGCTGGTGCCCCAGACAGCGAGCGACCTGCTGTACCTGGAGTCGGTGGAAGCGGAGTGCGCGGCCGCCGACGTCGAGTCCGGGGCGACGCCCGGTACCTGCGCGGAGCTGATGCGCCGGCTGACGCCCGGCATCCCGCCGGCGCGCCATCCCCGCGATCTGTCCGAGGGACAACGACTGTCGCTGGTGCTCGCCGTCCAACTCACGGCGCGGCCACGGGTCATCCTGCTCGACGAACCGACCCGCGGGCTCGACTACCCCGCCAAATCCGCCCTGGCGCGCACCCTGCGGGCGCTGGCCGCCGACGGTCATGCGATCGCGGTCTCCACCCACGACGTCGAGTTCGCGGCAACCGTCTCCGACCGGACGCTGGTGATGGCCGTCGGCGAGATCGTCGCCGACGGCCCGACCGCGCAGGTGCTCGCCGCGTCACCCGCGTTCGCGCCTCAGGTGGCGAAGGTCCTGGCGCCGCAGCGCTGGCTGACCGTCGACCAGGTGACCGCAGCCCTGCACACCGTCGGAGCCCCCTCGTGACGACTCCCGACGTCCGCGCACGGGCCATCCGGATCACCGGACGGACCGCCAACCTCCTTGCCGTCGTCTCGGTCCTGGCGCTGGCGATGTTCCTCTGGCCGCTGTTCATCGGGGCGGCACCGTCGTCCAGTCAGCACACCAACGATGCACCGTTCATCTTCATGGCGATCCTGCCGGTGCTGGTGTTGATCGTGCTGGTGCAACTCTCCGATGGCGGGATGGACGCCAAGGCACTGGCCATGCTGGGCGTGTTGTCCGCGGTGAACGCCGCGCTCCGTCCGCTGGGCGCGGGGACCAGCGGTATCGAGACGGTGTTCTTCCTGCTGATCCTGGCCGGCCGGGTCTTCGGGCCCGGGTTCGGGTTCGTGTTGGGTTGCACCTCGTTGTTCGCCTCGGCGCTGCTGACCGCCGGTGTCGGACCGTGGTTGCCGTTCCAGATGATGACCAGTGCCTGGGTCGGGATGTTCGCCGGCCTGCTGCCGGATCGGATCGGCAGCAGGTTGATCCGCGGCCGGCGGGAGATCGCGATGCTGGCGGCCTACGGCGTCCTCTCGGCACTGCTGTTCGGCGCGCTGATGAACATGTGGTTCTGGCCTTTCATCACGGGCGGGACCATGGGCGACAACGCCGCCTTCGCCTACCTGCCGGGCGCTTCCATCGGCGAGAACCTGGAGCGGTTCCTGCGCTTCACCCTGATCACCTCGACCCTCACCTGGGACATGGGCCGCGCCATCACCAACACTGTCGCGCTGATCGTCCTCGGGCCCCCGGTGCTGGCAGTCCTGCGCCGCGCGGTCCGCAAGGCCCGCTTCGACCCGAGCCCGCAATTCCTGCCTGCCCTCCCCCGGTGACGAACTTCCACCGGTTCCGACACGACGCGGTCTCGGCCCCTGCGTCGCTCGACCGCCGTCACATCCGGTGATCGAGCAACCGGGGAACGAACGCGTCGAGATCCTCCTCGACCGTCGACGGGTCCCGTCCCTGCTGGGGGCCACTGTCGGACCCTGCGAGCACGATGTGGGGATGGCAGGCGAGCGCTTCATCGACCGGGATCCGGCCGCCCGAACGAGTGGCGGAGCGACGCTCCGTCACGGACCACCGCCCTCTCGGGCGACGGGGCGCACCACGGACAAAACGATGATCTTGGGGTGTTCCCAGTCCGGCACCACTAGGTGTAGTGTCATCCGGACCACCAAGCATGTAATTTCAGCGCTGTGATTCCAACGGGACCAGGCGCACGGGGACCGCACACTCGCACCGGCCAACACCAGTGTCGATACGCCGTCACCACCCCGGTTCGCTCCCACGGCCACCCCGCCAGCCAGCAGCACGCAGTCACCGAAAGGCTCTCCATCATGTCCATCACCGTCTTCACCAAGCCGTCCTGCGTGCAGTGCGACGCCACCTACCGGGCCATGGACAAGGCCGGCCTGAAGTACACCGTCGTGGACATCACCCAGGACGAGCAGGCCCTGGACTCCATCAAGGCCCTCGGCTACGTGAGCGCCCCGGTGGTGTTCGCGGATCGCGACCACTGGTCCGGCTTCCGCCCCGACCGGATCAAGGCACTCGCCGCAGTCGCTGCCCCCGCGGCTGCCCTCTCCGTCGCCTGACATCCGTCCCATGTCCGGCCTCGTCTACTTTTCGTCGGTGTCGGAGAACACCCGCCGGTTCGTCGACAAGCTCGACCTCGAAGCCCGGCGGATCCCCGTGCGCAGCATCGACGAGGAACTGCACGTCGATGACCCCTTCGTCCTCGTCACCCCCACCTATGGGGGAGGCGACGGGCGGGGTGCCGTACCCAAGCAGGTCATCCGCTTTCTGAACCACACCGGCAACAGAGCTCTGGTCCGCGGCGTCATCGCCGCGGGCAACACCAACTTCGGCAGTACCTACTGCCTCGCAGGCAGGGTCGTGGCGCACAAGTGCCAGGTCCCGCACCTGTACAACTTCGAACTGATGGGCACCCAGGACGACGTCCTGCGGGTCCGCGAGGGATTGGAACAGCTGTGGTAGCAACAACTGCGGTCGACAACACCGTCACAGACGTCACCACCGGTGGCTCGGCTTTCGACGGCGACACGATCGGCGACGAGACCGAAACCGTGGTGCCGGCCGCCATGGACTACCACTCGCTGAACGCGATGCTGAACCTCTACGGGCCCGACGGCAGCATCCAGTTCGACAAGGACAGGGAGGCGGCGCGGGAGTACTTCCTGCAGCATGTCAACCAGAACACCGTCTTCTTCCACAACCTCAAGGAGAAGCTGGAGTACCTGGTCGAGCACGGGTACTACGAGACCGAGGTCCTGGACCAGTACTCGCCCCAGTTCGTCCAGCAGCTCTTCGATCACGCGTACGGCAAGAAGTTCCGCTTCGAGACCTTCCTGGGCGCGTTCAAGTACTACACCTCGTACACGCTCAAGACGTTCGACGGGAAGCGGTACCTGGAGCGGTTCGAGGATCGGGTCTGCGTCGTAGCGCTCACCCTCGCGGCCGGCGACGAGGCGTTCGCCACCACCCTGGTCGACGAGATCATCTCCGGCCGGTTCCAGCCGGCCACCCCGACGTTCCTCAACTCGGGTAAGAAGCAGCGCGGCGAGGCCGTCTCCTGCTTCCTGCTGCGCATCGAGGACAACATGGAGTCGATCGCCCGCGGCATCAACTCCGCTCTCCAGCTGTCCAAGCGCGGCGGCGGCGTCGCGCTGCTGCTGTCGAACATCCGCGAGCACGGCGCGCCGATCAAGAAGATCGAGAACCAGAGCTCCGGCGTCATCCCGGTGATGAAATTGCTGGAGGACTCCTTCTCCTACGCCAACCAGCTCGGGGCTCGGCAGGGCGCCGGCGCGGTGTACCTGCACGCACATCACCCCGACATCATGCGATTCCTGGACACCAAGCGGGAGAACGCGGACGAGAAGATCCGCATCAAGACCTTGTCGCTGGGCGTCGTCATCCCCGACATCACCTTCGAGCTGGCCAAGAAGAACGAGGACATGTACCTGTTCTCGCCGTACGACGTCGAGCGCGTCTACGGGGTGCCGTTCGCCGAGATCAACGTCTCGGAGAAGTACCACGAGATGGTCGACAACAAGTCCATCCACAAGAAGAAGATCAAGGCGCGCTTGTTCTTCCAGACGTTGGCCGAGATCCAGTTCGAGTCCGGCTACCCGTACGTCATGTTCGAGGACACGGTGAACCGGGCCAACCCGATCGCCGGCAAGATCACCCACTCGAACCTGTGCAGCGAGATCCTCCAGGTCTCCACCGCCTCCACGTTCAACGAGGACCTCTCGTACTCGCACGTCGGCAAGGACATCTCCTGCAACCTCGGCTCGCTCAACATCGCCAGGACGATGGACTCGCCCGATTTCGGCCGGACCATCGACACCGCGATCCGCGCGCTCACCGCGGTCTCCGACCAGACCCACATCTGGTCGGTGCCCTCGATCGAGCAGGGCAACAACGACTCGCACGCCATCGGTCTGGGCCAGATGAACCTGCACGGCTATCTCGCCCGGGAGCGGATCCACTACGGCTCCACCGAGGGCATCGACTTCACCAACATCTACTTCTGCACCGTGCTGTTCCACGCGCTGAAGGCCAGCAATCAGCTGTCGATCGAGAGAGCACAGCGCTTCAAGGGCTTCGACGACTCGCAGTACGCGACCGGCGAGTTCTTCGACAAGTACACCGACCGGGACTGGGCGCCGGAGACCGACCGCATCCAGCAGCTGTTCGCCGAGGCCGGCGTGCAGATCCCGACGCGTGAGGACTGGGTTGCGCTCAAGGCGTCGGTCCAGGAGCACGGCATCTACAACCAGAACCTGCAGGCCGTTCCGCCGACCGGCTCGATCTCCTACATCAACAACTCCACCAGCTCCATCCACCCGGTGGCGTCGAAGATCGAGATCCGCAAGGAGGGCAAGCTCGGGCGCGTCTACTACCCGGCCCCCTACATGACGAACGACAACGCCGAGTTCTACGAGGACGCGTACGAGATCGGCTACGAGAAGATCATCGACACCTACGCGGCGGCCACCCAGCACGTCGACCAGGGCCTGTCGCTGACGCTGTTCTTCAAGGACACCGTGACCACCCGCGACCTCAACAAGGCGCAGATCTACGCGTGGCGCAAAGGCATCAAGACGCTGTACTACATCCGGCTCCGCCAGATGGCGCTGGAAGGCACCGAGGTCGAGGGCTGCGTCTCCTGCATGTTGTGACCGCAAGCAGGTCGTGATCCCGGTCGATCGGTGCCCGCGCACCGGTCGCTCCGGGCCCCCGGCTCCGTCTGCACCGCCATTGAGCTCTTCCGTCTCATCCCGTTCACCGCAAGGAGTTCCGTCCCATGTCCGAGAAGCTCGCCCTGGCCAGCAGCGTGTCTGCGATCAACTGGAATCGTCTCCAGGACGACAAGGACCTCGAGGTCTGGGACCGCCTCACCGGCAACTTCTGGCTGCCGGAGAAGGTGCCGCTGTCCAACGACATCCAGTCGTGGCACACCCTCAAGCCGCACGAGCAGCAGGCGACCACCCGGGTCTTCGCCGGCCTGACGCTGCTCGACACCCTGCAGGGCACTGTCGGCGCCGTCAGCCTGATCCCCGATGCGCTCACCCCGCACGAGGAAGCGGTCTACACCAACATCGCGTTCATGGAGTCGGTGCACGCGAAGTCGTACTCCTCGATCTTCTCGACGCTGATCTCCACCGGCGAGATCGACGAGGCCTTCCGCTGGTCGGAGGAGAACGAGAACCTGCAGCGCAAGGCCGCGATCGTCTCGGAGTACTACCGCGGTGACGACCCGCTGAAGCGCAAGGTCGCCTCCACCATGTTGGAGTCGTTCCTGTTCTACTCGGGCTTCTACATGCCGATGTACTGGTCGAGCCGCGCGAAGCTCACCAACACCGCTGACCTGATCCGACTGATCATCCGGGACGAGGCCGTCCACGGCTATTACATCGGCTACAAGTTCCAGAAGTCGTTGGAGCGCAGCAGTCCTGAGCGCCGACAGGAGCTCAAGGACTACACCTTCGAGCTGCTCTTCGAGCTCTACGAGAACGAGGAGCAGTACACCGAGGATCTCTACGATCCGATGGGTCTCACCGAGGACGTCAAGGCGTTCCTGCGGTACAACGCCAACAAGGCGCTGATGAACCTCGGCTACGAGGGTCTGTTCCCCAAGGATGCTGTGCAGGTCAACCCCGCGATCCTGTCGGCGCTGTCGCCCAACGCCGACGAGAACCACGACTTCTTCTCCGGCTCCGGCAGCTCGTACGTGATCGGCAAGGCCGTCGTCACCGAGGACGACGACTGGGACTTCTGAGCCCGAGCACCACGACAGCACCGCCCCACCTGCTCGACCACGGCCCGATCCGGTGGTCCCTTCGACTCCTTCGTCGCTCAGGACAGGCGACCTGACGAAGGAGTCGAGACCCCTGTAGGGGCGATGACCCCGGTCGGGCAACCGATTGCAGGCCCGTCACCGTCTTCCGGACGGATCGTCGGCCATCTCCGGTCGGTGGCCGGCCCGGACGGTGGGAAGTTCGACATGATGCCTCGCGCGGCTGTTCGCCTGATCGTGATGAGCGCGGCCACCGTTGTGGCGCTGGCCGGATGCGGCACGGCGCCTCCTCCCCAGAGCAATGGGGTCGCCGCCGCCTCTCCGAGTGCCGAGAGCGCACCTGTCGCGACCACCTCGATCGCGACGCTCACCACGAGCACGCCGGCGCGCACATCCTCCAGTCCGGTCCCGTCCCGCAGCACGCCGAAGTCGCGGGCCGACGAGGCGTTCGAGCACTGGACGTCGCAGGTGCCGGTCTACCCGGGAGCGGTGCCATGGGAAGCGGGATCGAGATCACCGGCGCTCGGCACCGCGCAGGTCGAGGGATTCTTCACCCTCACCACGAGCTGGAGCACCGCCGATGACGTGCTCGACGTCGTCAGGTGGTTCCGCAGCCGGGTGCAGATCATCGGCTTCAGCGGATCGAAGGACGGTCCCGTCCAGCGGTGGAGCCTCGCCTTCACCTCCACGCCCGCCGACAGGGACGCAACCACCGCGGTGAGCCTGTCGCTGCTGATCGGCACCGGAGCGCAGGGGACGCTCGTCAGCGTGGTCGCGGCCGGCGCGCCCATCCCGGATCGCAACGGTGCGAACCGGATCGATGCGGACCGGGTCGTCAGTGCAACTGTTCGCGTCACGCCGTCGGGCACGGTGCCCGACGGCTGGGAGCCCCGGCAGCCCAAGACCGTGACGCTCAGCCGGACCGACCGGAACAAGCTGATCTCCGTGCTCGACGACCTGCCGGTGCAACCATCGATGCTCTCGGGAGGAGTCCCGTTCGGCTATGCCTTCGTCGTGGCGCTGCGCGGCGACGACGGATCCGTCACCACGGTCAGCTCAGACACCAACCACTCGTTGCAGGGCCCGGTTGTGCACTTCGGCGACGGCCGCCAGGTACAACTCGACACAGCCAGGTCGGCGTATCCGTTGCTGCTCAACACCCTCTGCGGCGTGAGCATGCCCTGATGGGTCCTCGGTGTTCGACCGGCGGCGGACCGATCACTCACAGAATCGGTCGCGGGTGAACGAGAAAGCGTTCCAGGAGCCCGCGAACGCTCACTGGAGACCACTTCTGTGAGCAGACCCCGTGCGATCGACACCGCTGCCTCCGCCAGCGCGCACCCGGCCAGTGCCTGATCCGAGAGTGCTCGTCCGCAGGTCCCGCGCGCGGCGGTCAGGCGGACAGCCAGACCACTCCGGCCGCTTCACGGGTGATCAGGTAGGGCTTGCCGTCGCAGGTCACGGCCACGGCAGGCGGACCGATCAGGTCCACCCGCAGCCGCGTCCCGGGACCGATCCCGACGTCCCGCAGCGCGCGGAGCAGTTCCGGATCTCGGTCGCTGACCCGGATCACCTCCCCGGTGTAGCCGCTCTCGCATTCCAACAACGGTCGGGTGGCCGCCTGCCGGATCGCGCCGTCGGCGTCCGGGATCGCATCTCCGTGCGGGTCGACGTGCGGGTGTCCCAGGCGTTCGTCGATGGCATCGAGCAGCCGGTCGGAGATGGCGTGTTCGAGCACCTCGGCCTCGTCGTGCACCTCCTCCCAGCCGTAGCCCATCTCGCGCACCAACCAGGTCTCGATCAATCGATGACGTCGCAGTACCTGCAGCGCGTGCCGCGCACCGGCAGCCGTCAACCGGACCGCGCGGTAGGGCTCGTGGACCACCAGGTCCCTGGCGGCCAACTTCTTCACCATTTCCGTGACGGTGGACGGAGCCACCCCCAGCGTGCCGGCCAACTGCGACGGGGTGATCGGCTCGGTCTGCCATTCGGTGTGCGAGTAGATGGATTTCAGGTAGTCGTCGGCAGCGCGGGCGGCATCGGCCGTGCGCCGTTCCGCTCCCAGACCAGCGCTCGGAGCGCCTTCTGCACTGCTCATCTGTCCCCCGTCGGGATCAGTGATGCTTCGATGCGTGCGCCCCGCGACCTGCGCCGGATCAGTCCCCGCGGCCCGAACAGGTAGGCAAGCGTGAACATCGCACCCATGGCCAGCACCACGGTACCGCCGGGCGATGAGTCGAGGTAGTAGCTGATGTACACCCCGGCAAATGCACAGATGACGGAGATCAACGGCGACAGCCAGAGCATCGAGAAGAAGCTGCGGGTCAGCAGGAAAGCCGTGGCACCCGGCGTGATCAGCAGCGCCACCACCAACACGACGCCGACCGACTGGAGTGCGACCACCACCGTCAGCGCCAGCAGACCGAGCAGCAGCGCACCGATGCGTTGCGGCGAGATCCCGATGGCGTGCGCATGCGTCTTGTCGAAGGCGTACAGCGTCAGGTCGCGTCGTTTCGCGACCAGCACCGTCAGCGTCAGACCACCGACGATGAGCACCTGCCACAGATCCGGGATCCCGACGCCGAGCAGGTTGCCGAACAGGATGTGGCCGAGATCGATCTGACTGGGCGTCACGGACACCAGCACGATGCCGAGCGCGAACAATGACGTGAACACGACGCCGATGGTGGCGTCCTCCTTCACCTCCGTTGTCCCCCGGACCACCCCGATCAGCACCACCGCCAGCACCCCGAACACCAACGCGCCCACCGCGAACGGAGCGCCGGTGATGTAGGCGAGCACGACACCGGGCAGCACCGCGTGCGACACGGCGTCGCCCATCAACGACCAGCCGATCAGCACCAACCAGCAGCTCAGCACACCGCACACCAGCGCCGCGATCACGGCGACGATCACCGCGCGGGCCATGAACCCGTACTGCAGCGGCTGCAGGATCGCGTCGATCATGACGCCTCGCCCAGCTGGCGACGGCCGGCACCGGCCAGCGGATCGACCCCGAACGCGAGCGCCAGGTTCTCCGGTCGCAGAATGACCTCCGGGGTGTCGTGCAGCAGGATCCTGCGGTGCAGCAGCACCGCCTCGTCACACAGTTGACCCAACGCATGCAGATCGTGGGTGGCCACCAGAACCGTTGCGCCACCGGCTGTCAGCTCGCGCAGCAGCGACACGATCGTCGCCTCCGACTTCTTGTCGACGCCGGCGAACGGCTCGTCCAGCAGCAGCACGCTGGCTCCCTGCGCCAGACCGCGCGCCACGAAGGCCCGCTTCTTCTGCCCCCCGGACAGGGCGCCGATCGGACGGTGCGCGAGGTCCGAGAGCTCGACCCGCTCCAGCGCCTCCTGCACCCGTTGCCGGTCCATCGCTCTCGGACGCCGGGTGATGCCCTGGTGCCCGTAGCGACCCATCATCACGACGTCCCGCACCGACAACGGGAACGTCCAGTCGACGTCCTCCGATTGCGGCACATAGGCGACGGCACCTTCCTTGCGGGCGGCCAGCGGTGCCCGGCCCAGGATCCGCACACTGCCGCTGCGTGGGGTCACCATGCCGATGATCGACTTGATCAGGGTCGACTTGCCGGACCCGTTCATGCCGACCAGGCCGCACACCGTCCCGCGTTCGAGGCTCAACGATGCCGACTGCAGCGCAACGGTTTCCCCGTAGGTGACGGTCAGGTCGGTGACCTCGACCGCGGGTGCAGGCTGATTCATGTGAGCGTCCTTCCGGTGAGACCGCTGACGATGGTGGCCGCGTCGTGACGCAGCAGGTCGAGATAGGTCGGGACGAGTCCGTCGGCCTCGGACAGCGAGTCGACGTAGAGTGTCCCCCCGAACCGGGCGCCGGTGGCGCTGACCACCTGCTCCATCGGCTTCGCCGACACGGTGGACTCGCAGAACACGGCAGGAACGTCGTTCTTCTCTACGAACTCGATCGCCCCGGCGATCTGCTGCGGGGTGCCCTGGCTGTCGGCATTGACCGGCCACAAGTACTTCTCGCTCAGGCCGACATCCCTGGCCAGATAGGAGAACGCCCCCTCGCAACTCACCAGTACCCGTTGCGGAACCGGCAGCCCCCGCACCTCGGCGCGCAACTGCTCGGTCAGCGAGACCAGCTCGGAGTTGTACCGTGCCCCGTTGGCCGCATAGTCGGCGGCGTGCGCCGGGTCCAGCTCGGAGAACGCCCGCACGATGTTGCGGACGTAGATCTGCGCGTTGACCGGCGACATCCAGGCATGCGGGTTGGGCTTGCCGACGTAGGCGTCCTCGGCGATCGCGATGGGAGTGATTCCGTCGCTGACCACGGCGTGGGGGACGTCGATGTCGCGGACGAACCGGGAGAACCAGCGCTCCAGGTTCAGCCCGTTGTCCAGGATCAGCGCGGCACCGCCGGCCCGCACGAGATCGCTCGGTGTCGGCTCGTAGCCGTGGATCTCCGCGCCGTACTTGGTGAGCGACTCGACCGTCAGGTGGTCGCCGGCGATGTTCTGCGCGATGTCCTGCAGCACGGTGAACGTGGTCAACACGATCGGCTTGCCGTCGGCGCTCGTGCGGCGTGCGGAGGCATGGGTGAACGCCGCGCAGCCGGAGAGCACGAGCACCAGCAGCAGCGCGGTGCCCGACACGACCCCACGACGAAAATTCGGCACACCGAAAACATAGCAGCTGATTTCGGTCTGCCGAAAGATTCGGTTCCTGTTTCACCCGGTCGGGCACGGATACCGTCATCCTGTGGCTGATTCGATCCTGTGGTTCCGGCGCGATCTGCGCCTGTCCGACCATCCCGCGCTGGTAGCGGCGGCGGCAGACGGAGCGGTCCTGCCGCTGTTCGTGCTCGACGACACGTTGCTGCGGACCGCGGGCGACACCCGCCGCAACCGACTGCTGGCGTCGGTGCGCGCACTGCACGAAGCCACCGACGGCGCCCTGGTGATCCGGCGAGGCAAGGCCGAAGAGGTGGTTCCTGCGGTGGCACAGGAACTCGGTACGTCTGCGGTCCACATCACCGGCGAGCCGTTCCCCTATGGCCGGCGTCGGGACGATGCGGTTCGGAAAGCACTGCAGAGCACCGACATCGAACTGTTGACGACCGGCACGCCCTATGCCGTGGGCCCAGGACGGATCGTCAAGGGTGACGGCACGCCGTTCAAGGTGTTCACCCCGTTCTCCCGTGCCTGGCGCGACCGCGGCTGGCATTCCCCGGCCGGACGGCCCACCGGCCTGCGGTGGGTGCGTCGCATCGACGGTGACGCCCTCCCGGACACAGCACCGGACGAGCGTGCCGGTGAACAGGCAGCCCTGGACCGTTGGAACGACTTCCGGGAGTCCGACCTCGGCGAGTACGACGACCAGCGGGACCGCCCCGATCGCGACCGCACCAGCCGACTGTCCGAGCACCTCAAGTACGGCGAGATCCACCCCCGCACGCTGCTGGACGCCATGAAGGGCACGCGCGGTGACGGGGTCGAGCGGTTCACCACCGAGCTGTGCTGGCGGGAGTTCTACGCCGACGTGCTCTGGAACCGACCCGACTCGGCCTGGGGTGATCTCAACGACCTACCGATGAAGTACGACGATCCGGACGAGAAGTTCGAGGCGTGGCAGCAGGGCCGCACCGGATTTCCGATGGTCGATGCCGGCATGCGTCAACTGCTCGCCGAGGGCTGGATGCACAACCGGGTCCGGATGATCACCGCGAGCTTTCTGGTCAAGCACCTGCACGTCTGGTGGCCACACGGTGCCCGGCACTTCCTGGACCACCTGCGGGACGGCGACCTGGCCTCCAACAACCACGGCTGGCAGTGGGTCGCCGGGACCGGCACCGATGCCTCGCCCTACTTCCGGATCTTCAACCCCCTCACCCAAGGTCTGAAGTTCGACCCGCAGGGCGACTACGTCAGGCGATACGTCCCGGAGCTGCGGCATCTCTCCGGGCGCGCCGCCCACGAACCATGGACCCAGGACGACGGTTACGCGCAGGGCTATCCCGAGCGCCTGCTGGATCTCGGCGCCGAACGCGAGGAGTCGTTGGCGCGATACGCCGCCGCACGACGCTGACCACCCCGGCTCGTAGCCGTCGCCCTGACGGGGCGGGCGAATTCGTAGGTCTCTACGAAGACGACGACGCCCGCACCATCTACCGTCGAAGGATGACGACACAGGTGCTGTTGCGTGGTGGCCGGGTGATCGACCCGGAGGCGCGCACCGACGGGACCGCCGATGTGCTCGTCACCGGCGACACGATCACCGACGTGGGCCCGGATCTCCCGGCGCCGGACGGCGCCGTCGTCGTCGACGCCCGCGGACACGTCGTCGGCCCCGGGTTCGTCGACCTGCACAGTCATGTGCATTCCGTTGCAGGGCAACG
Organism: Nakamurella sp. A5-74; assembly: GCF_040438885.1. NCBI lineage: Bacteria > Bacillati > Actinomycetota > Actinomycetes > Nakamurellales > Nakamurellaceae > Nakamurella > Nakamurella sp. A5-74. Next base: position 321,658 of record NZ_CP159218.1, on the reverse strand, counting down.
GCTCCAAGCGATGGACGGGGTGACCACAGCACTCGACCTGGAAGCCGGTCTGATGCCCGTCGAACGGGCCTACGCCGACGCGGCGGCCCAGGGTCGACCGCTGCACTACGGGTTCTCGGCGTCCTGGGGTGGTGCCCGCGCCCAGGTCCTGCTCGGCGTCGACCCCGATGCCGACATCCGCACCAGCCTTCATGTGCTGGGTGATCCCGGCTGGCAACGCAGCTCGACGCCCCGTGAGCTGGACGCGTGGTTGACCCTGCTGCGGGGCGAGATCGCCGACGGCGCACTCGGGATCGGCGTACTGATGGGGTACGCACCCCGCTCCGACCCCGCCGAGTTCCTGGCGGTGGCACAGCTCGCCGCGGATGCCGGCGTCCCGGTCTACACCCACGTGCGGGAGCTCGTGGAAGCCGATCCGTCGACACCGATCGACGGGTCCGAGGAGATCGTGCGGGCCGCCGAGGAGACCGGCGCCGCCATGCACCACTGCCACGTCAACTCCACCTCACGCCGCCACGTCGACCGGGTGCTCGCGACGCTGGACCGCAGTCGCTCCGCAGGAAGTCGGGTGACGGTGGAGGCCTACCCCTACGGCGCCGGGAGCACCGGTATCGGCGCCTTCTTCCTGGCCCCCGACCGGCTTTCCGTCTGGGGCCTCACCCCGGGCAACATCGTGATGCTCGCGTCCGGGGAGCGCGTCGCGGACGAGGCCCGGCTGACGGAACTGCGGCGGATCGATCCGGGAGCACCGTGCATCGTGCAGTACCTGGACGAGGACGACCCTGCCGATGCTGCCCTGCTGCACCGTGCCCTGGCGTTCCCCGACTCGATCGTCGCCAGTGATGCGATGCCGGTGACCTTCGCGGACGGCAGTTGGGACAGCCGGCTCTGGCCACTGCCGGCCGGTGGTTCGACGCACCCGCGTACCGCAGGGACGTATCTCCGCAGCCTGCGTCAGATGGTCCGGGAGACCGGGGCGTGGAACTGGGTCGAGGCGTTCCGGCGCTGCTCGTTCCTGCCGGCCAGGGTGCTGGACGCCACCACCTCCGCTGCCACCCGGAAGGGCCGCCTCGCTGTCGGCGCCGATGCAGACATCGTGGTGCTGGACCCGGAGCAGATCACCGACACTGCAACCTATCTCGATCCGGTGCGGCCGTCCGTCGGCGTCCGGCAGCTCCTGGTGGCCGGGACCTTCGTGGTCCGCGACGGGGAACTCGACCCCACCGCCTACCCAGGTCGCGGACTGCGCGGCGAGCCGCGCTGAGGGCGGGTCTGAGTGCGCCTTCAGCCGCGACCGACGACCAGCCGATCAACCGGGTCTGCATCCATCAGCAGGGCATGGCTGTTGTCGACGACGAGCACCACGAGGTGGTCCGTCAGCAGCTCCGCGCCGGCGGCAACGATTCGGCACGGCTCAGCGGGGTACCGGAACCGGCATGGCTGATCCCGATCTCACTGCCCTCGTCCTGGTCTGCTCGCTCAAGGCCTCCCCCGCCCGATCCAGCTCGGAGTTGCTGGGCACCCAGCTGCTCGCAGCGATGGCCCCGCACGGCGTCACCGGTCGCGTCATCCGGGTCCTGGATCACGACGTGAAGCCGGGGGTCGAGACCGACATGGGCGACGGCGACGAGTGGCCGGCGATCCGGACCGCGATCCTGGCATCGGACATCCTGGTCATCGCGACGCCGACCTGGATGGGCCAGCACAGCAGCGTCTGTATGCGGGTGCTGGAACGATTGGACGCCGAGCTGTCCGAGCTCGACGACGAGGGCCGACCCCAGGTGTATCCGCGGGTCGCCGCGCTCGCGGTGGTCGGCAACGAGGACGGTGCGCACCATGTGTCCGCGGATGTGTTCCAGGCACTCGACGACGTCGGGTTCACCCTGCCCGCGCAGGCCGTCACGTACTGGAACGGCGCCGCGATGCACAAGACCGACTACCAGGATCTCGACGAGACCCCGGAGGAGACAGCGGCGGCCACGAAATTGGTGGCGACCAACACCGCCCACCTGGCCCGGGTGCTGCGCGATCACCCCTACCCGCCGGTCGGCTGATCGTCCCGTCCGCCGCGGTGGGCGAGCGGGCGGGTTCTGTTCGGTTCAGTTCTCCTGAGTGCTGCGGCGCTGGACCAGCTGTTCGAACTGCGTCTCCAGCTGTCCGATCCGGCGGATCACACCGCGGAGTTGTGATTCCAGATCCTGCTGCTCGTGCGCGGCAACGTCCGCCTCGGTGGCGTCGAGGTTCGCCGGCGAGGTCCGTCGCAGGGCCATCGCATCGCTGACCCACCGATGGACGGTTCCCACGCTGACGCTGAACTCCCGACCGACGCTGGCGGCGCTGTGTCCCTCGGCGGAGACGAGTCTGATCGCCTCGCTCCGTTGGTCTTCGGTGTACTTCCTGTTGGCCACGACCGCTTCCTTCCCTGGGGTGTCCGCGAAACGGACGGCTACCGGCCGGACGGGACCGGCTGTCGGAAAGCTACGGCCGCACGATACCCCAGGGCAATACGTTCCTTCGAAAGGGGTTCATGTGCTTTCGCTCCGTGAGCATAGCGGCCCGACCGGACGTCGGTCACCAGCCGGTGGAGTTACGCCGAGCTGTCTGACCCCCGTTACGGGGACTACGAACATCTGTTGTCCGACAACAGGATCGCACAGTCGGTCGTTCGCGGCGCCCTCGACTCCGGCCCGATCCACCAACGATGGGACCGAAAGGTTGCGCAACCCTCAGGGCAGCAGGACGACCTTCACCTGACGCCCACTGGAGGCCTCGGCAAATGCCGCTGCGGCCTCGCCCAGCGGGTAGCGCGCTGTCACGATGTCCTCGTGGCGGACCGCCCCGGATGCCAGTATCTCGATCGAGGTCGCGAAGTCCGCCCGGGTGAACGTCGCGCTGCCCTGGATCCGCACCTGGAGGTCCTGGATCTCCGGAAGGGCCACCGTCACCGGCGCGGCAGGCACTCCGACGATCACCACGGTGCCGCCCTTCAGTGCCATCCCGATCGCCTGGTCGACCGTCGCCTGCACGGCGACGCAGTCGAAGACCACATCCGCGCTGGTCCCCAGGAACTCCCGGATCTGCTGCACGACGGTCGGATCGACGGAATCGAAGACGGCGTCCGCCCCCAGTTGTCGCGCGAGCTCGCGCTTGGCCGGCAGCACGTCGGTCACCGCGGTCCGAGCGGCGCCGGCGCGGCGGGCAGCTGCCAGCGTCAACAACCCGATGGTCCCGGCTCCCAGGATCGCGACGCTCTTGCCGGTGAGATCGGGACCGGCCAGGCTGACCGCGTGCACCGGAGTCGACAACGGCTCCACCAGTACCGCCTGCAGGTCCTCGAGCTCCTCCGGCACCGGGACCAGCCGATCGGCCCGGATCACGAACAGGTCCGACATGCCACCGACCGGCGTTCCGCAGCCGAAGAACCGCATGGTGGCGCACAGGTTGTACCGGCCGTCCAGGCAGTACTTGCACGCACCGCAGGCGTGGATGGGTTCGATCACCACCCGGGTACCGACCGGAACATCGGCGGCGACTTCGGCAGCGACGTCCGCTCCGAAACCCACCACCACGCCCAGGATCTCGTGACCGGGGTGATACGGCAGCGGGACGAACGGGTGCCGACCGTGGGCAGCGTGCACGTCCGATCCGCAGATGCCGACAGCGACGAGCCGCACCAGCGCCTCCCCGGCTGCGGGGACGGGCGTCGGCACGACCTCGATCGTCACCACATCGGGCTCACGGACCACCACCTGACGGACGGAATCGGGCAGCGCAGATTCGGACGGGATGCTCGGCGTGACTGTCATCGGAGTCTCCTGGTCGCAGGTGGAACGGTGCTCTGGCGTTCGATCAGCGTCACGGGGAGGACCACTGCACGCCGCAGGCGCGCTCGCGGTCGGTCCAGGCGCACCAGCAGTCGCTCTGTCGCGGTGCGCCCCAGGGTGTCCGGGGCCTGATCGACGGCGGTCACCGACGGCTGCAGCAGCGCAGCCATCGGGAAATCTCCGAAGCTGACGACGGCGAGGTCGGTGCGTCGTCGTTGGTGCAACTGGGCCACCACGTGCATCGCGGTGGCCGAGTCCAGCACGAACACCGCGGTGATCGGGTCGACCCCGTCGAGGACGGCGTCCAGGAAGCCCGGCAGCGTGTCCGCAGGCCTGGAGGTCAGATGCAGAAGGTCCGCATCCACCGGGACGCCGGCGTTCTCCAGCGCGACCTGGTACCCGGCCCACCGACGCTCGATGGTGGGCACGGTGCGGTCCGCACCGACGGCGGCGATCCGGCGATGTCCGTGATCGATCAACAAACCGGTCGCGGCGACGGCGCCGCCGCGGTCGTCCTCCATCACGCTGTCTGCGGTGAGCGAACAGGCAGGGCGATCGACGAACACGACCGGCATCTCGTCGATGGAAGCGCGCAGGTACCGGTGGTCGTCGGCGACCGAAGCGAGTAGCAAGCCGCTCAGTCGCCGCCGGATCAACGATTCGACCACCTGCTGCTCCCGAGCAGGATCGTCGCCTGCCGTGCTGACAAGCACGGCCAACCCGGCGTCGGCCGCGGCGCCGGCGGCCGCCTGCACCACGGCGGCGAAGAACGGGTCGGACAGGTCCGGAACCACGATGCCGATCGCCCGGTCGCGACCACTGCGGAACGCCTGCGACACCATGTTCGGGATGTAACCCAGGGCGGCAACCGCTTCCAGCACCCTGGCCCGGACGTCGTCCGACACGTACGCCTCGTCGTTGATCACCCGGGACACGGTCTTCCCGCTGACCCCGGCCAGAGCCGCGACGTCGCGCATGGTGGGCACGACCACGACGGTAGCGCAGTTTCTGTCACCGGTGACACATTCGCCACTTGTCACCGGTGACATACGGCCGTGCGGTCCTCTACTGTCGGGGGACGAGGGCAGATACTGCGCCCGGCAACCCCCGCTCCTGGAAGGCGCCCCCCATGAAGGCCGTCCTGTACACCGGTCCACGCGAGTTCAGCGTCACCGACATCCCGGTACCGGACGTCGGGCCGTCCGACGTCCTCATCGAGATCGACCGGACCGGCGTCTGCGGGACCGACCTGCACCTGCACGAGGGCGGGTTCGGTGCTGTCTTCCCGCTCACCACCGGACATGAGACGGTGGGAACCGTTGCAGCACTGGGTGATCAGGTCGGCGACCTGACGCTCGGCGAGCAGGTGACGGTCAACCCGAACATCCCGTGCGGCCGGTGCCAGTACTGCCTGTCCGGACGAACGATCCTGTGCGGGAGCGCCGGCGGTCTGGGCGCCAACCTGCCGGGATTCTTCGCGGAGTACGCCTGCGTCGATGCCCGTCAGGTGTTCTCGGTCGAGGGTCTCGATCCCGACACCGCCGTGTTCACCGAGCCTGCTGCCTGCGCGATGCACGGCCTGGAGACCCTGGATGTCCGCCCCGGCAGCAGCGCGCTGGTCATCGGCGCCGGCCCGACCGGCCAGCTCCTCGCCCAACTCATCGGCTCGGGTGGCGCGTCGTCCGTCACGGTTGCCGGTCCGAGCGCCTTCAAGCTGGCGGCGGCGACCGCGCTCGGAGCGAGCGCCACCGTGCAGATCACCCGCGACGACCCGGCCGGCAACATCGCCGCGCTCACGGCCGCGTCCCCACGGGGCGACGGGTACGACATCGTCGTGGAGGCGACCGGCGCCACCGCGGTCGGCGACATCTGCGTGCCCCTCACCCGCAACGGGGGCACGGTGCTCGTCTACGGCGTCACGGGGTACGACGACCTGGTGCACTTCAGCCCGTACGACGTGTTCCGTCGGGAGATCACCATCAAGGGGTCCTTCGCCGAGATGACGTCCTTCGGCGCCACGATCGACGCCCTGCGGGCGGGACGGGTCCGCACCGACGGTCTGATCACCCATCGGTTCGGTCTCGACGACTACGGCTCTGCCCTGGAAGCCCTGCGGTCGGATCCCACGGCCCACAAGGTGATCATCAGCAGCAAGTGACCCTCTCGACCCCGCCGCACGGCAGCAGATCGACTGCATCGGCGACCGTCGCCGTGGTGCACGATCAGCGCATGCGCACACTTCTGGGCATCGACCTCGGGACGAGCTCGGTCAAGGTCGTCCTCACCGACGAGACCCTGCGGGTCCTGACCTCGGCAACCCGCGAGTACCCGGTGGATCGCCCCCGGCCGGGGTGGTCCGAGACAGATCCGCAGCTGTGGTGGGCGGCCACCGTCGAGGCCACCCGACAGGTGCTGGCCGCGGGACACCCCGCGCCGGCCGCGATCGGCTTCTCCGGCCAGATGCACGGCGTTGTGCTCTCCGATCGCCACGGTCGAGCAGTGCGGCCGGCCATGCTCTGGTCCGACACCAGGGCCGTCGACCTGCTGGACGTCTACCGGGACCTGCCGGACGAGGTGCTCCGAGGTCTGGGGAATCCGTTGAGCCCCGGCATGGCCGGACCACTCCTGGGCTGGCTGGCCCGCCACGAAACGGCGACGCTCGCCGCGGCCCATCGTGCGCTGCAACCCAAGGACTGGCTGCGGTCGCGACTGACCGGCGAGTTCGCCGCAGAACCCGGCGACGCCTCCGCCACCCTGCTGCAGGAGCTCGACACCGGGTCCTGGTCGACGGAAGTGGTTGCCGCGCTGGGTGTCCCGGAGAGCTTGCTCCCGGAGATGCTGCCGTCCTCGACCACTCTTGCCGGAACACTGATCTCCGCGGCCGCCGCCGAACTGGGCATCCCGGCCGGTACCCCGGTGGCAGCTGGAACCGCCGATACTGCCGCTGCCGCACTGGGTTCCGGTCTGACGACCCCGGGGATCGTGCAGCTGACCATCGGCAGTGGCACCCAGACCATCACCGCGGTCACCGCCCCGCGGCCGAGCGCCCTGCCCCTGCATCCGGTGACACATCTCTACCGCGGCGCCCTGCAGGACAGTTGGTACGCCATGGCCGCCACCCTGAACGGAGGGCTTGCGCTCGACTGGGTGCGCCGGACCCATCAGGTGTCGTGGGAGCAGCTGTATGCGGCGGCCGGCGACGAGCCCCATCAGGACGATCCGTTGTTCCTGCCCTACCTGGGTGGTGAACGCACGCCGCTGCTCGATCCGCTGTTGACCGGCAGTTGGATCGGCCTGACCGCGCGCCACGACACAGCGACCCTGCTGCGCTGCGCTCTGGAGGGCGTGGCCGGCTCGATTGCCGATGCCCTGGATGCACTCCCGGGGCCGACACCCGACGTGGTCCGGTTGGCCGGCGGCGGCACCGTTGTCCCTGCCTGGCGTCAGCTGCTGGCCGACGTTCTCGGCGTCGGTCTGGACGCCCTCGAGGTGGCCGGCGCCTCAGGCGTCGGAGCAGCCGCGACGGCGGCTCCGGCCGGCGGCGTGTGCGACGAGAGCGAGCTGCTCGAGCTGCTGCAGCCGGCGCTGCAGCGGGTCGCCGAACCCGTCGATGCAGCGCACCACTGGTACCGGGAGCGGCGGGACCGGCGATCGGACATCCTGGACCGACTCGGCGCTGCGCACTGAGCAGACCCCGTCATTCGAAGGGCGTGGGATCTCCCGCTCCGCGGCGCACGATCTCCGGGAATCCTTCCGAGAAGTCGATGACCGTGGTCGGTTCGGTGCCGACCTCACCGCAGTCGATGACCAGGTCGACCTGGTGGTCGAGTTCCTCCTTGACCTCCCAGCCGCTGGTGGGCGGCTCCGCCTGACCCGGCAGCAACAAGGTGGAGGTGAGCATCGGTTCGCCCAGTTCCTCCAGCAGCGCACACACGACAGGGTGGTCGGGGATGCGGGCGCCGACCGTTCGCTTCTTCGGGTGCAGCATCTTCTTGGGGACCTCGGCGGTGGCCGGGAGGATGAAGGTGTACTGCCCGGGGGTGGCGGCCCGGACCGCCCGGAACACCGCATTGTCCAGGTGCACGAACTGCCCGAGCTGGGCGAAGTCCTTGCACATCAACGTGAAGTGGTGCTTCTCGTCGAGTTGCCGGATGCGGACGATCCGGTCCTTGGCCTCGCTGTTCCCGAGCTGGGCACCGAGGGCGTATCCGGAATCGGTGGGGTAGGCGATCAGCCCACCGTCGAGGATCACGGCGACGGCCTGCTTGATCGACCGGGACTGCGGGTTCACCGGGTGCACGTCGAGATACCTGGCCATCCGCGCAGCTTATGCCGCTGTCGACGATGGGGCCCCGGTCGTGTCCGAGTGACGCCGACAGCTCCCGTCGTGATCGCCGTCCAGCGACGATCGGGAGAACTCCTGTGCTCAGCCGCCGGCGACCCGTCAGGACTGGGAACCGGCACCTTCCAGCAGCAACCGTCGGAGCTTGGCGAAGGTGGCTCGCAGCAGTCGGGAGATCTGCATCTGGCTCAGTCCGATGCGATCACCGATCTCCTGCTGACTGAGATCCTCGAAGAACCGCAACGCCAGCAGTTGACGCTCCCGATCGCTCAGCCCGTTGATCGCGGCGCGCAGCGCCCACCGGTCCTCGGCGGACGTCCGGTCGTTCTCAGCTCGGACGCACAGCAGATCGGCACGATCGTCGACGTTCTGGATCACCTGCAGCGACTGCGGATGCGAACGGCCGTGCGACATCGCATCCTCGAGCACATCGCTCACCCCGACACCGGCGGCCTGTGCGATGGCGCCCACCGTGCTGGTCCGCCCGCTCCGTTCGAGCGCGAGACGGGCATCCATGATCGTCGGACGCAGTTCGTGCACCCGCCGGGGAAGCCGGATCGGGGCCGATCGGTCCCGGATGTGCCGCTGGACCTCCCCGAGCATCATCGGACCGGCGTACTGGAGAAATCCACCGGACGGTTGGGGCTGCCAGCGGCGGACGGCCTTCACGAGCCCGACCCTGGCGACCTGCACGAGGTCTTCGACCTCGACACCACGCCCACGCTGGCGTCGGGCGATCCGAGTGGCGACTCCGATGAACTCGAGGACGAGCGCACTCTCTGCTCTGGCGATGCGGTGCTCGCAGCCGCTGGTGCGCGCTTCGACCAGCTCGTCCAGCAGGTGGGCGGAAGAATCCGTCGAACGGGTGTCGACGGAGGAGGGAACAAGATCAAGCACGGTCATGGCCGGCTACCTTCTCAAGGCAATGACGCGGCTCGCACCTGAACCGTGGTCATCCAGTACCCAGCGGATCCCGGCCTACACCCCTCCCGGGAATCTGAGCGTGGAGTCGCCCGGGGCGCCGCCTCGCGGCGCGGTCGCCCGCCAGATCAACGCACCGGACCGATCAGGAGCTCCGCGAGGTGCGGACACACTGCGACCCCGCACCGTCGACGGGTGCGGGGTCGCAGGGAACGAGGCGGATCAGCCCTGGATGGCGACCGGGGTGCTGCGTCCGGCGACCCGGTTCTCCGCGTCGATCATCCAGGCGAGCTGCTCGAGCCGCAGCAGGATCGCGTGCAGCAGGTCGGCAGTGCTCGGGTCTTCGGCGTCGACATCGTCGTGGATCTTCCGCGCGGTGCCGGCGACGGCGTACAGCGCAGCAACGGCGAGATCGACCGTGGTGGCGGTGTCCACCTCGGTGGCCGGGAACGCGGCCAAGCTGGTCTGCGCTGCCACCGTGGCGGCGCGACCGTCCGGCACCACGTAGACGGCGCGCATCCGCTCGGCGACGTCGTCGGAGAACCCCCGAGCGGCGTCGATCATCTCGTCGAGCTGCAGGTGCAGGTCACGGAAGTTCTTGCCGACGACGTTCCAGTGCGCTTGCTTGCCCTGCAGGTGCAGGTCGATGAGGTCGACACTCAGCTGCTGCAGGTGCGCTGCGACCTTCTCGGAGGCCTTGTAGGCCGGGTGCGAGTTGTGGGCGGCGGTGGTCTGGGTCAGGGTCTCGCTCATCGAACACTCCTTGGAAGCAATCGTCATCGGTTCGGATCCGGGGCGATGCGGCCCAGCATTCGGCTCGTATCCAACCCCTCGGGTACATCTCTACCAGCCCCTCCGCGGTCGCACCAGCAAACGCAGGCTTACCTCACCTCACCCCATCTACCGGTATACCCGTTGCGCTGCAACGACAATGGCCCAAGCCGGGGCTCGCCGGACGTCTGCGGAACATCGCCAGTCCGATCGTTGTTGGTCAGGAAGGACGACCGGTCCACCCCGCCGGCCGCGACCCATCCTCAGGAGAGCCATGAAGGTTCCAGGCCACGATCACCCGATCACCGTGACTGCCAATCCCCACCGCATCCGGGTGCGGATCGGTGATCGACAGATCGCCGACACGACGGCGGCGCTCACCCTGCAGGAGAGCACCTACCCCGCCGTGCAGTACGTACCGCTGGCGGACGTCGACCCGGCCTCGCTGCGGCCGTCGGACACCAGCACGCACTGCCCGTACAAGGGTGACGCTTCCTACTACGACCTCGTCGATGGTGACGTCACGATCCCTGATGCCGTGTGGTCGTACCGGGAGCCACATCCCGCGGTCGCCCCGATCGCCGACCACGTCGCCTTCTACCCACAGCACGTCGCGCTCGACTCCGAAGAGAACTGACTGGTCCCGGACCAGACAGACACGAGCACCGACAGACGCGGGCTCTGACAGACACGAGCACCGACGTGGCTGATGAGCGCTCTCGGGCTGGGGAGACCCGTGTCCACCCGGGGTGTCGGACCCGAGTGCGACGATGTCCCTCATGACGGGAGTCCCGGGCGGTTCGGCAGACAAGCCGGCTGTGTTCTTCGACGGGCCAGCGTCCTTCCGTGCTTGGTTGCAGGAGAACCACGACGCATCCGCCGAATTGTGGGTCGAGTTGCGCCGCAAGGGATCGCAGGATCGCGGGCTGACCTGGGAGCAGGCGGTCGAGGAGTCCCTGTGCTTCGGCTGGATCGATTCCCGAGCCGAGGGCGTCGACGAGATCCGTCGTCGCCAGCGCTTCACTCCCCGCAAGAAGACGTCGAACTGGAGCGCCATCAACATCGCGCTGATGGAGCGCTTGCAGCGCGAGGGTCGGATGACGCCGGCCGGGCTGGCCATCTTCGAGGCCCGCGACCGCGCCAAGGACGCGGTCTACTCCTACGAGCGAGAGGCGGCGGAGTTCGAACCGGTGCTGGCCCGTCAACTCACCGATCACGCGCAGGCATCGGCGTTCTGGGCGCTGGCAGCACCGTCCTACCGCAGGCTCGCCACCTCCTGGGTGATGACGGCCAAGCAGCCCAAGACCCGCGAGTCCCGGATGACGTCGCTCGTCGCCGATTGCGCCGCCGGGCTGCTGATCAAGTCCCAGCGCTACGGCGCAGAACCTGCATGGGCGCGCAGGGCTCGGGAGCAGCTGGGGCTACCGGCTCGCTGATCGCGACCGTGCGAAACGAGATCCGTCCCGCCCGCCGACGAGAGTGCCCGCGGGAAGAGATCTCGGCGACCGCCGGCTCTCAGCTGACGTCGGCCCTGCCCCGCGGCAGGATCGCCACGCAGGCGATCAGCAGCACGGCGGCGATGGTGGCGCCGATGAAGACAGGGTGCAGGGCATCGGCCAGGCGGCCGGGCTCGACCGAGTCCGGTGACACCGCCTGGCTGCCGACCCGGACACCGAGCGAGGCGTTCACCACCGCACCGAAGATGGCCACCCCGACCGCACTGCCGATCGACCGGGCGAACATGTTCATTCCGGTGACGACTCCGCGTTCGGTCCACCCGACCGATGACTGCGCGGAGATCAGCGTGGGGGCAGCGACGAAACCCAGCCCGAGCCCGACCACGAAGCTTCCGCCGGCCACCGTCCAGATGCTGCTGCCGGCACCCAGGAACAGCAGGCTGAGGGCGCCGACCAGCGCGATACCGCTGCCGATCAGCGAGCAGTTGCGGAACCCGATGGCCAGGTACACCCGTCCCGCGTTGGAGGCCGCGATGGGCCAGCCGATCGTCATCGCCGCCAGCGCCAGGCCGGCGACCAGCGCTGAGGTGCCCAGCACGCCCTCACCGAAGAGCGGGATGTAGGAGGTCAGCCCGATCAGCAACGCACCGACGAGCAGGCTCACCAGATTGGCCCCGTTGAGCAGGCGGCTGCGGAAGATCCAGCCGGGGATCACCGGCTCGGCGGCGCGGCGCTCGACCGGGATCACCGCCAGCAGCAGCAGCACGCCGCCACCCAGCACTGCGATGCTCTGCCACGAGTTCCACTCCCACAGCACGCCACCCTCGAGCAGACCGAGGATCACCAGTGCGCTGCCGACAGCGACCAGGATCGAGCCTGCGTAGTCGATGGAATGCTTGGTGCGCACCACCTTCTCGTCGAATTTCCGGGTCAGCATCCACGCCGCTGCCACCCCCAGTGGCACATTGATGAAGAATATCCAGCGCCAGGTCGCCAGGTCAGCGAAGACACCGCCGAGGGTCGGACCGACCACGGCCGCGATCGCCCAGACGCTGGCGACGTAGCCCTGCACCTTGGCGCGTTCCTGCAGCGAGTAGATGTCGCCGACGATCGTCATGCCCATGGGTTGAACCGCACCGGCCCCGAGGCCCTGGATCGCCCGGAAGGCGATCAATGCGGGCATGCTCCAGGCGAAGCCGCACAGGATGGAGCCGATCACGAACAGCGCGATGCCGAACAGCATCACGGCCTTGCGCCCGACGATGTCGGCGACCTTGCCGTAGATCGGCACTGCGGCCGCCTGGCCGAGCAGGTACACCGAGAACAGCCAGGGGAACTGGGCGAAGCCGCCGAGGTCCCGCACGATCGCCGTGACGGCGGTGGCCAGGATCGTCGAGTCGATCGCCACCAGGCCGACCGACAACATCACCGACAAGAGGATCGGCCCACGATCGGAGCGCAGGCCGACGGAGGCACGGGTGATCTCGGGGGCTGCCACGCGCTGTGCCAACCCGCGTCCAGGTGAATTTGTTCCCCGGGGCATCGATCACACCCGCTGATCGAGCGAGCGACGAGGGAGCCGGCCGAGATCCCGTCGCGGTCCCACCCACTGATCGAGCGAGCGACGAGGGAGCCGGCCGAGATCCCGTCACCCGATCGTCATCCGCGCGGTGCTCCCTCACTCGCGGTCGGGGAACGGACGATGACGTCAAGGGTGTCCGCAACGGTCACCGGATCCGCCAGCGCCACCAGGTGTCCGCCGGGGATGACGTGCAGCGCAGGGTCGGGCAGGCGCTCGGCGATCACCCGGCGCTGGAACTCGAGCGGGAAGAACCGGTCACCCTCGGCCAGGATCACTTCCGTCCGCACCTCCGGCCAGCGCGACAGCGGCCAGGGCTGGGCGAACACCCCGTCCAGCTCCGCGACCCCGCCCGAGGCCATCGCCTCCGCGGTGACGTCCTCGGGAACGTCATGGAAGAACCCGGTCAACAGGTCGAACTCCGTCGGATGGCCGTGCTTCAGTGCGGCGGCCACCCGTGCCTGCTCCTGCCCGGTTGCGTCCCAGAATTCGCCTGCCGTCTCGCCAGGAGCCGGGATCATCGGGTTGATCAGCACGATCCGTTCCACCGCCAGCCGGTCGACGAGCAGCGGAGCGGTGTACGCGCCGAGTGATTGCCCGACGACAGTGAGCCGACCGGGGTCGGGCACGGCGGCGACCGCGGCCAGCGCGGCGTCCCGGTAGTCGTCCAGGGTCGCGGCCGGCTCCAGAGGAAGCTCGACCGGGATCCCCCGATGTCCACGGGCAGCCAGTTCGGGGACCAGCCGGTGCCATGACCACGCTCGTCCGTCGGCGCCGGGTATCAACAGCAGATCAGCCATGGTCAAGGATTGTCCGCTCTCCGGATCCGAGCCGACGCATCTGATCGGCACGATTGCGTGCTCCCAGCACCCGTTCGGCGTTTTTGCGCCGACCAGATGCACCCGACGCATCCGATCAGCGGGGAGGGGATGCGCGGCTCAGGATCCGGTCGACACCTGCTGGCGCCAATCGGGATCCCGGCCGATGAATCCGATCAGCCGGTCCTGGGCGGAGGCGCCTGCCGGGACGTCGACCCGTGGCCCGTACTGCCCGCTCGAGCGGAGGATCTCATCCATCTGTTCCATCCCGATCAGCATCTCGGCGCAACGGGCCTCGTCGAGGGCTGGTTCCTGGTCGGTCGCCCTGGCCAGGTCCCAGGTGTGCAGGAACAGGTCGCCGGTGTAGAACCGGTCGATGGCGACCTCGAGGGGAAGGTCACCGATGTGCGGGTTGCTGAACGGTCGCGCTGAGCTCTCCGGATCGGCGAGCAACGCCTGTACCGCGTCCGCGTGCGTCTGCCAGGCGGCGACCGGGTCGTCGTCCACCGAAGGACCCGACGGCAGTTCGATCCCGGCCCCACCCTGCAGAAATCCCGGGAACCAGCTCAACGGATGACGGACCACGTCGCGGGCGGTCCATCCGGGCACCGGCGAGGGCGCGTCCCACAGCTCGGTCGGAGCCGAACGCACCAGCTCCCCGAACCGGCCGGCGATGTCGCGGTGCTGATCGGCGGCCGTCATCGGGACCCGCCGGCGAGCAGAGCATCGAGCTTGCGGTAGCCCTCGTTGACGCCGACGTCCATCCCGCTGCTGAGCATGCCGTCCCGCGCGGCGAACGAACCGTGCAGGCTGGTTGCCTCGAGTCGGGTGCGGCCGTCGCCGATGGTCTGAAATGTCATGGTCTCCAACGAGACCTGGTCCGCGTTGCCGTCCCAGGTGAAGGTCTGTACCAGGCGATCGGGACGGATCTCGTGGAACGATCCGAAGAAGGAGATGGTGAGGTCATCGCGCCTGCTGGTGTAGGCCCAGCTCCCGCCGGTCCGGCAGTCCCAGCTGTCCAGCGTGGTGGTGATCGAGTCCGGCCCGATCCACCGGACGAACAGCTCGGGATCGGTGTGCGCCAGCAACAGCTGCTCGGGGCTGGCGTCGAAGTCGCGGACCATCCGGATCACCGGGAGGTCCTCGACGGCGGTGATCTCGGTGTCACGCTGCACGGTGTCGGTCATGATGCGCCTCGTTCCAGGTCGGCTGTGCGGGTGCCGCTGGGTGCGGACACCTCGCGATCCATCCGTGCCAGCAGGTCGTCGAGACGGCGGAACCGTTCCTCGGCCTCCCGGCGGTATCGCTCGATCCATTTCGTCATCAGGTCGAACACCTCTGCTTCCAGGTGGACGGGCCGGCGCTGGGCATCGCGTGACCGGCTCACCAGCCCCGATTCCTCCAGCACCTTGAGGTGTTTGGAGATGGCCTGGACGCTGACGTCGTAGGGCTCGGCCAGCTCGCCGACCGTCGCGTCCCGCCTGGCCAGCCGGGCGACCATGTCGCGGCGGGTGGGATCGGCCAGTGCCGCGAACACCTTCGACAGCTCGTCCGCCATCAGATCCCCTTCCGCAACCATGTGGTTGAACACAGTGTGCCGCCCCGGGACGCCGTTGTCAACCGACGAGTTGCAGATGAATCGGTACTGCGCGAGCCACCGACTCTGGGGCAGACGACGAAGTGGGCCCACCACAGGGGTGGACCCACTTCGAACGGAACGGGCGGGGGTGCTGCGACCCCGGTCGGATCAGCGGCCGCCGCGCGAGCCGATCTTCGAACGCGAGGAGATCGAGGCAGCGCCGCCACCGGTCGAGCTGGAGTAGACGGTCGAGGAGCCGCCGGACCGGCCGCCACCGGAACGCTGGCCACCCTGCGATGCGCCGCCCTGCGACTGACCGCCCTGGGACTGACCGCCCTGGGTACGTGAGCGACCACCCTGACCTGCGCCGGAGCGGGCACCTGAGGTCTGACCCTCGCCGTCCCGTGCCGGTCGCTGACCGCCACCGGAACGAGCCGGAGCGCCCGAGCGGGCCGATCCGCCCGACCGCGTTCCGCGACCGCCGCCGCCGCGACCCGGGCCGTCGTCGCCACGCCGCACCTGCGAGGTGATGACCTGAGCGGCCTGCTTCTCCGCCGCCGTGGCGGCGACGAACGTGCGGTCCCCCGGTGCCAGCTTCTGCAGCAGTGCGTTGCCGGGCTCGACGCGGGTGACGGTCGGCTTGATGCCGGCCTTGCGGGTCAGGTCGCGGACGTCGCTCTGCTGCTCGTCGGTCATCAGCGTGATGACGGTGCCCTCGGCGCCGGCCCGCGCGGTACGACCCGAGCGGTGCGTGTACGCCTTGTGCTCGATCGGCGGATCAGCGTGGATCACCAGCGCGACGTCGTCGACGTGGATGCCGCGAGCGGCGATGTCGGTGGCGACCAGGGTGCGGGCGACACCCGAGTGGAAGTCGTCGAGGTTGCGGGTCCGGGCGTTCTGGCCCAGGTTGCCGTGCAGCTCGACCGCCGGCACGCCGTTGGCGATCAGCTGGCGGGTGAACTTCTTGGCACGGTGCTTGGTGCGGGCGAACACGACGGTGCGCCCGGGGGCGGCCGTCAGATCCACCAGCACCGGCAGGTGACCGGCAGCGCTGACGTGCAGCACGTGGTGCGCCATCGTCGAGATCGGCGATTGCCCGGAATCGGCGTGGTGCGTCACGGGATCGTGCAGGAAGCGCTTGACGAGCACGTCGACGCCGGCGTCGAGGGTCGCGGAGAACAGCATCCGCTGGCCGTCCTTCGGCGTCTTGTCCATGATCCGACGGACACCGGGCAGGAATCCGAGGTCGGCCATGTGGTCGGCCTCGTCCAGGACGGTGATCTCGATCGCATCGAGGATCACGTGCCCCTGGTTGATGAGGTCCTCGAGACGACCCGGGCAGGCGACGACCACGTCGACGCCTCGACGGAAGCCGTCGACCTGCGGGTTCTGACCGACGCCACCGAACACGGTGAGCGAGGTGATGCCGAGGGGCTTCGCCAGCGGCGCCATCGCGGCAGCGATCTGGCTGGCCAGCTCGCGGGTCGGCGCCAGGATCAGGGCCCGCGGGCGCTTCGGCGTGCGGCGCTTGTTCGAGGCCGCGAGCCGGGTCAGCAGCGGCAGCAGGAAGCCGTAGGTCTTGCCCGAGCCGGTCCGGCCGCGTCCGAGGACGTCGCGGCCGGCCATCGAGTCGGGCAGCGTGGCTGCCTGGATGGGGGTGGGGATGGTGATGCCGTCGGCCGACAGGACGTCGACGAGAGCGGCGGGGACACCGAATTCGGTGAAGGTCTGGGCGCGCGAGGGCGCAGTGGTGCTCATGTGGTTCGGAGACTCCGATGATGCGCGGCAGAGATGCCGGGGTGGATGTTCCGCCCGGCGCGACCCGAATGGTCGCGGCGCAAGAAACTGCACGAAAGATGTGTTCGAGGCGAAACTGGGCGAACACGTGCATCCACCAGCATACCCACACCACGTCGGCAGTCCGAGAGCTGTCCACACCCGGCGCGGCCCCCGCACGGTGGAGATGTTGGTCTCTCGGACCCGGACCCGGTGCACCGCAATGGTTTCCGGCCGACCCGGCGCGATCCGCGACGCGGCCCGAGTGATCACTGTCACCGGCCGGCCGGTGACCCGTCCCCCGTCGCTTGCCGTCCGCCGCCTGCGGCTCGCCGCTCGCTGCCCGCCGCCCGCTGCCCTGCCGCCCTGCCGCCCCGCCGCCCTGCCCCCGGGTATTCTGGAACGAACAGTCAAGAATCTGCTATCGTGTGCCCGTGGCACGAACTCGAGCCTTCGACACCGACCGGGTGCTGGCGATCTCCGCGGATCTGTTCTGCCGGAGGGGATTCGAAGGCACCTCGGTCGACGACCTGGTCACCGCCACCGGTGTCCAGCGAGGCAGCCTGTACGGCGCGTTCGGCAGCAAGCTGGGTCTGTTCGTCGCCGTCCTGGACTCCGATCCGGCCGAGCAGCCCACCACGGTCACCCTCGACCTGCTGCTCGTCGCACTGCTGGAACTGGCCCATCGCGACGAGAAGGTCCGCCTGATCTGTGCCGCCCGCCTGCAGCGCCACTCGCAGCCCGGCCCGGTCCTCGGCGACCGGTTGCTGCAGCGCGCTCACCTGTAGAACCTTTGTCCACCAACCATTCTCACCCAGCCAAGACCGATCGGGAGCAGGAGAACAACCATGAACACCGTCAGCATCATCGGCGCCGGGCTCGTCGTCCGTCCACACGGACTGGATCGCCTGTGGGCGTTCCGGCGGAAGATCGACATTCCGCTGACGCACGTGCGCGGCGCCACCGTCGATCCGGAGGCCCGGCACGAACGCCGTGGAATCCGCGCACCCGGGCTCGCCTTCTTCGGCAAGTATGTCGGCAGCTTCCACCGGGACGGCGAGCGCACCTTCTGGAACGTCTCCGGCCACGGGACGGCGATCGTCATCGAGCTCACCGACGAGCACTTCGCGCGCTTGATCCTCTCGGTCGACCCGGCCGGCGGGGTTGCCGATCTCGTCGACCGGATCAACAACTCCACCTCGGTCTGACAGCGTTGATGACCGTCAGTTCCGGCGCTGTTCCTGACGGTGTCGCCGTCGCCAACTTCGCGATCGCGGAGGTCGCGCGGTGCAGCCCTGCGCACGATCCCGCCTTCACGGGTGGATTGCACCTGCGGCGAGCTCAGACCGCCCACACGCGCAGCGGCCCGACCTGGGAGAACCCAGCCGCACGTGCGGCCACCAGGTCCTTTCCCTGCTCGTAGCCGACGAGATCGTGGGCTGGGAACAGTGCTGACGCCAAGCCTGCGATCAGCTGCCAGACCTGCTCAACGCTCGCTCGCGTGCAGGCCAAGTTGGAGACGCCAACGGCGCCCGGGGACCGGTTCAGGGCCGCCACGCCGACCGTCTGATCACCCTCGACCATACGGACGAGCCGGACGTCGGAATCGTGCAGCAACGCGGGCATGAACAACCGCCCACCGTCCTCCCCCCAGCCCCGGATCCATTGCTGGAGACCATGCTCGTCCTTCACCACCTCAGCTCGCCACCCCGACACCGCCCCGTCGATCCGACCGGCGGCGCCCAGGGCCGGACGATGGATCCAGTCGGCCTCGAACAGCTCGTGGAAGCCGGCGGCAGTCAGGTCGAGGGTTGCGAAGCTGTCCTTCACCGAGCAGCCTGTCGAGGTGTCGACCTCGGCCAGCACGTCGCCGATGCTCAGCGCCGGGTCGAGGGTGACGACGTCGGGGTAGTACAACGGGGTCCGGCTGGTGCTCCACCACCTCTGCCGGTCCTGGTGGGGTTCCAAGCCGTGCGCCCGACACATCGAGGTGCACCAGGCGGCATTGTTCGTGGTGGCCAGCAGGACCCGGGGATCGGTAGTGCCTCCCACCGGAGGCTCGATCCGGCTCATGGCACGCGATTGGTCCACTCGGCTGTCCCGAACTTGCTGCGCACCAATGCTTCTGCGCTGTCCAGCTCCGACGCGGTGTACACCGAGTCCTGAGTCGCGTACCGACGACGGAAGGTCTCACCGAAGACCCGGAGGATCTCGGCGCGGGCCAGCCCGGTCTGCGAGCGCATCGGGTCCACGCGCTTGTTGGCGCTCTTGGTGCCCTTGTCCGACATCTTCTCCCGGCCGATCCGCAGCACCTCGAGCATCTTGTCGGCGTCGATGTCGTAGGCCATCGTGACGTGGTGCAGCACGGCGCCATCGGCGAACCGCTTCTGCGCCGCGCCGGCGATCTTGCCCTGGTCGGAAGCGATGTCGTTGAGCGGCACATACCGGGCGTTCTGCACCCCGACCTCCGTCAGCGCCTCCATCACCCATTCGTCCAGGAACGCGTAGGACCGCTCGAAGCTCAACCCCTCGACCAGCGAGTTCGGCACCACCAATGAGTAGGTGATGCAGTTGCCGGGCTCCATGAACATGGCGCCGCCGCCGGAGACCCGTCGCACCACGTCGATCCCGTACTTCGCGGCACCCTCGGGGTCGATCTCGTTGCGGACGGACTGGAACGAGCCGATCACCACCAGCGGCGAGTCCCAGTCCCAGAACCGGAGCGTCGGCGGCCGGGTGCCGTCCGCGACCTCGTGGGCAATCACCTCGTCCAACGCCACGTGCATGACCGGCGGCAGCACCACCGGATCGATGACGTCGAAGACGTGGTCGGCCCACCCGGTGGCCTTGCCCAGCGCCCGCCGGACCGCGATCGCCACCGACTCTGGTGCGAAGCCGACCATCTGCACGTCGTTCCGCAGCGCGCCGCGGATCGCCTGGGTCAGATGATCGACACCGGCCTCCACGGACAGGCCGACGATGGCCGCGTCGATGTCCGCCAGCGCCTCGTCCGGTTCGAGGAAGAAGTCGCCGGAGACGGAGGCAGTCGTGATCCGCCCGTCTGCCGCCTCCAGATCGACCGCAACCAGCTTGCCCCCGGGAACCTTGTACTCACCACGCATCATGCTTCGACCGTATCCCCACGGCGATCGAGCGAACGGAGTGCGTCGAGATCTCGTCAGGTCACCACCGGTCCCGGTGATCGTGCAACCGAGGAACGAGCGCGACGAGATCCCGCCACATCACCGATCAGCGGCGGCGCAACGAATGCCCAGCCGGCCCGTCCCCGCGCAGCGGCGGCAGCTTCCAGGACACGGCAGCCGTGCCGGTCGCGGGATCGGCGTCGATCTCGATGCGGTGCGGCGTCTGGATCATCCGCAGCTGCGCACGCCAGTGCCCGTCGTCCCCGACCCCTGCCGCGCTGACGAACGGCACCGGATCATGGCCGTCGTCCGCGGCGGGCCAGGCACTCTCGATCCACCCGCCGCGGCCCAGCTGCAACGACACCTCGACGCCGCCCAGGTCGAGCGTCCAGCCGTCCTGGCTGTCGGTGATCCGCACGGTGGTGAGGCCTGGGATAGCCACCCCGCCGAAGAAGATCGTCGGCGGGAGGCCCTCCTGCAGTGCGGTGAACTCGCCCGAGAAGTCCGCCCCGGAATCGCCCGGCGCCGGCAGTGCCAGCAGCGAGAGTCGTTGCACCAGAGCAGCTTCGATCGCAGCCTCGGCCATGGTTCCGGATGTCATCGCGGGCAGCAGATGCTCGGTCAGGATGTTCAGCAGCTGCTGCATCTCCGTGGTCTCGGCGGTGGTGACGATCACCGCGTCCTCCTCCGGCCAGACGATCACGAACTGGCCGTAGGCACCGTCACCCCGGAAGCCGTGCCGACACATCCAGTACTGGAAGCCGTAGCCCTGCTGCCAGTCGGACTCTGGGTCTCCGACGGCGCCCGGGCCGAGGTGGGTGATGTCGTTCGGGGTCTGGATGCTGGTCGCGGTACCGACCCAGTCCGGAGAGAGGATCTGCTGCCGGCCCCACCGCCCGCCGTCCAGCACCAGCTGGCCGGTCTTGGCCAGGGTCTCGGTGCGGACGTGCAGACCGGAGAATCCCTGCTCGAAGCCGTCGACCTCCATCCACTGCGCCTCGTCGATGCCCAGCGGCTCGAACAGCCTGGGCTGCAGGTAGTCCAGGAGGCCGCCGCCACTCGTCTTCCCCACCAACCGGCCGACACCGTAGATGGTCGGCTGGTTGTAGGCGAAGATCGAACCCGGCTCCTGTTCGGGCGGCACGGCGAAGAATCCGCCCAGCAGATCGCCCGACCCCGGCATCGCGGCCGCGGCCCGGTCGAGGGTCTCGGCCTCGTGCCCGCTGCTCATCGACAGCGCGTGCCGGACGAGATAGCGGGCGTACTTGCCGTCGACGTCGGCCGGAACCAGCTCGGGGAAGTGGTCGGTCATCACGTCGTCCAACCCGAACAGCCCTTCCCCCACCGCGATTCCAGCAGCAGCCGAGGTGAAGGTCTTGGACAGCGAATAGACGAGGTGCTTGCGGTCGGCCGTGTACGGAGCCCACCAGCCCTCCGCGACGACGTGTCCGTGCCGCAGCACCATGAGGCTGTGCACCTCGATACCTGAGGCATCGATCCCGTCGAGCAGAGCGTGGATGCCCGCGGCGTCGACCCCCTGCTCCGACGAGGAGCTGCGGGGCAAGGGGCGGTCGGCCGACGTCGACGAGGTCATGACATCCATCGTAGGGACCACCGATCCGCAGGGATCACCGGCAGAAGGCCCGCCGGACCGTGAGCGCCAGCGCATGGCGGCGGCGATCGTGCTCGGCGGCCGGCTGTCCCTGTTGGGCGGTGTGGACGATCGCCGCCTGGGCCCAGGTACCGGCAAGGGCAATGAGCATCGACCAGAGATCAGCCGTCGGGATGTCGTCGAAGAGCAGTCCCGTCTCCTGCGCATGCTCGAGCGCGGCGAGCACCGGGACGTCGTGGTCGGGGACGTGTCCGAAGAGCTCGCCCAGCGGGGTGCGTTCCAGACGCGCCCAGGTCGACAGGCGGACCAGTGCTGGATCAGCCAGGTAGGCGTCGTACAGACCGACCGCGTAGCGGGGTAGGTCCTCGGCTGTCAGCGGTACGGCATTGACGTTGTCCGCGACCTGGGCGGCGAAGATCGCATCGAACAGTGCGTCCTTGTTGCCGAAGTAGCTGTACAACTGCGCCTTGTTGGTCCGCGCGGCGGCGGCAATGCGATCCACCCGAGCGCCGGCGATGCCGTGTTCGGCGAACTCGGCGGTCGCCGCCTGGAGGATCCGCTTCCTGGTGGCGGCTGCGTCACGCATGCAGCCCAGGTTAGCAACCGACTGGTTGGTTGCATCGATCGTTCGAGCCCATTATCGTCGGGGCAAGCAACCAACCAGTTGGTTGGCACCAGGAACGCGAGGAGAATCCATGACCACGACGACGGGCTACCGGGCCACCACCACGGGCGGGCCGCTCGAGCGGTGGACCTTCGATCGACGGGACCTCCGACCCGACGACCTCGCCGTCCGGGTCACCCACTGCGGCGTCTGCCACACCGATCTGCACGCCCTGAACACACCGGCGGACACGCCGGGGGCGTTCCCGGTGGTTCCCGGTCACGAGTTCGTCGGGGAGGTGACCGCGATCGGCGTCGACGTCACCGACTTCGCGGTCGGAGACCCGGTGGCGGTCGGCAACATCGTGGATTCCTGCGGGATGTGCGACCCCTGCCGGGCGGGGCAGGAGAACTTCTGCCGCGACTTCCCCACGCTGACCTACGGTGGCGTCGACCGGCACGACGGCAGCCCCACTTTGGGTGCGTACTCGGACAGCTACGTAGTCCGCGAGCGCTTCGCCTACCATCGCCCTACCGAGCTCGATCCGGCCAGCGTCGCGCCGCTGATGTGCGCCGGGATCACCGTCTGGGAACCGTTGCGTCGCTGGGAGATCGGACCCGGCAGCTCGGTCGCGGTGGCGGGCCTGGGTGGACTGGGTCACCTGGCCGTCAAGCTCGCTCACGCGCTGGGCGCCGACATCACCGTGTTCACCACCTCGGAGGCGAAGGCGAGCGACGCATACCGGCTGGGTGCTGATCAGGTCGTGGTGTCCACTGACGAGGTCGCGATGGCTGCGGCCGCCCATCGCTTCGACTTCGTCCTCGACTGCGTCCCGGTGGCACACGATCTGTCTCCTTACCTGCGCACCGTCGCCATGGACGGCACGCTGTGCGTCGTCGGGTACCTCGGCGCGATCGAGGTCGACACCCTCGACCTGTTGGTGGGACGCAAGAGCCTCGCCTCGGCCGGGAGCGGCGGCCACCGGTACACCCAGGACCTGCTGGACTTCTGTGGCGAGCACGGGATCGTCGCCGACGTCGAGGTGGTTCCGTCGGCGCAGGTGATGACGGCTCTCGAACGGTTGCGACGCAACGATGTCCGCTACCGGTTCGTGCTCGACCTGGGCGACCTCTGATTCGTCAGCAGTCCTGCGGCGGATCTCCGGGTGACGGCGCCGGTTCCCGGCGGGAGTCGTGGGTCCGCACCTCGGCACGGGCCCGGTGGGCAGCGGGGTGCCACAGTTCCTCGAACGGACCCAGCGCATCGCCGCCGCGGCCAGATCGCCGTACTCGACGCCCGAGTGCCATCAGCAGCACTGCGATCAGCGCATACGACAGCAGGACGACAGTGACGACGAGCACTTTGTCCACCCGCCCAGCACAGATCGGTGTCAAGGACCGGATGCGGCACGTTTTCGACGGGTCGTGTGCGAAATTGCGCCGCCGAGGAGCACCTCTCGGCGTTGAGCCGTCGATTGCGTGCAGCACCACCGGATGCCGAGATCGACCTGGACCACGCGGCGCTGACCGGGGATCAGCGGAAGGCGTCGATACCGGTCAGCGCCTGGCCGAGCACCAGGGTGTGCATCTCGTGCGTGCCCTCGTAGGTGAGCACCGTCTCGAGGTTCACCATGTGCCGGATCACCGGATACTCCAGCGAGATCCCGTTGCCGCCCAGGATGGTCCGCGCGGTCCGGCAGATCTCGAGGGCCGCCCGGACGTTGTTCATCTTGCCGAGGCTCACCTGTGCGGGCAGCAGCGTGCCTGCGTCCTTACGAAGCCCCAGGTGCAGTGCCAGCAGGGATCCGGTCGACAGGGAAGCGGCCATCTCGGCCAATTTCGCCTGTGTCAGTTGGAATCCGGCGATCGGCCGGCCGAACTGGGTACGGTCGGCCGCGTACGACAGCGCAGCCGAGAACGAGGCGCGAGCGGCACCCATCACCCCGAAGATGATCCCGAACCTGGCCTCGTTGAGACATGACAGCGGACCACGGAGGCCCTGCGCGCCAGGCAGTTCCGCGGACACCGGGACCCGGACCCCATCGAGTACCAGCTCGCCGGTGATCGACGCACGCAACGACAGCTTGTGGTGGATCGTCGGCGTCTGCAGGCCCTCGCCGCCGGTCGGCACGATGAACCCGCGGATGCCGCTCGGGTCGTCCGTCGTCTGCGCCCACACCACGGCGATGTCGGCGACCGGGGCATTGGTGATCCACATCTTGCGGCCGGTGATCAGCCAGTCGTCACCGTCGCGGGTTGCGCGGGTGGTCATCGACCCAGGGTCGGACCCGGAATCCGGTTCGGTGAGACCGAAGCAGCCGATCGTCTCCCCGGCGGCCATTCCGGGCAGCCACTGCTGCTTCTGCTCCTCGCTGCCCCAGCGGTGGATGGCGTACATGGCCAGCGATCCCTGGACCGACACCATCGACCGGAACCCTGAGTCGGTGGCCTCCAACTCCGTGCAGGCCAGGCCGTAGGCAGTCGCCGAGACTCCGGCGCAGCCGTAGCCCTCCAGGTGCATCCCGAGCAGGCCGGTGCGGCCGAGTTCAGTGAACAGACCGCGCACGTCGGGCACCGTGCCGTCCTCGAACCATCCGGCGATGTGCGGCTGGACCAGCCGATCGGCCACCTCGCGGGCCGCGTCCCGGACCGCGCGTTCCTCGTCGGACAGCAGGTCGGCGATTCCCAGCGGATCCAGCGGCTGCAGGGCTGCTCGACTCATCACGCCACCGTACGCAGGTGGAGCGCCTGCAAGCCGCGGATGACGAAGTACGGCTGGTATTCCGGCTCCGCTGCCGCGCTCAATTCGGGGGCCGCGCTGCGGATGCGCTCCAGCGACACGTCCAGCTCCAGCCGTGCCAACGGAGCACCGATGCAGAAATGGGTGCCGGCACCGAATCCGATGTGCGCGGCGTCACCGCGGCCGACGTCGAACGCGTCCGCATCTGGAAAGCGCTGCGGATCGCGGTTGGCCGACCCGAACAGCATCGCGATCCGGTCCCCGCGGGTGAACGTGCGCCCAGCCAGCTCGACACCGTCGTCGAGCACCCAACGTTCGAAGAGCTGCAGCGGGGCGTCCCAGCGCAGCATCTCCTCTGCGGCGTCGGCTGTCGACACCTCACCCGTCACGATCCGCTGCCACTGCTCCGGATGCCGCAGCAGCGCACGCATCCCGTTGCCCAAGGTGTTGACGGTTGCCTCATGACCGGCGTTGAGCAGCACGATGACGGTGCTCACGATCTCGGCGTCGGTCAACCCGCCGCCGTCCTCGCGCACCTGCACCAGCCGGGTCACCAGATCGTCCAGCGGTTCGGCTCGCTTGCGGGCGATCAAACCTTGCGTGTATTCGATGAACTCTGCCGAAGCCTGCTCGGCAGCCGACCGCTCGGCGGGGGTCGAGTGCAGCTCGTACATCTTCACGATGGCGTGCGACCAGCGCAGCAGGTCGGGACCGTCCTGGACGGGGACCCCGAGCAATGCGCAGATGACCGTGATCGAGAACGGCTGCGCATAGTCGGCGATCAGCTCGACTTCGCCGCCGGAGCCGGCAGCGTCCCACTGGTCGCTGGCGGCGCGTTCGATCACGGGCCGCAGCCCGGCGACGGCTTTCGCGGTGAACACGCTGCTCACCATCCGTCGGATCCTGGTGTGGTCCGGCGGTTCCAGGTTCAGCAACGACCACCGCTCCGATTCCGCCCAGCGGGGGTGCTGCTGCTCCGTCGCCGGGCGACCGAACTCCTCGTCGGTGAAGCGGTGCTGGTAGATCCTGCCGAGTCCGCGGTGCCGCAGCGCCGCATGGACATCGGCGAAGTGCGGGAGGTACCAGCGCCCGCTGTCGTCCGGCAGGGCACGCCCGGCGGCCCGCAATCGGGTGTAGACCGGGTACGGGTCGGCGAGGAAAGCCCGATCGGTCGGGTCGAACCCCAGCTCGGCAATGTCCATGATTTTCCTCCCACCCACCCTGCCCACCATGTACCCGCTCTCGTCCTGCGGCTCCGACGGTTCCGGCAGAACCGTCCCACCCCTACAGTCTCCCCATGCGAGCTCTGGTGCTGCACGGACCCCTGGATGCCCAGATCGACGACGTCCCGGTGCCCGACCCGCGAGCAGGTCAGGCCGTGGTGCGCATCCACCGGGTCGGTCTGTGCGGAACCGACCTCGCGTTCTTCCGCGGCACCATGCCGTACCTGCAGACCGGCGGGGCGCGCTATCCGCTGCGGATCGGTCACGAGTGGGTGGGCACCGTGACCGCTGCGCCCGGCGACCCCGACTGGGTGGGCGCCCGGGTCACCGGTGACACCATGTTGGGTTGCGGCACGTGCCCGCGCTGTCGCGGGGGCCAGCAGCACGTCTGTGCCGAGCGGTTCGAGATCGGAGTGCTCGGTGGCTGGCACGGCGCGGCTGCGGACGAACTTCTGGTGCCGACGACCTGCTTGCATCGGATCCCGGACGGGGTGGACGATTCCGCGGCCGCACTGGTCGAGCCGGCGGCCAACGGTGCGCGGGCGGTGCGCGAGGGTGGAGTTGTTGCAGGTCAACGGGTCGCGGTGATCGGCCCCGGGGCGCTCGGCTCGATGGCGACGGCGTTCGCGGCGAGGCTTGGCGCAGAGGTCGAGGTGATCGGTCGGTCCGACAGGGGCCTGGACCGCGCGATCGGGTTCGGGGCTCGAAAGGCCTGGCGACGCGATGACCTGACGCGGCCCGGCGGAATCCCCAGTGATTTCGACGTGGTGATCGAGGCATCCGGCGGTGCCGGCATGCCGCAGCTGGCGTTGGAACTCGTCCGACCCGGCGGCACCGTCGTCTGCGTCGGCATCAACGGTGATCCGACCCCGATCGACACCCGCGACCTGGTGACCAGGGACATCCGGTTGATCGGCAACCTGTCCGGATCACCCGCGATGGCCGAGACCATCGCCGCGTTCGCCGATGGCTCGATCGATCCGACGCCGCTGGTGGACACCACTGCACCGCTCGAGGACGGCCCTGTACTGCTCGCCGCCGCCGACGCCGGGAAGATCCACTTGACGGCCTGATGCGCGACTGACCTCACGGTGATCGAGCAAACGACGAAGGGGCACGACGAGATCCCGTTGCGATACCACCGGTCCCACCACCAATCGGGTCTGGACTCCAGCGTCACCAGGCCACCGGAACTCCGGTGATCGAGCGAACAGAGTGAGTCGAGATCCCGTTGCGATACAACCGGTCCCACCACCAATCGGGTCTGGATTCCAGCGTTGCCGGGCCACCGCCGGGCACTCAGCGGCGGATCGCGCACCCGATTCCGTCCGAGAACCGCTGCGGTACATCGGGAATGCTCTCCGCGGTACCGGCAGCGATGCGGCGCGCCGTCCAGGCAACCACCGCTGCGTCGAGCACATCATCGGACGGCACGGTGGCCGCGGGTCCGGGCGCATCGGGAACCACGATGCTTTGCTCCGCGAGCAGCGCCAGCCGGCGCCGCAGCCCCGCCCAGGTCTTCTTCGACTCGGGGAGCACGGACCCGGCGATCGCCGCGAACGACAGCTCGGGGTGCACCTCGTGGACCGCCAGACCGGCGCGCGTCGCGGCCGGGTACCACCGATCGATCTGCAGGATCTTGCCGCGCAGGCTCCAGGCCTGGCGCGAGAACCCTCCGCTGCCCTGCTCCCGGCTGATGATCAGCGCTTGCTGGTAGTCCTCGCACACCAGCGCATCCCGGGTCGGCACCGGGAACAGGGTGGCTCGCCGGGACCCGAGCAGGAGACGGCCCGCCAGGTCGCACGCCCGCACCCCCTGGTCGGCGAGACCGATCGGCATGTCGATCCCCACGACGGTGACATCCGGGCAGCCGGCGACCAGCTGGTCGATCTCAGCGGCGACGTGGGTGGCGACAACGCCCCGGTCATCGAGTTCGACCCCGACCCAGCCCCCGGTCCAGCCGTCGACTCCGAGCACCGTCATGCCGCCAGGGTAGGTCCGGCTCGTGAACACCCCGGAGAAACGGGGCGCGCTGGGAGCACGGATGGGCTGGCCGGTTCAGATTCGCAGCGGAGGCGATACCGCGCGTTGACGGGGTAACCCCAGGTCCGCCGAGACCGTTCGGTCGGGTGGTGCTGGGCGTCGTGTCGGTCGGTAGGAACCGGGTCTGCGATCCCAGACCACCTGTCCCGCAGTGACTTCGCCGTTCAGTTCGTCGCGGTGGACGATGGTGTGGTGGGCCGGGCAGAGCAGTGCGGCGTTGTCGAGGTCGGTGGGGCCGCCGTCGATCCAGTGGACGAGGTGGTGCGCGTCGCACCACTGGGCGGGGATGTCGCAGCCGGGGAATGTGCAGTGCCGGTCGCGGGCCCACAACATCCGTTTCTGAGCGAGGGTGAACAGTCGCTGTTCCTTACCGCAGTCCAGGACGGCGCCGTCGGCGCCGAGGACCATCGGGATGATCCCGGCGTCGCAGGCGAGTTTGCGGGCGGTGTCGGGTGCGAGCAGGGTGCCGTCGGCGATGGTTCCGGTGCAGGTTGCGGCGCCGGTTCGTTGCTGCAGATCATCCAAGTGCATCGTGACGTTCACGGTTGCAGTCACGGCTGCGGTGGCGCCCTGTCCTTGAGCGAGGACGGATCGGCGGAGGGCTTCGATGAGGGCTTCGCCGCGGCGCCGGTCGGTGGGCCGGTTGTCCCGCTCGCCGGTAGCCGCATCGGGTCGGGGTGCTGCGAGGGTTTGGATGGCTGCTTCCAGGATGCTGAGGCCTTCGTTGTCGACGACAAGGCGGTATTCGTGCAGCCCGGTGGACGTTTCGGTCGGCGATGACAGTGAGATGTGGCGGCGGCAGCGGTCCTGGAAGTCAGCGAACTCGTCGGGCTTGCTGTGGTGCGCGATGATCCACTGGCGCAATTCCCGAACGCCGCGGGGTCCGTGTTCGGCGCCGTGGTTCACCAGTTGCTTCAGCACGATGGGGTGCGCGCCGGGCAGCAGCTCGGGCGCCAGTTTGTCGTACTCGCCCTGCACCACCACAGCGGTCGCCAGGTCGATGTCGGCGGTGCGGATGGAGTCGGCGATCTCTGCGAGTTCCGGGCGGCGCAGGATGTGCGCGGCTTTCGCGATGGTGGTTGCTTCGCGGCGGGAGTGCCAGCCGTGTTCGGCGACCCAGCCGCGGGTCGACGCCGACTGGGACGCTTCCACCACACCGCGGGTCTCGGCGTCCGCGGTGACGATCACACTGGCAGCGCCCGCCAAGGCGCGGAGTTCGGCGAGCTCACTCAGGAAGTCACCCAGCTCGCCGGTGGGGCACTGGAACAGGTTGGTGTGCAGCGTCTTCAGCCCGACATTCAGCGCGGCGATGTGTGCGCGGGTGTCCGCGACGCTCGTCCCGCTGGTGCTGTTCATGAGGGTAACGCTACTCAACGGGTCCGACAGTCGAGGCTTGGAAAGTCACTGTGGGACAACAGATGCGATCACGATCCGGTCACGATGTCATCGGTCCCGTTGGCGGTTGCTGGGGTTGCGATGCGCACCCGGTGCTGGCGTGACGGGATCTCGACGCGCTCCTTCGTCGCTTGCTCGATCACAGAAAGGTGCGGTAGCCGAGCGACCAACGAGTCGGGACCTTCGGTGCGCCAGCCGGATCTCGACGCGCTCCTTCGTCGCTTGCCCGATCACTGAAGAGTGCGGTGGTCGAGCGACGCAGCGAGTCGAGACCTTCGGTGCGCCAACGGGATCTCGACGCGCTCGTTCGTCGCTTGTTCGATCGGTGAAATGTGCGGTGGTAGCGATGCAGGAGTCGAGACCTTCGGTGCGGCAACGGGATCTCGCCGCGCTCCTTCGTCGCTTGCCCGATCACCGAAGAGTGCGGTAGCCGAGCGACCAACGAGTCGAGACCTTCGGTGCGGCAACGGGATCTCGCCGCGCTCCTTCGTCGCTTGCCCGATCACCGAAGAGTGCGGTAGCCGAGCGACCAACGAGTCGAGACCTTCGGTGCGCCAACGGGATCCGGACGCGCTTCTTCCTCGCTGCTCGATCACCGAAGGGTGCGGTGGTCGAGCGACGGGGGTCATGTGCAGATATCGACTGCTGCGTCACTCGATCCCGGTGACGTCCTGGTCACCGACCGGCCAGACAGCCAGCGCGAGCACCTGCGGGTCGATGTCGTTGGCCTCACCGGGCGCCAGGATCTGCACGTCCAGCACCTCCCGGTCGATCCCGGTGCCGCCTGCCATCAGGTAGAGCACCGAGCTGCCGAGCGCATCGACCACCCGGTCGACGGCGGGTCCCCCGAAAAGGGCATGACGCTCCGGCGTCACGTCCTGCGAGGGCCATCGGGGGTGCTCATGCGATGACGGGCCCTGGCGCGTTCGTGGGGTCGATCCGGCGTCGCGAGACGAGGAAGGAGGCCACCGCGTCCTCGTCCACCTCGACGCCCAGGCCAGGTCCGGTCGGCACCCGCAGATGACCGTCCTCGAGCACGAACGGCGCGGTGATGTCCTGGTGGTAGAAGCGAGCCGAGGCCGACGTGTCGCCGGGCAGGGTGAATCCGGGCAACGCGGCGAGGGCGACGTTCGCAGCCCTGCCGAGGCCGGTCTCGAGCATCCCGCCGCACCAGACGGGGACCCCGGCGGCGCGGCAGATGTCGTGCACCCTGCGCGCTTCGAGGTAGCCACCGACCCGCCCTGCCTTGATGTTGACCACGCTGGTGGCGCCGAGCGCGATGGCGTCCGAGGCGTCCTTGGCCGACTCGATCGATTCGTCCAGGCAGATCGGAGTGGTCAGCCTGGCCGCGAGCTTGGCGTGTTCCGTCAGGTCCTCGTCCTGCAGCGGCTGCTCCATCAGCAGCAGGCCGAACTCGTCCAATCGGGCCAGATGGCCGGCGTCCCGCAGCGAGTACGCGGTGTTGGCATCGACCTGCAGCAGCACCTCGTCGCCGAATGCCTCCCTGACTGCGCGCACCGGTTCGATGTCCCAGCCGGGCTTGATCTTCAGCTTGATCCGCAGGTAGCCCTGTTCGAGGTAGCCGCCGACGGCGGCGAGCAGTTCCGGGATAGACGGCATGATCCCGACCGAGACTCCCGCGGGCACCCGATCCTTGGTCGCGCCCAGATACGTGCCCAGCGACATCTGCGCGGCCCGCAGTTCGGCGTCCAGGACGGCGAGCTCGACTGCCGCCTTGGCCATCCGGTGTCCCTTGAACGGCTCCAGCACATGCCCGACGGTCCCCCCGGAGAGGTTCTCGGCGGCGAACAAGGGGTGCGCGAAGTGGTCGGCGATCACCAGCTCGGCGGCGGCATTGAACTCCGAGGAGTACACCGGGGACGACATTGCGACACATTCGCCCCAGCCGATCCCGACGGAGGTCTCGGCGCGGATCAGGATCACGTGCCGGGAGCTCTGCGATCCGAACGACGTCTCGAAGGGACTGACCAGGGGGATGGCCAGGGTGAGCAGGTCGAGTCCGAGCAGCTTCAACTGAGTTCTCCTTGTCGGTACTGCGTCTGTACGGGGTCGCCCGCGCCGGCCGGCGCAGTCAGCTCGGGCGGCTCCGGCGACTCCATCAGATACCCCTGGTCCCTGCTGACGTCGACCACCCGCCACCCGAGATCCATCAGGCTGCCCAGGGAATGCCGGACGACCGCACGCCAGCGTGCCGCAGTCACCGGATCGGCGGCTCGCAGCGCCTCGACGTCGGCCGGCAGGGTGATCGACAGTCGCATGCGACCGGCTCCGGGGGCGGCACGCTGGTCGGCGGCCAACACCTCGGTTGCCACCGAACGGGGATCCTCCGACAGCACCGGGATCCCGTCGACGACCGTGATCAGCTCCCGAACCGGAGCTGATGACGGCCGGGATCGGTGTGGCTGCAGCAGGTCCCAGCGACTCAGCAGCCGATCGCTGCCCTGCCCCGCGTTGATCGCGTCGTTCATCTCGCCGTAGAAGTCGACGAGGTACTCGACCGGCAGCGCGCCCAGCTTGACGGCGTTGAAGTAGGCGTTGCGTCTGATCAGCGGGTCGTAGGTCCAGGTGATCACCTGCAGCCCGCGCTGCAGTGCCCACCACCGCTGGTGCAGCTTGATGGCGCGACCGACTCCGCTTCCCACCCGGTCGGGCAGGACGGCGGTGATGTGCGAATGCAGCAGCGGCTCCGGCAGCAGCCCGAGGAAGCCCATGCTCGCCGCCACCATCCGGTCGCCGACGAACGCTGCGCTGCAGTAGTTCCCGCAGTGCACCAGGGCGTTGAGCAACCCTCGGGTGACGGGCTCGTCACCCGGGTCAGGTTGCCAGACCGCATCGAAGAGCACCCGGACGTCCTCGAAGCCGTCGACGTCGTGCACGTCGACGATCCGGACGCCGGCAGCTGCGGCAGCGGCTTCGGCATCTGCAGCGGCTTGTTCGGTGTGGCGGTCGACCAGCAGCTGGTGCCCTCCGCGGAGATGCGTCATCGCGATCCTTCCGCAGGGCTGTGCCCGAGTGGCCCGGACAACGGTAGGTCCTCCGGTGTCCGGAGTGCACCGCCGGTGGGGATCGCCGGTGAGGATTCGCCGGCAGGATGGGACGGCCGCGATCAGCGGCCGGGTGTGGTCCTACTCAGTGTGAATCACCGGATCTCGCCGGGCATCATTCGATCCCACTACTACAGACAGGTCAGTTTGTGCCACGCGACAAGTAGCTGGAGGTCGACAGGGCGGCTGCGAACCCCGCCCGGCCCCCTCGGAGCCTCCGGATGAGCCTGCCGAGCAAGGGCGCCAGATGACCGCCATCGTTTCAGTTGACACGTCCTCGGGTACCACCCCGGTGTTCGAAGGCGTTGTCCCCCAGCATGAATGGAGTCCATTGTGTCTGTTCTGACGGTTAGATCCGGAGATGTCGCTCTGCATGTCGAGGACACCGGCGGGGCCGGTCGTCCCGTCGTGCTGATCCACGGCTGGCCGCTGTCCGGCAAGTCGTGGAAAGACCAGGTTCCCGCGCTCACCGCAGCCGGCCACCGCGTCATCACCTACGACCGTCGCGGCTTCGGTGAGAGCGACAAGCCAGTGACCGGCTACGGCTACGACACCCTCACCGAAGACCTGCAGGCGGTCCTCGAGCAGCTCGACCTGCGTGATGTCACCCTCGTCGGCTTCTCGATGGGCGGCGGCGAGGTGGCCCGCTACGTCTCGAAGTTCGGTGAGGAACGCCTGCACAGCGTGGTCTTCGCTTCTGCCGTGCCCCCGTTCCTGATGCAGGGTGCCGACAATCCTGACGGCCCGCTGACCAAGGCTGCTGCCGCGAAGATGGAGGCCGGACTGCTGGCGAACCGCGACACGTTCTTCGACGGGTTCACCACTGAGTTCTTCTCGGTCGACGGCGTCCTCAAGGTGTCCGAGGCACAGCGCCAGGAAGCACTCGAACTGTGCGCGCTGGCTGCCAAGCCCGCCGCCATGGAGTGCATGGCCTCGTTCGGCATGACCGACTTCCGTGATGACCTGCCGAAGGTCACCGTGCCGACACTGGTGATCCACGGTGACGGCGACGGGACAGTGCCCTTCGAGGGCTCCGGCAAGCGCACCCACGCTGCCATCCCGCAGAGCAAGCTGGTTGTTCTGCACGACGCGCCGCACGGGTGCAACGTCAGCCACGCGGCCGAGTTCAACGCCGCGCTGGTCGACTTCCTGAAGGTCTGACCCCCAGGACCCTGCCGACACAGTCGGCGGTCGTCCTCCACTCTGCGGCTGAGCCGCTGACCAGAACGCCCGGTGTCCCCTCGAGAGGCGCCGGGCGTTCGTCGTCCCCGGTGGTCGAGCGTCGCAGGCAACGAGACCCCGACTGATGAGAACCGATCGTGTCATAACGGGATCTCGACGCGCTCCTTCGTCGCTTGCTCGATCACCGCAAGTTCGATGGTCGAGCGACGCAGGACTCGAGACCCCACCCCCTACGGTGGTCCCATGACCTCTCTCTCCCGTGGAGCCAACGCCCCCCTCGAGACCACGTCCGTCCGGATCACCGTCAGCGGCGCAGCGCCGGGCTCGGTGGATCTGCTGGTGTTCCAGGTGGCGGAGGACGGCAAGGTCCGCTCGGACGCCGACATGGTGTTCTTCAACCAACCGCGGTCGCCGGAGGGTGCCGTCCAGCTCAACGGGGCTGCCGTCGACATCGATCTCGGCAGGGTTCCGCCGCAGATCGCCCGGCTGGTGGTGTCGGTCGCGCTCGACGACTCGGTCACCGGTTCGCTGGCGACCATCGCCGGGCTGGGCGCCTCCGTCCAGGCCGGTGGTGCGATCGACTGTCCTGCAACATCTCTGACGAGCGAGCGGGCCGCTGTGCTGGCAGAGATCTACCGCCGCGGTGACGCCTGGAAGGTGCGCAACGTCTCCGCGGGATGGGACCGAGGGTTGGCGGCTCTGGCCATCGAATTCGGCGTCGAGGTGGACGATCCCGCACCGCCTGCCGCACCTCCTGCACCCGCCGGGATGCCGACCGTCGCTCCGCAGACACCTCCGGCGTCGACGCCCTCGGTTGCTCCTGCCGCGCCGCCGGTCACGATGCCGACGTACGCCCCGCCGAGCGGGCAGCCCGTCCCCGGACCCGATCCGCAGAACCCACGCTCGGTGCCGGGCGAGGAGAAGCTGTCGCTGGAGAAGCGTCAACAGCTCGATCTGCGCAAGAAGCAGGTGCACTCGGTCCTGCTCACCAAGAACGCCGTCGGCGTCCGGGCCAGGGTGCTCGTCGTGATGGACAAGACCGGTTCGATGAGCCGGGAGTACAAGAAGGGCGTCGTGCACCGCGTCATCGAACGCATGGTGCCGGTCGCGATCCAGCTCGACGACGACGGTGCCCTCGAGTGCTACCTGTACGCGGAATCCTTCTACAAGTTGCCGGACCTGCGCGTCGAGAACCTCAGCGAGTGGATCGCCGAATGGGTCCACCTGAGCGGCAAGCACGGTGGGTTGAACTATGCCCGGATCGGCGCCGTGAACGATGAGATCCCGATCCTGAACGAGATCATCGGCGGCCTGCGGCGGGGTGACCCGCTCCCAACGCTGGTGCTGTTCTTCACCGACGGCGGGTTCCACAAGAAGGTCCCGATCACCGAGCTCATCAGGAAAGCGGCTGACTTCCCGGCGTTCTTCCAGTTCGTCGGCATCGGCTCCGCCGGCCGGTTCGGCGTGCTGGAGAGGCTGGACGACCTGGAGGGGCGGACCGTCGACAACGTCGGCTTCTTCCCGGTCAAGGACATCGACGCGCTCGACGACGCCGAGCTGTACCGACTGCTGCTCAGCGAGTTCCCCGACTGGCTCCAGCACGCACGCCGGCTGGGCATCGTCGGCTGACGGTCGCCCGCGATCAGCGCAAGAATCGGTGGTCGAGCGACCGACGAAGGAGGCAGTCGAGACCCCGCCCTCTCGCAGCCGGTCGAAACACGAAGGGATCTCGACTCACTCCGCTCGCTCGATCAGCATAGAAATCGGTGGTCGAGCGACCGACGAAGGAGGGAGTCGAGACCCCGTCAGACGCGGACCGGCCTGAACCCCACTCCGCTCGCTCGATCAGCATAGAAATCGGTGGTCGAGCGACCGACGAAGGAGGGAGTCGAGACCCCGTCAGACGCGGACCGGCCTGAACCCCACTCCGCTCGCTCGACAACCGCCCGACGAGCATTGTGGAACGAACTGTCCAGAACCTGCTACCGTCTCCCGCATGGCCAGGACCCGCGCGTTCGATCACGACACCGTGCTCGCCGCCGCCATCGAACAGTTCTGGAGCTCGAGCTACCGCGGAAGCTCCACGGAAGACCTCTGCGCCACGGCCAACCTGTCGCGCAGCAGCCTCTACAACACCTTCGGCAGCAAACGCGCGCTCTACCTCGAGGCGCTGCTGAGCTACATCGCCGGCAAACGCAGGGCCCGCGGCGAGCTGCTGGACCGCGAACTGACCGGCCGCGAACTGACTCACGCCGTCGGCGCGGCAGTCCTGGACGAGCAGTGGACCGATCCGGGCCGCCGCGCCTGCCTGGCGCTGGCTGCCTGCATCGAGGTCGGCCAGCAGGATCCGGAGATCACCACCGTGCTGGAGACCAACGCAGCTGATTTCGACGCCGTGCTCGCGCTGGCGATCAGGCGCGGCCAGCAGGACGGCACCATCCGCGACGACCTGCCCGCGGAGGCCACGGCGCGCGCCGTGCATGCCGCCTTCGACGGACTGCAGGTGCGCTCCCGGGTGGCGACCGATCGCGCGTCCGTCGAAGCCGATCTGGATGCCGTGATCGCCCTGCTCTGACAGCTGCCGCCGACAGCCGGGTCGCCCTCGCTGGTCTCGACTCCTGCGTCGGGGACCGCCCACATTCTGTACCGATCAGTTCAGAACCGATGACCAACCCGGAGGACCCTCATGACCGAGACCCGACCAGCTGGCGCCCCTGACGGTGCCAGGCCGCCGCTGCCCCGTGCCGTCCTGCTGCTGGCCCTGACGATCTTCTGTCTCGGAACCTCTGAGTTCATGATCGCCGGCCTGTTGCCGTCCATCGCAGACGATCTGCGGGTGAGCGTGCCGGCGGTCGGCGGCCTGATCAGCATCTTCGCGATCGGCATGCTCGTCGGTGCTCCGGTGATGACGCTGCTGACCCTCGGCCTTCCCCGGCGGCTGACGTTGCTGCTCTCGACCCTGGTGTTCGCGGCGGCCCACCTCGAGGTGTTGATCAGCGATGCCTATCCGCTGCTCGTGGTGTCCCGGCTGGTCGGCGCGGTCGCCTGCGCCACCTTCTGGGCGGTCGCAGCCGCCACCGCCGTGGCGATCACCGACAGCAGGAGCACGGCGAAGGCCATGGCGGTGCTGGTCGGCGGCCTCACGATCGCGAACGTCATCGGCGTGCCTGGAGGCACCTGGATCGGCGAGCACTGGGGCTGGCGGGCGACCTTCGTCGTGGTCGGTGTGCTGACCCTGGTGACCGGGTTCATCGGCTGGCGAACCGTTCCCGAGACCTCACAGCACACCGGCGAGAAGCTCGGCCGACTCGCCGGACGTGAACTGCGGGCGCTGCGCAACCCTCGACTGCTCGTCGCACTCGCGACCACGGCGGCGTTCCAGGCGGCGATCTTCTGCACGTTCTCCTACCTGGCGCCGCTGCTCTCGGAGGTGTCCGGGGTTCCGGAGGAGCTGATTCCTGTTGTCCTGCTGGTGTTCGGCGCCGGAACCCTGCTGGGGATCGCGGTGGGTGGACGGTACGCGGACCGGAATCTGTTGCGCGCCGTGGTGGTCTGTTTCGTCCTGCTGCTGGGTGGCCTGGTGCTGTTGCGGGCCGCCGCAGGCAGCCCGGTCCTGGTGTGGTTCGCGGTGTTCGTCTTCGGAGCGACCGGATTCTCGGTCGCGTCGGCGATCAATGCCAGGGTGTTCTCCCATGCCGGCGCCGCCCCCACCCTCGCCTCGGCGATGAACGTCTCGGCGTTCAACGTCGGTAACGCCGTCGGCCCTGCCCTCGGCGGCTGGGTGATCGCCGCCGGCGCCGGCCTCACCGCGCCCATCTGGGTCTCGATGGTGTTGGTCGCCATGGCGCTCTCACTGGCCGGCACCTCGTGGCTGTTGGAGCGACCGTCTCCGGCCGCAGCGCCGGTGCGGGTGAGCGCGACGAAGGTGAACTGCGACACCGCATCCTGATCGACCCGTCGAACAAGACGGGATCTCGACTCGTTCGTTCCTCTCTCGCTCGATCACCGGATGGCTCGATCAGCGCGCAGTGTTCATCCGATGTCCCAAGAGTGTCGCGGAGGAGGGCGATGCGCAGCCCTCTGCAGCATCGGACGCGCCGGCGAGCTTGCGAACCGGCGCGTCCGAGCGTGTCTCGTCTCGTTCCTCGCTCGACAACCGAAGCGGTGCGGCGGCCCCATCCGCGGCGCAGGAATCAACGAGCTACCGACCCGAGGATCCGCTCGAGGTTGGCGGCAGTCTCGTTGCCCAGCTTGTGGAAGATGGGTCGTGTCAACGGATCTGCGAGCTTGGCGAGGCCGTGGAAGGTGACGTCGGAGACGTAGGTGATCTCGGTACCGCCCGGCACGGCACGCAGGGTGATGTCGTCGATCGACGTCACCGTCTTGTTCTTGCCGACCAGCATCACCCGCTCCGGTCCGAAGTGCTCGAGCCGGTACCGGATCTTCGACTCGCGACCCAGGAACTTGGTGACGTTGTCCCACTCGGCGCCGACCTCGATCTCACCGCTGCCGCGCCGCGGGCAGCGCACGGTTCCCGGGTCCCAGTCGACAGCGTTCGAGAAGTCGGCGAGGTAGCTGCGCACGTGGCCCAGTTCGGCGGCCACGGTCACGATCCGCTTGGTGATCGGCATCAGGAGTCCCTTTCGTCAGGTATTTCCCCTCCCACTACCCCGACCGCCGGTGAGCCAAGCGGTGGCGACGGGTCAACGACCCGGCGTGCTCCATTCGCTGCGCCGCTCGACGCCGGTGGCAGCGGTGCGCGCCGCCACCGCGGGCGCGCCGCGGGCGGTCAGCGAACCGCTCCCGGCAGGAAGTTGTCGTGCGCGGGGGGCCCTTCATCCGGTGGTCTCAGCGCACGGCGAAGGTGACGATCCCCGACTGCGCGCGCTCCCAGGTGGCGTTGCCGGGCCAGCGGACCTGGTAGCGCGCAGCGGGTCCGGCCGGCCTGAAGGTGAAGCTGTAGCTGCCGCTCCGCAGCGCGGTGGTACCGATCCGGGTCCAGGTGGCGCTGCCGGAGAGCTGCCGGAAGATCTGCACCACCGGCGCCGAGAGCTGCTGCTTGGTCGTCGTCGTGAGGGTCCCCCCGAGCGCCTTCAAGGTGCCCTTGGCGACGGTGGTCGATGGAGTGGTCTGACTCAGCCTGGTGTCCAGGTTGCCGGGCATCCAGGCGGTGCCGACCCGGGTGGTGATCACCGGCTTCTTGGCCGGGTCCAGCCAGCGCAGGATCGCCTGGAGGTCGGCCTGCGTGATGGACACGCAGCCGGCGGTCGGTTTGCCGGTGCTCACGTGCAGGAAGAACGCCGACCCCGCGCCCGGGACCCGGCCGGGGTTCCAGGCCATGTTGACGCCGTAGTTGTAGGCGCTGCCGGGGTAGTAGAGGTTCTCGCTGGCCCCGCCGGGGCTCGATGAGCGGCGCACGTGCAGGTTGTAGGTGGACGACGACGGGTTCTCGTCCCACCAGTCGAGCGGGTCGGTGACGAAGTACGGCAGCTTCGTCCCCGGGTTCGCCAACCGTCCGAACGACTGGTCCAGACGCATCGTGCCGGCAGGGGTGTACTGCGAGCCCTCCTCCGCGGGACCGATGCCGCGGCTGCCGACCCGCGCAGCCACCGGACCGATCCGGCGCGCCCAGGATCCGTCGGAGAGTTTCTCCCAGGCCGTCAACGTCGCGTAGGTGGAGCCCGCCGCGGGCGACCCGACGGCGATCACCTGACGGGAATCCGCCGGCACTCCGGCCAACGGCGAGCCGATCCGCGTCTGCAGCATCGGTACCGGTGGCGCGGCCCGGACGGGCGTGCCCGCCAACGACGAGGTCAGCACGACAGCAACGAGGGTGCACAGCACGCGCAGTGATCTCACGACGGCTCCGATTCTGGACTGCGGAGATTCTTCGACAGCGGGTCCGCCCCATCATGGCCCGCCGGACGCCCCGCGATCCAACCTGGACAACAGAGAGCGGCGCTCTTGCTATTGCCAGGCAGTAGGTGCAGAGTGAACAACGAGAGCAGTGCTCTCGTTTCTCGACCGGTGTGTCGTCGGGCGTGGTCCGGCAGCCGGTCGTGCAAGAAGGAGGAGTCATGGGACTTCACGTCATCGCCGGATCAGGTCCGATCGGGTCGGCCGTCGCCGCCGCTCTGCTGGAGCGCGGGGAACAGGTCACGATCGTCACCCGGGGCGTCAGCGGACCCGAGGGCACCCAGCGGATCGCCGGCGATCTGGGCGGGAAGGGCGGCGCCGAGTTGCTCACCGAAGCCGCCGCCGGGGCCACCGCGATCTACAACTGCGTCAATCCCGCATACCACCGGTGGGCCACCGACTGGCCGCCGATCGCCGATGCGCTGCTTCTCGCCGCGGAGCGCACCGGTGCCGTGCTGGCCGTCACCGGCAACCTCTACGGCTACGGACCGGTCAGCGCACCGATGACCGAATCCACCCCTGCCGGCGCGCTCGGCACCAAGGGAAAGGTACGGAACACCATGACGGACAACGCGTTCGCCGCGCACAGAGCCGGTCGGGTCCGCACCTTCGAGGCCCGCGGTAGCGACTACCTCGGCGGTTCATCGATGCTGTCGATGATTGCATTCCCGGCGTGGCGAGCCGGCAAGCGCGCCCTGCTGCCCGGCCCGGCAGGTGTTCCGCACACCTTCACCGATGTCCGCGACATGGCGGCGATGCTGGTGACGGGGGTGTTCGACGAGCGGGCGCACGGAAGGATCTGGCATGTCCCGAGTGGCGAGCCGACGACGCTCGGGACCGTGATCCGCGCTGCGGCCGACCGCCTCGGCGTACCAGGGAACGTGCTGCACCTGCCCCGCTGGGCGGTGTACGCGGCCGGCGTCACCGACCCGTTCGTCAGGGAGCTGCGGGAGACCCAGCACCAGTTCCGCGGGCCGTTCGTGATGGATTCGACTGCGGCGCAACAGACTTTCGGTCTGCGTCCGCACGGTTTCGACGATTCGATCGGGTTCGACATCGCTCGCAACTGGGCTGCCTCTCCGGCGGCGAGGTCCACAGCCGGAGCCTGAGCGGTGCAGCTCAGCCCTCGGATCCAGGCCCGGGATCGCGACGGCGTACCCGCGCGGCCGACGACACCGCACCCACGTTGGCCGCGACGACGATCGCCATCCCGATCAGCTCGTGCCCATCCAGGCGCTGTCCGAGCACGATCAGACCGGCCAGTGCCGCCATCACCGGGTGGATGCTCATGAACACGCCGAAGAACCTCGACGACACCCGCCGGAGGGCGAGAAGGTCTGCGGCATAGGCGATTGCGGAGCACATCACGCCGGCGACTGCGGCCTGCAGCAGCGAAGCGCCGGTGAACCGGCCGGCGAAGGCGATCACCACCGCGACCGGGACGTAGGCAGTGGCGGAGACTGCCGCAGCAGCCGCCGGGGCCTGCAGTCCGGGCAACCGGATCCCCAACGTGCGGTTCAGCAGGATGTAGGCCGCCCAGCAGGCCGCGGCACCGAGCGCGAGACCGACGCCGAGGTAGTCGGTGCTGGCACCGGGCAGCACCAGCACGTACACGCCGGCGGCCGCAGCCAGGGCGAACAACCCGTCGATCAGGGTCCGGGTACCGGCCAGCGCCACGGCCAGCGGACCGAGGAACTCGAGGGTCACGGCGAGGCCCAGGCCGATGCGTTGGACGGCCGAGTAGAGGAACAGGTTCATCACCGCGAAGACCAGCCCGAGCAGCAGCGTCGGCCACCACTGGGCCCAGGTGAAGCGCCGGAACGGTGGCCGGGCGACCGGCAGCAGGATCGCGGCCGAGACCAGTTGCCGGATCGCGACAACGCCGATCGGTCCGATCGCCGGGAACGCCTGCGCCCCGATGGCGGCGCCGAACTGGTTGGAGGCGCTGCCGCCGGCCATCAACGCGACCCCGGTGAGGGTGTTGCGCTGGTCGTCGGACCGGGGTGAGCTCATGCCCGCCATTGAACGGCAGTCGCCGAGCCGGTCGGACACCGGGCGACGACCCGGAACTCAGATGGGGACCGAGCGGGTGACGTCGAGCAGATCGGCGGACGTGTGCTCGATGCGCTCGTAGATCGCGTCCGCGCCCTCGGGGTCGGTATCGATCAGCGCGATGTCGGCACTGATCAGCGGGAGCAGGGTGACGACGTGCAGGTCGATGTCGCCGGACTCGGTCTCCACGAGGTCCAGTTCGGGGAACCACAGTCCCGGGCTCAGCAGCAGACCGCGGATGTCGGTGCCCTGCAACAGGGGTGTGGCGTTGGCGAACTGGGAGTCAACCGTCACCTGCGCACCGCGGGCGGCCATCTCGACGCCGACGGACACCAGGTGGTGCGCTGCCTGCACCTGACCCTCACGGACCGAGCAGACGAATTCCGTGGGCTGCAGCGCGTTGATGGCCTGGGTCGAAAGCCCCAGCGTCGCCACGTGCACGGCTTCCAGGTCTGGGTCCTCGACAGCGACGATCGCGACGTCCTCGGTCGCGGAGAGCACGGTCAGCTCACGCACTCCGCGACCCAGCACCGCCGTCAGATGGCGCGTCGCCAGGGCCAACTGGGCCTCAGGGGTGAGCGCCATCAGGTCGCCACGTCGAAGATCGAGGGGTCCATGCCGTCGGCCAGGTTGACGTAGTCCAGCGGCGAACTCCCGTACTTGTTCTTCACGGTGCGATCAGCTCCCGCGGCGATCAGCGCCCGCACGATGTCCGGGCCTGATTTCGGGCTCGAGACCGCCTCGGCGAGCGCCGTGTTGCCGGCGATGTCCTGCAGGTCGGGATCCGCTCCGGCCGCCAACAGGGCAGCGACCGTGTCGCGCGCTCCCATCCGGACGGCATAGTGCAGCGCGGTCGCGTTGGCCTGCGGTCCGCGCGCGTTGACGTCGACTCCCTTGCGCAGCGCCTTGCGCACGCCTTTGACGTCGTTCGCACCGGCTGCCGCGGTGAGGTCCACCGCGTTCATTGCCATCTCGTTCACTCCTTGCGCTGTCAACACCGCTGCAGTTCACCTGGCCGCTGGGACCATGTCAGCCTAGGGCAGCAGGTTCTCCAGACGGGTCTGACTCTGGTTGGCGCGATTGGCGGCCCGGTCCTCGAACCCGTGGAAGATGTTCGGGTTCTGCTGGCTCGCCCGCACCTCCGCCTTCGTCCAGCCTTCCGCCGTTGCCTGCACGCTGGTCCACGACCAGGCGTGATCGAATTCGTGACCGATGTCGGCCTTCTGCGGATTCGGCATCGCGACGCCGTCACTCTTCGGCCGACCGGTCTCCGGATTGCGGCGCACCGGCCGGCCGTTCCTCATCTGTACGTCGAGCGGCTGCTTCGTGGTCGGGCAGATGAGGTTGTCGCCACTCTTCTTCTGGGCGGCCGCGACCTTGGCCCGCGTCGTCATGTTCGCGCTCGCGCGCTTGGCAACATTCGGATTGGCTCGGACCGTCGCAATGCCGTCATCGCCGTGGCGTTTCACGTACGCCTTGGCCGCCTGGTAGGGCGTGCGACCCTTGTTCGCCACCCGCCAGAGAGCGGGGGAGTTCTTGAACCGGGTCAATCCCCGCGCTCCGTAGGTACCTGCCTTGCTGTTCTTGAGGGCGGTGAGGGTCTTGGCCATCGCGGCGTTCTTGGCACCCTTGAGCCCGTTCAGTGCCTTCGCGCCGTTGGTGGTGGATTTCAGGGCCTTGCCCACCAGCTTGCCGGCACCCGGGAGCAGCATCAGGGCCGCGTCCAGGCCGATGGAGGCCCACGAGCCCTCGCCGGTGATGACCTTCAGGCCGACGTCGATGAGCAGCGCCGCGCCACCGGTGACGAGGGCGATCGGGCCCATGATCGGGGTCAGGATCGGGATGAACGACAGCACGCCCGCGATGGCCGAGATGATCTTGAGGACGCCGGAGATCTGCTTCAGCACATCGGCGTGGTCCTTGACCCAGTCGACGACGGAGTCCTTGAGCTTGCCCCAGAAGCCCGGCGGCTTCTCGAACCGCTTGCCCTTCGCGTCCTCGATCTGACCGCAGCAGGTGTTGAGCGCTGTGCGGTGCTCCGAATGCACCTGGTTGGCCTTGTTGATCGTGTCCTGGACGGCGTTGTTCGCCTCGTTCAGCTGCGACTGCGCGGCCGACGCACCCGAGGAATAGGTGCTCGGCGGCAACGTCTCCCCGGGCTTCAGCTTCGACTTCGCGTCGGTCTGCTGCTGGTCGTGCGTCTTGTCCGCCGACTTCGCGCCCTCCAGGTTGTTCGCCTTCGCACTGGCCGTCTGGGTGGCGGAATCGTGCTGGGTCTTGAGCGTCGCGAGCCGCGACTGCAGATCATCCAGCGTCGAGGCGTAGGTGATCAACGCCGAACCCACCTGCTCCCACGCCTCATGGGTCTTGTCCAGGCGAGGCGGCAGATCTTCGTTCACCTTGCCGCGATACGTATCGCCCTCATCGCCCTGGAACGACGCCGCGTCCACGCTGCGGATGTCGGAAGAGGCGGAGGACGCCGCGGAAGCGAAGGACTTCCAAGTCTGGCCGGAAGCCTTGATCGACCCCGGGTCACCACCCAGCGAGAACGTGTCCGACATCGTCTGCACCGCCTTGATCGCTCGTGCCGTGTGGCCCGGTCATGGTTCGGCGCAAGTTTCGCGCCCGTCTTCTTCCCCGACGCAGCGTCCCACGCTCAGGTTCCCCCGGGCCACCGTTCCACATGGGGTGAACTCCCCATACTGTCGGCGCCGGGCAGAATGAGGCCGACGGCGGTCACGGACCGAGTGTGACCACCGGCTCGACCAGGA
The DNA here is from genome assembly GCF_040438885.1 of Nakamurella sp. A5-74. Lineage (NCBI taxonomy): Bacteria > Bacillati > Actinomycetota > Actinomycetes > Nakamurellales > Nakamurellaceae > Nakamurella > Nakamurella sp. A5-74. The sequence goes on along the minus strand of NZ_CP159218.1, from coordinate 276,846 downwards.
AGGTGTCATCGTGGCGTCCACCCCACCCCCGACGATCCGACAGGGGTCCCTCGGCGACCGGGTCGCCCACGAGCTGCGGGCCCGGATCATCCGTGGCGAGATCCCCGCCGGGACCCATCTGGTCGAGGACACCCTCGCTGCCGAGTTCGACGTCAGCCGCGGCCCGATCCGGGACGCTCTCAGGGCGCTCGACACCGAGGGCCTGGTGCGTTCGCAACGACGCGGGGTCCTGGTGCCGGGGTTCAGCATCGGTGACGTCCGGGAGCTCTACTCCGTGCGCGGCGCGATCGAGGAACTGTCCGTGCGGCAGGCCGTCGAGGCCGGCCCCGACTGGGCGGACGCGGCCGCCGAGGTCGACACCATGCGTCGGGCGGCCGCCGCCGGGGACCAGCACCTGTTCGCCCGGGCCGACCTGGCCTTCCACACCGAGATCTACCAGGGCTGCCGCAACCGACCGCCCGGGGGCACAGTGGAGACATGACTTCTTCGCACGGCACGCAGCCGACAGAGACCGAGTTCGACCTCATCGTGATCGGTGCCGGACCGGTCGGCGAGAATGTGGCCGACCGCGCCGTCCAGGGCGGGCTCACCGCAGTGATCGTCGAGAGCCAGCTGGTCGGCGGCGAATGCTCGTACTGGGCATGCATGCCGTCCAAGACGCTGCTGCGCCCCGGTTCGCTGCTCCGCGAGGTGCAGGCACTCTCCTCCACCGCCGGGTCGGTCGCGGGCAAGCTCGACGTGCGGGCGGTGCTCGCCGCCCGCGATGCGATGACGTCGCACTGGAAGGACGATGGCCAGGTCAAATGGCTAGACTCCGCCGGCATCACCCTGGTCCGCGGTCATGCCCGGCTGGCCGGGCTGAAGAAGGTCGAGGTCACCGCGCCCGACGGCTCTGTCACCACGCTGACCGCCCGGCACGCGGTTGCCGTCTCCACCGGCACGACGGCGATCGTGCCGCCCATCCCGGGCCTCGCTGACGTGAACCCGTGGACGAGTCGTGAGGCCACCTCCGCCACCGAGGTTCCCGGACGCCTGGCGGTGATCGGCGGCGGTGTGGTGGCCGCCGAGATGGCAACCGCCTGGAGTGATCTCGGCAGCGAGGTGACCATGCTGGTGCGGGGCGACAGCTTCCTCGCCGGCGTCGAGCCGAGGGCGGCCGAACGCGTGCTTGAGGCGATGCGCGAGCGCGGCGTCACCGTCACGATGAACGTGTCCGCGAAGTCCGTGGCGCGCCGGGACGATGTAGCCGTGCTGGAGCTGGACAACGGTCAGCAGCTGATCGCCGACAAGGTACTGGTAGCGACCGGCCGCGCACCGGCCACCAGCGATCTGGGTCTCGCATCGGTCGGCCTGAAGGACGGCGACTGGCTGACGGTCGACGACACGATGCTGGTGCAGGACGTCGAGGGCAATTGGCTGTACGCGGTGGGCGACGTCAACCATCGGGTGCTGCTCACGCACCAGGGCAAGTACCAGGCCCGGGCGTCCGGCGACGTGATCGTGGCGCGGGCGAAGGGCACTGCGGTCGACGACCAGCCCTGGGGCACGCATGTCGCGACCGCCGATCACGCTGCGGTTCCGCAGGTCGTCTTCACCGATCCGGAGGTCGCCGCGGTCGGGCTCACCGAGGCGCAGGCCCGCAAGGCCGGCCATTCGGTGCGGGTGGTGGACGTGGAGCTGTCGTCCGTCGCTGCCGCCTCCATCCAGGCGGATTCCTTCGCCGGCGCCGCCCGGCTCGTTGTCGACACCGAGCGGGAAGTGTTGCTGGGCGCGACTTTCGTCGGGCCCGGGGTCGCCGAGCTGGTGCACGGGGCCACCATCGCGGTGGTCGGCGAGGTGCCGATCAGCCGGCTGTGGCACGCCGTCCCGTCGTACCCGACGCTGAGCGAGATCTGGCTACGGCTGCTGGAGGCATGGGGACGACCCCCACGCTGATCGAGCACCCAACCCCCCGCTGGTCGAACGAGCGACTCCTCCGGTGATCGAGCAAGCGAGGAACGAGCGCGTCGAGATCCCGACGGATCATCGACCGAGTTCACGACGGGGGTACTCGAGCCATAGGGACGACCCCCACAGTGATCGAGCGAGCGACCCCCCGTTGATCGAGCAAGCGAGGAACGCGCGCGTCGAGATCCCGACGGGGGTACTCGAGGCGTGATGACCCCACGCTGATCGAGCAAGCGACGAAGGAGCGCGTCGAGATCCCGACGGATCATCCACCGACGCTACGACGCGGTCATGCTGCGGTACGGGACGGGTCAGTGGAACATCGAGACCTCCGTGGTGCCGTGGTGCTGAAACCTGCTGTCTCCCAACGGTAGGCGGCGGCAGGCCTCCGGAACGAGATGCACCACAGATGTGGACAACTTTGTCCCGATCAGGTCGAGTCGCACGGAATCGGTCCGCAGCAGGTGGCCGAGTCGGTAGCGTCCCGAGCGACCAACCGACCGGAAGGCCCACCGTGACGCTCCGTCCCGAGATCACCAACACCGACTCGAACCTGCCCCGCCGGCGCCGCCGCGCGAACGGCATCTTCGGGCTGCTGCCGTTCGTCGCGCTGTCGGCGCTTCAGGTGGTGCTGTTCTTCGCCGGCTACCCGGGCCACGACTGGCGCTACCTGACCGGGCTGCCGGTCACGGCGATCGGGCTGACGATCGCGATCAAGAACTGGGGACGGCCGAAGATGCTGCTGCTGGGAGCGGTGATCGCATTCGTGGGCTGCGTGTTCCCGTTCTTCATCACCGACTGATCGGGGCGCCGAGTCGAAGGATCAGGCGCGCGGAAAGCCCTGCAAGCCCTTGTCCGTCAGCACGATCGTCATCGAGGTGGTGTGCGCGCCGATCCAGCTCGGCCACGCCTTGTTCGCTCCGACCTCGTTCCCGTCCTCGTCGCACCACGACCAGCTCTCGCCGACGGGCCAGTAGGTCTCGCGTACTGGATTGCTGTCGGTGGGGATGTTGCCGGTCTCGGCCTCGACTGTCTTGCCGCACAGCCGCGGGGTGCTGCTCGTCGCCCGGACGGCCCGACCGGTGTTCACGTCGATCGAGAGGGGGCCCTTCGGCCCGGGCACGATCGCGTGGGTCTCGTCGGCCATTCCGAAGCTTCCGGACGTCTGCACGCCCGCTCCCTGCTTCAGCGGCACCTTCCAGCGACTCAGCCAGCCGGTCTTGAGGTCGATGCCTTGGAGCGCGACCGTGAGGCCGGTGTGCGTGGAACCCTGGTTCGAGTACTGCGACTTCGCCGCGGCTCCCCAGGTGCAGACGATCGGGGCGCCGGCGTCGCTGACAGTGGTGTCCAGACAGTCCCGATCGCTGCCGCGGAGAGCCCAGATCCGGTTGCCGGTGGTGGCCGAGATACCGACCAGGCCGATGTCGCGACCACGGTTGATCAGCGGGTAGGCCCCGTCCGACCGGATCGCGAGGCCGAGGCCCCGGACGTACACGTCGTCGACCGCCGGCGCGATGCTGACCGACGACAGCACCCGACCCGCCGGGATGATCGAGGAAGCCGGCACCTGGAAGCGGTTCCAGCCACGGCTCGTGCCCAGGATCGTCTGGGTGGTCCCGTCCTTCGTCAGGTAGACGTCCGGTGCGACCGCGGTCATCGAGGTGTGTACCTCATCCGTCGGTTCGATCTCCGCCGAGCCCGACTGGAGATCGAAGTGCACGGACACGAACCCGCCGTCGGGAACGCCGAGAACGGTGCAGATCAGGTCTCCGCAGCGCTCCAGGGAACTCTTCAGGATCAGCTCGCCGGCCGGACGCACGAGCTCGCGACCCGTTGCGGTGTCGACGATCGCCGGCCGCACCAGGGTGTAGCCGGGCACGGGAACCATCACCAACGCGCGGCTCCCGACCACAGCCGGCCGATGGAGTCCTCCGAGCACCCCGGCCAGGCTGGCGGGTTTCGACCACACCAGCTTTCCGGAAGCCACGTCCACGCCGATCAGCGAGAAAGTTCCCTTGACGGTGCCGTAGACCAGGGCCCGGTCGCCGGCGATCACCGGCTGGGACGCGGCGATGAACCCGCGGGCCGTCCATCGAGCGGCCGTCGCTGCGGTGACCGGAAGACGGGCAGGGACGGGGCTCTCTGCATCGGCGCGAATCGTCCGGGTGGTCACTGTCGCTGTGGTCATGGTCCCTGCCACGAGCGTCCGACCGATGGTGAAGAGCTGGTTCGACCCGATCGTCGCGCCGACGGTGCTCGGCAGCGCTGTGGTCTGCGTGGTGCGCGTGCCGGTCTTGTCGCAGGTGGCGACCGAGTCTCCGGTCTCCCGAAGCGGCTTCACGCCCACACCCTGCGTCGAGGCCGGCCACACCGTCGACTCGATCACGCTGTGGCACAGTGCTTTATCATTCCGGGTGGCCCGTCGTACACCGTTCGCGAGGTCCAGGACGACCCCCGTTCCCGCCGTGACCAGTGCGGAACCGGCACTGACCGCGCGGACCTTCTTCTCGAGATCTGCGGTCTTCAGACCGGCCACCCGGCCGACGACGATCGAGCTGCGGGGCCGACCGGTCGCGAGGTCCAGAGCTGCGACGGAGACCGTTCCGGCAGTGAACTTCTGCTGGGTGCTCCCGTAGCGGGTGTCCTTGCTGAAGGTGCACGTCAGCGCCGCTCGGGCTGCGACCGAGAGGCCGAACGGGTCGAAGCAGAACTGCAGATACCCGGGCTTCACCCACTTCCGCTGTCCGTCGGTGGCGTCGATGGCGAACGTCCTGGAGGCAGCCGAGATCCGCCCGTCCTTGCTGATGTCATCGAGGGACCCGACGAGCAGCCGCTGCGCCGGCAGGTAGCTCACGCTGTAGGCGGCATCCTCCGGCGGCTTGATGCCGAGGATCGAACTCTGGGACTTCTTCCACAGCACCCGTCCGTTGCGCAGCAGAGCGAACTGGGAAGCCGCTCCTTTCCGGGCGATCGAGATCAGACCTGAGTTGTCGACCGAACTCTGGTCGCCGGTGCCCAGCCCTGCAGCGACTGTGATCCTGGCCGTCCGCGGATCGACCGTCGCCATCCGATCGACGTCCCCCACGGTCTCGCCGACGCAGAAGGTGGTCCCGCACGCCCAGACACGCGAGAGGGATCCCTTGACCGCGCTGCTGTAGACGACCTTCCGGGTGGTCACGTCGACGACGCCGACGCGGGTCGAGGACAAGGTGAGCTGATCGGTCTGGGTGAAGGCGACCTTCGTGCCGATCACCGCCGGCTGGAAGTCCCTCACGCCGGAGTTCCACCAGCCACCGGTGGCCGTGCGCCAGATCGAGCGGCCGGATGTCGGATCCACGATGTCGAGGTAGGGAACCTCGTGGGTGGAGGTGTAGACGACGACGTGCTTCCCGACCGCCACCGGCTGGCCGAGCATCGGGTTGTCCTGCTTCTGCCAGAGGCGCTGCCACACCTTTTGCGGCGCAGCTGGTTTCGCGGGTGTCGATGACGGTGGTGATGCTGCGGACGATGCCGGTCGGCCGCTCGGAGCGGAGCTCGGGGCCGAGGAGTCGACCGTTCCGGAGGTGGCGGCGGCCGACGCGGAGACTCCCGCTGCCGCGCCGTCGACGCTGCCCGTGCAGGCAATCAGGCCGAGCGATGCGCTGAGCAGCAGCGCGAGAAGCGGTGTACGACGTGACATGTTTATCCCCCAGAGTCGACGCCCCCAGGGCACCGATGTGTCGAACCTACAACTGTCCGGACGGTGGTCGCTGCAGTTGTCCACAACCCTTGACCCGCAGGGCTGATGCCGCGTCGGTGCGGCTCGAGGTGAGGCCGACGACGACGAGTGTCAGCCTCCGGGCGTCGCATTCGGGTTGTCCACCAGGCGATCTCGGTACTCCAGCACCTGCAGCTGGGCGGTATTCTGTGTCGGTGCGACGTTGTCGACGACGCCGGTGACGACCGGGTCCACTCCGGTGGACTGCCAGCTGACCTCCCACTGCACCGAGGCTCCGACGCTCCACGATCCTGCGCCACCGGTGCGGTCCGCGGTCGACTTCCACCGATACGCGTGACCGCACTCAGGAGTTGTTCGCTGGCCAGGTGTACCGGAATCGGCCGCCGGGGCGCCGGGGCCGTTGCAAGTCAAGGTTGCGGTCGCACCCGTGGGTGACGACGCGCTGGCCGGCTCCCCGAAGTCCCAGGTCACCGACTTCATCCGGGCAGTGACGACCACACCCACACCGCCGGCCAGTCCCGCGGTGGCTTGATACTCCGTCCGCCCACCCACCCAGAACGACAGCGGCAGGTTGACCACCGCATCCTCCGCGTCCGGGCCGATGTTGATGTCGGGGGCGGGGAGGGTCAGCTCCCCCATCGCTTCAGCCAGGAAGTCCTCCGGCTGCGGAGGCGCCGGTGCCGGGATCGCGGGAGCGGGATCGGTGTAGCTGACGAAGGAGGAACCGTCCTCCATCCAGACCTCTCGTTGCTTCAGGTTTGTCCCTCCGGTCAATTCAAGTTGTCCACCGCACACGCGGATCAGCACGAATCCCTCGTCTAGTACTACAGCCGTAGATGGTGGTCTTGGGCGTGTTGTCGCAGGTCAGAGCGGCCAGCGCATGATCATTGGTGGTTGTGAAGACAACAAGAATCGCTGCGCTGGCCGCAGCCCACAGGATAGATCCTGACCGCTGGTGGGATGGGTTCGGCGCGCTGTTGGACCGGATCCGGCCCCGCTTTGCGCGTTACGAACCAGCTCGGCATGCCAGCGCGTTGATGTTGGGTTTGCTGTCCGGGTTGGATCGGAAGAACTGTTGGACCATCGCTGAGCATCGGGGCGAGGTGAGCCCGGATGGGTTGCAGCACTTGCTGTCTCGGGCGAAGTGGGATGCCGACTCGGTTCGTGATGATCTGCGGGACTACGTGGTGGATGCGTTCGGTGATCCAGCCGGGATCCTGGTGGTCGATGAGACTGGTGATGTGAAAAAGGGCGAGCACACCGTCGGCACGCAACGCCAGTACACCGGCACCGCCGGCCGGATCGAGAACGCGCAGGTCGCGGTGTATCTGACGTACGCGGCGCCGAGGGGACACGCGTTGATCGACCGGGCGCTGTATCTGCCCAGGTCCTGGACCGATGACCCGGTCCGCCTCGCTGACGCCGGGGTGCCGGCCGGGGTCGAGTTCGCCACCAAAACGGCGCTCGCGGCCAAGATGATCGGTGCGGCATTGGATGCCGGCGTCCCAGCCCGATTCGTGGCCGGTGACGAGGTGTACGGCAATGACTCCAAACTCCGCTCGGCGCTGGTCGACCGGCGCGTCGGCTACGTGCTGGCCGTCTCGTGTGACCACCGGACACCCAGCCCGGACGTACCGGTCCGGGCCGATCTGCTGGCCGACACCCTGCCAGCCAAGTCGTGGCAGACGTTGTCCGCAGGTGCCGGTACCAAGGGGCCGCGGTACTACTCGTGGGCACTGATCCGGATCCGTCCGGACGAGCCGGGCCGTCACTGGCTGTTGCTGCGCCGCAACATCTCCACCGGCGAGATGGCCTACTACCGCTGCTACAGCCCGCGGCCCGTCCCGCTGGCCGCCCTGGTCCGGGTCGCCGGCCAGCGGTGGAAGATCGAAGAGTCTTTCCAGACCGCGAAAGGCCAGGCAGGACTGGATGAACACCAAGTCCGCCGCTGGTGTTCCTGGCACCGCTGGTCCACTCTGGCGATGCTGGCGATGGCATTCCTGGCCGTCACTACCGCCGCCGAGAAACACCGACACCCCACACCAGCCGGCCTCATCCCCCTGACCATCAACGAGCTCCGCAGGCTCTTCGACGCCCTTGTCGCCGGCGCCGTCGCCACCCGCGAACACATCATCCACTGGTCCACCTGGCGCCGAAAACACCAAGCCACCGCCCGCGAATGCCACTATCACCGCAGGTCAGAAGACCTCCAACCCCAACTACGGCTGTAGTACTAGGGACTTGTTGTAAGCCTGCAGCGACAGCCTGTCGGTGGATGCGCGGTAGTAGCAGTTCGAAGGTTGCGATCTGCCGCCTGAGCTGCTTGGTCGCTTCTCGCCCCCAGCCTCAGCGAAAGCTTTCCGCTCCGCTGGAGTCTTGCCGTACACGGTCGCTGCGACCGTCGACGACGATTGCCCATCGGTCCCCGTGTTTTGAGCGGTAGTTGTGTTGATGGTGCCGTCGTCGGCCTCAGGTGCAGCAAAAGACGTGGTGGCCGAACTGGACAGCAGGATCGCTGCCATGCCGGCGACGAGCCCCGACCGCGTGACGATCTTCATCGGCAGGACTCGTCTTTATTATTGAAGATGCCCTGCACGCGCCAGACACCTGCGACCCGTTTGAAAGTCGCGTTCAAGTTCTCGTGAGACGAGCCGATGGTCACTGCATTTTTTGTGGCAACCTCGTATGTTCCGAACTTCGTTTGGTCCATGCAGTCCCTGATAACTGCCTCGTCACCCGCCAACGGCCCCCACGAGATCCGGCTCTTGATTGTTCCAAAGTAGGCCAACCCGCGCTGCTTAAACAGCTTCGCGCTTGACACAAAGCCCTCGTACTCATGACCCACTGCGACCGCCTTCGCTGCAATCGCAGTTCTTTCCGGTGACACGTTTCCGACGTCGTTGAGCACGTCCCAGTACTTGGCCCAAACGTTCGCGATCTCGGTCCGATCAGCGGCAGGGATACTGCCGGCCGTGGCCCGTGACGTCGTCGTCGGGGGCTTCGAGGTCGGTGGCTCCGTCGACTGCGAAGTCGAGGACGGCGGCCGCGTCGTCGAAGGAGTGGTGCTCGGTGCGGTCGACGACGGCTTCGACGTGGGGGTGCTGGGCACGGAGGCGGTGGGCGAGCCACTCGAGGAGACCGAGCCGGAACTTCGGGACGGTGTTCCCTGCGTCGTCGATCCCGATCCGGACGTCGTCACCACCGAGGGGCTGACCGTCAACGGGACCAGTCCGCTGCTCGTCGGGTCAGCGACGGGGTCCGACGAGCAGCCGGACAAGACCAGCACCGCAGCGACGAGAGCGCACAGTGCGTGTCTGCTGAATTGCGTCATGAATCTCCCCGACCCACCCGCGGAGCGGCCCTCGGGGCTACTCCTACCTGACGTCGGAGATTACCCGCAGAGCTCGGACAGTGCCCGGGTTGTCCACACGATGCACCCGATCCACCGGCTTCGACGTGCGAAATCCACCGATCGTGTGACTGGGTGACACCGAGCCGGCGGCGATTGTGGACAACTTCCGCGCCGGCTCGAGCAGCCGTGCCAATGTCCTGACCCATTGAGGGGAGGACCAGATGATCGGCACCATCACCGCCGGGCCCACGCTGGCCGGCGATCCGGACGCCATCCGCACCGCCGGCCGCAACTGGCGCACCGCTGCCATGGCCTGCGCTGCTGCAGCCGCACAGGTCAGTGCCGTCGCTGTCGTCGACGGCTTCCTCGGCGACGAGGCCGGAATCTGGGAGCAGCGCCTCGGACCACAGACAAGCGAGCTGCTCAGCACCCTCGCCACTGCGCGCGACATCGTCGGCGGCGCGCTCGTCGCCTACGCCGATGCCCTGGAGGACTGCCAGCAGGAGCTCCGCAGCCTGGCTGTCCACCGCATCGAAGCCGCCAACGCAATCGACCGGTGGAGCGACACCCCGACCGCCACACCCGACCTCGTCGACTCCGCCCGGCAGACGATGCACGACCTCGACGCCCGCGCCGCCGCGATCCACGCTCGACACGCGGCCGGCGCGCGGGCGTGCTGCGTCCAGATCGACCGCGCCACTGCGATGTCCCCCAGCCGCGTCGCCGGCGTCCAGCCCGGACTCAACCGGGTGCGCGATGTCGGAGGCGGGGCAGGGCGTTTCCACCAGTCCAGCAACGCAGTCATCGCCGGGTTCGCCCTCACCCACCCGGCCCAGACCAGCGCAATCGGCCCGTTCCTGACCACCGACAACCCCCGCGACGCCGAGAGTGACAGCGACAGCCGTGAGTCCGCGCCGCGACCGTGGATCGATCCCACACTGCAAGCCGCCTACCGCGACCGCTTCTACAACGCCTGCCTCGGCACAAAGACCGGGACGACCAGAGTCGGCGACACCACCGACATGCTGTGCGGCGTCCAGGCCGACGCGATCGTCGAATCACGCGAGAACATCCTCGTCGGCCTCCGCACCTACCCCCTCGCGCTCACCCAGGAAGAGGTCTACGGACTCGACGACGCACTCGCCGACGGCTGGGACCTCTTCACCACCTTCATGTTCAGCGGCTGCAAGACCGGCGGCAGCATCGGGGCCTGCATCTTCGACATCGCCTCCGCCCCGATCCCGTTCGCCAAGGGCGCCAAGGCGGTCAAAGTTGTCGTCGAGGTAGTCGACGACGGAGCCGACGTCGTCAAAGCAGGCGAGAAGGCCGCCGGCGCGGGGAAAGCGGCAGACGACGCAGCAGATGCCACTAGAACGCACCCGAAACCGGATGAGCCGTCAGGGACCGACACCCGCAACCTGTCCGAGAACGGGGCTCCGCGTCCGCCGGAAGCACAGCCCCCGATGACAGCCGAGGCCGCCCGCGCGTGGAACGAGAACCTGACCGACCAGCTCGCGCCAGGCGGGACTCCCATCGGGGCGCAGGGATCCAGACCGGAAATCCGAGAACTACCGGGTGGGGTGCCAGCGGCGCAGGACATGTTCAGCAGACTGGCCGCCCGCGGCAGGGTGGTCGAGAACTCGTCCGAGAGGACCCGCGTGGAGCTCCCCGGTGGCGGCTGGATCCAGTACCGGACGAAGATGACCAAGAGCGGCGACGTGCCTGTCACCATCGACGTCAAGATTCCAGGATTCACTCTCGTGGGAAGGCTGAAGTTCCAACCATGACCCAGCAGACCCTTGCCGCAGCCGTTGCGCTCGCAGAATCGATCAGCCGCGCAGTAGATGACTCGGACGTGCCCCTGCGTGCCGTGATCGATCGAGTTGGGTCGCACCCGGAGCGGGAAGCCATCGTCGAAGGCGTGGTCCGTGGGCTGGGGTTCGCGGGGGTCCGGCTGCTCAATCCTGCCGGGAACTCAAACGGTCAGGACTTCACGGGGTTCACGACGGGTTCACCCACCGACGAACTCGTCCTGCGCCGTCAATGGGGGCCCGACGGCAGATACCACATGCAGGGCAAGGGCGATGGCAGTGATCTTCCTTCCGGATTCGTGGGCCTCGTCGCCCTCGCAATTCGGGACGCGGACGCCCTCTCCCGCGAGATGGACGACGACTACGAGGGGCTCTGGGCCGTCGTCGATCGCATCAGAGCTGCACTGCCAGATGCGCCGGACCAGTTGGTGCACAACGTGGTCGGTGGCATGCTGCTCGGACTGGCGGATACCGGGATCATCGTCTACTCCGACGACTTCAAACCCTGGCCGGATCAACATCGAGCCTTCGAGCGAGTCCTCGAGAACTGGAAGCGCGCCGGAACGGACCCGGACATGTCCGATCCCTGGTTCGCCCGCGATTGATACTGGGACCGCGAAGATGGTCCGCAGACTGCCATCAGAAGATCCTCGGTGAGATCGGAGCCGACATGACCACCCTCGCCGACGACGTCCTGCCGTTGATGCGCTCCCGCGCGGAGTCGCACCGCTGGGACGCGGCGAACGCCCACGGACACGACATGCACCGAGGTGTCGACATCCTGGAAGCAGCAATCAACACGGCAGATCCTGCAGAGGTCTACGCCGTCACCCACAAGGCGCTGGCCAGCGCATGCACAGTGATCGCCCGTGCTGACGATTCCAGCGGCATCATCGGCGACGTCTGCCATCGGCTGCTGGCACTCCACCCGCAGGTCGCGGCGACCGCGAACGTCGCCCCGGTCAAACTGGTGGACTGGATGATCAAGTTCCAGTTCGAGGGGGTGGTCGACTATTTCGAACTCGATCCGGTCGCCTACGCACCCGCTCTGGGAGAGCGCGGCATGGTCACCTACCGGGCGCGGCTGGACGCGATCGCGGCCTCTCTCGGTCCACGCGCCTCCGATGATGCGCGGTTCGGTTCCGGGCACGCCCACGAGTGGTTCACGCTGGACCACAACGCCCGGCGGTTGGCCGTCCTCGATCGCGACATCGACGCGATCATCCGTACACATGCCAGGAGCCGGAAGGTCGCCGCGTGGCTGACGGACACCGCCAAGGCCTTCCAGGAGATCGGTGAGGTCGATCTCGCGATCGACTGGGCCGAGCAGGCCGTCGAGTTCGACCGCGGACACCAGTCGCTCACCGCTGCCTCGCACTGGTGCAGGCTGCTGGAGGAGCATCGGCCGAATGAAGTGTTGGCGGCCCGACTCCGGGTGTTCCGGCACTGGCCCTCAGCGGTCACAGCGGCCAACCTGCACCGGGCGACGGGCGCTGCCTGGCCGGAACACCGCGACGAGGTGATGGCCACACTGGCTGACAATCCCAGTGACAGCGTCACTTTCGTGCTCGGCACCCTGAACGACGTCGAGTGGGCGTGGCGGCTCGCGCAATCGCTCGCCCTCACCAGCGCCACCACCTGGAGTGAGCTGATCAAGGCTTACGAGAAGCTCGACCCGCTCGCTGTCCTGCCAGTCCATCAACGACTGGTGGACGAAACCCTCGTCGACGCAGACGCGCGCAATTATCGGGCCGCCGCGCAGCGTCTGCGGAAGATGCGCAAGCTTGCGGCCGGCACGAACAGAGCGGCCGACATCGATGCGTTCGTGGCAGAGCTGCGCGACACCCACCGGCGTCGTCCCAGACTGCTGCAGGAGTTCGACCGGGCCGGGCTGCCGTGACGCGTCGCCGATCGTCGTGCGGGATCGGCAGAGATCGTGCCGGACAGGGGCTTCGACGGTCGGTCAACACCGCGCATGGAGGACTCAGCTGTCTACGGCAGCTTGTTCGCGCAGATGTTCGCGCAAGTACGGCAGGGAGAAATCCACGTACCCGCGGCGGGTCGAGTGGATCAGTTCGGCCGCGATGAGGCGTAGCCGGTACTGGCTGGCGTAGTTGGCCACGACGTCCATTCGGCGTTGGACGTCCCCCATTGTCGACGGTCCGTCATCGCGAGCCATGGCCATCAGGAACATCTTGTCGATCGCGGAGACATCGCTCAACGCCGGTTCGTGGACGAGCGTTCCGAGTCGCCTGAGAGCGCGGCGAACTCCTTCCGTCGCGTCGTCCTCGGTGATCACCTGCTCCTGCGGGTGCAGACGCCAGGTTTGTGCACCGACAAGTTGCAGCAGGAAGGGGTAGCCGTCGGCGCCGTCCACCATGGTGCTGAGCGCCGCTGATCCGATCTTTCTACCGGCGGCTTCGATGGGTTCGCGGAAGGCGCGTTCGACTTCGCTGCGGGAGACGGTGCCGAGGGTGTGGCGCTCGGCTCGCCGTAGGAAGGTCAGTACGTCGTCATTGACGATGTCGCTGATCCCGGCGGCCAGACCCGCGCCGACGAAGGCGAGTTCGCGACCTTCGCGGAAGGCGTGCTGCACGGTGGTCGCCAACTCACGCAGGTCCGCGATCTGGTTGCGGTGGATCTCATCCAGCGTGATCAGGATGCCGGTGTCGTGATCGACGAGCAGATCGGTCAACACCTCGATCTGATTGCGCAGGCCGGCCTGAATCACGTGGGCCTCGATCGTCTCCCAGGTGACACCACCGATTCGCAATGGCGCCGTGACCCCGGTCAGCCGGCGCCTGACCGCTGCTGGGTCGAAGTCGCGCAGTAGCCGGGGGAGATGCTGGGTGGTGATCCGATCGATGAACCCAGCTGTGGCGGTCTCGCTGACCACCAGCCAGCCGCGCTCACGCGCACGGCCCTCGATCGCGTTCAGCATGACCGTTTTCCCTGATCCACGGGCGCCGGTGTAGAGCGTCGCGCGGCCGGCGGAGCCGGGACCGTCCTCGAGCGCTTCCTCGAAGTCCTGGATGACCTGTTCCCTGCCGACGAGCAACGGCGGGCTCACTCCGAAGCTGGCATGGAAGGGGTTCGACATCTGGTCACCCTAGCATCTGCTTTAGATTCTTTTAGACGCTTTAGTCTCGATTAGATTCGGCTACATCAGTCGTTGGGACGTGTCCAGGTCCTCGACCACCAGACTCAACTCGGCGCCGTATCGCTCGGTGACCAAGGAACATGAGCTTGGCGAGAGCGGAACGTGGACCGACCGCCGTGTTCGCGTGCCCGCGTTGAGTGGGCCCTCGTAGACGGTCACGGCGCCGAACTCGAGGTCGGTGTCACGAAGCTTGGCGGTCACTCGCGCGCGGACGACGGGAGCAGACAGATTGATCTCGATCGCGGTGATCTGCGTGATCCGCGCTACCGAGGCGGCCCACGACCAGCTACGGACGACGTCTGCTCGGAGCTGCGCAGATAGAACTGAATCTGCAGGCGGCTCCGTTTGTTCATCAGCTGGGCCACTGCCATCGGGTTCGTCCAGGGCCGGAGGCGTCGGCTGGGGCTCGGAAGCTCCGGGTGGCGGGAGCGGGCCGAACCAGGGAACTGTCTCAGCACCGGAATCCGGTGGGCGCACCGTTCCACCAGCGTCCGTCACCGTTCCACCCCCGTCACGTCTGGTTCGCTGCTGCGAGCCCTCCCAGCACACTGCCAGAGGCAGATCGTTCGGTCTAGCCTCGTGCTTTCATCGCGGGGTTCTTGAGGGTGTGTGTCGGTGAAGCAGAAAGGTGCTCTGACCTGCAAGGATAGGTCTTGTCTAGGGACCGTCCGTGCTGAAGATCAGGAGCACCTTTCTGGTGTCGAACTCTACCTCGTTGTATCCGCGGGTCCGTGTTGATCAGTCCGCGTCGGGTGTGGTGTCCCATGCCGGTTCGGTGTTGTTGACCGCGACGGCGGCACGGATCGGTCTGGACCGGGCGATGTCGCAGGTGTTGGCGCCGTGGCGGCCGCGGTTGGCGGTGCATGATCCGGGGAAAGTAGTGCTGGATCTGGCCATTTCGATGGCGGTGGGCGGTGACTGTCTGGCCGACATCGCGTTATTGCGGGCCGAGCCGGGCCTGTTCGGGTCGGTCGCATCGGATCCGACGGTGTCCCGCACCATCGACCGACTCGCAGCCGACGCGGACAACGTTCTCGCCGCGATCGGCGCTGCGACGGCTGTGGTGCGGCAACAGGTGTGGGCGCTGCGCGGTCAGGGGTCCCCGATCCACGAGGTGTCCGCGGAGCGTCCGGTGATCATCGATCTGGACGCGACGTTGGTGACCGCTCATTCTGACAAGGAACTCGCGGCGCCGACCCACAAGAAGGGGTTCGGGTTCCATCCGTTGCTGGCGTTCATCGACCACGGACCCGGCGGGACCGGT
This sequence comes from Nakamurella sp. A5-74, assembly GCF_040438885.1. Classification (NCBI taxonomy): domain Bacteria; kingdom Bacillati; phylum Actinomycetota; class Actinomycetes; order Nakamurellales; family Nakamurellaceae; genus Nakamurella; species Nakamurella sp. A5-74. The sequence goes on along the minus strand of NZ_CP159218.1, from coordinate 261,594 downwards.
GAAGCCGCCGCCGGTGTGTTGCGGGCCGGGAACGCCGGTGCGAACACCGCAGCCGATCACCTCATTGTGATCCGGCAAGCGTTGAAGCAGCTGCCATTCGGTGCCCGGCCTGGCCGAAAGGTGTTGATCCGCACCGACGGCGCGGGGGGTACCCACGAGGTCCTGGACTGGTTGACCCGCCGCCGGTTGCAGTACTCGGTCGGGTTCGCTCTGAACACCCGCCATGAAGCGCGGATCCGGGCGCTGCCCGCGGCGGCGTGGACCCCGGCTTACGACCCGGGCGGGGTGCAACGCGAAGGCGCGTGGGTCACCGACGTGACCGGCGTGCTGGACCTGACCGGTTGGCCGGCCGGGATGCGGGTGATCGTGCGGGCCGAACGCCCACACCCCGGTGCGCAGCTGCGCTTCACCGACCTCGACGGGAACCGGCTCACCGCGTTCGCGACGAACACCAGCCGCGGGCAACTCGCCGACCTGGAACTACGCCACCGCCGCCGAGCCCGCTGCGAGGACCGCATCCGCAACGCGAAAGACACCGGTCTGCGGAATTTCCCGCTCCACGACTTCGCCCAGAACCGCATCTGGTTGGCGATCGCCCTGCTCGCCGGGCAGCTCACCGCGTGGCTGCAGCTACTGGCCCTGCACGGCACGAAAGCCGCTGTGTGGGAACCGAAACGACTGCGACTCAGGCTGTTCGCGACCGCCGGCCGCCTTGCCCGACCCCTGCGTGTCAGGCTGAGGTGAGGCCAGTGGTTCATTGCAAGTCCGCCTGACGCAGGGCGAGATCTAGAGGTTCGAAGTGACGGAAACATCGATGGTCCAGGATGAAACGATGTCTACTCCTGGTCCGCGTGAGGGTGGTCCTCGACGTCGTCGGGCGTTCACCCCCGCCGAGAAACTGCAGCACCTGGCCGGCTATGAGCAAGCCCGTGAGGGCGGTGAGGGCGGCGGTGGGGCGTATCTGCGGGAGCAGGGCATCTACTCCTCTCAGATCACCGCGTGGCGGCAGCTGCGCGACTCAGGGGTGCTGGCCGGTAAGCAGGCCGGCGAGAAAGTTGCCCGACCTACGGCTGATCAGCTCGAGATCGCGAGGTTGACGCGGGATCTGGAGGCCGCCCGGCGGCGGTTGGCGACCACGGATGCGGCGCTGAGCATCATGGGAAAAGCACACGCGCTCTTGGAGCAGATCTCCGAGAGCGCGGACATCGCCGATCAGCAACGCAAACGTTGAGATCGACCCATCAGGACCTGATCGGGGCCGGTGTGTCCACCCGGCGGGCAGCAGCTTTGACCGGGCTGCCCCGCTCCACTCAGGACCGCCTGACCCGCCTGACGCGACTGGAAGTGGTTGCGGCACCGAGCGATCCGGCCGGGGCGGGTCGCCGTCCGGTGAACCGGCTGACCGACGCGGAGCAGCAGCAGGTCCTCGGGGTCCTCAACAGCGACCGGTTCGCCGACAAGCCCCCCACACAGGTGTACGCGATCTTGCTGGCGGAGGGCACGTATCTGTGTTCGATCGCCACGATGTACCGGATCCTGAACCGGAACGCGCAGGTCAAGGACCGGCGCCGACAAGCGACCCACCCGGCACGGAAGGTCCCGGAACTGCTCGCGACGGGACCGCAGCAGGTGTACTCCTGGGACATCACGAAACTGAAAGGCCCGGTGCGGGGCAAGTATTTCGACTGTTACGTGATGATCGACATCTACTCCCGGATGATCGTCGGGGCGCACGTGCACCACACCGAAACCGCTGAGCTGGCCAAGGATCTGATGGACGAGGTGTTCGGCATCCAAGGTGTTCCGCACGTCGTACACGCCGATCGGGGCACGTCGATGACCAGCAAGAGCGTCGCGGCGCTGCTGGATGATCTGGAAGTCACCAGGTCCCATTCCCGGCCCAGGGTGTCCAACGACAACCCCTACTCGGAGGCCTGGAACAAGACACTGAAGTACGCGCCGGTGTTCCCGGAACAGTTCACCTCACTGCACGCCGCGCGGGAGTTCATCGCCGAGTTCGTCGACTACTACAACCACGACCACCGCCCCCACAGCGGGATCGGACTGCACACCCCCGCCGACGTCCACTACGGCCTCGCCCCAGCCGCGGCCCGACAACGATCCGAAACGCTCACCGCGGCCCGCGGTCGGCACCCCAGCCGCTTCGCGACCGACCGAGACCCGAAGATCCTCGACCTGCCCGCGGCCGCCTGGATCAACGAACCCAAGAAACCCGAGGAGACCACCGCAGCCTGAAACTCAACACCCGCTGGCCTCACCCGGCTTGACAACTTCCGGACACGCCCACCGAACCTGCCTACGCCTACCCACCCACGCGCCCTGGGCGCACCTGATCACCACAGCGATCAACCAGCTACACCCCGCGCCGACCTGACCCACCCAACCCACCCCGAACCCGCGACGATCAGCAACACCCCTGGGCCAGTGGAACCCCACGCCACCGCGCGACACGCGGCCCGAACCCCTACCCAGCAACACATCCGGAGGCGCAAAATGGTCCACAGACCCCGATCAGCCCGAGCCGGCCACCCGACGAAAGATCGAGGCTAGGAGCGCAAGCTGGCCGGCATCGTGACTGCACCAGCCAGCGTTCGCCACAGCGCGCTTCAATCGGGCCCAAGCAACATAGCCCTGCGCAGATCAGGCCGCGCCGGCCGCAAACCTGTTCCAGCTGAGCTCGAGAAGCTCGGCCGACGGGCGCTCTTCAGTCCTCTTCGGCACAGTCATGAGCTTCTGGCCGTGGCGTCCTTGTAGCCCGTGCAAGAGCATCGGGCCGTCCTTCTCCTGCAGAAGGTCAGCCCTAATTTGAACCACCAGATCAGGCCGGATCCCGAGGAACCCACGGTCATATGCCGCATGGTGAATCTTGCACAGCGCCAACCCGTTCCGAACGGCCGCGACTCCGGCTTCGTCACTGTCGGGAATGATGTGAGCGGCATCCAGGAGCTCGACATGGTTGAGCGCGCAGATGGCGCAACGCTGCTCGTAGGCACGGATCACCCCGACGCGGAACATGGGCTGATGCAAGCGCTGCTTCGTCTGGGTCAGCAGGTACTTCTCGATCCAACCTTCTGCAGGACTGTCAGGACGTAGGTCGACCCAGTCGCCTACGCTCACCACGAACTGGTGCTGATCGGGTTCTTCCGCCACGAGGTAGACATCGGTGATCGGGATGTACGCGTTGGGTTCCGCCCCAATGAACCAGATGAGCGCAACCCTCGATTTCATCGCATCGCGGAGAGCCTTGTTGTGATGATGATTTGGATCCGTTCCGCGCCATTTGTACCTGTGCAAACCATCCGCACCGATCTCGTCGAAGTACGGAGCCTCCTGGCCAGCCGGCGTGTGAGTCGTGCGGATCGTGAACGCGGCTGCCATCCAGGCCGGCTTCCAGATGCCAGCCTGATCAACGAGTCGCACCTGATCGCCACCGAAGAGGAACTCGGATCGCAGGTCGACACCGCGGATCGGAAGGGTCGCACCAAAAGACCGTTTCTCAACCCAATCGCGCGCCGCACTGCGAACAAGGTCCTCACGGGTCGACTCCCCTCCCGCAGCGGTCATGCCTTGACCCTGCCATCCGTCACCCCTCTGGTCTAGTGTCCGAGTGAGCGCGGGGGTAGCCAGCGCATCCTGGGGAGGAACCTCGTGTCGCTCGTCGCCTGGCTGGACACCTCGTTGGAGCAGCAGCGACGTGCGCGGGAGATCATCAAGTTGTTCTCGGACCCCCTGACCATCGACGACCTGGGCATCGGCCAGATCAGAGACGCGCTCGGCGACCGCCTGTTCCCGGGTAGCTCGACCATCCAGACCAGGGCGCGCTACCTGTTGCTGGTTCCCTGGGCGTTCCAGGTGGCGTCCGGGCCGACAAGCAGCACCCGCAGCCTCGTTGCCCGTGCCGAGGAGTACGAGCGGAGCACGCTGACATCGATCCTGAAGACCGACCCAGACGCGGTCGGCCTGATCGGCAAACGCGCCGGCAAGAACGTACGCACGCTCCCCTCGCAGATCTACTGGACGGCGCTCCGCACCTACGGAATCCTCGAGTACCCCATCGGCCGACAACAAGTCGGTCCCACGACGAGACGCGCCAGCGAGGCCACCGAGCTCGCCGAGCGCCGATCGGGACCGTGGGTTGCCACTCTCCCGCCCCGCCCGTCCGATTTCCCCTACTCCGTCGATGGCGGCCTGGAACTGACTTCTGAGGAAGCGAGCTGGCTGCAGGAGCGCATCCTCCTGTCAGTCCCTGACTCACTGCTGGCATCGCTGACGCGAAGCGCGGATCCGGGGGTTATCTATGAGACCCCCTCCGCGTGGGACGCCCTGCGCGCAACCGAGCTGCCCGACGACCAGCGCGATCTGCTGACCCATGCAGAGCTGTTCGCGCGCACCATGCAGGGCGCTGCCTGGGTCTACAACGTGCTGTTGGCCGAGGCCTACGCACGAGACGAGTACACGCCCCAGTACGGCGAAGTCGACGTAGACCATTATCGCGAGCAGTTCCGGGCATGGACCGACGAAATGCGGGCCATCATGCCCCGCACCCAGCATTGGGATCTGCCGGCCTTCTGGCAAACGCTCGGGACAGCCGCGTACCGGATCGCTCCTGCAACTCAGATCTTCGTCAACCGTTGGATCGAATCCGTCCGGGACGGATCTGCCCTCACCGCGCTCGACAACCAGGCGCTGCGAACCATGATTCAGCGGCGGGAGAGCGCGAAGAAAGGCCCGCAGGCGATGCTGGGCAACTCGCGCCGGCTGGCCAGCTGGACAGGCAACTCCGGCACCGGGTTGCTGACGTTCCGCTGGGCGAACGTCACCCGCATCCTCGCCGACATCCGAGAGGGACTCGACAGTGCTGGCACCCGATGACCGACAGCTGCTGCTCAGTCATCTGCAGCCGCCGCCCGGACTCCGACTGCGACACGCGGTCGGCACCACCTTCACGCTTGATCTGGAGGCGGCGCTCCTCGCCCCGCTCGCCGCAGCCACCCGAATTCTCAACGACGCCAGCAAACGTCACCCGATCGCGATTCTCGAGGCGCTGCGCTCCAGCGTCGACAAGATCGACATCTTCTTCCAGAACGGGTATCTCGCAGCACCGGCTGCATACGCCAAGTTGAACGCCTTCCTTGAGCGGTCGTTGCACCCGGTCCGACCGCCCAAGCCCGGGTACCTCTTCCACCCAAAGGTGTGGATGCTGGAGTTCAGCAGCCTGGACGACGACGAACCCATGAAGTACCGACTCATCGTGGCCACGCGCAATCTGACCTCGTCAGTGTCGTGGGACGTGATGGTCGCTCTGGACGGCGAACCCGGGACCCGCCCCCTGGCCAGCAACCGTCCGCTCGCAGCTCTGATCCGCGCACTGCCCGGCCTGGCCCACGACACCCTGCAGCCCGAGCGCGCAGCGCGGATCGCGACCCTCGCCGAAGCAGTCAGGCGCATCAACTGGGACCAAACTGTCGGGGTGGACGAGCTGGCCTTCCACGCCTTCGGCATCGACGGCGAGCCGGTGAACCCGGACTTCAGCGGATCGAAGGGCCTGATCATCTCGCCGTTCGTCTCGTTGCGTGGTCTCGAGCGCGTCGCCGCCGACATGAAGACTCTCGACGTCGTTTCTCGCACTGATCAGCTCGCCCAAATCTTGCCCGCCGACCTGGACGCGTTGCAAGCGCAGCTCTTCGTCGTCCGACCTGATGCCGGTCTCAACCCGGAGGAGACCGGCTCCGACCCGACGCCTGATCCGGAAGATCAAGACCAAGTGGCGGCTACAGCGCCTGGCGTCCTGCTGGACGGACTCCACGCGAAGATCATCGTCACCGAGCGCGCAAGCAAGGCGCACTTCTTCACCGGGTCACTCAACACGACCGACAACGCGTTCACCGGGAACGTCGAGTTCCTGCTGGAGATCGTGGGCGCGCGCAAGGAGTACGGGGTCGACGCCATCCTGCACAAGGACGGCATGGGCGGGATCCTGGAGCCTTTCGCCCGACCCGACGTGGAACCCGCCGCAGCAGACGAGCAGGACCTGGCTCTGGATGCAGAGCTCTCGCGACTGACGGAGCTCCATCTCGCCTGCACGCTGACCGGAGCTCGCGACAGGATTCGTGCGGAGATCACCTCGGCAGAGCCGGTCGCCCTGGACGCCGCCTTCACGGCGAAGCTCAGCATGGCGGGGGTGAACGGGCGTTCCATCGCACTGCTCGGCGGCGAGGCAGTGGCTGGTCACATCCCAGGTCTGTCCGTCGAAGACGTGACGTCCTGGGCAGTCCTGACCGTGGAAGATCATCGCTCCCAAACACGGACCACCTTGGTCAAAATGCGGCTGATCGGCGACGACAGCGAACGCCTGGACGCGGTGATGGCCTCCCAGATCGACTCCACCGAGAAGTTCCTGGCCCTCCTGCGGTTGTTGTTGGCTGAGGACGCCGACAGCATCACCCAGGAGCTGGGTGCCGACATGGATGGCAGCGGGTTCTTCGAGTTCGGCCAGATGCTTGGGCAAGGACTGTTCGAAGGTCTGGTTCGCGGGCTTGCCGCGAAACCGGAGGCGTTGCACACCATCACCGATCTCATCGAGCAGCTCAGGAAGCGCGGGGCCGAAGACGTGATTCCTCCCGGCCTGCTGGAGTTGTGGCCGGCCTTCCTCGAGGCCGGCGCACGCTTGGAAGGAGCCCGCTCATGACGCGCCAACGGTTCTCCGCAGCAGCGGTCCGCGACGAGCTCTACCCCTTCCAACAGCGCACCGTGGATCACGTCATCCGGCGCTTCTACGGGCCCGATTCCACCCGGCGCTTCCTCGTGGCCGACGAGACCGGTCTCGGCAAGAGCATCGTGGCGCGGGGCGTCATCGCTCGTGCGATAGAGAAGCTGCAGGACGATCCCAGCACGAACCGCATCGACGTCGTCTACATCTGCTCGAACGTCGATCTCGCGCGCCAGAACCTCGCGCGGCTGAACGTCATCGGTGACGCTCCGGCCGAGGCGTCGCGGCTGACCCTTCTCGCAGCCGCCAAGGGCCGTATCCATGCTGACGATGGCAAGTGGGTCAAGCCCGTGAGCGTGGTGTCCTTCACCCCAGGTACTTCACTGTCTGGAGGCGGGCTCGGTACTGCGGAGGAACGACTCTTACTGCTCGAGATCCTGACGGAGGACCTTGAACCGCTTGATCACTACGGCCTACGTGCCGCCTACCGGGTGTTCAGGGGTGGCGTCCGCAAGCTGGAACGGATGGAGGAGCGACACCGGTCTCTGAAGCCCAGCTGGACGGACCTCGACGCCGAGGTGGTGGCCGAGGTTCGTCGTTTGGCGCGCCAGCCTTTCGGCGACGGCATCTCACTGATCGAGTGGCTGAACGGGCTCATCACCGAACATCGCAAGGCATCGAACATCACCGACGAACTCACCGCCGAGGCACGATGGGCGATCGGTGAGGGTCGGAAAATCCTGTCGCAGGCCGGCCTCAACGCCTTGTCTCCGGATCTGGTGATCCTGGACGAGTTCCAGCGCTTCGACGATCTGCTGCAGGCCGACACTGCTAGCGGCGAGCTCGCTGAGCAGATGTTCAGCCATCCGCGGGCGCGGGTGCTGTTGCTCTCGGCCACGCCGTTCAAGGCGTTCACCCTCGCCGATGAGCAGGAGACGGAGGACCACGAGCAGGGGCTGTTCGGCACGCTGCAGTTCTTGGCGCGTGGCGGATCCCATCACTCGATCGGCGACATCAAGTCCAATCTCGCAGCCTTCCGAGCCCGGGTCGTCAGTGGGCATGGTGGCGGTGACGAACTAGCGAAGACATTGCGCTCGCAGCTGCTGCCGCTCATGTGCAGGACCGAGCGCCCCGCTGATGTGCAGCGCTCACGGGTGGTCGAAACCGTCCACACTGCAGCGTCCGTCAATGCAGACGATCTGGTGGAGTACGCCCACCTGTCCGATCTGGCGCGCGCCGTGGACAGCGAGTTCAACGTCGAGTACTGGAAATCCTCGCCGTACTTCGCGAACTTCATGGACGGCTATCAGCTGCACACACGGACCAAGGCCGAGCACGCGTCGCTGCTGGACACGCTCAGCAAGATGCGCACCCTGCCGACCGAGCTGATGACCCGTCAGCAGGAGATCGACCTCGGGAACGCCAAGCTTCGAGTGCTCGCTCATCAGACGGTCGGCGCAGGCTGGGAGAAACTGCTGTGGGTCCCGCCGAGCTTGTCGTACACGGAGCCCGACGGCCCGTTTGCCGACGCTGCCGGGATGACGAAGAAGTTGCTCTTCTCTTCGTGGAACGCCGCCCCGACCGCGGTCGCGGCGTTGCTGACTTACGAAGCAGATCGGCGCCTCGCCGGAATGGCCGAGAACGCCGGCCGGGCAACCCGTCCGACCGCGCGGCTCCAGTACCGCGTTGTCGACGGACGAGCCGCATCGATGTCGACGCTCGCACTGTTTTGGCCCATCCCGGCGCTGGCGAAGCTGGCAGACCCACTCGCCTCCGCTCGCAGTTTCGGACGCGCTGCGGGCGTCGACGTGGTGCGCGCGCGCATCCGTGGGGTCGTCACCGAACGCCTAGGAATAGCTCAGCGAGAATCCGCTGCCACAGCGTCTGAAAGTGCCTACTGGGCAGCTGCTTTCGCCTTCGAAGCGACGGGCGCGAGCACGGCGGATGCAGGGAGCCCCGCCAACCTGGCCGCTGCGCTCGCACCGGTTGCAGGCGAGGAGGACGGCGGATCTGCCGGCGCTCTCCGGCATGTCGAGGAAGTGGCGCAGCTGGATCTGAGCAGCGAGAGCTCATGGCCGCCAGACCTGGCCGAGACAATCGCCGATCTGGCAGCGTTCGGGCCGGCCAACTCGGCGTGGCGGGCGCTGAAAAGACTCGTGGGGCCGGACGACACGGTCTCAGACAACGGCCTGTGGGCTGCCGCTTGCATGATCGCCGACGGGATCCGGTCACTTTTCAACCGGCCCCAGGCGATGAACCTGCTCGATGGTCTCTACGGCACGACTTTGCCGTACTGGCGTGCCGTGCTGCAGTACTGCGCCGACGGCAACCTCCAAGCTGTGCTGGACGAGTATCTCCATCAGCTGGCCAACGACCCGCCTGGTCCGCTCACCGACGAGCGGCTCGCGACGATCGCCGACGTCGCACGATCAACCCTGTCGTTGCGTCGTGTCACCTTCCGAGCGTTTGATCCGGCGACGGGCGAGAGCGACATTCCGCTCGGTGCCGGATTCGCCATGCGGTATGGAGCGCGGGCCGGCTCGTCTGATGCTGGACACCGCCCGCAGGAGGTCAGACAAGCGTTCAACAGCCCGTTCTGGCCGTTCGTCCTGACATCCACGTCCGTGGGCCAGGAGGGCATCGACTTTCACCCGTGGTGCCACAGCCTCGTGCATTGGAACATCCCGCCCAACCCCGTCGACTTCGAGCAGCGCGAAGGCCGCATCGACCGCTTCCGCGGGCACGCGGTCCGCCGCAACATTGCCGCCGACCTGACACAAGACATACTCCGGGGCTCCCCCGGTCGGCATCCCTGGGATCTGGCCTTCGAGCTGGCGGAGACCAGGTCGGAGCAGCGTGATCGGCTGTACGCCTCTTGGCTCTACGACGGACCGGCCAAAATCGAGCGGACGCTGCTCCAGTTCCCGTTCAGCAGGGATGAGCTCGTACTCGAGCGTGTGAGACGAAACTTGTTCAATTACCGGCTAGCGTTCGGACAAGGCCGCCAGGAGGATTTTGTCGAACTGGCGAGCACCGCGGGAGCCGCCTCGTTTGGCACATATCTTAAGCCTTGAGCGACGTGCCGGTGAAATCCGGTTCGGCTCTGTTGTGCAGAATGGAGAAACATCACTTCACGCGGCACCGTTGGTCATCTCGTAGACTTCGAACAGGATTGAGGTTAATCGAGCAACGCTGTCTCGCCTGCTGGCCTGCCTGCTCTTGGTCGGTGTGGCTACTAGCGGCGTCAGCCCCCTTGCCCGCAGGGTGACGGAGCACAGGCACCGAGGCGGCTTGACCTGGCTACCAGCGAGTACACCTGTCCTGGGTGGACGAGCACCGGGGCCCCTAGTACTACAGCCGTAGATCGAGGTTTTGGGCGTGTTGTCGCAGGTCGGGGCGGCCAGCGCGTGATCATGGTTGGTTGTGAAGACAAACAAGAACGTCGCGCTGGCCGCGGCTCACAGGATAGAGCCTGACCGGTGGTGGGACGGGTTCGGCGCGCTGTTGGACCGCGTCCGGCCGCGGTTCGCGCGGTACGAGTCGGCCCGGCATGCTGGTGCGTTGATGCTCGGGTTGTTGTCCGGTCTGGACCGGAAGAACTGTTGGACGATCGCTGAGCATCGAGGTGATGTTTCCCCGGATGGGTTGCAGCACTTGCTTTCCCGTGCGAAGTGGGATGCTGACGCGGTCCGCGATGATCTGCGCCACTATGTGGTTGAGGAGTTCGGTGACCCGGACGGTGTCCTGATCGTTGATGAAACCGGCGATGTGAAGAAGGGCGTGCACACGGTCGGCGCGCAGCGGCAGTACACCGGAACTGCAGGCCGGATCGAGAACGCTCAGGTCGCGGTGTACCTGACCTACGCGGCCCCTCGCGGGCATGCGTTGATCGATCGGGCGCTGTATCTGCCCAGGTCCTGGACCGATGACCCCGTCCGGATGGCCAGCGCCGGTGTCCCGGATGGTGTCGGGTTCGCGACCAAACCGGCACTGGCCCTGCAGATGATCCTGTCGGCAGTAAAGGCTGGCGTCCCGGCGCGGTTCGTCGCCGGCGACGAGGTGTACGGCAACGACTCCAAACTTCGTGCAGCGCTCACCGACACAGCCATGGGCTACGTGCTGGCCGTCGCGTGTGATCACCGGGTACCGACCCAGGGCGGAGCTGTCCGCGCTGATGCGTTGACCGGGACGCTGCCCGCGCAGTCGTGGCAGAAGATGTCAGCCGGCGCGGGAACCAAGGGTCCGCGGTTCTACTCGTGGGCGCTCATCCGGATACCCGGTGATCAGCCTGGCCTGCACTGGTTGCTGCTGCACCGCAACGATTCCACCGACGAGATGGCCTACCACCGCTGTCACTCACCGCGACCGGTCCCGCTGGCCACCCTGGTCCGGGTCGCAGGGCAACGATGGAAGATCGAAGAATCGTTCCAGACCGCCAAAGGGCAAGCCGGACTCGATGAACACCAGGTCCGGCGGTGGTGTTCCTGGCACCGCTGGAGCACCCTGGCGATGCTCGCGATGGCGTTCCTTGCCGTCACCACCGCTGCCGAGAAAGACCGCCAACCCGCACCAACCGGACTGATCGATCTCACCCTGAACGAGCTGCGAAAACTCTTCGACACCCTCACAGTCGGAGCGATCGCGACCCGCGAGCACGTCCTGCACTGGTCAATCTGGCGACGGAAACACCAAGCCACCGCCCGATACCACCACTATCGCCGCAGATCAGAGCACTACAAGATCGATCTACGGCTGTAGTACTAGACGGGTGTCTCGAAGTAACCTGCGGTAGCACGGTCGGTCGTACCCCCGTCGTCGGCGCTCCGGGATATCCTGGTCGATACGTCGGAACGTCCGTCGTAGGCGCAGCGTAGGGGTGCACTAGGTGGGACAGCAGCAGCGACTGGCTCTGAGCTGGTTCAACAAGGATAAAGCGCTTCTGCCGCTCGCTGGAGGAGGCTACGAGTGGGTCGAGCGCGACGACACCAGAGTGACCGAGGTTCGTCTTTTGCGCGAGCGAACTAGCGTCGGGGCAGTAGTAGCGGACGAGACCGCCAACTTGGTCATTCAAGGCGACGCTTACGACGCACTGCACTCACTTCGGTCAATCGCCGAGTACAGGCGCGAGTACGCCGGCCAAGTGAAGTTGGCCTACATTGATCCGCCTTTCAACACCGAGCAGATATTCGGCGAGTTTTATGACGACAACTTCGATCACTCAGTGTGGCTCGCAATGTTTAGGGATCGAGTGAGGCTTCTGCGAGAGTTATTGGCGGCCAATGGCTCAATTTGGGTACACCTGGATGATGCGGAAGTCCATCGTGCGCGAATGGTTCTCGATGAGGAGTTCGGCATCAAGAATTTCGTCGCTGAGGTGGTTTGGGAAAAGGCGGATTCTCCCAACAATAGCGCTTCATTCTTGAGCAAGGATCAGGATGTGGTTCTTGTTTACGCTAAGGACAAGGCAGTTTGGCGGCCAAATCGACTGCCTCGCAGTGCGGCATTCGACGTAATCTACACCAACCCGGATGGCGATCCGCGTGGAAGTTGGTATCCCGGCGACCCGTTTGCAAACAAGACTTACAGTCGTGGCCTTTACGCTATCACTGGCCCGTCTGGGCGCACCTTCCGTCCACCAAAAGGTCGTTTTTGGCGGATCAGCGAGGAGAAGTTTTGGGAACTCGAAAGGGACGACAGGATCTTTTGGGGACCTGACCAGACCGCCCGCCCCAGCATCAAGCGCTATCTGTCTGAGGTAGAAGGATTGACACCTCGCACTCTCTGGCGCCAGAAGGATGTAGGAAGCAATCGAACCTCGAAGAATGAGATGCGTTATCTCTTTCCGGACCTTCCGTCCTTTGCTACACCGAAACCCGAGCGGTTCATGCAGCGGGTACTACAGATGGCCACTGCGCCCGGCGATATCGTCATTGACTGCTTCGGCGGCTCGGGGACAACGGCTGCGGTGGCCCACAAGATGGGCCGCCGCTGGGTGACAGTTGAGACCATGGCGTCCACCGTTAGCGACTATATACTTCCAAGGCTATCCAAGGTGGTAGCTGGCACGGACGAAGGCGGAATTACATGGGTTAAGGAGCGGGTGCCTGCTGATGGTGTCGATCTCCCCGCGGGCGTATCATCTGAGGAAGCCAAGGACTTCCAGGCCGTGCTGAGAAGGGTCTTGGAGCCCGCAGACCCCTCCGATGTCCAAACAGGCGCCAAAGATGTACCCGTCTTCGCGGATGCGCTGGACGATCACTCGGTTGCCACGGGTCCGCTTGATCTCGTTGTTGATCTCCCGAAGGAAATGCTCGCCGCCTTGAAAGCTGCAGGTGACGACAGTGGCCTCAAGGAAGAGGAAGCTGCGCAGTTCCGACGACTCATGAGCAAGTTGACTGTCAAAGACGTTAATGTCAGGAAGACCGTTCAAGATCAACTCAATCGGGCAACAAGGACCCGTGACCGCAGGACACAACTCTGGGAAGGTGGAGGCGGTTTTCGCGTGCTTGACGTGGAACCAGCGAAGGCCATCGAGCTAAACGGGCGCGTGTTCCTACGAGAGAACATCGAGGCTCTGCCTGCCTACGTGGCTGCTCAGATCGGCTATACGCTTACTCCAAAGCGTCGAGGCGTGACGGCCGCAAGGAATCGTGACCTGCTAGTGGTAGTCGAGGGACTTGTAGACGCACCGCAGATCGCGTACGTAGTTAGCCTACTCGCCGAGGGTGAGACAGTGACCGTCGCGGGTCTAGCCGTGCATCCCGAGGCGCAACGCCTCTTGGCAGACCAGCGACCTGGCTCCCGCATTCTCAAGGTCCCGGCGGACCTCCACCGCAAATCGAAGGTGATCCGATGACCTGGGTGACGTACGACCCACAGCTCGTAGAGGCCATCGCGGCTCGCCTCGACCTGCGAGACCCCAACCGGCGAGCCCTTCACAAGGTGGCCGATAACCTACAAGAAGGAAACGGTCGGGAGTTCATTTGTGACCTTGCTACTGGCGTAGGCAAGACCTATCTCGCCGCTGGCCTCCTGGAGTATTTGGCCGAGGCCGGCGTGCGGAACGTGGTCATGATCGTGCCGCTGGATGTCATCTACGAAAAGACAATCGCCAACTTCACACCCGGCACACGGAAGTACATCGACGGCGCCGCCTGGGAGCCGGTCGTGATTACCGCTGAGAACTTTAAGCAGCGTGTGGAAGATATGAACGACCCCATGAAGTTGAAGTTGTTTGTCTTTAAGGTGCAGACGTTACTAAAGCCCAGTGACGACATGCGACGCAAGATGCACGATCTAAACGAGAGCATGGGCGACGCGCTGTATACCCACCTGCAGGGGCTGGGCGACCTCGTTGTCGTCGCGGATGAGCACCACGTTTACTCCGGGGATGCCGAGAAGTACGGAGGCACCATCCGTGACCTCGGCGCCCGTGCCATCGTGGGGCTCACTGCCACGCCGAATAAGCAGGATGTTTCGGCGGGAAAGGTCATATTCCGCTACAGCCTCGCTGAGGCCATTGCAGATGGCCTGGTGAAAATCCCCGTAATTGTGTACCGCGAGGACGGCACGAAGGACACACGCTCCCAGCTGGCGGATGCATGTCACCTGCGTGACGTGAAGGAGGCAGCGTGGCGCGCCTACTCACACGCACTAAACAAGTCCGTCGTTGTACCCGTCCTATTCATCGTTTGCGAGGAGGTCAAGAAGGCAGAGCAGGTGGCAGAGACGCTCCGGTCTGACTTCCTCACAGAGTCAGGTCAGGTCCTCCTCATCACGGGCGGGTCGAGCGATCAAGCGCTCCGCGCGTTAAAGGCTGTGGAGGACGCCACCTCGCCAGTCCGTGCGGTGGTCAGTGTGGACAAGCTGAAGGAGGGCTGGGATGTACGAAACATCGGCGTCATCGTAAGCTTCCGCCCCCTGCTGTCCGCCACCCTCACGGAGCAAGTCCTTGGCCGTGGCCTACGTCTGCCCTTCGGTGAGCGCACTTCCATTGAGGCCGTGGACACTGTGGACATCGTTGCCCATGAGTCCTACCGACAGTTGCTCGCCAGCAAGAAGGCCCTGCTGGAACAGGTGCTTGAGGAGCGCGCTAGCGCGGCATCGGAACTCAAGACCACCCCGACAGCCAAGCCCATCGCAACAGACGATAGTCAAGGCGGCGATGAGCAGCCAGCCCCTGCAACAGATGACGGGACTCCGCAGACAGGCCTCACGTTCGTCTTCGACAACCAGCACGTGGGCGAGTCAATCGACCCCGCCGTCCTATTGCTTATGCAGGAGTACAACACCACGGTGGGCCAGCAGGAGAAGGGAGCCGCGGCCACTATGACCTTGGTTGCGCCGGTGCCTGGTGCGCCTCGGATCCTGTTCCCTCGCCTCGAGCGCCAGGCCGTTCCGACGAAGTTCTCGCTCAAGTTGGTCACGGAGCAACAGGCCCGCGACCTCGGTGCTAAGTATTTGTCAGATGAATCGGTGTACATGAAGCGCGTGGCCCTCGACGCAGAGAGAGGAGCCGGCGGCGAGGTTGTGGTTGGTGAGCGTTTCCTCGAGGAGGAGCGGGCATACGTGGAGAATCTCACTTGGTCTGTCGTCAAGAAGCAGCTCGAAGACAAGGTGCTCGCGCTGGGGGTGGTCGAGTCGACGCTGACAGAAGACCAGGCCGCCGGTGAGGTCATGGGTTGGTTCCTCAACGGGGCAGGCGTCACCAGCGATGAGCACGCGCAGTGGAGTGTGAAGCGCACGGCGCTTGCGACACGGGCCATTGAGTCCATGATCGTGAAGGCCTACCAATTGCGGGCGACTACCCCTACTTGGGAATTCAACGTCGTCGAAGTGCCTGTTTTCCCTCCGTCTCGGCCAATGCCGTCGCCGCGGCTCAGCAAGTGGGCTGATTTCGCGAAGGGGATGCATTACGAGGGCTGGCAGAAGAGCATTGAGCCGGTGGCGAACTTTGACGCCAAAACGACCGAGTTCACTCTGTCCCGCATGCTCGACTCCTCCTCGCAGATCAAGTGGTGGCTGCGCATCTACTCCAACGGTCCGGTCTGGATCGAGTGGGACGGGGGCAGGTACTTCGCGGACTTCATCGCCATCGACTCCAATGGGCTCCATTGGCTCATTGAGGGAAAGGCTGACGACGATGCTAACGACGAGAGCGTTGTGGCTAAGAGTCGCGCGGCTAAGGCATGGGTAGCGAAAGTGAACGACGTCGGTACCCACGGGCAGTGGCGTTACCTGTTCGCCACCGAGACCATGATCAAGCAAGCTTACGGGCGTTGGCTGGATCTGATCGAGGGCGATCGCGCGTGAGCGGGGGTAGGCAGATGCCTGGTCCTGAACAAGAAGTTATCGAAACCTTCGTGGCACAACTCAGGAGCAATCACGAAGTGCCGGGTAGTGTTGCGGGTCGGCTGTCCGAGATGCTGTCGGGCCACCCATTGCCCAAGCCGCAGGCCTTGGTTGACCTGTTCCAGGCGGAGTCCGGGGAGGCGCTAGCGTGATCCAGATCAAGGCAATCCGCATCCAAGAGTTCCGTGGAATCCGCGAGCTCGACCTTAACCTGAACCAGCAATCGTTTGTCGTCTTCGGGCCTAACGGCTCCGGTAAGAGCGGCGTTGTCGATGCCATCGATTTTGCCTTGACGGGCAATGTTGCACGGTTGACGGGAGCTGGCACCGGTGGCCTGAGCGTGTTGAGGCACGGCCCGCACGTGCACCAACGAGATAATCCCGACGCTGCGCGCGTCAGCCTGACAATCGTCCACGTGCCGAGCGGCCAAGAGGCCGTTCTCACCCGATGTGTGAGGACAGCGGACCAGTACGTTTTGATGCCCTCTACGCCGGAACTCGAAGACGCAGTCGCGTGGGCGGCACAGCACCCCGAGGTAACCCTCGCCCGTCGCGAGGTAATGAAGTACGTCAACGCTGAACCGGGAAAACGGGCGCAAGAGGTTCAAGCACTCCTCAAGCTTGACCGCGTTGACGAGACTAGGCGACTGCTTCGTACCGCCCTCACCCAAACCAGCAGGTCTGCCTCGGAGGCCGCGAGCGAGGTCAGCGGCGCAGAAGACGCCATGCGTCGCCACCTCGACCTGACCACACTGCTGGCACCGGAAATGACCGATGTGGTCAACAGGCACCGCGAGCTGTTGGGCCTCGATCCATTGGCGATCATCACCGAGCAGACGAACTTGAAAGAAGGCCTGGCGAGCGGTGACGGCATCTCCTTCAATAGGGTGTCGGCGTTGCGTGATGTGACAGCCTTGAGAGAGGCGACCTCACAGTCCGACACTCTAACTAGTGCTGCCAAAGAACTGGTGGACGCGCTTCGTAAGCTGGAAGATGACCCAGGCATCCTCGACGCCCTGCGGCACCGCCAACTGGTCGAGATTGGCCTGCTTCTCACTGAGAGCACCTGTCCGCTCTGCGATCAAAGCTGGCAGGGTGAAAATTCCCTGCGGGATCACTTGAGCGCTAAGCTGGTGCGTTCCCAGGCGGCGGCCGACCTGCAACGCGCCATGCGCTCCGCCACCGACATGCTGACCACCGAGCTCAAAACAGTGCGGGGCCTGATTCAAGCCTCCCAGCCGCATGCTGCCACCCTTCACAGGAACACGTTGCACACGGACCTTGGTTCGTGGGGTACAGACCTCACTATGCTTGAAACGCAACTCGGGTCTGTTGATACCGCCCGTTGCCAGTTGGACCGGCTCACAGGGGACATACTCTCGGTCCCAGCCGCCGTAGCCACGGGTCTACCAGACCTGCAGGCAGCCGTTGAGGCGTTGCCCGACCAGACCGCTACGAAAGCTGCGGAGTCGTTCCTCACCGTTGCACAAGAGCGTTGGAAGCGCGTGCGCCAGGGCCGCGCGAGAAGAACGAAGGCGGCGTCCGCGAACAAGACGGCGCAGACCGTCTACGAAACGTTTAACGAGGTGGCAGACGCAGCGCTCACGGCCCTCTACAAGTCGGTGGAAGACGACTTCAGCAACTACTACCGGCAGATCAACTCTGACGACGAGTCCACCTTCAAGGCGGGCTTGGCACCGACTGCGGGCAAGTTGGGACTCGAGGTGGACTTCTATGGCCTCGGCATGTTTCCACCAATGGCATACCATAGCGAGGGTCACCAAGACGGAATGGGTGTCTGCCTCTACCTCGCCTTGATTGACCAGCTTCTCAGGTCTAACTTCCGCCTTGCTGTTCTCGACGACGTGGTGACCTCCGTCGATGCCAACCACAGACGAAATTTCTGCAAGCTCCTCAAGGACTTTTTTCCTGACGTTCAGTTCATCATCACCACTCACGATGAGGTCTGGGCGAGGCAGATGCAGTCCTCGGGTCTGGTCGGTCGTCGTTCGTTGGCCCGTTTGCATGGCTGGACTGTGGATGGCGGGCCGGTCTTTGGGAAAGGCACGGATATCTGGTCTCAGATCGAGGCCGACCTCGCGATCGATAACGTTCCCGGCGCTGCCCACAAGCTCCGCCGCAACTTAGAGGCCGAGCTGTCAGACATTGCAGCCGGCCTACAAGGGCAGGTGGTCTTCCGCCCGGACAACAGCTACGACCTAAACGCGTTCTTCTCGGCAGTGAAGGGTCGTCATGGCGAACTCCTTAAGAAGGCTGCTGCTTCGGCCAACTCATGGAACAACGACTCCGTTAAAGCACAGGTAGAGGCGATGAAAGCGCAACGGGCCGAGTCTATTTCGGAGCAGGACGGAGAGAACTGGGCCATCAACAAGCTTGTCCACAACAACGACTGGGCAACGATGAGCAGGGCCGACTTTGAACCCGTCGTAGATGCCTGCAGGCAGTTCCTCGGCCTGTTCACCTGCCCCAATGCCGCCTGTGGCGCGTGGATCGAGGTAGACGGTCCGCCTGGTAACGAGACCGCCTTGCGGTGTCCGTGCGGGGCCTACAACCTCAACTTGCGAAAGAAGTAGGTGTCGCAAACGGAGCGCCCCGGGGGCCAGTTCCGGCCGCGGTGGCCTGCCGCGTGTTGCAGGTGTCCCGCTGAGGTTTCCACGCCTAGCCTCAATACCGTTCAGTTAAGGTTGCGGTTGTTGTAGGGTGGCGGTATGCCGCGTGCTGGGTGGGTGAAGCCGGAGTCGGATCGTCGGTTGTCGGATCTGGTGTCGGTTGGGGTGTTGACTCGGGTGTTCCCGCCGGATTTGGTTGATGAGGTGGTGGCTGCGGCGGGGCGGACAGAGCAGCGTCACAGATCGTTGCCGGCGCGGGTGATGGCTTACTTCTCGATCGGGATGGCGTTGTATTCCGAGGGTTCCTATGAGGATGTGCTGGCGCAGCTCACTGATGGCCTGTCCTGGGTGTCGGGCTGGCAGCAGAGGTTCAAGCCGCCGAGCAAGTCCGCGATCTTCCAGGCGCGGGCCCGGTTGGGGTCGGAGCCGTTGGCGGCGCTGTTCGAGCGGGTCGCTGTGCCGCTGGGTACTGAGGCGATGCCGGGGGTGTGGCTGGCAGGGCGGCGGCTGGTGGCCATCGACGGCACCTGCCTGGACGTGGCCGATACGCCGGTGAATGCCGACTACTTCGGTAGGGCGGGGGTGAACAAGGGTGAGCAGGCGGCCTTTCCGATGGCCAGGGTCCTCGCGCTGGCCGAGTGCGGCACCCACGCGATATTCGCGGCGAACGTCGGGGTGTACGCCGAGTCCGAGGCCGCGCTGACCGTGCCGCTGCTGAACCGGCTGGAGAAGGGGATGCTACTCACCGCAGATCGCGGGTTCTTCTCCTATGCGTTGTGGCGCACCGCGTCCGCTACGGGAGCTGACTTGTTGTGGCGGGTGCGAACGGACAAGGCTGGGCCGAAACCCGTACACCTGCAGGACCTCCCGGACGGTTCCTGGCTGGCCCACCTGCAACAGACACACTCCGCCGCGGCACGCCGCGCAGAGCCCATGAAGGTCCGTGTCATCGACTACACCATCGACGACGGACGAGACAATCCCACCGGGTACCGGCTGTTCACCACGATGCTCGAT
The DNA here is from genome assembly GCF_040438885.1 of Nakamurella sp. A5-74. Classification (NCBI taxonomy): domain Bacteria; kingdom Bacillati; phylum Actinomycetota; class Actinomycetes; order Nakamurellales; family Nakamurellaceae; genus Nakamurella; species Nakamurella sp. A5-74. Next base: position 241,867 of record NZ_CP159218.1, on the reverse strand, counting down.
CCGGACGAGGTCACCGCAGTCGACCTCGCCGCGGCCTACACCCAGCGGTGGGAGATCGAAGTCGCGTTCGACGAACTCAAGACCCACCAACGCGGACCCCGCACCGTGCTGCGCTCGAAGTCGCCCGATCTGGTCCTCCAGGAGATCTGGGGCCACCTGTGCTGCCACTACGCGATCCGATCCCTGATGACCGACGCCGCCGCGCACGCCGGTCACGACCCGGACCGGGTCAGTTTCGTTGCCGCGCTCCGGATCACCCGCCAGTCCATCGCCCACCAGGGCGACTTTTCCCCCTCGCGACCCTGACGCCTGCCACCGCAGCTGGCTGACCTTCCTACACCGGCTCACCGGCCGCCTCAACCCCGGCCGGCGCAAGCGAGCGAACCCACGAGTCATCAAGCGCAAGTACGTGAAGTGGCACGTCAAACGCGGCCACCACACCCGGTGGCCACAGCCCACACACTCGCCGATCTACACCACCAGCCCACACTAACTGAACGGTATTGCGCCTAGCCTCGATCTTTCGTCGGGCGGCCGGCTCGGGCTGATCGGGGTCTGTGGACCATTTTGCGCCTCCGGATGTGTTGCTGGGTAGGGGTTCGGGCCGCGTGTCGCGCGGTGGCGTGGGGTTCCACTGGCCCAGGGGTGTTGCTGATCGTCGCGGGTTCGGGGTGGGTTGGGTGGGTCAGGTCGGCGCGGGGTGTAGCTGGTTGATCGCTGTGGTGATCAGGTGCGCCCAGGGCGCGTGGGCGGGTAGGCGTAGGCAGGTTCGGTGGGCGTGTCGGGCAAGGCGGCCGGCGGTCGCGAACAGCCTGAGTCGCAGTCGTTTCGGTTCCCACACAGCGGCTTTCGTGCCGTGCAGGGCCAGTAGCTGCAGCCACGCGGTGAGCTGCCCGGCGAGCAGGGCGATCGCCAACCAGATGCGGTTCTGGGTGAAGTCGTGGAGCGGGAAATTCCGCAGACCGGTGTCCTTCGCGTTGCGGATGCGGTCTTCGCAGCGGGCCCGGCGGCGGTGGCGTAGTTCGAGGTCGGCGAGTTGACCGCTGCTGGTGTTGGTCGCGAACGCGGTGAGTCGGTTCCCGTCGAGGTCGGTGAAGCGTAGTTGCGCACCGGGGTGTGGGCGTTCGGCCCGCACGATCACCCGCATCCCGGGTGGCCAGCCGGTCAGGTCCAGGACGCCGGTCACGTCGGTGACCCAGGCGCCGTCCCGCTGGACACCGCCGGCGTCGTAGGCCGGTGTCCAGGCCGCTTCGGGCAGGGCCCGGATCTTCGCCTCGTGACGGGTGTTCAGAGCGAACCCGATCGAGTACTGCAACCGGCGGCGGGTCAGCCAGTCCAGCACCTCGTGGGTACCGCCGGCGCCGTCGGTGCGGATCAACACCTTCCGGCCAGGCCGGGCACCGAAAGGAAGCTGCTTCAACGCTTGCCGGATCACAATGAGGTGATCGGCTGCGGTGTTCGCACCGGCGTTCCCGGCCCGCAACACACCGGCGGCGGCTTCACCGGTCCCGCCGGGCCCGTGATCGATGAACGCCAGCAACGGATGGAACCCGAACCCCTTCTTGTGGGTCGGCGCCGCGAGTTCCTTGTCAGAATGAGCGGTCACCAACGTCGCGTCCAGATCGATGATCACCGGACGCTCCGCGGACACCTCGTGGATCGGGGACCCCTGACCGCGCAGCGCCCACACCTGTTGCCGCACCACAGCCGTCGCAGCGCCGATCGCGGCGAGAACGTTGTCCGCGTCGGCTGCGAGTCGGTCGATGGTGCGGGACACCGTCGGATCCGACGCGACCGACCCGAACAGGCCCGGCTCGGCCCGCAATAACGCGATGTCGGCCAGACAGTCACCGCCCACCGCCACCGCGATGGCCAGATCCAGCACTACTTTCCCCGGATCATGCACCGCCAACCGCGGCCGCCACGGCGCCAACACCTGCGACATCGCCCGGTCCAGACCGATCCGTGCCGCCGTCGCGGTCAACAACACCGAACCGGCATGGGACACCACACCCGACGCGGACTGATCAACACGGACCCGCGGATACAACGAGGTAGAGTTCGACACCAGAAAGGTGCTCCTGATCTTCAGCACGGACGGTCCCTAGACAAGACCATCCTTGCAGGTCAGAGCACCTTTCTGCTTCACCGACACACACCCTCAAGAACCCCGCGATGAAAGCACGAGGCTAGGTATTGCGGCCGCCGTCGGCCAGAACCGTCGCTGAAGTGCAGCTGTAGGAGACGATCGCCGAGGTTCACGTCATGTCCCGCGATTCCTATGGTGCGCCGCGTATCCACGCGGAACTGAGGCTGGGCATGGGTGTCGGGTGCAGCCGCAAACGCGTCGCCAAGCTGGTGGGCGCCGCACGGCTGGCAGGGATCAGCCACCGCCTCGAACGGGGCTGGAACCGACCGGAAACCGCCACACGCGACGACCTGGTGCAACGCAGGTTGATCGCTGATACCCCGAACCCGGAACCCGGAACCATCGTCCACGCCGACCGCCGCGCTCAGCATTAGGGGCTCATCACAATCCGCGGTGTAGGCGGGGTCTGAATCCACCGGACTCGAGCAAGGATCTGGCGATGTAGTGGGTGACGTTTCGGAAGCCGAGGGCTGACCCGCGCAGGTGCTCGAGCCTGCCGTTGATCGCCTCAGTTGGTCCGTTGCTCGTCCCGGGCCGGTCGAAGTACGCCAGGACATCCGCGGCTCGCTTGACCAGGGTCCGGCCCAGTCGCCGCAGCTCGATCAGAGCTTTCGGGACACCCTCGGCGAGGGAGGAGATCACGGTCTTCAGTTCGACTGCACCGGCCTTGCGATCGGTGATGCGGTAGGCGCCGACCAGGCGCTGGTAGATGCCCCAGGTCGCCTCGACCTCGACGTGATCCTCGATGGCGAACAGAGCTGTCAGTCGGGTGCGTTGCCGGTCGGTGAGCAGATCCGTTCCGGTGTGCAACGTCCGCCTGGCCCGATACAGCGGGTCGTCGCGGCGGCCTCGTCGGCCGTGCAGATCGGTGTGCACCCGCCGGCGGCACTCATCCAGGGCCTGGCCGGCGAGGCGCACGACGTGGAAGGGGTCCATCACCGCGACCGCATCAGGTAGTTCCTCGGTGGTGGCGGTCTTGAACCCGGTGAAGCCGTCCATCGCTACGACCTGCAAGCGGCTGCGCCACAGCGGATCCCGCTGCTGCAGCCAGGTCGTGAACGCAGCTTTGGACCGGCCTTCGACCATGTCCAACAGGCGCGCCGGACCCGTCTTGTCCCTGATCGGGGTCAGATCGATGATCACCGTCACGTACTTGTCGCCCTTGCGGGTGTGCCGCCACACGTGCTCATCGACGCCGATCACCTCCACCCCGTCCAGGCGGTGGGGATCATCGAGCAGGACCCGTTTCCCTTCGGCCAGGACTGCGTCGTTTGCGGTGTTCCACGACACCGCCAGCGCCTCGGCGATCCTGGCGACGGTGAGGTGCTGGCACACCAGCCCTTCCAACGCCCAGCGCAGCCCGCCACGCGACAGCCGGGCCCGGGGCTCCGCCGCGGCAGAGGTGTCCTGCCGCCACACATGGCCGCACCCCTCGCAGCGGTAACGCCGCACCCAGACCATCAGCACCGTCGGGCGCCAACCCATCGGCTCATGCGCCAACCGGCGACTCACACTGTCCCGCAACACTCCTAGACCACAGCACCGTCGGCAGGTTCGGTCATCCGCGGTGACCCGGCATTCCAACACCGCCCGGTCGGGTTCGATGAACTGGCCCACCACACGCAGGCCGAGCCCGTCCAGGCGGGCGAACGTGGTCACATCAGGGGTCGTGAAAGTAGAGTCGGGCATCGTCGAGGTCTTCCTTGCTGGGCGGCGTAGAGAACCTCCATCATGCGAAGACCTCGACACCCACCTGCAGCCACCCCCCAGCATGGCAGGTCAGTCAGGACCTACACCCTCGATTGCGAAGAGCCGCATTAGGGGGTCAGTATTGGCTCAGCATCGACAATGGTCTCTCGCGCAAGCGGCGGGCTCAGGCCGTCCACACCAGGTCGACGAACCTCTCGACCTGACTCGGCGCTCCAGTCAGCCCGGGGCGAGCAACGGATTGCGTCATCAGAGCGACCGTGGCCGCGTGCAGACCTTGCACTTCAGCTGCCGACGGCTGCAGCTCGTAGGCATGACGATGGCAGGCGCGTGACAGATCGTTCCACACCCGTGCGGCGCTCGCACCGACCTCCGGTGGCTGTAGCGCCCGGAGCACCACCAGCTTGGATCGCTGGGTGGGACGTCCGGGAATCTGCACCGGGCACCACAACGCCGTCATCCAAGTCGTCCAGTCCTCGAACGCAGACCTCGTCATCACGGCGGCAACCCGAGGACCGCGCGAACCGAGATCCACGGTGCCGTCGAGGATCTGCTCGGCCAACACCAGCAACCTCAGCGCGGCCAGTCCGGCATCACTCATCCCAGGGCCGCCCGTAGGTCCGCGAGGGTCTTCTTCGTGGACTCCAGCGCGTTCTCCGCGGCGCCGGGGCTCACCCCGTCGTGCAGGCCACTGTTGATCACGTGCATCGTCTGCGCCCGATGACCGTGCAGCCAGGGTTTCAGCTCTGCTGCCACGTCCAGATGCAGCGCCAATGCCAGCCGGTTCCTCGCTGTCTGGGCATCCTCCCAGGCCGCCTCGACCGCCGACAGGGTCCAGCCGGCGCTCAGGGCGCGACCGGCGAACACTTCCCACGCCGTGTCCTCGAACGCTTCCCGGCACAGCGTCGGGATGGTGCGGTTCTTAATCTCGACCGGGACTTGCTGGTCCTTCACCACCGCCCAGCCTTCCTGCAGGCAACGCAAGGCGGGCCGGCTGGCCTCGGTGACCGTCACCGCCGACTGCGATCCGCGGGTCACCTCGAACATCCGCGCATCCACGTTGCGGCGACGGATGGCAGCGGGCAGCCGGTCGTCGTGGGTCAGAACGATCACCTGATGGGTCTGCCCGATCCGGTTCATGACCTCCAGGAACCCGTCGATCTTGGACGGGTCCATCGCCTGGATCGGGTCGTCCAGCACTACGAACCGGAACGGACTCGCCTGCGCGGCGGCGCGCGGCAGGAACACGGCCAGTGCCAACGCATGCAGCTCTCCCTGGCTCATCACGCTGAACGCCTCGGCCGCCGTGCCGTCCACTGCTGCCATCAGTTCGACCTTGCGGTAGTTCCCCTTGCCGGTCAGGCGGATGGCGCCGAGGCCGACGTTGCTCTCCTGTCGCAGCACCGACCAGATCTGAGCGGACTGATCCGCCATCGGCGCCAGGCGCTCGTTACGGAGCTGATCGGCATTGTCCGCCAACCACTTCTGAGCATCCGTCGCAATCTTGCGCGGCGCCTCGGTATTGACAAACAGCTCAGCCGCGGCCAGCCACTGCGCCAGCACCGCAATGGCTGGCTCCCAGGCGTTCTGGTGCGAGGCGATCAGCTCCTGAGCGTGCACAGCGAGGTCGTGGAACGCGGTGCGCACAGCCGCCATCGCCCGCTCCAGGTGATCTGCGAGCGACAGATCACCATCGGGCGGCACATCCCCCAGCCCCGCTCGCGCAGAGGTGGCGGCAGCGCTGTCCAGCTGGTCGTCGTCCGGAACGGAGGGCACCGCGGCGATCAGGGCCTTGACTCGCGATCGGGCCGCCTGGAGGCGCGAGCGGGCATTGCTGAGCGCGGAGGATGCTGCGCGACTCGCGGCGACCTGGGTCGACGCCTCGGTCGCCCATGCCGCGTCGACCGAGCCGGTGCCGCACACCGGGCAGGCGGCGTCGCCGTGTTCGTCGTGAAAGGCCAGCGCCTGCTCCAAGAGCGTCAACCGGTCGGCGGCCAGCACTTGCTCGGCATCCGACTGATGGAAGGCGTCAGCTGCGGCGGCGCGCAGCTCGTTCGCTGCCGCTGCGACGTCCGGCTCGTCGGGAACCACCAGTTCGGCGGCCCGGGACCACGCCTGCGGGATGGACTGGCTGACACCCCCGACGACGTACGGCCGCACCAGCTCGATGGGTGGCTGGTGACGGTTGACCTCCTTCGCCAGCGCCAGCGCGTCCGGTTCACCGACCGCCTCGAGCGCAGCCTTGGCGGCCTTCTTCAGAGTGGGGAGGGAGCTGGCCGGCTCCTTCAGCCGGCGGACCGCGGCATCGAGCCGGTTGATCCCCTCCGTGAGCTGCTCGAGGCCGAGCAACCGGAACAGCTGGTCGTAGAAGTCCTTCGGTGAGCCCTCGAGGATGCTGCCGAGCTCGTCGTAGGACAGCAGCGGGCGGTACAGCTCGAGGGCGCGCTCCCACCCCAACGCGTCGAAGGGTTCCTGTTTGGCCCCGTGCCGCTGCGCCCACCGCTTGCCGGTACCGACGGGAGCATCGGTCTCGGTGGGCCAGTCGACCCCGAGGGTGGTGATCCCCTGCCCCTCCTCGGTGACACAGATCCGCACCTCCGGCTGAACGTCGGCGTGCAGGTTTCGCCACTTGCCCGCCCACAGCTTGCGCTCGGCCTCGGTCATGCCTTCCCAGCGGGAGTTGACGCCGGTCAACGCTATCTCCAGGGCCTCGGCCAGCGACGATTTGCCGGAGCCGTTGCGGCCGGCGATCACCACCAGACCGGGCTTGGCGGGCAGGTCGATCTTCACCTTGCTGCCGATGCCCCGGAATCCTTGGACGGTGATCGACCGCAGGAACGTGCCCGTCGCTTCAACCTGCGGCGTAACCGGGGTCAGGATGCGCTCGCGCACCTCCGGCGGCGTCGCGTCTGCGGACAGCGCGGACTCCAGATCGGCGTCGCTCTCCATCGCGGCGAGCACCACGAGCTGCGCTTCCTCGCTCAGCGACCCGTCGTTCAGTGCTCGGTCAATGACCAAGTTCTTGAGCTGATCGTCAGCCATGCATCCCCCGCCCCCATCGCGCCACCGTGCGCGTCTTGCCTCAGATCATGCCGCACCCGAAGACTCGGCTCCACCGTCGGGAAGGCTGTCACCATTGCACTGGGGTACAAGCAAACTGGTCCGCCCGACACCTCAGTAGCGAAGCCCGGCGCAGACGACTATCTCGGCCAAGCGCCTGTCGGATCTGTCTGCAGCGCCTGATCTCTCGGCCAAGCTCTCGGCGTGTACGGGGAGGAGTCCTCGTGCGGCCATTGCCCTCCCGTCGGCGTCTTACCCCCGATGCGCCTTCACTACGCCGGAAACCCCGATGGTGACATGCCCATGCCTGTAATGTTTCTGATACATCGCACGAAGACATTGGGGACCAATGAAGGCCGTTGACTCGCATCTACTGACTCTCCTGAAGAAGAGCAGCCAGTTCATCGTGCCGATCTACCAGCGGCTGTACTCCTGGGGGGAGGCAGAGTGCGCCCAGCTGTGGGCCGACGTCATTCGCGCCGGCTCGACACCTAGCCTCGGCTCTCACTTCACCGGCTCGATCGTTTACGTTGCCAAGGACCAGTCGACCAACACGTCGGCCGAGCCGGACCTGATCATCGACGGCCAGCAGCGAGTGACGACTGTCACGCTCATGTTGGCCGCGCTGGCTACCCGACTCGAGCAGCTGCCGGAGGCCCAGCGCGAGCCATGGGACGGTTTCTCGCCGAAGAAGCTCCGGAACCGCTACCTCTTGAACGACGACGAGGACGGAGAGCGGCAGTTCAAGCTGATCCTGTCCCAAAGCGACAAGGCAGCGCTGATCGCGATATTGCAGGGCGCGGAGCCGTCAGTCGACATGGTCACGCGGGTGACTGCGAACTATCAGTTCTTCCAAGGCAAGCTTGCAGAGCCAGGTGTGGACCTGGCCACCGTAAGTAAGGGGCTCGACAAGCTGGTCGTGGTCGATGTGAAACTCGAGCGAGGCGTGGACAACCCCCAGCTTGTGTTCGAGGCGATGAACTCCACCGGCAAGAAGCTGTCCCAGGCCGACCTGATCCGCAACTACGTCCTGATGGACCTACCACCGAAGCAGCAAGAGAAGCTGTACTCGGCCTACTGGCGCCCGATGGAGCTGGAGTTCGCCGGGGCGGGGGAGAGCCAGTTCGACGAGTTCGTCCGCCACTACCTCACCATCAAGAACGGCGAAATCCCGCGCTTGGACGACATCTACGACGCGTTCAAGGACCATGCAACCAGGTTCACGACGGCAGACGAAACGATCGACTCACTCGTCGTCGAGCTGCGCCAGTACGCCCGACGCTACGTCGCAATGGCTCTAGGCAAGGAGAGCGACCCGAAGCTGCTGCCAGCCTTCAAAGACCTGGATCAGATCAAGGCCGACGTCGTCTATCCATTCCTGCTCGAGGTGTATACCGATTACAACCTTGAGATCTTGACGCGGGACGATGTGCTGGAGATCGTAAACCTTGTCACGTCATACATCTTTCGCCGCGCCGTTTGTCGCATCCCCACCAACTCGCTCAACAAGACTTTCGCCGGCCTCAGTGCCGCGGTGCGCAAGGATCGATACGTCGAGAGCGTTAAGGCGCAGTTCATGAGCATGAAGAGCTACCGGAGGTTCCCGAGCAACGCCGAGTTCGAAGCGGGGCTCAAAGCGAACGACTTGTACAACTTCCGCCGCCGCTCGTACTATCTCCGTGTTCTGGAGAACTACGCTCGGAAGGAACGCGTGACGATCGAGAACTACACGATCGAGCACATCCTGCCGCAGAACGAGAACCTCTCGGCCGAATGGAAGAACGCTCTGGGCGAGGATTGGCAGGAAGCGCAGGTGAAGTACATGCATACGCTCGGGAACCTGACCCTGACGGGGTACAACTCGGAGTACTCTGACCATCCCTTCGCGAAGAAGCGCGACATGGAAGGCGGGTTCAAGGACAGTCCGCTCCGGCTCAACAAGGGACTTGGGCAGCTCGAGACTTGGAACGCCGACAAGATCCAGGAGCGTGCCACTCGTCTCGCTGGCGACGCCCTCAAGATCTGGACTCGACCCGAACTGCCTGACGCGACGTTGGCGGAGTTCGAGGGCAAGCGCACGGAGTCGGACTTCACCATCGAGGATCACCCGCACTTGCTCCCACAGCCGAGGCGTGCGCTGTTCGAAAAGTTCACCGCCGAGGTCCTGGCCCTCGACCCGGGAATTGCCTACCATTTCCTCAGGCATTACGTCGCATTCAAGGCCGAGACCAACTTCGTCGACGTCGTCCCACAGAAGGCGCGGCTCCGACTCAGCCTCAACATTCCCATCGAAGCACTGCACGATGAGCGCAAACTTTCGTTGGACGTCAGCATGAAAGGCCACTGGGGGAACGGCCCTACCGAAGTCAGCCTCGACGAAGGTACAGACCTCAGTTACGTCATCGGCCTCGTTCGCCAAGCGTTCGAGTTCCAGTTGGGTGAAGAGTAGCGGAACGCTGGTCAATTCGACCACGGAGTGAAATAGGGTATTCTTCGACAAGCTGGTCTTGCCGACGGAGTGGCATGGCGAAGCAGATGAACCGGCTCTTGGACGTTGACCCAGGGCTCCGGCAAAGTCGTGTTTCAGCTGGTCAGGAGTAGTTTGAGGGGTCGGATCGGTTGTCGTGCTTGGTGTCTGAGTGCGGCTGCGATGTTGGTGGCACCGGCGAGGCGGAGCAGGTTGATGGCCAGGTTCCGCAGGGTGGCCATGACCTGAGGACCGGCTGCGGTGCGGGTCTGGGAGTGGTCTTCGCTGAAGGTGACATCCCGTACCCAGTGCAGGCTGTTCTCGATGCCCCAGTGACCTTTCAACCATCCGGCAAGTTGGGTGGGCTGGGCTTGTTCGGCGGGCAGCGACGTGACCGCGTACACAGTTTCGCTGCGCCACTTCTTGCTGTTGATCAAGCGACGCCGGCGGATGATCTGGATGGCTTGCGCGGCGTGTGGGAACAGGATCCCGGCCTTCACCGTGACGACTTTGATGGATCGTTTCTCGATCCGTCCGTGGCCTCGGTCGTGTTGGGTCGCTCCGATGTTCACGCCTGTCCAGGGCAGCGCGGCGAGCTGCGCCCGCAGCTTCGGCTGGTTGCCTTTCACGGTGAACAGGTAGTGCGCGCCGCGCTGCTCGATCAGGTAGCGGGCGTGCTCGGCCTGGCAGTGCAACGCATCCGCGGTGACCAACACACCGAGCAGATCGATGCTGTCCAGAAGCGTTGCGAACAAGGGGATCTCATTGGTCTTCACTGCCACATCGAGTTGTCCCAACACCATCCTGGATCCGTGTCCCAGCGCCGCGAGCAGATGTCGGCAACGCCGGTCGGGGGTCGCTGAGCCGCGCACCGATTTACCGTCGATCGCGATCACCCGCCGTCCCCGGCTAGCTGGTTCCCGCAGCTGCGCCCATGCCCCGAGCAGCCGATCCAGACCGTCACCGTGCAGCTGTTGCAGCGTGCGGCGGATCGTCGATTCCGACGGCGGCCCATCACTGACACCGACCCTGGCGAGCAGCCCGGGCGATGTTGCCGCCACCCATTCCGCGACCGCGGCGAACGAGCGGGCACCCGTCACGACAGCGCACGCAGCGACCGCCAGGATCACTGACAGCCGGTGCCGTATCCCGCGTGCACTGCGCGGGTCAGGAACCGAGTCGAACACCGCCATCAACGCCGCAGGTGCCGCGGGAACATCCAACAACTCGTACTCGTCGAAGGGATCGACGGCAGCGAACATGGGTGATGATGGCATCGGGCGTGGTCCTTCGCGGTGAACTGGGCGGCTAGAGACCTTCAGGTCACCACGAAGGCCACGCCCACCCGCCACAACCACCCGACCGGCGTGTCGCGGACCCATAACCGCAGGTCAAGAAATCACAGAACGACTTTGCCGGGGCCCTGGACGTTGACCGGGGCGCTCTGGGGTAGGGCTCGTGGCCCGCGCATGCTGTTGGTCTCTCACAACGTCCAGCAGCGAAGGCCACGAGCATGGATCAGAGTAGTGCTGCCGCGTCGGCGGCAGATGTGTTGTTCGGTTTGGAAGGTGAGTTCCGCGTCCTGGATGCGGATCACCCTGAGCCGGGCAGGGTTCGGGTCCTGGTTGAGGCCGTGGCTGTCCGCGGCTGCTGCCCGGGCTGCGGGACGGTGTCGTCGCGGGTGAAGGAACGGCCGCTGGTCCGGTTGAAGGACCTGTCCCATGGCGGGCAGGTCACGCAGTGGTGGTGGCGCAAACGCCGCCTGGTGTGTAAGCAGAGCGCCTGTGCCACAGTGACTTTCACCCAGCAGGTTGACCAGGTCGTGCCGCGGGCCAGGACGACGAATCGGCTGCGGGCGGCGACCGCTGACGCGGTCGCGGTCGGGAATCGGGCGGTCAGCGAGGTCGCCGGGACCTTCGGGGTGTCCTGGGGTGTGGTCCACCGCGCGCTCGTGGTCAAGGCCGCCGGCCTGTTGCCGGAACCTGAGCCGACGCGGGTGTTGGGCATCGATGAGACCCGTGCTCGGTCGGTCCGGTGGATCCGGGACGAGGACGGAAAGTGGTTGCGGACGAACCCGTGGATGACGTCGCTGGTGAACGCGGACCCGGACGGTCCCGGAACGTTGCTGGGGCTGTCACCGGGACGCTCCGGTGCGTCGGTGTCGGACTGGCTGGACCTGCAGTCCGCGCAGTTCAAGGCCGGTGTCGAGGTCGTGGTGATCGACCCGTCAGCGCCGTACGCGGCCGCGGTACGCCGGGAGCTGCCGCACGCCCGGATCGCGGTCGACCGATTCCACCTCGTCGCGTTGGGTAACCAGCTGGTGACGAAGGTGCGGCAACGCACCACCCGGGATCGGCACGGCCGCCGCGGCCGGCTCATCGATCCGATCTGGAACAACCGGCGGGTCCTGCTGACCGGCGCTGATCACCTGTCCGAAGCACAGTGGGACCGGCTCCTGGCCACGTTCGACGTCGATGATCCGAGCGGACAGGTCCGGACCGCGTGGATCATCAAGGAGCGCCTGCGGATGCTGCTGGACTCAGGCCGCGATGAAAGCCTGGCAGCGCAACGACTGTGGCGGTTCCAGACCATCGCCGCGGACAGTGGACTACCCGAGGCGGCCACGCTGGCCGGCACGATCGACACCTGGTGGCCCGCGATCCGCGTCGCGTTGGCCGAGGGAGTCAGCAACGGCCGCACAGAGGGCTACAACCGGATCATCAAGCAGACGAAACGGGTCGCTTGCGGCTTCCGGAGCATGACCAACTACCGAAGGCGCATCATGGTCCACATCGCCGTCACCAGGCAGCGACAGACCGCAGCATGAATGGGCCACCGCCCCGGTCAACGTCGAAGAGCCGATGAACCAGCGCCCCATCCTGCTCCCCGCGGTCGCCTACCCTGCCGAAGCCCAAGCCGCCTTCTCGGGCGCCACGCCGGCTTCTCGGATAGGAACTGTTTCCAGCTCTCCGAGAATTCCTGCGGACCAGTGCGGACGGAATGCTCCCTGTTCAGCGATCCGATGCGGGCTGTCCGTCAGCGTCGCGCCGAACAGCGCGAAGGTGTCGAAAAGTGCCGGGAAGGCCATGGCTCACCGAGTTCTCGGAGGTCGCCGGTCGGTCGCTACGTAGAGGTCGTCCTCCTCCGCATCGGACGCCAGAGCGTCGATCGCCGCCCTCTGCTCGTCGCGACGCGCTCGTTGGTACTGCAGGAGATCCTGCAGACGGACGTACCGGTGACGACCCGGCTTCTCCATCGGGATGTCGCCCCGTTCAGGATCTTCACCAAGGTAGGACGCGACACTCCGAGGTGATCGGCGGCCTCCTGCGTCGTCAGCAGCGCGCTGAGTAGAGTCACGCTGACCCCCATGCCGGCAGACAGCGATTCGGCCACCTGTCTGAGGACATCGAAGAGTTCTTCGGGAAGATCGAGGCAGGGACCATCGGCCGCCACCAGGGCCGGCATCCCCGTCATTCCGCTTTCGTTTAGCACATGAATGAAGGCGGCGATCGACTCGCCGCGGTCCTCAGATGCGAGGAGCCCTCACGCTTGATGCCCGGTGATCAGGCTCCGGAAAGTCCGGTTGGGGTTGACCTCCGGCAGCACGCCATCCAACTGCCGGAGGACGTCCGTCGCCGGCTCGCCGCTGATTGCCGCGCCGTACAACGCCGCAACCGTGGGAGTCCGGCTCTGCGCCTGGACGCAGTGCAGCAGAACCGTCTTGCCCTCCGCCCTCAGCGTCTGCAGCACTTCGACGGTGTCGCGCAGGACGAAGCCGAGGTTGCGGTTCGCGTCCGGGTCGGGGGTGTCAATGAGCCGCACCTCGATCTGCTCGGCGTCGGCCGGGACGTCGTCATCCCCGATCCTGCAGAGGGACACCACCGCGTCGACGTAGGCATCCAGCGGTCGCAGGGCACCGATCGCGCCCAACCGCACACCGTCGTCGAGTGGGTGCACCGCCCGAGCGCTCAGGTCGCCCTTGCTGCGGTAGGTGTAGTCGAAGGTGTCCGGACGGTCCTGCCGCAGCGTCCGCTCGGTGAGCACGATCAGATCCCGCGCCCGCAACCCCGGCCAACCGTGCAGCACCCGCCGCCACGCAGCCGGCACCGCCGATGCCCCGTGCAGTGCACCCAGCAACCCACCGGCGATCGCGGCCACCGTGTCGGTGTCGTGGCCACAGCGCACCGCGGCGTCCAATGCCCGGTGCAGATGATCGGCGCGGAACTCACCCTGCAGATCGCCGGCGCGACCGTTCTCGGGGATCGGAGTCCCAGAGATGGCCGACCAGGCTGACTGCAGTGCCCCGACGACCCAGCCGTTCTTCGAGAAGTCACTGGGACGCTTGCCTTCTGCGTCGTCCAGCCGCTCCGCCCAGACCTGCGCGCGGTCGTCCGCGAGGTGCCGCAGACCGCGGCGGACGTCGAGCTCACCGGTCAGCACGGCGTACCGGATGGCGACGCACCAGATCACGCAGGCCTCCGCAGTCTCGGGGTCGGCATGCGTGAGGTCGCTGATCGCAATGGCCGCCTCAACCGTGGCCTGCTCCCCGGCCGACGTCGCGTCGGTGAGGTAGGCGAGCGCGACGGGAGCGGTCCGCATCAGCGAGCCGTTGCCGGCGGAACGGGCACCCTGCTCGAACTGGCGCTGGGCGTACTCCCGCGCCGAAGCCGCGGGCCAGGAATCGTCCACCCGGGACAGCACGGCACGGGTCTGGATCCCGACGTCCGTCGCTGTCTTCGCCCAGGCGACCCAGCGCCGCACGATCGCATCGTGCGCGGCGGTGTCCCGCAGATCGGCTCCGGTAGCGGCGATCTCGGCGATCGCGATGGCCATCGACGTGTCGTCCGTCCACTCCCCGGGCTCCCAGCCGAAGGACCCGCCGCCGACCATCTCGACGGGCAGCTCCGGTCCGCGGGCGGGCTGGAACTCGTACGGTGCGCCGAGCGCGTCGCCGGCGGCGGTGGCCAGCAGTACGCCGCAGGCCCGATCGTTCTGCGCGGTAGTCAGTTTCATGACGTCAGCTGCAGGAGGGGGTGGGTGATGTTGAGGGCGGACAGGTGGGCGATGCGGCCGTCGTGGGTGGCGACCCCGCGCACCCACAGCTTCGGGGTCTCAGCGATCATCGAGACTCCGAGGCCGGCGTCCTCGTGGCCGGTGAAGATGTCGACCAGCTCCAACCGGGCCGCCATCCGCCGGGCCCGACGACCGGGAGTCGGTTCCGCGTGCGGACCGACTGCCATCATCGCGTCCATCCGGGCCGCCTGCAGGATGGCGGGCAGGTGCTGGGTCAGCGCGGCCGGCGAACCGAACAGCTCGAGGCCCAGCGGCTGGTCGCCGAGGGCGATGAGCACCCCGCTCTGACCGGGCAGCGTGGGCGGCGGCTGATGGTGAACCAGGTGGTCTACCTCCAGAGTGCCGAGCTGATCGACCAGCGAGGACGTCGTGCTGTGCGCCATCGACTGGTAGCGCTCGACGTCGCTCCACACCCGGGACTGCCGCTCGTGCTCCGGGACGCGCAGGGCGCGCTGGACCAGCGGCGTGGCCCGTCTCAAGCGTCGCTCGTGACCACCGCCTCCGCCCCACCGGCCCTGTTCGACACAGGCGACCGCCACCCGGTCGCGGCTGTGCGGCGCCAGGATGACGTCGCGCACCAGAGCCCGGCTCTGCCATCCACCTTCGAGCAGTTCACCCTCGAGCATCAGCGCCGGCCGGGTGCCGCGGTTGGACAGCTCCAGCCAGGGGACGCTCGGGCCATCGGTCAGTTCGCCGACCTCAACCTGGGCGGCTGTACCGGTGACCAGGCCGCGGATCGGCGTGGCCGAGGTCCAGACCGGGAAGACGGTGATGCTGGACAGGTCGGTGCCGTTGCCGACGTGCAGCTGGGGGATCCTCATGGGTGACTCCTTCGATCTGTCAGAGCACATTTTGCGCTGATCTGATCTAAAGTTACAACAATGGTCCGACAGTGGGCTTGACGTGCAGTGATGCACTGCGAACCACCGGTGATCGAGCGGCGAAGGAGTCGAGATCAGAGGGTCTCGACTCGTTCCTCGCTCGACCATCGGGTTTTTGGTGATCGAGCGACGAAGGAGTCGAAGGGGACCGCCGGATTCATCGGTGATCGAGCGACGACGGAGTCGAGGTCCCAGAGCGGGAAGATGGGTCACGGGGTCTCGACGCGCTCGTTCCTCACTTGCTCGACCACCGAATTTCGGAAAAGGATGATTCAGAGTGATGGCTGGACATCGGGACAGTGCTGGGCGCCGGGTCGAGGACTACCCGCGGCCGTCCGTCGCGGTCGACACCGCGCTGTTGACGATCGTGGACGGCGTGCTGTCGGTGTTGCAGGTCCGTCGTCCGCACGTGCGCGGCTGGGCGCTGCCGGGGGCTTTCCTACATCCGGGCGAGCGGCTGATCGACGCGGTGAGAAGGTCGCTGCAGACCAAGGCGGGGATCGCCGGCTGTAGTCCGCGGCAGCTGCACGTCTTCGACAATCCCGACCGCGACGATCGCGGCTGGGTGCTGTCCGTCGCGCACGTCGACACCTGCCCGGAGTCGGCGCTGGAGACCCGCTTCCCGAACGACACCCGCCTGGTGCCGGTGAGTTCACCGGGCCGGCTGCCCTACGGGCACGACCAGATCATCGACTACGCCGTCGCCGATCTCCGAAACCGGTACAGAGCCTCCCCGGACCCGGACGGGCTGCTGCCCGAACCGTTCACCCTGCTGCAACTGCGGGAGCTGCACGAGGCGGTGGCCGGAGAGCCGTTGCAGCGCGACGGTTTCCGGCGCGCGATGCAGCCGCTGCTGGAGCCGACCGGTGAGCTGACACAGGGGCTGCGGGGGCGGCCGGCGGCACTGCTCCGAGTCATACGGGCCGACCCATCGCAGCGGGTATGAGCCTCGCCCGCCAACAGAAATCAGGCTCCGGTAGGAGCTGACTCCGGCCTGCTCTGCGCCCGCTCCCGCCGTCGCGCTGTCCGGGCAGCGCCCAGTGGGCGTCGGACACTGTTCCATCGGATCTCGTCATCGACCAGGTGCTTCGGTTGATGAGGAACGATCTGCGTCTCGAAGAACTCGTCGATCCACTCGTCCTGCTCAGTGGATGTCGGCTTCATGCGTTCGGCGGTCTTCGTCCGGTGGCAGGAGACGCACAGCAACTGTAGGTTCGACGGATCGTTGCTGTCACCCAGGATGTGGTCGATTTCGTCCCCCGGCTCCCCACACTGCACGCACTTCAGGGCATCGCGACTCCGGATCAGCTCTCGCAGATCTGCAGACAGCCGACGACCGTTCTCGTTGTATCCACCCGCCAGCAGGAAGGCAAGTTTGGTACTGATGGCGAACTGCACCTCTGGGTCACGCCATCGCTCGGGATCTCTCCACACGCGCCGGATGTACCGAATGACCTTCGCAGTCTCTTGACACAACCCCGAGCAGTAGAGACCGGACACGTCGTCGGCAAGAGGGGCCAGACAGTTCGCGCAGTGGTCGTCGAGGAAGACCGGCGCCGCAGCAGTCGGTTTCGGATGCCGGTTCGGAACCGAGCGATTCAGTGCTGCCTGCATCTGCTCGAAGCTGCTCGTTCCGCTCACGACTGACCCCTCCAGGTTGACCGGCAGGTCCGTTGATCACGACAGCGATCGATCTGTGTGCTGGACGCATCAGGGGCATTCGGCACGTGACGGCCACGACAGCCCGGTTGAATCAGCACTGCTCGTCGGCCAGCGGTTCACCGCTGTCGATGAGCTGCTTGACGGTCGATCCATCCAGTTGCTCGCTGATGGAGCAGGCAACGGAACGGGACGCGACGGGCCCGAAGAAGACCGCGTAGATGGGGTTGCCCTCGAGGTTCTGCACCAAGCTGGTGCACTCACGATCGGTGCGCAGGTAGCTCGTCCCCGGATTATCGGTCAGGAAGCGCTGGACATCGGTGCCGTAGGCCCCGGGCGTCACTGCCGCTCCTACAAAGACCACGAACTCCCCGTCGCACGGCACCGACGAGATCGGCACCGTCAGGTCCAGATCGCCGGGGTCGACCGGCGCTACTGGCGTAGTGGTGGTCTGCACCGTTGCGATGGGCTCGGGTGCGGTGCGTCGGTCGTCCGTCGGCACGGACAGGGCCTCTGCCTGGGCAGCTCCGTCGACGCATCCCCCGACGAAGTCCGCACGGTTCGCTGCCTCTACTTCGGCCAGATGCGCCTCGTACGAGCAGCTCTCAGCGAGGTCACCGTTGTCGCGAGCGGCGATCTCGGTGTGATGTTCCCTGCCCGTCTGATACCCGACCCGGTACACCGCGACAGCGGTGAGACCGTCCACGTCGACCGCGTTGCTGTCCTCGACCGCATCGAGCGTGCCGGCAAAACACCCGTCGATCCAGTCCCGCGACTGTGCACCTCCGATGAACGATCTGCGGTCATCGGAGCACCGGGTGGCGATCACCCGCTCAGCCTGATCGCCGGACGCGGGCACGAACGCCTCGGTGTCCTCCCGTGCCACCTGGTAGCCCTGGCGGTAGGCCACCGACTGCGTCCTGCTCCCCGGCACAGGTACCCGAGACGTGATCAGCGCCGTGGTGACGGGCACCGTGGTGGCGGGCGGTGCGCTGAACACGCTGGAAGGTGGCGTTGACCTCGGCGTGCTCGTGCCGGCCGACCGGACGCTCGAGCGGACAACGGGCGACGACACAGCCACCGGAGGAACCGGCGACGAAGGCTCGCTCATCGGCGAAGCCACCAGTGGCCTCGACCCGGTCTCAGGGGACACCGCCGTGTTCGCAGAACGTGGCAGGAGTAGCACCGTCGCCGCTGCGATCGCGGCGATCACCACCACCGCCCCGGCGAGGATGAGGGGCCGCGAGGATCGACGTTCCCGCGGGACTGTGTGGCCCTCCGCAGAGACTGCCCTGCGGGCCGGAATCGACGTGGTGACAGCGGAGTCCGCGGCACGTGCGCCCGGCAAGCCGGCCTGGGTCGTCCGCACGGTGTCCGTGCTGCGCGGAAGGGTCAGTGCTCCCAGAGCCACTGCAGTCTCGGGCTGGTCGAGCGCAGCTGGGGTGACCCCCAGGACCTCCTGGATGGTCCTCGCCACCAAGGGGATCCGTGATGAGCCGCCGACCAGGAAGATTCCTGCCAGGCGCTGCGGCGTCGTACCCGCCTGTCGGATCGTCTCCTCCAGGACCACGACCGAGCGCATCACCTTGGCGCGGATGAGCGATTCGAACTCGTCACGGGTGACGTGCACGTCCGGCATCGGGTCTGGCATCGCCAGGTCCGTCTGCGGATACCGCGACAGCGACTCCTTGGCCGAACGGATGTCCTCCGCGAGAGCCCGCGCAGCCCGCCGGGAGGACGCGTCAGACGGACGCAGTACCCGCGACCAGGCGTCTGCATCGACACCGTTCGCGACCTCGGAAGCGTGCTCGAGCAGAGCCTGGTCGAAATCCAGCCCGCCCAGATCCGGAAGCCCTCCCTCGGCCAGCACGGACAACTCACCCTCGCCGGAGCCCTGCGGACGACCGATCACCGCGACGTCGAAGGTTCCCCCGCCGAGGTCGTAGACGGCGACGGTCCCACCCCGCGACAACTCCCGACCGGGGATCCTGGTGAACTGGGCCGCCGCGGCCACCGGCTCGGGAAGCAGCGTGATGTTGGCCAAGCCGGCAGCGCGCGCTGCCGCGAGCAGCACATTGCGACGCGGCGCCCCCCACTGCGCGGGATGGGTCAGAATGACCGTATCGGGTGCCGAGCCACCCGTCTGACGAGCAGCTTCGTCCCGAACTGTCTGCAGCACAGCAGCAATGAGGTCGACCACCGGAACCGGAGTCGCTCCGAGCAGGACCTCGCCCTCGTCGATCCGGCGTTTCGGATTCGCTTCGAACCTGCTCGGATCGATGCGCGCACTGCGCAGGGCCTCGCGTCCGACCAGCAGCGTGTGGTCGTCCGCCAGGAACACAGCGGAAGGGAGCAGGCCGGATCCCTCGAATTCGAGGGTGTGTGGCGCGCGACCGGGGCGTTCGAGCGCGGCGACCGTGTTGGAGGTGCCGAAGTCGATGGAGAGCGTGATCATGCCCGTCCTCCGGGTGGCCGACTCATTCGCCGATCGTGCCGAAGTAGAAGAGCGTGTCACCGACGAGTTCGGCCTTCAGCTTCCCTCGGCTGGCCACCTCCACCAGGTAGACGTTGGAACCTCCGACCACATCGGAGATGGAGAACGACATCTTGCACGACGTCCCTGAGATCTCGGACTTGTCCAGAGACCCCGCCCCGGCGTTGTTGTTGGTCCCGTCGTACACGATCACGGTCGCACCGGTGGTGAGATCGTCGTAGCCGGAGTCCCCTTCACAACCACCTGTGACGGGCTTCCAGTTGTCCGCGCCTTGGATCTGGATCGAACCTTCGAGGCTCAGTGTCGCCGGCGCCTCCGGTGTCGCGGTCTCGGTTTCGGTTTCGGTCTCAGTTTTGGTCTCACTCTCGGTCTCCACCTTGGTGACAGTCTTCGGCGCCGGAGTGCTGACGACAGTCGCCGTGACGGTTGCTGTGGGCGTCGGTCGCGCGGCGAAGGATGCCGCACTGGTGTTTGCGCCGTTGTCGTAGCCGATGGCGGCGCCAGCCACTCCGGCACCGACTGCCACCACGACTGCGACGGCTATGAGCGTCGGGAGGAGCCACCTGCGCGTGGTGGTGGGGCCGCTCGGGGCGGGGTCTCCGCCGACCGGCCGTGGTGAGCCCTGCGAGTACAAGTTCTGATCGTTCGACTGCCAGTTGGTCATGCGCAAACGCCCCCGTTGACTGGGCTGCCGTGCGCACCCCCCTGTCGCACAGGTTAGGCCGAACGAGTGAACACCGTCAAGAGTTCATGATCCATACGGATGCCCGACCGGCAGCACGATGTAGCGCGGGAAGTCTGGCCGCGCTCCCTTCACCTTCGTCTGCCGTGGGATTCGGTCCGCGCATGAATGGACGGGCGTTCGCGCGGGGACCTCCGCACCGTCTTCCACGCGGAGATGTTCTCCGCGCAACAACCTCTGCGCGGCCGGACCCGGTGTGCGCAGTCACCAGGCACAGCGGCCGGAGTTCTCCACAGGCAGCGCAGATCTTCACACAAGCTCACATGATGAGCTACCGTGAGTCCAGACCAGTACGTAGAGGTGGAGGACGGTCATGACAGTCATCCACTCCCCTGAGCTCGAAGCGCTGGACGAACTCATCGCAGCGAGCCCGAAGACGCACGGCGATCACGACCGGGAGCTGCTCCGTCGCTGGCTGGACAAGATCCGGCGGCTCGAGGAGTTCAGCGGCGTCACCCTCGACACCCTGGTGGACGCGCTTCCCGATGAACCTGTGCTCGACGCGCGACCGGAGGCGGGTTTCACCGCCGACGAGCTGCACGCCCTGGAGTCCGTCGGCGCAGATCTCACCCCGCTGCCGCTGCTGGAACGTCCCTCGCTGCACACGAGCCTGCGCTACCGGCAGCTGCTCGACACTGCACTGAGCACCGCGGAGGCCGCCGTCCGTCTGGGTGTCGACGGCAGCCGCATCCGCCAACGGCTCGGCAACCACACACTGCTCTCCCATCGGGTCGGCAGTGCTCATCGACTGCCGTCATTCCAATTCACCGACGACGGTGAACTCCCTGGCTGGTCGAAGGTCGCCCCCCACGTCGCACCGAGCTGGCATCCGGTCGCAGTCGAGCGCTTCTTCACCAGCCCTCACGTCGATCTGGTGCTCGACGACCAACGCGTCTCACCACGGGAGTGGCTTCTCGCTGGGGGCCCACCCGAGACAGTCGCCGCACTCGCCGGTGAGTGAACGACTGCCCGACCCCAACCCGCGCGCCTGGCCGTCCGATCCACACCGATGGATCTTGGAACTACCGACCGGGACGGCGCTGAGTCGACTCTTTCCCGCCGGCGGTCCACACCCGACCCGATGGAACACCTTCCGCAGTTGGGGCCCCACCGGCAGCCGCTTCGACCACCACCCAGACCCCGTCGGCGACCACCCCACCATGGGTGTCATGTACCTCGGCAGGGCAGGAATCATCCAACACAGCAAGGCATATCCCGCATTCACCTGTTCGATCGGCGAGTACTACCAGGGCCGGAAAACTGTCGACCCGGACGGAACTCTGGATCATCACGCGGTCTTCACACTGGCGCGGCCGGTCAGGGTGCTCGACATCGGCGACACCGACTGGGTCACGAGCGCCGGCGGGAACGCCGCGATCTGCTCGGGCGAACGGTCCCAAGCTCGCAAGTGGGCCAGGGAGATCCATCTCCGTTACCCCACGATCGAGGGCATCGCCTACTCCTCGTCGGTGAATCCCGCCGGACGAGCAGTCGCCCTCTGGGAGCGTGCCGCGACCTCACTCCCACCAGCGCCCGCACTGTCAGCACCTCTGCGCTCCATGATGAACGCCGTCGAGCGAGCGGCGGCCCAGATCGGTTACGGCGTCATCCTCTAGGCCGTCTGGCATCGGACTGGCCGCACGTCTCTGTCCATTGGCCGTCCCCGGTGCCGGCGTCGCTGAGAACCGAACCCGTCTCGTCAACAACCCGAGAGCGTCGGTCCAGCCGGGGGGCTGATGCGCTCTCCCCGCTCGGGCGGGCCCACGCGCGAGTTGTCCACATTCTCGCGCACTCTCGTTCCGGCCACTCCGACTTCCCTACCGTGATTCAGGACTGGAGATCAGGGGACGGGGGTCGATGAGATGTTCACGCTGTGCGGCGATCCGGCTTCGATCCGGGGCTCGGGGCGGCAGTGGTCGTCGTTCGCGCAGAGCGCGACAGCTGCCGGTGACGACATCCTGCGGCTGGATGCCCAGCAGTTCCTCGGCGACGAGGCCGACACCTACCGGCAACGGATGAACGACGGGCTCCCGCCCCAACTCGCCCGGACCGCAGAGAGTTGGGGCATCGTCGGAGCGGCGCTCACCCTGTACGCCGATGAGTTGGAGTCCTACCAGAGCAGACTGGCGCGGCTCGATGCCGATGCGCAGCACCAACAACAGCTGGTTGATTCACGCCGAGCGAATGTCGACCGCGCACGCGTCGCAGCCCGCCAACCGGGCGATGATGCTGCGGCGCAGGCAGTTCCAGCTGCCCGGGCTGCCGATACCCGACTGACCGAAGCGCAACTCACGGTGCAGCGCACCACCGACGCCGCCAACGGCGTCCTCGCCGAGCATCGCCAGTCGGTGGCACGGTGCGGTGCCGAGATCGACCGGGCGAAGGTGCTGCGCTTCGAGGAACCGCCGGGGTTCTGGGGACGGGTGTGGAACGCGGCCTGCACCTGGGTAGCCGAACACGCGGACGTCATCAGGTTCATCTCCGGCGCGCTGAAGCAGCTGTCGTCGATCGCCGGGCTGTTGGCGATGATCCCGATCCTCGCTCCGGTGATGGGTCCGATCGCGATCGGTGCCGGCGCAGCAGCAGTCGGCCTCGATGCCGGCGTGAAGGTGATGACCGGTGAGGGCGACTGGGGCCAGATCCTGATGGACGGCGCCTCGATGATCCCGGGGGCCCGTGCCGCAAAAGTGGTGGCCGTCGGCACCGTCGGAGTGACCGCGGTCAACGTGGCCCAAGGCAAGGCCGGCTGGGAAGACCTCGCGATGACGACCGCGTTCGGAGTGCGCGGGCTGAAGAACAGTGGCGGCGCGAAGTACCCCGGGTCGAAGACGGCCAACAGTGCGAAGCCCTCGTGGATGGGCGATCGACCCAACCGCAAAGAACTCCGCGAATACCGGGAGGTCCCCTTCCGCGAGGTCGAACGCGAGCCCTACTGGCCCCGGAACCCTGACGACCGTCTCCGCACAGGTCAACCGGTCTGGCACGACCCGCTCGTCACCACTGTCGGAGGTGACGACGTCACGATCCTGAACCGAGGCCACGCGGGAACCTCTCCGGGCGAGCACGATGTAGTCGTGCACGGACTCGCAGATGGTCGCCCCACAGCGCCTCAAGGTTTCACCAGGCACGAGGGACGAGGCAACGACCATGCCATCGGCACCGGACAGGTCGCCGATGCTGTTCGTGCCTCACCTCACTACGTCCCCGGGACACCGGTCAGGTTCATCTCCTGCCACGCCGCCCGGGGCAGCGCCCAAGAGCTCGCTGATCAGCTGGGAGTGCCCGTGCGTGCCTCGCAGCACGAAGTAGCCCTCGACGAAGATGGGATGGTCTGGGCGAAGCACTTCGACGAGAACGGAGACCCGTTCGCTGTCGAGGCTGAACTCCAGCAGTTCTGGCCCAAGTCGTCGGACAGTCCATCGATGGTGCCGTCAGGTCCGCGCCCGAGCGAGAAAGGTGAATGACGTGCTCAAGCCTTTGGGCATCTTCGGGACGCCATTTGCCGGTGACACAGGCCTTCTCTGGCCGCTGACCCAGCAACTACATCCTGACTTGCGCGAACCCATCGCGCGCTACCTCGAGCAGGGCGTGCTGATAGGCCCGTCATGGATGAGTGCCATCGATGATCCGTTGCAGGGGCGGGCGAGTTGTCGCAGTCCCGGGAACTGGATGACCGACGGGATCTACCACTGGCGCGACTCTGCTGCTGCCTTCGTGCGTGAGTACGGCATCGGGCTGTCCGAAGAGGTTGTCGACCACTGCCTTCACGAGCAGGGCAACTTTGCGGAGGCGCAGGGCCGGACCAGGGAACTGTGGACCGAACTGCACGAGACGGTCCTGCCAACCCTGTCGGAGGGCGGCAACATCGGTTTTGCGCGCAGCGCTTGGCGGGAGGCGTCGACGATCAACGCCATCAACACTGCATCGTTGAGAGTCATCGGCGACGTGTGGGGTAAAGACGCTGACACAGCAGTGATGCGAGTACTCGCTCAACGCCCCCTGCCCTATGCGGTCCACCGAGCGGTCGCCGCCCGATTTCGCCGATCTCCGGTGGTCATCGAGAACACCCGAGACCGTTCCGACGATGTCCTGCACCCCGCGTGGACGAGAGTCGCTCCCCGGACGATCCGCACCGACGGCAAGTACGTCTGGCGGGAGGACTACGCCCACTACGTCCGCCTGCACGGTGTCGCAGCACCGGTCGATTTCGTCGCCGATGCCATGACCTACCAGCCACCAGAGATCACCGCTGCTGTTCTTCGTCAGATCCGAGAGTTGCTGGACTCTGGCGATCTCGCACGCCCCGAGCGTCGTTGGATGCCAGTTTCCGGCTGACCGTCCGCAGCCGCTCACGTTCGGGTCACCCGCTCACGTTCGATCGTGAGCAACGTGGCGAAACGTGAGCGGCTGCGGGCCAGGACGGGATCTCGACTCCTTCGTCGCTCGATCAACGGGGGTCGCTCGATCAACGGGGGGGTCGCTCGATCAACGGGGGGGTCGCTCGATCGACGGGGGTCCGCTCGATCGACGAAGCGGGAGACGGCCTCGGATGATGCTGTCTGGTTGCAGCCGACGGTCTGCGGGTTGACCGGTTCCAGGGTCTGCAGTGCTGTGAATGCCAGGGAACCTGCTGCGTCGACGGTAAGGATGCCAACACCGACCAGCATCAGGTCGCTCCTTGACCGGATCGACGCGAGCACCGACCCGGCGCCGGCTCGACGCAGCTGACGGGATCAGCCACTCACTGGTACGGCGTCGGAAGTGTCGACGCCCGGCCATGTCCGAGGCTTGTCGATCAGCAGTACGAGACCCAGCCCGGCCGCGCCGAACAAAGTCGATCAACACTCGCCGCCGAGGTCATCGTCATCAAAAGAGCGCACCAGGTCCCTGCAAGATTCCCAGGGCCGCGCTGCCGACGACCACAGCGGTGAGGACGGTGAGGACACCGGCGGCGAGCCGCCAGTCGGCGCCGGTCACCCGGACCGGCCGCCAGGTCGTCCGCGGCTCGAGCCCGAGACCGCGGGACTCCAGCGCCTGGGCTGTCCGCTCACCTTTACGGACCGAGACGATGAGGAGTGTGAAGACAGCCCCGGCGAGGTGTCGCGGATTCCGCGGTGGGCGGGCGTCGCCGCCGCGCAGGTCCGCCCGCACGGTGTGAGCGTGGCGAATCGTCGACCATTCCCGGGGCATCTCCTGGAGCATCCGGTACCCGGCGAGGATCGCGTAGGTGACCCGGGCGCCGAGGCGGGCGTTCTGGTGCAGGCTCGTCATGAGCGCGACCCCGTCAGTCGAGAGCAGGAACCCGACGGCGAGCACCCCGATGAGCAGGGTGCGGGCCGCGAGCGCGGCCCCGACGCTCAACCCTTCCTCGGTGACCCGGAGCGGGCCGGCCTGCCAGATGACCGTCCCGGATCGGGAGAGCACGTTGACGACGAACACGCTGAACGCGAAGGCGAGGAACGGCACGTGGGCGAGGGCAAGCGTGCGCGCCGGTACTCGCACTGAGATCGCGACCCCGACCAGCCCGAGAACGTACAGGACGGCTGGGGTGATCGGGTCGAGGAGGAACATCGCGGCGAGGGAGACGATGACGAGCAACGCGAGCTTGACCGTCGGATTCCGGCGAGCAAGCGGGGATTCGGCGGCAGCGGCTCCGGTCAGGACGCTCATCGGATCACCTCCTTGAGTGTGGATGTGGTCACGGCGTCGTCCAGCTGGCCCAGCACGCGTGCGACTGCGCCGGCCGTGTGAGCCAGGAGCCAGGCAATGAGCGGAGGCAGGCTCAGCCCCGCCCGGGCGAGCGCCGCTGCATCGGAGAACACCTCTTCGGTGGGGCCCTCGGCGAGTACCCCACCGTCGCCCAGGACGATGACGCGATCGGCCAGACCGCCCACGAGCCGCAGGTCGTGGCTCGCCAGGACGACAGCGCCGCCGCGCTCGGCGACGTCCCGCAGGATCGCGGCGGTCGCGATGGCATCACGCCGGTCGAGCCCGAGGGTGGGCTCGTCGGCCAGCAGCACGGGCCGGTCGTGGGCGAGCATGGCGGCCAGGCTGAGCCTGCGTTTCTCACCGCCGGAGAGCCGAAACGGATTCTGGTCGGCGAGATGGGTGAGCCGGTGGCGGCGCAGCTGCCCGTCCACCACCTCCTTCGCGGTCTCCGGCGGCAGCCCGTGACCGATCTCCTTGCGCACGGTCGTGGCGACGAACTGGTGCTCTGCGTTCTGGAACACCAGGCCCGGCCGCGGGCCCTGCACGGTGCCCACGAGTGGAGGCAGGAGCCCGGCCAGGGTGAGCAGCAGCGTCGACTTCCCGACGCCGTTGGCGCCGAGGACGGATACCACTTCCCCGGACCGTACGGTGACATCCACGTCGGACAGAAGCGGCGGACATTCCTGCAGGTCAGGCACGGGTCGTCGACGGTCGCGGCGCTTCTTCCGGCCTGCAGGCGCCTCCGGGCCGACCGTGATGGCGCGGGCCGACAGGAGCACCTCTTCACCGGACCGGTGGGGAACGGGTCCGTCGGCGAGGGCATGCAGCAGGTCGGCGTTCACTTCTGTTCCGAGCCCGCCCGCCGCACCGGTGAGCGCGTACAGCTCGGCATCCAGCGGCAGCCAGCAGCCGGCCGCGTGGAGGGTGCCGGCGTGGTCGCGCAAGACGATGTCGGTCGGTCCGTCGGCCAGCACCGTTCCGGCATCGCCCAGAACGAGAGCTCGACCGGGCAGCCCGGCGGTCCCGGCCACGCCAGCCCATTCGTCGAGCCGATGCTCGACGAGGACCATCGCGGGCCGGTACCTCTCGATCGCCCCGGCCAGCGCCCCGCGCACCGAGGCGACCCCGGCCGGGTCGAGCATCGATGTCGGCTCGTCGAGCAGGAGCACCTCGGGCTCGGTGATCAGGGCCGCCGCGACGGCGACCCGCTGAGCCTCCCCGCCGGAGAGACGTGCGGTAGCCCGGTGTCGCAAACCGGCGGCGCCGACGGCATCCAGGACGGCACTGACCCGCGGACCGATGGTCGCCGGCTCGGTCGCCTGATTCTCCAGCGGCAGAGCGAGCTCCTGTTCGACCTGCGGCAGGCAGACCGCCGCGGACGGGTCCTGGGCAAGGACCCCGAGGTGCCGGGACCGTTCGACGACGGAGCTGGCATCACTCGTCCCGGCGACGATCACCCCGCCGGTGATGTCCGCGGTCACGGTGTGCGGGACGACCCCGGTGATCACGTGCAGGAGCGTCGACTTACCCGACCCGGACGCGCCGAAGACGACCATCTGTTCTCCCGGTGCGAGCCGCACCGACACCGCGCGCAGCACGGGCTCGTCGCGCCGGGCAAAGGCCACGGTGATGTTGTCCAGCTCGACGACGGCCGCACCGCCCGCCCCGTCGGCGCAGACGGCCGGCGGCGGCCGGCTACTCACCGCTGGCCCAGCTCGCGGCCGATCGCGAAGTTGTCGACAACACCGGTGCGGGCCAGGGCGTCGACGATGAGCTTGGCGAGCAACCCACCCAGGACGATCCCGGACAGGGCCTGCATGGCCAGGCGCAGGAAGAAGATGTCCTGTCCGTACCAACCGGACCGGAAGGCGGAGTAGAAGAACACCAGGCCGGCGCCGAGAAGGCCGGCCAGGGCGAAGACGCCCCAGCCGAATCGCCGGTACCTCGTCAGTGCGAACGGCAGCTCGCTGCCCGCGCCCTGGATGGCTGCGGCGATCAGAAGCGTCGGGCCGACCGGCGAGCCGAGAAAAACGACCTCGATGACCGCGGCGAGGATTTCGGCGATCACGCCGGCGAAGGGCCGGCGGATGATCGCGACGGCGATCGGGGAGACCAGGAGCCATCCGCCGAACAGGATGTGTTGGGAAAGGTCGCCGGCCGGACCCATCAGGATGCTCAGCCCGTTCCAGCCCTGGACGAGCGCCCAGTAGGCGAAGCCGAACACGACACCCAGGACGACGAGGAGGACGAGGTCCTTCATGGCCCAGCCGCGATGGGTCCGGATGGGAGAAGAGTTGCGTTTGGCGGTCACGGCGCGTTCGTTCCTTTCGAGTCCTCGGCCGGGCTCGGCGAGCCCACCGAGACGGTGAGGTGGGACACGACGTGCGGGACGACGGCGCCCACCTGAGCCCACGCGTCAATGGCGGTGGCCAGGACCTCGGCCACGTCGCCAGTCAGCTTCGTGGCGTAGTGATTCGCCCGGGCCGCGGCGCCCCGGGTACGCGCGGAGGCGATTGCGGACTCGATGTGCGACATGTGGTCGCCGTGACCGGAACCGCCGTCCAGGAGCGGGTACAACGACCACTGCGCTGCCGCACGGACACCGGTGGGCTCCAGCTCCACCGGCGCCGCGCTGGGCAAGCCGGTGACGTCCAGGTCGCAGGACACCTCACCGGGGCAGCCCCGGGACAGGAGGATATGGGTGACAACGTGCCCCCCACCGCAACGCTGAGACACGGCGGCGATGAGGGCAACGGCGAACGCAGCCAGTCGCTGCTCCGCGGGCTCGGTGCGCGCACCGACGTAGCTGCTGACCTCGTCGGTCTCCACAACGAGGCCGTCGCTCAGGCCGTCGCCGGTGACGTCGGCGAGCGCGCCGAGGATGACGTTCGCGAAGTCGTCGCAGTGGGGGTGGACGCTCAGCCGCATTCCAATGCCGAGCTGCTCAGGCGTCGCAAAGGTGGCCACCTGCTGGTCGTGCTGGGTGCTCATCACGGGTCCCCTCAGGCCCGCGGATATATCAAGGACCCGCGCCGACTTCCGATGTCGGACAGGCACCCTGCTCCCTACGCCGGTACGAACCGGATCAGGTTGACGGGTCTGCGGGCAATCCGCACTCTCAGCGCCGATCGGCGCTCCCCGGGGGTCTCTCCCAACCGTACCCCCAGCGCACGGCTGTCCCGTCTCGTGGCAGGAACCCTTGTCAACACAGAGACCCAGCGACGCGGCCATCAGCCGCGTCTACTGTCCACGGCCGGCGTGGTCGACCTGATCGGCGTCGTCCGGCATTGAATGGGCGGACGTTCCCAGCGTGAGCGGCTGCCTGATCAGGACGGGATCTCGACTCCTTCGTCGCTCGATCAACGGGGGGGTCGCTCGATCGCTCCCCGGACCCTGCCGCTCATGTTCGGGTCAGCCGCTCACGTTCGACCGTGAGCGAACGTGCCCAGCGTGAGCGGCTGCGTGATCAGGACGGGATCTCGACTCCTTCGTCGCTCGATCAACGGGGGGTCGCTCGATCGCTCCCCGGACCCTGCCGCTCATGTGATCAGGACGGGATCTCGACTCCTCCGTCGCTCGATCAACGGGGGGTCGCTCGATCGCTCCCCGGACCCTGCCGCTCATGTTCAGGTCTATACGGGATCTCGACTCGTTCCTTGCTCGATCAGCGCTGGGACGACGCGCTCGTGCCACCATGGAGCGGTGCCGGACGACCTGCTGATCGCGCGCAACCCCGAACCCGACTCGAAGCTGCCCTACCTGGTCCGCATCCCGCTCGGGGCCGAAGGAATCGTGGTGAAGGCGCGCGAGACGTGGCCCCGAGCGTCGAAGGTGTTCTGTCACCGGTCGACCGAGTGGCCGGCGGACGCGGAGATCATCGAACGCTGGCCGGTGCGCGCCTGCACCCGCCGCGGACCGGCCATCGACCTGATCCTGGAGCGTGCGCGGGAGAACCGGTCGCAGTTCGTCGTCACGATGGCCCGCGGCCGCGAGATGGTGTTCTGGCAGTCGCCCCGGACGACGAAGCAGGCCCGCCCGAACGTCACCCTGCCGAGAGCCCGCGCCCACGGGCAGGTCCTGGAGATCCTGGTCGACAGCGCCGAGAAGTACCCGTGGCGGTTCTCGGCGCAGCAGGCGACCACCCGCCGGCAGCGCCTGACTGCCGGCGACTACGCGGTGGAACTCGACGGCGAGGTGATCGCCGCCGTCGAACGCAAGACCCTCGAGGACCTCGCATCCTCCCTGCTCAACGGGAAGCTGCGGTATGCGGCAGCCGAACTGGCGACGCTGCCTCGCGGCGCGATCGTCGTGGAAGACCGCTACAGCAAGGTCTTTGACCTGCCGCACGTCGCCGGCGCCACGGTCGCCGGGGCGTTGGCCGAGTTGCAGGCCCGCCATCCGCAGATCCCGGTCGTGTTCACCGAGAGTCGGCCGCTGGCGCAGGAATGGTCCTACCGCTGGCTGGGTGCCTGCCGGGCAGAACTGCTGCAGCACAGAGCATCCGAGGACACCGACGAGTTCGTACCGGCCGGCCCGGTACCGCCGAAGCCAGCGAGCGAGGCCAGCGCCGCCGAAATCCGCGCCTGGGCCGAAGAGACCGGCGTGCAGGTGAACGCGAAAGGGCGGATCCCGGCGACGGTGCGGGCGGCTTTCCAGGCACGGCACGACAGCTGACCGGCCGGCACCGGGGCCGCACATTCGTGCCACCCTGAACGTGCGATTCCGTGCACTGCTCTTGATCGCACGGTAAGCTCGTCGCATGTCCACTCTCGACCAGCTGCTGGTCCGCCATCACGTCGATCTCGACCAGGCCGAGCGGGCCCTCCGACAGATCCTCGAGCCTGCTGTGCCCTTGACCGCCGGCCAACTCGCGGAGTTGGCGGACTCCGGCTTCCATCTGGATGCTCATATCGACACGACCCACGCGCTCAGCGCCGAAGCAGTGCGCCAGAACCAGCTCGCAACCGCCCACACCGGCGCCGAGGTGGCAGCCAACAATGCCATCTCTGCTGGACGAGTCCGCAGCCGAGCCGCTGCAGGCGAGCTGGTGTCGGTACTGGTCGACGGGGTGCAGCGGTTCCCCCGGTTCCAATTCGACGAGGCGGGCCGACTCCGACGGGGTCTGGACAAGGTGTCCCCCCACATTCCCGACGACTGGTCGTGGATCGGCTACGACAACTACCTGGCCACCCCGTCACTGGCTCTGGACGGCGACATCGTGACCCCCATCGCCTGGCTGGCGGCCGGAAAACCGGCAGCCGTCGTCATCGCCAACATGGGCAACAATTGGTGAGCGGCACGCCCAAGTTCCCAGGCCCTCCTGCGGCCCTGCCACCAGTCGACCAACGGGGCGATCTGATCGAGATCAGCGGACCGCTGTGGCGGATCTTCCCCACGACCAGCGTGCATGCCACAGCCTGGAACACGTTGCGGCGCTGGGGACCTGTCGCGGCTCGCTTCGACCCTCACCCGCCACCCCCAGCCGAGCATCTGGACCACGGAGTGCTCTATGCCGGTGGCGATGCGGTGACCGCCCTGGCCGAAGCGTTCGGGACCAACCGCACTGTCGACGTCCGCGCCGGGAGTCCCTGGCTGGTCAAGTTCACGCTGGGTGCTGGTCCGGCGCAGTTGGTGGACCTCACCAGCACCTGGCCGACCAGAGCCGGTGCATCCCAGGAGATCTGGACCTCACCCGATCGACGACGGACCCAGAGTTGGGCCCGGGCCATCGCCGCCGCGTTCCCCGATCTCGGCGGGCTGCACTACGGCTCGTCGATGCACGGAGACCGCGCCTTCAACGTCGCCCTCTGGGAACCTGCGGAAGCGGCACTGACCGCTGCCACCGTCCACTTCGCAGAACCGTTGGCCCATCCGGCGTTGGCTGCGATGATCCAGGACGCCTGCGGCCGACTCGGCTACCACTTCCTCGGCCAGTAGGCCACGTCGGGATCTGCTGCTGCTCCCATCAGGCTCGAGGACGGGACCGCAGTTACGCTGCAACCTGCTGAGCCGACCGGGGACGTGAGCGATGAACCGCTGCGCAGTGTTGATCGACGCGGGTTACCTGCTGGGAGCGGCTGCGTCCGTGCTCAGCGGTGACGCCAACCGGACCCGACTGGCAGTCAACTACGCAGAGCTGATGCGAGCGATCGCCGGCGAGGCCGCGGAGCAGACCGGGGTGCCGGTGCTGCGGTTACTGTGGTTCGACGGAGCACGCGACGGTCGGCCGACCCAGGACCATCGAGCTCTGGGTCTGCTGCCGGACGTGAAGGTCCGGCTCGGGCTGACCGTCACCCACGGCGGACGCGTACAGCAGAAGGGCGTCGATTCGTACTTGCGACGTGACCTCACCACCCTGGCCCGCAACGGGGCCATCTCGGACGCGGTGCTGATCGGTGGTGACGAGGATCTGCGGCAGGGCGTCGACGAGGCCCAGGACCACGGCGTCAAGGTGCATCTGTGCGGTGTCGAGGCTGCCGCGACGGAGTACAACCAGTCGCACACGTTGATCGCCGAAGCCGACCGGCGCTGGATCATCAGCGCAGCGTGGATCGGCCGGTTCGTGACGCTCCGCCCGGTCGGGCAGCCGACCGCGCCCGCGGTTCCCTCCCAGGAGCCTCTCGAGCCGGTGGGCCCGGGGGCTGGAGCCCGAGGCCCCACCGCAAGCGGTCGCGGCCGAGCAGCCCGTCCCGTCCGAGGCGCCCGTCAGCCCCGAGAAGCCGCCCGCGCCGAACCAGCACACGCCCGTCGAGTCGGCGCCCGCCGCAGCACCGACGCCGACACCTCCCCGCTCGTCCCCGGTGGTTCCGCCGGTGCTGCACCGACCGGGCCAGCCGACTGTGCCGCCGGCCGAGACGGTTGTCGCGACCGGAGCCGACCTGGAACGGTTGCGGGAGTACATCCGGGGCGGCGGAGTGAGTCATCTCGGGACTCCGGCAGCGCCGCCGACGCCTGACCTGCCGCGACTACGCGAGCTGACCGACGACCGGCAGAAGTGGTCCGACAACGAGGAGGACGCCAACACCGGCGCCCTCACCGCCGAGGAGATCGGACACCGCTACGGGCGACGTTGGGCGATGCGCGCCGACCCTGCCGACCGGTCCACGATGCTCGCGCTGCGTCCGCGGATGCCACGTCACCTGGACGCTGAACTGCTGCGCTACGCCAACGATCTCGGCTTCGACACCTGGGAGGACGAGCAGCAGAAGGTTCGACATCCGGGCCGCCGCCTGGGAGTCGATCGCCGCCGAGCCGTCACCGGCCTGAGCGCGGGCTGGCCCGCGCCACGATCCAGCTTCAGTGCCCGGTGACCGGAACCTCCGGACCAGCGCATGTGGACAAGCAGATGCGACGAGCTCCGCACGGCATTACCCTTCGACCCGGAAGTCCGCGCAGCGTGAACGGGGCGACAGTGGTTCCATTCAAGCGACTGACCTGGATCGTGATCTCTGCTGCGGTCCTGGAGACGTCCGCCTGCACCTCCCAGCCGGCACAACCACCGACCCAGTCCCTGGTCCCGATCACCGTCAGCCCGTCGGTCGCCGGCGCCATCGAGACGAAGACCGGCCCAAAGTTCAACTTCGGACGAAAGAACAACTTCTATCGGAGCTCGATGGTCCGCACTACGTCTGCCTGCACCGTGTCGCCGCGCCTGACGATTTCGTTTCCGATGCCATGACCTACCAGCCACCGGAGATCACCCCCGCGGTCCTCCCTCAGATCCGAGAGTTGCTGGCGTCCGGCGAGCTGGCTATGCCCGAGCGCCGCTGGATGCCGGAGATCGGCTGATCGGGCGGGCGACTACGCAGTGGAACTCGACGGCGAGGTCATCGTCGCTGCTGAACGGCAACCTCCGTTTTGCGGCGGCGGCGGCGCTGGCGTCGCTCCCGCGGACTGCCATCGTCGTGGAAGATCGCTACGGCAGGGTGTTCGCACTGCCGCACGTCGCCGGCGCCACCGTCGACGAGGCGCTGGCCGAGCTGCAGGCTCGTCAGCCCCAGATTGCCGTCGTGTTCGCGGAGATCCGACCGCTGGCGCAGGAGGGGTCCTACCGATGGCTCGGAGCGTACCGGGCAGAACTGTTGCAGCGGAACGTATCCGAGGAATCCGGCACGTTCCGGCCGGCTGGCCCGGCTCCCGCTGCTCGCCGGCAGCTGCGACCGCGGCAGAGATCCGCGCCTGGGCTGCACGCATCGGCGTGGAGGTGAACCTCAGGGGCCGCATCCCGGCGGCGGTGCGGGAGGCATTCGAGGCGGAGCAGCCGGGCTGACCGCCGCAGCACGCGGCGGACCCGGTTCGGCGGGTCGCCTGCCACAGAGCCGATGGCCCAGCCAAGCGCAGGGCGCCCTGCCTGCGCGTGCTCCTTGTGGACAACCGAGCGCCATCGGCCGGTCCGCGATAGGCTCCGCGGAATATGCCGGACGGGGCGGTACACAACGTCGGCGGGGGTCGATAGTGCGCCACGTCAAGTGGTGGACGATCGCTGAACGGGGGGCACTTGAATGAACGGCCTTGGATTGATATCCACGGGTGTGTGGTCGGCACGACCTCGCTCCTGGACCCGGACTTTGCGTGGTCCCTGGCCGGGCGGTCGGCAACCGGATGCACGGTCTCGCGCCGGCCGAGCCCACGCCGCACGCGACCTACACCCGTGTTTCAGCACGACACTTCTCGGCGCCTGGCCATCAGGAACATCCCCATCGCGCCGGCAATCGATCACGCGCCGCTGCCGCACACCACTCCGCTCCCGGGCGATGACCGTTCGATCTGCGGTCATCACAACGCGCCGCGGCCACCACGCCGTGACCGAACCGGCCAGGGTCAGTCTCGACAGTCACACACTCGATGACGATCCCCCGGACCGCGGGCCGTGCCGTGCTGAGACCCGGCATGCCGCGTGCCGCCTTCAGCAGAAATTGATCCGTGGACACAACCACACCTGTTGCAGCCCAGGCCATCGCACCACATGCCTGTGGTCACGCACCACGACAACGTCACAAGAGACAACCGTTGAGAAGACAGGATTCAGATGACGCAAGCAGGGTGGTACCCGGATCCGCACAACGCTGCGGGGCGGCGCTACTGGGACGGCGACGACTGGACGGAACGCACCGATCCACCTGCAGCTGCGCCGAACCTCCCAGCGATCACCGTCGTGGAATTGGACAAACAATCCTCCGCTGAGTCGACCTCGGCTGAGTACGGTTCGGGCTGGTATCCG
This sequence comes from Nakamurella sp. A5-74, assembly GCF_040438885.1. Classification (NCBI taxonomy): domain Bacteria; kingdom Bacillati; phylum Actinomycetota; class Actinomycetes; order Nakamurellales; family Nakamurellaceae; genus Nakamurella; species Nakamurella sp. A5-74. The sequence goes on along the minus strand of NZ_CP159218.1, from coordinate 206,706 downwards.
GATCCGCAGCAGCAGGGTGTGCAGCGCTACTGGGACGGAACCGCATGGACCCAGCACACAGCGCCTGCAGTCCACCAGGCCGCATTCGGCAGCAGCCAACAAGTGGTGATCGTCAACAACTCCCAGAAATCTTCCGGTCTCGCGTTCATCCTCGGACTGGTGTTCGGGCCGCTCGGAATGTTGTACGCCACCGTGCCCGGCGCGATCCTCATGTTCCTGTTCATGACGATCGTCGGGTTCATTGTTGGCTTCGCCACGTTCGGGTTCGGGCTGGCGGTGTTCCTTCCGCTCAGCTTCGTCATCTGTGGGATCTGGGCCGCGGTGTCCTCGAACCGCAAGAATGTGAACCCGCACATCGTCATGGCCAACAACAGCTACCACCACTGACCGGCGGTGCAGGTCCCACCGCACACCTCTCCTGTCGGCGCCGAACCTCGAACAGCACCCAGCTGACAGGACTGGCGCGAGCGGGGTGAGTCTCCGCTCACCTCGTAGGGCGAGTGAAACCCGCGGCACGTGCCCAGGTCGCTGTGCTGAGCCTGGGTCGCAATCGGCAGCTCAGCGGCTCCGCTGGGGCAGGGGCAGCGACCGGGTCAGATCTGGAACGCATGTTGCCGGAGCCGCTTCCGCACAGAAGAATTGAAGAAGGGGAGGAGAACCATGAGGGTTCGCAACTGGTTGAGGAACGCGACCGTCGCAGCAATCGCGACCGTGTTGGTCGCCGGCTGCGGAGGAGTCGTTGCGGGCCAGCCCGTGTCGGCCGGCACGCAGCCGAGTCGGGCGTCATCTCTGGCGCCGTCGGCAAACCCGGGCAGTTCGTCGACGTCGAGTAGCGAGTCAACCACGACGCCGTCCTCATCGACCAGTACACCTTCGGCGGCCGGAACGCCCTCGACGCCAACGGCCACCCCGCCCTCTACGTCGGACCCAGCTGCGCCGAGCAGGCCGTCCCCGCAGTCGACAGGTTCGTTCGAGCGGCCAATCTCGCCGTCTCGAACCACCATTGTCGCAACGCCGCGCACCGCCGCCTCCACCGACCTCCGTCCGGCGGATCCGGTGTGGCCGGGAACGGATTGGGCGAAGGTGATCACCCCGGTTCTCGGATGCACGGCCGGGCCAGCTGACGTCATCCAGACCCCACAGTCAGCCGACCTCGACGATGACGGCATCCCGGAAGCGGTGATCACCGCGCAGTGCCCAACCAGTACTTCGCCCAGTTCGGTCGTGGTTCTCGCGTTCTCCGGGGTGTACGCCCCGTCTTCCGCGAAGGGGCTCCTCGCGAGCTACGCGGCCGCGGAGCGATTCGTGTCCGCAACCACCACTGTCGCGCCCGGCAAGATCGCCGTCGCCGGCGTCGGGCGCTCGATGGCGACAGCCAACTGCTGCCCGGACGTGAAGGTCCGGTTGACCTACACCACCATCGGTACCGACCCGAAACCAGTAAGCCGCGTCGTCGAACTGCTCCCCACGACCGAACCGGGCTCCTATCGCGGGTTCATCACCCCGTCCAAGAACATCGTCTGTGGGGCATTGTCGCCGGACATGCCGGAGAAGGGCGCGATTTGCAACTTGACCGTCGTCGACTACCCCACCCAGGCCTGCGACGACGAGACCGAACCCGGGAACGTGTGGATCGTCGACCCATCCGGGCGGATACAGCAGAACGAGCCGAAGACGTGCCGCGGCGACCAAGCCATGTACCGCTACCGGGTGCCCATCCCGTACGGGACCACCGTGGTGATCGGCTCGGTGTCGTGCGCGGTGAGTGAGCAGGGTGTCACGTGCACAAACCGAGATGGGCACGGCATCACCATGTCCAGGTCCGCGTGGAGAGTGTTCTGACCGATCACCTTCGTAGCCCTGACCGCAGCGGCCCTGCATTTCGCGGAGCCGCTGGCCCATCAGGCCATGGCCGCCGTGATCCAGGACGCCTGTCGTCGTTTCGACTGTCACTGCCGCGGAAGAGTCGCCCACCCCACCCCCCAGTCTGCGCCGACGGCGACGGGCGCGTTCCTGCCCCCGTCGACTACTGCGCCTCCAGCCGGTCCAGCACCCAGTCCCAGTCGAGGCGCTCCTGCTCCAGCCGCAGTGACGGTGCGTGGACATCTTCGACGAGCTCCTGGTAGAGCAGCTGCTCGTCGTCGAGCAGATGATCGAGGCGGGCCCTGGTCGGCTTCGGATCACGTCCCCAGCGGTCGCGGTGCTGCAACAAGGTACTGCGGTCCATCAGCATCGAGCGGGTGTGTGGGAGCTGGCTGCGCACCAGCGACAGGATCGCGAACCCGTGGCTGTCCAGGTCGCCGGCGTAGGCAACACTCGGCGCTGAACGCATCCACGGCATCCTGCCGAGCCGGCCCGCAGAGAATCCAGCGCCCCAGATCACCACTCCCTCCGCCGGGATCGGTACTGCGGCATACGTGACCAAGTTCTCCACGATGAGCACCTGCTGCACGGCGACCTGCAGCCGAGCCGCCTCCTCGGGTCGTAGCGCCAACTCCGACACCGCGGATGGAAGTCCGAGAAAGCCTGCATCACATCGGATCCGGACCAGATCGGGTACGGACTGCAGCCCGTACCGTTCCGCGAACTGCCTGGTCCTGGATCGCTCGGAGCTGATCCGTCCGGTCGGCATCACGGCGTCCAACAGGGCAGCGATCACACTGAGATTCGTTTCGATGAACTTGGTGTCGATCCCGTCGAGATCGATCTCGCGCAGATACCGGCCGGCGCCTCGCTCGGCGACCCACCGGGTCGCGCGCAGGATCCGCTGCCAGTCCGCGGACACCCCGATCACCCGCAACGGTTCGCACAATACCCACGGCTCGGCCTGTGGCAACAGCTCCCAGGTCTCCGCGAGCGCCTCGTCCAGCGCCCGCGCCTGCCGCGCGACCCCGAGCAGCCGCCACGCCTGCTCGTACTGCTCGACCACCGCCCGGCTGGGAAGCTCGTTGCGTCCTACCGAACGGCCACCCACCGCCCTGTGCTGCAGCGAGAATGCCGCCCCGTTCGCGCTGGCCTCGAGCAGTGCCGTACGCCATCGACCTACTCCGGTCAGGTCTTGCGCCAGCTCCGTCGCCGTCGGACCGCGCAGCGGCACCTCCACCCTCGGGAACGGCTCGCGTTTCAGGTAGGCCCGCGGCAACGACCCGTCGTCCCAGCGCCGCCGCAGCTGCGCCCGGACGTGCTCGGGTGTCGACCAACCCGCCGCGCTCATCGTCCGACGGCCTCGGCCACCAGCGCCGCTTCCCGGGCAGCGCGTTGCTGCTGGAACTCGGTGATCGTCAACGTTTGCAGGCGCGATCGGTCGCCGGTCCGGTTCTCGACGAATCCCACCGCGCTGACGTGCGGTTCGATGATCCGCACCTTCTGCAGCGGGGTGACGATCAGCAACTGAAGACCGAGTTTGCCGAACAGGTCGAGGGCATAGCGCGTCGAGACGTCGGACCCACGCCCGAACGCCTCGTCGATCACCGCGAAGCGGAAGTCCTTCGACGCCCGCACCCCCCACTCCAACCTGAACTGGTAGGCCAGTGAGGCAGCCAGGATCGTGTATGCCAGCTTCTCCTTCTGCCCACCGGATTTGCCGTCGGAATCGGTGTAGTGCTCCCACTCCTCGCCGGTCTCCCGCGACCGCTCGGACGCCGCGAAGGTGTACCAGTTGCGCACATCGCTGACGTACTGCGTCCACCGACGATCGACCTCGGTCAGACCCTCCCGCCCGACGAATCGCTCGATGATCTGCTGGACGCGCAAGAACCGCTCCTCCGAGTACCGGTCGTCGTGCGCGAGTGCGTCGTCGGTGCACGCCCGCAACGCCTCCCGGAACTCACGCACCTCCGCGTTGACGGTCGGCTGGGCGACCAGCCGGATCAGGCGGCCGGGGTTGTACTCGATCGTGTGCAACGATTCGTTGATCACGTCGATCCGTTCCCGGATCTGCCGGGCCGCCTTGTCCAATGACGCCTGAAAGCTGGCGATCTCGTGGATGGCGTTCGTGTTCAGCTGGCGTTTGAAATCGGCCTCGAAGCGGGGCAGGTCGTCGTGCGCGATGCGTTCGTGCAGGGTGCGGAACTCACCGGCGGATGCCAGATCCACATCCACGTCGACCGTTTCTGTGGGCCATTCCTGCCGGAACTTCTGCATCATCCGGACGGCTCGTTCGCCGATCGATTTCTGTCTGACCGTGTATTGGTCCTTGGTGCGAGCGAGTACGGAGCCCAGTTCACGCTCGTGCGCGGCGCACTCCGGCAGGCTCGCCGGCAGCGCGGCAAGCGCGGCCAGGGTGTCGTACGACGTGCGCATGACGGTGATGTGGTCCGGCTCGACGGCCTGCACCCGGGAATCGGCGGCGCGCCGGTCATTCTCGTTGTCCTGCACTCGCTGTCGCAGGGCACCCAACCGTCCCTCGAGCTCGGTACGCGAATGCTCGGCGGTGTCGATCTCATCCTCCACCCGATCCAGCTGCGCGGTCAGCTGGGCGAGCGCTGCGTTGCCCTCCCGCAGCGTGCGGGCCTCTGCTTCCAGCCGGTTGACGGTCGCGACCGCAGACCACCAATCGAGCTCGGTCCACGTCCGGTACTCAGCCAGACCCACCAGGTGTTGGATCCGCGTCCGGCACTGCTGCTCGCCCTCGACCGCCGTGTCGAGCGTCGATCTCAGTGTGGTGGCCTCGCGCTGGATCTGTCCGGCCCGCTCCAGCAGTGCGGCGATCTTGTCCTGGTTGCTCCAGCCGAGCACCCACCGGGTGCGATCGTCCACCGCGAAACGATCGTCCTTCTCGTGTCGTCCGCCGGCGGATTTCAGCTGGCCCTGCCGGGTGACGGCCTTGCTGTGCTGGGCGAACTCGGCCATCGTGTCCGCGCACACCAGATCCGCGCGGCGCAGCAGTTGGTTGTCCATCCACTCGGCGAAGCCTCCCGGCTTCACCTCGAGCACATCGGCGAGAATCATCCGATCTGCCAACGGTTTCGGGGTCATGGTGACCCGCGGACTGACCCGGTAGTAGACGAACCGCCCGTCGAGGTGGTGGTCGTTGACCCAGGCGGCGGCTCTCTCGTACTGCTCGCTCGGCACCAGGACCGACAATGCGAAGCCGCGCAGCACGCGCTCCGCGGCACCGTGCCACTGCGCGTGTTCGGATCGGACCTGGATGAGCTCGCCGGCGAACGGCAAGCTCGCGGCGTCGACGTCCAACGCCTGAGCCAGACGTTCGCGCAACGCCAGACTGCGATGGTCGATGTTGGACTGGCGGCCCTCAAGACTGCGCAACTCCAGGTTGACCTCACGACCAAGGTCGTCGACCCGGCGTTTCTCGACGGCCAGCTCGGTGCGTCGATCGCCGAGCTCGTCGATCTCGGCTTCCGCGGTCGTCCGCTGCTCGGCGACCAGCGCGACGGATGCGGCGAATGACCTCGCGTCGGTGATCGGCGGCAGGCCCGCTTCGGACACCAGTAGTTCGTGACGCCGGAACCGCCGCCGTCGCTCATCCCGCCGTCGCGACTCCTCGTCGATCAGCCGTTCCAGCTCGCCCAACCGCTGGCCACCGGCCGTGTCTCGGGCCGAGATCAGCCGGTCGCGGTCGACCCGCAACGCCGTCAACTCCGCACCCTGCCGCTCGTGCTCGGCCTCCGTCTGTGCGAGTTCCGCAGCGAGCTGCGCGCCGAGTGCGTCCGACAACGTCACCAACTGCTCGGCGATCCAGATCGGCAGCGCCGTCGTCAGCGCATCCGCGCGCACGAGGTCGGCGGCCAGCTCGTCGTGTTCGTGCAGCGCCACCACCAGCGGTTCCAACTGTCCCAGCTGCACACTCGCGGTGCTGACGGCGGCGTGCGCCCGCGACAGGTCCTCGAAATGCCCCACCAGCGAGCTAATCCGTGTTGCAGCATCAGCACTCTCGAGCATGTGCGCCCGGACGAACTCGGTGAGGCTGCCCACCGACTTCATCGAGATCGTCTGGTGCAGCAGCTCCAGCGCCTGCTCCGAGCCGATGCCCAGCAACCGGCGGAACCGGGTGCCGTATTCCGGGAAGTGATCGTGGACCCCCGCCCCGGAACTGCGCAGTCGACGTTTCAGACCGGCGATCTCGGCCCCGAAATCGGCGAAGTCCGCGCTGATGTCCAGGGCGCGCTCCGCGGTGACGAAGAACCTGTTCGGTGTCCCCTGCCCGGTGTCCCGCATCCAGAAGACCTGCGCCAGGGTCACTTCCTCGTCGCTGCCGGCATTGGTGAACACCGCCAGCACCACCGAGTAGTGGCGATGATCGCGCAGACCGACCGGTCGCGACGATCCGGTGCTCTCGCTGAGCTCGGACCTGTAGTGGCCCAGCACATACGATCGCAGCGACCGTTCCCTGGTCTCCGCGCCCGCAGCCTTGTTGTAGTTGATCCGGTTGGCGGGCAACAACAATGTGGTGAGCGCGTCCACCAGCGTGGACTTGCCGGAACCGATGTCGCCGGTGAGCAGGGCGTTGTCGCCGCCGAGCCGGAGTGTCACCACCTCGTCGTGGAACGTGCCCCAGTTGTAGACCTGGAGCCGGTCGAGTCGATAACCCGGTCGCGCATCGACCGGTGCGCCGAGTTCCAGCGAGGAGAACAGTCCGTCGCTCACCCGCCGTCACCCGCTTCGTCGTCGCGCCCGACAGCCGCGTACTCCGCCAGCCGACGATCGAACTCGGACAGCCACTGGGCGTCGATGAAGGCCTTGATGATCCGGCGGACCTCCCAGGACGGCGGCCCGCTGGACACCGGGCGCAGGAAGCCCAGGTCGACGACCTTGGCGATGGTCCGGTCGACCTGATCGACGATCTTCGCCTCGTTCGTCGAGTCGCCGAGGAAGGTGCGCAGGTCGTCCACGAGCCGGGTGCGGGTGAGTACCAGCCGTCCTTCCCCGCTGGTCGCGTCGAATTCTGCGACGGCCTTGCGGACCAGGGCGAGCAGCAGGCTCACCGGATAGGAGAGTCGATGGCGCGGGATCAGGCGCGGCAGCGGTGCGTCCGGATCGTCGGGCAGGCTCGTCAGGTACGCATAGCCTTCGGCCTCGTCGATCCTGACCTGCAGTCCGAGGACGGCGAAGTGATCGCGAACCGCGTGCTGCAGGGTGAGCAGGTGCCGCCACTGCAGCTCGTGCTGGTCGCGGTACACCGCCCCACGCATCAGCGCGATCGCGACCACCGACAGCGGCGCCGGTCCCGTCTCGCTCCGGTCGGGAAGAGAGTTCGGGACGGTCACGGGTGCGCTCCTCGAACGGCCCGTCGACGCACGAAGGTGACCTCCGGGACACCGACCACGCGGTCGTTGCCCGCGTCGTCCACGATCGGCACGGCGGAGGGCGGCGCTGACGGATCGCCGACCACCTCGAAATCGTCCTCGTCCAACCCGAGGTAGCCCAGGATCTCGGCGAGCCCCTGCTCGGGAGGGTGATCGTGCAGCAGCTGCGACAACGACACCTGGTCACGTCGCCGGAGAGCTGCGCGGGTCAAGCCGGCCAGCTCGGCAGAGTCGACGTGGAACTGGTCGAACAGCACCGTCGGATCGACGACCGAGGTCGATGCGAGCACCTGGGTGTCGGCGAAGGACGCCGTCATCGAGGGCGCGTACAAGGGCCGGGACAGCGCCAGGTTGATCCGCGGGGCGACGGCATCGAGCTCGGTCTCCACCGCCGGCCGGGGCTGCTCACGCAGGACGAGGGCCGACCGTTCGATCGAACGCAGCAGATCCATCACCCGCCGATTCTCCAGCCAGACCTTGTCGTCGAGGAACCGGCGCAGCTGCTCCGACAGAGTGCGGACGGTCTGCTGGGTGCGCTCCGCGGCATCCATCCAGCCGTAATGGACATGGCGCACCGATCTGTCGACGCTGATCTGGTCGAGCTCGGTGAGTTTGTCGAGCAGCTCCGTCAGCTCCTCCTGGCTGCTCCGGGACAACAGGAACTCGTAGAACGCCTGGAAGCTGCGCCCCTGGTCGGAGGCGGCGATCGAGTTCCGGTCGCCGAGCAGTTCGTCCAACAGGTCGCCCTTGGAGCCTTCCCACCCCGCGATCCGCTCCCGGGTTGCACGATCCAGAGCGCGGAAGTTCTCCTCGACCTCCCGGAAGTCGGCCAGCAGGTCACGGGCTGTCGCGGTGAAGTGCTGGTAGCGGTCGGCCAGCGCCGTGCGATCCAACGGAGGGTCCAGCCCCGCCTCGGCTCTGGCCAGTTCGGCATCGATCTCCGCCCGCCGATCGGTGAGCGCAGCAATGCGGCCGGCGGGATCCACCGATGCGCCGTGCACCATCTGCCGCAGCAGCTCGATGACCGTCTGCAGCCGTGAAGCGGTACCGACGAAGCTGCGCGCCTCCAGCCCGACCACCCAGGCGTAGGCCTTCTCCAGATCGGAGGTCGCGTCGTAGTGCGGTTCGTCGGACTTCTCCGGGTAGTACTTCCGCAGCCAGCCGTGTTCGGTGTCGCACCAGGTGTCCAGGTACTCATGGGCACTCCGTGGGTAGGCCGGGCTCGCGGCATCCTGGTTGAGCGCATGCAACTGGTCATCCAGCCGGGCCATCAGCTCGGTCTCGGGCAGGCTGCGGGCGTTGTCGACGACGAATGCCACGCCGAGCACGCTCAACACGAGCGGCGCCGAATCTGCGCGCAGCAACCGCCATGCGGCCGAATGGGTCCGCAACGAAGCGATCCGATCGTGCTCCATCCCCGCCTCCGTGGTCGTCTCCGGTCAGTCTCAATCAGTTCATCACGACTCCCCGACAGCCGGCCGGTCCACGATGCCCGTCCGGGTGCACCGATCCGGGGAGGTGAACCGCTGCGCTGTGCTGATCGACGCTGGTCGACGCTGGCGGCCGGGGCGTTCGCGATCTTCGGCCGGCCTATCTCGACATCCGCACCGCCGCCTGGGAATCGATCACCGCCTACCCCTCGCTACCCTGACGCACGTGCCCTTCCCTGAGCTCACCGACCAACTGATCCGGACGATCGTGGGGACCGCCACCTTCGAGCGCGGGCAGGTCTACTTCGCCCAGGGTCGGGTGGAGTACGTGGTCGAAGAGGAGGACGGCACCGTCAGCGGCGTCGTGCGGGGATCGGCGCGGCGGCCGTACGAGGTGGTGCTGCTGCCCCTCGGGAGCGGATTCACCAGCTGGTGCTCCTGTCCGATGGAGATGGACTGCAAGCACGTTGCCGCCGTGGCAATCAGTCTGATCCGGAGCGCCCGGCAGACGCACACCCCCCGGAAGGCGGACTGGGAGCGGACCCTCGGTGGACCGAGCAGCGCCACCGCCTCAGGCGGCCGCGGCAGAACGCAGCCCGGCCTACCGGACCCGCTGGCGCTGCGCTTCGAAGTTGCCTCCGATCGTGACGGTCGGCGGCGGCTCAAGTTGACCGTGCACGGCCGCACCAAGTCCGGCACCTGGTCCAAAAGCGCGATCTCCTGGAGCCAGTTCTCCCCGGGCTACGGCCGATCCTTCGACCGTCACCCTGCTGCCCCGGTGCTGACCGAACTGCAGGCGGCGGCAAACCCGGACAACTACTACGGTTACGGCTACGGCGCACAGCCGGTTTACCTGGACGCCGTCGGTCCCGGGATCTGGCGGTATCTCAACCGACTCACCCGAGCAGGCGTCAGCCTCGTCAGCGGCACCGGCCCGACGTCGACAGCGGTCCGGCTGATCAAGGAACCGCTGCGGACCTTCCTCGACCTGCGCCGAGCGGGTGCCGACGTGCAGCTCAGTGGCGAGTTCGCCGGTCCGGTGACCATGCCCGACGGACCGGTAGTCGTCGTCGGGAGCGCGATTCCGCTCGGCCTCGCGCAACTTCCCGAGGATGCACCCGACGGTCGACTCACCCTGTGGCGCTTCGCTTCCGACCCGCCGGAGGCGTTCTTCCGGTTGATCAGTGCGCCGGCGGTGATTCCGGCCGACGAACTGCCGTGGTTCCTGACCGGCTACCTGCCGACCCTGCGGGAGGAGATCGACGTCATCTCCTCCGACGACTCCGTCGAGCTGCTCGAGCCCGAACCGCCCCGCCTGCGGTTGCACGTCAAGCTGATCGGACCGCACCGGGCTGTCCTGGAGTGGTTCTTCGACTACCCGATCGGCGATCGTCGGCTGAGCGCGAACGCTTCCAGGCCGTCCGGCGAGCCGTTCCGCAACCCCACGCTCGAGCAGGAGGCCGTTCAGAACCTGCCCACGGGACTCCCAGGCCTCGACGTCCCCACGGACCCCTCCGACCCGATCTCGGGTTCGGCGGTGTCCGGTCGGGCGCTGGTCGACGTCGTCGCGGTGACAGTTCCCGCTCTGCGCGCCGCCGGGGTCGAGGTCGAGGTGGACGACATGGTCCCCGACTACCGGGAAGCCGTGGACGCGCCGGTGATCGAGCTGGGAGTCAGCGACAGCGACACCCGTGACTGGTTCGACCTCGCTGTACGGATCACGTTGGAGGGCATCGAGATTCCCTTCGCCAAGGTGTTCCAGGCACTGGCGATCGGAGAGCCGCTGATCCTGGACGACGGCCTGATCGTCGATCTGGATCGGCCGGAGTTCCATCGTCTGGCCCACCTGATCGAGCAGGCAAGGCTGATGCTGGATCCCCAGACCGGGAAACCGCGGCTGAGCGTGCTGCAGGCGGGGCTGTGGGAGGAACTGGTGACACTCGGCGTCGTCACCGAGCAGTCGCAGCGTTGGCGCGAGCTCGTGACGAAGCTGCAGCACGTGCCGGCGGAGCCCGTACCCGTACCCGTTGCGCTGCAGGCAGAGTTGCGCCCGTACCAGCAGGACGGCTTCGGCTGGCTGTGCCGGCTGGTCGACCTCGGGCTCGGTGGTGTCCTGGCCGACGACATGGGCCTGGGAAAAACCGTGCAGGGGCTCGCGCTGATGCTGCATCTGCGGGAGACCCGCCCGGTGGCCAAGGTCCTGGTGGTGGCGCCGACGTCGGTGGTCGGCAACTGGGTGGTGGAGGCCGGCAAGTTCGCTCCAGGCCTGCGGGTGACCGCGGTGACCGCCACCGGTGCCCGCCGGGCCGAGCCGCTGGCCGACCTGCATGCCGCGTCGGACGTGGTGATCACGTCGTACGCTCTGCTGCGCCTCGAGGACGCCGACTATCGTTCCCTGGACTGGGATCTGGTGATCCTGGACGAAGCTCAGCAGGTGAAGAACCGGCAGTCCAAGGCCTACCAGGCAGTCCGGCGGTTGAACGCGAGCACGACGATCGCCATGACCGGCACACCGCTGGAGAACTCGATGATGGACCTGTGGTCGATGCTCTCCCTCGTCGCACCGGGGATGTTTCCCGATCCGGAGCGGTTCCGAACCGATTACGCGCTGCCGATCGAGAGTGGCCGGGATCCTGAGCTGCTGGCAGTGCTGCGCGGTCGTATTCGTCCGTTCATGCTGCGCCGTACCAAGGATCGGGTGGCGCTCGACCTCCCGGCGAAGCAGGAGCAGGTACTCACCGTCGAGCTCGCGCCCCAGCACCAGCGCGCCTACCAGACACGTCTGCAGCGGGAACGGCAGCTCGTTCTGGGTCTGCTCGAGGCCGACGAGACCTCCGGCGCCGGCCGCATCCAGATGCTCGCGGCCCTCACCCGACTGCGCCGCCTCGCACTCTCGACCGACCTGGTCGAGGGCAGCCCACCTGGGATCCCGTCGGCGAAGATCGAGCTGCTGGTCGAGCACCTCGTCGAGCTGGCCGCCGAGGGTCACCGCGCCCTGGTGTTCAGTCAGTTCACCGACTACCTGAAGTTGGCGCGAACACGACTGGACGCCGAGGGGATCCGCTACAGCTACCTCGACGGGCGGACCCGCAACCGTCAGCAGCGGATCGCCGAGTTCGTCGACGGTGACGCGCCGGCGTTCCTGATCAGTCTCAAGGCGGGCGGTTTCGGTCTGAACCTGACTGCTGCGGACTACGTCTTCATCCTGGACCCGTGGTGGAACCCGGCTGCCGAGGCGCAGGCCATCGACCGCACCCACCGCATCGGCCAGGACAAGCCCGTCATGGTGTACCGCCTGATCTCCGCGGACACCATCGAGCAGAAAGTGCTGGAGCTGCAGGAGACCAAACGCGACCTGTTCCGCCGAGTGGTGGACGAGTCCGACTTCGTCAGCACCGCAATGGGTGTGGACGACCTGCGGGCGTTGCTGGACTGAGTCGTGGGCTGCCGGGTGCGCGCGCTCGACTTGCTGTCGGTGCGGTGCCGGACACTGATCGCATGTCTTCATGGGAATCGGTGGACGTCACCGACTGGACGGTCGTGGACGACGAGCCGATGGGCACCAAGGACAAGCGCTGGCTGGAGGATCCGGACGGTCAGCGATGGCTGTTCAAATCCTGCCGGGTCAAGAACGAGGTGGTACGCGGCGAGGACTGGGCTGAGTGGATCACCTGGAGGCTTGCCGGCATGCTCGGGGTTCCCGCCGCTCAGGTCAGGCCGGCCCGACTCTCCGGTCACCACGGGGTGTTGTCCCTGTCCATGGTCGAGCGCGACGAGCGGCTGGTGGCCGGGAACGAGCTGCTCGCTCGCGGGGACGGCACCTACGACGAATCAGTTTCGCGGTCGAATCCTCGCTACACGCTGAGTGCGGTACACGGGGCCCTCGACGGCATGCCGGGACTGTCATTCGTGGCACGGCCGACATCGTTCAGTGCGTTCGACGTCTGGGCGTCCTATGTCCTCCTTGACGCCTGGGTTGCCGGCCGGGACAGACACCACGAGAACTGGGGGGCCATCGAGGCCCCCGATGGATCGCTACGACTGGCTCCGTCGTTCGATCACGGCAACGGGCTGGGGTTTCAGGAATCCCCGGCCCGGCACGCGGCGCTCAGCGCTGATCCAGAGGCGCTACGGCGCTGGGCCGAGCGTGGACGGAGTCATCACTTCGCCGGACGACCTTCGCTGGTGGAGGTCGCACATGGTGCGCTCCGGATGGCGCATCCCGATGCCGAGCGGCACTGGCTCGATGCGCTCGCCGACGTGGACCAGGACCAGGTCCGGGACGAGATCCGTCAGGTGTCCGCCGACGTACTGTCGGAGACGAGCGCTATGTTCTGCCACAGGCTGTTGACCGTGAACCGGAGGAGGTTGCTCGATGTCCGCTGAAGTCTCTGCCGTTGGCGTCGCTGCTGAGACCGGCCATCCCCGGACCTTGCTGCTGATCTGGCAGAATCCTGACACTCGAGTGTTCCGTCGCGTCGGTGAACTCGTGGAGCTGGCCGACGGGATGTTCACTTTTCGGTACCTCGACGGGGCACGAGACGACGGCGCCTTCCGACCGCTCGCGCAGTTCCCCGATCTCGAACGTCTCTACGGGCCCGGCCGCCTCCCTTCCTTCTTCCGGAACCGAGTGATGTCCCGGCACCGGGACTCATATCGGGAGTACCTGCGCTGGATCGGGCTGGACGAAGCCCTCGACACCCCTGTCGAGGTGCTACTACGAACTGGTGGTTCCCGGGCGACCGACACCTTTCATGTAGTTGACGACCTCCGCCAGATACCGGGTGGACCACTTGTCAGTCGATTCTTCGCATCGGGGATCCGCTACCTGCCCGGGGCCGAAGAAGCTCTCGCCGGCGTCGCTCTCGGGCAGCGCCTGGAGCTTCGTCCGGATCCGGCCAATGCCTACAACGACCGCGCGATGCTCGTTGCCGTTGTCGATGGCCGTCCCGTCGGCTACGTACCGGAATGGCTGCTCGAGGATCTCCATGAGCTTCGTGGCCGAGCACGTTCACTGTCGGTCATCGCCGAGCTGGTCAATCTCGATGCACCCTCGCATCTGAAGTTGCTGTGTCGAGTGGAGGCCGTCCTCGCCGGCCCAGCGGGCGACTGAGGTTCGACGGCGTAGCCGCGCGGCCGGCGACAGATTCTGGAAAGACCTCGCCAACAGGCCGGCAGCATCGCCGGGATCGACAACTGCGTGAGCCTGTTCTGACTCGCCACGTACCGGTGCCCCCGTTCGACCTCCTGTCGGGTCGGGCGGGGGCACCAGTGTGAGCGGCGATCTGTTGCGGGATGGGGTCTCGACGCGCTCCTTCGTCGCTTGCTCGACCATCTCAGAGTCGTGTGCTGAACGACGGGGCGGGTCGATCGCATGGGTCTCGACGCGCTCCTTCGTCGCTTGCTCGATCAACGGGGAAGTAGCTGGCTCGATCAGCGGGAAGTCGCTCACTCGATCACAGACAGTGCGCGCGGATCACCCATTGGGGAGCCATTCACCCGCAGGACACCCGGGCCTCGACTGGCAGCCACCGGGGAGATCGACGATGATCTGCCCCAGCAACTTGCCCGGGCACACCAATGGAGGTCGCCGTGCGTGCAGTCAAGATCGTGGTCCCGGGTGCTGTCGCACTCACCGTGCTGCTCGCCGCGTGCGGTGGCTCCACCGACATTGCCGGCGGGTCGAACACCCCCGCTGCCGCGCCGTCGACTGCAGCGGCGGCGCCGGCCACCAGCGGCGACTCGTCGACCTCTGCCTCCAGCGGGGACGCGACGAACTCGTCGGCCCCGGCGAGCTCGGCCGCCGGCAAGTACACCAAGGCGGCATTCACCTGCCCCACCGACGCGGACACCTTCACCTTCGCCTCCGGCGGCGACGTGAACATCCAGGACCTGTGGCAGAAGACGCTGCTCCCCGCATGGAAGACGGCCTGCCCCAGCGTCACCATCAACTTCACCTTCGACACCCACAGCGCCAATGCCAACCTCGACGTGGCCAAGGTCGGCGCCGCCCTCAAGGCCGGCAAGGAGCCCTCGGTCGACCTCACCGACAACTTCTCGCAGGCCGCCGTCCAGGCGGGCATCGCCGAGCCGGTCACCGCCACTGACGTGCCGAGCCTGGTGAACGTCAGCGCGGATCAGCTGGCCGCCCAGCAGAACTCCGCCGTCCCGTTCCGCGGCTCGGCCGTGCTGCTGGCCTACGACTCCACCAAGATCACCGCACCGCCCACCACGCTGGATGCGCTGGTCGCGTGGATCAAGGCCAACCCCGGCAAGTTCACCTACAACAGCCCGGCGACCGGCGGTTCCGGGAGCAGCTTCGTCCAGACCGTGGTCGCGGCCGGAATCCCGGCCGACGCACTGACCAAGATGCAGACCTCCTACGACGCCGCGCTGGATGCGAACTTCGCGCCGGGCCTGGCAGCCCTCAAGGAGCTCACTCCTTCGATGTACCAGCAGACCTATCCGCAGGGGAACCAGGCCGTGCTCGACCTGCTGGGCAAGGGTGAGATCGAGATGGCCCCCGTCTGGTCGGACCAGTTCCTGTCGGCCCAGAAGGGCGGCACGCTGGGCGCCCAGTACAAGGTCGTGCAGATCTCCGAGCCGTCGTTCACCGGCGGATCCACGTTCCTGACGATCATCAAGGGCAGCAAGCACAAGGCCGCGGCTGCGGCGTTCGTGAACTGGCTGCTGCAGCCGGAGCAGCAGGCCACCATCGTGACGACGATCGCCGGGTTCCCGGCCATCCCCATCGATGCGCTGCCCAGTGACGCGCAGGGCGCCTTCGCCGGGATCGACACCCAGGACCTGCGCCCGGAGTTCGAGTCCAAGACCAACGCAGACCTGCAGAAGCAGTGGGCCGCAACGGTCAGCGGCTGATCGTGGTCGACATGATGACGTCGCCGAAGACGTCGCCAGAACCGGTCCCGGACGCACCGGACACACCGCTGCGCGCCCGGGACAGTGCCTGGGGCCGCCGCCTGCGTCGGGTGGGCCTCGGCTGGCTGATGGTCTCGCCACCGGTGCTGGTGATGGTGGTGTTCATCGGCATTCCGGTCGTCTCCGGGATCCTGTTCTCCCTCGGCTACACCGGCGGCGCCAACAGCATGGCCACCACACTGTCGTTGTCGGTGCTGCAGAACGGCGGCTCACCGACGTTCGACGTGTTCGGGAAGATCTTCGCCGACCCGGCCTTCGTGCGCGATCTGTGGGTGACGATCACCGTCACCGTCGTCACGGTCGCGGTCGTCACCGTGGTGGCCTGGGCGATCGCCCTGTACGCCAGGCTGTCCGGCAGCCGGTGGGGTCAGATCCTCACCGGCATCGCCATCGTGCCGCTGTTCATCCCCGTGGTGATCGGCGCGTACGCGATCCGGAACTTCTACCTGGCCACCGGGTTCTGGGGCAGCGCCGGCCAACTGCTCGGCCTGGACCTGTCGCCGCTGAGCTACCACACCTCCGGCATCATCGTCGGCCAGATCTGGGTCTCGCTGCCGTTCGCCGTGCTGCTGATCTCCTCCGGGGTCGCCTCCGTCCCGGACGCGTTGATCCACGCCGCCCGGGACGCCGGGGCCTCGATGAGTCGGACCGTGTGGTCGGTGATGCTGCCGATGGCGACCGTGCCGACGGTCATCGTGGCCACCTTCACCGGCGTGGGGGTGCTCGGTTCGTTCACGGTGCCGTTCATGATCGGCCCGGCCTCCCCCACCATGCTCGGCGTGGACATGCAGACCAATTACACCGCCTACCTGCTGCCCCAGGACGCCCAGGCCATGGCCGTCGTGGTGTTCGCACTGGCGATCCTGATCGGCTGGGCGTACGTCTGGGCCAACGCCCGGCAGGCCAGATCGTCCTCGGTGGTGGGGTCGTGACAGCGCTGAATCCGACCGTGCTGACCGATCAGGTCGCGGCGGAACCCGAGCAGAAACCGTTGGCGCGCATCGCCATCAGCCCGTCCCGGCGGATGCTCACCAGCGGAGAACGAACGCGACGGGTGCTGTTCGGCGCGCTCGGGGTGATCGCCTCGGCCGTGCTGGTCATGTTCGTCCTCGGACCGCTGGTGTGGCTGGCGTTGTCGGCGTTCTCCGACAACTGGCGGGCCCCGTCGTTGCTGCCGCAGAAGTGGACGCTGTCGTGGTGGAGCAAGGTGTTCACCCAACCCGGACTCGGCCGGGCATTCTGGCTGAGCCTCAAGTACGCCGTGCTCGCGACGGTGCTGTCCGCACTGGTCTGTCTGCCGGCGGCCTACGCGATCGGCCGCCGCAACTTCCCGGGACGCCGCGTCGTGCTGCTCGGACTGTTCGCCACCAACGCTTTTCCCCGGATGGGTCTGTTCACCTCACTGGCCACCCTGCTGTACGCGCTGAACCTGATGGAGACCCAGACCGGGATCATCATCGTGCAGCTGCTCGGGACCGTCGTCACCATGGTGTGGATCCCCGCAGCGGCCTTCGCGTCCGTGCCACCGAGCCTGCTCGAAGCCGCCCGGGATGCCGGCGCCGGTGCCTGGCGGACGTTCCGGGCGATCACCCTGCCGCGGGCCGTTCCCGGCATCGCGGTCGCGGTGATCCTGTCGTTCCTGGCCTGCTTCGACGAGGCGCAGGGCACCTACCTGGTGGGCGGCAGCGATGCCGGGACGATGCCCACCGTGATGTACACCCTCGTCGACAACTACCCGGCACAGGCCGCTGCCGTCTTCGCGATCGTGCTGACGGTGCCGAGCATCGCGTTGCTGCTGTTGGTGCGCAAGCATATTCTCGGCGGGCACCTGGCGGAAGGATTCCAACTCAAATGACCGACGGCCTCACCCTGTCCGGCATCTCCAAGGTGCTCGGCGGTCGCACCATCGTGGAGGAACTCGACCTCCGGGTGGACCGCGGCGAGCTGGTCTGCCTGCTCGGGCCCTCCGGCTGTGGCAAGACCACCACCCTGCGGATGATCGGCGGCTTCCTCGAGCCGGACGCCGGCTCGATCACCATCGGCGGCAAGGACGTCACCCACGCGAAGCCCGAGCACCGGCCGACCGCCATGGTGTTCCAGAACTATGCGCTGTGGCCGCACATGTCGGTCGCCAAGAACATCGCCTTCGGACTGAAGGTCCGCAAGCTGCCGGCCGCGCAGATCAAGGAGAAGGTCGGCTGGGCGCTGGATCTGCTGGGCCTGGAACACCACCGCGACTCCATGCCGGCCCGGATCTCCGGCGGCGAGCAGCAGCGGGTGGCGCTGGCCCGTGCGCTGGTGCTGGAGCCCGAGGTCCTGCTGATGGACGAGCCGCTGTCCAACCTTGACGCCCAGCTCCGGGTGCAGGTCCGCGACACCATCCGGGAGATACAGCAACGACTCTCGATCACCACGGTGTTCGTCACCCACGACCAGGAGGAGGCGCTGTCGATCGCCGATCGGGTGGCCGTGATGAGCGGCGGCCGGATCGAGCAACTCGACGCCCCCGCCGATCTGTACCGCCTGCCGCGCACCAGCTTCGTGGCCGGGTTCGTCGGCAGCATGAACACCCTGCCGACCGGTCCCGGTGACGGCGGCATACCGCTCGAGGACGGCACCCTGCTGCCCAGCCCGCCGCTGGGTACCAAGGGCGACACCGTCCGGCTGCGCCCGGAAGATCTGGAGATCACCGCGGCTGACGCGCCCCACTCCGCCCGCGCGGTGGTACTGCGGGTGATCCCCCGTGGCCACTACCGCGAGGTGGTGCTGCAGTCGCACGGCACCACGCTGCGCTGCTTCACCGACAGCGATCCGGAACCGGAATCGGTGGTGGGGATCCGTGCGGCACGGGCACTGGTCTACCAGGGTGATCTGTTGCAGGACACCGTGTCCGGGACCGTCTGATGAGCGGCGACGTGCTGGCCGTCGCCCATCGCGGCGATCCGATCGGGCACCCCGAGAACACCCTCGTCGGTATCGAAGCAGCGTTCCGTGCCGGCGCTCCGATGGTCGAGATCGACGTGCGGCTGACGAGTGACGGCGCTCCGATGCTGCTGCACGACGCTGACCTCACCCGACTGTGGAACCGGCCGGAGACTTTCGCCTCGCTCACCCGTCATGAGGTGCGCACGCTGGTCGACCCCGCCGGCCAACGCCTACCCGACCTGGCCGAGGCCGCTGAGCTGGCCGTGCGCTACGACGGGCAGTTGATGGTGGACCTGCCGGAGGCGCAGGCCGGACCTGTCGCCCATGACGTGTTGGCGAAGGCCGGCGAGCTGGACCGGATGCTGTTCGCCGGCCACTGCGTGCCGCTGCGCTCCCATGCCCCCGGTGCCCGGATCGCGCTGAGCTGGGCCGAACGCGCGGAGCCGACGGAGGACTTGCTCGGCTGGCTCCGGCCGGAGTACTTCAACCCGTACTTCCTGCTGCTGACCCCTGAGATGCTGGAGCGCATGCACGCGCGGGGAATGTTGGTCTCGGTGTGGACGGTCGATGACGAAGATGCCATGCGCGCGGTATTGGACCTCGGCGCCGATGCGGTGATCTCCAACCAGATCGCGCTGCTGCTCTCGGTGATCGCCGGTGCAACATCCGACGCGGCACCTGCCGTGGGGCTGATCCGGTGACACCGCCGCCGGACGAGCAGACCGCTCTGGCGCTGGAGTTGGCGTGCGACGCGGCTCGGCAGATCGCCACCCACCGGGCGCAGACGATCACCACCAAGGCGCATGCCGCCGATCTCGTCACCGAACTCGACACGTCCATCGAGCAGACCGTGCGGGCAGCCGTCGCCGCGCGTTTCCCCGAGCACCGGTTCGTCGGCGAGGAGTTCGGCGCGACCGGCGCTGACGACGCGTCGATCAGTTGGTACTGCGACCCCGTTGACGGCACCACCAACTTCGCCCACGATCTCGGGTGGAGCTCGTTCTCGTTGTGCGCCAGGGATTCCACTGGGCCTGCGTGGGGAGTGATCGCGCATCCGACCCGACGCGAGGTGTTGGTCGGACAGCGCGGGGGCGGCGCCTGGCGGATCGCCCTGGACGAACACTTCCGACCCACCCAGGAGTGGGAGCCACTGCGCGCCTCGAGCACCACCTCGCTCGCCGGGACGGTGTTCACCACCGAGCTGCTGAGCCATCGGCCGTGGCCCGGCACCAGCGCGATGATCGGGTTGCTGGCGGACCGCTCGTGCACGGCCAGGATCATGGGCTCGTCGGCCCTGACGTTGGCCCAGGTCGGCGCCGGCCGCGCCGCGGGTGCCATCATCGGGCGGTTCTCCCCCATCGACAACCAGGCGGCGATCCTCATCGGACTCGAAGCCGGGGCCCGTTGTCTCGACGAGTCGGGGCAGGACACCACCTGGCCGGCCGGGGGCGGCGTGCTGCTGGCCGCACCCGGCGTCGCCGACGAGCTCAGTGAGCTCTGGCGCCAGGCTCGGGAAGCGGCATCCGAGACCTGAGGCGAGGGCCACGGTGGCGCACCGGCTGGCGGGATCAGCAGGAGCGGTACAGGTGACCCGGACGCCCCGCGGCGCGCAGGTCGCGGTCCCGCAGGATGGTTCTGGTCGCCCGGTCCCGGGACCCACACACCTGCGCGAAGCTGCTGCGGCTCAAAGAATCCGAGTACTCGATCTCCAGCACACGCGCCCCGTAGACCGAGATGAAGGAGCCGCACTCCCGGTAGACGAAGCACTCCTCGACCACGGCGAAGTCGAAGCCGATCGAGCGGCGGCCGGCCGATCCCAGCTCGACGGTGTTCTTCTGCGCGATCACAAGCCCGGCCCCGTGAGCGATCGCCACGTACTCGCGCGCCAATGCCATCGCTCCCGACCTCGTCACCAGGCCAGTGGTGCGGGAGGTGAACCGGGTGAAGGTGTCGAGGTTGTCGATCTCGACGGCGGCGAACCCGCGCCGTGCACACTCGCGGATCTGCGGACCGATCATGGCCAGAATGTGCTGCCGCTTGCCCAGAGTGGACGGGTCGAGCACGAATTCGTCCGGCCAGTCGGGGTCCGTCGCCAGCCGGCCGGTTGCGGTCTTCAGCAATGCTGACAGTCTTTTGGTCCGCCACACCGATGCCTGGCCCGGCTGGGTCTGGAAGCCGTTGACGTAGCAGATGCCGTAGGTGCCTGCAGCGGGTCGATCGGTCACGTCGCGGGCAATGATCGTCACCCCGGCAGGCGGCGGGTACGCGCCTCCGAGTTGGTAGTCGAACCGGCCGGTCTTCGGGAGCGGTCGTACCGTCGGGGCGGCCGCGATGGAGCGTGCGCCGACGGAAACCTCGACTCGCGGCTCAGTCGGCGCCGCTGAGACGACGGCGGCTGCCACCGGCGACACCAACAGCGCGGCAACGAGCGTCGGCACCGCTGCGAATCTGGCGATGACCCTCACCGTTCCATCCTCACGGGTCCAAGCGTCTTGAAGCAATCAGGTCGCTGCGAACCTGCGTGGCGGACTCCTCAGCAGTCGGCGGCCGACTCAGGCACCAAGACCGCGAAAGAACGCGACGACGGTGAAGACCGCCAACAGCGCGGGCAGCACGAAATCTTTGCCGAAGTCCCAGCGATGGCGGTCGCGGAGCGGAGACACGAAGCGCACTTCGTCCTTGTCCGGTTGCAGCGACCCGTGCAGTGCTTCGCCACTGCGATCAGGCAGTGCGCCATAGATCTTGGTCCGCAGCGCGACCAGCAGATCCGCACGCCCGACGGCCATCAGCCCAACGGCATCCGTCACATACGCACGCCAGCTGGAGATCAACTGCACCTGCCGCTCGTGCGTGGTCGCGGACTCCGGGAGGTACACCGACATCAGCGCATACGCCGGAAGCAGTGCCCGATCGTCCAGCGCCGGCGCATGGTGCGGTGTCCACGGACCACCCGACCGCCTCGAATAGAGCTTTTGGGCTGCCCTTGCGCACGAACGAACCGGAATCTGCAGGTCAACCGGCAGCACAGGGCCACCGCTCCGATGTTCTGCAATCAGGCGATGCTCGATGCCGGAGAGGCAACGAGCACCTGCTCCCAACGCATCCATCACCGGGCCGTTGCCAAGGGCGATGGACAGCGTGGCCTTGGTAAGCCCGAGGATTGCGAAGTGCATGCCGGTCACGACGATCACTGCCACCACCGCGGCATCGATCCGGGGCACGAAACCAGCGAAAGCGACAGCCACAGCGATGACAGCGACCACGTCAAGCAGGCCCACCGCGATCGGCCAGTAGCGTCGCCACCGGTAGCGCGAAAGGCGCTCTTCGTAGAGCCGAGTCCACGGTTGACCCAGCTCGCCGAGGAGCGCGCGCACTCGAATCAGCTCCACAGCGGGTCGGGCCAGACCGCGGTGGCTCGACGTCGGCTCGTGTCCCTGCGCCTCCCCGGCTGCGGCGGCCGTGCCTGGTGTTGCGTTTGTCGTCATTCTCGATCCTTCGTCCTGCGGTGCCGCCTCCGAATTCGGTGCGACAGCCACCCATCGGGCAGCCGAACAGAACATCAGCGACTACCGACAACGGCTTTCACCTGCACGGATGCGCGCTGAGACCCCTGGGTCAGGTCGGCTCGGCGAACGGCAGCAGACCTGGTCGCTCCGTGAACGAGCGACGGACGGACTGGGACGAGCGCATCAGCACGGGCCGCGTTTGAAACCCGGTCGATATCGACGGGGTCTTGACTCCCTCATTCCTCGGTCGCTCGATCACCGAACGGCCGAGATCCCCGGCGGGCATGGGTGTGGGCCACGGGAGACAGGGTACAAATTGGCAGTGTTCCGTGGAACCTGCGAGTCATCCCGTGACCCACACGGAAATTGTGCACCTGACCGGCGCCCGTGTCACGTGTAGATCTGCACCGACGAGTCCGGAGCACGGTGGGGAAGTGGCCGAGGTCCCGACGCACCTCGTCGCTGCCGTGATGAGCCGCTGCCGGTGGCCTCGGAGAGAAGTAATTGATTTTTCCGTCTGCGACCAGTCCGCGCCCCTGATCCGACGGTATGAATTGGCCAGGTCCTTTCCGGTCGGCAGAAGGAGTGCGATTCAGATGATGCGCAAGAAGATCCAGAGCCTCGGCCTGGTGGTGGTGATGGCGGTCGGGATGATCGTCGGCTCGACGAGTGCAGCCTCCGCAGCACCCGTCCATACTGCTGCCGCTCCTGCGGCCGCCGAAATGGTCGTCCTGTCGATCGGCGGTGAGCGGATCGCGCTGACCGCAACGGATCTGCAGGAGATCGAGCAGGCGCTCGCGCCGACGCCACGAGCCGAGATCACTGCCCCGCGGATCGCAGCGGCCGTCGCCCCCTCGTTGGCCCAGATCCAGATCTCGGCGATCCGGTTGATGTGGGTCAACCCGCTCACCGTGGCGAAGTGCATCCTGGAGATCGGTTCGTTCATCTTCGGCAGCGCCGGGAAGCTTGCGTACATCGGCGCGAAGATCATGAAGGTGGTCAACAAGTCGGCGAAGCTCAAGGCGCTGCTGAAGAAGGTCGGCGGCATCAAGGCGGCGCTGAAGGGCCTGTGGGACAAGCTGAAGCACAAGAGGATGTCGGCCAAGCACCGCGCTGACGTCGACGGTTTCTGGAAGGGCCTGGCCAAGCAGGCCGGCAGCATCGTCGGTATCGGCAACTGTCTGAGCCTGTTCTGACGTACTGACTTCTGCTGCGCCGACGCCCCCGTTCGACCTGATGTCCCGGGTCGGGTGGGGGCATCGGCGTTGGTGTCGGCGGCGGGTCCCAGACGGGATCTCGACTCACTCCGTCCGCTCGATCGTCGTCAACTCGGCTCAAGGGACGAGCGCCGAGATCACCGGCGGAGATGGGGGTGGGCCCCGGGAGACAAGCCGTGCGAGCGCAAGTGGGATCGCGTCGCGCGAATTCGTCGCTTGCTCGACTGCCGAAGGGGCCTCAACCGTGGCGGGTCGGCCGGTAGGTGAGCACCTGGGTGTTGCCGTCGAAGGTCTGGGCGTCGAGCAGTTCGAGGTCGAAATCCTCGACGCCCTCGAAGATCCGGTACACCCCCGTGCTGCCGGAGATCACCGGGAACACCATCACCTGGATGGCATCGATGAGACCTGCATTCAGCAGGGCTCGATTGAGGGTCAAGCTGCCGTGCGAGCGCAGCGGCACGTCGGACTCGGCCTTGAGCCGCGTCACCAGCTCCACCGGATCACCGGACTCGATCGTGGTGTTCTGCCAGTCGTGCGGCTCGGTGAGCGTGCCGGACAGCACCGTGACCGGAGCGTCGTACATCCGCAGGATCCACTCGTCCAGTTGACTGCGGTCGAACTCCGGGTCGGCGAACGTCGCGTTCTCCGCATAGGTGGTGGCCCCGAGCACGACCCGCTGCGGCTCGCGATAGATGGCGGCGCGGTGCTCCAGGAACTCCGGGCCCTGCTTGCCCCAGTAGCCGCCCCAGTCGCCGCGGTGACTCGCGTAGCCGTCGAGCGTGGAGAAGATGTCGAAGGTATAGGTGGCGCTCATGGTGACTCCTCGGCAGGTGGTCGCCCCGGCGGCGGCCTCACCGGTACTACGAACGACGTCGACCGGATCCGACAGGACCGGTGGAGTTCTTTCTGCCGGTGTACCTGGTCGAGACATGACGGGTCTCGACACGCTCGTTCCTCGCTGCTCGACCACCTTCAAGGGCGTGAGCGTGGACGGGATCTCGTCGCGCTCCTTCGTCGCTTGCTCGATCGCCGGAACGGCGCGATTTGATCCGAGACAGCACGTTGCCGGAGCCCTGAGGACCCCGGCACCGTTGCTGCTGCTACTGCCGGACTGCTACTTCGTGACGGTCACCGTCACCAGGGCGCTGGAGGAGCCGCCCGTCGTGGCCGGCGAGCTGGGGTAGAACTTGGCGATCACCCGATGGGTGCCCACCTTCGTCGTCGCCGGCAGCGTGTACCTCGCGGTGCCCGCCGAAACCCGCACGGTGGCAACGACCTTGCCGTCGAGCGTGAAGTGCACCGAACCCGCGACAGTCTGCTGCGTGTTCAGCGTGACGCTCGCCGTCAGCAGCACACTCCGACCGGCCTTCACCGTCGTGGTGGCTGCCTTCAGGGTCGTCTTGGAAACCGCCCTGCTGACGATCACCCTGGTGGTCCCGGAGGATCCGGCCGTGGTGCTCGACGAGCTCGGGATGAACTCCGCACTGAAGTTGTGGTTGCCCATCGACAGGGTTCCCGACAGCTTCATCGTCGCCACACCACCCGAGAGGGCCTTGGTCGCGATGATCGTCCCGCCGTCACGGAACTTGACCGAACCCACTCCGGCGACCCCGGTCCCCAGCTTCACCGTTGCGGTGAGGGTCGCCGGGTTCTTGGTGCCGTACGACTGGGTCGCGGCCGAGGTCACGAGCTTCGTCGACGAGCTGGTCTTCTTGACGCCGAAGAGGAAGATCTTCGTGCCCGAGGTGTTGCCGGCCAGGTCGATCGCGTTGTAGCGCACCAGGTAACGACCCTCTGGGTAGCCAGTGGTGTCCACCGTGTGGGTCACCGTGGTCTCGCCGTTCGCGACGGTCTGGCCCGGCCGGTAGATGCCGGCACGGTCCTTGAAGACGTTGACCACGATCTTGCCGAGCGCCACGTCATCGGTTGCCCGGAACTTCAGCTTCGTTCCCGGGACCACCCTGGTGGCCGTCGGCGGGAGCTGCTGCACGACAGGAGCAACGGTGTCCGGGACGACCGGGAACGACCAGGCGTTGACGCCTTCCGACGCCGACTCGAACGAGACCAGCACCAGGCTGTCCGCGGCGAGCTTGCCGTGCACCGTGGCGTCGATCGGCAGGCTCAGGGTGCCGGAGCCGACGGCCACCGGAGCCTGGAGCTTGCCGAGCAGCCGCCCACCCATGCTGGTTCCCCACGGGGGTGCGGCACCGTCAGCCGGCGAGCAGGCCTCGAAGCCGTACTTGTCGCCCGTGCAGCTGGTGGTCCAGACCGGGACGAACTTCGGATCGCCGTTCCACAGGAACACCCGAGCGGTACCGGCCTCGGTGGTGGCGACGTCGAGAGTGACTGCGCTGTCGGTGATCTTGACGGCGCCGACGCTCATCGCCCGGCTGGGCTGCTTGCCCGAGAGGGTCACGCCGCGGGTGGCGGACTGGAACACCGACATCGGGGACTGCACGCTCTCGAGCGCGGTGTCCGGGATGATCGGCTCCGCCGGAGTGGTGGAGCGACCGGTCGGCGGGGTGTACCCGTCGAGGTACGCGTGACCCCAGCGGTACGGCTCCGACTGCTGACCACCGATGGCGGACCACGCGAGCCGGGTGTCACCGATGAAGTTCAGCTGATCCGAGTCGTACGGCGTGACGTTCAGTCCCATGAACGCGGGATCGACATCATTGGTCGCTGCGTCGCCGGTGGGTGCCTTGCTGGTCTCGCCGACTGCTGCGGGCAGGTTGGCCAACGGGATCTTGACCTCCACCTTCCACTGACCGCCTGAGTAGCTGCCGTCCGGGTTGCGGACAGCGGACACCGCGACCTGCTGACCGGGAGAGTTCAAGCCGCCCTTGACCTGTGCGGCCAACGGACCGGTCGAGAAGCCCTGGTGGTTGTCGGCGTCCCGGGACCAGCAGGGTCCGTCGACGCCGTTGCCGTTGCTGTTCGACGGGTCGTTCGTGAACGGGAAGATGCCGGACTTGAAGGTGGTCGACGTGTCCGCCGAATCACCGCGCGGGTCCAGCAGGATCTCCACCGAGTCGACCAGCCAATGACCGAAGCAACGCTCCGGAGGTGCTGCCGCACTGGCGGTGTCGTCGACGACGACCGAAGTGACGTACAGGTCGTCACCGAACCAGCCGAGCTGCGCGACGCTGGCGCCGCCGCAGTCGGTGGCGCTGGCGCAGGCAGCGCCTTCCCAGACTCCGGCCGTGCTCAGCGCGGGGCCGTAGCCGGCATCAGCGGTGCCGTCCATCTCGGGTGCTGCGCTCAGCTCCGGGATCACCGTGGTCGGAACCACGTTCAGCGTCACCGTCTCCGAGGAGGTGATAGCGCCGGCGGTGGTGGTGATCGGCATGCTCTGGACGCTGGCGAGTGCCGTCCTGACGGTGTGCGTGATGACGAAGTTGACCGTCACCGTGCCACCGGCCGGGATGGCGGTGAACGGCTTGGTCAGCGCGTCGGCGGTGACTCCCGCGGGCGGGGCAATGGTGACGGTGCCCGTCTGCGCGGTCTGCGACCGGTTGGTGACGACGACCGGAACAGTGATCGTCTCACCGGCACCGATCTTCGTGATAGCCGCGGAACGGCCACCCAGCCAGGTGTAGTCGGCAGCCCAGACGTCGTACTCGGCGGGATTGCCCGCACGCTGGAAGCGGCCCTCGACCTGCTGGACGAGGCTGACCTGGGTGTCGTTGTAGGCAGTGATCGGGCCGTTGTCCCAGGTGGCCGAGATCTTCGCCAGGGTGTTGACCGCGGTCGCCGGCGGGGTGACGGTGAAGCTGCGGGTCACGGTGGCGTCGGTACCGACCGAGCCGCTGAGGCCTGCGCCCCGAACTGTCCAGCCGTCGGGAACCTGCAGGGCGACATCACCGGTGTCGAGGGTGCCCTCGCCGGAGCGGATGCTCACCGTGGCGGTGAACGGGACGCCCGGGGCGACGAAGTAGTTCGGGGTGTCGACATGGAACATCGAGCCGAGCGGCATGCCGCCCGGATCGGGGATCGTCGCGCCGAAGAAGATGGCGTCGTCCCGGCCACCGGCCGCGGCCGAGTTGGGCTGGATCGGCACCAGCGACTTGGTGACGGAGTAGCGGTTGCAGGACGGTGCCTGCAGGCCCTTCTCCATCACGCGAGCCTGGGTGGGGTGTGCCCGGCCGCCCTCGCGACCGACCTGCGCCCAGGTCTTCGGGCTGCCGGCGGGCTGACCCTGGACATTGCCCTCGAGCCACTTGTAGGGGGAGTCGTAGCCGTTCCAGGTGCCGACGACGGTGAACGGGTTGGCGGGGACCACCGGGAGGACACCAGGGGCACTGGCGACGGCAGGCGTGAAGCCGACGGTGCAGTTCGGGCCGGCGACACCACCGGTGCCGGTGACCGCTCCGCCGCCGATGATCTTCTTGACCTGCCAGGTGTGGACGGCGTCCGGACCGGTCAGCTGCTCCGGGTACATGGCCGGGTCGGCGGCCGCGCGGGACGCCTCCCAGACCATCCGGCCCTGTGCGTACTGGTGGTTGCCGTGGCCGGCAGCGACGGGGCTCGAGGCGAGCAGGATGTCGGGCTGGGTCTCACGGATGATCCGGACCGTCTGGCGCAGACCGATCTCCTTCTGCCACACCTCCGCCGTCAGCGGCGCGCTGGTGTTGTAGAAGAAGTCGACCATGTCGACGTTGTAGACGTTGACGGTGCCGGAGCGGATGTGCGAGGTGCGGTCCTCGTTCTCCCGGCGCAGACCCAGATCGGGGCCCGACTCGGGACCGACGGAGTTGGAGCCGCCCTCACCGCGGGTCTCCATGATGATCCCGCAGGTGACGTCGTACAGGTCCTGCCAGACGCCGCACGGCGTGGTGACGCCGGCGTCATCATCAGGATGCGCCCACAGGCCCATCACGTTGATCTTCGTCGGGCTGACGGCGGTGGCCACCGACGGCGCCCCTACCGTGAGCACCGGTCCTGCGGCGACCGCAGTTCCCTGGGCAACGCTCGTCGTCATGCCGGCGACCAGGAGCAATGACGCTCCCCAACTGATCCGTTTCACTAGATCTCCATCTTCGGGCGAGGCCACCACACGGCAGCGGGAGTGATGCACGACATACTGCGCAGACCCTAACCAGCGTGCGCACAAATGCGCAATAGTGCGCACCGAGTTGGTGCGAGTTCGTGCAACATGCCAGAAATGAGCAGCCGGGCGGCACGAAGAACTCCCTCGCGCAGGGACGGGATCTCGACTCGGTCGTTCCTCCCTCGCTCGATCACCGAGGGGCTTGCTCGATCACCGGGAAGGAGCAACCCGTCGCGTGCGGACGGGATCTCGACTCGGTCGTTCCTCCCTCGCTCGATCACCGGAGGGCTTTCTCGATCAGCGGATGCGCGAGAGCCGGTCGTGCACGGACGGGATCTCGACTCCTGCGTCGCTCGATCGCCGGAGTTTCTCGCCAACAAAGCGGGAGTCGCACGATCACTCAGGGACCGCGGAGGTGGGCGCTGCGCAGCCCTCTGCAGCGATGGTCGAGCGGGTGAGCCTGCGAGCCCACTCGACCGAGCGTGTCTCGTCACGCTCGTTCCTCGCTGCTCGACAACCGGAGTGGTCGAGCAATGATGCAAACCCGGCTACTCGCGGACGGCTCCTTCGATCATTCCGCGGATGAAGTGGCGCTGCAGGAACAGGTAGACGATCACCACGGGCAGCGCGATGATCACTGCGGCGGCGGCGAGCAGGGTGGTGCCCTGCACGTACTGGCCCTGGAAGATGGCCAGCGCCAACGGTGCGGTGCGCACCTCGCCGCGGGGCGACATCACCAGCGGGATGAGGAACTCGTTCCAGGTCCACATGAAGCTGAGCAGCACGAGCGTGACGATCGCCGGCCGGGCCGTCGGCACCAGCACCGACCAGAGGATGCGGTGGTTGCCAGCACCGTCGATCCGGGCGGCCTCGGTGATGGCGACGTTGGTGCTGCGGAAGTAGGTGCGCATCCAGAAGGTGCCGAACGCGACGGACTGGGCGATCTGCGGCAGCGCGACACCCCAGATCGTGTTGGTGAGGCCGGCGGAGCGCAGGTCGAAGTACAGCGGCACGATGATCGCCTCGGTGGGCACCATGATGCCGAGCAGGAACAGGTAGAACAGCACCTGCTCGCCCTTGAACCGCATGGTGCCGAACGCATATCCGCTCATGATCGAGAAGAACACCGCGACCACCACGACGATCACCGACACGGACACCGAGGTGGTCAGGTGCCTGCCGAGCTCGCCCTGCTCCCACGCAGCGGCGAAGTTGCCCCAGTGCAGGCTCGTCCCGTCCTGCGCCGCATCGGCGTTCTCCGGGCCCAGCGCGGTCTTGACGATGGTGAACATCGGGCCGAGCGCGAACAACGCGAACGCGATCAGGATGACGTAGTTCGCCGCCCGTTCCAGATTCGACGACTTCATCGGTTGGACCGGTCTCCCCAACGGTTGATCGCGAAGTTGATCGCGAAGATGAGTACGGTCAGGGTGACGCCGACGGCCGCCGCCGAGCCGACCTCGCCGGTCTTGAACGCCCGGCGGTAGACCTCGAAGCTCGGCACCGAGGTGGTGTTGCCCGGCCCGCCACTGGTGGTCATGTAGATCAGGTCGAACGTCTTGAGCGCCGCGATGATGGTGAGCGTCAGCGCCACGGTGATCTCGCCGCGGACGCTCGGCAACGTGATCGAGAAGAACTCCCGCACGGCGCCCGCGCCGTCCATCCGGGCGGCCTCGTACTGGTCGCTCGGGATCCGCGACATGCCGGCCAGCAGCAGCACCGTGACCAGGCCGGTGGACACCCAGGTCCCGATGAATCCGACCGCTGGCAGGGTCCAGGTGTAGTCGCCGAGCCAGCTCTTGGTCAGTGAATCGAGGCCGACGTCGCGCAGCAAGCTGTTCAAAGACCCTTGCGGCGCATAGATCTGCCGCCAGGCAACCGCGACGACAACCATTGCGATCACCTGGGGCAGGAAGACCACCGTCCGGAAGAACGGCAACCCGCGTGCCTTGGTCCGGCTGAGGATTGCGGCGAGTACCAGACCGATCATCACCGGTAGCACGGAGTAGAAGAAGATCAGCACCAGTGCGTGCAGGAATGATGCCCGCAGAGCCTTGCTGGAGAACACCTCTGCGTAGTTGTCGAGGCCGACGAAGGTGCCGACCGTCAGCCCGTCGTAGTCGAACAACGACAGGTGAACCGACCGCAGCAGGGGGTAGAGCAGGAACGCCGCGTAGACCAGGAACGCCGGCAGGATGAAGCCGTAGGGCGCGAGTTTTCCCCAGCGCCCGCGGGTCGATCCACCCTTGGTCGTCCTGCTGCTGACGGCGCGCCCCGGCGCCGGGCGAGTGATCTCGCCCCGCGCCGGTGGTGCGTCAGTTCCCGTCGACGAACGCGGCATAGTCGTCCTCGAGCTGCTGGGTGAACTCCGCCGGATCCACCTGTGCCGCAATGAGATCCTGCAGCGACTGGCCGAGCACGTCACCCGCGGTGGGGGTGGCGTAGTCGAGGTACGGCAGCAACGCGCCCTTGGTGGTGACCTCACCGAAGGCAGCGAACACCTCGGCCTGGACACCGGACTTCGGAGCCAGTTCGGCGGTGCGGTTCACCGGCAGGTTGCCGGTCTTCGCCAGCACCTCCATCGCAGCATCATTGGTGATGAAGTCGATGTAGGCAGCGGCGACGTCCGGGTTCTTGGAGCTCTTGGTGACCGCGAACGGCAGGCCGGTGCCACCGGTGGTGGCGACTGTCTTGCCGGCCGGGGGCGGCGGGGCGAAGAAGCCGATGTTGTCCTTCATGGCCTTCTCCAGATCCGCTGCCAGCCAGGAGCCGCCGATCAGGAACACACCCTGGTCCTTGGTCAGCGCTTGCCAGGCGGCGTCGTAGTCGGTGCCGTTGGGACCCTCGTTGAAGTAGCCCTTGCTCACCCAGTCCGCCAGCTTCGCGGCGGCGGCCTCGTTCTCCGGGGTCTTCCAGCTCGCGCCGGCATTGCCGAGGCCCAGATCGGTGATCTGGTCGGCGGCGACGAACTGACCCTGGATCGGGCCGAACACGTGCCCGGCAGGCCACTTGTCGAGGTTGCCGAGCTCGATCGGGATCTCACCGGCAGCCTTCGCAGCAGCCAGCGCTGCCTCGAACTCCTCCCAGGTCTTCGGCGTCTCGAGCTTGAGGGCCTTCAACTTCTTCTTGTTGTAGTAGACGCCGACCACCTCGCCGACCTGCGGCAGACCGTAGATGTTTCCGGTGCCGAACGTCTTGCCGTCCTCGCTGTAGGTCGAGTACTGCAACACGCTCTGCGGGAACCGATCTGTCCAGCCGTACTTGTCGGCGTAGGTGTTGAGCGGCAGCAGCTGCCCGGCGGTGACGAACGCGCCCATGGTGTTGCGGCCGTTGTTGGCCTGCACGACGTCGGGCGCCTCGTTGTCGGTGAGCGCCAGCCGCAACGTGGTGGCGAGGTCGTCGAAGGACTGCGAGTTACGGGTGATCTTGACGTTCGGGTACTTCTTCATGAAGGCGTCGTTGAGCTGCTTCATCTGCTCGTTCTGACCGCCGCGGACCTCCTGGTCCCAGACCGTCAGCGTCACCGGATCGGTGGTGATGGCGGGCTCGGCTGCGCTGGACGGCGCGCTCGAGCTCGAGCCGGCGGGGCTACTGCTCTGGCCTTCGCTCGAAGAGCCGGAGCCGGAGCCGGAGCCGGCGGTGCCGGTTGCCGAACTGGTTGCCGCTGAGGAGGACGGCGCCGCGGTGGTCGGGGCGGCGGGGGTGGTGGAGCCGGCCGTGCTGGAGCCGGGGGCACACGCCGCCAGGCCGAGGACGGCGACGGCCGCCACGGCTCCGATCCGCCATCGCGGGATGGAGTGGGAGTTCATCGCTGGGTCCTGCTTTCGTTCGACGGGACGTGCGGGGACGGAGCTGGCACAACGGTGTTCGTTCAGGTGCGGTGTTCGTTCAGATGTGGTGGTCGATCAGCTGCGGTGTTCGATCAGCTGAGGGTGGCCGGGTGCAGTTCTGGAAGGTCCGATTGGGTCGCGATCGTGGCATGTGCGCGGCGGACCATCCGAACCGGGAACGGTGGCACGAGCGTATCCAGGAAGCGGTAGCGGTCGACGACGTCCGGATCGACGCCGCCGACGGACGCCTTCGTCACGGTCCACCAGTCGCTGATGTCGCCCCAGCCCGGCGCCGACAACGACCCGCCGAACTGCTGCACTGCGAGGGCGGAACACAGCGCGGAGAAGGCCAGCCGATCGCCCAACGACCACCCGGCCACCGAGCCGAGCACCAGCGCGGCCCCGAAGACGTCACCGGCTCCGGTCGGGTCGATCGCGAGCACCGACAGTGCCGGCACGTGCGCCTGTTCGCCGGTGCTCGCATCGATCGCCATCGCCCCGTCGGCGCCGCAGGTGACGACGGCCAGCGGAACCCGATCGGCCAGGGCGTGCAGCGCCGCCTGCGGCGAGTCGGTCCTGGTGTAGGCCATCGCCTCCACCTGGTTCGGCATGAAGGCATGGCACGAGCCCAGCGCGTCCAGGGTGGCGGTGTCCCACGCCCCGGTCGGGTCCCAGCCGACGTCGGCGAAAACCTTCGTACCCTGGGCTGCGGCCTGCAGCCACCAGGGTTCGGTGCCAGCATCGTGGGTCATCAGGCTGAGCTCGGCGATCGCCGCGGCCGAGGCCGGCGGTGTGCCGATCAGCTCGTCGGCGCTCATCGGCACCGGATGGCCGTGGGTGATCATGCTGCGGTCTCCGGAGTGGGCGACGGACACCGTGACGGCGGAGTGGGTGTCGGCGAACTGCCGGGACAGGCTCAGGTCGACGTGCTCCTGCCGGGACAACACATCCCAACACCAGTCGCCGTAGACGTCGGCGCCGAAGCCGGCGGCCAGGCCGGTACGCAACCCCAGCCGGCTGGTGGCGACCGCGAGGTTGCAGATGCCACCGGGTGAGGACCCCATGCCGTCGGCCCAGATCTCGGTGCCGGGCGTGGGTACGTCGGCCAGTCCGGTGAACACCAGGTCGAGGAAGACCGAGCCGGTCAGCAGGACGTCCAGATCGGGTGAGTCCGCGGCGCGCACACCCGCCAGGGGATCCCACCGGCCGTCCGCCAGTGCCTCGCCGGTACTCGCTGCGCTGACCACCTGTTGACCTTCCCTCACACCTCGACAATGCCTGTCCGACATCCGATTCGGGCCGCGCTGCAGGGGCGCTCCGACCGCGAGTGCCCGGTGTCCGGCTGTCCACAGGATGTTGCCCGGACCGTACTTGATGTTGCTCGGAAATGCACGCTTTTGACTGCTACGCTCGGCGCCATGCTCACGGTCACGCGGCACGCGAAGATCCTCGAGGTCCTGCGCAGGTCCGGGGAGGTGTCCGTCGACGACCTGGCCGGGCAGTTCGGGGTCTCGTCCTCGACGATCCGGCGCGACCTGAACGCGCTCAGCGCGGACAAGCTGCTCAAACGCGTGCGCGGTGGCGGCGCGGTGGAGCCGGACGCGGTTCCGTTCGGCGAGACCGCCCACCAGGCCCTCACCGAGAAGACCCGGATCGCGATGGCCGCAGCGAACCTGGTGAACGACGGCGACGTGGTGCTGATCGACATCGGCACCACCACCGCCCTGCTGGCGAGATTCCTGCGCGGCAAGCACATCACCGTGCTCACTTCCAGCCTCGCGGTGGTCGACGAGCTCCGCGACGACGAGGACGTCGAGGTGATCGTGCTCGGCGGGGTGCTGCGGCGTACCTATCATTCGCTGGTCGGGATCCTCACCGAACAGGCGCTGAGTCAGCTGCGCGCGCACCTCTGCTTCATGGGCACGAGCGGCATCCGCCGGGACGGCTACGTGATGGATTCGACCGGGATCGAGGTACCGGTGAAGAAGGCCATGATCGCCTCGTCCGAGCGCACCATCGTGCTGGCCGATGGATCGAAGTACCCGGGTGCCGGTCTGCTGACGGTGTGCGCGCCGTCGGAGATCCACACCCTCATCACCAACAGCGACGCCGACGCCGCCACGCTGGAGCTGTTCCGCTCCGCCGGCGCCGAGGTGCTCACCGTATGAAGCTGACGATCATCGGCGGCGGCGGCTTCCGCGTCCCGCAGGTCTACCAGGCCGTCGCCGCTCAAGACGCCCCGGTGCGGCTGGACGAGGTCGCGTTGTACGACGTCGACGTCGGGCGGCTGGACGTGATCCACCGGATCATCACCGAGCTCGCGCAGCAGCTCCCGCACGCACCGCGGCTCACCGTCACGACAGATCTCGACGAGGCACTGACCGGGGCCGACTTCATCTTCGCGGCCGTCCGCATCGGCGG
Organism: Nakamurella sp. A5-74; assembly: GCF_040438885.1. Lineage (NCBI taxonomy): Bacteria > Bacillati > Actinomycetota > Actinomycetes > Nakamurellales > Nakamurellaceae > Nakamurella > Nakamurella sp. A5-74. The sequence goes on along the minus strand of NZ_CP159218.1, from coordinate 172,123 downwards.
TCTGCGGGGCCGCATCGGTGACGAGCGGGTGGCGCTGGACCTCGGCGTGCTCGGCCAGGAGACCACCGGTCCGGGTGGCCTGGCCTACGCGCTGCGCACCGTACCTGTGATGACGGCGCTCGCGCACAGGATCGCGCAGCTCGCACCGGAAGCGTGGACGATCAACTTCACCAACCCGGCCGGCATCGTCACAGAGGCGATGCGAAAGGTGTTGGGAGACAAGGTCGTCGGCATCTGCGACACCCCGATCGGACTGATGCGCCGCACCAGCGCGGCGGTGGCTGCCGCGTCCGGCTCCCCCCTCGAGACCGTGCAGCCCGGCTCCTTCGACTACGTCGGGCTCAATCACCTGGGCTGGCTGAGATCCGTTGCAGTGGAAGGGATCGACCTGCTGCCGACGCTGCTCGCCGACGACAGCCTGCTGGACGGGATCGAAGAAGCCCGACTGATGGGCCACGACTGGGTGCGAGCGCTCGGTGCGCTGCCGAACGAGTATCTGTACTACTACTACTTCACCCGCGAGGCGACGGCGAAGATCCGCGCCGCGGAACACACCCGCGGGGAGTTCCTGCAGCAGGAACAGTCGGCGTTCTACGCCGAGGTCGGGCATGCCGGGTGCGGGTCGCTGCAGACCTGGCTGGACGTCCAGCACCGTCGCGAATCCAGCTACATGGCCGAGAGTCGTCCCGACGGTGCGGCCGGGGCGCGCCGGATGGACGACGTGCAGGGCGGCTACCAGCAGGTCGCTCTCGATCTGATGGCGGCGATCGCGAACGACCGACCGGCCACCATGATCCTCAACATCGCCAACGACGGGCTGGTCCCCCAGTTGCCGGACGAAGCGGTGATCGAGGTCGGCTGCGTCGTGACGGCGGAGGGTGTGAAGCCCTGGCCGATCGCTCCGGTGACCGGACACATGCTCGGCCTGATGGCATCGGTGAAAGCCGTGGAGCAGTTGACGATCGAAGCGGCGCTGACCCGCTCGTCCGAGCTGGCATGGAAGGCGTTCGCGCTGCATCCGCTCGTCGACTCGATCGCAGTGGGACGCGCGCTGCTGGACGGCTATCGGCAGGTGCACCCGGGCCTCGCCCGTGCGCTGGACTGAGATTCCCCCGTCCTGGGGGGTCCTGGAGCGGGCCGGCACGGCGGTGGAAAGACGCCAGTTGTGTCCCTCTCGGCGGTGCAATTCCGTGACCCGCAGGTCGAACGGGACCGGCGTCCGTGCGCGACCCCAGGTCAGCCTGCGCCGCGCGGACCTCGGCCCAGATAGACGGTGTTGGTGGACTCCCCGCCGGTCAGGGGATTGGCGAAGGTGACGACGTGCGCGTCGGCATGCTCGAAGGCGGTGCGCAGCATCGCGACGAAAACCGACTCCGGCGGCTCGTCGGACCACAACGACAGCACCCCGTGTGGCAGGAGCATCGACGCGGCGGAGCGGAGTCCCAGTTCGGTGTAGAAATCGCCGTGATCGGAACGTAGGTGCCAGTCAGGGGCGTGGTCGATGTCGATGAGCAACGCGTCGTAGGGCTCTTCGGTACGGCCCGAGCGGACCAGGTCGAAGAAGTCGTCCTGCACCAGCTGGACGTGCGGATCCGTTGCGAGCCCGCGGGTGTCGTCGAACAGTTCGCTGCGGTGCCAGCCGATCACCTGGGGCAGGGCTTCGATGACGACGAGCTGGTGGACGCGCGGATCCTGGATCGCGGTCCACGCGGTGTAGCCCAGCCCCAGCCCACCGACCAGGACCCGCAACCGATCCCCGACAACGGCGGCGAGCCCGAGCCGCGCGACCTCCTCCTCACCGAGGGTGAACTGGCTCGACATGAGGAAGTCGTCGTCGAGCTTGACCTCATGGACCAGCTTGTCGGTGACGCGGTCGTGGCGACGGCGCAGGCTGATGGTGCCCCACTCCGTCTCGGCCCAGTCGAGCTCCTCGATCTTCATCCACGAAGCGTAGGGGGCCGCCACCCCACCCGCCGCCATCCGGTTCTGCGATGCTGGCACGGTGCCTGAACCGCAGCCTCACCTCGACTACGACGCGTTGCACGCCGACATCCGTGGATTCGCCGACGAGCGCGACTGGCGGCAGTTCCACGACCCGAAGAGCTTGCTCATCGCGATGATGGGTGAGGTCGGCGAGGTGTCGGAGCTGATCCAGTGGTTGCCCGCCGCCGAGGCAGGGGCACTGGTGACGGCCGAACCGCTGGCCGGGCGGATGCGCGCGGAACTGGCCGACGTGTTCATTTACCTGATCCAGCTCGCCGACGCCTGCGACGTCGACCTGATCACCGCAGGTGCGGAGAAGCTCGCCGCCAACGCACGGAAGTACCCGGCGGAGACGGTGCGCGGGGCCGCACCGGAACGACCGGGAGCGCACTGACCCTCATTCCGCCGCCGGGGCCGGCTCCCGACTCATCGGACGGGACAACCGGGGTGCTGCACCGTCGATCGCGGATCTCCCGGCGTCGTGCCGGGGAACCGAACCATTGGGTACGGATGGTGTCGCCATCCGACCCGGTGCCGGATCCGTCGAGGTGGTGCCGCCGCAGCCGCCACGCCAGCGCCGACGACCGGGTGAGGACCATCGGGACGACAGTGAGCGGCCAATCCGAAGCCGACACCGCGGCCGCCGGACGGGATCTCCACTCCTCCGTCGCTGGGATCAGCGAGATCTGACGGACGCGAGCGGGGCAGCACCGGTGTCGGCGCTGACCCTCGGGCGATCTGATGGTGCAGGACTACGGGGTGGGCATGCCGCCGTTGACGTGCAGGGTCTCGCCGATGACGTAGCTCGACTCGCCGGAGGCCAGGAACACGTAGGCCGGTGCGAGTTCTGCGGGCTGGCCGGCGCGGCCCAGCGGCGTCTGCTCGCCGAACTCCGGCAGCTCTTCGGTCGGCTGGCCACCGGCGGTCTGCAGCGGGGTCCAGATCGGTCCTGGTGCAACGACATTCACCCGGATCCCTCGCGGCGCGAGCTGCTGGGCCAAGCCCTTGCAGAAGGTGTTGATGGTGGCCTTGGTGGAGGCGTAGTCGACCAGGTTCTCCGACGGCTGGTAGGCCTGGATCGACGACGTGGCAATGATGCTGGATCCGGCCGGCAGGTGCGGCAGCGCGGCCTTGACCGTCAGGAACAGGGCGTCGACGTTCGTCGCGAAGGTCTCCTCGAACTGCTCGACGGTCAGGTCCTCGAGCTTCTCGACGTGCTGCTGCTTGCCGCCGTTGCAGACCAGGATGTCGAGGCCGCCCAAAGCCTCGACGGTCTGGGTGACGATGTCGGCGCAGTAGGCCCGGTCGGTCAGATCACCCGGCAGCAGAACGGCTGTGCGGCCCGCGTCCTCGATCAGACCGCGGATGCGGTCGGCATCGGACTGCTCCTCGGGCAGGTAGGAGAGCGCCACATCGGCACCCTCACGGGCGAACGCGATCGCGGTGGCGGCGCCGATACCGGAGTCGCCGCCGGTGATCAGGGCCTTGCGGCCGGCAAGGCGACCCGAGCCACGATAGCTGTCCTCCCCCAGGTCCGCCTTGTCCCGGAGACCGGAGTCGAGCCCGGGACCGTCCTGGGAGATGGCCTGCGGATCGATGTCGGCGTAGAGCTTGGTCGGATCGACCATCGTGTACTGGTCTCGCTGCGCTGAGTTCCGGGTCTCGGAGGTCATGACGATCAGGTACCCGGTCGGAGCAGGTGTCAATCGTGGGCGCGATGCCGACGGGGAGTGCGAACCGTCAGATATACTGCGCCGCAACAGGTATCGGGACCTCGACGCGCTCGTTCCTCGCTTGCTCGATCACCCTGCGCGGGTCGGCGGATCGATCACCTCAGGGTTGGTGGTCGTTCGACCACCGGCGTAGGGGGTTGATCGATCAGCCGATTGGTTCTTCCAGGGTGATGGCGGCGTTCACCAGGGCGAGATGACTCAGGGCCTGGGGCAGGTTGCCCCAGAAGCTGTTGTCGCTCGGGTCGATCAACTCCGAGAGCATGCCGACATCGTTGGTGCACACCGGGATCAGCTCGTCCATCAGGGCCGTCGCCTCATCGGTGCGACCCACCAGATGCAGCGCGGAGACCATCCAGAAGCCGCAGGCGACGAAGGCTCCTTCCTCGGCCTGCACGCCGGAGTAGCGGTAGAGGTGCGGGCCGGCGCCCAGCTCCTCCCGCAGCACGTCGATCGTCCTGCTCATCCGCTCGCCGCGGTCGAATCCGCTCACCGCATGCAGCAGGACCGACGCGTCGAGCTGCTGCGAGCCCGGGTACCAGACGTAGGCCCCGCGCTCCTCGCTCCATCCTTCGGCGTCGATCCACTCGCAGATCCGGTCCGCCTCGGTGCGCCACCGTTTCCCGTCCGCCGGCAACTGACCGATCTCGGCGAGGTGCGCTGCATCCACCAAGGCCTTCCAGCACCCCATCTTCGAGGACACGTAGTGCCGGTCCTCGGTGAGCTCCCACATCCCGGCATCCTTGTTGCGCCACCGATCACAGGTCAGGTCCGCCACCTCGGCGAGCAGCCGCGCCGTGCCGGCGTCCACGACGTTGCCGTGGTCGACGTACAGCTGGACGATCGAGAACAGGTCGCCGAACACCCCCAACTGCAGCTGCCCGGAGGCCCGGTTGCCGCTGACCACCGGTCCGATCCCCCGCCACCCGGGGGCGTCGTACACGGTCACGTCCGCACCGGGCACCGTGCCGTCCAACCGGTAGCAGACCTCGGGTTCTGGACCGTGCAGGCGCACGGTCTCGATCAGCCAGCTGATTGCACTGTGCGTCTCCTCGCGCAGACCGAACCGGAAGAGTGCCGTCAACGTGTAGGCGGTGTCGCGGACCCAGGCGAGCCGGTAGTCCCAGTTCTTGCCACCCGAGGGGCTCTCCGGGAGCGACGTGCTCGGCGCGGCCACCACCGAACCGGACGCGGCCTGGATCAACAACTTGAGCGTCAGCACACTGCGCTGCACGTCGTCGGCCCAGCGGCCGGTCGCGGAGAAGCTGTTCGACCAGGCGGCCCAGTTGGCGATCGTGCGATCCACCCCCTCGTCCAGTCCCTCCGGTGGTGGGATGAGCAGCGGTTCGTCGGCAGTGGCCACGAGGCCCAGCAGGTGTCGCGATCCGGCGGACGTGCGGTAGGTGGCCCCGATCGAGGCGTCGTTGATCTCGACACCGTCGTCATGGAGGGTGCGGACGGCCATGGTCAGCCCGTCGACCCGCAGCAGCACGCCCGAGTGGGTGTCCTCGATGTAGGGGGACACCGTGTTGAGGCAGGTCCCCGGCCGGACCTCGGCGCGCAGAACGACCGTCCCGTCGAGGCCGTCGATCCGGCGCGCGAGCTCCGCCCACGGCAACCGGCCGGCGATGCCCGTGGTGAGCGCGTCCGTGATCGCCACCGACCCGGACGCGGTGCGGAACGTGGTGCGCAGGACGTTGGTCTGCGCGACGTACTCCCGGGTGGCGGTGAACTCCTCGTCCGGGCGCAGGTCGATGAAGCCGCCGTTGCGCGCATCGAGCATCGCCGCGAACGCCGGGGACGCGTCGACGGCCGGCAGCGGCAGCCAGTCGATCCGGCCGTCCCCGGCGACGAAGGCCACGGTCCGACCGTCACCGATGGCGGCATAGCTGCGCAGATCGCAGTAGCCGTCGTCGTCGCGGAAGGTCAGGTCCTGCCCGGGCGCAGAGTGCTGCTGACGTGTCACCTTCGGAAGGTACCCAGTCGGGGGCGAAGTACGTGGGAGCGGCGGACGGGCCGTGACCCGGCAGGACCTCATCAGGTCGGGGTCTCGACGCGTTTCGTCCCTCACTCGCTCTCTGTCCTAAGCGACGCAGGAGTCGGAGGGGACCAACGGAGTCCTCGGTGGTCGAGCGAACGACTCACGATGGTCGAGCGCACGACTCACGATGTCGAACGCACGACTCACGATGGTCGAGCGAACGGAGTGAGTCGAGACCGGTCAGCCGGATCAGAGGGTGGCGGCGGCGACCAGGATCAGCGCGATCAACGTCAGCAGCAACAGGACGGTCGGACCGACCAGGCTGTGGTGACGGTCGGGGCGGGCGAGGAGTGCTCTGGTGGTCATGTCGGACCTCCTGGTCGGGCTGGGTGGATGACTCCACGGTACGAAGCCGCAGTTCAGGGCACATCGGCTCCAGGTATGCATGTGCTGTGAGCGCTCTACGACCGCAGTCGTAGAGCGGGGATCCCGCGGACGGACTGCCACCATCGGGTGATTCAGGGCACAACCGCGTGACGACGGCGGGGCGCGCCCGTCCCGTTCGCGATGGACGCGTCAGCGTCCGCTCGTCATCCTGGGGGTTCTCGTCCGATGGTTCGTCGTCCGCTCGCTGCCGCTCTCACCACCGCCCTGCTGGGCTCCGGCCTGTTCCTCGCGGCAGCGCCTGTCGCCGGGGCTGCGCCGGCCACCCCCGCTGCTGCAGCCTCCGTCGCCCAGGCTCTTGCCACGCCTCGGGTGTTCAAGAACTGCACCGAGCTGAACAAGGTCTACAAGCACGGCGTCGGCCGCAAGGGTGCGCGGGACAAGGTGACCGGCAAGTCCAAGCCGGTCACGACGTTCAAGGTTGACACCGCGACCTACAACGCCAACAAGAAGTCCGACGGCGACAAGGACGGCATCGCCTGCGAGAAGAGGTAACTTCTTGCGTCACATCAGGTCGCGGACAACGCTCCGCAGCCAGTCGACCATGATCTCGTCGTCGTGCAGCAGGGTGTGCGTCACCAACAGGTGATCGTCACCGAGCCGCCACACCCGCTTGCCCGCCACCGGAATCGTGGTGACCCGCAACGAGAACGGCCGGGCCATCCTTCCCCGTTCCTGCTCCATGCCGTCGACCAGCGACCGCAGCCGAGCACCGGGAGCCCGCAGGTCGCGCCAGAACCGGGGATCATCTGCCGTTGCCGTTGCCCATTCCATCGCATCGGCCAGGTGGTGCGAGAGCAACCTGCGCAGCTCCGGGGTTGCGGTGAAGGGATTGAGACGGGGGTCGGTCAGCTCCCCCCACGCCGTGGCGCCCACTGCGAGCAGGTGGTTCCACCAGCGGACCCACCCGATCGAGGCGGACCCGCGTTCTTCCCGCGACAGCGCCAGCGGACGTTCCACCGAGCGGGGCCTCGCCCACACCGGCCAGACGTCGGTTCCCGGCTCCAGCAGCGGGATCTCGGGATTGGTCGGCGGGGTCAGGGCACCGATCTCCCGGATGTAGAGCGCCACCCGCAGCACCTTGGGATCGTCGAGGGTGATCTTCCAATGGGCACGCCCGGCGACATACATTCAGCCACCGCCCAGCGGTGAGGTTGGAGCCACCATGCACCGATTCCGCTCAGTAGCCGAATGCGGCCGACAGGTTCGACCGAGCCCCGCGCTCGTCCAGTACCCGTTCGACCCGACCGACATTCGATCTGTTGGGTCGCACGAAGATCGCCATCAGCAGCAACGCGAACAGTCCACCGGGCAGGTACGCGAACAGGTTGACCGGCGGGAAGGCGAACGCCAGCGCAAGGGCGACCAGGGCGGGCATCTCGGCCAACGCGAAACGCAGGAAGAAGCTGGTCGTGAATCGTTGCAGCGCAGCGGTTTCGGCGCCCCGCCCGACGTCCGCCTGGTCGAGGGGTCGGACCCGGAACCCGATGGTGGTGATGCCGACGGCCGCGAGGAGTCCGACGGCTATCGGCACCACGGTCGGGAGGAGCTCGGGCGCACCACCGTCAGTCCCGCCGATGACGACCAGGACCACCGCCAGGATGACCGGCACGGCCATCAACGAACCGGCGAGGAGGTTCAGCGTGCGGGCTTGCGGGGCGACCGCGCGAGTGCCGGTGGCGGCATCGATCGGTGCGCCGTTCAGCCACAGGCCACCGCCGGTGCGGCGCTGATCGTCCGGGTCTGTCGTCATCGGCATCTCCTGGCTGGCCATCGGTGGTCACGATGAGCCTATCGGGCGGGTCGCGAATGATCCGGGGTCTCGACTCCTTCGTCCTGCTCCCTGTCCTGAGCGACGGAGGAGACCACCGCAGCAGGTCGCTCGACCACCGGCGGATCTCAGCGACGATAGAAAGGCGGGACAGCGTCGACGATCGTGGTCTGCCCCTCCGCGACGACGGCGACGTCCATCACCCTGGTGCCCAGATCGCCTGCGGCGGCGTCCATCCCGCCGATCACCCGCTCCCGCGAGGCCGTGCCGACGACGCCGAGCAAGTAGGCCTGCAGTCCGTCGGGGTACTCGATCCAGCCGAGATGGGCCCGGGTGACGCCACCGATGGCATCGAAGTACGCAGTCAGCCGGTCGATCAGGCCAGGTGGCACGACGGCCGGCTCGCCGACCTTCACGGAGGTCGCTGCACCGGTGACCCGGTGGCGCTCACCGGGCTCTCTGCCGGCCAACCGATCCGACATCTCGGCGGGCAGGAACTGCTTGCCGTACTCGTTGTGCAGGTTGATCAGCAGCGTCATCCCGGTCGGCACCACCCGCGCGAACAGCTCGCGCCCCGGCACCGTGAGGACCACCAGGTCCGTGGTGTCCGGTGCGAGGGTACGGAGCGCCTTCGTCATCCGGTCGGGATGCGTGAACGCCACTGCCTCGGAGGCAGGGGTGCCGTTCGGAGTGGTGGAGCGGACCGTCATCGGGGTGAAGCCGCCCTCGGGCGACTTCCAGCCGGGGACGGACAGCTCGGCGTCCATCAGCGCATCGGCGAACCGCGCACCGTCCTGCGGATCGTTCGTGCCGGCCGCCCGCACCAGCAGCTGCTCGGTCGGGGTCTGCGCCCACTCCTGCGTCGACCCAGCTGAGGTTGCGTCCATGCCGACAGTCTGGCAGTGGCGGATCCGGCACAGGGGGCATTCGGGGAGACGACGACACCCACCGAGCTGGAGCGCGGTGGGTGTCCTGCGGGTGCTGCTGACGATCAGGTGCGCCAGACACCCCGAGCGGAGGTCCAGTGCAGGACACCGCGCTCGAAGTTCTGCGCAAATCCACCGCTCTCCGGGTACTCGTCGCCGGTCGGGAATCCGATCTGGACTTCGCCACCGTTCTGCCGGTAGAAGCCGAAGATCGCGCCGTGGATCATCCAGGCCGCAGCGGTGCCGGACTTCCAGATGATCATGCCGTTCTGGAAATCGCGGAACCGGCCGGATCCGGCGGGGCTGGTACTGAACTCGTCGTTGACGGACTCGCCCATGACGCCGGTGTTGCCCGCTTCCCACTTCTGCGAGATCAGGCCGTACGGCTTCTTGATGTCGACGCCACTCCACCGCACCGGGTGGAAGTTGTTGGCGGAGTCCGTGTTGCGGTACGCCGTGCGGATGAACTCGCCGCCACCCGTGTGCTCCATGGCCTCGTAGGCGTTGCGGTCGGCATCGTTCAGCCAGTGCGAGAAGATCTTGATGTGGCCGGCAGATCCAGCGTTCGAATTGTTGACCGCATCGCCGGGCTGCAGGTCGTCCCAGGTGATCCGGAAGGCGCCATGGGTCTCGATCTCCGACGTGCCGTAACCGGGCTGGGGGGCGGCCCAGGCGAAGGCAGTGAACCCCGAGCAGTCCTGGCGATAGCCCTCGGTGTAGCCGGGCGGGTCCGAGTTGTAGGGCAGGCGCTGGCCGACGCGGTAGCGGGCCCGGTCGAGCACGTCCTGCCGTCCGATACCGAAGTTCTGGGCGCTGGCGATACCGGTGCCCAACGTTCCGGCGGCCAGCACGCCGAGCGGGAGTGCGGCTGCGGCCGTGATCAGCCTGCGCCGGGAGATCTCCATGGTGTGTCCTCTCCGATGTCGACCCCCATCAGGTCGAACATCGCGAACATTACGCACGACGCTTGGGGCACGCGCGGCGAAAAGTTACTTCACGGCGCCGGGACGGTGGACGTCGCCGTGCGACGCCCGCCGCGAGTTGACGCTCCGCGCACGAAGGGTTCTCGGAACGATCGGAAACTCTGGAATCCATCGCCCGGAGGTGGCGGATGCGGAGCAGCCGCCGCGAGGTCGGCGGCACTCAGGCCGGTTCCAGGGGGTCGCAGCGCCGGCGCGGGCGAACGGGGGTCCACGGCGGGCTCGACCGGGTGAACTTCCCCGGGAGCCCGCCGCGCACCTCTGTCCGGTTGGATCAGCCGAGCTGGACCTCTTCGGATTCACCGACTCCGGGACGGTCGCCGGTCACCTTCGCCTTGAGCATGCTGACCACCGTCGCCAGACGGCCTGGGGTGTCCCAGTACTGTGCCGACTCGGCATCGACGTGGATCAGCACCGCCTTCGGGTCCTCGGGTCCACCGTCGAACCAGACGTCGGTGAAGGTGTTCCAGAGGTCCTTCTTCTTGGCCACGTCGTCGACGATCGTCGCGGTGCCGGACAACGACAGCCAGGACGAGGTCCCCGAGTAGGCGAGGTTCACGCGGGGGTCGGCGGTGATCTGCTGCACGATGTCGGACCCGGCGCCGGCGATGAACCAGCACTCGCCGGTGAACTCGGCTTCCTGGGTGGTCATCGGGTGACTGTGCAACGCGGCGTCGGCGTCGTGCGACACCAGCATCGTGGTGCGGATGCCCTTCATGATCGAGTGGATCTTCTCGAGTTCCTCGGGCAGTCCTGCGGTGTTGTCGCTCATCCTGCGCTCCTCGTCGTCAGTCGCGCCGGCAGCTTCGCCGGCTGCCGGGCCGGTACCCACCACCGGTCGATCCATCCCCACGGCCGCGCCCGGACGACTCAGGTGAGGTGGTCGAAGTCGCCACGCACCCAGCCGATGTGTCGGTCGGCCGATTCGCGCAGCACCCGCTGCGCGTCATGTTCGATGCGGTTGTCGAAGTTTCCGTAGATCCGGTCGAACCTCAACTCCCCCAGCGTCGTGGCGACGCGGTCGACCGCCGCGGCGGACAGCGGCAGATGGTTCGGGTAGCTGCCCAGGAACCCGATCGAGCGGCGATCGGGGTTGGGGTTGGGGAACACAGTGTCGCCGGTGAGCAGGACGCCCCGGCCACCGGCGCCCGCTGCCCAGTGCGCCACCGCGCTGCCCGGAAAATGTCCGCCCGCCTGCACCAGCTCCAGCCCGTCGGCCAACCGACAGCGACCCGACCAGAACTGCACCGCAGAACTGGTGCGTCCCAACCATTCCCGGTCGGCGTCGGCGACCAGCACCGGCGCGTCACCCAGGGCCCTGGACCACTCGACCTGGACGCCGAACATGTGCGGATGGGACGCGGAGATCGCCAGCACCGGCCCGAGCGCCGAGATCCGGCTCACGACCTCGTCATCGATCCACCCGACCGGATCCCACAACAGCGAACCGTCCGGGGTGCTGACGACGATCATCTGTTGGCCGATCCCGGCCGTCGGATCTGACCGCACGCCGAGCAGGTCCGGCTCCAGCTCGTGCACCGTCAGCCGCGCGTGGCTCGATCGGATCTCCTCCAGCGAGATCCACTGCTGGCCATCGGCCGGCACCCACTGCCGGTCGTCGGCGCAGATCGGGCACACCTGTGGCAATGGCTCGTCGTACTCCACCGCGCACGTCCGGCAGGTCTTCATCGACTCGACTCCCTCGTCCCGCGCTCCCGTGACCGCGTTGGAGTCAGACCATCACTTCAACCGTGGTGCAGGTCAAGCGGTGGTCCGGCGTGTCACGGACGGTGGACGGTACCGAGGAGAGCGAGGTCGAAATCGGGGGGAGTCTCCATCACGACCGGATACTGCTGGATGCTCACCTGGCCGTCCACCTGACCATCGACCGTTGTGTGTCCGCCGTCAGGGAGCAGGACGATCAGCCAGTGACGGGAGTCGCCCCCGGCGTCGACGCCCACCACCTGCAGCACTGCCACCTGGGTCGCCACGGATTTCTGCTGGTATCCGAGTACGTCGCTGAACCGATCCATCGCGGCCACCACCCAACTCACCGTGACCGCGGACGCCGGCCCGCTCCCCAGACATTCTCGGGCCAGCCGGGTCGCTGCACCGGCGTCGACCGCGCCGGCTCGCAGCTCCTTCGGTGGGTCCCGGGTGAGCAGGTACTGGCACTGCGACCGCGCGGCCGCTTCCCGTTGCAGAACAGCAGCCTCCAGCGTGTCCTGCTCCTGAACCCCAGCGGACGCCTGTGCCGCCGCTCGGGCTCGAGCCGCTTCGGCGGACGCGGCGTCGGCTGCGGCCTTCCGCCGCGCTTCGAGCTCGGCAGCTCGGCGTGCGGCAGCCGGGTCGAGGCCGAGGTCTGCGCTGAGGCCGGTGCTGAGGCCGGAGCTGAGGTCCGGGTTCGAGCTCTCGGTGGACACGCCGACGATCGCGGGCCGGAGCTGCTCGGGCGCGGTGCCCGCAGGGCGGAGCACGAAGATCGACCCTGCCAACGCGACGACTGCGAGTCCGGCTCCTGCTGCCGCGAGCCGAGCCGCCCGCTGACTCCGTCTGCGCTGCAGGTCGGTCAGCCGGACCAGCACGGTCTCCAGCGAAGAGTGATCCGACCCGGCCTCGGCCAGGGCGCTCTCGAGATCGGTCATGGCTTCCCCATCAGTTGGGTCTCGGTCGCGCGATCGGCGGCACCGGCGAGGCGGAGGGCGGCGAGGCCGCGGGAGACGAGGGTGCGGGCACCGGTCGGTGAGACGGACAGCTCGGCGGCGATCTCGGCATACCCCAATCCGGAGAAGTAGCGCAGGACGACCGCGGTGCGCTGCCGGACGGGTAACCCGGCCAGCCAGGCCGCCAGTTCGTCGCGATCGATGCTCCGCGTCAACTCGTCGTCGATCACGCCGTCGGGGAGCTGCTGGGGATCCATCACGTCGACGTTGCGTCGGAACCAGCTGGTGTTGATCCGCAGATGACGGGTGCTGACGATCCGCCGGACGTAGGCGGCCGGGAACGCCATCGACCCGATACGGTGCCAATGGCGGTGTGCAACCAGCAGTGACTCGGCGAGCAGGTCGTCGGCATCCTCCCGGGACGCACTCAGCAACCGCGCGTATCGCGCCAGCGCTTCGTAGGAGTTCGTGACGAACTCCTCGAAGGTCATACGGGTTCTCCGGTCACATCAGCTGGAAGACAACTCGGTCCACCAGTGTGTCGCGCGGCCGCCGGAAAACGCAGCAGGGTCAGCGCACGTGCTGCCAGCGGTTCATCGTCAACACCTGCGCCGCCGTCATCACCAGGCCCGGGGCAGCGAGCACGAGCAACTCGGCGAGCGAACCGGCCGCCTGCGCCACCGCAGCGAGCACGGTCGCGGACTCTCTCCCGGCCCGCTGTGGTGCTGGTGGCTGCTAGCTGTGCGGAACCTGAGCGCCCCGGATCGACGCGGAGTCCCGGAGCAACGCCGTCCCGTTGTGCCAGAGCACGTCCCGCATCCAGTCGTCACCCAGCTCGAGCCTGGTCAGGGCCTCGAGCTGGTGCGCGTACGCATAGGGAATGTTGGGGAAGTCGCTGCCCAGGATCACCTTGCCCCGCAACGCGGACAGCCGATCGCGGTAGCCGACCGGCAGGGGTGCGAACTGCTCGGTGAAATCAGTGCCGATCATCGTGGTGTCCAGGTGGACCCCTGGATACTCCTGCGCGAGATCGGCGAACGCGTCGTACTCGGGCATGCCCAGGTGGGCGATGACCAGCCTCAACCCCGGGAAGCGGCGCAGCAGCCGCCGCACCCCCGCTGCGCCGGTGTACTCACCGGGGATGGGCGCCGATCCGGCATGCATGACGGTCGGGATCCCGCTGTCCTGCACCAACTCCCAGGCGTCCAACAGCTGCTCATCGTCCGGCGCGAAGTTGCCGACCTGGACGTGCAGTTTGAACAGCTGTACGCCGCCGGCGATCGCCTGCTCGACGTGATCGCGCGCACCTGGTTCCGGGAAGAAGGTTCCGCAGTGCAGGACGTCCGGCACCGCAGCGGCCAGCTCAGCGCTCCAGGCGTTGAGCCACTGGGCCATGTTCGGACGGTGCGCGTAGCTCAGGGCAGGGATGCGCCGGACCCCGAACCGGCGCAACGTCGCCAGGCGCTCGTCCTGGCTGGTGCGGTAGTGGATCGGCCAGGCCCGGCCGTAGTGCGCTTCGGCCCGGTCGAAGTACTGCCACACCTTGGCCAGCATCGGCTCCGGCAGGAAATGGATGTGGACATCCGCCAGACCGGCGATGCCGAGGCTGCTGACGTACGCGGGGATTCCGGCGTCGGTGCGCGGAGCGGGTGTGGTGCTCACGCATCCCACTGTTGCACGAGCCGGTCAACGACGCAGGGCCTTGCGGGCCAGTGAGTTCCCGAGGAACTGGGCCAGCTGCACGAACACGATGATGGTGACGACGGCGAGCCCGGTGACCTGCCAGTTGAAGCGCTGGTAGCCGTAGGAGATCGCGAAGCTGCCCAGTCCGCCGCCGCCCACGGCGCCGGCGATGGCCGTCATGTCGACCACCGCAACGAAGACGAACGTGTAGCCCAGGACCAGTGGCCCGAGCGCCTCGGGGATCAGCAGGGTGCGGATGATGTACGCCGGCGATGCGCCCATGGAGCGGGCCGCTTCGATCACGCCGGGGTCGATCGTCACCAGGTTCTGCTCGACGATCCGCGAGACCCCGAACGTCGCCGCGATCACCAGCGCGAAGGTCGCGGCCGGGGTGCCGATGGTCGTCCCGACGACGGCCAACGTGACCGGACCGATGGCCGTGATGAAGATGATGAACGGGATCGGCCGGACGATGTTGACCAGCAGGTTGAGCACGGCGAACAGCCAGCGGTTGGCCAGCAATCCGCCGCGGCGGGTGACGTACAGCGCGATCCCGACGAGCAGGCCGAGGAAGCCGCCGACGACCAGCGTGGTGACGACCATCATTAGGGTCTGGCCGATGGATTCCCAGAACACCGGCCACGGGATGCCGTTCATCGTGGTCCACCGATCAGAGCCAGGTCGCTCGCTGCGCGGGCAATGGCCTCGTCGCTGCCGTGCAGTTGCACGGTCAGGTCGGCCACCGAGCTGTGCTTCAGACCCACGATGCCGCCGCCGATGATCTCGACGTCGATTCCGTGGTCGCGGGCGACCGCGCTCATCGCGCGGCCGAGGGCGGCGGTGTCGGTGGTGCTGAGTTGCAGGACACGCGGCACCGACCCGCTGGGGCGCAACGTCTTCTCGGACGATCCGAGCAAACCGACTGGTGCGTCCACCCCCGTGTCGGTCGTTCCCACCACACTGCTGACGAAGCGTCGAGCGACTGCGGTCCGCGGGTGCAGGAACACCTCCTCGACGGTGCCCGATTCGGCCACCCCGCCGGCGTCCAGGATCGTCACCCGGTCGGCGATCGAGCGCACGACCTCCATCTCGTGGGTGATGATGACGACGGTGACGCCCAGCTCGGCGTTGATCCGGCGCAGCAGCGCCAGCACGTCCCTGGTCGTCTCGGGATCCAGCGCGCTGGTGGACTCGTCGGCCAGCAGGATCTGCGGGCCGGTCGCCAGCGCCCTGGCGATACCGACGCGTTGCCGCTGGCCGCCGGAGAGTTGGTCCGGGTACGTCCAGGCCTTGTCCGTCAGACCCACGAACGACAACAGCTCGGCCGCGCGCTTCTCGCGCCGCTCCTTCGACCAGCCGGCGATGCGCAGCGGGTAGGTGATGTTTCCGACGACGGTGCGCGACCGGAACAGGTTGAACTGCTGGAAGATCATCCCGATGCCGGCCCTGATCGGCCGCAGCGCACGCTCGGACAGGCCGGCGATCTCGGTCCCGTCGATGACGATCGAGCCCGTGGTCGGATGCTCGAGTCCGTTGATCAGCCGCACCAGGGTGCTCTTGCCGGCGCCGGAATAGCCGATGACGGCGTGGATCTCGCCGCGGTCGATGACGAGGTCGACGTCCCGCACCGCCACGACATCAGCGCCGCCGCGGGTGGCGAAGACCTTGCTGACCCCGCGAAAGGTGATGTGTGCGTTCATGTTCCTCGTCTCATGGTGTTGATTCGGTAACGCGGATCGAGCGACGGCTGGGATGAGACCGGCTGTGACACGACGGGATCTCGACGCGCTCGTTCCTCGCTTGCTCGATCACCGGAAGTTCTCGGCGGTCGAGCGAGGAACAAGTCGAAACCCGTCGATGAAAGATGGGATCTCGTCGCGCTCGTTCACCGCTTGCTCGATCACCGGAAAGGCCGGTGGTCGAGCGAGGAACGGGTCGAGACCTCCGAAATCCATCGATCAGCCGGCTTCCTTCACGGTGCCCTCGAGCTGCGTCAGGATTCCCTGCAACTCCGATGCCGGGCGCTGGACGATGATCGCGGTGTTCTTGGACTGCGCCTTCACTGCGTCGATCACGGCACTCTGGTGGTAGAGCTCGACGATGCGCAGGTAGGTGGGGTTGTCCTTGTCCTCGCTGCGGGCGACGAACGCATTGATGTACGGCTCCGCGGCCGGCTTGCTCGGATCGTCGGAGTAGAGAGCGGACGTCGGATCGATCTTCGCGTCGAGCACGAAGTTGTTGTTGATGATGGCGCCGTCCACGGAGGGCAACGAGGCCACCGTCTGCGCCGCGTCCACCGGGGTGACCGTGACCTTGGATTCCGCCGGGTCGATCTCCGCCGGGGTCGACAGCACCGAGCCGCCGCCCTTGAGTGAGATCAGACCGGCCTGCTGCAGCACCAACAGCGCCCTGGCCTGGTTGGTGGCGTCGTTCGGGATGGCGATCTTGCCGCCCCGCGGGATCTGGTCCAACGACGTGTGCTTCTTGCTGTAGAGCGACAGGGGGACCACGACGGTGGACCCGATGGGCACCAGCGTCTGCGAGTCCGCTACGTCGTAGTTCGCCAGATACAGCAAGTGCTGGAACAGGTTCAGGTCGACCTGCTTCTGTGCGAGTGCCGGATTCGCCTGGGTGTAGTCGGAGAAGTTGACCAGCTGGATGTCGATGTTCTCCCTGGCGGCCGCTGCCTTGAGCGGAGCCCAGTAGTCGGCGCTCTCCTCGGTGGTGCCGATCCGGACCACCGTCGATCCGGAGGCGGCCGAGTCGGTCTTGCGGAGGGTGAAGAACAGGGTGGCAGCGATCGCGATGACGATCACCAGCGCGCCGGCGAACCAAACCGTGCGGTTGCCGGCTCGGCCGGGCCGCTGCGGCAGAGCGACGTCGGCGGCGTCGTTCCGATCGTTGGTGTCGGACGGCGGGACAGGGGTTTCGGACATGATGGTGCCTTTCGGGTGGCCGGCGACACTGGTGCCGGCGGCAGGGGTCAGCGAGGGGAGTTGCGGAGATGGGCACGGCTGGAGCCGAGGCGCAGATCAGCGCTCAGCGGGCCGACTGTTGCCGGTCAGGGGCCGGTGGCTCCGCATTCGAAGGGTGACAGGTGCGCGAACAGCACCGTGCGCAGGTCGAGCGACATTCCGGGATGCATCGTGTCCTCGGGAACTTCGGGCCCATGGCGGGCAGGGTGCTTGCCGCGACGGGTTCGTCGTGGCCGGGTCGTCACCTGGAGCACCCCGCCACCGATGTGAGGGTTGCCGTCCGACCAGCCAGGGCTTCACGTCGGATCTCGTGACCTGCCACCACGGTAGGGATCGGCGTTGATCGGTGTCAAACCCTCCAGCGTGACGGTGCTCACCCTGTCGGATCGGCTGTCGATCAGGAACCTGTTGCACCACACCGAGTCTGCGAGGTTCAGCTACCTGCGGTCGTGACCTGCCCGACATCACCGACCGGGTCCGCCCGACCAGCCGCCGTCGGGAGTCACGGTGGTTTGCGGCAACAGCCCGAGCCGACGGGCAACCTCCGATCTACTTCTCCACGCCGTTGGGCCTGCCGTACGTGCTCGAGGAGCTGGTGCCGCTGTTGGTGACTGCGACGTGGCCCCGGCGCCGAAACTACGAAATCACCCCTCCCACGGCTCGAAAAGGGGAGACAACACCGTTTCGGCGCGGATACTCGGGCGGACCACACCTGTGCGGGATCCGACCGGAGGGAACCGACATGTACTTCGTCGCCGGCGTGCTCGCCGCACTGGCAGCTGCCCTGCACGTCTACATCTGGGTACTCGAGTCGCTGCTGTGGACCGCGCCGAAGACCCGCAAGACGTTCGGGACGTCGCACGACGAGGCGGTCGCCACGAAGGAGATGGCCTACAACCAGGGCTTCTACAACTTGTTCCTGGCGATCGTCAGCCTCGCCGGGGTGATCGGCCTCGTTGCCGATGAGCGTGGGGTCGGCGCCGCGCTCGTGTTCGCAGGCTGCGGCTCGATGGTCGCGGCCGGCTTGGTGCTGCTGCTGTCCTCCCGCGACAAGGCCCGCGCAGCGATCACCCAGTTGACGCTTCCCCTGCTGGCGGTCCTCGCGCTGCTCGTCGCGATCCTCTGAGTTGCTGCGGCAGCCGCCGTGTGGCAGGACTGCGGTGCGTCCTGCGGGATGATCTCCTGAGCAGTCACGTCCACCGAGGAGAGAATGCATGACGACGCACGCCGGGTCGGACCCGGAACTCCAGGCGGCGCGTCGGCGCACCTTCGCCGTCATCAGTCACCCCGATGCCGGGAAGTCGACGCTCACCGAGGCGCTCGCCCTGCACGCCCGCGCCATCACCAGCGCCGGCGCCGTGCACGGCAAGGGCGACCGGCGCGGCGTGGTGTCGGACTGGATGGACATGGAGAAGGAGCGCGGCATCTCCATCACCTCAGCCGCGCTGCAGTTCGACTACAACGGCACCGTGATCAACCTGGTCGACACCCCCGGTCACGCCGACTTCTCCGAGGACACCTTCCGGGTGCTGAGTGCCGTCGACTCGGCCGTCATGCTGCTGGACGCTGCCAAGGGCCTGGAGCCGCAGACGCTCAAGCTGTTCGAGGTCTGCCGGCAGCGCGGGTTGCCCGTCATCACATTCATCAACAAGTGGGACCGGCCGGGGCTGGACGCATTGGCGCTGTGCGACCAGCTGAGCGAACGGATCGGTCTGCAGCCGATGCCGGTGACCTGGCCGGTCGGCATCGCGGGTGAGTTCGCCGGCGTCCGCGACTGCCGGGACTCGACCTTCGTCCCGTTCCGACGATCGGTCGGCGGGGCTGACGAAGCCGACCCGGAGGTCTTGCCCGACTCCGCAGCGGAGGCCGCGCACGGGGACGACTGGACGACCGCGCGCGACGAGTCCGAGTTGCTCGCCGAGTCCGGCGGTGCGTTCGAGCTGGACAGCTACCTGGGAGGCACGGCGACGCCCGTGCTGTTCGGATCGGCGGTCTCCAACTTCGGTACCCGGCACCTGCTCGATCTGCTGGTCGATGTGGCACCGGCCGCGGGACCCCGCGACGACGTGGACGGGCACCCACGACCGCTGGCAGATCCGTTCTCCGCCTTCGTGTTCAAGGTGCAGACCGGGATGGACCCGGTCCACCGCGACCAGGTCGCGTTCGCCCGGGTCTGCTCCGGGGTGTTCCAGCGCGGCCTGATCGCCTCGCACGGCACCACCGGTCGTCCGTTCTCCACCAAGTACGCTGCTCAGGTGTTCGGGCAGCAACGGTCCACCGTCGAGACCGCCTTCCCCGGTGACGTCGTCGCGCTCGTCAACGCGCGCGCACTGCACGTCGGCGACACCCTGTACGAAGGCCGTCCGCCGGTCCGGTTCCCCGAGCTGCCGAAGTTCGCGCCCACCCAGTTCGCCGCTGTACGACCCGCAGATCTGGGGCGCTACAAGCAGTTCCGCAAGGGCGTCGAACAACTCGACCAGGAAGGGGTGGTGCAGGTCTTCACCTCCGACGCGCGCGGCCCAGTCCCGGTGTTCGGTGCCGTCGGTTCCCTGCAGTTCGAGGTCGCAACGCACCGCCTCGAGCACGAGTTCTCCTCCCCGGTGCGCCTGGATCATCTCCCGTACTCGCTCGCCCAACTGCTGGTGGATCCCGAGCAGCGCAACCTCATCCGGCCGGTCGGCCGCTGTGAGGTGGTGCAGCGCAGCGACGGTGTCGACATCGCGCTGTTCAACGACGAGTGGACGGTGCGTTCCATCCGCCGCGAACATCCCGAGGTCCAGCTCGAACCGTTGATGGGCTCCGGTCAGTGAGCTGAGGCAGACCCTCCAGCCGCTTCGCGGGCCGCACCGCAGCGGCATGGCAGCGACGAAATCCGGTGCCGCCCGCGGCTGTCCGTCTGGTGGACTCGGACGGGTCCCCCCAACATCTGGAGGTCCGGTGCTTCCACCGGCAGAGGTTTCCGTCCGTGCGTACCAGCCGTCCGACGAGGAGTCGTGGCTGCGCTGCCGGGTGCTGTCGTTCCTGCACACCCAGTTCTACGACGACGTGAAGACCGAGCGCACGCGGTTCGAGGGTGCGGCCCTGTGCTTGGTCGCAGTCCTCCCGGGGACCGCCGGCGGCACGGTGGTCGGCATCATCGACATCGAGCTCGCCGGGGTCGCCGCGACGATCGACACGATCGCGGTCCACCCCGACCACGAACGGCGCGGCGTTGCCGGCCGGTTGCTCGAAGCTGCTCTGCCGCAACTGATCTCGCGTGGTGTCACTTCGCTGGACGCCTGGACCAGGGAGGACGAGCCGGCGAACCAGTGGTATCTCGGCAGCGGATTCCGGGAGAACTTCAGCTACCTGCACGTGCACCTGGAGCACACCGATGGAAACGACACGGGTTTCCGATCACCGGCCGGCCTCGGTGTTCCGATCAAGGCATTCGCACACGCGACACTCGAGCACGAGGTGGCGCTGCGGGCGACGTTCGGCCGGGTGTACCGATGCCGGCAGTACCTGATGACACTCCTGGATGACGCTGCCGGATGACGCCGGCTGCCGGCGGGCACGACTCCCCGCCCGCGACCTCGTACAGGAGGTATCCTCGTACATCGTACGGATTAACCGATCGAGGGGCCCTCAATGCACATCAAGTCCAGCACCATCTCGCTGACGGTCGCGGATGTCCGCACGTCGGTCCGCTTCTTCGTCGACCATCTGGGCTACGCGGAACAGCTGGCAGCGGACGGCTTCGCCTCACTCAGCCACGACGGTGGCGGCGTGGACCTGGTGTTCCTGCAGCGCGGCATCGACATCCTCCCGGAGCACCTGCGCGATCAGCAGGCGTCCGGAGTGATCCTGGCGTTCGTGGTGGAAGACCTGGACGGTGAGCTGGCCCGACTCCAACGCGAGGGCGTCGTGATCACCCTGCCGCTGCGCGAGGAGGAATGGGGCGAGAGGCTCTTCATGGTCGAGGACCCGAACGGCATCGCCGTCGAACTGGTGCAGTGGAACACGGATTCCGGACCCGAGGCCTGACCGGGGAGTCGCCGACCTCACCCTGAGCCACTCTCCCCCGGGCTGCACGGTCTTTCCCCGAACCCTGGCGCGTGTGAAGCGGGTCACACTGTCTGCACCGATCCTTCTGCGGAACGTGTGAGTGATGACCGAGCAGAGGGGGACGAGATGGCAGTAGCGGATACCGCGTGGAACATCGGCCCGGCCGGCGGTGTACCCCTGTCGTTCACGGCCTTCGATCGGGCCGCCCGACCGGGCCTGGTGCGATACGCAGCCCTGCTGTGCGGGTCGCCGAGCACTGCGGACGATCTGGTGCAGGAAGTGCTGGTGCGGGTGCACCGACGGTGGTCTCTGATCTCCGGCGATCCGACCAGCTATGCACGGGTTGCGGTGACCAGGGAGTTCCTGTCGTGGCGGCGCCAACGGTGGCGGACGGTGGTGTCCTGGGGCGACGCACCGCCGGAGGTGCCCTCCGTCGACACGACCGACGAGGGCCCTGATCCGGTGCTGTGGGCGGCCGTCCAGCAGCTGCCGCGGCAGCAGCGCGCCGCGCTGGTGCTCCGCTACTACCTCGACCGCACCGATGTCGAGACGGCCGAGATCCTCGGGTGCCGTCCCGGAACCGTCCGCACCCATCTGTCCCGCGCTCTGACCGCGCTGCGCTGCCAACTCGGCGCCGACACCCCCGACACCCGAACAGATCCCTTCCCCGAGACGGAGCCACCACGATGACCCACGATCCCGACCTCGAACGGCGCCTCACACACCTGTTCGCCGCCCGCGCCGATCAGCTGCACTCCGACACGACCACCCGACAGGTCGTCGATCTGGACAGCCGCCGGCGGCGGACGCTCCGCGCCGTGCTGCCCGTAGGCGTTGCGGCGGCGGTGATCGGTGGGGTGTTGGTGGTCCATGCATCGTTGAACTCCGGCTCCACCGTGCCCGGGGTTCGCACCGGGCAGGAGCCGGTGGCGACGGTCGGCTGCGACACCGGCGACCCCACCCGCCTGCCGCCGTCCACCGTGACCCCCACCGTCGACCGGGCATCGGAGACCCCGGAGTACACCGAACCGCCTTCGGTCGCCCCGACCGGCGCCGTTGACACCGCAGCTCCGTCGCCCACCGTCACCGAACCGCCCACCTCACCCGCCAGCCAGGCGCCCACCACCGCACCGCCGCCATCCCCGGTCATCGACCCGCCGACCCCACCCGCCAGCCAGGCACCCACCACCGCGTCGCCATCCGCGGTCATCGACCCGCCGACCCCACCCGCCAGCCGGGCACCCACCACCGCACCGCGACCATCCGTCTGGACGGCCCCACGAGCGGCTGACCCGACGGAAGCATCCCCACCGGTCGCGTCGGTGTCGCCGTCGATGATGCCGACGACCACCTGCCCGACCGCCCCTGTCCGGACCACGACGGTGGCCGATCCCACCCCGCCGCCGGTGGCACCGACGCCCGGCGAACCCACCACGGCACCGACACCCGGCGAACCGACCGCGACGGTCTCACCGACGCCCGACGTCACGCCCCCGACCTCCGCAGAGACCGAATCGCCGACGGCCAAGGCTCGGAACGCCCAGCCGACCCCGCCTGCACAGGTGTCCGGCGCAACAGCATCGACCGCACCCACCCGGTAGTTCTGCACGAATCCCCTTGCGTGGACCGTGCGCGAGGTCATTCCACGTCCACACTGAGAATTTGGTCGTCGCCGGGACGAGGGGTTCCTCGGCCGTCCGTGTTGTTGGTGACGAACCACAGGCGTCCATCCGGTGCCACGGTGACGTCTCGGATCCGGCCGAACTCGCCGCTGAAGTAGTCGGTCGAGGTGGTCGGGTCCGCAGCGGGGACCGCTCGCAGGACCGCGCCGCGCAGGTTGGCGATGAACAGGGTCCCGCCGATACTCGTCATCCCACTGGGGCTGGCGTCCTGGGGAGCCCATTGCTGAACCGGATCGGTGAAGCCGTCGGTTCCGGCGATCCCTTCGACGGTCGGCCAGCCGTAGTTGCTCCCCGGGGTGATGATGTTGAGCTCGTCCCAGGTGTTCTGCCCGAACTCCGTGGCGAACATGGTTCCGTCGTCCGTCCAGGTGAGGCCCTGGGGATTCCGGTGCCCGTAGCTGTAGACCAGGGACCCCGGATACGGATTGCCCTGCGGGACTTCGCCATCGGGGGTCATGCGGAGGATCTTGCCGCTCAGCGAGTCC
This sequence comes from Nakamurella sp. A5-74, assembly GCF_040438885.1. Classification (NCBI taxonomy): domain Bacteria; kingdom Bacillati; phylum Actinomycetota; class Actinomycetes; order Nakamurellales; family Nakamurellaceae; genus Nakamurella; species Nakamurella sp. A5-74. The sequence goes on along the minus strand of NZ_CP159218.1, from coordinate 148,773 downwards.
AGGTCCTGGGCGCGATCACTCTGGCCGGCGTCGCCGACGGTGGCGTAGAGCATCTGGTCCGGGCCGAAGGCCAGTCGCCCGCCGTCGTGGTAGCTCGCGCTGGGGATCTGGTCGAGGATCGTCTCGGGCGGCCCGAGTGTGAGCGAGCCCGGCTCGCCCGAGATGTCGAAGCGCGCGATCCGGTTGCCGTCGTCCGCGGTGAAGTAGGCGTACAGCCGGCTCTGCTCATCGACAGCCAGCCCCAGCAGGCCACCTTCGCCCGCCGCCGCGACTCCCGGGATGGTGCCGATGGGTCGGGCAGCGCCGTCTGCAGCCAGTTCGAGGATCCGCGCGCTGTCCCGTTCGCTGACCAGTGGTGTGTCGCCGTGGAAGACGACCGACCAGGGAGCGGCCAGCCCGGCAGTCACCGTTCGGGGTGTGCCGACGGGCGCGCGGCGACCGGTCGGTGGCGGGGTACCGGCGAACGTCGATCCCGCGTCGGACGCGACCGAGGTCGACGAGTCAGCCCCCGTCGGCCCGGCGGTCGACGACAGCGAGGTCCGGGCGGACGACGCCGGCGACGTCCGGGCGGTGCTGCAGGACGCCAGCAGCACCGCGACGCAAGTGCCGGCACCCAGCAGGGTGATTCGGTGGGTGAGAGCCATTGTCTCTTTCCTGAGATCGGTAGGACGTGCTGGAATCCGTTGTCAGCAGCAGTGCTCGTGAGCGGGTCGGACCGAGTCGTTGCCGCCCAGCGCCTACCGGACGATCTCGACGGTGATGTCGACTCCCTGGAGGCTGTTCAACTGCTCGAGTGTGGCGGTGCAGGTGCCCAACTCGATGGTCTGATCTGAGTAGGCCCGGCCGAGTCGCGTACCTCGGCTCGGTTCTCCACCTGGATCACGCTACGTCTGCGGCGAGCGGTGTGGGGTGCCCCGTGAGTACCTCCTTGCAGGCACTGAGCGCCGCAGCCGATCTCAACGGGTGGTGGTGCACCGCCGTATCTGGGTGAGATCGCATTGGCCGTGACGCCGCGAGCACCGAGCTCGGCGGCCGGGCCGACGTTCCACGACTCGAGGCCGGCCTTGGCTGGGCCGTATGAGCTGCCACATCATGCGGACCGGGAACGCTCAAACACGATGACGGTTGCGGCGACGAGAACGCCTGCGGCGGCGACAGAACCCCGAACGCGGGGTCTGATTCCCGCCAGCATTCCGTGAGAGCCGTTGGCACTGTTGAGCCATCACACCGCCACCACGGAGCGGTGTGGACGACTCATCAACAAGGAGTGCACTGTGCCAAGAGTTGCCGTAGTAACCGGAGCCACCCGCGGGATCGGCGCTGCCACCGCTTCCGCGTTGGGACACAACGGATTCACCGTCGTGGTGACGGGAAGGTCCCAACAGAGTGTCGACGCCGCCGCGCACCGGCTCGGCAACGAGGGCGTCCAGGCCAGGGGCGTCGTGCTCGAGGTCACGTCACCGGACAACGCTGCGAGCGCAGCACAGCAGATCGGCGACGAGTTCGGTCACGTCGATGTCCTGGTCAACAACGCCGGAGTGTTGCCCGAGGCGACATCCGAGGGAGCCGAGTTGGCCGATCCCACCGCGGTGGCCGCCACCTTCGCCACGAACGTGCTGGGGCCGTTCAACGTCGTGGAGGCGTTCCTGCCCCTGCTGCGCAGGAGCGAGGCGGGGCGCATCGTGAACGTCTCCAGCCGAGTGGGCTCGCTCACCGAACAGGCCGATCCGTCCTCGGCCTACTACTCGATGATCGTGCCGGCCTACCAAGCGTCCAAAGCTGCGCTGAACAGCTTCACCATCAGCCTGTCCAAGGCGCTCGCCGACACCCCGATCATCATCACCTCGGTCTGTCCCGGCTTCGTGCAGACCGACCTCACCCCGATCAACCGGGACCAGGCGCCCACCACCGCGGACCACGCCGCCCAGGTCGTGCTCACCGCCGCGACCCTGCCCGCAGGAGCCGCGTCCGGCACGTTCGTCGACGCCGACGGCCCCATTCACTGGTAGTCGACGCGGCCGTATCCGGCCGCACACCAACCGGTCTGCGGCCGGACCTGCGCCCTTCCACGACAACAAGGAGAGTGCCGTGCACTGGCCCGCGATCGCCGGCGCTACGGCGACCGTACTGTTCGTCCTGTCCACCCTGCCCATGTTGATCAAGGCCCGGCGCAGCCGCGACCTGCGCTCCTACAGCGGCGCGAACCTGATCATCGCCAACTGCGGAAACTTCCTGCAGAGCTTCTACGTGATCACCCTGCCCGTCGGCCCGATCTGGGCCATCCACCTGTTCAACACGCTCGCGTCAGCGCTCATGCTCACCTGGTGGATCCGCTGCCGGCACCGAATCACCAGCCCCACCGTGCGCGTGCAGTCCCCCCCACCACCCCTGCCGTGCGTCATCGGCGCCTCATGACCGTCACAGTGTGGGCGGTGTCCGCAAGGACAGGAGTGCCTGCTGAACGGAATGAACGGCCCGTGGACGGCGTCGAGATCGCCGATGTGCGGTCGTGAGGATTCCCACCGATGGTCACTACAGGTCGAGGTCGACGGACCTGGCGACCAGCCGGCGGATGGCGTGGGTGAACGCAGCCCGTGTGGACGACGCCGAGCAGCGGACGGGAGCCGACTGCTGACGTGGTGTCAGCCGAGCTGGTGCAGGGCGGTGATGGTGCGGTTCAGCAGCTCCTGGAGTGAGCGGAGTTCCTCGGGGCTGAACTCGACTGCCAAGGCTTCCTCGATCTGTACGGCGGCTCGATCGGCGCCCTCCAGCACCGGTATCGCGGTGTCGGTCAATCGGGTCTCTCTGAGTCGCCGATGCATCGGGGAGGTGCTGCGGTCCACCAGACCTTTGGCCTCGAGGTTGGTGATCACCGTGGCCATGGTCTGCGGCGTGACCAGGCAGGCTCGAGCCAGCTGAGCCGCCGATGCTTCGGGGGTGGTTCCCAGGACGAACAACGCGGCGTACTGGGGAACGGTGAGGTCGAACTGCTTGAGAGCGATGGTCTTGGCGGTGATGAGTGCTTGCTCGGCTTGCTTGATCAGTCCGCCGAGTCGGACCATCTCGGTGTTCAGCCGTGGTCGTCCTTCCGACATCAGTGCCGTCCTCCTGCGGTGGCGGGCGCAGTGTTCAGCGCTTCGAGCTCGACACCGTGAAAGGTGATGCCGCCGGCATGGATGTACTGCCGCAGGCGGCTGATGCCGCCCGCTCCGATGTTGCCCACCCAGTGCGCGTCCACAGTGATGACTGTACACTGGCACTTGACAGCACTCAGATAGATGCCGGTGTCTGGCATCACCACCTGCTGGAGACTGCGTTGACAACAACTGACCCGGCCGCGGACTTCCCGCGCGGCACCGCACTGCTGCTGGTCGATTTCCAGGACTGGATCATCGAGCGCTACGTCTCGGTGGCCGGTCCGGCGGCCGCCGAGTGTGCCGAGAACCTGCACCGCACCTTTCGAGACCGGGACCGGCTGGTCCTCCATGTGCGACATCAGGTGCAGGATGCACCTCCCCCGACGCTGGGGCGCCGGGGGGACATCTGCGAGGCAGTCGCTGTCGAGGCCGACGAATGGGTGACCACCAAGACGACCATCAGCGCGTTCGGAGTCCCAGCACTGCACGACATGCTCCAGCGAGCACGGATCGCCACGATCGTGATCGCCGGCGTGGTGACCGAAGCTGCCGTGCAACAGACGGCGATCGATGCACTCGCGCGGGGCTACCAGGTCGTCATACCGACCGAGTGCGTTGCCAGCTCTACCCCGGCGATCAAGAACGAAGCCCTGGAAACCGTCGCGGCGGCAGGGGTTTGGATCGGGTAGCCACGAGCCCGGCGTCTCAGTTGCCGAGCAGTCGGGCTTCTGAGACGACGCCCACCGCGTCGACAGCATCGGAGCGAGCATCGAAATCGTCGCCGCAGCCCGATCCGCGTTCCTGAGCACGTGGAACCCACCCGGTCATTTCGGGACCCTGGTCAGGGTGAATTCGGCGGTACCGTCGGTGCGTTGGAAGAAGACGAACGGCAGCTCGGCGGTGCCCGGGGTGAGGCCGAAGTCGGCCTGCTGGCCACACACCGAACCGAGCATCGGGTCCGGGCTGTCGCGGCCGACGTAGTAGATCTTGCGGCACAACGACTTCGGGGCCCCGGTGACGGTCCAGTCGACGGATTCACCGGCGCCCGTCGACATCCACACCACCACCGTGTCGGCGATACCGTCCAGGGTGATCTTCTGACCCGTCGTGGGCACGTCCGGGCCACGGATCTCCTGTGGTTCAGGGTCCACGAACACCTCCACCGAGGCCGCGACCTGGACCTGCGATGCGGTGTCCAACGAGATGGTCAGGGTGCCGCTCTCCGTCATCAGTGCGTAGGCCTCGCCGGGCGGTACCACGTCGTCTCCCTGCTGGTCGTAGGTCTGCAGCCGGACGTTGGGACCGCAGAGGAACAGGCTCGAGTGGGTCTCACCGATCTGCAGATCGGCACCGAGATCGAGTTCGGCGTCCGCCGGGCAGGACGCGCGGAGGACGACGACAGTGCCGGCGACCACTTCCACGCTGCCCTCGACGAGATCACTGCCGTAGCTGCCGGGTGGTTCGACCACGCCATCCACCGTGAGCGCTGCCGAGCCCTGTCGGCCGGGAGAACCGGGGCTGGTCGACGACGGTGTCGTCGGATCGGGCAGCGGGGTGTCGGGGTCCTGCAGCGCCTCTTCCTGCTGGCGATCTTCGACGACCTGCTGGTACACCTGCGTGTAGTCGTCGTTGCCGGTAGCGCTGACATCGAAGGCACAGGAACGGATCTCGACGGAGGTGGCGTTCTCACCCAACGATGCGGTGCAGGCGTCGAGCGCCTCCTGCTTGATCGGCACCAGGGCGGGTCGCGGCGCGGTGCGGAACGTCTCAGCACTCTGCCCTGGTTCGTAGTCGAACAGCGACGACGCACTCGTCACCAACCACTGCTCCTGGAAGGCGTCCAGGTTGTCGAGTCCGCCCAGCGGACTGGTCAGGTCGTCGAGGAAGGTCCCGTCGGGGGTTCCGAGCAGTCCCTCCAGCCGCGACAGTCGCGCCTCGGCCGGCGAGACGCTGACGTTGATCCCCAGCTTGATGTGCGCGGCGACCTGCGAGCCGTCCGGCCAGGTGAACGTCCACTCCTGAGCAGCGTCCTCGGTGGAGGTGTTCGCGCCGGAGATCCCACCGGCGGTGAAAGTTGTTGCGACCTCGACGTTCCCGTCCACCTCGATGACCGGGTCGGCCTCCGGGGTCGGCAGCGTCACCGTCACCCGGTGCTCGCCGTCGGACATCGCCAGCGAGGTCACCGCGGTACCGAATGTCGCTGGTTCGTGGCGCTCCTGGACGGTGAAGTCGCCGCCGATGTCCTGCGTCGTGACGAACTCCCCGAGTTGCATCGCGTCGTAGCTGAGCCCGTCGAACGTCTGAAGGTGCGGGTCGCCGTCGGAGTGCCCGGAGCGCACCGGCTTCTGCGGCCGCTCGGTGCAGAAGGTCTTCTCGTCCCACTTCCGGGCGTCGACGTCGACCGACGTCGACGCGTCCTGGAACGACATGGCGAAGGTCAACTTCGGCTGCGCCATGGTCCAGTCGAACTTCGGCTCGAAGTTCTCCGGACAGCGACACACGCTGGGCTGCAGGCAGAACCACGTCCGTTGTCCCTCCCCCAGGGACACCGTGCGTGATTGCGCGATCGTCAACAGATCGCCGTGGGAGGGCCGGAGCTCGACCATCACGACCTGGCCGGTGAATGGCACCCGGGAGGCGGCGTGGCTGAAGTGCGGCATGCTCTCGATCTCGAGCAGACCCACCCCCTGGGCGGGGTACTTGATCTCGTTGTCGTGCGGGCCGTACTCGGTGCTGCGACCGGGCCAGGTGTAGCGCCACAACGCATCCGGTGCCGTGGCGGCGCGGGACGAGGTCGACTGGATCATCAGCGAGTAGACCTGGCCGTCCATTCCACCCGCGGCCAGGATCGTCGCGGGGTCGGTTCCGCCCACGGCAAGCATCGCGTCGATCGCCGGATAGGGGTCGCCGCCGGTCCGCTCCCGGTAGATGTCGTACAGCGGCCAGGCATCGTAGGTGGACTTCGCCAACGGCTTCTTCGGAATCGACCACCATTCGTCGAACAGCTCGTACTGCCGCTCGGCGGGCGCGCGTGAGCGGTACAGGTCGTAGGAAGCGAAGTCCGCGCTGCCCTCCACCACCCAGGCGGGGGAGCGCAGGTTGACCCTGGCCTGGTGGCAGTGGAAGAGCTCGTGGGCGAAGATCACCTGGTAGTAGAAGTCCGAGTGGGCTCCACCGAGCGCCAGCGGCGTCACGCTGATCCGGCACTGCGTCGGGTGGGCGGCGATGAAGGCGGGATCGACGTACATCAGCGCGTCCCGGAGGTTCTTCCCCTTGGGCTGCTTGGTCAGTTTCTCCAGAACGACCTGTGCGTAGGTGTTGACCACGGCGGGTCGGTAGGCCAGCCAATCGTTGATGGTCTGCTGCAGCAGCGCCCTGAGCTTCACCTCGCTCGGGGCTGCCGCAGCCCACCCGAGCATGCCGCGCAGCCCCTGGGACGTCGTGGGAGTTGTCTCGGACGCGGTGGTGGTGCTCGGCGCTGTGGTGCCCGCCGTGGTGGTGGTGGTCGGCGCTGAGGTACCCGCCGTGGTGGGCGTCATGGATCCGCCCGCGGTGCTCGGCGCCGATGGTCCGCCGGGTGCTCCGCCCGGCACGTCGAGCACGGCGATCTGCTCGCCTGCGGTGTACTCGTCGATGATCGCGACCTGTGCCGCGGTGAGCGAGCCTCGTGCGCTGTTGATCAGTTCCATGACCTGCCCGGGCGGCAGCCCGTCACCGTCGGGCAGCGCACTCTGTGTCGCGCCCGGTAGGTCCGCGATGCTGACGTCGAAGGCATCGATCGCCAACTGCACGGTCGGCGCTCCGGTGGACAGGGCGGCGAGGATCTCGTCGGTCCGGGTCCGCGGCGCCTCCTCCTCGGTGCGCAGCACGGTGCGCTGAGGATCGTCACCGGAACCTGTGGTGGTTAAGGCGATCTGGGTCGCAGTGCTGACCGGAGCGGCTGGGGAGGTGGTCGTGGTGCCGGCGATGCTCGAGGTGGAGCCGGACGTCGGCGAGGCTGTCGCTGCGGTCGGCAGCACGGCGATCGGCGGTGGGTTGCCCGTGCACCCGGCCAGGACTGTCACCAGGGCACAACACGCACCGAGCAGACGCCGGGGACGGCGCAACCGCCGGGGTGAGGAACCCACGAGGGTGAGCGTAGGAAACCTGCAGGGTGATCGTCGATCCTCCGCACGGATGGAACTTATCGCTGTATCCGTTGCGAATCCCGGCGCCTCCGAGCCCGACGCCCGAACGGGTCGGAGACCGACCCGTTCGGAGCAATCGCGTGTCGAGACCGGTGGTCAATCGCCGATCGGCGTCGGGTCGACCGGGCTCGGCGGGGCCGGCAGCGTTCCGCGGATCCGGTTCTGCGCCTGGCACTTGCTGGTGCAGTTGGTGGCACGGGTCTCAGCCCTGCGCGGCCAGTGCGTCACCGAGGGCGGCGGCGGCTGCTGCGAACGCGCTCGGATCGGGGCCCGCGAAGTTCAGTCGCAGGTGGCGTCCGGTGGGTTCTGAGGGAAACCACTCGTCCCCGGTGGCGATGATGACGCCACGCTGCTCCGCATCACGTGCCAGACGCGGAAGGTCCGTCCCGTCGGGAAGTCGCGCCCAGAGGTTGAGGCCGCCGGCGGGAATCAGATTCACCTCTGCTGCGGGAACATGCGTCGCCAGGGCATCGAGGAGCAGGTCGCGTCGGGCACGGAGTTGCTGACGAAGACCGCGAAGATGAGCTCGCCACGCAGGCTGGGTCACCACATCCAGTGCGGCTGCTTGGAGCACACCGCTGACGTACATCGACTGGGCCTGGACCTCGGCGTGGAGTCGCTCGAGGAGGGGACCGCGGGCCACGACCGCGGCCACCCGGATCGCCGGCGAGACGCTCTTGGTCAGCGAGCGCAGGTACACCACATGTCCCCCGTCGTCGTGGGCGGCGACCGGAACCGCGTCGGCGGTGATCCCGAAATCATGAGCCCAGTCGTCCTCGATCAGGAACGCCCCGTGGTCGCGGACGATGTCGAGCACTGCCCGCGCGTGGCTGGTGCTCCAGTGCACGCCGGTGGGGTTGGCGAACGTCGGCTGCGCATAGAACCCTCGCGCACCGGTTTCGCTGAACGCCCGATCGAGAGCGACGAGATCCGGCCCGTCGGGACCGGTCGTAATGGGAACGAGGGAGGTGCCGACCTGCGCGGCCGCCCGGATGGCACCCCAGTAGGTCGGAGATTCGATCAGCAGCACCCCTGCCGGGCCGGCGATGCTGCGGAACACGGATCCCAGACCGATCTGGCTGCCCGGAAGAATGAGCACATCGCGCGCCGTCGGGGCAGCGACCTGTGGCGAGGCCTGCGCTGCGAGTTCGGCCGCGAACCACGATCGCAACTGCGGCAGCCCGGCCGACGGTGCACGTTCGAAGGTCACGTCGCTGCGCGCGGCCCGGGCGAGTGCCGCGCGCACGAGTCGCTCCGGGAGGAGCTCGCGGTCCGGGTATCCCGAGTGCAGGGCCAGGACATCGCTCGACACGCTGCGCAGTGCCGACGAGGTCGGGGGCCTGGGTCCCCGTGCTTGTCCGAGGGCCGCGGTCTGCCAGGTGTAGTCGGCGGTGTGAACACTGCGGATCGAGCGCACGAAGGTACCGACGCCGGGGCGGGTCTCGACAAGACCCTGTGCCACCAGCGTCCGAAGCGCCTTCTGCACCGTGACCGGGCCTGCCCCGTGGGCAGCGGCGAGCTCCCGCGTCGACGGCAGCCGAGACCCGGGAGTGGTCCCCGCAATCCACGCCCGCAGCTCGCGGACAATGCCCGCACTGCTATCGTCATCCATGACGAGCAAGAGTAGCGCTACCACAACAGCGGGACCTCCGCTATCAACGTCGCGAGCCGGTATTGCCTGGGGTCTGCTCGGCGTCCTTGCCTTCTCGTTCACTGTTCCGCTGACGCGCAACGCCGTTCAGTCCGGGCAGATGTCGCCGTTGTTCGTGGGCAGTGCTCGCGCAGTGGTTGCCGCTGCGATCGCTGCGATTGCACTCGCCGTGGGCCGACAGCGGCGGCCACGCGGCCGACAGTGGTTCGGCGTCATCGTCGTCGCCGCGGGAGCAGTTCTCGGCTTCCCCTTGCTGACCTCGTTCGCCCTCACCGAAGCTCCCGCCAGCCACGGCGCTGTGGTGATCGCGCTGCTGCCCGCAGCGACGGCGGTCGTCTCGGTCCTGCGAACACGTGAGCGCCCAGGCCGGGCATTCTGGGCCGCCGCGGGCGCGGGCGCCATCGCGGCCGTGGTGTTCGCCGTGATTCAGAACGGCGGCCTCGGACGGATGCACGCCGCAGATGGCCTGCTCTTCGCGGCGGTTGTCGTGTGCGCGATCGCCTATGCGGAAGGGGGTGTGCTGGCGAGGTCTCTGGGCTCGTGGCAGACGATCTCCTGGGCATTGGTGGTCGCGGCGCCGGTGATGCTCGTCCTGACCTGCGCTGCCGTGCTCGAGCAGCCGCCGTCGGGCACCTCAGGTCAGTGGCTCTGCTTCGCCTACCTCGGCGTGGTGAGCATGTTCCTCGGTTTCGTCGCCTGGTACCGAGGTCTGGCGATCGGCCCGCTCGCCCAGGTGAGCCAGGTGCAGCTCGGTCAGCCCGTCATGAGCATCTGCTGGGCAGCGCTGATCCTCCACGAGCGGATCACCTGGGCGACCGCTGTCGGTGGCATCGCTGTCGTCTGCTGTGCTCTCATCGCCGTTCGGTCTCGCAACAGCCGCCGGACCACCTGAGCGACGGCAGGAATCAGATCACTGCTCACGGCCACCGGGGCCCGTCACCTCCGACCCACAGAGCGGGCAATCAGACCTTGGCACCGGTACTCGCTACCCTCGGCGGATGCTGTTCCTCAGACCAGCCGTCCCCGCCGATGCCGCACGACTCGCGGAGCTCCACATCCAGGCGTGGCACGAGACGTACACCGGACTCGTCTCTCCCGACGTGATCGCCGGCTTCGACGTGGACGAGCGCCGCGCCATGTGGACCCGCGCACTGGGGCAGCCGACGACACAGGTGGACGGCGTCACCGTCGGCACCGTGGTCGCCGAGGAGGACGGGCAGCTGGTCGGATTCGCGTCCGTGGGACCGTCGCGCGGCGAAGATGCTGTGCGAGCTCTCGAGCTGTGGTCGATCTACGTGCTGGCGCAGACCTACGGCACCGGCGTCGGACCCGCACTGCTGGACGCGGCGCTGGGTGACGCGCCCGCCCAGGTGTGGCTGGCGGCGGACAACGCCAGGGCGACTGCGTTCTACGCCAAGCACGGTTTCGTCGAGGACGGCGTGCGCAGCCTCTATGAGGTCTGGAACCTGCCGGAGAAGCGGATGGTGCGCTGAACCCACCGAGCCGGGTCCAGATCGACCGATCGGTCTCACCGTGCCTCAGACGTGACCCCGTCTCCAGCTGTTTTCTCCCATGCTTCCTGGTCGCCCGAGGCCCATTCGTCCCAGCCGGCCAGCTGGTCACTCGAGAGACCTGCTCTTCGGAGTCAGGCGGCTCCACTCGGGCGCGGTGTCGGCGAGCAGCTCGATCGCCTGTCTGGTCCCGAGATCGGGGAGCCGCAAGGCACCGTCACCGGAGGCGGTGGTGGCGATCAGGGTGACGAGCCCGGCCCGGCGTTGCAGCGGAGATTGCCGCAGGTTCCAGCCGAGCAGACCCGCTCGGGACAGCGCCACCGTCCGGCGGGCGACCGACCCGGACCGCAGCAGCACGTACCCCTCGGTGGCATGGTGGCCCAGACCGGCGTAGTTGTCCGCGGCCGACCATGCCGCGAACGCTGCCGAGGGCAGCAGCAGCGCCAGGGCCAGCCAGCTCAGTACCTCGGTCAGCAGAGCCCCCAGCAGCAGCAATCCGCCGGTGGCGGCGAGCACCGCGAGGGCCGCCCTGACCCAGCGGCGACGGCGGGCGGCTGCCGGATGGGCGATCAGTGGCCGGTCGGGATCGAGCACCGGGTCATCGAGGACGGCGCGTGCCACCCGGACGGCCAGAGCCAGCGGAGCTGCGGGCATCAGGGTGTCCGGCTCGGAGGCCTTGCTGTCGTCGTCCTGCTGCTGCAGCCCGGTGGCCAGCACGTCCAACCGCGCGGCCCCGGCGATCCGCAGTCCGAGCGGCCGGACCAGCACCAGACCGCGCAACCGCCGTTCCTCGAAAGTGGTGGACCGCCGGATCAACAGGCCGCGGCGGATCCGGAGCGAACCGTCCGGCTCGCGTTCCAGGGTGTACTGCCACCAGGCCTCGGTGAAGATGGCCAGGCTGGCCACGGCGCCGACCAGCAGCGCGACGACGGCCAGGATGCCGATCTCGGCGAGCAGCGGGACATCCTCGAACCGATCGGAGATCCAGCGCAACACCACGTTCTCGGCACCGAACCAGTTAGCCACCTGCAGCACCACTCCGAACGCACCCGCACCGAGCACCGGCGTCCAGAAACTGATGGGCGCGAACCGGATCCAGCCGAGTCGGAACCGCACCAGCACACCGACCTCCGGTGCCGAACCGTCGGGTGGGACCGCTGCATCGCTGCCGGGAACTCGCCGGAGCAACTCCCGACGCAGCGTCTCGGCCCGCGCCGCGTCGATGGACTTCAGCGTGATGTCACCCTGCCGATCGCCGGTACCCAGCCGGATGTCGGCGACCCTGAGCCATCGCTGGGCCGGGTTCGCGGTGATGTCCACCGTGCGGATGCGTTCGCGGGGCAGCGAAGTGCGCTTGGTGGCGAGCAGGCTGACGACGTACTCGACCCGCTCGTCGCCGATGCGGAACCTGGTGCAGCGCAGCCGGATCCACTCGATCACCGCCACAGCGGCGGCCAGCAGAACGGTTCCGCCGATCAGCCAGGTGAGCGTCCATCCCCACGAGATGTCGCCGATCCGCAGACCGATCCCGGTCGGCACAGCGGCGGCAGCAACGGCAGCGCCGGCCTCGAGAGCCGACGCCGAGACGGTGCTCCTGTCCAGCTGTTCGCCCGCAATGAGCAGCTCTTTCGCTGCGAGCGGGCCCTCCACGGATGGACTCATCAGGTGGCATCCGCGGCATCCGCGGGGGCCTGCTGCTGCGCCAACGCGGTCAGTCGATGCGCGATGTCTTCGGCCAGGGCTGCGTCGAGGGCCTCGATCCGGACCGGCCCCTTGGCTGATGCGGTGGTGACGGTGACGGTGACCAGTCCGAACATCCGTTGCAGGGGGCCACGTTCGGTGTCGACGGTCTGCACCCGGGACAGCGGCGCTGCTCGCCATTCCTGCCACAGCCAGCCGCTTCGTGCGTAGACGGCAACGTCCGTCACCTCCCAACGGTGGATCCGGAACAGCACGGCCGGCAGCGAGCAGCGAGCCGCCGATCGCTGCCGCAGCCGCCAACCCGCCGGGCACCCAGACCCACACCCGAGCACTCGCGAAGAGCAAGCCGGAAACGAGCAGCGCCACGGCGGGGATGCCGAAGCCCAGCAGGATCTGGACCGCCCACCACCGACGGCACCGGGGGTCCACCTGGTGCTCGGGGGGTCGGAGGGCGAGGCCCTGCGGGCGGACCGGGGTGCTCACGACGGCTCTCCTGGGATCGGCGGCGGATGCGAGACTGCTCGAGCCGGGAGCACGCAGGTGCCGCGCTCGAGTTCCAGCGTCGCACGGATGACTCCCCGGCGCCCGGGCTCGGTCGGTCAGCTGGAACACGCAACTGACCCGAGGGTCTTGCTCTGGCGGCGAAGCTGTATGCGATCCACTTCCGGGACACGGAACTCAGGTACCTCCGGCAGCTCTGCGCCGGAGCCGTCGAGAACGACAGGGAGACACTCGCGCTCGACACCGGTCAGCGACTACCAAGGCTCTCGGCGAGCATCACGATGATGCCGCTGGGGCCGCGGAGATAGGTGAGCTTGTAGACGTCCTCGTACGTCGCCACCCCGCGCAACGGGTGGCAGCCGTGTTTCGCCGCGATCCTGAGTGCCTCATCGAGGCCGTCCACCGAGAACGCGACGCGGTGCATGCCGATCTCGTTGGGTCGGGTGGGGCTCGTCTCGATCGCGTCGGGGTGGATGTACTCGAAGAGCTCGAGGTGACCGTTCCCGTCCGGCGTCTGGAGCATGGCGATCTTGGCGTGGTTGCCGTCGAGGCCGACGGCGGTATCGGTCCACTCGCCGCTGACCGTGTCCCGGCCGAGAACGGTCAACCCGAGGTCGGCGAAGAAGGCGATCGTCTCTTCGAGGTCCCGCACAGCGATGGCGACGTTCTCCAGCTTGATGGGCATGAGCTCTACTCTCTGCGGTGGGGCGGTGGCTGGTGTTGATGGCGGTCGGTCGCGGCCGCGCCAGGTGGACGGTTCAGTCGTGAGGCGTCAGCAGTACGACCGGAATCTGGCGGTCCGTCTGGTGGGCGTACTCCTCGTAGAGCGGGAAGATGCCCACCATCTGGGGCCAGAGGGTGTCTCGTTCGACCGAAGACGCCGAGCGGGCCCGGCAGGTGAATCGTCGGGACCCAGCCTGTACCCCGACGCTGGGGTGGGCCTGAAGGTTCTTGAACCAGTCGGGGTCCTCGTCAGCGCCGCCCTTCGAGGCGACGAGGACGAATTCGTCGCCCGACGTGCCGTAGATCAGGCACGTTCGTCGAGGCTGTCCGGTGGTTCGCCCGGTGGTGGCGAGCACGAGCACGCGCACTCCGTCCGATTCGTGTCCCTGGGCCCCACCCGAGGTGAGATACGTCCGGGTCTGTTCAGCGACCCAGTCCCACTGCGAGTCGGTGGCGCGGTCAAGATCAGCGGCGACGGCCATGTCGGTTCTCCCTCAGCGTTCATCGAGTACGAGGCGGGTGGCTCCCGCTCCTACCCACAGGACGCAGCCGCCCCGCCGATCTCGACATCGGGCCACCCCGGCGGGAATGACGCTCAGCCGACGGGAGCGACCGTTGGTGCGGTCCAGGGGTGCGTGATCGCGACGACGACGCCCGCCGCCGCCGCGAACACAGCCGCGACACCCAATGCCCAGCCCGGCGAGGCATGCTGCGCGAGAAGTCCGTACGGGCCGCTGAGCGCGAGCATGGGGACGGTGGTGGTCACCGCGAGCACAGCTTGGAGACGCGCCTGCGCTCCCGGTGGACTGGCTGCCAGGAATCGGGGCAGGGCGTGGCAGTTGAACGACACCATCCCGAGGCTCGTGGTTGCCGCTGCGGCGCAAGCCATCCAGACGGCGGGAGCCCATGCCATGCCGATCAGACCGGCCGCCGCGAGTACCGGGCCCCAGATCATCGGGATGCTGTCACGCCGCAGCGTTCCGCGCGTTGCGACCAGTGCGCCGACCACCAGGGCCGCTGCCATGAAGGCGCCTTCCATCAGGCCCGCGCTGGCCGCCGACCAACCGCGATCACGGCTGAGCAGCGGAATCAGCAGTGCTATCGCGGGCGTCACCCCGGCCACCAGTGCCCCGAGCGCGACCAGCAGCGGAACGAGGATCCGATGGTGACCAGCAGCTTTCAGGTCTCGCCAGGACTCGCGGAACCCGACGGGAGTGCTGTCGGGCGGGCGATGAGGTCGGGGCGGGACGACGAACAGGATGATCGAGGCGACCAGCAAGAAGGTGGCCGCGTTGAGCGCCACCACCCAGGAGAGCCCGATCCAGGCCAGCAGAATGCCGCCCAACGCCGGCCCAGCGATGCGGGCGAGCTGGAGCCCGGTACTCGTCGTGGCCATCACGCGGCCGAGTTGACCGTCGTCCACGAACAGTCGAGGAAACACCCCGGACGCAGGCATGTAGAACGCCGAGACGATGCCGAGCACGCAACCGAACACCAGCAGTGAACCGACCGTGGGGCCCTGCAGCGCGAACCAGGCGGCCATGCCGAGTGTCACTGCGAGCATGCAGAAGTCACAGGTGATCATCACTCGTCGTGGGCCGAAGCGGTCGGCGGTGGAACCGCCGCCGAGCAGCAGGACCAGTCGGAGAAGCATGGTCGAAGTCGCGACCAGACCCGCCGCCCCACCGCCGAATCCGGTGGCGGTCCACGTGATCGCGAACAGCGTCACCGTCGAGCCGAGTTCAGCCCAGATGGCTCCGAACAACCACAGCCAATACCCCGTACCCGGTCTCATCGACTGCTTCCCCGCGGGCCCCATGACGGGCACCGTACCCAAGACCAGCTCGCAGGGGAGGCCGGCGCCGACTCCTCTGAGGGCCCCTTCACCCAGGTCCGCGCGCCATGAACTGCACCGAACCACAGGGGTTCACCCACGACGAGTCTGCTGCATGGGGTTTGCACTGTGCGATTTTCGAGCAACAGGTAGGTAGCAGGCGATCGAGCCGCGGAGTGGTCGCGTGCCAGACCCCAGCCGTCCAGCAACCGCGCGGCTGGGGTCGTCTGCTGCCCTCGGTCAGCCCTGAACCGCGCTGTCGGCTCCGGGCGGGAGCTGCCCGGTGCGGACGATGTCGTCCGCGATGAGGTGCAACTTGGTGTTGCCCTGCTGGGACAGCCGCCGCAGCACGGCAAATGCCGCGTCTGCTGGAATCTGGAAGCGCTCCATCAGGATGCCCTGCGCTTGGCCGATGCGATGTCGGGCGTCGATGGCCCTCCACAGGTTCTCGTCCTGACGGCAGTGCGCGAGTTCGATCGAGATCGGAACCGCAACCATCCGGGCGATCTCCAGATCGTCGGAGGTGAAACTCTGGCGGGTAGCGTGGAACATGTTCAACGCCCCCATGGTGTCGTCCTTGACGTACAGCTGGACGCTGATGACGGCCGAGATGCCTTCCTGGACGGCGGCGGGTCCCCAGCGAGGCCAGCGGTCATCGGCATCGATGTCGTTCGAGCAGACCACGCCCTCGTCGTAGGACGCCTCGACGCAGGGGCCCTCGTGAAATTCTCGCTGCAACCGATCGACTGCGGTCGCGCGGTCGTCCGTGGGTGCGCGGGTCGTGAACTCGTGGTCTCCGACGCGCTCCAGGATGCTCACGCTGTCGGCAATGCCCAGCTCGACGATCGCGGCAGTGGCGACGCTCAGCAGCCGGTCGGTGTCGTTGACCGGCATCTCCCGGGTCCGGGACAACAACTCGGCGGTCAGTGCTTCCGGACTCGATTCCATTGCGGCTCCTTGGTCACGCGGACTCCGCAATCCGTGGGAATGGCCGTTACCCGCTGGGACTGATGCTAGCGCTCGACCATCGACTTGACTCCACCCGATGGGCGGGGAACATATGTCCGATTCTCCCCGCCCAGAAGTGCTGCGGGCCGGCAGTCAGCGTCGAACTCCGGGGCTACGCCGGCGGGGCAGTGGCCGGCGCAGACCGCGTCCCCGTACGACCCGGCCGGATGGCATCTGCAGCACCCCCACCGATGACACGTCCCAGGTCGACACCACGCGGTCAGTGTACGAAGGGGACCACCGGTGGTGACGGTGCCGCCAGGGTGGATCGAGAGGAACCAGATGCAGGACGTCCGATTCGAGCAGCGCCTCGTGCGATCCCTGCTGCAGGAGCAGCATCCCGACCTGGCTGAACTCCCGTTGCAGGAGGTCGCCGGCGGCTGGGACAACCAGCAGTGGCGGCTCGGGGACGAGCTGGCCGTGCGGCTTCCGCGGACCGATCGGGCACCTGGCCTGCTGGTCAAGGAACGGACGTGGTTGCCCACCCTGGCCGGCCGGCTGCCGTTGCCCACGCCGGTCCCGGTACGCGTCGGCACACCGTCCGCGTCGTTCCCGCACACCTGGACCATCGCCCGATGGGTCGAGGGAGAACCCGCCGACACCACCCCCGTCACCGACCCGGGCGCCGCGCGGACTCTGGCAGCATTCCTGCGCGCACTCCACGTCCCGGCACCCGATGACGCACCGGTGAACCCCCCGCGCGGCCTGCCGCTGGATCCGCAGCAGCGCCTCGACACCGCTCTCGGGAAGCTCGACCAGAGTGTCGACACCGTTGTGGTGCAAGCGGTCTGGGCAGCCGCGGTCGCAGCGCCCGCCTGGCACGGCCCGGCACTGTGGCTGCACAGCGACCTGCACCCGGCGAACGTGACCGTCGTCGACGGGACCCTGGCCGGGGTGCTCGATTTCGGCGATCTGTGCTCGGGCGATCCGGCGACCGACCTGTCGGCGGCCTGGATCCTGCTGCCGACGGGCGCCGCGGTTCGGTTCTTCGACTGCTACGCGCGGGCAGACGGGGCCACCATCGCCCGGGCCCGCGGATGGGCCGTGCTGCGAGCACTCGGGCTCATCGAGATCGGGCGCAACGGGCGACTCTGCCTTCCCGGCGGGAAGCCGACCTGGGAGCCTGCGGGTTACGCGACCCTGCAGCGAGTGATCGCGCCGACCTGACCGCGCACAGCACGGCTCACGGCACCAGCCGGTGCACGTCCCGCGGGAACAGCGTCGCGAGCCTGATGTTGTCCAGACCCAGCACCCGGGACACCCAGCGCTCCAGCCCGATCGCGAAGCCACCGTGGGGCGGCATCCCGTGCCGGAACGCCTCCAGATAACCGACATACCCGGCAGGGTCCTCGCCACGGGCGTCGAGCGCATCGAGACAGTCCTGGTAGTGATGCAACCGCTGGCCACCCGTCACCAGTTCCAACCCGCGGAACAGCAGGTCGAAGGAGTTGGTCCATCGCGGATCGTCCGGCTGGGGATGGGTGTAGAACGGCCGCTTGGCCGCCGGATAGCCTTCCACCGCAAGGAAATCCGAGCCGAACTCGTCTCGTGCCCAGGCTCCCAGCTTCCGCTCGTGCTCGGGCGCCAGGTCCGGCTCGTCGTCCGGTGCACCCGCCAGCTCGAGTGCGCGGGAGAAGTGGATCGTCGGGATCTCGTCCGGGATCTCGGGAACGACGGCGCCGATCGGCAGGTCGACCGCCGCCACCTCCTCCCGCATACCGGCGAGCACGGTTCGCAACAGCGCCAGCACGTCGCGGTGATCGGTGATGAAGCCGATCTCCGCATCGAGCGATACGTACTCCGAGAGGTGGCGGACGGTGTCGTGTGGTTCGGCGCGGAACACCGGCCCGACCTCATGCACCCGTTCGAACACGCCGACCATCGTCTGCTTGTAGAACTGCGGCGACTGGGCGAGGTATGCCGGCTGTCCGAGGTAGTCGAGGGTGAAGGTGTTCGCGCCGGATTCAGTCGATCCGGCCACGATCTTCGGTGTCTGGATCTCGGTGGAACCGCTCCGCTCCAACGTGTTCCGGAAGCCGCGGAGCGACGCGGCCGCAACCTGCCACACCTTGCGCCGTTCCGGATGACGCCAGCTGACCGCCGCATGGTCGAGCATCACCGGCAGGCTGACGTCGAGTTCTGGTCGCCAGAGTGCGATCGGCGGGGTCTCCGCGTGGGAGAGCACGGTGAACTCGACATCGACCAGCTCGTGGCCGCCCGGGGCCTGGGGGTTCATGGCGGACACCCCAATGACGGTGACCACTGATTCCTCGCCGATGGAGTCGAGTTGCGCACGGGTGGCCGGATCGGTCACGACCGTCTGCAGCAGCCCGGATCGGTCGCGGATCACCACGAAGGTGACGGACGACAGGCGTCGGCGTCGGTGGACCCACCCTTCGATGCGGATGCGGTTCCCGGTCGGCCCTGGATCTGCACAGAGCGATCGCGGCAGCGGTAGGTCGGGAGTGGATGTGTTGCGGGACAATCGATTCACCTCCTGGAGAAGTACCCCGGGAGATGTGGGCGATCGGGAGCTCGCGGTGCCACCATATCTTCGCCCGCAGCACACGGGCCTCTTCAACAGGATCGATGACGACGATCAGGACGGTACCGACTCGGGGTTCGTCACACCCGTCGTCATCGGTACACCGCGGACGGTAGCAACGATCGCCCGAAGTAGCCACCGGGTAGGCCGAACCGGGAGGCAAGTCTCAGAGCGTGGAGATGGAAGGTCCGGCGTTCACCCGACCGAGGCATCCGCGAACGTCGACTGCACACGACCGTCAGGACCGCGAACGTCGACTGCACGCGACCGTCAGAACCGCGAACGTCGGCTACACACGACCGTCAGAACCGCGAACGTCGGCTGCACACGACCGTCAGAACCGCGAACGTCGGCTGCAGACGACCGTCAGAACCGCGAAGGGGCGGGTCAGGCTTCCGCTGCTACTCCGGAGATGTTGACGAGCCAGGCAATGCCGAACTTGTCGACGAGGTCGCCGTAGCTGTCCCCCCAGGGCGCCCGGGCCAGGGGCGTCCGTACCGTTCCACCGTCGGACAGTGCCTGCCAGTAGCCGGTGAGCGCCTGCTCGTCGTCACCGGACAGCGACATGGTGATGTTGCCGGCGACCGGAGTGGGGCCCATCGCCGGCGGGGCGTCAGCGCCGAAGATGCGGAACCCGTTGCCGCCCACCAACGACGAGTGCATCACCAGGTCAGGATCCACGCCCTCCATGCCGCCTTGACCGAAGGTCATGACCTCGGGAATGCCGCCGAAGATCGATGCGTAATACTCCATCGCCTCCCTGGCAGTACCGCCGAAGTTCAGGTACGGGGTCAGTTCTGCACTCATGGGTCGGCTCCTTTGCCTACTACAGGTGACTGCGGTGAGGCGAGTATGGACCGGTGCGACAGCAACACGCCAGGGGTGGTCCTGACATGCCAGGAACGAGCGTGATCAGACCCCGTCGTTGCACGGAACGGATCTCGTCTCCGACCGTCCTCTGTCGCTCGATCAGCGGCGGTATTCCGCCGGCACCTTCGCCAGGTCGACCTTCAGCAGCTCGCCGCTGTCCTGACGTCCGTTCGGCAGGATCTTGGCCTGCAGACCGAACGGCGGGGTCGTGGTGGTCGTGCCGTCGATGCCGAAATCCGAATCGTTGCTGAGCACCACCGACCGTCCACCGTCGACCACCGCGACACCCTCGACCTTGTCATGACCGAAGAATGATCCGTCGGGAGCGATCGCCGTCACCAGGCCGCCGATGTCCAGGAAGAGCCTCGAGGTCGCCGGCGTGACGCCGACAGCTGCCAGGTTCGCGGTCGCGGTAGCGGTCGAGTTCTTGCCGGCGATCGCCTCGATCGTCCTGCCGCCCACCAGGAGTCCGCCGTGCACCTCGCGGTAGGTCGCGTTCGGAACCTGCGCATGCTTGCTCACGTCCGTCGCCCCGCGGAGGTCGATCCGGTACAGCTTCTTGTTCGCAGCCGGTTCTTTCGCGGAGTCGCGTTCGTCCACGAGGAACTCGTGTGCGTTCAGCGCGGCGATCTCGCTGACCGTGGTGCCGACGGAATCGCCGGCGTGCAGGGCATACAGGTACTCGTGGGTCTGTCGGCTCGCCAGATCGACCGTCACGATCCGCACCACCGGGACGTTCTTGGACTTCGGGCCGTCCGGGGCGTTCAGTGCAGCCTGCATGATGCCGACCAACATCCGGCCGTCGGGCGTGACGGTGAGTCCCTCCATGCCCTTGTTCGGATCCCGCAGCGACAGCTCCACCGGCAGCGACCCGTCGAACGGGCTGAGTCGTTCGAGCTGGCGACCGGTGCGATCGAAGTGGGTGATGAACGGGCCGTACTCGTCGGACACCCAGAAGGTGCCGTCGCGCAGCACTGCGAGGCCCTCGGGGTCGTAGCCGTACGGGCTCGGGTCGAGGGCAGTACCGGTCAGATCCGTGATGGTCTCTCCGGTGCCGCCGGCCAGACTCACCCGACCGTTGTAGCCGGAGCCGTCCGCCGCTCTCAGCGGGATCGTGCGCAGCAGTACGGCGTGCGCGCGCGACCCGGAGCCGACAAGGGCGAACTCGCCGATCGCCGGGTTGAAATCGGGCAGCGGCTCGATCTTCGTGGCGTTCGGCCCGTCGACATTGGGTCCGCGATCGGTCAGCCCGTAGTAGAGATCGGATCCCCACGGCGCCTTGGTGAACGACGACCCGAACGCGCTGCCGCCGATCTGCACGCCGCCGATCGTCGCCAACGGAGCGACGTTCTCGGCGTAGAGGGTGACGGCCGCCCTGGCTGCCCCCGGACGCGGTGGCTGCGGAGGGAGCGGCCAGGATGCGACGTGCGCCGCAGCCGGGCCGGAGCCGACCGGAGCAACGACCGTCCCAACGGTCAACGCAGGAATCAGAGCAGCGGCTCCCACGATCGCAGCGGTGACGCCGACGGCGGTACCGGCCCTGAGCCGACGACGGACGAAAGGAAGGGGACGACTCACGACGCGCTCCTGGGTGTGACGGCGGTTCCGACGAAGCTGCCGGAGCTCTCGGCCCCCACGAACGAGGGCTCCCGCAGCTTCGACCTGCAGGGCGACGCGCAGCCGACAGTCGGGTGACCGAGCGGTGAACGATTGCCCGAGGACACCTCCCTGTCGGACCCGCTCGTGCTTGATCAGGACTGCACGCCGGCACCAGTCGTGCTGCACTTGCCCGGACCGCGCGCCCCCGGATGGGCGAGCATCTGGGGAGCGGTGCCGCTGGCCCGCGGCAGGTACTCGAAATGCCACCACTCGTTCGCGTACGTGCGGTACAGATCAAACCGATGACCGTTGCGCTCCAACCACATCGCGGCTTCCCGTGGACGTACGTCAACGGCCAGACCGGCGACGTGCTGCGACTGTTCGACGGGGAGCGCGCGGGCAGGGCCGTCACCGACGGACTCCAGCCGGATGAGATCGTCGGTCAGCATCCGGTTCTGCTCGTCGACGGTGCGGTGGCCGGACGTCACTCCCAGCAGCAGATCCTGTTCCCAGAACGCGGCGGTGCGGGCTCGACGGAGAGCGACCGCCATCCCGGTCGTCAGACCGGCGAGGCGCTCATGGGGGAAGCGCAGCTGCAGGGCCCACTGGGCTGCCCGGGCGTGCGAGTCGTGCCGCGATCCGAGCCAGGCGCTCGGCAGCAGCACTCTGCCCAGCCACAGGGCGATCGATCGGAACAGTTCGTCCCGGACGGTGCGGCCCGCGGTCGGGGCCATGGCTGTGGCGCGGGCGGGTCGGGGGTGCTGGATGGGTCGCAGTGTCTCGGTCATGGAGCACAGAGTGCTGAGGAGTGCGTGAGGCGCCCGTACGTCACTTCCTTATCCGGAACTGACAACGGCGCCCCTAGACTCGCCGCAGCACTGTCACCCGGAGGAAGGATCCGAACATGCGTGTCCTGGTGGCAGACGACGAGGAGCTGCTGGCCGAGACCATCGCCCAAGGACTCCGCCGGCGCTCGATGGCGGTGGACGTCTGCTTCGACGGCCGCTCGGCGATCGTCCATCTGAGCGAGAACGAGTACGACGTCGCCATCCTGGACCGCGACATGCCCGGCGCCACCGGCGACGACGTGTGCCGTTGGCTGGTCGAGCAGGGATCCGCCACCCGAGTGCTGGTGCTCACCGCCGCCACCGGCGTCCGCGATCGCGTTGAGGGTCTGGCGCTCGGAGCCGACGACTACCTGGGGAAGCCCTTCGCCTTCGCCGAGCTCACCGCTCGCGTCCAGGCCCTCGCCCGGCGCGTCACGCCTCGCACCAAGCCGGTCCTGGAGTGCGCGGGTATCACCGTCGATCACCCGCGGCACCAGGCATTCCGGGAGGGCGGACTGCTCGATCTGACTCCCAAGGAGTTCGCCGTGCTCGATGTGTTGGTGCGCGCAGGTGGCGAGGTGGTGAGCGCCGAAGAACTGCTCGAGAAGGCGTGGGACGAGCACGCCGATCCCTTCACCAACACGGTGCGCGTCGCGGTGATGACGTTGCGCCGCAAGCTGGGTGATCCGCCGGTCCTGCACACCGTGCTGCGCGCCGGCTATCGCCTGGGCGAGTAGACCGTGCAGCTGAACCTCCGGATCCGGATCATGGCCACGGCGTCGGCCTGCCTCGTCGTGGGATACCTCTACCTGTCGATCGCTCTCGATGTCGGCCTGGATCTCGTCCGGATGATGCTGCAGAAGGCACCCTCGTGCGGCGACACCTGGGTCGACGGGCTCAACGGCTGCACCGTCTTCAACCCCACGCTGGCAGTCATCGAGCTGGTGGTCACCACGGCATTCACCGGATGGTTGCTCTACGTCCTCCCACGGTGGTGCCTGCGCCCGCTGGACGACCTGGCGCTCCGGGTGGGGCAGTTCGGGCCGACGAACCTCGGTCTGCGGGTGGGTGCGATCGGGAACGATCCGTCCCGGCGACTGGCGGATTCGATCGATCAGCTGCTGGAGCGGGTCGGCGGTGCCTACCAGGCACAGAGTCGGTTCACCGCCAATGCCTCCCACGAGTTGCGCTCCCCGCTGGCGACCCAGCGCACCCTCATCGAGGTGAGCATGGGCAGACACCTCACCGTCGAGCAACAGGAACTGCTGTCCCGCCAACTGCTGGGGACCAACGCGCGGAGCGAACACCTCATCGAAGGTCTGCTGACCCTGGCGGAGAGCGACCAGGGAGTGGTGTCGGTCCAGCCGGTGGACCTGGCGGCCGTGGCCGACGAAGTGCTCGGAAGGGTCGCCGGCACCCGCGGGCTGCGCATCCTGCGTGAGCTGGAGCCGACGACGGTGGCCGGTGAGCCGACGTTGCTGGAACGGCTGATCCAGAACCTCGTGGACAACGCCCTCAAGTACAACGTCGACGACGGCTGGGTCCTGGTCAGGGTGGCCTGGCCGGGAACGGTGATCGTCTCCAACTCAGGACCCTTGGTACCACCCGACCAGGTGCCCCGGCTGTTCGAACCGTTCCAACGGTTGTCCGCCACCCGGCTGTCCCACACCGCAGGGGTGGGCCTCGGCCTGACCATTGTCCGCTCGATCGTCGCGGCCCACGGCGGAACCGTCACCGCTGCGGCGCTACCGGAGGGTGGCCTCGCCGTCCGGATCGTCCTGCCGGCCGTGCGCGGCGACCGAGCGGTCCATCCGCCGATCGATCGGGCTCTCGGCTCCTCCATCGCTCGACCACCGCAGATCCGGTGAACGAGCAGGCGACGAGGAGGGTGCCGGCATCCCGTCAAGAACGGACCCGGGTCCCGGCTGCCTCCGTTTGCTCGACCGCCTCAGGTGGGTACCGTCCGGGTATGCACACCAGAACCATCGGACAGACAACCGTGTCGGCCATCGGACTCGGCGGAATGCCGCTGTCCATTGAGGGCCGTCCGGAAGATCGCGCCGCCGCCATCGCCACCATCCACGCCTCGCTCGATGCCGGCGTGCGGCTGATCGACACCGCCGACGCCTATCACCTGGCGGGGCACGTCGACGACGAGGAGGTCGGCCACAACGAGAGCCTGATCGCCGAGGCCCTGCGCAGCTGGAGCGGCGACACCGATGACGTCCTGGTCGCCACCAAGGGTGGCCACACCCGGTCGCTGCCGGACAGCTGGGAACAGGACGGTTCGCCGGAGCACCTGCGCGCAGCCTGTGAGGCGTCGCTGCGGCGCCTGGGGATCGACGCGATCGGTCTCTACCAGTACCACCGCCCCGATCCGACGGTCCCGTACGAGGACTCCGTCGGGACCCTGCGTGACCTGCTGGACGAGGGCAAGATCCGGCAGGCCGGGATCTCCAACGCCAACCCGGAGCAGATCCGGCAGGCGCAGAACATCCTGGGTGGCCGGCTCGCGTCCGTGCAGAACCAGTACTCGCCCGCGTTCCTGTCGTCCCGCCCGGAGCTCGAGCTGTGCTCCGAGCTGGGCATCGCGTTCCTGCCGTGGTCACCTTTGGGTGGAATCTCGAAGGCATCCGATCTCGGGTCCAGCTACGCCGCGTTCCAGCAGGTGGCCGACGAGCTCGACGCCAGCCCGCAGCAGGTGACGCTCGCCTGGATGCTCGCCACGTCACCCGTCGTCGTCCCGATTCCCGGGTCGTCCCGCCCGGAGACCGCCCGATCATCCGCCGCCGCAACGGATCTCGAGCTCAGCGCAGACCAGCAGTCCCGGTTGGACATGGCCACCGGCGTCTGAAACCGGTGTTCTCGGAGGATCCGGATCGCGTCGCACCGGTCACTGCGCTGAGCGGGTTGGGACGAGGGCCGGATCGTCGCGGAGCCAGGTGAACCCTTCCACCAGACTCCAGACGCCGAGTCCGAACAGCGTCCACTCGGT
This sequence comes from Nakamurella sp. A5-74, assembly GCF_040438885.1. Classification (NCBI taxonomy): domain Bacteria; kingdom Bacillati; phylum Actinomycetota; class Actinomycetes; order Nakamurellales; family Nakamurellaceae; genus Nakamurella; species Nakamurella sp. A5-74. Next base: position 123,684 of record NZ_CP159218.1, on the reverse strand, counting down.
ACCGTCAGGACCCGGCATCCTCGGGTGCGGGATCCCTTCGATTGCCTGCAGCGCAAAGCCTTCCCCCAGGGCTGCCATCGATCCGGCGAACTCCTCGATGCTCCGTCCCGGTCGCATCGTCCTGCCGTAGGAGCCCATCAGGGACGCATAGAGCGCCGCGAACCTCTGGACGGAATCGGCGTGTCGTTCCTGGCTGGCCCGGCGCAGGTCGTCGGACGCGATTGCCGTCGCGCGAATGGTGAGAGCGATCAGGAACGGTGTCGTCCCCCCACCCTCCAGGCTCTCGATGTGGGCGGCGCAACCCTCGCGCACCACGGTGGTCAGCGGCAGGTGATCATCGATGATCGGTCCGATCCTGGCCATCGTGCCGGAGACCGGATCGTCGAACCGCCGCCTGGTCGCGGCCACCGCGAGGTCTCGCTGGAAGGCCTCCTGGTCCGGCCACAGCCGATAGGCCGCCCCCGAGGTGAGCCCCGCCTTGCGCAGCACCTCCTGCAACCGGATGTGACCGACGGCCGCAGAGATCCCCCGCCGCAGCAGCATCGAGAGTCCCACGTCGATGAGCAGTTGTCTGGTCTGTTCCCCGGTCCGCCGTTGGGTCATCATCAACCGCCACCTCACACCGATGATCAGCCGACCGGTGGGCCGGCTGATCATCAGTGTGAGGTACGGACGGGGCCTGCGTCAGGAGATCGCGGTCTTCACCTTGATGACCAGGTAGTAGGTGTACGCCACGGCGTAGCACTTGTACCGCGCGGGATTGGCTGCATTGAACTTCTGGGTGCAGTTCTTCTTCAGGTTGCTCAGCAAGGGTCCGTCGCACGTGCTGTGCGAATGGGTCGACTGCAGGCACATGTCGTGGCGGGCACACGGGCCGCGGAAGTTGACAGTGCCGCTGCCGATACCGAACGGCGCACCGCTGGAGATGTACACCGAGTCGGGTGAGCTCGTGCAGTAGTCGTGCCAGCCGCGGTGGTTCGAGGTGTCGGGGTCGTAGCAGTAGCTGGTCGGCACGACGACCTTGCCGGAGACCGGCTTGGATTCCGCGGAGTGATCGCGGCAATGGAGCGTGGCCGCTGCGGCGTTCACCACCGCTGCCTGCACCGCCGCTGACTGCTGCACCGCAGGAGCAGTGGATGCGGAGGCTCCGCCGGCGGCCCCGATCCCCCACACCGCGAACACCGCACACATCAGACCGAACAACGCTGTTCTTGCCTGTTTCTTCATCTGCCATCTCCTGCGTATTCCCGTGACCGCGGCCGGTACCCTGCAGAGAATCCGCTGGGCTGCATCGAGTTTCGTCCGCCGGACGCCCCTCGTCCATGGGTGTGGCGGTCAATCGGCAGAGAATAAAAGTATTCTCACCGGCGTGAGCGGCGCGCAATGGCGATCGCCTTCGCATCCACCGCGTTGCGCGGTCGAAACCGCCCTGTCTAAACCGCCCTGTCGACGGGCCACTGTCGACGGGCCGTTGCTCAGGAGGACCTCGCCCGGTGCCGGCGGACCGCCGCTCGGTTGGCGCAACGCACCGAGCAGTACCGCTGCCGGCCGTTGCGGGTGACGTCACAGACCACGTTCCTGCAGTCATCTCCGGGATGGCGCCCGGCTTCGCAGCGGCGCAGCCTGTCCATCCCGCGCGTGGTCAGGTGCAGGGCGGTGCCGACGGAGAAGATCGCGGCGAGCACTCGTGGCAGCGGCAGGTCTTCGTCCCGGTAGTGCAGGTGCCAACCCTCGCCGTCGTGGTCCGTCATCCGCGGATACGCGGTGGCTCTGGCCATCTGATCGTTCAGCAGCGCTGCGCGCTCGTGCGGGTCTGCGGCGTCGACGACGCGTAACCAATCGTCCAGGACGGCACGAATGCGGAGATGGTCGTCTGCCGCTTCCCGGAACGTCATCGTCATCCCTGCCTCGTGGGCACGCGCGACGATGCCGTCGCGATCGGTGGGCCAGTCGTCGGCGAGGGAGGCGGCCAGCAGAACGGCGTACTCGCCGTAAGGGTTGAGATGCACAACGACATTACAGCAGAGTCGGTCGGATGAGCGCCGAAACGGACGTCCTGTGCACATCCATCGCCACTGTGCGCGCCCACGAGCACGGCTGGTGCACCGAATCGAGCCACCGCACTCTCGAGGGGGTGATCCGCTACGTCCGGTGCACCGGCTGCGGCGCACGCCGGATCGACCTGGTCGCAGCACCGGGAGCCGTCCCCGCGGCGAGGAGTGCGATCGTGCCGGGCGGCGCAGCTGTGGATCGAACGCTGTCGGTCGCCGAGCAGCGGGCCTGAGCGTTGCTCGGCAGCAGAACCGTTCGCCGACGTCGCGACTCATTCCTCACGTCAGGGACGGAGCAGGACCTTGCCGATCCGGCCGACGCCGAGGCTTGCCCGGACGGCGTCGGTGACGTCGTCGAAGGAGTAGGTGGCCTCGACCGGAAGCGTCAGCTCGCCGGCCAGGACCCGCTGGATCAGCTCACGGAACAGCTCACCCTTGAGTTCGGGCGCCATGTCCCTACTGACCACGGCACCCCAGAAGCCCTTGACGATCGCCTGCTTGAAGATGAGGTCGCCGGCGCTGAGGTTCAGGATCGGCGAGTTCATCGATCCGAAAGCAACCAGCGTGCCGCTCTCAGCCAGCAGGCCGAGCAGATCGCCGGCTGCGCGCCCACCGAGCGATTCGACCCCGGCGCGGATGGGAGCTCCGCCGGTGATCGCCTTCACCTGGTCCTGCCAACCGTCGGCGTCGGTGGCGACGATGTTTCCGATGCCCTGGCTCTCGAGCTCGTCGACGCCCGCAGCGCGGCGGACGAGGCCGACCACGTTCAGTCCGCGGGCTGCTCCGAGTTGGGCGACCATCCGTCCGACAGCCCCGTTCGCGGCGTTCTGTGCCAGCCAGTCCCCGGGCTGCAGGTCGAGGAAGTGCAGCAGGCTGATGGCGCTGAACGGCATCGAGACCAGTTGCGCCGCAGCGCCATCGCCGATCGCATCGGGAACGGGGATCAGGCCGGCCGCCGGAGTGGTGAAGTACTCGGCCCAGGCGCCGAAGCTGCCGCCCGAGGCGACCCGCTGACCGACGGTCAGTCCCGTGACTCCCTCACCGACTGCATCCACGATTCCGACGGCCTCGGTACCGGCCCGCGCCGGGAGGTCCGGCTTGAAGCCGTAACTGCCGCGGACCGTCCAGAGGTCGTGGTTGTGGATCGCTGCGAGCAGGGTCCTGATCCGGACCTCACCCGCACCGGGCTCGGGCAACGGGCGGTCCTGGACGGTCAGCACGTCCTCCGGCTCACCGAAGGTCTCGTGGATGATGGTGCGCATGGTGGTTCCTCACTGGAAGTAGTTGTGGTGCAACGGTGATCGAGTGAATTGCTCGGTGATCGAGCGAACGGAGTGAGTCGAGATCGGTCGGAACCTGATTCCGGCCCAACGAGATCTCGACGCGCTCGTTCCTCGCTTGCTCCCTGTCCTGAGCGACGAAGGGGACCACCGAAATCCTCGGTGATCGAGCGACGAAGGAGACCAGATCCCGTCAGAGCACGATCAGTCGTCGGACACCGTGATGGTGACCTCGATGTTGCCGCGGGTGGCGTTGGAATACGGGCACACCTGGTGCGCGGCATCCGCCAAGGCTCGGGCCTGCTCGTGGTCCAGCCCGGGGATGACCACCTCGAGCTGCACGGCCAGTCCGAACCCACCGTTCCCGTTCGAGCCGATGGACACCCGACCGCCGACGGTCGAGTTCGCGATCTTCACCTTCTGTACCCGGGCGACGCTCTGCAGCGCGGAGTGGAAGCACGCGGCGTAGCCGGCCGCGAACAGCTGCTCGGGATTGGCGCCCTCACCCGAGCCGCCCATCTCCGGCGGGATGGCGAGATCGAGGTCGACCCGGCCGTCGGTGGTGGTGACGTGGCCGTTGCGGCCCTCGCCGGTGGCCAGGGCTTCGGCGGTGTACAGCGTGTCCATGGTGATTCCTCTCGATCGGCTCGTCGACGGGGTGTCCGCTGAGCCGGGTGGTGGTGGACGTTCAGTGGTGGGCGACGTCGACCCGGTTGTCGGCAGCCGGTCCGGCTGCTCGTGATGTGCCTGCGGCGACCGCCTGCATGGTGGTGGTCAGGTGCCGCAGGGTGGCGATCATGGCGCCGGCCGCTTCCTGGTCCGGGAGGCCGGTACCGCGGGCGATGGTCTGCGGGATGTGGGCGAGTTCGGTGCGTAGCCTGCGAGCCTGTTCGGTGGTCCTGATCGTGACGATCCGCTCGTCCCGCGAACGGCGTTCCCTGGTGAGCAGGCCCGCCTGCTCCATCCGCCGCAGCAGCGGCGAGAGCGTCCCGGAATCCAACTGCAACAGCTCCCCGAGCGAGCTCACCGTCTGGTCGCCCTCGACCCACAGTGTCACCAGCACCAGATACTGCGGATACGTCAGGCCCCACGGTTCCAGGGCCGTGCGATAGGCCTGGCTGGTGGCGCGGGTCGCCGCGTAGAGCGCGAAGCACACCATCTCGTCGGTCACCGGCATGGCTCTATGGTTGCACACACTCCGGTTGTGCACAACGTGATTCCTGTACCCCGTGACCGGGAAGGGGGATCCGATGCAAGTCTCGACTCCTTCGTCGCTCGACCAGCGAACCACGATGATCCAGCGGACGGAGTGAGTTGAGATCCCGTCGTCGACCGCGCCTCCGCAGCCTCGGTGGGCTACTTGATGCCGCTACGGGTGAAGCCTTGGACGAAGTAACGCTGGAACAACAGGAACAGCAGGACGATCGGCAGGACGGAGAGCAGCGCGAAAGCCATGGTGGCGCCGTAGTCGGAGCCGAACTGACCCTGCAGGTAGAGCAGCCCGATCGGCAACGTGAACAGGCTGTTCTCCTTGAGCGCGATGAGTGGCCAGCTGAAGTCGTTCCAGGTAGACATGACCGTGAGCAGGACCAGCACCGCGATCAGCGGCTTGCACAGCGGTAACACGATGCGGAGGAACACCCGCCACGGACCGGCACCGTCGACCCGTGCGGCCTCGATAACCTCACGCGGGATGCCGAGGATGAACTGTCGTGCCAGGAACACCCCGAACGCAGACGCGGCCGTCGGAAGTATGACGCCCCAATAGGTTCCGTAGATGTTGAGATCGGTGATCAGCTGGAACTGCGACACCATGATCACCTGCACGGGCAGCATCAGCGTGCTGAGCAGCAGCAGGAACACCGCGGAGTTCCCGGGGAAGCGCAGATGCGCAAAGGCGTAGCCCGCCAACAGGTTCACCACCACGGTGATCAGGGTGACCACCACGGTGATCGCTACCGAGTTGCCGAACCAGGTCGCAACCGGGAACGAGGAGAAGATCCGGTCGAAGTTCTCCATCGTGAAGCGCCCGGGCCACAACCGGACCTGGGTCGTGAGCAGCTCCTCGCGCGGTGAGATGGCGACGACCACCATCCAGTACAGCGGGAACAGCAACACCACGGCCACCACGATCGCAGCCAGCAATCGGACCGCCTTGAAGCGACCATCTCGCGGCCGCACGCGGTTCGCCGTCGCCCGGACCGGTCCGGGCGCCACCGGGGTGGAGGGAATGACGGCCATCAGTCCACCAGGTCTCTCGTACGGCTGGCCCGCCACTGGATCACCGTGAAGATGACCGTGACCACCAGCAGGAACATCCCGATCGCGGCGGCGTACCCCTGATCCCGGGTGACGAAGCCGTTCTCGTAGGCGTACGTCACCAGCACGGATGTCGAGTTTCCGGGACCGCCCTGGGTGAGTACGAAGACCAGGTCGAACACCTGGAAGGAGTAGATGACGTTCATGATCAGCAGGAAGAACGTCGACGGCCCGACCATCGGCCAGGTGATGTGCCGGAACTGCTGCCAACCACCGGCACCCTCGAGCTTGGCCGATTCGTACAGGTCGGGAGCGATCCCCTGCAGCCCGGCCAGATAGATGATCATGTTGAAGCCGATACGCCACCACAACGTCACCAGCACCACGGAGGCGAACGCACCGAAACCGCTGGACTGCCAGGGCACGTCACCGAACCCGATGGCGCCCAACAGCTTGTTGGCGATGCCATTGTTCTGGTCGAACACCAGCACGCCGATCAACGCCGTTGCGACACCGGAGATGACCATCGGCAGCACGATGACCGTGCGGAACAGCCCGCGCGCAGGCAACACCGAGTTCATCAGGACGGCTGCGCCGAGACCGAGCGCCATGCTGACGGGCACGACGATGACGGTGAACAGTGCAGTGTTCACCGTCGAGCGCCAGAAGACCGGGTCGCTGAGCAGCCGGCGGTAGTTGTCGAATCCGACGTACCGGCCGTCGCCGAAGCCGTTCGTCTGCTGGAAGCTGATGAACAGCGCCCAGACCAGCGGCAGGAACAGGAACAACCCCAGCAACACCAAGCTGGGCAACAGGAATGCGTACCCGGTCGCCGCTTCCCGCGCGCGCCGGCTGCGCAGTCCGACGGGAGCGCCGGCGCGCTTCCGAGGACTCTCCGCCGGGCCGCGTTGGCGCAGCGAATCGGTGAGCGTCACCGCGCGAGGGCCGTCTTGATCCCGGCCGTGATGCCGGCGATGGTGTCGTCGGTGCTCTGGCCCGAGTTGAATGCCCGCTCCAGCTGATCGCTGAGTACCAGGTTGATCGCCGCCATGTTCTTGGAGGCGACCTGCTTCGCATCCGAGGGCTGCACGGTGGTGGCCTGGCCGAGGAAGATCGGCGACAACTCAGGCCGGGCGGCGAACGCGAGGCCGGAGGTGATCAGATCCTTCCGGGTGGGCAGCAGGCTGGCGGTGACGCAGAAGTCCTTCATCGTCTGCTGCTGCGTCATGAACTGCAGGAACTTGGCAGCGACGTCGCCCCGCTGCGTACCCGCCGTCGCGACCAGTGCGTTGCCGCCGAGATCGCCGCCGCCGCGCTTGTTGCGCGGCGAGTAGGTGGCGCCCCATTCGAACTTCGCCAGCTTCGCGGCATCCGGAAGCAGGAACGCGCCCCCGAAGACCATCGCCACCGTCTCGGAGAAGAACAGGTCGCTGGCGTAGGTGGACGACTTCACCGAGCTGTTCTCCGGCACGTACTTCTTGGTGAAGAAGCCCTTGGTGAAGTCGATCGCTGCCCGACCCTGGGCCGAATCGATGGCGGGAGCGGTGAGGTCCTCGGTGAGGAACCGGCCGTCGGCCTGGAACAGCCAGCTGAGCCAGCGGGTGACGCCCTGTCCCTGCCAGTTGTAGGCGAACGGGTATTTCTTGGCGGGCAACGACTTCTGCAACTTGACGGCGACGGCCTCGAACTCCTCCCAGGTCCACGCGGTGTCAACGGTGGTCGGTACGGCGGTGATCCCGGCCGCCGTGAACGCCGCCTTGTTGTAGAGGATCGCCGAGGTGTCGGTGTGGTGCGGCATGCCGTAGGGCTTGCCGTCGTACTGCACTGCCTGCCACATCGAGTCGGTGAACGCGTCTCCGGCGGTGGCCTCGATCTTGCCCGTCAGGTCGAGCAGCTGGCCGCGTCCCGCGTAGGTGCCGAGGTTGTCGTAGTCGACGCGGAAGACGTCCGGCGCGGTGTTCGACTGCAGCTGGGCGTCGATGTTGGGGAACATCTGCTGGAACGGGACGGCGTTCAGCGCGACCTTGGTCCCGGGGTTCGCCTTCTCGAAGGCGGCGATCGCGGTGTTGAAGCCGGCCAGCTCGCTGTCGGTGCCCCAGGTGGTGAATGTGAGGTCGCCGGTGCCGGCGGCCCCGGTCGGCGCAGAGTCCGTGGACTTCGTGAACCCGCACGCGGCGAGCGTGGCGCCCACTGAGAGCGCACCGGCCGATCTGAGAACCTGACGTCTGTTGAGCTGCATGGGACCTCCGAATGGACTGTGAACGACTGGACGCGCCGCGGGTGTGACCTGGTGATCCGGCGGCGCCGTCCCGGGCTCGTCGGTCTCGTCATCCTCTGCCTGCAACGTCTTCCTACCCCCCGGTGCACTCATTCATCCGTACGAGGAATAGTTCTGCGTTCCCGGCACCGTGCTCGATGGCGGCTCCGCTGTGCCGCATGTCCGGATTTGCTCGCTGCCCGCCACGACTGCACTGGCTCCCCGGACTGCTACTCCCGGCGCGGATGCAGTCGCAGAACGGCCGCACCCCGGGGCATTCCCGCAGGGCGTCCTGCAGCTGTGCCGGAAGAACGGCCGCATCACGACGGAGAGCCCACTGAAACATGGGTGGACAGAATTTTCCGCGTTGTCGGTTGGTCTCACCAGGCCCGACGATGTCCCGCTGCGTCTGTGACGAGACTATTGCGAGAGCAGCCACACCAGGGCGACTGCGTTCACCGCGGCCGTGGCTGCGGGCCCGATGGTCTTGAGTCGATCGTGGATGAGAGCTCCGATCGCTGCGTCCGCAGCTTGTACGACGGTCATGGTCAGAGCGATGGCGGCCAGGAAGTCAGGGGAGCCTGCGAAGATCGCCACGACTGCGGCGAGGGCCAGGGCAAGGCTTCTGGCGGCTGCGTACATCGAACTGGTGCGCTTTGATGGTGTGGCGGCCCGTAGGGCTGCTATCGAGTAGCCCAGGCTGACGAACCCGCTGATCGCTGTGATGGCGGCGCAGACCCAGAAGGCGGTGGACATTCTCGGCAGCGTAGTTCACGCCTCGGGTCCCGGCCCGATCGAGCAGTCTCAGCTGTAATCACGGGGTTCCGGTGGGCAGCGGGATCCGTTGTGGTGCAGCCGCTTGGAGGTGGTCGCGATGGACGGCTTCACTGGGTTCAAGACCGCCACCACCGAGGAGCTCCCGGATGCGGTCGCGGTGATGGACCTGTTCTAGGTGGTCCGCTCGCCGGTCAGGCCCTCGATGAGTACCGCCGGCGGGTACATCACGAACTGCACGGCCGGCAGGGCCGCAAGGACGACCCGCTGCATCGGGTCCGCCGGGGGTGCACACCGGTACGGATCTGCTCACCGACCGGCAACGCGCCCGACCGACCGCGCTGTTCACGGACCTCGACCACGCCGGGGTCGAAGCGACCTGAGGCCTATCGGCGCCTCGTCGCGCGTACCGCAGCACCGACCGCTAAGTCGGAGCTACCGAGCGGCGAGCAGTGATCGATCGTCTCAGAGACGGGGTCCCGAAGGTCCTCATCGAGCTCCGCCGACCGGGTCGAATCCTGGTCAAACGAGCCGCGGACGTCATGGCCTACATCAACCGGACCGGCACATCCAACGGACCGACCGAGGCCATCAACGGCAGGCTCGAGCACCTACGCGGATCAGCCCTCGGCTTCCGGAACCTCACCCACTACATCGCCAGATCACTGCTGGAGTCCGGCGGGTTCAGACCCCGACTACACGTTGATACTTGAAGGGCTCCGGCTCCGGCTCCGGCGTGCCGGCTAGCACCGACCTGACCCGCGGGATTGGTCTGCTGTCATGCGCCGAGCAGTTCGTCGCGGTGGGCCCGGATGAACGCGGCAAGGCTGGTGGGTGCGCGTTCGATGAGCTCGGCCAAGTCGCCGGTGGTGAGGCGGCCGTTGTCGTGTCCACGGCGGACGACGTCGACGAATTGACGGATCAGCCCGCGGGCTTCCCAGTTCGGCGATCCGGTCAGCCGGAGGATGAGGTACATCAACGGAGCGGGGACGTGCAGGTAGCGCACGCGTCGGCTCAGTAGGTCGGTCATCATCTCGGCGATCTGGGGATACGACGTGGCGGGGGTCCCGGTGAGGATGTAGCTGCGGCCCGCACTGCCGGTCCCGCCTTGCCGGGTGCTGTCCGTCAGCACCCGGGCGGCGGCGACTGCGATGTCGGGGGCATCGATCCAGGCGGTGGCTCCGTGTCCGCCGGTCTGGGGGAGGAACCCGCGCCGGATGGCCGGAGCTTCCAGGAGCAGGTTCTTCATGAACGCCGCGGGTTGCAGCCGAGTCCAGGCCAGACCACTGGATTCGAGGTGGGCGTCGGCGCGGGCGTGGTCGCGGGCCCAGGGGATCGCGGATTCCGGGTTCGCGTCGGCCGTGGACACCTTGACCACGTGCCGCACACCCGCGGCGCCGGCGGCATCGATGGCGTCGCGATCGCGGGTGAACTGCTCTGTTCCGGCAGGCGGGAGCAGGAACAGCTGATCGCAGCCTTCCAACGCGCTGCGCAGGGTGGAGGGGTCTGCGAAGTCACCGCGCACACCCTGGATGCCCCGGGCGGCGAAAGCATCGAGCTGGTCCTGCCGTCGGCACATCACGGTGAACGGCGCTCCGAGCTCGACGAGGCGGTCGACCAGGGCGCCGCCCACGTCACCGGTGGCGCCGGTAACCAGAATGGTCTGTGCTCGCGGGGTGGGAGCGGAAACGGACATCGAATCTCCATCAAGTAGCAGTAATCTGTTACTCGACGGTACCCAGCGAGAGGAGCACACGACTGTGCGGTTCACCACAGAGGACTTGGACGGGCTGGTCACCTGGACATTGATCAAAGCGGCACACGTCGCCGAACGACGACTCACGCGGTTGTTCGCAGAACACGACCTGTCGCCCGTGCAGTTCGGGATCCTCGCCCACCTCGCCACCGGCCAGACCCATACCTCCGCCCAACTGGCGCGCGAGGTCCTCACCCGACCCCAGAGCATCGCTTCCGTCATCGACGGCCTGGTCAAGCGGGGACTCGTCACCCGCCTCGGAACGCGCGCGAAGGGCCGACCCAACCCGATCGAACTCACCAGCGCCGGACATGACCTACTCACCACGGTGTGGCCGGCGGTACTGAGCGCCAACCAGCCCAATGCTCTCGACCTCCCGCAGAACGACGCAGCGGAACTCAACCGGATACTGCACACCCTCGTTCGAACCGTCGAGCCAGATGCGCGATCGGCCGAACCAAGGGGTAGATAGATGTCGTGTCAGGTGGCGGCTGAGTGCTTGCGGCGCATGGCGTTTGATCGGTGAATACGCACTCGCGGGTGTGACTGATCAGCTAGCTCGCCCCCCCGTGGTGGGATCCGGCACCCTGCTGGGAGTGACGACCCCTCATTGGCCTCGGGACCCGCGTGCCGGTGGCATGAACGGTCTTGGCGTGCAGGTGCTCTTAGACGATGGGGTGCGGACGTCCGCGGTCTCCGGCTTCTCTGCGAGACGGTCGATGACGAAGGCGTACAGGTGCTGGTTGTCCGGGACGGCCACATGGAGCAGGAAGTCCTCTCGCTGCCATTGGTGACGAACAGGCCCAGTACGTCGTCCAGCCCGGCCGCCCACTCGCGGAGGCCTTCGATGTTCTGTCGGGTCGCTGGACGAACCCGGACAGCGATGAGCGCTCGGATCGGCCGCCCGATCTGGGCCAGATCCATCTCCAGTCCCATGGCGGTGATCACCCCGCGCTCCCGCAAACTCCGTGTGCGGTCCAGCGACGTCGTGGGCGCGACACCGACTGCGGCCGCCACCTCGCGGTTGGTGCGCCGTGCACCGTCCTGCAGCGCAGCCAGGATGGCCGTATGGGCTCCGGTCAGCGCTGAGAGGGTTCAAGTGGTAGGCGGCATTGTGCAGTGGCTCGCCGGTGATGCCGTCCTTCCCGAGGATCTGAAGGACATCCTTCCGGCGGTGGTCGAGGTGTCGATGCCCTGGTCCAGCACAACGAGGTCGACCCCACGGGTGTGCAGTATTCGGGACAGGTCGATGAAGTGCCCAAGCCCTATCTCGAGAGTTCAGTGACGACGTCGTTCACCTCGCCCGCGGCCGCGAGCCCGGTCCGCATAGCCTGTGCACCACCCAGGGCCTGCTGGAGTATCCCGAGTTTGGAACACGGATGGGCTCATGCACGTAGAACATCCTTCCGGCAGCACCTTCCGGCTCCACAGCTCAGATGACAACTATCCGGTGGAGCCGGGCCAGAAGCAGCCGGTGACAGCGGCCCCGAAGGCCTGCGGATCCCTGAAACGCCGCTCTCCTACGAGGTCTACGGAGCGTTACTCGTCGACGCCCCGAACAGCACCGTCATCGCTACCGCTTGACAGCGGAGCTCGCGGACAGTCCCCACTGCGACACCAGCACCGGTCAGGAAAGTTGGGTTCCCGTTCCGGTTCGGCGCACCCAGTCCAGCACCCAGGCTGCGATCGCTTGGTCCCACAGGTACACGTTGGCAAGTTCCCAGAGCAAGATCTCGTCAGGCTGATCGCGGGCCCGCCGCGCTCCGGTGATGACGTCGGCGAGAACCCGGACATCCTCAGGGGGGGTCATCGGCCGGGGGGCGTGTTGCCCGAGAAATCCGATCGCGACCGGGCGTGGCCGCCGGTTGGTAGGTACGTAGAGGCCGGGGCTCTCGGCCAGCGCCCGCGGCGCGGCGCCGCTCATGCTGAGCACTGTCGATCCCGGTTTCAGCAAAGTCTCGTCGAAGGCGTCGTCACCCGGTTGAATGCGGCCGGCCATCATGAGCACGTCGGCTGCGGCGACGACTTCATCAGAGGTCGTGACTGGCCGGATGGGGACGCCGAGCCTGGCGCCCTGTTCGGCGGCGTACGCCTCCCGGTTTTTCGGGGTGGGGCTCCAGACGACGATCTCCTCGATCGATGGCACCGCGCGCAGGATTGTCCGGGCGGTACCTCGGGCCTGGTCGCCGCTGCCGAGCATGCCGAGCACGCGCGAGCCCTTTCGGGCGAGATGACGTGCGCCCACAGCCACCGGGATCGAGGTCCGGAGCCGGTTCAGTTCGGCCGCCTGGATGATCGTCTCGAGGTCCCCGGTTTGCGGGTCGAACGCGAGCATGACAGTGCCCGAGGCCGAGGAATCACGGTTCCAGCCGGCAGGGAACACGCGGACCGTCAGCGGTGCTGTGCCGGCGGCGTTGACGGAAACCAGCATCTGGTCCTCCCCTGCCAACGGAACGCCGGAGAAGATCACGTGACCCGGTGGCCCCTGATGCTGGTCGAGAACGGAACGTTCGATCGCCGCGAGGACGTTGTCCAGCTCCTCGCTGGAGTCGAGCAGCGGCCGCAGGTCCTTGGTCGTCAGGTAGATGGGCATTCCTACTCCTCGTGGGTCGGCTTCGACCCTAGATAGTCCTCCGGCGCCAAGTGACGTCCACGTGTCCTGACTTTTGTAACACATGTCTTGCCCAGCGCAAAAGATGGTGCAAGAATGAGTCCCACGTGGGGAGTGGGCGCGGCATCGCCCACCTGCTGTCCCGCGGATCGATCGAAGCGTCGGCCACTTGACTGCGGTTGCCTCGGAGGGAGGGGAAAGGGCGCACCTGGACACAGTTGACTCAGCCGGACGACCACGACGTCATGTCATCACGGTGATGGTCCCGCCGGAGGGCTCGAGCACCTTCGGCAGGGCCGCGGCCAGACACGAGAGGTTGTCCCATGCGTCCGGCTTCCGGTCCGCAGATCCGGTTGCAGTTCGCCCAAGCCGCGACGCAGCGAATCCATTCAGACGCATGTCTGAACAACAGCGAAGAGTGACCGGCGTCGAACCGGTCGGATCGGAGTGCCTTGTGACCGTGATCGAGGAAGACGCCGACCTGGTGACATTGATCGTCGTGTTCACCGTGAAGCCAGAGGACCAGGCAGGCCATGTGGACATGCTGCGGGTCGTCGCCGCCGAACATTCCAAGACGGATGGGTTCATCTCGTGTTCCATCCTCGCCAGCGAGGACGGGACCCGAGTGACCGAGTACATCCAGTGGAAGTCCCACGCCCACCTTCAGGTGATGCTCGAGTCGAAGGCCGGGGCCGCACACGTGAACGACGAGAGCTTCATCTCCGAGGTTCACAGCTACCGGGTCGCTGCTGTGACACACCACGCGGTAGCTGCTGTGACACAACACGCGGTGACCACGGGGGTCAGCACCCCTGTTTGACCGAGGTGCCGGTGCTGCTCGGATCAGAAGAGCAGCACCGGTTTGACTGCCTCCCCGCGCTCCGAGGCTGCCATCGCTTCCTCGAGGTTCTCGAAATCGAAGAACTGCACCAGTTTCTCGATGGGAAATCTCCCGGCCCGGTGATGGTTGATCAACTCGGGGATGAACTGCCGAGGGATGCTGTCTCCCTCGATGATGCCGCGGAAGACGCGGCCGAAGAGCATGTGCGTCAGGTCGAGCGACACTTCTGTCCCGAGGCGCGCGGCCCCGATGAGGCCGCACACTCCGGCCACGCGAAGCGCATCTACCGCCTGGCGCACGACCATCGGGTTGCCGGTGGTGTCGAGCGCGTATTCCGTGCCGCCACGTGTGATCGAGCGGATTGCCTCCACCGGGTCGGTCTCGCCGGCGCGGACGGTAGCGGTGGCGCCGACCTCACGCGCGAGGTCCAGGCGCGCAGCGTGCCGGTCGACGGCGATGATCGTGGTGCATCCGGCGATCTTGGCTGCCATCACCGCGCAGAGACCGACCGCGCCGGTGCCGAAGATTGCGATGGATGAACCGGATTCGGGTTGCAGGCTGTTCAGCACGGCTCCCGCCCCGGTCTGGAACCCGCACCCGAGCGGGCCTGCGAGCCGCAGATCGAATTCGTGGTCGATCACCACGACGCTGGAAGCCGGTGCGATCACGCGGGTGCTGAAACTCGATTGCCCGAAGAAGAGACCATGGACGGCGGTACCGTCCATGCGGTGAAGGGTCGAGGTACCGTCGGCCCGGGCAGCGAGAAAGTTCCGCTCGAACGCGAACTGGCACAGCGCCGGCCGGCCGGCCCGGCAGGTGGAGCAGGCACCGCACGCAACGAAACTCAGGACCACGTGATCACCCACCCGCACCTCGGTCACGTCCGCGCCGACGGCCTCCACCACGCCGGCCCCCTCGTGCCCGAGCACGATCGGAGTCGGAACCGGATAGTCACCGGCCCGAGCCACCGCATCCGTGTGACAGGCGCCCGTACCGACCAACGCGACCCGAACCTCGTCATCCCGGAATGGGCCTAGCTCGAGGTCCTCGAAGATGAATCGGTCGCCGTACTGGTCGAGCACTGCAGCGCGGATGATCGTCTGCTTGTCAGACACGACCCACCCCTTGTCCTGATAGATGAATGTAGGCTTCCAAGATATAGGACTGACTGACCAAGGCTAGCTGGAGGCCGGATGACCCGGGTGCAGGATCTGTTCATCGACGGTGAGTATCGACCCGCCACGAACGGTCGCCGATTTGAAGATCTGTCCCCGATTTCGGGCGAGGTGTACCGCGAGGTAGCCGCCGCCGCAACGAGCGATGCGACCGCTGCGGTGGACGCTGCGGCTGGGGCCTTCCGGACCTGGTCTTGCACCTCACCGGCCGAGCGACGCCGAGTGCTGCTGCGGGCCGCCGATCTGCTCGAGAGCGAGATCGAGACGCATCGATCAATGTTCGCGTGCGAGACGGGCAGTGTGCGCGGGTGGGCCGACATGAACGTCCGCGAGGCCGCCAGCACCCTGAGGGAAGCCGCGGGGCTGACGACCACGGCCGTTGGCGAACTGCTGCCGTCGAATGAGACCGGCACGCTCAACGTATCGTCCCGCGTCCCGGCCGGTGTCGTGCTGGCGATCGTGCCGTGGAATGCCCCGCTCATCCTTGCCGCACGATCGTTCGCGATCGCTCTGGCCGTCGGCAACACGGTCGTGATCCGGCCCAGTGAGGAAGCTCCACTGGCTGCGGGGTTCGTCCTGGCGGATACCCTTCGCCGGGCCGGGTTGCCTGTCGGAGTCGTCAATGTGGTGAGCACCGGGCCGGGAGAGGGTCCTCAGGTCATTGCCGAGCTGATCGCTGACCCGCGGGTGCGCCGGGTTGTGTTCATCGGTTCGACCGCGGTCGGCCGCAAGATCGCGGAGATCGCCGGACGCCACCTGACACCGACCGTCCTCGAGCTCGGCGGAAAGAACTCAACGATCGTGCGGGAGGACGCTGATCTGGACATCTGGGTGCCGGCCATCGCGTTCTCAGCCTTTGCCAACAGCGGCCAGGTGTGCATGTGTACGGATCGGATCATCGTGCACCGATCGAAGGCGGCGGAACTCGCCGACCGGCTCGCCGCTCATGCGGAGGGCCTGGTTGTCGGCGACCCGCTGGCTGCGAAGACCGATCTCGGTCCCCTGATCAACAGCAGGGCCGCGGCGAACTTCCGCGACCTGGTCGGTGACGCGATGCGATGTGGGGCGCGGCTGCTCGCCGGCGGGCCCGAGACCGACGGATCCTACGCGCGGCCGACGGTGATCAGTCAGCTACCACGCGAGGCGGCGCTCTACCATCGCGAGGCGTTCTCGCCGGTGGTCAGCATCCACCCGGTTGCCGACGACGACGAGGCCGTGGCCGTCGCGAACGACACGGAGTACGGACTGATCGCCAGTGTGCTGTCGTCCGACACTGCCCGCGCCGAAACCCTCGCCCAACGGGTCCGCGCCGGCGCCGTACATGTGAACGGCCCCTCGATCGGTGACGAGCCGCACGTCGCCTTCGGCGGACTCGGTGCGTCCGGATTCGGCCGGCTCGGCGGACAGGAATCAGTGCGTACGTTCACCGAGCAACGCACGTTCTACCTGCACGATCGGGGTGGGCTGTTCGGGGTCTGAGCGCTCAACTTTCGAGTAGTTGCGCCTCGTGCGAGAGGTGGGCGGCCGCCTCGAGCAGGGCATGACGGATCTCATCGATCTGTTCGGCGGACACGCGTGAGCGGATCAGGACGACGCTGATGGCCGCGAGCACCTCACCGCTCGAGCGAAAGATCGGGACGGCGATCCCGACGGCTTCAGCGTCCACTTCGCCGTAGGAGACCGCGTAGCCGTCGGCCCGAATCGCTCGCAGTCGCTCCAGGAGCGGTTCCAGCTCGACGATCGATTGCGGAGTGAACCGTCGTAATGGCGCTCCTTGAAGCGCGACGCGCTGCTGCGGCTCGGACAACCAGGCCAGTAGTACCAGGGCGGACGCCCCGGCATTCAGATCGAGAATGGTGCCACGTTCGTATGACAGCCGGACGTACTGCTCCCGTGACTCCTCACGTTCCAGGCACACCACCGCCTGCCCCATCTGCCTGGTCAGCAACACAGTCTGATGGAAGCGTTCGGTGAGCTGCCGCATGACCGGCACGGCGACATCACCGAGCCCGTAACTACGTCGCGCCAGCCGGGCCAGCTGCAGCACCTTCATACCCAGACGAAACCCGCCACGTCCGTCCTCGGTCAAGAACTGCGCCTGCACCAGAGTTTGGAGGTAGCGGTACGCCGTCGAGCGGGCGACTTTGAGGTGCTCGGCAACAGCTGCGGCCGAGAGCACGAGGCGTTGGTCATCGAACATCTGCAGGATTGTCAGGGCGCGGTCGGCGGTGCTGTTGCGCTCCCGGTACCCGCTGGCCTGCGTCACCGGTCGATTCTTGCAGACCGACGGCACCACGAATGGGGCCCGCCCCCGTCTGCGGCCACACCCGGTCCCAGGCCATCACGGCCCGGCTGCCGAGGTGGAATCAATCCGGCAACCCGACCGGCTCGCCCACGACCGGATCGATGACCGTTGTGCCGGTCGGCGCCAGCTCGGTGATGAGCCTGCGGGCCAACAGCCGATGCGGCGTCGCCAACCCTGCCCCGTGCACCAATACGGCGTGGCGGGGTGAAACCGCGCGCAGATAGTCGATCGACTCCGACAGCTTGAGCCAGGGCGCGCCGATCGGTAGCAGCAATGTGTCCACATCGAACGCCGGCACCAGGAAGGAGTCGCCCGGCGCCAGCAGGCGCTCGCCGATCCAGTACGCCACGTTCTGCGGCACCGGAAGCTCGGGGTGGATCACCTCGTGAGGCGCGGGGAACGTGTCGACCTGCACACCGCGAATGTCCAGCCGGCGCGACTCCGCCGACGACCCACCACCGACGCCCGCTGCCGCGAGTTGGTCCACGACCGCCACCGGTCCGTAGATCGGGGCGACACCGGACGAGCCGATCCGATGGATCTGGTCCAGGTCGAAGTGATCAGGGTGGGCGTGGGTGACCAGTACCGCATCGACGGGCCCGACGTCATCCAACGGCGGCGTGAGGTCACCGGGGTCCAGGAGGAGCCGGGCGCTGCCTTGCGGTGAATCCGGAACTGTGATCGACACGCACGAATGACCCCAAAGCTGCAATGTCCACATCGCCGTCGCCGCCCATCATGTTCGATTTGTAGGACGGGTATACTGTACGTCAGGACATCGAAAGGGGTTGCCGTGGTGCACCGATGACAGATCCAGCACTGACGTTCGAGGGTCGGCTTCGTCTGCAGGGCGACTGGGGCGCCTTCAACTTGACCCGGGTCTGCGGATGGCTGTCCTTCTGGGTCTACCAACAGACAGTTGATCACCGTCGTAGCCTGATCAGTACCGGTCGCGGCATGGGTGACAGCTTCCGCGCGCTCGGCGAAGGCCTGGTGGACGTGGCGATCGCCACTCCGGCCTCGTTTTCTCGATTGGCCCACCAGGGCCTCGGGCCGTTTGCCGGCCGGGCGATCCCGCAGCTTCGAGCCATCGCGGTGCTGCCGCACCAGGATGCGATGATCGCCGTTGCACGGGCCGACCTCGAATTCACCCAGCTCTCCGATGCTGCGGCGCATCCAGGTTCGCTGCGCATCTCCCTGGGCACGAACGACCCCGATGGGTTCATGGGCTTCGCAGGTGACCTGCTCCTTGAATCTGCCGGCGTCGACCTGACGGCCATCGAGGCCAACGGCGGTACCGTGACACGGCATGAGCAGCCGTTCGACGCGATCGCGGACCTGCGCGAGGGCCGGGCCGACATCATGATTTCCGAGGCCATCATGACCCCGGATTGGACCCGGCTGGCGACGACCACCGAGGTGACTTTCCTGCCGGTCACAGTCAACCAACAGCAATGGCTCGCCGGGAACTTCGGACTCGGAATCGTCGAAGTGCCAGGAGGTTACTTCCCCGGCCTGCCGAACCCGTTGCCCGCACTCGATTACGCCGGCTGGATCATTGCCACCACCGATGCGCTGCCCGACGCCGACGCTGCCCTGCTCGCCCGGGCCGTGGTCGAGAACAGCGAGGTGCTGGCGGCGCAATACCGCCACCTTCCCGCCGACCGATCGCCATTGGCCTACCCGATCACGGTCGGGGACGCTCGCGTGACGCCGATCCCGCTTCATCCCGCTGCAGCCAACATCTACGACCGATTCGAGCAGGGGGAGCTACCGGGGTGACCGCCGCGCGGGTCACCTACAGCCCAGAACATCAACTTGTGCAACAAGAGAACGGGAGCTTCACATGGGTCAGGTCGTAGAGTTGTTCGACGTTTTTCCGTTCACGACGCCACCACGACGCTTTCTGCGGGATGAGGAGACGCTGCTCTCCCGGGCCATTTCGCGGGCGCCGGGTGTGAGCTGGGATCCCATCCCGCCACTGGTTGTCAATGTGATCGGCCAAGAATTCAAGGACAAGGCGTTCGAGCCGCCACGCATCCTCTGGGAGAGCGAGTACGGGCGGATCGAGTGGATCCAAATGGACTTCCGCCAGCCGATGTACCACCGCAACCTCGATGTCGACGAGCTCGCTTTCCAGATTGCTGGTCCGCGCACACTGATGACCGAGCTGGGAACAGTCGAGCTCCGGCCCGGCGATTTCGTCAAGATCCCGGTCGGCGTGGCCCACGACAACTACGGGCGGAAGGAGAGCCACCTTCTCTGGTATCTGCCCGCGGGCGTCGAGGACGTGGGCCCGGTCACCAACCGGGCCGAAGTGCTGATCCCGCCGTTCGAGGGCTGGACCAGCCAGATCGTCAACGAGGTGCACACGGACTGCCTCGGCGCCCGGCACTGTGACCGGGCCGTGCAACTCTCGGACGAGACACTGCTGCTCGAACAGGCCAACAGTGAACCCGACCGGCTGCAGGTGATGCACGACGATCCGGCTCCAGGTACGACCGGGTGGATCTGGAAGGGCCCGGACCACTGGATCGGTGTGACTGCGACCGAAGAAGCAGACGGCCGGACATATGTTCGGCATCGGAACGCCGAAGAGGTGCAGTATCAGATCGAGGGCACTCGGTTGCTGGTCAGCGCCAACGGTGTGGTCGAGATGACCCCCGGCACCTTCGTGCACATTCCGACCGGCGTTGCCTACACGAGTATCCACACCCAGCCCAGTCGGGTTGTCACCACGATCTCCCGGCACAAGTTCGACAGTGCCTATGGCGGGGCGACCGAGAGCAGCAGGTGGAGCTTCGAGGAGATCGACGCCTATCGGTCGCAGCGACGGACGGCGCCTGTCCAGGCATGACCGTGCCCGAGGCGGACATTCCGATGAGGGTCGTTCACGCGGGTGCAGCATTGGCGGTGGCCGGCCAACAGGACCTTGTCTGGGGGCACGTGGCCATTCGGGACCCACAGGGCCGCGGTGCCTGGCTGAAAGCTGCAGGCTGGGGGTTCGACGAGGTCAACCCCGATCGGGTCGTGCTGGTCGACTGGGCGGGCAAGGTGATCGAAGGGGCTGGTCGACCTCACATCGAGAGCCACATCCATCTGGGTGTCTTCCGAGCACGTTCCGACGTGGACGCCTCGGTCCACACCCACTCAGCGGCGGTGAATGCCTTCAGCGCGCTCGACGTCCCGATGCGGGCAATTTCGCACGACGGGGTGCTGTTCACCGATCCGCAGGTCCCGCGTTCGCCGCTGCCCGCTGATCTGATCAGCAGCAGCGCGCTCGGCGACGCGCTCGCCGTCGCGCTCGGGGCCGGGCGCGCCTGCCTGATGCCGCGGCACGGGCTGGTCGCGGTCGGTACGGACGAGGCCGAAGCGGTCATGCACGCTGTCCTGCTCGCCTCAGCATGCGCGGTCATGCTGCAGGCGATGGCAGCCGGCAACGTGCTGTCCTGGTCGGACGCCGACGAGGTCTCCGCCAAGCGGGCTCACGTCTGGCCCCGTTCGCAGCTCGTCGCCGGCTACGACCATCTCGTCCGGCTGGCTGCGGACCGTCGCCGCTGATCCCAGGCTCAGCCCTCGGCGACCACGACGCTCTCCAGCCGGCCGATGCCCTCGATCTCGACCGCCACGGTGGCGCCGGGTGTGAGGAAGAGCTGCGGGTCGCGCCGGAAACCCACACCGCCCGGCGTACCGGTCAGGATGATGTCGCCCGGTAGCAGCTCGGTGAACATCGAGATGGTCGCGATCAGGACGGGAATCGAGAAGATCAACTTCGAAAGGTCCGACTCCTGCACGACCGTGCCGTCGAGAATGGTCCGGATCCCGGCATGCTCGATGTCAACTTCGTCGGCAGCGACAAGATGTGGGCCAATGGGCGTCGATCTGTCCCAGGCCTTCCCCTGCACCCACTGATGCGTCTTGTACTGGTAGTCCCGCATGGTGACATCATTGGCAACGGCATAACCGAGCACATGCTCGGCAGCATTCTCCTGCGGAATGCGACGGCCGGCCCGACCGATGACCACCGCCAGTTCGCCCTCGTAGTCGACCTGGTGCGACTCCGACGGTATCGGGATCGGCTGATCCGCAGCAATCAGACTCGATGCGTATTTCGGGAACAAGACCGGATAGGTCGGCAGCTCGCGTCTGCTTTCAGCCACGTGCTCGTGGTAGTTCAACCCCACGCAGAACACCTTGGTCGGCATCCACGAGGGCGGCAGCAACTCGACGGACGCGGCGGGAATTCGGCCGGCGTGATCGAGATCGGCAGCACGAAGCTCGGCCGACCCGGTTCCGGGACCGATCCGCTCGATGCCACGCAACGGAACATAGTCGTCGCCGTCGCACACCCCGACGAAGGTGCGACCCTCCCGGCGATAGCTGGCCCAGGCCATTAGATGCTGTCCTGGGTCGTCCGGCGCCAGCTGGGCAACTGGCCACCCCACAGGTTCACCGTCTGCGGCGCTGGTGTCCAGCGGCGTGGCACGTAGACAGCGCGATCGTCGTGAAATTGCTCCATCTCGGCGGACAGCTCGACATGGTTGCCGGCCGGGTCGTCGAAGAAGAGGAAAAGATTGTTACCGGGTCCGTGCCGACCGGGTCCCCACTGCACCGGGACGTCCAGCTCGGTCAGCCGGTCACACCAGGTTTTGAAGTCCTCCCACTCGGCCAGATCGTAGGAGTAGTGGTCGATGTCGCCACCCCGGCCGACGTCGACCACCGCAAGGCTGTGGTGGTCCCGGTCGCTGCGCATCCAGCAGAACCGGCCGTCCGCCAATTGGTCCGACAGGCGGAATCCGACGGTGTCGACGAAGAAGTCGACCATCGGCCGTACCGCGGCGGTACCCAGCGTGGTGTGCTGGAACTTCAGCGGCCGGCGTCCGGGATGTGCCGCGTTCTCGCCCTGCCGGTGTACCGCAGCATGGAAGTGCACGCGGGTCCCGTCGGGGTCCAGGACGCTGAGGCCATCCAGGCCGCCCACGGCCGCGTCGACGAACGACGGGTCGAGTTCGGTGACCACGTGTCCCGCGGCCTGCAACCGTCCGCGGATACCCTCGAGCCCGTCCTCGTCCTGCACCTCGAAACCGTAATGGTCCAGGCCCTTGGGCCCCGGGATCAGGTCGAGGACGTGGTGTCCGGTACCCCAGCCCAGCCGGACGCCGCCGTCAGCGAGTTCGCCCTGCCGGACCATGCCGAGCGTACGACCGTAGAACAATTCGTTCTCGGCGACGTCGGGCACGATCAGGCCGATGTGGGACACGGCAGTCCGGCGCAGGGTGCCGGCATGTTCGGTCTCCGACAGCGTCACTCTGGTGGGGTTTTCCATGGGTGTTCCTTTCCTGTCGTACGGTTCACTGCGGGACGAGTGCGTGCCGCGCACGCACCCAGGCGACGGCGCGGGCGCCCACCGCGGTGATGTCCGCCGGTCGAATGACCGCGGCGACGAAGTGATCAGGGCGCAGCAGCACGAAACAGTCGCGGGCGGATTGGAGTTCGCCGTAAAGCCGGGTGTCGATGTCGATCGCCACCCGAACATCCGGGCCACAGTCGACGACGGTGTCGTCCAGTGGCACATGCACCAGGACCGGATCGAGGCCGTCGAATGCGTCGGCGACGGCCGGCCACACCTGTGGAGCCGTGCCGACTCCGATGACCGCCCAACCGTCGCCGGTCACCTGGTCCAACAGCACCTGTCGATGGTCGTTGAGCGAGAACACCTTGGGCTGACCCAGCTGCCGCCCGACGAGCAGGTGGCTCCCGAACTCGTGTACCAGCCCTGTCCTGAGCTCCGCCGCAGGGCGCCAACGCATCTCCTCGAAGAACGCTCGGCCCTGAGGTGTGGCGAGGGCTCGTCGCACGGACTGGTCCCGGAAGGATGCCAACCGCGTACTACGGGTCATCACGACGCGTCCGAGTCGCTCCGAGCTGCGGATGACCGCGGCGGCATGCGGCTTGCGTTCCTGCTCGTAGGAATCCAGCAGCTGCTCACCCCCACCGTGCGCGAGCGCTTCGGTGATCTTCCACGCCAGGTTCGCCGCGTCCCGGATGCCGGTGTTCAAACCCTGGCCGGCGAACGGCGGCATCATGTGGGCGGCATCTCCGATCAGGAAGGCCCGGCCCCGTCGCCACGCGTCGGCGCTGAGGCCGTGGAAACGGTACGTCACTGCGCGCTCGACCTGGTCGGGCCGGATCGATCGGTACGGGGCCAGGAGCAACTCAAGGAGCTCGAAGGGTGGATCCTCTCCCGCGGGGCACTCGCCCGGGAGCAACAGGAACTCGTAGCGGCAGCGGCCGCCCAGTCCCGGCACAATCACGTGCGGACGATCCGGGTCGCCATGGTGCATGCCGTACCGCTGGGTGTGAGTGTCCCCCAGCGTGTCGGCGACGAGCCACACGTCGTCATAGCTGCGGCCATGCATGGAGATGCCGATGGCGCTGCGGACAGCGGACCGGCCGCCGTCGGCGCCGAGCACATAGGCTGCCTGGATCGTGTGCTCGTCACCGTCGGCCGAGACGGTCACCCGCACCTCATCGATGGTCTGCGTCAAGGCGGTCATGGTGGTGGAGAACAGCAGCCGGACACGCGGGTGGCGCTCCAGCGCCCGTCGTAGCACCTGCTCCAGATCGGGTTGCGCGAACGGATTCTTGAAGGGATACCCCAGGCGGTCGGGAACGGCGGCGCGGCCGCGGAACAGCAGGTGGTTGTCCGCGTCGAAGTAGGCCGTCCCGGTGCCCGGGACGATCACCGAGAGGATGTCTCGTTCCAGGCCCGCCTGCTGAAAGGTGCGCAGCGATTCGTCGTCGAGGCTGATGGCCTTCGGATCGCCACTGGTGTCGGAGTTGCGTTCCACGACGAGAACGTCGACACCCCTGGCCGCGAGCAGCGCCGCCGCGGTCATCCCCACCGGCCCGGCACCGACGACCAGCACCTGGCACCCGAGGGCCCGCCCAGGCTCGCGGGCCGGCGCCGCGGCCTGTGTCTCGGTCATGGATGCCCGCCGGCCGGGGCTGCGGCGCCGGCTGCGAGAGCTTTGAGCTTCACGATCGGCAACCGATAGTTCAGCGAGGCAGCGGCCCCGAAGTCGTCATCTCGGGGCCAGTGCAGCAGTGCCGAGCGTTTCGTCACGTCCCCATCGACCACTCGGGGCTCACCGTCGAAGGGCAGCTCCCCGACCAACTTCACGTCGCAGCCGAACTGCTCGGTCCAGAAGTATGACGCGGTCGGGCTCGCAGATTCGGCATGGAGCAACGTTCTCGCGGCGACCCGACCCTGGTTGACGGCACTGGTCCAGTGCGGCGACCGCCGGAAGACCCCGGGAACAAGTTCCTGCACCGTGACGTCGCCGGCTGCGACGATGTCCGGCGCGACGGCGCACCGGCTGTCGATGACGACCCCACCCTGTACCGGTAACCCGGAGGTGCGCAGCCATTCTACGTTCGGCAGGTCGCCGACTGCGGAGACAACCAGATCGGCCGAGAGTTCACCGTGTTCGCGGGTCGAAACGCCCGAAACCGGATTCCCCGCCAACGCGACACCATCGGGCGCGATCAGCACCCGCAACCCCGACTCGACCGCGGCGGCGACCAGGACACCGGCCAGATAGGTGCCCAGGAGCCGCTGCAGCGGTGGGTCCCGGTCGACCACCGTGACGTCCAGCCCGAGCCGGACAAGAGTCGAGGCGACCTCCATACCGAGGAACCCGGCCCCGACGATGATCGCTGTCCGGGCGTCACCGACTCTCGCGGCGATCGCCTCGGCGTCTTCCAGCGTCCGCACCACCAGCTCGCCCTGCTGACCCGCACCGGCCAACCGGCGCGCGCTCGCCCCGGTCGAGATGACCAGGCCGTCGTAAGGAACGCGGGAACCGTCGGCGAGTTCGACCGCCCGCAGCTCCCCGTGCAGGGCCACGGCGCGCTGCCCGGTCCGCACCTCGACGTCATCGGGCAGCGGCGGCAGCTCTGTGGCCGCCACGGGCAGCAGCCCGGCGATCACTCCTTTGGACAACGGCACGCGCGAATACGGCGGATGTTCCTCCTCGCCGAGGATGGTGATCGCTCCGTCCCAGCCGTCGGCGCGCAGCGTGCCGGCGGCGGTGGCGGCGGCGATCGACCCACCGACGATGAGGATGTGTGGCATCAGCTCACCGCCGGATCTCGATGGCGGCCACCGGACACACCCGCGCCCCCGCCTCGGCCGCGGCCTGGTTGGACTCGTCCACCGGCTGCTTCAAGACAGCCTGACCCTCCTCGTCCAAACCGTAGATCTGGGGCGCAGTCAGCTCGCACAGTCCATGTCCCTCGCACGCCGCCTTGTTGATGACGATCTCCACATCCATCAGCTGCGCGCCGGCAAGATCGAGAGGGGCACGGAGTCCAGGCTGCGCACCACCGGGTTACCGCCACGCACCACCGGACCGGTCAGCTCGAACCGGTCGACCCGCTCGATGAAGGCCTCCAGCAGCGTCACGGCCTCCATCCGGGCCATTCCCTGCCCGGCGCAGGCGTGGACGCCGTAGCCGAAAGCCATGTGGTCGAGCGGGTTGCGCCGGATGTCGAAGCGTGCGGGGTCCGGATAGTGGCCGGGATCGCGGTTCGCCGCGGCCCAGTGCAGCAGGACGCGCTGGTCTTTCGGAATGGTGACGCCGCCGACCGTCACTTCTTTCGTCGTCACGCGGAAAAACCCCTGGACCGGGGTTTCGAGCCGCAGGATCTCCTCGAACACCGGACCCGCCAGCGTCGGCTCCGACTTGAGCGTGCTCCATACTTCCGGGGAGTCCGCGAACAAGCGCAGCATGGCACTGATCGCGTTCACGGTGGTGTCCATTCCCGCTGTCATGTAGGCACTGATGGTCTTGATCGCGCCCAGCATGCTCAGCCGGCCGTCGTCCACGGCGTCCATCACAACCTCACCCCAGCCGCCGGGCGTAAGTTTTGCCCGGTCGGTCATCTGCGCCATCCACTCGTGGTAGCCGCGGACGGCCGGGAGCCGCTCCTGCAGATAGGGGGTGAACGGCCCGAATCCGGCGAAAGTGGCGTCGGCGCCGGGGTGCAGCTTGTCGCGGCCCTCCTGCGGCAGGCCGACCAGGTCGGCCACGACATTGATGGGGAACACCCGGGCGACGTCGACGACAGCGTCGAAACGACCGCGGGATACCACCTGCTCGACTAGCTGATCGGCGTAACCCCGGATGTCGGACCGGACCTTCGACAAGCCCTTGGGGGCGAGCTTCTCGGACAGCACGGCACGCAATTGATCGTGCTCGGGCGGATCCGACGCGAGGACAGAGCCCACGAGGTTGCCATTGAACTCCGGCAGCAAGGCGACGCCTTGCGCCGATGTGAACGACTGCCAGTCCGCCGCGGCTGCCCTGACATCGTCGTAGCGGGTCATCACCCAGAAGTCGTAGTTGGCCAGGTAGACAGCGGCCGACTGACGGCGAAGGTCGTCGAGAGCCGCGAAGGGGTCAGCCACCAACTCGGCCGAGAAGAGGTCGGGTTCTGGATCGGCGTGTTCTCCCACCGTTGTAGTCGTCATGCATGCTCCGCTCTTCCGTCAGGTTGTCCATCTGCATCGCTCGGGGGGGTCCGGCGACTGTGCGCGGTCTCCACCATACGTGATCCAGTCCTGTTTTCCGACTGTAACAGTCGAAATTCAGGACTAGGTGTTGAACCCAGGCGGTTGGTGACGACCAGCAATTCGGCGCGGATGCCGCTGCCGGCTCCTGGTCAATTCCGAGCGCGGCGGCGCCGACCATCGTGGCCGAGTGCGGGATCTGCCGAACCGTGACGCCGACACCTTCCAGACCGGCGTGCCCAGGGCTGTCCAAGACACCCTGTTGACGGCGGCCGTTCTCGGCCTGCCGGGTAAGCCACATCAGGTCGAACGCGTCCGGGCTGTGGTTGGCCTGCAGGTCCGAGCCGAGACCGACTGTCACACCCTTGTACGCCGCCCGGCTGAACACCGGCATGCCCAGACCCATCTGCAATCCCGATTCGGGGGTGTTGACACGGCCGAACCGGCGCCGGTGAGCAGCTCAATCTCGAGGTCGCTGCTGGCGTCGCCGTGTGAGTGGACCTTTAGGGGCCCGAGTAGACCGTCGTCGGCCAGGAACTCGATCTCCGGCGGCCGACATGGTCCCCAGGTGGTGTTGAAACCGCCGGTCAGCAGGATGTCGAGGTCGCCGACCAGGGCGAATTCGGCTGCGGTCAGCTCCCGAGGCACGGTGAGCACCCAACGCCTCGTCGGCGTGACCGGGCGTGGAGACGGCATGCACGTGGTCAAGCACGGCGGTGGTGCTGAGTCGAGCGAGGCCAGGCGCCGGCGTAGATGTTCTCCGGGGGTGTGCAGGCCGGCGTGGTTGGAGCGAATGCCCCAGGCTGAGTCGATGAGGTCCAGACCAAGCAACGCATGATCGAGACTGCGGCTGGCCGAGTCCCGCGTGTCGCGTCTCGTTCCTCGCTCGACAACCGGAGCGGAGCAGCGCCCTCATTCGCGCCGGGGACTTCGGCCCCGGCAGCAGGATCAGCGCTTCTTGACCTTGGCGACGATCTCGGCATCGTTCGTGCCGGACTCCTTGCCACGCTTGTCCGCGCGCTTCTCCTTGAGCGACTTCTCGGATTTCTTGGAGCTGGTGCTGCGCGGTGATTTGTCGGACATGGCACGTCCTCGTCTAGGCCAGGCAGAGTGGGGCCGGAATCAGTACTTTCGCTGCTCCCGACCGTACGCGCCGTCCGCACGCACGTACATGCCGTTGGTCAGCTTCCCGGCCCGCCGTGATCAGTCCTGGGACCGAGCGAACCGGAGGGTGCGCACCTGGAACGGCAGCACGTCCAGGTGCACGGTGCCGTCCCCGCGGGTGACGGCCGGCAACGATGGGTCGTCGTCCTCGATGAGGGTGACCTCCCGCGCTGCACCGAAGGCCGGGTCGACGGTGAGGGTGCCGGTGGCGCGCTGCCCCACCGGCTCGTAGACCCGCACGATCAGGTCGCCGGAGCGGTCGTCAGCGAGCTTGACGGCAGCGAGCACCACGTCGCCGCCGACGCCCACCAGCGGCTCGGATCCGTGCGCTCCGGTGATCGTCCGGGCGGCCGTGTTCAGCAGGGCACCTTCCCTCGTGGCGTCGGCCAGCGACGCACCCACCACCAGTCCGATGCGATGGGTCTGCACTCCCTGGTCGGTCTCCGGGTCCGGGAACCGTGGGGCCCGGAGCAACGACAACCGCAGCGTGGTGGTGACCTGGCCGTCCTGCGCGTCCCGGGCGACGTCGAATCCGTGGATCGAATCGTTGACCAGCGCCACGCCGAACCCAGAGTCCTCCACCTGCACGAAGCTGTGCATGGAGGTCTCGAACTTGGCGACCTCCCAGGACGTGTTGGTGTGCGTGACCCGCTTGACCACCCCGAACTGGGTCTCGGCCGCGGTGTGCTCGGCCCGGACGTCCAGCGGGAACGTCAGCTTGAGGAACTTCTCGGTCTCGTGCCAGTCGACCCGCTGGTCGATCCCGAGAGTCGCCGATCCGGGGGCGAGCGTGAGCTCCTGGACGACCGACGACGACGAGAACACCCGCCGCACCACAACTCTCGCGACACCGTCCGCGTCCACGGAGGCGGTGAGGGACTCGAGGTCGACGAGGTCGTCGGCGCGGTTGCGGTAGTAGCGGTCGACGTCCCAGGCGTCCCACATGTTCGGGAAGTCCTGGTGCAGCTGCAGCAGGTTGCCGGCGCGACCGGGGGCGATGGCCTCCCGCCCCGATCCGAGATCGACGGCAGAGATCACCAGTCCGCGCGCATCGACGGTGATACGCACCCGTTCGTTGGTCAGTACGAACCCGCCGTCCAACTCGGTGAGCTGAACCTGTTGTGCGGCAACGCGTCCGCTCGATGTCACGACGGCACCCGGATCGACGCCGTCGCGGGTGAACGCGGCACCGTTGACGACGAGCTGCTGCTGCCCCTCGCCGACGAGAGCGGTCAGCGCGTCGGCGATGACGGCCTCCAGCCGTTCGGCGATCGCGGCGTAGGTGGCGACGGCTTCGCGGTGCACCCAGGCGATGGACGTGCCGGGCAGGATGTCGTGGAACTGGTGCAACAGCGTGAGCTGCCACAGCTCGTCCAGCTCGTCGTAGGGGTAGCTGAAGTCGGTGCGGGCGGCCGCGGTCGTGCACCACAGCTCGGCCTCCAGCAGCAGCCGCTCACTGCGCCGGTTGCCCTGCTTGGTGCGGTGCTGCGAGGTCAGCGTCGCCCGATGCAGCTCCAGGTACAGCTCACCGACCCACACCGGCGGGTCGGGCAGCTCGGCAGCGGCCCGTTCGAAGAACGCGTCGGGGTGTTCCCATTCCACCCGCGCACTGCCCTCGAGATTCGCCAGCCGCCGTGCCCTGCCGACCATCTCGCGGGTGGTGCCACCGCCGCCGTCACCCCAGCCGACCGGCGCGATCGAGCCGGTGGCGTACCGGTTCTCCCGGAACTGTCTGGACGCCTTGGCAACCTCCATGCCCGAGAGCTGCGAGTTGTAGGTGTCCATCGGCGGGAAGTGGGTCAGCATCCGCGACCCGTCGATGCCCTCCCAGGCGAACGTGTGGTGCGGGAACTTGTTGACCTGGTTCCAGGAGATCTTCTGGGAGAAGAACCAGTCGAAGCCGGCGCGCCGCATCAGCTGCGGCAGCGCCGGTGAGTAGCCGAAGCTGTCCGGCAACCAGACGCCGCGGGGCCGGATGCCGAACTCCCGCTCGAAGAACCGCTGGCCCTGGGAGAACTGTCGCACCAGTGATTCACCGGTCGGCATGACGGTGTCGGACTCGACCCACATCCCGCCCAGCGGCAGGAACCTGCCATCGGCGACGGCCTGTTTCACCCGCGCGTAGACCTCCGGCCGGTGTTCGGCGATCCAGACGTACTGCTGGGCCGACGACATGCCGAAGACGAAGTCGTCGGTGGCGTCGATGAGCTCCGTCATCGACGCAGTGGTGCGGGCGACCTTGCGGACGGTCTCCCGCACCGGCCACAGCCAGGCGGAGTCGATGTGGGCATGACCGATGGCCGAGATGCGGTGGGCGGACTCGTGCGCAGGGGCGGCGAGCACGGCAGCCAGCGCTTCCCGGGCAGCGACTGCCGTCTGCGCGAGCCGCTGCAGGTCCAGTACGTCGAGCGCATCGTCCAGGGCCTGCAGGATCTGCATCCGCCGCGGTCCCTCGGGCAGTTCCTCCTGCAACTCCAGGAGCACCGCGACGTCCAGGGCCAGCTCGTACAGCTCGGCGTCGAACAGCACCAGGTCCAGCCGACGGGTGACGTAGAGGGGTTTCGTCGACGAGGTGCGGATGTCGCCCTGCTGCGTCGGCAGGAAGGGGTGGTAGTCCAGCAGCACGGGATTGGCGGCCGCCTCGACGAACAGCTCGACCTCGTCGCCGCCCTCGGCCTGCTCGGCCACCAGGATCCACTGGTTGCGCGGGTTGATCGACTTCACCGGCGACCCGTCCGCCCGGTAGACGAGCCCTTCGCACTGGAAGCCGGGCATGTTCGGATCGAAGCCGAGATCCGCGGCGATCTCGACGCGGCGACCGCGCCAGTGCTCCGGCACGGTGCCCGTCAGCCGGAACCAGGTGGTCGACCAGGCGGGACCCCACGGGGCACCCACCTGGTAGGGCTCGAACTCGAGCGCCAGCCCCTCGGCCGGCGGGACGGGCTCACCGGGGAGTTGGTGCGCTTCGACGGTGAGCGACACGGACTCGGTGTACACCGCCGGCGAGATCCGTTCGTCGAGCACCCGTCGTGCTCGGCCGATGGTCAGCGGGATGTCGTCGTGCATCGTTGCCCTTCCGTGGGGGGTGATGGTGCCGGCGCCGGGGCCGGCAGAATCCGTGACCAGCGTGCTCCAGCAGCCGGTCGAGGGGTCAGCGGGGGTCGCGGGCCGCCGCGTGCGCTGCCGGCGACGGGTCGAGCACCTCGGGCACCGTCACCAACCGGGTGATGCCCCGCGCGTCGAGCACAGCAGCGCCCGTACGGGACCGCAGCACCAGTTGCGGTCCGCGGCCGTCGCGTTCGGCGATCGCCGTCCAGGCGCGCGGAACCGGCCCTCCGGGCGCGCAGCGCAGCCGGACCCCGGGGATCGGGGTACCTGCGGCGTCGACGTCGTCCACGATCAGTCCCACCGCAGGGGGCAGCGAATCCGGCCGGCCGCGCAGGTCGGCCACCAGGGCCGCCAACCGATCCCCGGTGGCCTTGCGGCGATTGCTCTCGTCGAGCAGCCCGAGGTCGTACTCCAGCTCCGGGAAGTCCGCCAGCGACCGCGGGACGTCGTGCGAGCACCACCAGGTGATCCCCAGCAGGTGCTGAACGTCGGCCGCGGAGCGCACCGTCCGCTCCAGGAACTCCGGGGTGTCGGCGACGGGCACGACGTTGGTCGGCGCCCCGACCTCCTGCAACCAGTTGGGCCGCAACGGGTCGGGGTTCCAGGCGGCGGCAAGCTGCAGCAGGTATTCGGCGTGCCGGACGGAGCCGGGCCCCAGTGGGCCGTAGTGCCGGGCGGCACCGTTGAACACCCAGGAGTGGGTGACGGTGGCGTCGCCGTGCTCGGCTGCGTGCTCGGGACCGAACGGCTGGGCGTCGTCGTACCAGGCGGCGTCGTACTGGGCCAACGTCACCAGGACGTCGTCGCGCCCGCCCAGTCCCTCCCGCACCGCGGCTGTCATCGCCGCGGCCCAGCGATGCCCGCCAGGCGCATCGACCGGGTAGGGCGATGGATGCGGGGCGTGCGCGAACTGGTTGGTCTCGTTGCCGATCGTGATGCCCATCAGATGGGGCTGGTCGGCAACTGCGGCGGTCAGCGCCCGCAGGTAGTCGGCCGTCGAGCCGATGACGTCCGGGTCGGTGAACATCCCGCGTCGGTGCCAGGTGGTCAGCCAGGTGGGTACGAAATCGAAGCTGGACAGGTGTCCCTGCAGGCCGTCGACGTTGACGTCCAGTCCGACGGAACCGGCGATCCGGACGGTG
Organism: Nakamurella sp. A5-74; assembly: GCF_040438885.1. NCBI lineage: Bacteria > Bacillati > Actinomycetota > Actinomycetes > Nakamurellales > Nakamurellaceae > Nakamurella > Nakamurella sp. A5-74. The sequence continues at coordinate 91,387 of NZ_CP159218.1, read as the reverse complement.
CTCGCGACGTCACGCAGTGCGGCCGGCCGGATCAACGTGCGGTTCGGCTGCACCACCGGCCACAGCGGGAAGATGCGGACGTGGTCGACGCCGAGCTCGGCGATCGCCTCGAGGTCGCGGGCGACCTGGTACTCCGAGTAGTCGAGCCAGGAATGGAACCAGCCGACCGATGGGGTGTAGTTGACGCCGAACCGCATCAGCCCTTGACCCCGCCCTCTTCGACACCGCGGAAGAAATACCGCTGCAGCGCACCGAAGAACAGCGCGATCGGCACGAACGCGATCATGGTGCCAGCCGCGATGAGGCGCTGATCGGTGGAGAACGTGCCCTTGAGGTACTGCAGCCCGACGGTGAGCGTGAGTTTGTCCGGCGACTGCAGCACGATCAGCGGCCACAGGAAATCGTCCCAGGCGCCGATGAACGCGAAGATCGCGACCACCGCGATGGTGCCGTAGACGGCCGGTAGGCAGACGTACCGCAGCCGCTGCCAGGCGTTGGCACCGTCGACCACCGCGGCCTGGTCGATCTCGTCGGGGATCTGGCGGAACGCGTTGTACATGAGCAGCACGTTGAGCGTGCTGATCATCCCGGGCAGCGCGACCCCGAGCAGGGTGTCGGCGAGGCCGAGGCTCTTGATGGTGAGGAACTGCGAGATGATCGTCGACTCACCGGGGAGCACCAGCGTCGCGATGAACAGCCCCATCACCAGCGCGCGGCCGCGCCAGCGCAACCGGGCCAGCGCGAAGCCGGCGAGGGTGGCGAACAGGATGTTGCCGATCACGTCGACCGCGGCCACCAGCAACGAGTTGCCGATGTAGCGCCACACCGGGATCGCATCGGCGACCGAGAAGTAGTTCTGCAGCGTCGGTTCCGACGGGATGAACGTCGGCGTCGCGGTGTAGATGTCCTCACCGGGACCCTTGAGCGAGGTGGACAGTTGCCACAGGAACGGACCGACGGTGATCAGCAGGACGATCACCAGCAGCACGTACCGCAGCACCTTCTCGCCGGTGGACATCTCACCCCACGGCGCACGCCGCCTGCGGGGCCGGGTGGCCCTGCCGACCTGGGCCAGGGATGCGGGATCGGCAACCGTCGTACTCATCGCGCACCCTTCCGGTTCAGCCTGGCCAGCACCAGCATCGGTACGAGCGTGACCAGGAACAGCAGCAGGCTCAGCGCCGAGGCGTACCCGAGGTTGCCGGAGAAGCCGCGCGCGTACTGCTGGATGAGCATGACGAGGGAGTTGTCCTCGCCACCTGGACCGCCGGTGCCGTTGGTGAGGATGAACAGCTCGCTGAAGACCCGCAACGCACTGACGCAGACGAGGATGCCGACCAGGATCATCGTGCCGCGCACCCCTGGCATCGTCACCGACCAGAGCCGGCGTGCTGCTCCGGCTCCGTCCAGTGCGGCGGCTTCGTGCAGTTCCTTGCCGATGTTCCCCAGGGCTGCCAGGTAGATGATCATGTAGTACCCCAACCCTTTCCAGATGGTCAGGCTGATCGCGCTGATCAGCAGCAGCCACCGGTCGGTGAGGAATGGGATCGACTCCGACACGAAGCCCAGCGACTCCGCCATCCCGTTGATCGCGCCGCGGTCGTCGAGCATCCAGCTCCAGATGAGCCCGACGACCACGGCGGAGGCGATCACCGGCGTGTAGAAGGCGGTGCGGAAGAACGTGATGCCCGGCAGCTTCTTCTCCACCAGGACCGCCAACAGCAACGGCACGACGGTGAGCACCGGCAGGCAGATGGCCATGTAGATCACGCTGTTGAGCAGCGCGGTCCACACCTGCGGGTCGGCGAGCAGCGTGCGGAAGTTCTCCGTCCCGATGAACGCCGCGTCGCTGCTCAGGGGCCGGGCATCGGTGAACGACAGGAACACCGTGTTGATCGACGGCCACAGGCTGAACACCACCAGCCAGATCAGCGCCGGCACCACCAGCAGCCACGGGGTGAAGAGCCTGCCGGCCTTGACCGGTCGCTTCGGCCGGGGCACCGCGGTGCGCCCGACCTTCCGCGCCGCAGTCGATTTCGCCTTCGTCGGCACAGTCGTCATGACGGCCTCAGCTGTTCGCGAGCAACGAGTTCATCTTGTCCTGGGCGGTCTTCAGCGCCTGCTGCGGCGCAGTGTCGCCCTTCAAGGCCAAGGCGATCTGCTGGTCGAGGAAGGTGGTCATCGCCGCGTTCGCCTCGACGGGCGTCAGGCTCTTCGCGGTCTTCAGCGCTTCGTTCGCCAACACCTTGGCCTTGCCCTGCGACGTTCCGTCGTCCTGGGAGAAGAACGGATCGGACTGCGAGGAGACCGTCGACGGGAAGATGTTGACCAGGTGTGCGAACGCCTCCTGGTTCTTCGCGTTGGTCAGGAACTGCGCGAAAGCCTGTGCGGTGGCGAGGTTCTTGCTCTTCGACGAAACACTGATGCCCTGGATGTAGAGCGGCGGGATGTCCAGCGCCGGGGAGACGGCCACGTTGTTCTTCAGGGACGGGTTGTTCTTCTCGAAGTCGACGAGCGAGGTGGCGCCGCCGGTGGTCCAGGCGACCTTGCCCTGGGTGAACAACGTCGAGTTGCCCAGGTAGTCGCTGTTGAGCACCGAGGACGGCATGAGCTTGCCCTGGTAGGCCGTCGCGTATCGCTTGATCAACTCCACCGCTTTCGGATCGTCGGCGAAGGTGAACTTCGTACCGTCACCGTTCAGCACCTGCACGCCGGCGAGGGTGAAATCGCCCAGCCCCGGCTTGCGGCTCATCAGGTAGTCGTCCGGGCACTTCTGGTGCATGGTCGCGGCCTGGGTGAACAGCTCGTCGGTGGTGGCCGGCAGCTTCGCCGGGTCCAGGCCGCACTTGCTGAACATGGTCTTGTTCCAGTAGTCGACGTCGGTGTTGAGGTACCAGGGGTAGCCGAACACGCCGGTGACCCCCTTGTAGCGGTAGGCGTCCACCGCACCCTTGACGTAGGTGGCATCGAGGGTGTTGTCGGATGCCGAAACGTCTTGCAGCAGGCCGTTCTTTGCCAGCGGATAGGCGATGTCGGGCGGCAGGTTGACGACGTCCGGCAGAGTGCCGGAACCCGCCTGCGTCAACACCTTCTCCGAGTAGCCGTCACCGGGCTGGTCGACCAGCTTGACGGTGGCCCCGGGGTGTGCGGACTGGAAGTCGGTGATCACGCCGTTCAGGTAGTCGGTGAACTTGGGTGTCAACGCCCAGGTCTGCAGGGTGATCTCACCGGTGACCGCGCCGCTGACCGGAGCTTGGCTGGCGCCCTGGGTGGGAGAGCTGCTGCCGCCACCGCCGGTGCAGGCGGACGTGGCCAGCACTGCGGCGAGAGCACCGCCGAGCAGGGCAACCCGGGACCGCCGGATGGGGCGGGATGTCGTCGTTCGAGATGACTTCGTTCGAGATGTCGTTCGGGATGTCAGTGACTGCATGGCTGCAAACTCCTTTGTTCGGCTGCGCAGGTCATGCGGTTGAGTCGAGCATCATGGTTGCCACGGATCACCGCACGTCATAGCGGATCATGGGTTACTTAAACGCTATAGTCAACCGACGACGCCCAGCTGAACCGATCGGCGCGTCCGCGGCCCAGGAGGAGCGATCCGAGATGACCGACCCCGAGACGGCCCACGGCGCGACAGCGGGCAGGCGCATCACCATCACCGACATCGCCGCCCGTGCCGGGGTCTCGACCAGTGCGGTGTCGTTCGCACTCAACGACAAGCCCGGTGTCTCCCCCGAGACCCGGGCCAGGATCCTGTCGATCGCCCGTGACCTGCGGTGGCGGCCGCATTCGGCGGCCAGGGCGCTGAGCGGCTCGCGCGCGGGTTCCCTCGGGCTGGTGCTCAACCGTCCCGCCCGCACGCTCGGGACCGAATCGTTCTTCTCCGACCTGATCTCGGGCATCCAGATCGCCCTCACCGGCACCCATATCGGGATGAACCTCACGGTCGCCCGGTCGGTGCAGGACGAGATCGACACCTACCGCGACTGGTGGAGCGGGCACCGGGTGGACGGGGTGCTGGTGATCGATCCGCTGACCGACGACCCCCGGCTCGACGTGCTCGAGTCGATCGGCCTGCCGACCGTCGTGGTGGGCTCCCATCCCTCGCCGGAGAACTCCTGGCCCACCCTGTGGCTCGACGATGCCGATGCGACCGGCACCGTGCTGCGGTATCTGCACGCGCTGGGTCATCGCCGGATCGGGCACGTCGCCGGCCCGGCAGATCTCGAACACACCGCGCTGCGCGTCCAGGCGTTGCAGGAGTTCGCCCGCACCGCCGACCTGCAGTGGTCGCACTCGCTGCCGACCGACTATTCCGCCGACGCCGGGGCGGCGGCCACCAGAACCCTGCTCTCGCAACGGGAACGGCCGAGCGCCATCATCTTCGACAACGACATCCTGGCCGTCGCCGGGCTCGGAGTGACCGCCGAGATGGGGGTCGCAGTCCCCCGGGACATCTCGCTGGTCTCCTTCGACGATTCAACGATGGCGCAGCTGGTACGACCGGCACTCACCACTCTGACCCGCGACACCGTCGGGCTCGGCGAGCGGGCGGCCCGGCTGCTGCTGGCGCAGCTCGATTCCGCGGAGCGGCTCCCCTCCCAGGCCGGTCCGCCGCTCACCTTGAGCGTGCGTGCATCGACAGCCAGAGCGCCCCACTCCGGCTGAAGGACGCGCAGGAGCATCAGGTCGCACAGCGGATGACGTCGACCTCGCGGCCTGATTCCCTTCCGCAGGATGCAGCCGTCCCGCTGGTCCAGGTCCGCCGGCCGCCACGGACCGACGATGTCGGCGGCCGACCGAGCGCTCGAACGTTCGTCCCGACACCCAGCCTCTCGGTGGAGCTGATCAGTCTGATTTCCCACCGGAGCGGCACCCGGCGAACGGGCGGGCCTTCTCCTCGTCGATGCATTCTGAACTCGGCGTCAGCCGACCCACTGGTGTACCGCTACTGGACATCGATACCCACCCTCGACGACCCGTCTCAGGTAGGCAACCCTCGGTGGGACAAGCCCCGGACGACTCATCTGAGACTCCGCCGCCCGGGACTCACCGATGCCACTGCGAGCCGGGGGTGATCTCGGCGAAGGAACGCCTGATGAGACGTCGCGACCTAGTGCAGATTGGTCGTGTCCAGCGATCGGTGATTGATCCGTCCTGAAGTCGTCAGGGCGCAGCGATCAGAACCTCGCGCCGTCGCCGAAGGCGCTTGGCTGACAAGGGCACCAACCCGGCGAGAGCGGCGAAGACGGAGGCAGCCAACCAGAACCAGGCAGACGTAGTGATGGCCAGGGCAACTTCGAGAACGAGGCCGGCCACCAGGACGATGCTGCTGCTCACAGAGGTGCGTTTGAGCTCACTGATCTGGAGCTCGACGATCTGAAGCTGATCAGCGCGTTCGGCTTCGTCCGCCGCGACCGGACCTCGAACCGCATCTCGCACTGTTTTGCGGTCCAACAGCTCGGCGAGCGGTCCAAGCCGTTGAGTGGCAATACGACGTTGTCTTTTCAGGATCCAGTACATCCCGAAGCCGAACGCCAGCGCGGTGAACGTGCCGAGGATCCCGGCCTGGGCTAGGGAGTTCTCGCCCATGACCAGACCGAACGCGCCCATCAAAATCCCGAACATCACCCCCATGCGCGCCGCGACCCAGCGGAGTGACGGCCCGATCTGATCGGTCACTGATCCCCCTTCTCGTGCGAGACCCCTGTCTACCGCACGTAGGTCGCGCTTCATTTGTCCGCCCACAGCACTTGTCCTGCGAGCTGCGGTCTGGAGCGACTACCGCGACAGCGAACTCTGCACGCCAGCGCGCTCCAGTAGCCGGAAGCGCATCAGCCCCGGGACCGTCTCGCACAGGGATCCCCATCCGAGACGGAGGCGGCGCGCTCGTCTTCGCGCGGAACCTCCCCCAGGATGAGATCGCCGCCGAGCAGTCCCCGCACGACCAAGGCCGTCATCCCACACTGAGTCCGGGCGGGTTTGTCCGCGCTCCACTGCTCCTACTAGTCGGGATAGCAGGTGTCCGGGGCCCCATGACGCCAGCAGCGCAGCGTGCAGCGCGCCGCTGGTCGGTGTATCGACCATGAGCGGGTCGAAGTCGGCGTGCTCATGGGGTGAAGTTGTTGACCCGTACAATCGATCACCATCCACTGGCGGCCGTCCATCAGTTCACGTACTGCGTCGAGATGCCCTGCATGGCAGGCTGTTTCGGTAATGTGGTGCAGGACGATCTCGCGAACGGTGTTCATCCGCCATTCCCCGAAGAAGTCGGGCCACCACGCGGGCGGTGCGTCGAGGTCGCTCGCGGCGAGGGCCACGTCGGTGCGCTCGCACATGGCGCGGTACTCGGTCACCACCTCCGACAAGGTGCGGTCGGTGTCGACCGCCCACCCCGGCATGCCCACCTGCTCAATCGCAACCGGGTCGCCGGCCACCACTGCTGCAATCCAGAATGACTCGTCGTCACGGGCAAGGTGCTGCAGCAGCCCCCGCACATCCCACCCTGACTGCAGCATCGCCCGCCGCCCATCGTCCTCGCTCAACCCTTCGACAGCCGCCAGCACGTGTTGCCGCTGTCCGCGCAACACTGCCAACAGCAGTTCCATCTCCGTCATCGCAAGCTCCTTACCGTGTCGATCCTTCCCCAAGGTCGGAGCTCGCCGTCAGATTTCGACAGCGCCCGAAATTCACCCGCCCACCCGCGCCGGCCCCGCCCAGCGGTCTCATCAGACGATCGTCGGGTGAGACGATGTCGACCTGGGGCAAACCCGATCGTGGGGGCTGAGGTCAGCTACCGGGAGCTGACAGCGATGTCAGTCGAGCCGCTGGCAACCACGTCGCCTTTCGGCAATGTGATGACCATGGTCGCTGTGTAGGACCCTGCCGGGAGCGGGGCGGCAGACGGGTCGCACGAGGTCGCAGCCGGGATCGTGATCCGTTTCGAGACCAGACCTCGTAGCTCGTAGGTCTGTCCCCGTCTGGCGAGCAGATCGGTGACGGGCAGGGTTGCTGCCACGACACCGTTCGGCTTCTGCAGGACGACCCAGACCCCCCGCACATCGGATATCACGGACTTCGTGTCGTTTCCGACGACGACGGTCGGCCGGACGGCCTGGTTGTTGTACATGCGTGAGATCCAGTTCACCCAAAATCGCATCCGTGTCGTGCCGGCGGGCACAGTCCATGGGCGGCCGCAGTAGTACTTCGCATCGAACAGTGGAGTATTAATCGCTGTCTGTACCTGAGCGCGAAAATCGGCCAGCGGGGTGTTCTTAGTGACACCTCGGAAGCCAGCGAACGAGCTCACCAAGCCGTCGTTCAGGACGAACCGGCCCTGCGGTCCAGCACTGACCCGGTATGTGCCCGTGGTGTTCGCCTTAAGAAACAACACCATCTCTGCGGCGGTCTGGAACAGTGGATCGTCGGCCACCTCGGAGATCGTCTTCGCAGCTTCGTTGATGGCGCCCTGCTGGACTACCTGAATCGCCGCCGGTCGAGACCCAGGGGTCTTCCAGATCTGCTGGACGCTGAAGTTCCAGGTTGTCGAGTCGGTGCCCTCGTCGGCTTTTCCCTCGACGGATGCTCGGCTTTCGATTTGGCCCACCACGATAAGGTCGGCGTCTTTGCCCATCTCGCCGAGCGAGTTGTAGTGCGTCACCCGATCGACCACGGTCTCGCTTCGCTGGTAGCCCTGGTACGGACCAGAAGGCTCGCCGGAATACGTGACGCTCGGGGTGGCGGAGCTGGTCGAAGGAGCCGTGATCGGTGGAGAGGAAACATTATCGCGGTCGGATCTGATCACTGCTGTGGACACGATCGCGACTGTGACCACAGCGGCGGCGATGCCGATCGCGGCGGTCCAGCGGCTTGGCCGGCGGTGCACGGGTGCAGATTCGTCCGGAACACCCGCGTACAGATCACGCAGGCGAGTCTCGAGCTCCGGAGAGAGTTCCGCGTCCACGCCTCGCGCGCGGAGCTGGGCGATGACGTCGTCGTGCTCGTTCGTGCTCATGGCTTTGTTCCTTCGGCTGGGCCGAGAAGTTGAGAGAGCGTCTTGAGTCCTTCGTGGGCTATCCGGCGGACAGATCCGGCAGGAATGCCGAGTGCCGCCGCGACCTCAGCGGCGGGGAGGTCCAGCTGGTACCGCAGCACCGGGACCTGCCTCGTTCGCTCCGGCAACCGCTGCAGTGCGGTGCTCATGTCGAGCCTGGCCGCGACGCGATCGGCGGCCGAATCTTCACGGTCTGGGGTAGCCAGAGTGCGCTGGTGAGAATCCTGGACCTTCTGATGCCTGCCCTGATCCCGGTAGCGGTTCAACATGGATCTGCGCGCGTACGCCACCTTGTCCCCAGAAATGCTGCTCCAGCGAGGCAGCAACGTGGACATGGTGTCGAACACCAGGTCATCCGCAGCGTGCACACCGACCAAGTCACGAGCCGCACCCAGCAGCCGCCGCGCCACCTGCAGGTAGCTCGATTGGGCTGAGTCGACTGGGCCCGTGTCCACGTCAGCCAGTGTTGTCCCCATACCTATCTACACGTGCTGCAACCCCGTAGCGTTCGGGTGGGCACGCCGCTTCGGCCCACCCGGTGTAAGCAGAGGAGCCTGCTGATGGTCACGTGACCACGTGAAGGTCGACCCAACCGGATCGAAGTCACGTCGCCTTGAAGTGGCCACTGTCTCGGGGTAGGGATCGCCAGATGAGACTGCTCCGAACGGACTGTTCCGTCGTAGGCGTCTTTGTGTCTCGCGAAACTTCGAACGACCGGTTCACGTCGGTAGCATGTCGTGCGACCTACAGGTGTGAACCGCCCCGACACTGCCCTGGTGAGCACCGGATCATCACCTGACCGTGAGCAGCTCTTCGCCGCGCACCGCCTGGAACTGGTCCGCCTCGCGATGATGTGGCTTGGCAACATCGACAGCGCAGAGGACGCGGTACAGGACGTCTTCGTCGCCCTCGACACAACCCGGATCGGCAACAGCCCCTCCAGCTATCTACGAGCTGCAGTAGTCAACCGGGCCCGGTCACAGATTCGGCGAGGGATCGTGGCACGTCGTTGGTTGGAGCGGCAGAGTCCTCCAGCAACTCTGGACCAATCACCTCCCCCACTCACCGATCACGACATCGTCGCGGCCATCCGCGATCTACCGACCCGGCAGCGTGACGTGGTGATCCTTCGGTACTTCCTCGACTGGTCTGTTGAACGGACCGCTGACGTGCTCGGAGTGAATGCCGAGGCTGTTCGCTCCTCCGCCTATAAGGCGCTCCGCACCCTCCGCACCCGAATTGGAGACTTCAATGACCCACACTGACGACCTCCTAGAGAGCACCGAACTCCGTATCAGGGCGGCAATGACGTCCGAGGCGAGTTTGGTGACCGAAGAAGCCCTGCGGGGGCGACTGCCGGCCGATCCTGCCGAGCAGCGTCCCCGCCATCGCCGGAAAACGGTGATGCTGGTAGCTGCCTCGGCGGTGATGGTGCTCGGCGGGGCAGTGACCATCCTGTCCATCAGTGGTGGAAACCCCGGTCATATCGCTGAACCGAGCACGCCTTCACCGGCAACGATCATGACTCTGTCTGCGCTCCCGGATAGCCCGTGGAGTTGCCCCTACACGGGTTTCAAGGAGTACGGGCAGGAAGCGGCCCAGCAGGGTGGCGGCCTGGTTACGGGGGTTCTTCGACCCACCGGAGTACACCGAGAGGAAGTCGATCAGCAGGCTGGCGGTTACTACTCCGAGGTCCAGATCACTGTGACCTCCGTGTTGACAGGACAACTGTCCACGGGCGAGGTCACCGGCTACGTTCAGAGCTCGATCGACACCACCGCGGCGTCCCCCGCCGGATCTCAGCCACCGCAGATCGAAACCCCGGCTCAAGCGCTCGACTACGAAGGCAACGCCGGCTGGGGAACGGACGGTGCATTCCTTGGCATGCTGCTGCGCCGAAACGATGGCACCTTTATCGTCAACCCAATTCCCCTGATCGGCGACCGCGCCGTGGTGGGACTTGGCTGCTGGTCCGCCGGCGGTCTGCCTGTCACCCGCGAACGGGTCGACCTGGTCTTGGCCGGCAGCCCTTCCGTCACCATCTCAGCACCGGTCGAACTAGTGACGATTCATGACGTTCGCGGCTCCTTCAACTGACATGACCAAGCGACCCACCCTTCTCGATCCCGTCTACACATTTGCTTGGTACCGAGCGCGCCGCCGTCCCGGGTAGGGATGGTTTGATGAGACGGCTTGACCATGCTGGCTGGCAGGTTACAGCTCTTCCGGTGATCGCATTACCGGTCGCCGTTACGGGGGATGTTGTGAGCCGCGGGCGAGGTGTGCGGTTGGTACGGTCGCTCTCGTGTCTTCAACGTATGCACAGCGGCGCAGGCGGGATGTGATCGTTGCGCTTGCAATTGCAGCTCTGGTGGCCGGTGGCGTACTCGTCATCTACCGGACCAGTGCTGCGCGTGCGGCAGATCTTCAGCTGGCCGCGGATCGGGATCTGCCCCAGGTCAACACATCGATCCCGACGTCCTTGTCGCTGGCCTGGACACAGCGAACCGATCCGACTGTCGGCGCTGCGGTGAGTCCCGCCGGAGTCGTCGCGGTTGGCAGCGAACACGAGGTCCGCGGGTGGGACATCGCCAGTGGACAGCAACGCTGGAGCTACACCCGCAGCGATCGTCGGCTCTGCGCTCTCACATCCGGCGATTCCGACAATCGAAAGTACGACCCGTCCGGTCATAGATTCCTCCGAAAGGGATTCAGCAACTCCACGGAGACCGATCGGCTGCGTGGCATCGTCACCGGGTTTCGCCTCGACACGAGCACAGATTGCCCCGAGATTGCCAGTTTCGATCCAGTCACCGGGGGGCGGGTCTACTCACGCACCGTCGCGGCGTCTGGCCCCGGCAGCCTCTTTGTCGAGGGTCCCTACGGTGGGTGGCTCTCCCCGCACCTGGTTCAGTTGTGGCGTTACGACTTGGTCAGGTCCATCCTGTACGGCGATCAGCCAGCGCCCGCCGAACCCGGCGGCGAGACGCTCGGCTGCGAGTTCACAGACACCTATGTCGCGGTAAGCAGATTTGCCACCGTTCAACACTGCTCCGGGCAGAGCACAGCGCACGTGAGCATCAACTATGCGGACCCGGGTAGCAAGGACAAGGGCTGGAGCGCTATCGTCCATCCGCCGATCGTTGACATCGACACAGGTGCATCGTCCGCGGTGCTCGTTGGGCTCACCGAAGACAGAGTCGCCGTATTGATCGACTCGCCCACACCGGAAGTTGTCGCATACGACTTCGCCGGCACCGCGCGGACCCGGACCCCCGCGCCCGTCCAAAGCGCCGCAATCCGAGCGACCGAAGCCGCTGCGGGACCGAGCCCACGACGTATCACCGACACGATCAGCATTACGTGGGTGGGCGGCACCCTGATTGGGATGACGACAAGAACCGTCACCGAAACCGCACCGGCCACCACCCCCCCCACCACCACAGGCGTGACGACAGCCCCGCTCCTGGGCACCACCCCGTCGAGCACGAGCGCCGAGCTTTCCCTGACCGATCAACAGACGCCTGTGCTGGCCTGGACGTTCACGTCGACGGGACTTGGTGCGGTCGTCGGCAGTCAGATCCTGGTACCGACTAGCCGAGGTTTCGCCGTCATCGAAACAACAAGCGGCAAAATTGTTCTCCAGATCAGCGCCCCGACCGCTGATCAAGCCAGGGTTGATGTGAGCGCTTCCAGCCGGGGATGGTTTGCCACTGTCAGCGCAACCGGCAGAGTGCAGGCGTATCGAGCAACGACCACGTGAGCGGCAGTGGAATCTGTTGTCGACCCGGACGTGTTAGGGACGATGGTGACATGTTCTGCGGGAACCTACGGCTATAGGTAACCGGCGGACGTCTTCGACGTCACCCGTGGAGCAAGTCGCCGATCTCTTCGACGTCGACCAGATCGACGGGCGCCGAGATGACGGCAGGTGGGTGGCCGGCCAGAACCAGTTCCACACGCTGACGGGCTCGTCAACCCAGCTATGCGGGCGCGCGTCTCGGGTAGGGATCGCTTGTTGAGACAGGTCTTTAACGGATCGGGAGAGCTCGAACCAGGGTGTTGCCTCTATCGCTCAGACGATCACAAGATGTCACCAACCCCGCTGCCAGCCTGGCCACGCACTCCGCCCGCATTCGGGACTGTGATCTTGCGTGCGCCTACGGAAGCAGACATCGAGATGCTCCGTGATATGTCGTCGGACCCTTACATCCCCGCGATCGGGACATTGCCGGGCAGGCCGACCGCCGGGCGGGGAACAGAACGGACACCGGTCTGGGAACCGTCACGCAGTTCAGCGGGACTGGGATCTGAGTCAAGAGCAAGGCCCAAGTCCGTCGAGGACGACACCGATAGCCATGAACTCCGGTCGGTCGTTGACGGTCCACATCGCCGCGGTTGTGGATCGGGCACGAGCTGCAGCCAGCAGTCTCTTGGCGGTAGGTCCGGTGACGGTCACGCAGCCCCCTTCCGAACGATCCAGCACCTTCTGGACTTCCGTGGTCACGGGGACCGGCCAGACCGGAGCACCATCAGGCGATTCTCTGGTCACTGGGTTGGCGGGCTTGACGATGGACACGCTGGTCGGTGTCCACTCAGTCGAAGCCGGAGTCATCGCGTCGACGGCGGCGATTACAGCCGCGAGATCCCGCCGGCCGGTTCGCTGCTCGTCGGGCATCCCGTCCACGTCGACATGGATCGCATCAGCGGCGACGGCCCGGTGGGATCCGTCTTGGGCGGTGTACTCGAGCACTGTCAATCCAGCGTCAGCCGCCCACTTCGCGCGACCCATGTAGACCTTGGAAGCTGGCGTGCTCAGGTAACTCTCGACTCGAGAGCGGATTGCGCTTAGGTCGACGCGGCCCTGTTTGAACGATGGCACGGGCTCGCAGTACTGGCCCAGGTTGTCAGGATCGGCGGCTCGGAAGACGCGCCCGTCTGCGTAGATGACCAGTTGCGGGACGACGGTGCGTTCTTCGGCGCAACCTCCCCCGGTGGTCTCCCGCCGAACGATTACGACCGGCTGCTCCGACGGAGCGCCCGGCGAGGGCGAGGAGGTGGCCGACGAGGTGGGTAAAACCCCGTCGCTGCCTGTACCGGGACCGGAACCTGATGCGGCTGACGGAGGAGCTACGCCCGCTTCTTGTTTGCTGGCTGAACTGCCACTTTCGCTCCGTGCACATGCGGCCATGCACAGCGTCAGCGCGAGCAGGGCGGCCGCACCCCGAGCAGTGACCCGTCGGCGGTAGCTGGAGGGGACGTCGGACTGGCTGGAGTTGCTCATCGGCGTCCTATCGGTCGATCCGCCACGGTGTTGGTCAGACGGAACAGTTGACGTCCACCGTTGCACCGATCTGCGTGATCACCTCCGGCTCCTCCCTGTCCTTGATCGGATTGCAATAGACAGCGTCCCGAACCCGTCCAGAACGGCCTCCACACCGGCAGCACCGCGTCGGCCGCAGATGCCGACAGTTAGCGTCTCGGGTAGGGATCCAGATGAGACCACTTACAGCAGGGGATAGCTGGGTGTGGCGGCGGCTGGTGGGGGGCCTGTGGCTCAAGGCAGTTCCCTCCTAGTGTCGCGTGTCGTTAGTTCCTAAATGGTTGCTGGGCTGGGATGATTCGGGGATGGCGAATTCTCCGGCTCCGGCGTTGGTGCTTCGGGATGGCGATCTGGATGTGTTGGTGTCGTGGACGCGGTCGACAGTGATGCGTGCGGGGCTGGTGGCGCGGGCCAGGATCGTGTTGTTGGCTTCGCAGGGGGTGGCAATGCGCGGATCGCCGTCGAGGTCGGTACGACGACCACTTCGGTGTGGAAGTGGCGCAGTCGGTATGGCGCTTCTGGTCTTGACGGGTTGGTCGATGCGCCGCGGGCGGGTCGACCCAAGGAGGTTGATGACGAGCGGGTGATCGCTGCGACGTTGACGGCGCCGCCGAAGAAGCTCGGAGTGACGCACTGGTCCTCGCGGTTGCTGGCGGATCACCTGAAGGTGGGGAATGATGGCGCTCAGTTGAATCTCCCCAGTCCTGCTTACTGAAATTCCCCACCTGTGTGGCTCCCGCACATGCGGCGGGTCCCCCTCGATGCTGGCGGTCTCTGACCACGCACCAGCTGGCCGAAGGGGACCCGCTTCATGCTCACACAGGAGGACGACGTGGACATTCATGCACTACGAAAACGGGGTTGGACGATCTCGGCGATCGCTCGGCACGTGGGCCGGGACCGCAAGACGGTCCGGGCCTACCTCAAGGGCGAGCGCACGGTCGGGGTTCGCGCTCCGGCCGGTGAGGACGCGTTCGCCCCGTTCGTCGACTACTGCACTGCCAGGCTGCTCGAGGATCCGCACCTGTGGGCTGTCGCGCTTCACGACGAGGTCCGCGCACTGGGCTATGAGCGGTCCTATCCCTCCTTCACTCGCGTGCTGCGCCAGCGCGGGTTGCGGCCGCCGTGCGAGCCGTGCCTCCCGGCGAAAGGTCGGCCGGTAGCGGTCATCGAGCATCCGGCGGGTGAGGAAACCCAGTGGGACTGGGTCGAGCTGCCCGACCCGCCGGCCCACTGGGACGGCTACGGCAAACGCGCCTACCTGCTGGTCGGAGCGCTCGCCCACTCCTCGAAGTGGCGCGGCGAGTTGTGTGAATCGATGGACCAAGCGCAGCTGGCCGCTGCGCAACACCGCATCGCGACGGCGCTCGGCGGCATCACCCGCGATTGGCGCTTCGATCGGATGGCCACCGTGGTCCATCCCGGCACGGGGGTCGTGACGGCCAGCTACGCGCAGATCGCGAAACACTTCGGCGTTCGGGTCCGGCCCTGCCCACCCCGCCGCGGTAACCGCAAAGGCGTGGTCGAAAAGGCGAACCACTCCGCGGCGCAACGCTGGTGGCGCAGCCTGCCCGATGAGCTGACCGTCGCGCAGGCCCAAGCATCCCTGGAACAGTTCTGCCAACAGGTCGCCGATCAACGAGGCCGCACCGATGCGGACGGAAACCGTTGCACCGTAGCTGATCTCGCCGCCCGCGAACCGCTACGCCTAGTACCCGCTGCTCCTCCGATCGCCGTCATCACCGCGCAGCGGAAGGCCTCCGCGCAGGCCCTGGTGTCCTACCGGGGCAACACCTACGACCTGCCACCTGCCCACGCCGGACAACTGGTCCGCATCACCCACCGACTCGACGCCGCCACCCTGTCCATCACCACCACCGCCGATGTCACGATCGCGGTCCATCACCGCCGACCCGATGGCGCCGGCGCAACGATCCGCACCGAAGCGCACATCACCGCGTTGAACACCGCAGCCCTGGCCGCCTCGAGCCCCGCAGCGCCACACCGATCCAAACAACGGATCCCACCCGGCGCCGCAGCCCGAGCCGCCGCCGACATCCTCCGCGGCGCCACCCCCACCGCCGACCCCGCACCAACAACAGCAACTGTGATCGATCTGAACCGCTACGCCCAAGCCGCCGCCCGCCGCCGCACCCTGCCATAACTGATCCTGCCCAACCCCGGCATCCACCGAAAACCGTTGAAGGGAAACAACTGTCATGACCGCAACCTCTGAAGCCAGCCGCTACCAGCAACTCCGCGACCACCTGACCTACCTACGACTAGCCGACGCCGCCGCAGCTTTGCCCACCGTCCTGGACGGCGCGAAAGACGGCCAGCACAGCATCACCGCGACCCTGGAACACCTGCTGCGCATCGAAGTGGAGGCCACCGAAACCCGGCGTCTGACCGGTCGGCTCCGCTTCGCGAACCTGCCCACCCAAGCAACCCTGGAAGACTTCGACTACGACGCCCAACCCGGCGTCGACCCCGAACTGATCCGCGACCTCGCCTCCAACCGATACCTCGAATCCGGAACGAACATCCTGCTCATCGGCCCACCCGGCGTAGGGAAAACCATGCTCGCCGTCGGCCTGGCCCGCAAAGTCGCCGAAGCCGGACACCGCACCTACTTCACCAACGCCGCCGACCTCACCGCCCGCTGCCACCGCGCCGCCATCGAAGGCCGCTGGGCCACCACCATGCGCTTCTACGCCGGCCCAGCAGCCCTGGTCATCGACGAACTCGGCTACCTACCCCTACCCGCCGAAGCCGCCTCATCCCTGTTCCAAGTGGTCAACCAGCGGTACCTGAAATCCTCGATCATCATGACCACGAACCGGCCCGTCACCGAATGGGGCCAAGTACTGGGCGACAACACCGTCGCCGCAGCACTTCTGGACCGACTCCTGCACCGAAGCGTCGTCATCGACATCACCGGCGACAGCTACCGCCTCCGCGACCACCAAGCCCGCACCGACAACCTCCGACGCACAGTCCAACCCCCCTCCGCTACAATCCCACGGTCACCAGATGGCCAATTTCGATGAGCAACCCTGGGGACTTTCGGCGAGCGGCATCAGGGAACGCGACGGTCGCGCGCGCGTGGCGGAAGTACGGGGTGCAGCCCTGGCGCAGCGGGACGTTCAAGTTCTCCACCGACCCGGAACTGATCGGGAAGGTCACCGACGTTGTCGGGCTGTATCTGGCGCCGCCGGACAACGCGATCGTGTTGTGTGTGGATGAGAAATCCCAGATCCAGGCTTTGGACCGGACCGCGCCGATGCTGCCGGTCCGGATCGGCGATGTCGAGAAACGGACCCATGACTACAAGCGGCACGGTACGACGACGCTGTTCGCTGCGTTGGACATCGCGACCGGGCATGTCACCGGTGCGGTCAAGCCCAAACACCGCCGGCAGGAGTTCCTGGCGTTCCTGCGTCAGTTGGAGCGGGCCTACCCGGAGCAGGAGCTGCACCTGGTGATGGACAACTACGCCACCCACAAGACCCCCGAAGTCAGGGCCTGGCTGGACAAGCACCCGCGATTCCACCCGCACTTCACCCCGACCTCGGGGTCGTGGTTGAACCTCGTCGAGGTCTGGTTCGGGATCATCGACAAGCAGGCCATCCGCCGCGGCGTGTTCACCAGCGTGCACGACCTCAACGGGAAGATCCGCCAGTTCATCATTGGCTGGAACGATCGGAAACACCCATTCGTGTGGACCAAAACCGCCGGCGAGATCCTCAGGAAAGCGAACCGTCAACCAACTTCAGAAACGCGACACTAGAACCAGATGACAGAACCCCACCCGTATCGGATCTGACCCATGACGAACATGGCGGCAACGACGAAAACGCTGGCTACAACCAGGAACACGACGGGTCGGGGAACGCTTAAATGCCGCAACCGTTCGACTCGCTGTGCCCAAACCAGCAGTGCGAAGCCGGCAACGGTGAACACAAGTAACCAGGGTGAGGCGAGCAGAGCGAATGACGCGAGGATCCCGGAGTCATCCGCAGCTATGCACAGCACACCGATTGCACCAAGCAGAACGGCGATGGACGAGAAGAGGCCAGTGAACAGCGTCGCCCACGATGGCCCGTAGGCGACGTCGTCGAGTTCTACAGCCTGGTCCTGGGTCGTCATGTGGTCTCCGCTCGGCTCGGTTGCCAAAGCATAGGGCCAGCCACACATGAGCGTCCCGCATTCGCGAGACGGTTCAAAGTTGCCGTGGACCGAGCTTACGGAGGTACACGGCAGCCCGGTCTCGGATGATGGCAACCTCGAGCTTCGGCATCTGAACGCGGACGGCGCAGCTTGAGCCCCCTGCCAGCGCTCGTTGGGGTCTCGGTGACGGCCTCGAACTCCTGGTGGTTCATCCAGAGTTCTCGTCGAGAGCGACGGTGACCCCGTCTCATCTGACGATCCTCTGTTGAGACGGGACGGAGTCGTCTTGGTGTGCGCTATTCGGCGTGCGCATGGGGGTCGACTGCGGGTTGGATCGATATCGACCACCGGCATCTCCCAACGGCAGGACGTGTACCTCAATGACCCCGTACCCCTTCCTTGACGTCAGTATCCACACCCCGACGTTGCAGTTGCATGCTGCGACTGACGCACTGTTGGCCGAGCTCAGCGACGCTGTACGGGACGGCAAGGCATCAGCCGAGCCCGTGCCCTATGACGACCCGATGTCGCTCTACGAACCTGACGCCGATCTGCGGGTGGCCAAGTGGATGCAGGGAATTTGGCGCGGGAGGGGCGCGCTCAGCGCACAGTTCTGGCGGCTGTACTTCGTGGTCATGGTGGACGGCAAACCAGTCGGCATGCAGGACCTCATCGGTACGAGCTTCTCGACGTTCGGCACGGTGGCGACGTTCTCCTGGGTGTCGGCCGACCAGCGCCGACTCGGAATCGGTCACGAGATGCGGGCGGCGGTCCTCCACCTGGCGTTCGACGGGTTCGCCGCGACAGAGGCACACAGTGAAGCCTTCGTCGACAACCACGGCTCCAACGCGATTTCTCGCAATCTCGGCTATGTGCCCAACGGTGTCGAGTGGGCCACCCGCCAGGACAATCCGGCCCTGATGAACCGGTGGAGACTCACCCGTGACAACTGGGCGAGCCAGCGAAGACAGGACATCGAGCTCTACAACATAGATCCCTGCCGAGATCTCCTGGTGCGCTTGTGAACGGGCCTGCTCAGCGCCCGGACCAACTGCCGGCTGAGGTCCTGGACGATGTGGCCAGGACGCTCGGGGCCGAGGTCACTCTTCCCAGTCGCCTACCTGGAGGCGTCAATGGGGGTGCCGTGTGCATCCAGTTAACCGCAAGGGCACATGCAGTACTCAAGGCAGTGCCCCGGGCGCACGGTTGAGTCCTGCAGAGTGGTGTACGACAACGATGTTGCTGGTGAGCGTGTCCTGCTGAGGTAGGCGCGGTTATTCCACCCCCGCCTGGCTCGGATTTGGGGCAACAGCCACTCATCTATGGCATGTGATGGACTTCGTTGACGCGGCTCCCGCGCCAGAGCTGACCCCGTCCCTCGTTGAGCAGCTGATGCAGATCATCGAGATGCAGGCCGACCAGGCCTCCGAGCCCTTCGACCACTGGTCGTACGCCTGGCGGGTAGCCACCGGTCAGGAATCGGCTGTCGCCGGGCTGGATTTGAACGAGACGCCGGAGCAGTCGCGGCTCCGCCAGTCTGTTGCCAGGCTCTCGGGGTATTCCTCCGTGGTGTCGGCCTTGGTCGAGCGCCTGCGGCTCGTGTGCGCCGACGCCCCACGACCACGAAAGGCGCCTGACATGGTCCACGCCGATCTCTCAACCCCCAGCAATGTCCTGGTCCGTGACGGAGCAGTGGTGGCGGTCGTGGATCGGGAACGCAGGGAGCGGCACGCGGGCGACTGACCTGACCACCCTTATGTGGTACACCTTCCACGATCCGCTGCTGGACGGTGTCCGAAGGCAGCTGTGGACGAGAATCCTCGACCTAATCGGCTGGGAAGGGGCAACCGTCCTCGCAGCGGCACAGACCTTCCACATGCTTGAGATCCCCATCCGTCACGGGCGCCACGCTGACGTTCCAGAGGTGGTCAAGCGCGGCCATCGCACCCTCGACGAGCTGAACGCGTTTCGCTAGAGGCCGGCACTCTGCCCACGCGTAACCGTCTCAGTAGACGATCCGCTTGTGAACGAACTTGTTCGGCCTCAGTCGGGGATTGGCGGGTTGCCGCTGGGCTGGCCGAATGCCGCTCGGAACCTGTCGGTGAAGCGGTTGATGTCTGCCAGTGCGGAGTGCGGGGCCCGGGCCCATTCCGCGGTCTTGACCGTTCGATACTTCTTCGGCGCGCCCGGCCATCGACCCACCAGATGCGCGTGCAGGTGGGGAACAGCGTCGCCGTAGACGCAGACGTAGACGTGATCGCATCCGACGGCGCGCAGAGCTTCCGCTTGGCCCGGAGGCCACCGTCTGATGAGACCAGGTCCCGAGGAGTGATGATTTGGTCATGCGAACGGATCCAGCTCGGCGGAGTTCATCGGCCCCGTGGCCAGGTGTTGAACTGAGGAGCTTGGCCGTGGAGTGCGATGGTCGCACCGTGCCGGCCGCGGCGTGGTTGCCGACGGCGGGGTCGCTCACCCGCCGTGCGGTCATGCTGGGCCATGGTGGGAGCGGAGACAAACACAGTGCGCGCAACCAGCGCCTCGCGCGCCTTTTGGCCGCCGCCGGGGTGATCACGATGGCCATTGACGGCCCCTACCACGGTGACCGCATCGAAGTACCGATGTCGCCGAGCGAGTATCAACGAGCGATCATCGATGAAGGGGTCTCTGCAGTCACCGCGCGGATGACCACCGACTGGCGCGCCGCCCTGGCCGCTCTGCGCCAAGCTGATCTGATCGACGCGGAACCGGTCGGCTACATAGGCGTGTCCATGGGCGCTCGGTACGGGCTTCCGCTGGCTGCCGCGCTCGGCGATGAGATGGGAGCTGTCGTACTTGGCTCGTTCGGACTCCAGCAAACGCCGCTCATCGACCCACGTCTGCACGACACAGACGGGATACTTCAAGCTGCCCAAGCCATATCCGCCCCAACGTTGATTCACGTGCAGTGGGACGACGAAGTGTTCCCGCGGGCAGGTCAGTTCGATCTGTTCGGGCGCGTCGGTGCTCACGACAAACGGCTGCTCGCATACCCGGGGCTGCACGCCGGGGCACCTCCCGAAGCCGAGCGCGATTGGACTCAGTTCGTCATCTCGCGCCTCGTAGCGTGATCCAGTACCGGGTAGGGATCGGCGGCGGTCTATCGGTCGTTTTCGTCACCGTGCGGATGTACGCCGAGGCAAGGTCATGAGTTCCTGGTTGGGGGATTTGATCGTCGCGGAGGGGGCGGACGGCGTTGATGTCCTGTCCGGCGAGGTCGTCGACGTCCCAGTCTTCGTAGTGTTTCCCGGGAAGATGGGGCACGTGTCGCCGCACCACCCCCGCCCGACGACACCGTCGACGAACTGCGCTTTGGACCTGGGGGTTCAAAGCCAACCGGCCGTGGTGGCACCTTCGATCATCGGGCAAACCCCACCCGCCGCACCGCCTCGGTGACCGGCCGGATCGGCGACAATATGGTCGGTACGGCGTGCTGCGACCAGTGTTCGGCGCAGCTCCCCCAACTCGCGCAGTGTGTGGTCGATCTCGGCGATGCGATCGTCGAGTAGTTGCCCAGTCCGCCCGCACGGCGCTGCTCCGCTGCGATGGGTGGCCAGGATCTCTGCAGCCGCGTCCAAACCCAACCCCAATGAGCGGACCCGGCGGATGAAGCGCACCGTGTCCACGTCGGACTCGGTGAAGACCCGGTATCCGGCCGCGGTTCGTGCCGCCACCGGCAGCAGCCCACGGGCCTCATACAGGCGCACCGCCTTCGCGCTCACCCCCGCCGCCCGCGCCACCTGACCCACCGTGAACATTCCGACCTCTTCCCGAGCCACGCAACCTCATCCTTGACGTTATCCCAAGGGCAAGGTTCTACCGTTGATCGTGGTACCAAAACCCACACCAGCATCAAGGAGGCATCATGGCGTTCCGCGAAGGCCAGATCTACCGCTGTGTCGATCCCGGCTGCGGCTGCGAGGTCACCGTCACCAAGAGCGCGCCGCCGGACTGTCCCGGCACCGCCAACCCCACCTGCTGCTGCGGCAAGGAGATGACCCAAGTCTCTGACTGAACGCCGCTCGACCGGTTCATCCCGCCCTGAGCATCATGCCCCGGGTCGAAGCGCAGGGCGGGAGTTCATGTTGTCGAGGCGGGCCTCACCCGTAGGCAGGTGTACTCAGAACAAGTGGGCCCTGTCAGCTCGCGCCCGCCGACGTAGACCAGGGCGGACTGCAGCGGGTTAACCCCAATACCGTTCAGTTAGTGTGGGCTGGTGGTGTAGATCGGCGAGTGTGTGGGCTGTGGCCACCGGGTGTGGTGGCCGCGTTTGACGTGCCACTTCACGTACTTGCGCTTGATGACTCGTGGGTTCGCTCGCTTGCGCCGGCCGGGGTTGAGGCGGCCGGTGAGCCGGTGTAGGAAGGTCAGCCAGCTGCGGTGGCAGGCGTCAGGGTCGCGAGGGGGAAAAGTCGCCCTGGTGGGCGATGGACTGGCGGGTGATCCGGAGCGCGGCAACGAAACTGACCCGGTCCGGGTCGTGACCGGCGTGCGCGGCGGCGTCGGTCATCAGGGATCGGATCGCGTAGTGGCAGCACAGGTGGCCCCAGATCTCCTGGAGGACCAGATCGGGCGACTTCGAGCGCAGCACGGTGCGGGGTCCGCGTTGGTGGGTCTTGAGTTCGTCGAACGCGACTTCGATCTCCCACCGCTGGGTGTAGGCCGCGGCGAGGTCAACTGCGGTGACCTCGTCCGGATCGAGCATCGTGGTGAACAGCCGGTACCCGGTGGGATTGTCTCGTCCGTCGTCGATGGTGTAGTCGATGACACGGATCTTCATGGGCTCTGCGCGGCGTGCCGCGGCGGAGTGTGTCTGTTGCAGGTGGGCCAGCCAGGAACCGTCCGGGAGGTCCTGCAGGTGTACGGGTTTCGGCCCAGCCTTGTCCGTTCGCACCCGCCACAACAAGTCAGCTCCCGTAGCGGACGCGGTGCGCCACAACGCATAGGAGAAGAACCCGCGATCTGCGGTGAGTAGCATCCCCTTCTCCAGCCGGTTCAGCAGCGGCACGGTCAGCGCGGCCTCGGACTCGGCGTACACCCCGACGTTCGCCGCGAATATCGCGTGGGTGCCGCACTCGGCCAGCGCGAGGACCCTGGCCATCGGAAAGGCCGCCTGCTCACCCTTGTTCACCCCCGCCCTACCGAAGTAGTCGGCATTCACCGGCGTATCGGCCACGTCCAGGCAGGTGCCGTCGATGGCCACCAGCCGCCGCCCTGCCAGCCACACCCCCGGCATCGCCTCAGTACCCAGCGGCACAGCGACCCGCTCGAACAGCGCCGCCAACGGCTCCGACCCCAACCGGGCCCGCGCCTGGAAGATCGCGGACTTGCTCGGCGGTTTGAACCTCTGCTGCCAGCCCGACACCCAGGACAGGCCATCAGTGAGCTGCGCCAGCACATCCTCATAGGAACCCTCGGAGTACAACGCCATCCCGATCGAGAAGTAAGCCATCACCCGCGCCGGCAACGATCTGTGACGCTGCTCTGTCCGCCCCGCCGCAGCCACCACCTCATCAACCAAATCCGGCGGGAACACCCGAGTCAACACCCCAACCGACACCAGATCCGACAACCGACGATCCGACTCCGGCTTCACCCACCCAGCACGCGGCATACCGCCACCCTACAACAACCGCAACCTTAACTGAACGGTATTGGGGTTAACCCCGGTCTTTCATAGCTCTGCTGATGGGTTGTGAAAGGTGTTGCGCGGCTTGATGTTCAGGTTCGGGTATGACTGTGGTCCGGCTGGCGGTGCCGGTGGTCGGGTCTCCGGTGGTGCTGTTGCAGGTGGTCGGGGTTGTCAGGTGGTGATCGGAATGGCGCCGATGTTCGCGAACACTGCGACGATCGCCGCGGCCCAGGGCCAGGTGTCAGGGATCCGCAAGTGTCGGCGGCGGCCGGTGTGAGCCAGTCGGGCGGGGACGTGCAGGAACCGGTAGCGGAGCGCTTTCGGCTCACACCCGGCCAGCGAGGTTGCGGTGCCGGTGCAGCCCAGCAGTCGGGTCCAGGCGATCAGGTCGGCGGCGATCTGGACCGCGGCCAGCCAGGCTTGGTTGATCGGGAACTCGCGGGACGGGAAGCGGCGCAGTCCCGAGTCTTTGGCGTGCCGGATCCGGTCTTCGACGCGGGCGTGCGCGCGCTGCCGGGCTTCCAGGAATGCGAGTTGCCCGGCCTGGGTGTTCGTCGCGAACGCCTGGTAGCGCCACCCGTCACGTTCCTCGAACAGGGACAGTTGGGCACCGGGGTGGGGTCGTTCGCGGCGCACGATGACCCGCATCCCCGCCGGCCACTTGGCCAACACGGCCGGGTCGATCAGCCCGGTCAGGTCGGCGACATCACCACCGACCCGGACCTCGCCGTCGGCGTCGGAGGCCTCGGTCCACACCGATCTGGGGACCTGTGTGATCGCGGTCCGGACGTGTTCGGTGACGGGGAATCCGACGCTGTACTCGACCCGGCGACCCCGGATCTGATCCTGCTGGTCCAGCCACGCGACCAGTTTGTGGGAGGCGCCGGCACCGTCGGAGCGGACCAGCAGAGCTTTGCGGTGCGCGGCGGGGATCTGCTGGATCGCTTCGCCCAACACCTGGATGTGGTCGGCGGCGGTGTTCGACCCGGCTTTGCCAGGGCGGAGGGTCGCGGCCAGGAACTCGCCGGTGTTGTCGCACCAGACGCCGATCGGATGGAACCCGAACGTCTTCTTGAACGTGGGTGTGGCCTGGTCCTTCTCGCTGTGCGCGATGACGATCGTGGCATCGACATCCAGCACGATCACCGAACCGAGGTCGGTCCCGGCCACCTTGCTGACCGGGATCCCGCCCGGCCTGGCAGCGAGCTGGGTCCACACAGCGCGGCGGGTCCGGGCACGCGCCGCCTGCACCTTCTTGAGCCGGGAGGCGGTCAGCTCATCCAGGCATCGCCACACCGTTGCCGGCGATGCGACCGCACCGAGCACGCCGCTCTGGTGGCGCAGCACGTCGATGTCGGCGATCGCCTCCCCGCCGCCGGCGATCATCACCGCGACATCGATGAGGACCCGGCCGCGGTCATGGCGTGGGGTGAAACCACGTCTGATCTGGGCTTTCGACAACTCGGAGGTCAGTCCCACCCGGTCGGCCAGCAACCGGACCGCGACACCACCCGCGTGCCCGACGACGCCGACACTGCCAGCAGAAACAGACAGACCAGTCGACCACGAAGTACGCTTCACCTGCGGAGTGCCTTCCAGCGAGACGATATGGACCCTAGACAAGTCCAAGTATCCCTTGCTGGACAGGCACTTTCGCGCTTTCACACGCCGATCAGACAGGCAACCCGTGAACGGTCCGGGTTAACCTCGTGCTTTCATCGCGGGAGCGCTTGAGGCGTGTGTTGGTGATGCAGAAAGGTGCTCTGACCTGCAAGGATGGTTGTGTCTAAGAACCGTCGTTGCTGAAGATCAGGAGCACCTTTCTGGTGTCGAAGTCTACCTCGTTGTATCCGCGGGTCCGTGTTGATCGGTCCGCGTCGGGTGTGGTGTCCCATGCCGGTTCGGTGTTGCTGACCGCGACGGCGGCCCGGATCGGTTTGGATCGGGCGTTGTCGCAGGCGCTGGCGCCGTGGCGGCCGCGGTTGGCGGTGCACGACCCGGGCAAAGTCGTGGTGGATCTGGCCGTGTCGATGGCGGTGGGCGGTGATTGTCTGGCCGACATCGGGGTGTTGCGGGCCGAGCCGGGCCTGTTCGGGTTGGTGGCGTCGGATCCGACGGTGTCGCGGACCATCGATCGGCTCGCGGCGGACGCGGATAACGTTCTTGCTGCGATCGGCGCGGCGACAGCTGTGGTGCGGCAACAGGTGTGGGCGCTGCGCGGTGAGGGGTCCCCGATCCACGGCGCGTGCGCGGAGCGGCCGGTGATCATCGATCTGGATGCAACGTTGGTGACCGCGCACTCCGAGAAGGAACACGCAGCGGCGACCTACAAGAAGGGTTTCGGGTTCCATCCGCTGCTGGCGTTCATCGACCACGGGCCCGGCGGGACCGGTGAAGCCGCCGCCGGTGTGTTGCGGGCCGGGAACGCCGGTGCGAACACCGCAGCCGATCACCTCACCGTGATCCGGCAAGCGTTGGTGCAGCTGCCTTTCGGTCCTCAGCCTGGCCGGAAGGTTTTGATCCGCACCGACGGCGCGGGTGGCACCCACGAGGTCCTGGAATGGTTGACCCGCCGCAGGTTGCAGTACTCGGTCGGGTTCGGTCTGAACACCGGTCACGAGGCGAAGATCCGGGCGCTGCCCGCGGCGGCGTGGACCCCGGCTTATGACGCCGGCGGTGTCCAGCGTGAGGGCGCCTGGGTCACCGACGTGACCGGCGTGTTGGACCTGAACGGCTGGCCGGCCGGGATGCGGGTGATCGTGCGGGCCGAACGCCCCCACCCCGGTGCGCAGCTGCGCTTCACCGACCTCGACGGGAACCGGCTCACCGCGTTCGCGACGAACACCAGCCGCGGGCAACTACCCGACCTGGAACTACGCCACCGCCGCCGGGCCCGCTGCGAGGACCGCATCCGCAACGCGAAGGACACCGGTCTGCGGAACTTCCCGCTCCACGACTTCACCCAGAACCGCATCTGGTTGGCGATCGTCCTACTCGCCGGGCAGCTCACCGCGTGGCTGCAACTACTGGCCCTGCACGACACCACGGCAGCTGTGTGGGAGCCGAAACGACTGCGGCTCAGGCTGTTCGCAACCGCCGGGCGCATCGCCCGACACGCCCGCCGAACCCACCTACGCCTACCCCTGCATGCGCCGTGGGCGCACCTGCTCACCGCAGCGATCGACCGACTCCGGCCAGCGCCGACCTGACCGGGCCGACCCCAGCAGCAACAACTACCAGCAACACCCCGGGCAGTGGAACCCACGCAAGCCGCGCGACACGCGGCCCAAACCGCTACCCAAGAACAGAATCGGAGGAGCAAAATGAGCCCGGACCCCGATCAGAGCAGGTCAGCCGCCCCATGAAAGTTTGAGGTTAATGGGAAGTCTTCGGTAGCGTAGAGCAAACGATCGTTTCCTTGCCATCGGCGCCCACTTGTAAACCTTCCCGTGTACGCACCAAATCTGAGGTTTCGTTACACAGTAAAGCGGACACGGCAATCAAGAAACTTTCACTTCCGTCACCCGCCACCAGATCACCTGCTTCGAGAGCGGCCTGCCCCGATCACTCGGGTTTCAGCCGTATTCTGGCCGGGCCCTACCGTTCCAGCAGGCCGTCAATCGATCAGCCACCGCGCTGGTCGGTGCCCGGATCGCCCAGGGTGTGCCAGCGGGAGACGGGCAGGATGACGACGATCGCCTTGCCGATGACGTTCTCGATGGGGACAGGTCCCTGACATCCGCTGCTCGGAGTGTTGTTCTGGCAGCCAGCGGTGGAGTCGCCTGAGTTGCGCCGGTTGTCGCCCATCACCCACAGCACGCCTGCGGGAACCTTGACGGGCAGGAAGCACCGGTGGGAGGGCAGCGGCCTGGAGCAGTCGTCGACACCAGGGGTGAACGGGATCTCGTTACCCGCCGCCACGTAGGGCTCGATGATCGGTACGCCGTCGACCTTGATACGTCCCTGGGGATCACAGCACTCCACGGTCTGCCCACCGACAGCGATCACGCGCTTGACGAAGTCCTTCTCCTTGGCCGGGGCAATTCCGACCACGGAGCCCAGTGTCCGACCGATCTTGCCGAGGATGCTTGTCGGACCTGGGATCGCGATGACTTCCGCTGCCCATCGGTCAGGGCCGCGGAACACGACGACGTCACCCGGTTTCGGATCACTGAAGTCGTAGACGATCTTGTTCGCCACGATTCGGTCACCGCCGACCAGGGCTCCGTGCAGGGTCGGATCCATGGAGGAAGACGGCACGTAGTAGACCTTGAACAAGAACGTCTGGATCAAGAACGTCAACAGGAACGCAGTGATCAGCAGCAGCGGAACTTCGATCCACCAAGGTCGCTTCTTCCCCGTCCCGCTGCGCCGCGCATTCCTTTCCCGCAGGCTTGCGACAGCTCGTCCGTGCTCGTCTCGATCACGCTGAGCAGTAGCTGTCGGTGTGCCTGCGTCGTCACCGGATCCGGCTCCTTCGTGCTCGGGATCCTGTGACCCGGACGTGGAGAGATCGTCTTCTGAGGGCGCCTTGACCGCATCGGTGTCGCATCGACCGTTCCTCAAGACCGCACCACGAAGGATGGCGCCGTCGTCCGTGCAGGAGGTTGCCTCGGGCTCATTCATCGTTGGCCAGGTTAGGCGCACGCTCCCGGATCGGCTGGTTGAGGCCGGCCCGCATCCTCAAGGTTTGCTGAAGCCGCCCGGGCACTATCGACAGCCGGCCCGGCCGGGATCGATCGCCTGCGGCATGGACGAAGGAACCGTAAGCAGCTTCTTGTTGACGAAGATGGTGTACATCGGCTGAATTGCGAGCTAGACCACCGCTACTGTGTGCAGCCGGCCCGGGCAGGGACCGAGATCAGTTCGGTGACCGGTTCGCAGGTCCC
The DNA here is from genome assembly GCF_040438885.1 of Nakamurella sp. A5-74. Lineage (NCBI taxonomy): Bacteria > Bacillati > Actinomycetota > Actinomycetes > Nakamurellales > Nakamurellaceae > Nakamurella > Nakamurella sp. A5-74. The sequence continues at coordinate 63,284 of NZ_CP159218.1, read as the reverse complement.
CCGGGCCACGCGCTCCAACCCTCGACCAGGTCGCGCAGGACGGGCCTCGCCGCCTTCACTCGCTCACGAGGAAGGTCTGTGGCGCGAAATCCGCCGGACATTCCTGCACGTGGTCCCGTGAGCGTGAACTGCACCTTTGGACGGAGCCCCGACTCGATGCGCTCCGTGTAGTGCCCTTCGACAGTTGCGAGCACCTGCTCCTCGAGCTGGTCTGCCTCGACCTCCCAGGTCGAATCGCATGCGTCACAACCACATACGGGGTAGTGGAAGTCGTGCAACAGCCCGGCGTGTACGACGACACCTGGGTAGGGGGTGAACACGAATGTCAGCGTTGCGCAGGCCGGGTTGTTCGGTCGGATCCGTGCTGCCCGCACCACCCCGGGGACCGGATGGATCAGATCCGCCGCCACTTCGACACTGTCAGTGATCTCGACGTCGTGAGCGGCCCGTAGATGAGCGATGAGGGCATCGGCCACGATGTGGAGCGGCGCGAACCTCTCCGGGTGGGTGTCCACCGAGTAGGTTTCGTCGGGCGGAGACCCCGGCCACCACCGCCGTCCGTACTCGATGACCTGACCGGCTGCATCACGCGACGCCGGCGTCTCGATCACCGGACGGACGTAGGAGTTCACCTGCCCATCTTGTCGTAGAGAGCAACGTGGTTGTTCAATCCGTCGCACGCGGTGATGGGGTCCGTCCCCACATCGGTTGACCGTCGGGGTGGACGGTTCAGACCGCGGTCAACGACACCGCTATGCTCGCGTTTCCGCGAACGATCGTTTGCGTTACAACCTGGCCCGCCACCCGTCGCAGCAGGTCAAGTTTGTAAAGCAACCCGTGTAGACACCTACGTCACGCGCTTGGAGGTTTGCGTTACGGTCCGGGCTTGCGCATCGGCTACGGCAAGGTCTCCACCCGCGACCAACGCCCCGAAGCGCAGCACGACGCACTCACCGCGGCCGGCTGCGAGCAGATCTTCATCGACACGCCTCCGGCAAACTGACCCGCCGACCCCAGCTCGAGCGAGCCCACGCCCGTCGCCGGCCGCAAGGCGACCAGCTCGTCATCACCAAGCTCGACCGGCTCGGCCGATCGCTCGAACACCTCATCGACCTGTCCCAGGACCTGCACACCCGCGCGGTCGACCCGGTCGTCCTCGATCAAGGCATCGACACCTCCACCGCCGTCGGCCGAATGTCCTTCCACATCCTCGGCTCCATCGCCGAGTACGAACACGCCCTCATGCCCGAACGCACCCACGACGGCCTCGCCGCCGCCCGGGCACGCGGCCACACCGGCGGCCAGAAACCCAAGCTCGGCACCCGCCAGGCCCGGGTAGCCCGGCAGATGTACGACGAAACCGACGACCAAGGCCGGCACCGCTCCACCGTCGCCCAGATCGCCACCGAGTTCGGCGTCACCCGACCCACCATCTACCGCTACCTGGACCAGCAAGCCGAACCACCAAAACCGGTACCGGGTAGGGATCGGCTGGTGAGACACCCGCGAACGCCGGATGACATCCACCCGCAATCTCGCTACACATGGCGGGAGAGATGCAGCCACGGACAAGGACTCCAGGGATGGCGCCCAGCGTCACGACGACTACGTGCGCTTCCCGCGGGCGATCAACTCCAGCTGGCGTAGCGCCAGGTCGTCGGTCGCGGTGAGCCGCAGCCCCGTCGCGGCCGGGAGCGGTGCGTCGCTGACCCGGAAGACCCTGGTCTGACGTGGCTGGTCGAACATCTCGCACCGGGTCTGCTGGTGGATCTCGGTGCCGTCCGGCGCGAGAAGTTCGAGCTGCCAACGGTGTTCACCCGGCGCGTCGACGGTCACGGTGTAGAGCGAGGCATCGGTCGGCGGCAGGTCGAGCGTGAGTTGCTCGCCGGCGGCCAGCCGCACCACGGTGGCGGCCGCGTCGTCCGTCAGCGGTGACGCCCCGGACGGCAGGACGTCGGCGGGGGTGTCGGCGTAACCGTGCAACTCACTCGCCGACACCGGGCGGGAGTCGGCACCCCAGCCGGTCGGCTCGTCCGACAGCGTCAGCACCAGGTGCGCGCCGCCGGCGATCACGCTGTGCGGCACCGCGATCGAGTGCCACGGTTCGCCGTCGATCGTCACCGAGCGCAGATACGGACCACGGCTCGTCCCGGCGAGTTCGATGACGGTGCCGGACGTCGGCAGCTCGGTCCGGTCGAACAACGGCGGCACGAGGACGTAGCTGCCGGTGGCCGGGGACAGCGGATAGAGCCCGATCGCGGACCACACCCACCAGGCGCTCATCTCGCCGTTGTCCTCGTCGCCGGGATAGCCCTGGCCGAGATCGGACCCGACGAACAACCGGGTCACGCACTCCCGGACCACCCGGTGGGCGTCGTCGTGCCGGCCGGCGAACATCGGGACGAACGGGATGTGGTGCGCTGGTTGGTTCGACAGTCCCAGCATGCCCATCCGGATGTCGCGGGCCTCCGTCATCTCGTGGATGACGCCTCCGTAGGAACCGGCGACGGCGCTCGCGCCGGTCTCCGTTGCTGCGGAGAACTCCTGCAGCGCAATGTCGAAGCCGCGGCCGGCCTGGTGCAACGCCACGAGGCCGGCGCCGTCGTGCGGGGCGGTGAACATTGTGCCCCACGCGTTGGTCTCGGTGTAGTCGTGGCCCCAGACGTCCGGATCGAAACCGGCAGCAGTGCGCTCACCACGCCAGCTGCCGTCCGGCCCGCGGCCCCGGAAGAAGCCGGTGACCGGGTCGAACACCGACCGGTAGAGCAACGAGCGACGGGCGAACCATTCCTGTTCCGCGCGGTACCGGTCACGGGCGGCGTCATCGGTGGTGCGGTCGGCGAGCAGACCGGCCATCACCGACACCGACCAGTCGTTGATCGCCGCATCCAACGTCCATGACATGCCCTCGGGCGTATCGGTGTCGACGTATCCGCGAAAGATGCCGGGGTGCAGGCCCTTTCGGCCTACCCGATGGTCGCGGGCAGGCACCGTCGCGTTGCGGACGGCGCTCGCGTAGGCAGCGTCGGCGTCGATGCCGCCGATGCCCTTGACGAGCAGGTCGGCGAACACGGTGTCGCTGGTGGTCCCGGTCATGCAGTCCTCGGCGCCGGGAGCGCTCCACCGCGGCGTCCAGCCACCGTCGTGGAAGTGTTGGACGAAACCCTGGGCGAGCGGACCGGCCGTGTCCGGGGTGAGCAGCGCCAGCAGCGGCCAGGCGGTGCGGTAGGTGTCCCAGAAGCCGTGCGTGGTGGTCAGTTCCGCCTCCACGACCTCTGGTCCGGGCGTGTCTCTGATCGGATGCTCCAAGACCCCGCCGTAGGGCGAGCGGTAGTGCGGCGTCCCGGTCAGGGCGCGCTCGCCGGCCCGGTTCGGGTACAGGAACAGCCGGTACAGCCCGCCGAACAGGGTGCGCCGCTGGTCCTGGGTGGCGCCGTCGACCCGGACGGTGTCGAGCACCTGCTCCCAGCGACGGGTCGCTTCGCCGACCATTGCATCGAAGGTCCCGGCGGCCATGAGGTTGGCGGCCGCATCGGCGACCGAGACCGTCGAGATGCCCAGCCCGACCTCCACCGGATGCCGGGTGTCCAGCCGGAGGAAACCGGTGAGGCGGTCGGCGGCGACCCTGGTGTGGTCGGCCAGCACGCCCGGCACCCGCAGGTGCAGGTGGTGTTGGGGGGTACCCGGTCGATCGTCCAGCACCGCCTCCACGACGGTGACGTCGCCGTCGCGTCGGACGACGACGTCGCTGACGGAGCCGTGGTGGTCGAGGATCAGCGAACCCTCGTCGTTCGGAGCGGTGAATCGCAGCCCGAGCGCGAAATCGGCGGCGGTCAGCTCGGCGACCAGTCCGTGCTCGAGCGCGACCCGGTAGCGGTGCGGGCCGGCGTCCTCGTCGTCGTGGTCGAAGGCCAGCCCGCGAGCGACGCGGTCGGTCGGCGGCGCCGGCGAGGGATGCGGCATCAGCTGGAACACCCCGCGGTCACTCATCCACGGCGAGGGCAGGTGCGAGGTGGCGAAGGCCTGGATCGTCGGCCGCACGTCGCCGTCGCGGCCGTGTTCGGCCCAGGAGTAGGGCCACCGGTTGCTGCCGGCGTCGGTCATCGGCAGCGCGAACACGCCGCCGTGCGGAACGGCGACCAGCGGCGCGGTGTTGCCGCGAGAGAATCGACCGGAGGAGTGCGAACCGCGCCGAATGTCGACGTACTCGAGCGGCGTGCTCGGAGGCCGCCGGTGCACCTCGATGGCGAGGTCGTCGAGCCAGCCCACCAGTCCGGGAAGCGTTGCAGCAGAATGTTCCCCGATTCGCCCGAGGATCGCTTCGGCGCGTTCGACGGTGCGGCCGGCCACGGGTGTGAGGTCCACCCGCCGCAGATTCCACTGGTCGACCCAGGCCGTCCGGGCATCGTCCTGCGCGTGGGGGTTCGGTGCTATGCCGTACTGGTCGGTCACGCCGGCGTCAGACAGCCGGCTGCCGTCGGTGAAGAGCAGATCGACGGTGAAAGCGGTGGCGTCCCAGAACGTCTCGAGGTCGCCTCCGGTCGGCTCGGTCACTCCCTCCGGTAACACGCGCTCCGGGAACCACGACCAGCGCAGTTCTTCGCCAACGGCGACGACATGGCCGGCCAACCCATCCAGCGCCCGGCGGACCTGCTGCTCGCCGGCCGCACGATCCACCCGGAGCGGACGGGCGCCATGCAGCCCGATCCCGTTCCGCGCGGCGACAGCGGTGCGGGGGCCGGACGGATCGTTCGGGTGTGCCATGGCGAAAGCCTAAACGGATGCAGTCGGCAGGTGGGCGGGCGGCGTCATCCAGCGCCGCCAACAGCCAGTTCGTGGGAAACCGTTGACTAAAGCGTTTAAGGCGATCAGCGTGGATGAGTCTCAGCCGGCACCGGGCGGTGCCGGCTCTCCGACTCGACGAGGAGTGCAGGATGCGCAGCCACACCGAGCAAGGCCGCTTCACCCGCCGTGCCGTTCTCACCGGGGCGCTCGGCGCCGCCGGCTCGCTGGTGTTCGCCGGCGCTGCCGACGCCTCCGGCAAGCCTGGGCGCGGGAAAGAGAGCGGGAACGGGGAGGGCCGCGGCCGGGGTCGCGGACACCGTCAGTGCGACCCGCGTGCTGTTGCCACCGACCCGATCAGCGTCGCCTATGTCGAGGTGAACAACGAGGATCCGATCAACGTCGGCCGCTATCGGCTGGCCGACGGCAGGCAACTCTTCGCAATCGGGATCCTGTTCGCGGCCAACATCAACGCCAGCACGACAACGTCGTCCGGCACGGCCCTGGTCTGCAACGAGCGGATGCAGCAGACCCTCGACGAGGCCTCGACCCAGATCCGACCCCTGCAGGCCAAGGGAACCAAGGTGCTGCTGTCGGTCCTGGGCAACCACCAGGGGGTCGGTCTCGCGAACTTCCAGACCTACCGCGCCGCAGACGATTTCGCGCGGCAGGTGATGACCGTGGTCAACCGCTACGGGTTGGACGGGGTCGACCTCGACGACGAGTACTCCGACTACGGCGCCAACGGCACCCCCCAGCCGAACGACGACTCGATCGGCTGGCTCATCACGGCGCTGCGGAAGCGGATGCCCGACAAGCTGATCACCTTCTACGACATCGGCCCGTCGTCCGACAGCCTCCGAACCGCCGATCCGTCGATCGGCGCGAAGTTGGACTATGCCTGGAACCCCTACTACGGGGCCTACAACCCGCCGTCCATCCCTGGCCTGGGCAAGGAGTCCGAAGGCGCGGCGGCCATCGACTGGCAGTCCACCTCCGCCGCCACTGCGGCCTCGCTGGCGACTCGTACCGACACCGACGGGTTCGGCGTGTACCTGACCTACAACCTCGATGACGTCGACCGCTCCGGCTACGCCAACTCCTTCACCCAGCCGCTCTACGGTCAGGACACCGTCTTCCACTGATCACCCGTCGGGCGGACTCGGGTCGGCGCGTCGTGGTCAGGTCGTGCCGACCCGGTTCCGGTCAAGGCGACGGAGCACCGCGTAGGTCGCCGGCGCCGGCGCCGGCCGGAGCGATCGTCGTCCCGGGGCCGGCACCGCCACGAGTGGGTGACGCCGATCAGGTGGCACGCGACCCAGGGTCCGACAGGTGCGCGAATCAGGACCAGCTGCTCAGTGCTGAAGTCCTTCCTGAACGGATGCAGTCTTTCGGGAGACAGCCATCGGCCGGTCCGCGCGGGCCAAGAACCCGGACAGCATCACTGCCAGCAGCTGCCCGAGGGTTTCGGTGAAATCCAGCCGCAGCGCGGCCAGCGAGGGATCGTCGTCATATGCCTGGACCATGGCCGCGCTCGGCCGGGAATGCGTCCACAGCGCACCGATCGCCAACATCGCGGCCGCCGCGAAAGCGAACCGATCCTCCTTTGTCAGTTCCGGCAACGCCGAGGCCGCGATCACTCCGAGGTCCTGGAGGTGCTGCAGCGCTGAGCGTTTGAACGTGGCCGCCACTGGCACCGAGACGTTGCGCTCGAGCACGGTCGCCTGCGCACCCAGCAGATCGCAGAAGATCTCCCGGTGGGCGGCCGCGTCGGCGATCAGCGCTGCCAGGGCATCCACCCGATCGGTAGCGGGAGTGTCCTCCCGCAGCTGCGGCACCGATGCGCCGAGTTCCTGCAGCCACTCGGCCCAGTGCAGCTCCAGCAGCTCCAGCAGCACGGCTTCGCGGGAGTCGAAGTACCGCAGCACATTCGACTTGGCCAGACAGACCCGACGGCTCAGGTTGTTCAGGCTGAGCTCGGCGACCGGCATCTCGGCCAGCATCGTCGCTGCCGTCGTCAGGATGGCCTTGCGGCGTTCGGCGCGCTGGTCCGCGCTCCGGGCGCGCTGGAATGTGGTCACCATCGCAGTTTACAGACCGGTGGTCCCTTGCGAACAGACCGCTGGTCGCTTATCGTCGACTTATCAGACCGCCGGTCTGCAAACAAGGAGTGACCATGTACGCAGTTCCTGATCAGACCGGACGTCTCGTCGTCGTCACCGGAGCCAACAGCGGTACCGGCAAGGAGGCCACCCGCCGGCTCTCCGCCGCCGGTGCGTCGGTCGTGATGGCGGTTCGCACCCTCGCCAAGGGCGAGCAGGCGCGCGCTGAGATCCTGGCCGACAATCCGGCGGCCGATCTCGAGGTCCGTCGCATCGACCTGTCCGACCTGGCCTCGGTCGCCTCGTTCGCCGACTCCCTGATCGCCGACGGGCGGCCGCTGAGCACGCTGGTCAACAATGCGGGCGTGATGGCGCCGCCCACCCGCAACACCACCGTCGACGGCTTCGAGTTGCAGTTCGGCAGCAACTTCCTGGGGGCTTTCGCGCTCACCACCCGCTTGCTGCCGCTGGTGCTCTCCGCCGACGCGCCGCGGATCGTGACGATGAGCAGCGGCATGGCAAACATCGGCAAGATCGACTTCGACGACCTGCAGTGGGAGCGGCGGCGCTGGAGCCCGATGCGCTCCTACGCCCAGTCCAAGCTGGCCGACCTGATGATGACCATCGAGCTGGCGCGCCTCGTCGATGCCCGCGGCTGGAACGTCCGCAGTATCGCGGCACATCCCGGCTTCACCCGCACCAACCTGCAGTCCGCCGGCGCGAGCCTGGGTCGGGACAAGCCGAAACGGTCCCTGGTCGACCTGCCACTGCTGCCCTCGCAGGACGTCCAGCAGGGCGCTGAGCCACTGCTGTTCGCCGCGGCTGATCCCGACGCTGCGCACGGCGGCTACTACGGGCCGGGCGGACGCTTCAAGCTGGTCGGTCCGACCGCGGTCGCGAAGATCCCCCGTCGGGCACGGGATCTCGAGGTCGCGTCACGGCTGTGGGCCGAGGCCGAACGGTTGACCGGAGCCCCTGTCCACGTCTGATCCGGAGCTGATCCGGGTGCTGCAGGTCGACGGGCAACAGGCCGGGCCACGACGAGTGCACTACGTTCCCAGGCATGACGGATTCCGCCACCCATGTGCAACCGACCTCCCTCAAGCGTTCGATCTCGAACACCCTGAAGGGATCGGCCGGCAACCTCGTCGAGTGGTTCGACGTGTATGTCTACTCGGTCTTCGCGACGTACTTCGAGAAGCAGTTCTTCGATGCGAACGATTCGAACTCGACGATCTACATCTGGGCGACGTTCGCGGTCACGTTCCTGATGCGGCCGATCGGCTCGTGGTGGTTCGGCCGCTACGCCGACCGGTACGGGCGCCGGGCGGCGCTCACCCTGTCGGTGACCATCATGGCGGGCGGATCGTTCGTCATCGCCCTGACGCCCACCGAGAACGCCATCGGTGTGCTGTCCGCGGTGATCCTGGTGCTGTGCCGGCTGGTGCAGGGCTTCGCCACCGGCGGCGAGTACGGGACGTCCGCGACGTACATGTCCGAGGCCGCGGTGCCCGGCAAGCGTGGATTCCTCTCGTCGTTCCAGTACGTCACGTTGATCGGCGGTCACGTGCTGGCGCAGCTGACCCTGCTGCTGATGTTGCTGTTCGGTGACCGGGAGTGGATCAGCAGCTGGGGATGGCGGATCGCGTTCGGTCTCGGCGGGGTGGCAGCCCTGGTCGTCTACTGGGTGCGCCGCACGATGGACGAATCACTGACCACCGAGATGATCGCGGATGCCAAGGCGGGCAAGGACTCCACCTCCGGCTCGATGAACGAGCTGCTGCGTCGCTACTGGCGTCCGCTGACCCTCGCGTTCTTCGTCACGATGGGTGGCACGGTGGCGTTCTACACCTACTCGGTCAACGCACCCAAGATCATCCAGGCCCAGTTCGCCGGCACCGACGTCATCACCGGCACCGTCATCAACCTGATCGGTCTCACGGTGCTGATGCTCATGCAGCCGATCGGTGGACTCCTGGCCGACCGGTACGGGCAGAAGACGCTGCTGGTGTTCTTCGGCGTCGGCGGCGTCGCCTACACCTGGTTCCTGCTCACGGCACTGCCCAAGCAGGACTCGGCCGTGGCGGCCTTTGCGATCCTGGTCGGCGGTTTCGTCTTCCTGACCGGGTACACGTCGATCAACGCAGTGGTGAAGGCGCAGCTGTTCCCGATCCACATCCGGGCGCTGGGCGTCGGTCTCGGGTACGCGCTGGCCAACTCGATCTTCGGTGGCACCGCGCCGCTGCTGTACAGCGCCGCGCAGGAGAACGGCAAGGTCACCCTGTTCATCGTCTACGTGACGGTGTTGATCGGACTGTCGCTGCTGACGTACATCTTCTTCCTCCGCAACAAGGCCCCGAACTGGCTGGAGGATCCCGAGGAGATGGCGGTGCTGCGCGATCGGCGCTCCCCCGCCCGCAGCAGCAGCTGAGAGCTGTCGTCGGTCCGGCGTGACACGCTTCCCGGGTGGCGAGCGAATGGACCGGTCCGGCCGGCGTGATGCAGCGAGCGGTGCTGGACGCAGTGTCTGCCGCGCGCGAGCACGACGCCGACGAGTTCAGCACCTGCCTGGCCGGCCTGTCGCGGCTGGATCGGGAGCAACTGTCAACACTGCTCGGCACCGTCGTGCAGGCGCTGCTCGAGCGGCGCCACCCGGACGGCCTCGACTCCGATGACGTCGATCAGCTGGTGGAGCTCACGGTGCGATCAGCGGCCTGGTATCCGCGGATCGACCACGACTCCGTGGTGCGGGTCATCGTCGGAGCGCTCGGCGTCACCGAGGTCGACGACGAGGAGCGGCGGGTCGACGGCATGACGATCATCGCGCACAGCCTCGTGTTGCTCGCGGACCAGCTGAGCGGGGTGCGCGACGGGGTACGCGCCCTGCTCGACCACGGGCTGCGGGAGCTGCACCGAGCGCAGACCCAGGAGATGCCCTGACCCGACCGTCCGTCCGCCAGCCGCTGGATTCAGCTGGGCGGCTTCACCCGGTTGCTCCGCCCGCGGCTGGATTCAGCTGCGCGGCTTGACCCGGCGGGTTGGTTCGGCGGTGAGCGGATCCTCCGGCCAGGGGTGGCGGGGATACCGGGCGCGCAGCTCCGCCCTTGCCTGCGGGTATCCCTGCACCCAGAACGACGCCAGATCCCCGGTGATGGCCACGGTGCGTCCGGCCGGCGACAGCAGGTGCAGCACGATCGGTGCGCGCCCGTCAGCGAGCCGTGGGGTGACCGTCCACCCGAACATCTCCTGGAGTTTGACCGCGACCACCGGCGGCGAATCTCCGTCGTAGCCGACTCGCACCTGGTTTCCCGACGGCACTCTGAGGCGGTCCGGGGCCAGCTCGTCCAGCCGCGCCGCCGCGGGCCAGGGCAGCAGTCGACGCAGCGCTCCGAGTATGTCGACGCGGCCGAGATCCTTGCTGCGGCGCACCTTCTGCAGGTCCGGGCCGAGCCATCCGTCGAGATCCGCCAGCAGGGCAGTATCGTCCACCGCAGGCCACGGCGCACCGATCATGGTGTGGCAGAAAGACATGCGCTCCCGGAGCCGGATCGCCGCCTCGCTCCACGGCAGGATCTCGAGTCCCGATCGGCGTAGTCCGTCGGTGATGGCGGCGACCAGCAGCGCCGGATCGGGTGTCCCGATCGGGCTCGCCGCCAACCGGATCGCGCCGAGCGATTCGACCCGCTCGGCGACCACACGTCCGTCGTGCCAACGGATGTCATCGGTGTGGGTGACCAGGTCACCGGCGACCAGCCGCGCGGTGGCCTCGTCGATCGGGGCGGCCGACCGGATCCGGGCGTCGGCGCGGCCCACCGGACGATCGGCGGAAGCCACGGCCAGCCAGGTCGATCGCCGTAGTCCCGACGTCACGACGAGTGCTGCACCGGTTCCCGACAGCAGTTGGTACGTCACGCCTTCCGTTGATCGCGCGCGGGCGATCCGGTCCGGGTACGCCAGTCCGACCACCATCCCGGCCGCGAGGTCGTCCGGTGTCCGGGAGGACGTCACGCCCGCCGACTCTGGTGACCGACCCGCTTCGCCGCTGCGCCCGAGTCGGCGGATCTCGTCCCGCCACCGGGCGGACGCGGCCCGATCCACGCCCTGCCGCATCTCGCGCCACCGCGCTGGGAGATCGTCGCTGCGGCCGGTGAGGGAGTCGTCCGAGAGCAGCGCCACCACCTCCCTGGCGCGATCGGTTCCCACCAGCGGCGCACCGTCCAGCAGCGCCCTGGCCAGCCGGGGATGGGCGCTGATCCCGGCGATCTGCTGTCCTCGCTGGGTGATCCGCCCGTCGGCGTCGACCGCGCCCAGCTCGCGCAGCAGGTCGACAGCCACGTCCAGTGCCGCGACCGGTGGAGCGCTCAGCAGCGCGAGGCCCCGACCGCCAGGAGCTCCCCACGCCGCCATCGACAGAGCGAATCCGGCCAGATCGGCGGTGGCGATCTCGGGGGGCGTGTGGTCCGCGAGGTGGGAGTGGTCGACGGCCGACCAGCAGCGGTAGACCCGACCAGGGCCTTCGCGACCGGCGCGGCCTGCTCGTTGGTCGGCGGCGGCTCTCGACACCCGGGTGGTGACCAGTGCGCTGAGCCCGCGGGACGGGTCGGTCCGGGGTTGGCGGGCGAGTCCCGCATCGACCACGGCGCGAATCCCCGGCACGGTCAGGGAACTCTCGGCAACCGCGGTCGTCACCACCACCTGCTGACGGTCCGATGGCGTCAGCGCTCGTTCCTGCTCCACCCGGGTCTGCCGACCGTAGAGCGGGAGCGCGTGGATGCCGCCACCGAGATTCCTGATGACACCGGCGATCTCGGCCTCACCGGGCACGAACACGAGGACGTCGCCCGGTCCTTCCTGCAGTGCCCGAAGCACGACGGCGGCGACGTGCACCAGCAGCCGGGGGTCGACCCGGGCGTCCGCCAGCAACGGGAGGGCCTGCGGCGGCGGGACCCACTCGACGGTCACCGGGAAACTTGCGGTGGCGGCAGTGACGACCGGGGTGTCTGCGCCCCCGAGCGCACGGGTCATGGCCTCGGTGTCCGGGGTCGCCGAGGTCGCGATCAGTGCGAGATCCGGCCGCAGCGTGTCCCGGACATCGACACAGAACGCCAACGCCAGATCGGCGTCCAGGTGCCGCTCGTGACACTCGTCGATGACGATCGCCCCGACGCCTGCCAGCTCCGGATCACGTTGCAATCGCTGCACCAACAGGCCGGTGGTGACGACCTCGACCCGCGTGCGCGCACTACCGGCCCGCTCGTCCCGCATGGCGTAGCCGATGCGGTCACCCGGCCGCTCCCCGATCAACCACGCCAGCCGATGCGCCGCCGCGCGGGTGGCGAGCCGTCGGGGCTCGGCCACGATCACCCGGCCGTCGACGGCGTCGGCCAGCGCGAGCGGTAGCAGCGAGGTCTTGCCCGATCCGGGCGGCGCGACCAGCACCGCTGTTCCGCGTGCGCGCACCGCCTCGACCAGCTCCGCCAGCGCGGGGCGGACCGGCAGATCGGCCCCCGGCGCCTCGGGTCCGGGGAGTAGCGGTGGAGAGGTCACGTCCCGACACTAGGGCTGCCTGGCGGACGAGGTGGTCGGCCCGAGCGACGACCCAGGCGCATGCCAAATCGTCAGCCGCATTTCGAATGGTCGAATCCAACCCTGCAGACACCCATTTCTGACCATCGAGAATGCGGCGGGGCCTGTGTCGGGGTGAGCGCAGCGCCCGGGAGCGCCGGGCAGCGAGGCCATCCGGACGCGTACGATCCCGCCAGACGTCGCCGTCAGCGTCCGTTGTAGTTGCCGACGGTCGGGCGTCGGGCCACCGGTGCTCCGGGTTCAGTTCGGGTGGCCGAGGGATGAGGGAGACGAGACCCCGCCGGTGATCCGGAGGAAGTCGAGCTTCTCCGCGGCCTCGGATCCTTCGGCCGCCGTGTACACGACGATGTGCAGGTCGGTGCCGGCGACGTTGAGCACGTCGCAGTCGAGTTCGATGTCGCCGACCGTCGCCGTCCGCACGACTTTGGCCTCGGACTGGTGCTCGCCGACGACGCCGCTGTTCCACAGTTCCCGGAACTGCTCGCTGCCCGCCGCGAGCTCCCCCATCAGGGCCGTCACGGCGCGATCTTCCGGATACCGGCCGTGGACCCGGCGCAGATCGGCGACGAGTGATGCACCGAACGCGTCGGTCCCGACGGATCTGCTGACGATCCGGTTGTCCGCAGCTCCCATGGACACGCCGGTGAAGTGCGCCCGCAACAGGTTCGGTCGACCGGGGCCCGGCTGGACGGGTTCACCCAACAACGTGACCCAGAGCGCGCTCCAGTGCAACAGGTCCCAGCTCGCGGTGAAGACCGCCAACGGCACCTCGCCGAGCCGGGTGACCAGCCGCTGCACACCGGGCGGGATGTGGGACGGGACCTGGGCCGGTGACGGCGGCAGCAGTCCGGCGACGACATGGAGATGGTCCCGCTCGCCGTCCGTCAACTGCAGCGCCCTGGCGAGCGAGGCGACGACCTGCGCCGAGGGTCGACTCGCCCGGCCCTGCTCCAGCCGGACGACGTAGTCGACGCTCAGCCCGGCCAGCGCCGCCAACTCCTCGCGGCGCAGACCGGGTGCCCGTCGCGCGCTCCCGGCGCGCAGACCGACGTCCACCGGCGACAGCCGGTCACGCCACGAGCGCAACAGCGGACCCAGCTCGGCGTGCAGGTGTGCCATGGCTCCAGTCTCCCCGTGAAGTCGACCCCGTGGGTGGTACTGCCGGTCCACCCGCTGGGCCGGGCCTGGCTGCCGCGGCATCCGGCGCCCAGACTGGGTCGCATGACCACCACCCTGATCACCGGCGCCAACAAGGGCCTCGGCCACGAAACCGCTCGCCGCCTCATCGAGGCCGGCCACACCGTCTGGATCGCCGCACGAGACCCGGAGCGTGGACGACAGGCGGCCGAAGGGCTCGGCGGTCGCTTCGTCCAACTCGACGTGACCGATGACGCCTCCGTCGCCGCGGCGGCCGAGATCGTTGCTGCCGCAGGCGGTCTCGACGTCCTGATCAACAATGCCGGCATCGCCGGTCCGCGGACCCCGGCTACCGAGCAGACGGGTGAGCAGGCGCTGGAGGTCTACAACACCAACGTCATCGGCATCGTGCGGACCATCAACGCTTTCGTTCCGCTGCTCCGGGAATCTGCGGCGCCGACGATCGTCAACGTCACCAGCGGCCTCGGATCCTTCGCACTGGTGCACGACGGATCGCGCATCGAGTCGACCATCGTCTCGCCGCTGTACACGTCGTCGAAGTCCGCCGTCACGATGCTCACCGTCCAGTACGCCAGGGCGCTGCCGGAGATGCGCATCAATGCGGCCGATCCCGGTTACACCGCAACGGATCTCAACGGTCACAGTGGCCCGCAGACGGCGACCGAGGGCACAGATGCCGTCGTCGAACTTGCCACCCGCGGGGGCGAAGGTCCGACCGGAACATTCATCGACCGCTCCGGCGTGGTGGAGTTCTGACCCGGCGTCGGCGGGTTGACGGTGGACGAGCGACGAGCGGGAATTCCCTCGACACCGATGGACCGCGATCTCCTGACCTGAAGCGCAGTGCAGGGTCCGGACCGACGATCGAGGTCCGGTGGACCGCATCGACGCGGCGGTGGCCACCGAGATGAGGAGGGCGTTCCGGATGCGGGTGACCATCGCCCGGCGGCTCCGAGGCGCCCCGATTCAACTCGGCGTTGCTGCGGGCGGAATCATCAGATCCGCACTGTGTACCCTTGCGGTTACGTACCTGATCAGTTACATTGAGTCCCATGGATGCGGTATTGCAGGCGTTGGCCGACGGTAGTCGTCGCACGGTGCTGGAGATCCTGCGGGATCACCCGGCGACGGCGGGTGAGTTGGCAGACGCGCTGCCGATCGCCCGACCGGGAGTTTCCCGGCATCTGCGGGTGCTGCGGGAAGCCGGCCTGGTCAGCGTGCACCAGGACGCGCAACGCAGGGTCTACAGCGTGCGGCCGGAAGCACTCGTCGAGCTCGACGACTGGCTGGAGAACTACCGCGCGCTGTGGCAGCACCGCCTCGATGCACTGCACACCGAGATCGCCCGAGGAAACAGGAGACGGACATGAGAATCATCGGCACGCTGCGAGAGCTCGACGACACGCGCGGGGCGGTGCGGGTCGAAGACGTGTACAACACCGACATCGACGACCTGTGGCAGGCATGCACCTCACCGGAACGGTTGGCGCGCTGGATCGCCGAAGTGTCCGGCGACCTGCAGGTGGGTGGGACGGTGCAAGCCGTCTTCACCAGCACTTGGAGTGGGCCGCTGCGGATCGACGTTTGCGAAACCCCTCACCATCTCCTGCTGACGGGCGAAGCGGGCACGGCCGACGAGAGCCAGATCGAAGCGTGGCTCACGGCCGAGGGGTCCCGGACCAGGCTCGTGGTCGAGGAGCGCGGTCTGCCGACGGACCAGTTGCACTTCCACGGGGCCGGTTGGCAGGTGCACCTGGAAGATCTCGGCAGGTCACTCACCACCGACGCCACCGTCCACCCGGAGGGCTGGTCGGAACAGGCGGCATCACCGACCTGGCATCGGCGCTGGAGCGAGCTCACGCCGGCGTATCAGACCGCGAAGCACTGACCCCCCGAACCATTTCGGCCCGGCGGCGACTCAAGGGCGGATCGGGGCATCTCGGCCAGTTGTTCATCTTGCGTAACTCTGACGGTCGCTACGGGGCGCGTGTCAAGACTTCGGGCGCCGGGAAGCCGGTAGCGTCCCGCTGATGACACAGAACACGCTGGACGTTGCCGCTGTTCGCGCTCGATTCTCCGCGCTGCACAACGGTTTCGCCTTCTTCGACGCTCCAGGGGGCACCCAGGTACCCGATGAGGTGGGGCAGGCCATGGCCACTGCGCTGCGGGAGGCCAGTGCAAATCTCGGAGCACCCTACGAGACCAGCCGGCGGGCTCAGGCCATCCTGGAAGAAGCAGAACTGCGGTCGGCCGAGTTCCTGGGGTGTTCGCCCGCGGAGATCGTCTTCGGTCTCAACATGACCTCCATCAACTTCGCGCTGGCCCGAACAGCCTCGCGCGACTGGCAACCGGGCGATGAGATCCTCAGTTCGTCACTGGATCACGATGGCAATGTCGCACCGTGGCTGGAGGTGGCCCAGGACCGCGGCCTGGTGGTCAAGTACATCGACGTACGCGCGGATTCCACCCTCGATCTGGACGACCTGGAGAGCAAGCTCTCCGACCGGACCAGGGTGGTGTCCTTCACCTGGGCTTCCAATGCGGTCGGCACCGTCACCGATGCCAGGCGAATCTGCGAGCTGGCACACCGAGTGGGCGCTCTGGCCTGGGTCGATGCCGTGCACTATGCGGCTCACCGGCCGATCGACGTCCGCGCCATCGATGCCGACGTGCTGCTGTGTTCGTCGTACAAGTGGTGTGGTCCGCATCTGGGCATGGCTGCCGTGCGCGAATCGGTCGGCCGACTCTGGCGGCCCTACAAGGCACGACCCGCAGCGACGACGCCGATGGGGCGGAGCTTCGCCAACGGAACGATGCCCTACGAGATGCTGGCCGGGCTGAATGCCACCTACCGCTACCTGGACGACGTCGGTGGTTTCGCGGCCATCGAGCCCTACGAGCAGCAGTTGGCGCAGCGGTTCGTGACCGGGTTGCCGGACGGGGTGACGTTGTACGGACTGCCCGGGATGGAGGGCCGGCTGCCGACGTTCCTGGTCACGGTGGACGGGGTCGATTCGGACGAGGTGGCAGAACGCCTGGCGCAGAGAAGTTATGGCGTCTGGTCTCACGACACCTGGTACTCGCTGGGCCTGTATCGCTCGTTGGGATACCCGAAGAAAGCGGTCCGGATCGGCATCGCGCACTACAACACGGCCGAAGAGGTCGACGGCCTGTTGTCCGAGCTGACCGATATCGCCCGGAAACCCTGATGGCGCAGGGGTACTGACCGCGGGGCGCCGCCGGGCTGCGCCACCGGGCAACGTCGACGGGCAGCAGCCCACCGGGATGCCGCCGGTCAGTGCCCGCGGAAAGCCTCCTCCAGCCACCAGGATGCTTGTCCCCTGGTGACTTTCGCGTCGATGAGCAACGGTCGCTCCCGCTGCCCGTTGACCCAGGTGCGGACCGCGTCGAGATCGGACGGGGCACGAACAGTGACCGCGTCGCAGCCGAACCCTGCTCCGATGGCTGCGATGTCGGTGTCGGGGAAGGTGACGGTGTCCATCGGCTCACCACTGCTGGCGAAGTGGTGGACCTCGGCGCCGTAGCCGTCGTCGTTGTAGACGACGATGACCATCGGGATGCCCAACCGGACGACGGTGTCCAGTTCCGCGATACCCATCAGTGCTCCACCGTCACCGAGCGCCGCCACGGGCAACCGGTCGGGTCTGGCCAGCGCGGCGCCGATCGCAGTCGCCAGACCGAGACCGATCGACTGGTACGCCTGGGTGAAACACATTCCCTGCTCGTCCGGAACCGACAGGAACATGCTCGGGTAGCCCATGAAGTTCCCCGAATCGACGGCCAGGATCCGCTCCGCCGGGAGGACATCGTCCAGACCGATGCTGAGGGTCCGCGGATCGATCAGCTCGTCAGTACTGTCGTCTTCGTAAGGCACTGTGCGCCAGGAGATTTCGGCTGCGATCCGCTGTTCCACCTGAGCGCTCCGATAGCCGGAGCTGTGGTGGTCCTGGCCGTGCAGTGCCCGCGCCGCGCTGACCGCCACGGCCGCCGCGTCGCCGGCGATCCCGACGTCGATCGGCCGGTTGGCACCCAATTCGCCGGCCTCGATGTCGACCTGGGCCACCGTTGCATCCGGGCCGATCAACCGGCCGTGACGCATCGTCCACATGTTCATCGAGCATCCCCAGCCGACGATCAGGTCGGCGCCGGTGATCAGCTCGGCGGCCAGTGGCGAGGCGAACCCGCCGGACACATCGAGCGCAAAAGGGTTGCTGTGGAACAGTCCACGGGCCACCGCTGAGGTGGCCAGCAGTGCACCGGTGCGTTCGGCCAGCTCGGCGATGGCATCCCTGGCGGCGTGCGAGCGGGCGCCGCGGCCGGCGATGAACACCGGCCGACGAGCGGCCGCGAGCGCGGCGACCAACTGTGCCATGGCGGCTGGATCCGAGGTGGGACTGGGCAATGGGGGTGCGGAGGGCACCGCGAGCGCACTCTCGGGAACTTCCTGCACCTGCAGTTCCAAGGGCAGATTGAGCAGCACGGTGCGTCGCTGATCGCGAGCGGCGTGGAACGCGGCGGCGCTCTCGGCAACAGCCATCTCGGCTGAGGTGACCCGGTGGGCCAGAGCGCCGACCGCGGTGGCCAGTGCTGCTTGATCGACATGGAAATTGGATCTGGGCGCGGTGGTCTCGGCCGCCAGCACCACCAGAGGTGTACGGCTCTTGGCCGCCTCGGTGATGCCGGTCAGCGCATTCGTCAGACCACATCCCTGGTGCACGGTGACCGCTGCAACCGTTCCACTGACCCGGGCATAGGCGTCTGCCATGGTCGCTGCGCCGCCCTCGTGGCGGGCGGCGAAGAACCGGGCACCACCGGCCACGAGCGCGTTCGTCACGTGGAAGTTCCCACTGCCGACCACACCGAAGGCCGCCTCGACCCCCAGGCGGGCAAGTGTCTGCCCGACAGCCTCGGCGACGTTCACGAAGATCGTTCGACCAGGGCCAGCGCTCGGGTCGGGCTGCCCGAGCCGCCGACGATCGGCAGCGGGGCTGTCACGACGAGGGCGCCGGTCGGCGGGAGGAGAGCGACGTTCTGCAGCTGGGTGAGTCCGAACTTCCCGGCACCGAGCAGCGACTGGTGGCACGGAAAGGGCGGGTCGAACGAATGGGCTGCGCCCGCGTCCGTACCGACCGTCTCGACGCCGACGCCGACGATCGGCGCCTCCTGGGCCAACCAGGTGGCGCATTCGACCGACACGCCCGGTGAGTGTGGGCCGGTGTCGTTGGCGTTCAGCAACCGTTCCTGGTCCTCGGAGAAGGCGTCCCAGCCGGTGCGGAAGATCAGCCAGCCGCCCTCCGGCAGGGCACCGTGCTCGGCCTCCCAGCTCCGGATGTGGTCCACCTCGAGCAGGAAATCGGGGTCTGCGGCTGCTTGGGCCGAGAAGTCGAGGACTGCCGCCGGGGCGATGAGCTGGGTCAGCGGCACCTGGGAGATGTCCAGACTCTCCCGCCCGGTGATCCAGTGCACGGGCGCGTCCATGTGGGTGCCGGCGTGCTCGCCGGTGTGGATGTCGTTCCAGTACCAGGCGGGACCGCGCTCGTCATACCTGCTGATCTCCTCCAACCGGAAATTGATGGTGTTCGCGAACGGCGGCGGCAACTGCAGGATCGGCGTGGTACTGGTCAACGGGGCCGTGAGATCGATGATCTGGACAGCGCCGGAACGCAGCGACCCGATTAGCTCGGTGAGAACGGACATGGCCATCTCCTTGTGGTGGTGGACCGGCCGACACGCGGTCGGTCCGGCGTGCTGGGGTGCGGCTGCGCTGGTCAGCGCAACAGGTGTCGATTCCGGTGCAGGGCCGCGATCACGGCCTCGACGTCCGCGTCATTGTTGTAGCAGTGCGGCGAGATCCGGACGTTGCCGTCACGGGAGCTGACGATGACGCCGTCGTTCTCCAACGCCTTCACTGCGGCGTGCTCGTCCGTGGTCGCCACCGCCAACATCGGTCCGGCCAGCGCGGCCGGCGTCGCCACGGTTCCACCGATGCCCTCAATGCCGGCGCGTAGCTGGGCCAGCAGGCTCTGCACGTGCAACCAGGAATCGGCGACGCCGATCTGCAGCATCAAGGAGATTCCGGCCTCCGCCGCATACAGACTCGGGACTGCCGGGGTGCCTGACTCGAAGCGACGGGCATCCTGGGCAGGGTCGTAGGAGTGGATGTCCATCGCGAAGATGTCCCGCGCGGCGAACCAGCCGGTCACCGTCGGCTGCAGGGCTGCAGTCGTGGCCTGCTTGGCGTACAGAAAACCCACACCCGGTGAGGACAACAGGTACTTCAGCACACCTCCGGTGACGAAATCGGCGTCGAGTTCGGCGACGTCCAGCGGTACGGCGCCGACCCCCTGGTAGGCATCCACCAGCACCAGCGCGCCACGAGAGTGCGCCAGCTCGATGATCGGCGCAAGGTCCATCCTCGCCCCGTTCCGATAGCAGACCTGGGTCAGCGAGACGATGGCCGTCCGATCGTCGATCGCGTCGGCGAACCGATCCAGCGGGATCGTGTTGTCCGGATCCGCCGGTACGTGGACCACCTCGGCCCCGCGCCGTTCCTGGGCATGCCAGATCTGACCGATCATCGGGAACTCGAGGTCGGTGGTCACCACCTTGGTCCGCCCGTTGCCGAAGTCGAACGAGCTCGCCAGCGAGCTGACGGCGGCGGACCCCGAGGTGGTCACCGCGATCTCGGCCGGCGTCGCTCCGAGCAGCGTGGCCAACTGGTCGCGGACAGATTCCTGCTTGCCCACCCAGTGTTCCCACAACGATCCTTCCCGCTCCAGTCCGTCCAGGTAGTCCTGGTAGGCCGCCCGCACAGAATCCGACAGCGCGCCCTGGGAACAACTGTTGACGTAGGTGAGATGCTCGAAGATCGGAAACCGGTGTCGGATGGACTCCGACAGGGAACCTGACGATGCAGCTGGCGATACAGCTACCGATCCGGTGGATGTTTCTTCCTCAACGGCCAAGATAAGCCCTCCTCAATTCTTCGTGGGCGGCCAGTTCTCCGGCCGGTCCGGTCAGCACGATGCGACCGGTTTGAAGCACATACCCTCGATCAGCCACGGACAGTGCCATGTTCGCGTTCTGCTCGATCACCAGCATCGAGACGCCGGCTGCATGGAGTTCGGAGATCAGTTCGAAACTCTGCTCCACCAGGCGCGGCGACAGCCCCATCGACGGTTCGTCCATCAGCAGCACCCTCGGCCGCGACATCAGCGCCCGCCCCACGGCCACCATCTGCTGCTCGCCGCCGGACAGCGTGCCCGCCAACTGGTTCCGGCGCTCGGCCAACAAGGGGAACAGGCTGTACACCCGGTCGAAATCTTCTGCCCTGGCATCGCCGTGCACATAGGCGCCGATCCGGAGGTTCTCCGTCACGGTCATCGGTGCGAACAAGCGCCGGTTCTCCGGAACGACTGCCATCCCGCCGGCGATCCGTCGGGACGGCGACCAGCTGGTCACGTCCTGGCCATCGAACAGCACCCGCCCGGACCGGGGCGCCACCAGGCCGAGGATCGTCTTGAGGGTTGTGGACTTGCCGCAGGCGTTTCCGCCCAGCAAGCACACCAGTTCACCGTCGGCCACCTCCAACGTCACTCCCTGCAGGATGTGGACCTGGCCGTAGTAGGTGTTCACCTCCACCAGACGCAGCAGCGGCTCCCCGACCGGGCGGCCGGACCCAGATGAATCACTGTGCGCAGCAACGGGTCCGGTCTTCCGGAAGCCCCTCATTTCGTGCCCGCCGTTCCGCGACCCAAGTAGGCTTCGACGACGTCGGGGTGCGCGGCGACCTCGTCGAACAGCCCGTCCGCGATCTTCACGCCGTGATCCAGCGCGATCACCCGATCACTGACTCCCTCCACGACGTGCATGTCGTGTTCGATGATCATGATGGTGTACCCGCGTTCGTCGCGGAGTCTTCCCACGAGCTCGCTGATCTCATGCGTTTCCGACGGGTTCATCCCAGCCGCCGGCTCGTCCAGGAGCAGCATCCTGGCGCCGGTGGCCATGGCACGGGCGATCTCGAGCCGTCGCCGATTGGCATAGGACAGCGAATAGGCCGGTTGATCCCACCGATATCCCATCAGTCGGGTGCCGAAGAACGACAGCAGCTCTTCGGCGCGGGCGCGGACCTCGCGCTCCTCGCGACGCGATCCCGGGGTACCCAGGGCCGAGCGCCAGAGTCCGGCCTTGGTGTGGCCGAAGGTTGCCGCCATCACGTTGTCGCGCACTGACATGTTGAGGAACAGGCGCACCGTCTGGAACGTCCGGGCGATGCCGCGGGAGGCGATGTCGGCGGGGGTTGCACCCACCAGGGACCGGCCGTCGAACCTCACGTCACCGGACGTGGGTGAGTAGATCCCGGTGATCACATTGAACAGGGTGGTCTTGCCCGCGCCGTTGGGGCCGATCACACTCACCACCTCTCCGGCGTCGACCCAGAGATCCAGCTCCTGCAGACTGCGCAGTCCGCCGAAACTCTTGCTCAGCTGCGAGAGTTCAAGCAGCCGGGTCCGGTTCGATCCGTCCGGGCTGATCACAGCACCTCCACCCGTTGCCGGCCGAAAAGACCCTGCGGCCGGGCGATCATCAGCACCACCAGCGTCGATCCGATCACCAGCTGACGGGTCAGGCTGGATTCCGTCGACAGGCGCACCATCCACACGAACACGGCCAACCACAGCAGCACGGGCAGGAACCACAGCTTCGCGCGACCGCGCATCCGCGAGAACACCGCCACCGAGGCGATCAACAACACGAACGCAACGTTGCCCCAGAGCAGCCGCTCCTGCGGGACGAACAGCCAGCGGCCCAGGAGCTGCCCGATGACGCCCTTGGTCCACTCATCGGCCGACAGGTACGGCACGCCGACAGCCAACAGCACCACGTTGATCCCGAACCCCAGGGCCACGGTGCCGGCAATCACCAGCGCGGCGATCTTCGGCCTGAGGATCCAGACCACCCCGGCGATCAGACCCACGAAGAACAGCAGCTCGCTGTAGTTGGGCTGTCGCAACACTTCGGGCAGCAGGCTCATGATCGCGGCGCCGATCAGGGTGCCTGGCAGCGAGCCGCTGCCGCCGAGAATCACCGCTGCGTACAACAGGATCAGCATCGGCAGGTCGAATGTGCTGGCATAGACGCCGACCTGCACGGCCGCGAAGATCGTTCCGCTCAGCCCGGCGATCCCGGCACCGACCACGAAGGCCAGCAACTTGAGCCGGTTCACCCGGATCGTCATGGCCGCAGCCGCGAGTGGGTCCTCACCGATCGCGCGCCAGGCCCGCCCCATCCGGGTCCGGCTGATCCGAGAAAGCCCCAGGACCAGGATGACGACGAAGAACAGCACCAGGTAGTAGTAGGAACGGTTACCGCTGAAAGTGAATCCGAACAACGACCAACCGCTGACCCCTGAGATGCCGTTGGCCCCACCGGTGATGTCCACCGGATCACTCGAACCAGGCAGGCTCACCGCGTCGCCGGCCAGCACCAGTTCGGTGAAGATCTGACCGAAGAACAGCGTGACGATGGCCAGATAGTCGCCGCTCAACCGCCGGGAGGGCAAGCTGACCAGCAGCCCGATCAGGCCGGTGAACAGCACCGCAGCGGGAACGGACACCCAGGTCGGCAGATGGACACCGAGTTGGTCCGACGACAGCAGCGCGTAGGCGTAGGCCCCGCACCCGTAGAACGCCACGAATCCCAGATCGAGCAGACCGGCATAACCGACGACCACGTTCAGGCCGAGCGCGAGCAGCGCGAACAGGCCCAGATTGACCCCGATCCGCAACAGATAGCCGCTGGACACCACGACCGGGAACAGCAAGAACACCAGCAGCGGAAGCCCCCATCGCACGGCGGCCGGCAATTTCGTCCACAGGAGCGTGACCCGTGCCCCCAGACCGTTCCCGGCGGTCGTCCGGGTTTCGTGCTGGGCCACCCATTCGTCGGTTCCGATCCCCAGCGGACTGACCGCGAGTGTCCCGGGACCTGGACCGGGGTCTCCGCTGATCGGATCGCTCCCGCTGATCGAGCGGGCGCCCTCGGTCGGATCGTCACCGGTCATCTCACACCTTCACAATCGCCGAACGTCCGAGCAAGCCGCGCGGTTTGACCAACATGACAGCAATGAGCGCGACGAACGAGATCAGGTTGGCCAGATTGGCTGACAGGTAACCGGTGGCAAAGGCCTCCAACAACCCGATCAGCAAGCCGCCGACCATGGCGCCACCCACCGAACCGATGCCGCCCACCACCGCTGCCGTGAAGCCCTTCAGGCCGGCCAGGAATCCCATGAAGTTGGAGACGTTGAAGAAGACAAGTCCCACCATCACACCGGCGGCGCCGGCCAGCGCGGAAGCACAGAAGAACGTCAGCACCACCACCCTGTTCACGTCGATGCCCATCATCACCGCGGCCTCGCGATCGAAGGCAACGGCCCGCATGCCGCGACCGAACCTGGTGCGGTTGACCAGACGCACCAGGACGAGCATCAAGATCACCGAGAGCACGACGACGAGAATGCGCATCGGATCGATGCGGATCGCACCGATCGAGAATCCACTGCCGATCGGTATGTACTCGGTGGTGGCGTAGTCGCGGATCCGCGGACCGAACAGCAGCAGCACCGCGTTCTGCAGGAACAACGAAACGCCGAGCGCACTGATCAGCGGGGCGATCCGAGGCGAGTTGCGCAACGGGCGATAGGCGAACTGTTCGATCAGCACGCCGAGAATTCCGCTCCCCAGCATGGCCGCCAGGAACATCGCCATGATCATCAACCACACCGGGACGATCGGGGCGGCGGGACCGCCCAGCCCGATCATCACGAAGAAGCCGATGAAGGCGCCGACCATGTACACATCGCCGTGCGCGAAGTTAAGCAGTTGCAGCACACCGTAGATGAGGGTGTAGCCCAGCGCGATCAAGGCGTAGACGCTGCCGAGCGTCAGCCCGTTGACCAGTTGTTGACCGAAAAACTCCACTCGAAGCCCTTTCGTTCCGCGCGCACCTGGGGGGACGAGCTACTGGACGAGCTCCGGCGTGCCGTCGGCTCCGATCTTGAACACGTAGAACTTGGCGCCCTCGACGTCACCGGAGGCCGTGAAGGTCAGGGTGCCGCCCAGGATCGAGTCGGCGATCTTGGTCGACTTCATCTGTGCCAGGACCGCTGCGCGATCGGAGCTACCGGCCTCGCACGCCCGTTGGGCTGCCTGCAGAATGGCCTGCGTCGCGACGTAGGTCGGCGGGCCGTAGGTGGTGGCGAAGTCGCCGTACTGCGACGTGTAGGCCTTCACCACGGCATCGGCGGACGGGATCGACTTCACATCCGGCGCGAAGGAGGAGACGTACCCGCCGGGGGTCTTGAAATCGGCCGAGAACGAGCCGTCAGAACCGAACACCACGGCCTTCTTGCCCTGCTGCTTGAGCTGGGTGGCCAGGACCTGGGTATTGGCCGCGATCTGGAAGGTGGCGAACACGACGTCCGTGTCCGCGGCCACCTTCGTCACCACTGCTGAGTAGTCGGGCTGGTCCTTGCTGACCGGAACGACCGTCACCGCAACGCCTTTGGTCTTCAATGCGTCCCCGACGGAGGCGGCCAGTCCCTGACCGTAGGAGGTCTTCTCCTGCACGATCACGACGTTCTTGGCGTTCAGCTTCTCGGCGATGAAGGTGGCATCGGTGGGCCCTTGCACTGCGTCGTTCGGGATCGTCCGGAAGAAGGCCGGGTACTTACCGGCCGTCAACTCGGTGGCGGTCGCCGATGAGCTGACGAACGACAGTGATGCCTCGCTGAACACCGGGCCGATCGCGTCCACCTCCTGGCTGCCTGCCGGCCCGACGACACCCAGGATCGCGTCGTTCGAGACGAACTGCTGCGCCACCGTGCTGGCCTGACCGGGGTCGAGCTGGGTGTCGCCCTGGACGATGTCGTAGGTGGAGGAGTTCGCGGCGTTGAACGTCTTGACAGCCAACTGGGCGAAGTGCAACTGCTCACCGCCGATGGCGGCAGCGCCGCCGGTGATCGGACCCATGAAGCCGATGGAACCGGCGCAGGCTTTCCCCGAGGCGCTCGGCGGCGAGCTGGAGCCGGGGGTCGACCCCGACGGGGTGGATTCGGGGGTCGACCCCGACGGGGTGGATCCGGTTGCCGAGGACGGGGGCGGGGTCACCGAAGAGGCGTCCGCTGTGCTGCCGACAGTCGGTGTGGTGCTCGTCCCGCCACCGACGGAGCTTCCGCCGGCAGAGTTTCCGCCGGCGCAGCCTGTGACGGACATCGTCAGGCAAGCGATGGCGGCAATACCTTTGACGAACTGGGAACGGCGCATGGGTCACGACCTTGCACTCGATGGGCTGCTGGGCTGCCAGCGATCGTGTCATCAGGACCGGGCTGTGTAAAGAATTTTGCGGTCGTCATTTTTTCGTAACATGACCGATATGGCGCCCGCGCCGGGTCATCAGGCGGAGAAGGCCGCACGTCCATCCGGGTAGTACGCCGCCGCAGCGGAGCCGGACGGTCGGAACACACCCAGCATGTGCAGGTCGTCGGCACCCGAATTGTGGACCGCGTGCAGGAAGCGCGGCGGTACATGGAAGGTCGAGCCGGCCGTCAGATCCTGCACGGTGTCGCCGACGAGCAGTCGGCCGGTCCCCCGCACGACGGTGCAGATCTCGTCGTAGAGGTGGTAGTGCTCCGGCGCGCCGGTCTGCGGGATGAAGCCGATGAACTGGGTCGCTCCGCCGCAGCCGTTGGCGCGGTCGTACAACACTTCGAACTCGCGGTCGGAGGTGGCCGCCTGGCGGGCCTGCTCCCCGACGTGATTGGTCAGCGCCCAGGCTCCCGGCTCCTGCCATTGACCGGCCGCCGCCGGCAGGCCCGGCGTCGGGAGCCGCACACAGGAAACATGCAACCCCGGGGAGTCGGCGCTGACGGCCCACTTCTCACCAGCCGGTATCAACGCAGCCGTTCCCGCGGTCAACGGAGCTGACCGGTCGCGGGCGCCCACCTGACCGGTCCCTGACAGGACGTACAAGAGGTGATCGTGGTGAGCTGCTGCGGGAACCTGGTACTCGCCTGCGGGGACGGTCAGCATGTGCTGTGTCATGGCCTCGGCCCGCCCGTCGGCGCCGACGAGACAGTTCGCCGCGATCCCGCTCGCGGCGAACTGGGCGGTGACGTCCTCGGCACTGTGGATGGTCACCGGATCTGCCTCGGTACGAACGATCCCTGCCGGCATGGTGTTTCCTCTCGCAGGCCGCTCCGAGGGCGTGGCGGCGGGTCTTGTACAGTTGACACGTTCTGATGACGGTCGTCCAAAGGAGAGTATAAACATGAAGATTCTGCGTCATGCCTTCGCCTCGTGGTCGGGACCGGTGGAGAAGGGTTCCGGCCTGATGCGCCTGGGTCGCGCCGGTGCCGAACTCCCGTTCTCGCTGAAGTCGAGGGTGGAGGACACCGCCGCCACCAATCCCGAGGAGTTGCTCGGCGCCGCCCACGCGGGCTGTTTCTCGATGGCTCTGAGCAGCCTGCTGGATGAAGCCGGCCACCAGAATCACCTGGTCAGCACCGACGCCACCGTCACCATGGAAGAGGTCGGCGGCAGCTTCTCGATCTCCAGGGTCGCCCTGCGGACCCGGGGCGAGGTCGAAGGCCTGACGGTCGACGAGTTCACCGCCTTCGCCGAGCAGGCCAAGGTGACCTGTCCGGTGTCCAAGCTGTTCGCCGCCGCCGAGATCACCATGACGGCCGCACTGGAGCATCCGTCCTCCTGAGGACCACTGGCCGGGCACCCGCTGCAGGGGACTCACTGCCCAAGACCGACCGGCGGGGCGCTTCCCGGGTGGGTGCTCGGGGCTGGTCGGATCCCGCAGGACAATTCATTCCGGGCACATCATGCTGAGCCACCGCATCCGGAGCTGTGGCCGTATTCGCTGATCACGGAGTTCTGGACATGGTCGCCTATTCTCACGGAGTGTCCGACCGTCCTTTGACCGCGCCGCGGCAGCAGTACCTGATCGTCACGGCGTTCGGGCTCTACCGGGATCTGCGTGGAGCGATCCCGATCTCCGTCCTGATCCGGATGCTCGGCGACCTCGGGGTGGAACCGGCCAGTGTCCGCTCATCGGTGTTCCGGCTCAAGAAACGCGAGGTTCTGGTCAGTGCGGTCCTCGACGGCGCGGCGGCCTACGCCTTGGCCCCACACCTGCGAGAGGTCTTCGACGAGGGTGACCGGCGGATCTTCGTGCGTCACAGCGAGGCGTCCGACAGTTGGCTGCTGGCCACTTTCACCGTGCCGGAATCACAGCGCAATCTCCGTCACAGAATCCGGATGGTGTTGCGGCGGTGGGGCTTCGGGGCGGTGGCACCCGGGCTCTGGATCGCGCCGGCCGGTGTCGCCGAAGCCGTGGGGGCGCGCTTGGCCCGCGAGCGACTGGACTCGTACGTGGAGTTCTTCACGGCCACCTACCGGGACACCGAGGGCCTGAAGGCCAAGGTCGCCCGTTGGTGGGATCTGGACAGCTTGGCCGAGCACTACTCGTCGTTCGTCGAGCAGCACGCATCGCTGGCAACCGGCGCCGAGTTGTCACCGGCCGCCGCCTTCGCACACCACGTTCCGCTGGTCACCGAATGGCGGCAGTTGCCCTATCTGGATCCGGGTCTACCCAACGAGTTGTTGCCGGCGAGCTGGCCCGGCGGTCGGGCGGAGAGCCTGTTCATGGAACTGCATCAGCGCTGGGCCGCGCCGAGCCGTGAGTACGCCCGGCAGCTGCTCGATCCGCGATGAGCTGTCGGGTCAGGATCTGACGGCACGCCCAGCGGAGGCCTTGCTGTCCGCAGCGGCCTGTCCGAGTCCAATGGTTCGTCCGCAGCGGCTGGGCCTGATCAGTCCAGGGCCGCCACTGCGGAGATCTCGATCAGGGCCTCGGGTTGCCACAGCCTGGTGATCCCGATGCCGGCCATGGCCGGGTAGTGGGTGCCGGCCAGCTCGCGCCAGATCCTGCCGATCTGTCGCCCGTTGGCCTGGTAATCGGGCACGTCGGTGAGATAGATGGTCACCGACACCAGGTCGTCCGGCGTGCCGCCGGCCGCCGCCAGCGCGGTGAGCACATTGCCGAATGCCTGCCTGAACTGCTCCAGGATTCCGCCGGGCACGATCGTCCCGTCCGCGTCCATGGCCGTCTGCCCGCTGAGATGCACGATCCGAGCGCCGGCCGGAGCGACCGTCGCGTGGGCGAACCCGCTGGGCCGCGCCAAGTTCGGTGGGTTGACGTTCTCGTGCGGCATGAAGGTCTCCCTCGTGACGAGCCGGACAGCGTTGGACCACGATGATACATTCTGTTCTATTGACGGCCGTAAGGATTAGAGTATAAAAGTCCGGAGCAGGCAGGTTCGAGGGCGGAGGGGCAATGCGACTGGCCACGGTACGACGAGCTGAGCGGACCCAGGCGACGGTGCAGGACGCCGATGGCCGACATCACCCCCTGCCGGCCCCCAGCGTCGAGGCCCTGCTGGCCACTCCGTCCTGGGCAGAGACCGCGCGTAGAGCGTTGGACGAGGCGCCACTCACCGAGCAGTTCAGCCTCGCGCCGGTGGTCGTCAACCCGGGCAAGGTGATCTGCTGCGGCTTGAACTTCGCCGATCACATCACCGAGATGGGTCGCGCGCTGCCGGAGTATCCGACCCTGTTCGCCAAGTACGCCGACACCCTGATCGGGGCAGACGACGACATCCTGGTGCCGCCGGCCGCCCAAGAGGCTCTCGACTGGGAAGCCGAGCTGGCGGTGGTGGTCGGTGCCACCCTGGTGCGCGCCGACCGGGACACTGCGGCCAGGGGGATCGCCGGTTACACGATCGCGAACGACCTCTCGATGCGCGACTGGCAACACCGCACGCTGCAGTGGTTCCAGGGCAAGGCCTGGGATGCCAGCACACCGGTCGGCCCGGTCCTGATCACCCCTGATGAGGTCGATCCGGTGGCCGGACTGACCCTCCGCTGCACGGTCGACGACCAGGTCCGCCAGGAGAGCAACACCCGAGAACTCGTCTTCGACGCCCCGAGCCTGTTGGCCTACATCTCCACCTTCACCACCTTGCGGATCGGGGACCTGGTGCTGATGGGGACGCCGGGTGGGGTCGGAAGTGCCTCGAAGCCGCCCACCTACCTGCGCGACGGCAGCCGGATGGTGACCGAGATAGAGACCCTGGGCCGGTTGGACAACACCGTCAGGTTCACCGCCGCCGAGGAATCGAGCAACGCAGCACCAGCCGTGAGCCGACCGGAATGAGTCCGGCATGGAACGTCTACCCGAGGAGCACGTTGATGGTCACTCCCGATCAGCCGGGTCTGCAGCAAGCCGGGCCCAACGAGCAGTACGCCGGTCCTGAAGGACGGGTGGTGCCGGTGGTGACCCGAGCCGGCGAGGAGAGCACCGACACCACACAGTCGGGTGATTGCGTGCGGGTGTCCGGGGTGAGCATCGCGCACACTCCAGCCACGCGGATCTGGTTCGGCCAGGTCAGCAACAAGCCGGGCTACCGGTCGGTGCCCCACCACCACGGTGAGGCGGAGACCGGCGGCTATGTGCTGTCCGGACACGGCCGCATCTACTTCGGCGCCGACTGCGCCGCATGGCTGGACATGACCCAGGGAGACTGGGTGTTCGTCCCCCCGTACATGCCGCACGTCGAGGCGAACATGAGCACCACTGACGACCTCGTCTGGTTGACCACGAGAACTCCGGAGAACATCGTCGTCAATCTCGACGAGGTCCCGGACGACTTGCTCGAGGGATTCCGTCGGGCATGACGACCGACACGGACCCGCCGGAGCATGGCTCCGGCCCGGTTGCCGCCGAGGCGGCGGCGCCCCCGACGGCGGCCACCTTCCTGGCTGCCATCGAGCTCACCGCGACCGAGCCCGTGCATTTCGATCGAGCTTTCCTGGCCACCACCCAGCCCTGCCCATGGCCGAAGGCCTACGGGGGAGACATGGTCGCGCAGGCCACCACAGCCGCGCTCCGGTCGGTGGCAGCCGATCGTGCTCTGCACTCGATGCACAGCTATTTCCTGCGCCCCGTCGAGATCGGCGCGCAGATCCGCTACGAGGTGGAGTTGCTCCGGGACGGCCGGAGTTTCTCCACCCGTCAGATCCGGGCGTACCAGGCGGACAAGGTCGTCTATGTCGGTCTGGCGTCGTTCCAGGTTCTGGAACCGGGCGCGGACCACCACGCGCCGATGCCGACCGGGATGCCGGACCCGGAATCGCTGCCGAGTGCGGCTGATGCCCTGGTCGGCGTACCGGGCCCGGCTGCCAGGTACTGGTCGTTCGGTCGCAGCTTCGACCAGCGCCATGTGACCGGCCCGATCTACACCGGGACCAACGGTGGACCGACGGCTGTCCAGGCCGTGTGGCTACGCCCGTTCAGCCGACTACCGGACGATCAGCAGGTGCACACCGCGGCCCTGGCCTACGTCTGCGACTACACGATCCTGGAACCGCTGTTGCGACAGCAAGGGCTCGCCTGGGCCGACGAGGGTCTGGTGACCGCGAGCCTCGATCACGCCATGTGGTTCCATCGGCCGGCCCGCCTGGACGACTGGGTGCTCTACAGCCAGCAGGCCGTGTCCGCACAGCACGCCCGCGGACTGGCCGTCGGTCACCTGCACACCCGTTCAGGGGAGTTGTTGGCCACGGTCGCCCAGGAGGGCATGATCCGCGCACCCGGTTCGGCAGGTTCGTCGCAGACCCGAGCCACTTCCGAGAGCCGGCGGCCATGATGCAGCATCAAGCGCTGAGCCCCAGCGCGCATCAAGACACCTTCACCCGCGATCACCTGCCACCCCAGGAATCCTGGCCGACGTTCGAGTTCACGGTGCCCGAGGTGCGCTATCCGGTGCAGCTCAACGCCGCCACCGAACTCATCACCCGCGCAGCCGCCGATTTCGGCGCCGATCGGCCGGCGTTGCATGCGCCCGGCCTGCCCAGTTGGAGCTACGGCGAGCTGCTGCGCCGGTCGAATCAGATCGCGCAGGTGTTCCGCGAGGATCTCGGCGTGATCCCCGGCAACCGCGTCATGCTGCGGGCCCCGAACAACCAGTGGCTGGTGGCCTGCTGGCTCGCCGTGCTCAAGGTCGGCGCTGTCGTGGTCACCACCTCGCCCGCGCTGCGGACCGGCGAGGTCCGGCAACTGATCGAACTCACCAGTCCCAGCGTGCTCGTGTGCGATCACCGTTCCACCGGCGACCTGCCGGTGGACGGAAGCGGACCGGACGGGGCGCCATCGCTACCCACGACCGTGGTGTTCGGCGGCGCGGGCCCGGAAGATCTCATCGCACGATGCGGCCTGAAGTCCGGCGAATTCACGGATGTGGCCACTGCCGCCGACGATGTCGCCCTGCTCGGGCCGACCTCCGGATCGACCGGAGTCCCGAAGATCACCATGCATTTCCACCGCGACGTGCTGGCCAACGCCGACACGTTCGCCCGCTACCTACTCGCACCGGTGCCGGACGACGTCTTCGGCGGATCGCCGCCGTTGGCGTTCACCTTCGGCCTCGGTGGACTGGTGGTGTTCCCGCTGCGTTTCGGCGCTTCGACGCTGCTCACCGAGAAGGCCGCTCCGGTGGAGTTGGCGCAGCTGTGCCACGACGCGGGGGTCACCGTGCTGTTCACCGCACCCACCGCGTACCGGGCCATCGTGAAGCAGGGCAAGGTGGCGCTGCTGGCCGGACTCCGGATCGGCGTTTCGGCCGGCGAACACCTCGGAGCCGATGTCTGGCAACAGGTTTTCGACGCGACCGGGCTGCGGCTGGTGGACGGGATCGGCGCCACCGAGATGCTGCACGTGTTCGTCTCCGCAGCGGGCGAGGACATCCGGCCGGGCGCCACCGGACGAGCGGTTCCCGGATACCGGATCGCAGTGCTCGACGAACACGGTCAGGCAGCGGGGATCGGCGTTCCGGGGCGGCTGGCGGTGATCGGCCCGACCGGTTGTCGCTACCTGTCCGGAGATCGGCAGGCCGACTACGTCAAGGACGGCTGGAACATCACCGGCGACGTCTTCGAGATGGACGCCGACGGGTACCTGACCTTCCATGCCCGCTCCGACAGCATGATCGTCTCCTCCGGTTACAACATCGGAGCACCCGAGGTCGAAGATGCGATCCAGAAGCATCCGGCGGTGCTGGAGACGGCCGTCGTCGCGCGACCCGATTCCGAACGAGGATCGGTGGTCTGTGCCTTCGTGGTGCTGACCCCCGGGGTGGAGCCCAGTGCAACGATCCGAAAGGACATCCAGGACTTCGTGAAGCAACAGATCGCTCCGTACAAGTACCCGAGGGAAGTCCGCTTCATCGCCGCTCTCCCGCGCAATCCGAGTGGGAAGCTGCAGCACTATCGTCTCCGCGAAGATCTCGCCGATGAGGGTTCCCGTGAGGGCGCCGTTGGTACCGCCGCCGCAACCGACGGGACACACCCGTGAAGATCGCCGTGGTCGGCGGGGGGCCGGCCGGTCTGTACTTCTCAGCGCTGATGATGCAACTGGATCCGGCGCACCGGATCACGGTGTGGGAGCGCAACGCGGCCGATGACACCTTCGGTTTCGGCGTGGTGTTCTCGGACGAGACCCTCGGCGGCATCGAGAATGCCGACACCACGATCGCCGCGGCGATGTCCGCCAGGTTCGCCCGGTGGACGGACATCGACATCCATCGAAGCCGCGTCGACGGCAGCCGCGAGGCCGAAACCGCTGGTGGCCAGGGCTTTGCCGCCATGTCCCGCAAGGATCTGCTGGCGCTGTTGCAACAGCGCTGCGTCGAGCTCGGGGTCGATGTCAGGTTCAGCACCCCCGCACCGGACGTCGAGGAGCTGTCCGCGACCCATGACCTGGTCCTGGCGGGGGACGGGGTGAACTCGCCGATCCGAGCGCGCTACGCGAGCGCATTCGGACCGACGATCGAGCGGCACGACTGCAAGTACATCTGGTTGGGAACAGATCTGGCCTTCGAGGCATTCGAATTCTTCATCAAGCAGACCGAGTTCGGCGTGATGCAGATCCACGGATATCCCTACTCGGACACCGGCAGTACCTTCATCGTCGAGATGACCGAGGACGTCTGGCGGGCGGCCGGATTCGACCACACCGAGCACCGGATCTTCGAACCTGGGCAGAGCGATGATTTCGCGATCGAGCGCATCCGCTCGCTGTTCGCCGAAGAACTGGATGGTCACCAGGTGCTGGCCAACAACTCGAAATGGCTCAACTTCACCACCGTCCGCAACCGCTCCTGGCGGCGCGGCAACGTCGTGCTGATCGGCGACGCTGCGCACACCGCACACTTCTCGATCGGATCGGGCACCAAACTGGCGATGGAAGACGCACTGGCGTTGGCCGCGTGCCTGCATGAGCACGCCGGCCTGGATGACGCGGTCCAGTCGTACGAGACTGAACGCCGACCGGTGGTCGAGTCCACCCAGCGAGCTGCGCAGGCCTCCCTCGAGTGGTTCGAGAACCTGGGCCAGTACATGGATCAGGACATGATCCAGTTCTGCTTCAACCTGCTCACCCGGTCCCGCCGGATCACCTACGAGAACCTGCGGGTGCGTGATCCCGAGTTCGCCTCGCTCGTCGATCAGGCTTTTGCCGCAGCGAACGGGCTCGATGAGGTGCGGCCCGCCATGCTGCAGCCGTTCCGGCTGGGCGAGCTCGAGCTGGTCAATCGGATCATCGTGTCCCCGATGGACATGTACTCGGCCACCGACGGGGTGCCGGGCTCCTTCCACCTCGTCCACCTGGGTAGCAAGGCGATGGGCGGTGCCGGCCTGGTGATGACCGAGATGGTGTGTGTGTCACCGCGCGGCCGGATCACCCTGGGCTGCACCGGACTGTGGACCGACGAGCAGCGCGACAGCTGGACCGACGTGGTGGACTTCGTGCACGCTCAGTCGGCGGCCAAGATCGGTGTTCAACTCGGGCACTCGGGCCGCAAGGGCTCCACCAGACTGATGTGGGACGGCATGGACGAGCCGCTGACCGACAACTGGCCGGTGGTCGGCCCCTCCGCGCTCCCCTACGGACCGGGCAGCCAGGTTCCTCATGAGCTGACCCTGGATCAGATGGAGGTGATCAAGGGCGAGTTCGTGGCGGCGACCATCCGGGCGGCAGCAGCAGGTTTCGATCTGCTGGAATTGCACTGCGCGCACGGATACCTGTTGTCCTCCTTCCTGTCTGCCGTGTCGAACCACCGCACCGATGCCTACGGCGGGACGCCCGAGAACCGTCTGCGCTATCCGTTGGAGGTGCTGGACGCGGTCCGCGCCGCCTGGCCGGCAGACCGGCCGATCACTGTGCGGATGTCTGCTGTCGACTGGATCGACGGTGGGACGACCGCGGACGACGCCGTCCGGATTGCCGCTGCATTCATCGAGCACGGCGTGGCCGGGATCGATGTCTCCACCGGTCAGATCGCTCAGCACGAGAGGCCCGCGTTCGGCAGGAGTTACCAAACTCCGTTCGCCGACCGGATCCGCAACGAGGTTGCAGCGCCCGCAGGGGTCGCCGTGATCGCCGTCGGCGCCATCTCGTCCTACGACGATGTCAATTCGATCCTGCTCGCCGGCCGCGCCGATCTGTGCGCACTGGGTCGGGCCCACCTGTACGACCCACAGTGGACGCTGCATGCCGCTGCCGAGCAGGAGTACGACGGGCCGGGCGCGTCGTGGCCGAAGCCGTTCCAGGCCGGGCGCCGCAAACCCCCCAACGCTCGCACCGATGCGGTCCGTCCCCGGCTGTCACTGGTCAGAGACACCGATCCGGCTGCACTGGACACCCATCTGCGCTGGGAGCCGAGGGCGCTCCTGCAGGGCGTGGGCCGACCCATCACCTGAGTGGCGGGCGCCTCGACAGACGCACAAGGGCGCCGGCAGCGGGGCGCCCGAGGGTCCCGATACCCAGTCCGATCAACGCCTGAGGGGCCCGACCAACAGCATGTCGGGCCCCTCAGGCGTTGTGGAGACGAGGAGAATCGAACTCCCAACCCCCGCCTTGCAAAGGCGGTGCTCTGCCAATTGAGCTACGTCCCCTGGACCGGGAATCCTCCCGGTGGGGTGGCTACTTCGGAGCAGGTGCGGTGCGGCCGGTGGCCTCGTCCCAGAGCTTGGCCTCTGCGGCTGCCTGCTTCTTCCGCTTCGTGAGCAGGGAGTAGACACCACCGCCGAGGGCGGCCAGAACAAGAAGCTTCTTCATCGCAACGTCACCTTTCCTCTTCCTGCCGGCGAGTCTCGCCGACAGGAGTCGTGACCAGTGGGCCTGGGAGGACTTGAACCTCCGACCTCTTCCTTATCAGGGAAGCGCTCTAACCGCCTGAGCTACAGGCCCGGAACAACCGAGCGCGGCACCGACGTGAGTCAGCGCCGCGAGGTCCAAGGCTACCGCACCCGCAGCGATGGTCCCAACCGGTTGATCTGCGACGACGTGCGGTGGTCCCGTTCGTCTCCTTCGTCGCTCAGGACAGGAAGCAGTGACGGACGAGCGTGACGAGACCCGGCCGTGCGTCTCATGGGATCTCGTCGCGCTCGTACCTCGCTTGCTCGGTCCCCGAAGGGCCGGGTCTCGACTCCTTCGTCGCTCGACCACCGGAACGGAGCGCCACCCAGGGTTCGGACCGGGTTGGTCAGGAGTGGTCGACCAGGGTTCGCTGAAGGAGGTCGGCGATGCTGATGCCGGCCAGCTCTGCGCGGACCCGGGCGGCGACGGCCCTGTCGAGATCCTCGAGGACCGCCTGCACCCCGCGGCCGACCGGGCAGTCCGGGTTCGGACCGTGCAGACCGAGCACCGGTTCGTCGCCGCGGACCAGATCCCACACCTGCACGACACTGATGCTCGCGGGATCCGCCCCGAGCACCCAGCCGCCCCCCTGGCCGGGCTTCGAAATGACGAGGCCGGCCTCGCGCAACGGACCCAGCACCCGGCGCACGTGCACCGGGGTGACGTTCGTACTGGCGGCGAACTCGTCCGAGCTGACGGATCGGTGCTCACCGGCCGCGGCCGTTCCCGCGAGGTAGGTGAGCACGTGCACCGCGACCGCGAACTGGGTGTTGGTGGGGCTGGGCATGACCCCATCTTGCCATACCGTAATCGTTCTGACTACAGTATGAACTGTCATCAGAACGATGCTTGATCAGATCCGCGCCGGACCTACCGCACGAGATCGTCCACCGAGAGGAAATCAGCCATGAGCACCATTGCCGTCACCGGAGCCACCGGAGCCCTGGGTACCCACGTCGTCGAAGCGCTGCTCGACCGCGGCGTCGCCGCCGGCGACATCGTCGCCCTGGCCCGCAACACCGCCAAGGCCGCTCCGCTCGCCGAGAAGGGCGTCGCCGTCAGGGCTTTCGACTACGACGCACCGGACGCGAGTGCCCTTGCAGGTGTCGACCGACTGCTGCTGATCTCCGGAAACGAGTTCGGCAAGCGGGTTACGCAGCACACCGCCGTGATCGACGCAGCCAAGAAGGCCGGTGTCGCGCTGGTCGCCTACACGAGCGTCGACAGCCCGGCCGAGCCGCTGCGCACCTCGATCAACCCCGTCTCCCCGGAACATGCCGGCACCGAGGAGTACCTCGCGGCCAGCGGCGTAGACCACGTGCTCCTGCGGAACGGTTGGTACAACGAGAACTACCTGGGGGAGCTGCAGACCGCGGCGCAGTCCGGCGGCGTCCTCAGCAGCGCCGGCGACGGCGCGGTGGCCTCCGCGTCCCGCCGCGACTACGCAGAAGCGGCAGCCGCAGTCCTCACCTCTGACGCGCCGAAGCCGCTCTACCGACTCGCCGGTGATGTCGCCTGGAGCACCGCAGATCGGGCAGCGGCCCTCACCGAGGTGCTCGGCCAGCCCATCACCGTCAACCAGGTCACCCCCGAACAGCAGAGCGAGATCCTCGCCGGCGCCGGACTCGACGCGGGTACGGCCGGCTTCGTCATCGGCGTGGACCAGGCCGTCGCCGCCGGGGAGCTGGCCGGCTCCGGCAACGACCTGAGCACTCTCATCGGCCGCCCCACCACGCCGCTCATCGACACCCTGCGCGCGGCGGTCTGACCCGCCCGGGATGCCGTTTGCTCACGCTGCGGTCGGATGTTCATGATCGAACGTGAGCATCCGACCCGGACGTGAGCGAACGCGGCTCGCTCAGCCGCCGCAGATTCCCGCAGCGCGGAATCGCACCACCCGAC
Organism: Nakamurella sp. A5-74; assembly: GCF_040438885.1. Taxonomy (NCBI): domain Bacteria; kingdom Bacillati; phylum Actinomycetota; class Actinomycetes; order Nakamurellales; family Nakamurellaceae; genus Nakamurella; species Nakamurella sp. A5-74. Next base: position 25,407 of record NZ_CP159218.1, on the reverse strand, counting down.
GCACCAGGTCCTCCGGTAGCTCGGAAGTGTGCGGAAACTGCACAGAACCCTTGCCCTGCTTGAACTTCGAGAACTCGGCGGCGAACGCCTCGTGCCCGTTCGGGGTGGCGTAGAAGCCGACGTGCCTGGCGAACCCACCGACGTACACGAGCGGCTTGCCGTCGAGCTTGTAGCCGATCAGTCCGTAGGCGGGCGACTCGGCCGCATCGGGCGCTTCCTCGGTGATCAACGTGCGCATCCGCTCGAGCCGCTCGCGCACGTCACCGTCGAAGGTGGCCAGGTACTGCTCGACACCGGCGTCTGGTGGCATGGATCGAGGGTAGGACGTTGCGACGGGCCGGTCGATGACGGATCGGGATCTCGACTCGGTCGTTCCTCCCTCGCTCGATCACCGGGGGGATTCGGGGGTCCAGTGGGTCAGTCGAGGCCGGCGCCTTCTGCGATCAACTGCTTGCCGCGCTCGTAGTCATCGTCACTGTTGTAGGCCAGCACACCGACGACCACCCCGTCCTGCAGATACCAGGCGGTGAATGGTGAGTCCTGCGTCGGGTCGCCGCCCTCGAATCGCACGACGTCGTATCCGTCACCCCAGGCGGCGTACATCAACCAGCGATCGCCGATACCGGTGAAGAAGCCGGGCACGTCCTCCCAGGCAGCCTCACCGCCGGCCACCACGGTTCCGACGACGGCGCCCATCGCCTCCGCGTCTCCCCAGTGCTCGACGGCCAGCGACCGGCCGGCCTTCGGATGGTGCGCCCAGGCGATGTCGCCGGCGGCGAAGACATGCGGATCCGAGGTGCGCAGGTGCTCGTCGACGGAGATCCGGCCGCCGGTCATCGCCAACCCGGCGCCGGTGAACGGATCGGTACGCGGACTCGCACCGGTGGCCAGCACCACCAGATCTGCCTCGTGACGGTCACCGTTCTCGAGCACCACCACCCGACCGTCCTCGATCGACGCGATTCGCGCATCGCCGATCAGGGTGACGTCGTCCTGGGACAGCCAACGTGCGATGCGCTCGGCGACGTCAGGTCCCAGCCGCTTCGCCTGCGGCCGGCTCTCCGAGGTCACCATCGTGACGGCGAGACCACGGCGCGCCAGCGAGACCGCCGCTTCACAGCCGATGAAGCCGGACCCGACGACGATCGCGGATCTGGCGTCCTCGGCACGGTGCCGCAGCGTCACGCCCTCGTCCCAGGAGCGCAGCAGCACCACGTCGGCATGGTCGGCGCCGTCGATCCCGGGCACCTTCGACCAGGAACCTGTGGCCAGCAGCAAGCTCTCGTAGCCGATGCGGCGCCCGTCGACGAGTCGCACCGCCCGCTGGGCGGTGTCCAGCGCAACCACCTCGGCGCCGAGCACCAACTCGATGTCGTGCTGGTCGTAGAACCCCTCGTCCTCCAGCGGCAGATCGCTCTCCGCACTCTCGCCCCGCAGATACTCCTTCGACAGCGGCGGACGGTCGTACGGCGGATGGTGCTCATCGGTGACGATCCGCACGGTGCCCGCGCCGCCGCCCTCCCGATAGGCCTTCGCCGCCGCGTTTCCGGCCGGGCCACTGCCGATGATCAGCAGGGACGTGGGAGAGGTGCTCGTCGACGATCCAGTCATGAGCCTCCGATACCCGACGGAGCAACCGGTCATGCTCTGTCGGTGGTGAGTGCGACGCTTGCCGCATGACCGACCGAGAACCAGGGCTGTGGGCTGTGACGGTCGACTGTGCGGACCCGGCGCTGCTCGCCACGTTCTGGGCTTTGGCGCTGGACTACCGGCCGGCGGATCCGCCGTCGGGGTTCGAGTCCTGGGAACAATGGTTCGAGCACTGCGAGGTGCCCGAGCAGGAGTGGAACGACGGCGCCGCGATCCAGGATCCGAGCGGTGTCCTTCCCCAGGTCGGATTCCTCAAGGTGCCGGAGGGCAAGACGGTCAAGAACCGCTGGCACCTGGATCTCAAGGTCTCCGGTGGTCGCGCCCAACCACCCCGACTGAGGTCCGAGCGGATCGAGGCGAGGGCCGTCGAACTGGTTGCAGCCGGTGCTTCGGAACTGCGGCGTGGGAGCAACCGTGGCCATCTCGACCACATCGTGATGGCCGACCCGGAGGGCAACGAGTTCTGCCTGGTCTGAGTGCGCACCACCGAGCGCCGCGGCTGATGGCTCAGAGCCGGCGGCACAGCTGCTCCGAGGTCTCGGTGGCCGTGCGCTGGTGCCCGTCGTCGTCCACGTACTGGTAAGTCACGGTGTCCTGCTCCCCGGTGCCGACGTACCCGAGGCGCTCGTACAGTGCCCTGGCGCGTGGATTGTCGAGGCCGACACCCACCTGCATCCGGTCGGCGCCCTGCGCCCGACACAGCTCCTCGGCCGCCCGGACGAGCGCGCTGCCAACACCACGGGAGCGGTGCGCCGCTCGCACGTTCAGGTTCTTGAGCTCCGGCACCACACCACCGGCGCCCGTCACCAGCACTCCGTCACCCAGGGGTTCGTCGCCGTCCCAGGCGATCAGGTAGACGACCCCACCCGCCTGCTGTGCCTCGAAGAACCTTCCGGCCAGATCGGCGCCGGCCGGCTGCACCCCACGCATCACCGCGACATCGGCCACGGTGCATGGTCTGACCTGCAGTTCCAACTGGCCCCCGTCGGCCGAGGGAGAGTCCGCCGGCATGCCCAGTATGCGGTACCGAGCGCACTCGTTCAGGGATCGTCGGAGAGCTGACGGGCCAGGATGCCTGCGGTGAAGGCAGCCACCGCCAGCGTCGAGAACACCGCGCGGACCGTGTTCCCGCCCGTCCATTCCCGCAAGTACGTCTGCCAGACCTCGGCGGAGAGCGGGCCACTCGGATCGAGTGCCGCCAGCGCCTCGTTGCGGGGCACATGGAAGGCGATGGTCAGCGCGAATCCCGCCAGGTACGCCAGCCCGCCGCCGGCCGCCAGCGTGTCGGCGAGGGTCCGGTTGCCCCGCAACCGGGCCATTGCAAACCAGATCCCGACCACTGCGGCGCCGAAGAAGGCGACCATGAACGGCGGCTTCACCGCGGTCCTGTTGAACTCCTGCATCCGAGCGATCCCCTGGGCTGCAGGAAGTTTCGCCAACCTCGGCATGACGGATCGGGAGAAGTGCAGGTAGACCAGTGCCGTCACCAGAGAAGTGAGACCACCGGCTGTCATCAGTGGGGTGGTCAGTCGCATCATGTCGTCACTCCTGGGATCGGTGTTCGCCGGCGTTCTCCCGCTCAGCCAACCGCAGCAGGAGACAGACCGGAATGGTGCACGCGCTGAGCTGCATACGCGATCGTCCAGGCGTACCGTCTGCGTCGTGGATCCGTTGGGTCAGTTCCTGGACCGTGGCCGCGCCCGACAGGCGTTCCTGCTGCGGGTCACGATGCAGCCGCCCTGGTCGATGAGCATCGAGGACCGGGCGCCGTTGACCGTGGTGGCGATGACTTCCGGGACCGGGGTCCTGCGCCTACCGGGCCGGCCACCGCTCGCCCTGCCGGCCGGCTCCGTTGCGGTGATCAACACGGCCGAGCCCTACGTCGTCGCGCACACGGCGATGCAGGAACCGTCGGTGGTGATCGGCCCGGGGGGGCACTGCTCGGGGCCCGGCGGGCACGACCTGGCGGGCTCGCACTCCGCACTGCGGACCTGGGGCAACGACCCGCACGGCCGCGACGTGATGGTGGTGGGCAGCTATCCGTTCGGAAGTGCCGCCGGCGCGCTGCTCACCGATGCGCTGCCGCCGGTCATCCTGGTACGGGTGGCCGACACTCGGATCGTCGAACTGTTGGTGGCGGAGATCGACCGGGACGACGTTGCGCAGGCAGTGGTGCTCGACCGGCTGCTGGACCTGCTGCTTGTCACGACGCTCCGGCAGTGGCACGGCTCCGCCGATGCCCAGCGCGCCACCTGGCTGAACGGCAGCCGGGACCCGGTGCTGAAGACGGTGATCAGTGCGATGCACAGCGCGCCGGAGCATCCATGGTCGGTGGCCGAGCTCGCCGGCCTCGCCCGCTGCTCACGCGCGAGCCTGGCGGCCCGCTTCACCGACCGGATCGGCTCGCCGCCGATGGCGTACCTGAGCCGGTGGCGGTTGGGCCTCGCTGCGGAGCTGCTCGGCGAGGGGGATCTGACGCTGGCAGCCATTGCCGGCCGCGTTGGCTACCGCACCCCGTTCAGCTTGAGCGCCGCGTTCAAGAAGGAATTCGGGGTGAGTCCGCGGTACTACCGCGAGCAGGTGCGCGATGAGGCCGCGTCGATGATCTGACAGGGTCTCGACACGCTCGTTCCTCGCTGCTCGACCACCGAGGTTTCCGAGCCAGTCGGTGATCGAGCGAGGAACGAGTCGAGATCCCGTGGGAGCCGGTCGATGATCTGACAGGGTCTCGACACGCTCGTTCCTCGCTGCTCGACCACCGAGGTTTCCGAGCCAGTCGGTGATCGAGCGAGGAACGAGTCGAGATCCCGTGGGAGCCGGTCGATGATCTGACAGGGTCTCGTCGCGCTCGTTCCTCGCTCGCTCCCTGCCCTGAGCGACGAAGGAGTCGAAGGGGACCACCGTGGGTCCGGCCCCGCTCGAGCACCGTGGGTCGGCCGCCCGCTCGAGCACCGTGGGTTCGGCGTGCGTGAAGATCAGTCGCGCTCGCCGAGAGTGAGCTCGACACCGCCGGCCATGCCGGCGGCGGCGTTGTAGACGAACGCGCCGATGGTCGACAGGGCCGTCAGCAGCACGATGTTGATCGCACCGATCACCGCCGCGATGCTGAACACCCGGGCCGGGGTGATCAGGTCGCCCAGCGAGGCGGTGGTCTCGGACGAGGTGAGCGTCTTGAACGTCTCGTTGACCTGCGTCCAGACGTTCATCCCACCGAGCACCAGGTAGATGATGCCGACGGCGATCATCCAGACGAAGAACAGCACGATCGCGACGATCAGGCTGACCTTCAGCACGGTCCAGGCGTCGATCCGCTTGAGCTGCAGTGAGGCCAACCGCGGCGGCCGCTTGGCGGGCTTGGTGCGCCGCGGGGGTTGCTTGCCGCGGGCTACCCCGGCGGACGATTCGGTGGTGCTCACGCGCCACCACCGTCGGTTCCGGGTTCGGGTGCCACCACGTCGTCGGCGAGGTCTTCGATGTCGGTGGTGTCGGCGTTGCGTGCCACGGCGAGCAGCTGATCCTTCTCAGCGAGGTTCATCAACTTCACTCCCATGGTCTGGCGCTTGGCCTTGCGCACTTCCTTCGCCCTGGTCCGGATCACCCCACCGCTGGAGGTGATGGCGAAGATCTCGGTGTCCAGGTCGACGATCAGCGCGCCCACGAGTGTGCCACGACGTCGGTCGTACTGGATCGTGAGAACACCCTTGCCGCCGCGGCCCTGGACCGGGTACTCGGCCATCGACGTCCGCTTGGCGAAGCCGCCGGCCGTCGCGACCAGCACGTACGCGTCGTCGCGCGCCACGTCGAGCGACAACAGCACGTCGCCCTCGCGGAACCGCATCCCGAGCACACCTGAGGTCGCCCGACCCATCGGACGCAGCGCCTCGTCGGTGGCGTGGAAGCGGATCGACTGGCCTTCTGCAGAAATGAGGAGAAGATCATCCTCTGAGGAGCACAACACGGCTCCGACCAGCTCGTCGCCCTCGCGGAGGTTCACCGCGACGATGCCGCCCTGGCGGTTGGAATCGAAGGCCGTCAGCTCACTCTTCTTGACCAGACCCGCCTTGGTGGCGAGCACCAGGTACGGGGCCACCGAGTAGTTGCGGATCTGGATGACCTGGGCGATCTTCTCGTCCGGCTGGAACGCGAGCAGGTTGGCCACGTGCTGGCCGCGGGCCGTGCGAAGCGCTTCCGGCAGGTCGTAGGCCTTGCAGCGGTACACCCGACCCTTGTTGGTGAAGAACAGGATCCAGTCGTGCGTCGAACACACGAAGAAGTGGGCGACGATGTCGTCCTGCTTCAGTTGTGCGCCCTGCACGCCCTTGCCGCCACGCTTCTGCGCGCGGTACAGATCGGTCTTGGTGCGCTTGGCGTACCCGCTCCGGGTGATCGTGACGACGACATCCTCGACGGCGATGAGGTCCTCCATCGAGACGTCGCCGTCGTAGGGGATCAGCCGGGTGCGACGGTCATCGCCGTACTTGTCGACGACCTCGGTGAGTTCGTCAACAACGATCTGCCGCTTCCGCTCGTCCTTGGACAGGATGTCCTGCAGGTCGGCAATGGTCAGCTCGATGGCGGCCAACTCGTCGACGATCTGCTGCCGCTGCAGGGCGGTGAGCCGACGTAGCTGCATCTCGAGGATGGCGTTGGCCTGCACGTCATCGATGTCGAGCAGCTCGATCAGGCCGGTACGGGCAGTGTCGACGGTGGAGGACGCCCGGATCAGGGCGATCACCTCGTCGAGCGCGTCGAGCGCCTTGACCAGACCACGCAGGATGTGGGCGCGCTTCTCGGCCTCGTCGAGTCGGTACTGGGTGCGCCGGGTGATGACCTCGATCTGGTGCGCCACGTAGTAGCTGATCATCTGGTCGAGGCGCAGTGTCCGCGGGACCTCGTCGACGATCGAGAGCATGTTCGCACCGAAGCTGGTCTGCAGCTGGGTGTGCTTGAACAGGTTCGCCAGCACCACCTTCGCGACCGCGTCCCGCTTGAGCGTGATCACGATCCGCATGCCGATCCGGTCGGAGGACTCGTCGGCGATGTCGGCAACACCGGCGATCTTGCCGTCGCGGTGCAGCTGGGCGATCGACTCGACCAGGTTGTCGGGGTTGACCTGGTACGGCAGCTCGGTGGCGACCAGGATGGTGCGCCCCTTGGCGTCCTCCTCGATCTCCACGACCGCGCGCATCCGGATCGAACCACGGCCGGTGCGATAGGCGTCCGCGATGCCGTCGCCCCCGACGATCAGCGCACCGGTCGGGAAGTCCGGGCCCTTGATCCGCTCGATGCAGGCCTCCAGGAGTTCCTGGGCCGTGGCCTCCGGATTCTGCAGTGACCAGATGACAGCCTGCGAGACCTCACGCAGATTGTGCGGCGGAATGCGGGTCGCCATGCCGACCGCGATTCCTTCGGAACCGTTCACCAACAGGTTCGGGATGCGAGACGGCAGCACGATCGGTTCGGTGGTCTTGTTGTCGTAGTTCGCCCTCATGTCGACGGTGTTCTCGTCGATTCCGGTGAGCATGTGCATCGCCAGGTTGCTCATCCTGGCTTCGGTGTACCGCATCGCAGCGGCAGGGTCATTACCGGGCGAGCCGAAGTTTCCCTGGCCATCGATCATCGGGTACCGCAGTGACCAGCGCTGCGCCATCCGGACCAACGTGTCGTAGATCGAGGAGTCACCGTGCGGGTGGTAGTTGCCCATCACGTCACCGACGATGCGGCTGCACTTCACCCGGCCGCGATCAGGGCGGAAGCCGGAGTCGTACATGCCGTACAGCACACGGCGGTGTACCGGCTTCAGACCGTCACGCACGTCCGGCAGGGCGCGGGAGACGATGACGCTCATCGCATAGTCGATGAACGAGCGCTGCATCTCGGCCTGGATGTCGATCGGCTCGGTGCGATCGGTCTGCGTCACCACGATCTCGGCGTCACCCTGGGTGGCGTCCGGGTCGACCGGAGAGCCGTCGACCCCAGAGCTGACGTCGGGGACGTCCGGGGACTCGGGCGGTTCGTTGCCGTCGGTAGGACCGGTCACGATGTTGATGGCCTTTCAGCTCGCCTGCCACCGGCGGAATGAATCTGCGAACTACCGCAGGAATTCATCCACACTGGGGACAAAGTGTGTGAACAACTCTTTTCTTGACCCGCTGCATGAACAACATGTGAACGAGAGTGAGATCGCCGGACAATCACCCGTGGCCGACCGCATCCCACCCTGTCCACCTCGATCAGGTGTCGAGGAACCGCACGTCCCGCGCGTTCCGGGTGATGAACGACCGGCGGGCAGCGACGTCCTCGCCCATCAGCACGCTGAAGAGCTCGTCGGCGGTGGCGGCATCATCGAGCGTCACCTGCAGCATCAGCCGGTGGGTCGGATCCATGGTGGTCTCCCACAGTTCCTTCGCGTCCATCTCGCCCAGGCCCTTGTACCGCTGGATACCGTCATCCTTCGGCAGTCGACGGCCTGCCTCGGCGCCGATCTTCATCAATCCGTCACGCTCGCGGTCGGTATAGGCGAATTCATGTCCGCCCTTGGTCCACTTCAGCTTGTACAACGGTGGCTGGGCCAGATACACGTAACCGGATTCGACGAGCGGCCGCATGAAGCGGAACAGCAGGGTGAGCAGCAGGGTGCGGATGTGCTGACCGTCGACGTCGGCGTCGGCCATCAGCACGACCTTGTGATAACGCAACTTCGTCACGTCGAACTCGTCATGAATGCCGGTACCCAGGGCCGTGATCAGGCTCTGGACCTCGGTGTTCTTGAGCACCCGGTCGATCCGGGCCTTCTCGACGTTGATGATCTTGCCGCGGATCGGCAGGATCGCCTGGAACATCGAGTCGCGGCCGGACTTGGCGCTGCCGCCGGCCGAGTCGCCCTCGACGATGTAGAGCTCGGAGCGGGCCGGATCGGTCGAGCGGCAGTCGGCGAGCTTGCCGGGCAGGCCGCCGATCTCCAGCGCACCCTTGCGGCGGACCAGGTCGCGGGCCTTGCGGGCAGCGGCGCGGGCCTGCGCCGAGGAGATGACCTTGTTGATGATGAACTTCGCCTCGGCCGGATTGCGCTCGAACCAGTCGGTGAGCCAGTCGTTGCAAGCCTTCTGGACGAACGACTTGGCCTCGGTGTTGCCCAGCTTCGTCTTCGTCTGACCCTCGAACTGGGGCTCCTGCAGGCGGATCGAGATGATCGCCGCCAGGCCCTCCCGGACGTCCTCGCCGGAGAGGTTGACGTCCTTGTCCTTGAGGTACTTCTTGTCGCGCGCGTATTTGTTGACGACGGTGGTGAGGCTGGACCGGAAGCCCTCTTCGTGGGTACCGCCCTCGATGGTGTTGATCGTGTTGGCGAAGGAGTGCACCGACTCCGAATAGGTCGAGTTCCACTGCATCGCGACCTCGACCTCGACGGTGTCGCTCTTGGCCTCGAAACCGATCACCGTCGGGTGGATCGCTTCCTTGGAATGGTTGAGGAACTTGACGTAGTCGATCAGACCGTCCTGGTAGAGGTAACGCTTCTCGACCGGCAGCTTCGCACTGGGAATGACGTCTTCGATGCTGTCGGCGACACCCTCGGCAGCCGCGTCGTCCTGAGCGACAGCCTTGGGGCGCTCGTCGCGCAGCACCATCTCCAGGCCCTTGTTGAGGAAGGCCATCTCGCGCAATCGACGGGAGATCGTCTCGAAGGAGTAGGTGGTGGTCTCGAAGATCGTCGGATCGGCCCAGAAGGTGAGGCTGGTGCCGGTGCCGGTCGCCGACCCGAGGGTCTGCAACGGACCGGCCTTGGCACGCTCGTAGTCCTGGCGGTAGAGGGTGTCGTCGCGGCGGATCTCGACCTCGAGCCGGACGGAGAGGGCGTTGACGACGGAGATGCCGACGCCGTGCAGGCCGCCCGAGACCTTGTAGGTGTCGGAGTCGAACTTGCCACCGGCGTGCAGGACGGTCAGGGCGACCTCGACGGCCGGCTTCTTCTGGGTGGGGTGCATGTCGACCGGGAAACCACGGCCGTTGTCGGTGACGTTGACCCCACCGTCGGCGCGCAGGGTGACGGTGATCGTGCTGCCGTGGCCGGCCATCGCCTCGTCGACCGAGTTGTCGACGACTTCCTGGACCAGATGGTGCAGGCCCCGCTCACCGGTGGAGCCGATGTACATACCCGGACGCTTCCGGACCGCTTCCAGACCCTCGAGGACGGTGATCGATGATGCGCCGTACTCGTTCTTCTTCGTCGCCACAAGTCTCCTTCGTCGGTACAGGACGGTGACGAGGAATCGCTCAGCGTGGACGCTGGGGGCCTTTCCTGGTCACAGCCTCTTCATGCTACCGGTACCGACGGACAGAGGACCGCGCGGAAGGCACCTGACACGGCCGTGGCGCAATTTTCTGTCCCGACTTCGGGACGGGGGACGGAGCCTGCTCTCCGGAGCGCCCAGATCGCAGCTGCGTCGCTGTGCCGGACCCAGCTCCTCAGCGGCGGCCGTCCGCTTGTCGATCAGGAGGTGCGACCGGCCGGCGGAGCACCCGCGCCATGGGCCGCGACGGACGACATCAGCCTGCGCAACGTGCGCTGGAGATCGCGGGCCGCCGGCTCCGGCAGGGCCATCGCGTCGATGATCGTGCACTTCAGCTCGTCGAACCGGGCCTTGAGCACGATGCCGTCGGGCGTGAGGGCGATCTGCACGACCCGTTCGTCGGCCGCGCTGCGAGTACGGGACAGCAGACCGGCGCTCTCGAGCCGGCGCAGCAGCGGGGTGAGCGTTCCGTGGTCCAGCTGCAGGTCGCGGGCGATCGAGGAGATCGGCCGGATCTCCTCGGGCTGCAGCAGCACCAGCACCAGGTACTGGGGGTAGGTGAGGCCCAGCTCGTCCAGCAGCGGTCGGTAGAGCGCGGTGACGGCGCGGGAGGCGGCGTAGAGGTCGAAGCACAGCAGGTCCTCGAGCGCGGCCGCCCCTGCTGTTACCTGTTCCGTCATCCGACGTGCTTCCTCCCGTGACCACGCAGTGTTGCGTCCCGCCAGATTACCGTGCACACTTGTCTTGTACACAAGACTTAAGGTCACCCGGCCCCGACCCCCGGGGTCGCTCTCGAAGGAGCAGCGCAGATGCCGACACGTACCGCTCGTACCGCCTGGAACGGGACCCTGCAGGACGGTTCCGGCCAGGTCGAATTGGCCAGCTCGCACGTCGGCACCTACCAGGTGTCGTTCCCGAAGCGCGCCGCCGAGGATGCCGACGGCACCACCAGCCCGGAAGAGCTGATCGCTGCCGCACACTCCTCCTGCTACGCCATGCAGCTCTCCGCGCTGATCGGCGAGGCCGGCGGCACGCCGGACTCGCTCGAGGTCACCGCGAACGTCTCCCTCGGACCGGACCCGGCCGGCGGCTTCCGGCTGACCGGCATCGCGCTCAAGGTGGTCGGTGAGGTCAGCGGCCTCGACAAGGCCGGCTTCGAGAAGGCGGCCCAGGACGCCAAGGCAACCTGTCCGGTGAGCAAAGCGCTGACCGGCGTCGACATCACCCTGGAGACCGAGTTCGTCTCCTGACCCTGCAGGACCTGCGTGGGCCCGCCCCACGTCCGCACACCTGGCGCCCCGGTCGTTCCCCCGTCGACCGGGGCGCCGGCCTGTCCCGGATCTGTTGCAGCACACCAGGTTCCTAAGACCCAGAGCATACCAGTCTCAGAGGATGACGCCGATCGGCTCCCGCTTCTCGGCCTGGAACCTGTCCTCGGTGCGACCGTTGGCCCAGTAGCCGGAGAGCGACAGGTCACCACGGCTCAGGTCCCAACTCTGCAGCGCGTCGCGCACGGCCTTCATCGACTCCCGCTCGCCGTGTGCGAACACCTGCACCCGACCGGCAGGCCGGCCGAGCTCGCGGAGCGCGTCGGCGAGCAGTGTGGTGGTGCCCGCCTCGGCGTCGTCGCGGTGCAACCAGTGCAATCCAACGCCGACGGGCCGGTCGAGTGCGAGTTCGTCAGCCGGTCCGAAGGTCTCGATGAACACCGAACCCCGGGCATCGGGCGCCATCACCTCGAGTGCGGCGGCGATCGCCGGCAGGGCCGACTCGTCGCCGGCCAGCACATGGACGTCGGCCGCCGGGTCCGGCAGGTACCCGCCTCCCGGGCCGCTGAGCACGAGCTGGTCGCCCGGCCGGGCAGCTGCGGCCCACGGTCCGGCGATCCCGCTGTCACCGTGCACGACGAAGTCGATCGCCAGCCGGTCCTCGCGCACCTCACGGATCGTGTACGTGCGGGTGACCGGCAGATCCCCCGGCGCGAGCCGATCCCGCAACTCCGTCAGGTCGTACGGCGGGGTGAGGCCGAGCTCGGGCTTGGCGAAGTGCAGCTTGCAGTAGCGGTCGCTGAATTCGTTGTTGCGGAACTCCGGGAAGCCCGGTCCGCCGACCCAGACCCGCACCAGATGGTCGGTGAGTCGCTCGCTGCCCAAGACCTGCAGCACGACCACCGGCCTGGTCTTCTTCCGCGGCCGCTCGGGGGCGGTGGCAGACGGGCTCCGGGGCTCTGCGCTCGGGACAGCAGCGGACGGATCGGGTGAACTCACGGGGTCGGGCTCCTCAGGTCGGTAAGGGTGACCTTACTCGGCAGACCCCTGTCACTCGGGCACACGTGGACCGATCAGTTGCGGGTCCGGGCGTCGTCCCCACTACTGGGGACACTGAGCTCCTGGACACACACCGAGCGCAGAGGAGCGCGCACCATGACCGAGAGCACCGTCGACGATCTGTATCTGCTGGAACGCAACCGACTGACCCAGGAGTTGTCCGCCGCAACGCGCACCGACTGGGAGCAGCAGAGCCTGTGCGCGGGCTGGACGATCCGCGATCTGGCCGCACACCTCCTGATGCCCTTCGAACTCACCGTGCCCGGCGTCCTGCGGCGGTTGGTGACCGCCCGCTTCGACTTCGACCGGCTGGCAGATCGATGGGCGCGAGCTGATCGTCGCACCGGCACCGAGATCACGGCCGCCTTGTCCGTCACCACCGCGGATGCTTTCAACGTTCCCGGGGCCGGCGAGCGCGCACCGCTGAGCCACCTCGTGATCCACGCGCAGGACGTCCGGGTCCCGCTCGGACTCGCCGGTTCCTGTGGACCCGAGGCCGGCCGCCTCGTGCTGACCGGCCTCACTGCGGGGCGGCACTCGGTCGGTCCGCACCTGCTGACCGGCCTGCACCTCCGGGCCACGGACGCCGACTGGTCCCTCGGTGACGGACCCGTCGTCGAAGGTCGTGCGTCCGCTCTGATCAGTGCCCTCGCCGGACGGGCCGCGTCCGCCGCTGCGCTGGCCGGGGACGGAGCGCCCGAGCTTCGCCGACGGCTGGCCATCTGACACAGGACCGATGGGTCTGCTGCGGACGTCCGGGGTCGGCTGGGGGGTGGCGATCCTCGATGCGGGTGTCGGGGGTTCGTGCGAAGCTCGGAGCCATGACCGATGCCAGGATCACCGCCAGTGAGTTCGACGCCTTCGACCTTCCGCACTGGAGGTTCGTGCTGCAGCGACTGCACACCCGGTTCCGCACCCCGGACTACGACACCGGTCTGGCGCTGGTGGCCCGGATCGGGGCCGCTGCGCAGGAAGCGCAACACCACCCCGAGATCGATCTGCACTACGGCAGCGTAGGAGTGATCACCAGCTCGCACGACGTCGGCGGGGTCACGTCCCGCGACATCGGATTCGCCCGCACGATCAGCGCCATCGCCGACGAACTGGGCGCCACTGCCGATCCGAAGAGCGTGCAGGTGCTGGACATGGGCCTCAACACCAGCAACCCCTCCCGGATCAAACCGTTCTGGCAGGCCCTGCTGGGGGCGGAGACCGATCCCGACGATGACGACGGGCTGCGGGACGCCTTCGGTACCAACGTGCTGTGGTTCCAGCAATCCGCGGAGACCAGCACCGGTCCGGACGCCCCGGAGATGCGCTTCCATGCCGATGTCGTCGTCGCGGACGACGCGGCTCCGGACCGGATCGCGGCAGTTCTCGCTGCCGGTGGGCGGATGGTCACCGAGGAGTTCGCGCCGGCGTTCTGGGTGCTCGCCGATGCCGACGGCAACCAGGCCTGCATCTGCACCGCGCAGGGCCGCGACTGACCGGCGCGCCCACCTGCCGCGGGCGCCGGGATCCACCACCCTGGCCACTTTCACTGCAGCGGGAACGGTGGCTGCCACCAGTCCGGGCGATCGCTGACCCGCACGGTCGCCACCCACTTCACCCACCAGAACCCGCGCCGACCAGGGGCGACCAGGCGGACCGGGGCCCCCGTCCCGACTCCGAGCGGCACCCCGTTGCGCCGCGTCACCAGCCAGAGCGCACCGGCCTCGGCGACCGGGAAGTGTCGGGTGTAGCCGGTGGTGCTGACCACCTCGATCGAGGAACCTGCGGACGGAGAAGTGTTGTCCAGCAACCGGTCCAGCGGTACGCCGATCCAACTTGCGTCGGCATACCAGCCACTGGTGCAATCCAGGCGAGCCGCGACCGCCAGCGACTCGGCGGCCGCCAGCGCATCGAGCTCGGCCACCGACCAGGTATGGTCGCCGATCATCAGCCGGTGGGTGGCAGGGTCGAGCACCGGCACACTGTCCAGCAGCCAGATGGTCGCCGGGATGTCGGCAGCGGCCAACTCGTGCGACCCGGTGGCGATGCGCGACGCGGCCGGCGAACCCGTCCAGCTGCCGACCCCCTCCATTGCCAGCCAACTGCCGCCGGCAGCGGCCGTGAAGGCGGCGGTGCGCAGCAGAGCCCGTCGGGACAGGTCACGGCGCTGCAGTCGCTGCCGTCGACGATGCCGGATCACGTGCCAGGCGAAGAGCGGCACCGCGATCAGCGCGGCACCGACATGCACCTGGATGGGCGTCACCCCGAGGAAGAACCGGTAGCCGACGAAGACCTGGACGAAGCCCGCGACGACGCACAGCAGGATCAGCACCAGCAGGGCCAGGCTCGCCCACCGGATCGCCGGGGCCCGGCTGATCACCACGCTCTTCCACGGCACCAACAGCACGACGCCGATCCCGAAGACACCGTGGGCCACCGTCGCCGAGGTCGCCGGCACCGCGGTCCCGGCGGCGAAGGCCGCCCAGCCGGAGAGGAAGGCCCCGATGACCACCGCGAACAGTGCGATGTTCGTCCGTCGTCCGGCACGTCGGAAGAGCGTCTTCAGGTTCATCCCCGGAGTATCACCGCTGCTGTGGCGATGCCGGTGGGGCGCCCGTGCACTCAGCCGTAGGTGTCGCGGGGTCCCCGCCCGGAGACATGCCGTGGCCCGAACTTCCAGGACGGTGCCGTCGGTCCGATGGCGTGCACCCGCGTCACCGTGCCGTGTCCGAGTGCTTCATTGATGGTCCTGACCACCTGGGGAGCCATCAGCCGGATCTGCGCGGCCCACGCCGTCGACGTGCACTGCACGGTGACCACCCGGTCGACGAACTGGCTGGGCTCGCAATGGTCGGCGATCCCAGGCCCGACGATCTCGGCCCAGCGCGCAAAGAGCTGGGCCTTGACCAGATCGGCGCCGGCGCCGCTGGCCTGCACGAACTTCTGCAGAGCAGATCCGAGGGTCTGCGGGTCGCGCGGATCGGCCCCCGATCCGGACCACCGCCGGCGTCGCAGCGACCGGGCCGAACCTCCGTTGCGCTGGATCAGCGTCGCTCGGTCCTTGCGGTTGGCGGCGTTCTTGGCCCTGGCGGCGGCCAACGCCTCGCGCGCCAGGTCAGCGCCGCGGGGCACCACCGGATCGGCGTCGTCACCCGAACCCCTGCCCGCGTCTCCTGTGCCGCCGGAACCCGTGCCGTTGGTGTTCATGTACTCACCTGCCCGTCGGCGATCCGGATCCTGGTGCCACCCAACACCGCGGGGACGTCGGAGTCCACCGCTGCCGTGATCAACACCTGTTCGGCGTCTGCGATCAACGCCGCCAACTGGTCGCGCCGGCCGGTGTCGAGTTCGGCGAACACGTCGTCGAGCACCAGGACGGGGTCGACCCCGTCGGTGCGCAGCAGTGCGAACGATCCGAGCCGCAATGCGAGCGCGAACGACCACGACTCCCCGTGGCTCGCGTACCCCCGCGCCGGTCCGCTGCCGAGGGTCAGTTCCAGCTCGTCCCGGTGCGGACCGACCAACGACACTCCGCGCTCGAGTTCCGCGGATCGGCGCTCCTGCAGTCGCTCGACCATCGCGGCGCGTACCTGCTCGATCGGGGCGTCGCCGGGGAGGCCGGGCTCCGTCCCGTAGCCGGAAACATCGCCCGGCCCGTCGAGCACCGTCGAGCGGTAGAGCAGGTCGATCGGCTCCGAGGCCGGCGCGAGTTCGGCGTAGGCAGCGATCACGTGCGGCTGGAGCGCCGCCACCAGCTCACGGCGCTGCACGATCAGCTCGGCGCCCACGGCCGCCAGGTGGTCGTCCCAGACGTCCAGGGTCGACAGGTCGGGTGTCCGTCCGCTGCGCCGCGCGACGCCGGACGTCTTCAGCAAGGTGTTGCGCTGCTTCAGGATCCGCTCGTAGTCGCTGCGGACACCGGCCAGTCGCGGGGTGCGCATCACGAGCAGCTCGTCCATGAACTTCCGGCGCTCGGACGGATCGCCGCGGACCAGAGCAAGGTCCTCGGGGGCGAACAGCACCGTCCGGACCACGCCGAGGATGTCCCTCGCTCTGGTGACGGGCGATCGGTTGATCCGCGCCTTGTTCGCCCTGCCGGCGGTGATGTCGATCTCCAGCAGCAGCTCGCGTTCCTGCGAGACCACCGCTGCGCGGATCATGGCCTGCTCACGCCCACGGCGGATGAGGGCCTGGTCGGTGGAGACCCGGTGGGAGGCCAGCGTCGCCAGATACCCGACCGCTTCGACGAGGTTGGTCTTGCCGACCCCGTTCCGGCCGACGAGCACGTTGACACCCTGCTGCAGGGGGACCTCGACGAGCTCCCACGATCGGAAGTCGGCGACGGTCAGATGCCGGACGTACATACCGTCAGCCTCCCATCGAATCCGGTGATCGATCCGCGATGGCCGGTTTACGACCGTCAGCACCGCGAACAAGGCAGCCAAACGACCGTCACTACCGCGAACAAGGCAGCCAAACGACCGTCACTACCGCGAACAAGGCAGCCAAACGACCGTCACTACCGCGAACGGCGGGGTCAGGAGATCGGGACCTCGGTGGTCGAGCCGGCCTTGCCGACGGCATGCCCGCCGAACTCGTTGCGCAGGGCGGCGACCACCCGCATCGCCAGCGAATCGTCCTGGCGGGAGGCGAACCGGGCGAACAGCGCAGCGGTGATCACCGGCAGCGGCACGGCGTGCTCGATGGCAGCCTCGATGGTCCAGCGACCTTCGCCGGAGTCCTGGGCGAACCCGCGGACCTCCGTCAGACCCGGATCCTTGCCCAGCGCTTCGACCATCAGGTCCAGCAGCCAGGACCGGATGACGGTCCCTTCCTTCCAGGAGGCGAACACGGCGTCCGGGCTGTCGACCAGGTCGACGGCCTTGATCAGCTCGTACCCCTCGCCGTAGGCCTGCATCATCCCGTACTCGATACCGTTGTGGACCATCTTCACGAAGTGACCGGCACCCACCTTGCCGGCGTGCACGAAGCCGCCCGCAGACTCCGGCTTGAGGGTGTCGAAGACCGGCTGCACGAGTGCCACATCTTCTGCGGCCCCACCCACCATCAGGGCATATCCCTCGGTCAGACCCCAGACACCGCCGGACACACCGCAGTCGAGGAACTTGATCCCCTTCTTGGCCAGCTGCTCGGCGTGGATCTGGTCGTCGGTGTAGCGGGAGTTGCCACCGTCGATGATCACGTCGCCGGGCTCCAGCACCTCGGCGAGCGCAGCGACCGTGGCGCGGGTCGGCTCACCGGAGGGCACCATCACCCACACGGCGCGCGGCGCGGCGAGCGAGGAGACCAGTTCCTCGAGCGAGGAGACGGAGCGGGCCGACTCGGGATTGCGATCGAAACCGACCACCTCATGACCACCGCGGCGCAGACGTTCGGCCATGTTGCCGCCCATCTTGCCCAGTCCGACCAAACCGATCTGCATGACCACTCCTCGGGTTTCTTCCCACAGGTGCTCCACCTGCAGACATCATTGTGCGCCGACACCACCGGCGTGCACGCTCGACAGTAGAGCGCCCGGGTACCACTCCGGACGGCGCCCGTACCCCTCGGGATACCCGCGCGTGCTCACTCACCTCAAGGGGTGGGGACCACCGGCGTCCCACCGATGACCGTGCCGCTCGGCACCGAACCACCCGTTCCCGACCCACTGGTCGGAGAATTGCTTGACGTGTCGTCCGCTGGGATGGGTCGCGCGGCGACGAGCAGGTCGACCGCACTCTGCTGGGTCGCACCGGTGACGATCCCCGGTGGCCCCGCCCACCGGAGCCCGTAACCGGAATCGGCGCTCCGGTCGTGCGCGAAGGCGCTGGCGGCCTGCTCGGCGAGGTACTCGTTGAACGGATGGTCCGTGAGCGCTCGGTCGAGCTCCCCGAGATTGCGGACGTAGATTCCCTTGAAGCTCTGCTGGTCGATGTTGCAGCCGTCCGGTTCGCAGGGTTCCACCAGGATCCCGTCCTGGTGGAGTGAGTCGGCCGCGATCGAGGCACCGGCCATCGCCCTGGCCCGCTCCAGATATGCGTCGTCGCCGGAGGCCTCGGCCAACGCCACCAGCGCACCGAGCACCACACCCTGGTTGTAGGTCCACGTGGTGCCGCCGTTGTTGCGGCAGTCCGACAGACCGTCGTTCACCAGCAAATCATCGTTGATCATCCCGGAGGCGTCGAACCACTTCCAGACCTGCACCGCCTGATCGAGGTAGCGGGTGTCACCCACCCTGACGGACAGCTCCGCAGCGGCCTTGATGAACAGCTCGTTGGTGATGGCGTTCTTGTAGGTGCGACTGTTCGTCCACCACAGACCTCCCCCGCAGGCGTCGTCCCGATAGCGCCACATGTGGTCGACCCCGGCCCGTGCGGTGTCCAGGTAGCGGCGATCGCCGGTCAGGTCGTAGGCGCGGATCCAGGCGAGCGCCCACCAGCCGGTGTCGTCCAGGAACGAATTGACGAAGTTCCCCTGCAGCGCATGGCGTTTCAATGACCAGGTGTTGCCGAGCACCCATACGTACCGGCGGTCACCGGACAGCAGCATGTGGTCGGCCAGCGCGGTGAGCGCATTGGCGCTGTTCCACCAGCCCGTCGTCGGCCAGACACCGGACCCCACGTCGTAGAATCGGACCAACGTGTCGACGGCCGGCAGGTCCGAGGGGGCCTGCGTCCCGCAGCCGGCGGTGGTGAGCACCGTGGCCGCCGCGAGCACTGTCGCCAGACGGCTCCGGAGCCCTGAACGCATGCCACCTCCATCGATCGGATCTTGTCTCCTGTGGGTACCACACGCTGGGCCGGGCACCGGCTTCCTGGTGTGCTGGCCATGGTCGTCAGCGTGCTGGTGACCGGGTGTACCACACCCACCGGACCCACCCCGAGCAGCTCGGCTCCGACCGGCGTGACCTCGACACCCGTGACGAGCACCTCCCAGACAGCCCCATCACCGAGCGCGACGAGCACGACCGGATGGCCGGCCGGCGTGGTCACACCCTTCCGGACCACCGAGGCGGGCAGCGCGACCGGAAAGCGGATCGGTCTGATCAGCCCCGACGCCACGGACCCGTTCAGCCGCGCGGTCACCGACTCGATCATCGCCGAGACCACCACGGCCGGCGCCGCACTGATCCGCTGCGACCCGGGAGCTGACGGCGAGTTCGCCCTCGAGTGCGCGCAGCGGTTGTCGAACCAGCAGGTGGACGGCTGGATCGTGCAGCGCTCGGGCTGGATGCCCGGCAACTCACTGTGCGGGGCCGGTCCGCGGACGGTCCCGATGATCGTCGTCGACGGACCGCCCGGCCCCTGCACCACAGCTACCGTGACCGCCGACGACAGCGCCGCGGGCCGGCTCGCGGGCAGTCACCTGGGGGAGTACTCGATCCACGATCACGACTGCCGGTTCGACAGCTTCATCCTGATCACCGACCCCACCGAGAGTGCCGCCTCGACCGCCAGGGCCGAAGGCATCCGCGAGGGCTTCCGACAGTCCTGTCCCGACCGGCTCGAGATGCCGTTCACCACTGCGCCCGGCACCACGGTGGCACCTCCACCCACGACCACCGACCCGTCACAGCAATCCGCCTCGAGCAGTGCGGCAGCCGAACGAGCTCGGGTGACGGTCGTCGACACCGCCGACCAGAAAGCCGTCTACGACGCGGTGCAGCGGGCGATCGGCGCCCAGCCGGACAGCGGGCGCATTCTGATCGCCGCCGTGTCGGACGGGCCTGCCTTCACCGCCATGACGGCCGTCCGGTCCGCGGGACGGCTCGAGGACGTACGGCTGGTCGCGGTCGGCGCCGACCAGCGCTCTCGCTGCGAAATCGCAGGCAATCCTCGGTGGCTGGGTGATGCAGCGCTCTTTCCCGACCGCTACGGAGAACTCGTGGTGCCGTCGCTGATCGACGCCATGGCCGGCCGCAGCATCCCGCAGGCAATGCTCACCACACCGCAGTTCGTCGATGTGTCGACGGTGAGTGGCTCCTACGACGTGAGCAGCTGCCCGGAGAACCCATGACACAGACCCTTGTCGTCACCTCCCCGAGGCGGCTGCCGCGCATTCTCCGCACTGCACTGGTGTTCCTGGTGCTGCTCGCTGTCGTCGGCGCAGTGTTCTCCGCGGTCAGCCCGTACTTCCTCACCTCGGACAACCTGGTCACCTTGATCACCTCGATCTCAGTGACCGGCATCGTGGCGTTGCCGGCGACGTTCCTCATCCGGGCCGGCCAGGTCGACCTGTCGGTCGGAGCACTGGCCGCCACCAGCGGCGTCCTGCTCGCCGGATTCGCCCCCGACCTCGGCAACGTCGGTGCCGTGCTGGTGGCGGTGATCGCGGGTCTGCTCTCCGGGGCGATCATCGGTGTGCTGGTTTGCGTGCTCGGCATCAACAGCTTGGCCGCCACGTTCGCCGCGATGGCGCTGCTGCGGGGGGTCGCCTACCTGCTGCCGGGTGGCCTGGCGGTGACGGCGCCGAACTTCTCGACACTCAGCGCGACGACGTCGGTGTTCGCGCTGAGCGTGCCGGTGCTGATCTTCCTCGGACTGCTCGTCGCAGCCGCAGGAATCCAGGCGCTCACCGGATTGTCGCAGACCCTGTCGCCGCAGCCGTCACCCATCGGGCGGTCCGGGATCCTCGGTCTGGGCCTGCAGGACCGGCCGCTCGATCCCGGCACCGACGAGGCGGACCAGGCCGGATCGTCCCAACAACAACGTGCTGCCCGTCGTCACACCCTGTCCCTGATCGGCATGTTCATCGCCTCGGGGGCAGCCGCTGCACTGGTGGGGATGATCCTCACGTCCCAGCTGGGAACGGGCCTGCCGGCAGCGGCAGGGGGCCTGGAACTCACGGTGCTCACCGCAGTCGTGCTCGGTGGTGGCAGCCTGGCCGGCGGCCGCGGCTCCGTCGCCGGGACGGTGCTTGCGCTGCTGGTCCTCAGTACCGTCGACAACGGTCTCGCGCTGGTGAACATCAGCTCGTACGCCCAGCAGGTCCTGCACGGGGCGCTGCTGGTGATCGCCCTGGTCGCCGACCGGGTGTTCGTGGTACTCCGGGCCCGTCGGGAGCGACGGAGAGCCTGAGCGACGACGATCATCCGGTGGTCGATTGCTGCATTCATCGGGACCGCGTCGTCGATCTGTCGGGATCTCGACGCGCTCGTTCCACGCTTGCTCGATCACCGGAGACTGCGGTGGTCGAGCGACGAAGGAGTCGAGACCCATCAGCTGGTCGAGCGACGAAGGAGTCGAGACCCAATCGGTGGTCGAGCGACGAAGGAGTCGAGACCCCCTCGATCAGCGCACTGGATCAGCCTGGAAGGCGGGCCGGCATCACGAGGTAGCGGTAGGCGATGTCCTCGGACGCGGTGCCTGCGGGTGCCTCGCCATCCTCATCGATGGGCAGCAGCAACGCGGGCCGACTGGGCGTGGTGAAGGCGAGCCGCACCTTCGCGGTGCGCAGCACCCCCAGTCCGTCGAGCAGATACGTCGGGTTGAAGGCGATCAGCAGTTCGGCGCCGTCGGCCTCGACCTGCAGATCCTCTTCGGCCCGGCCCTCGTCGTCGCCGCCGGCGGTGAGGGTCAGGGCTCCGTCACCGACCTGCAGCCGCAGGTGGTGGCCACGATCGGTCACCAGCGACACCCGCTTGATCGCATCGCTCAATTCGCTCACCGCGACATCGACGGTGGTGGTCGACTCGGTCGGCAGCAGTGAGCGGTACTTCACGAACTCGAGGTCCATCAGTCGCACGGTGGTGCGGCGGCCGCCGGCCTCGAGGCCGAGCAGTCCGTCACCGAGGGCGAAGGTGACGTCCTTGCTGCTGCCGAGCGATTTGGCCGCATCCGAGAGGGTGCGGGCCGGCACCAGCACCGACGTCGACAGCGGGGTGGCACTGGTCGGCGTCCAGCTGAGGGTGCGCAACCCGAGCCGGAAACGGTCGGTGGCGGCGAGCGTCAGGGTCTCGCCCTCGATCTCGATGCGGACACCGGTGGTCATGGGCAGTGCGTCGTCGCGACCGGCGGCCACGACGGTCTGTGCGACGGCTTCGGCGAAGGTCGCCGCATCGACACTTCCGGAGGCCTCGGGCATCTGGGGCAGCGCCGGGTAGTCATCGACCGGCATCGTCGGCAGGGTGAACCGGGCGGCACCGCCCTTGATGGTGACCTTGTTGCCCTCGACCGACAGGTCGACCGGCTTACCGGCCGGCAGCGATCGGGTGATCTCGTTGAGCAGTCGCCCGGAGACCAGGACCCGGCCGGCGGTGTCGGCATCGACGGAGACGGTGGCACGGGTCGAGACCTCGTAGTCGAATCCGGCGACCGTGAGCACCGGGGTGGTCTCGTCGCTGACCTCGAGCAGCACGCCACCCAGGACGGGCATCGGCGGCCGTGCCGGCAACGACTTGGCCACCCACGACACGGCGTCGGCGAGATCCTCGCGGGCAACGCGGAACTTCATCTGGAGGCCTTTCGGGTCACGAGATCGAGCAGTGCTGGGCGGAGCGACGGGTGTCGGGACCGATCCGTGCGAGGAGCCGTTGTCGGCCACAGCTCCTCAGGGGAGAGAATCCCCAGAGGACGCGCCGGAATGCCGACACGATGCCCCGGGCTGCCAACGGTAGAGGTTCGCGGGCCTCCCGTCATCTCCGGGGGCCCGGAAAGATTCCGGGGCGGCTGGATCGACCGGTCCAGGGGTCGAATCGGGATTCGCCTGGATGGCACCGGTGTTCCGGTTGTCCCCACGGTGGTTGTTCTTGTAGACCCTTATAGAGATCAAACAGTCGTAGTAGTAGGCAGTGTGGACGGTGTGGATGCGGGGCTGTTCCTGCTCGTCACGTCGCGTGGCGTCGGTGTGGACCGTCCTCGGACGGTCGGTGTCGCATTCATGTCATTCGGTGGAGCACTCGCAGAGGTGGGGACACCGGCCGTCGAAGAGGGCAGTTGTGGACGTGCTGTCCCCGTGCTGTCCCCATCCGTCCACAGAGTTGTCCACACATGGTGACAACTCTGTGTGGTCGGGGTCACTCCGGAAGGTGGCATCGGCCCCTTCAGTCGGCTGTTTCCGCAGGCAGTCATCGTGCAATCGATATCGCCGGCATTGTGGACAACTCCGGCTACCGCGGGGGTGGCGTGCAGCAGGGGATCGGTGGGACGAATGGGGCTCGTGGATCGGTACCGCCGGCGGCGATGAACACCCGGAGAGACGACGTCCACCCGGAGGGAGCGATCGAGCGACGCAGGAGACTGGTTGGTCGTCGGACAGGGCCTCATCGCGTTCGTTCCTCGCTCGTTCTTCGTCCTGAGCGACGAAGGAGACGAAGGGGATCAGCGGAAACCCACGGCGATCGAGCGAGGAACGAGAGGAGATCCGGTGTGCGCTGCGCCCGGGTTTGCACTCGACCAGCGTGTCGAGCGGTGCTCGAGGGACGTAGGAGTCGAGATCCCGTGGTGGAGGCGACTCAGTGTCGGTTGCGGTCCCGGATCCGGGCAGTGAGTTCCTGGACCGTTTCGTAGGTCTGCCGGCGCTCCGTCATCTCGAGGCGGATCTTCTTGTCCGCATGCATGACCGTGGTGTGATCGCGACCGCCGAAGAGCTGGCCGATCTTGGGCAACGTGAGGTCGGTGAGCTCGCGGCACAGGTACATGGCGGTCTGTCGGGCCCGGACGATGGCCTTGGTCTTCGTGGCCCCACAGATCTCGTCGAGGGTGAGGTCGAAGTATTCGGCCGTCACCGCCATGATCGTCGGCGCATCGATGTCGCTGGAGGATGCGTCGCGGATGACGTCCCGCAACACGGTCTGCGCCAGCGAGAGGTCCGTCGTCTGTTTGTTCAGTGATGCGAAGGCCGTGACCCGGATCAATGCGCCCTCGAGCTCGCGGATGTTCCGTTCGATGTGGCTGGCGATGAACTCCAGGACCTCATCCGGCACCGAGTAGCCCTGGTGCGCGCACTTCTTGCGCAGGATCGCGATCCGGGTCTCCAGCTCGGGCGGCTGGATGTCGGTGATCAGGCCCCACTCGAACCGGGTGCGCATGCGATCCTCCAGGGTCTCCAGCCGCTTCGGCGGCGAGTCCGAGGTGATGACGATCTGCTTGTTCGCGTTGTAGAGGGTATTGAAGGTGTGGAAGAACTCCTCCTGGGTCGACTCCTTGCCCTGCAGGAACTGGATGTCGTCCACCAGCAGGACATCCACATCGCGGTAGCGGCGCTGGAAGGCCACCTTCCGGTCGTCACGCAGGGAGTTGATGAAGTCGTTGGTGAATTCTTCGCTGGAGACGTAGCGGACCTTGATGCCCGGGAACAACTTCTCCGCGTACAGGCCGATGCCGTGCAGCAGGTGGGTCTTGCCCAGGCCGGATTCACCCCAGATGAACAACGGGTTGTAGGCCTTGCCCGGTCCTTCGGCGACGGCGACGGCTGCGGCGTGGGAGAACCGGTTGGACGCGCCGCGGACGAACGTGTCGAAGCTGTATTTGTCGTTCAAGCGGCTCTGCGCCGGATTCGGCGGGCTGACGTCGCGCCGGCCGGTGTAGGTCGGCCAGATCTCGGTGACCGTGGCCATGGCCTCGGCGCGTTCTTCGAAATGCGGGTCGCTCTCGGACTGACCATCGAACTCGGAGTTGCCGATGGTGTGGCCGTCCCTGGTCGAGGACTCACGGCCGGTGGCACCGTCGGTGGCGGCGTGCTGCACGGCGGCGCTGTGGTTGCCGACCGCACTGTGGTTGTTGATCGAACCGTGGTTGTCGCCCGAGCTGTGGTTGTCGGCTGCGCTGTGGTTCTCCGCAGCACCGTGATCGCCGGGGGTACTCGGGTCGGCGGCACTCTGGTGGAGATCCTCGACCGTGACGGCCAGGCTGACCTGGGTTCCGAGACGTGCTGAGAGTTCCGCGAGGATGGGTTCGCGCAGGGCGCGTTCGAGGGCGTCCTTGGCGTAAGTGGTGGGAACTCGCAGCAGGACCGTGGTTCCGAGGAGACCGACCGGAGTGGTCAGCGACAGACACGCCCGGTGTTGCTGGCTGACGGTGGGTGAGAGTGCAGCGACGACGCCTGGCCATGCCTGGAGGATCGGGTCACTCGGGTCGTCGACCGGCACGCTGTTGGACCCCTCTGCTCCGTCACGGACCTCTTCCACCGGGAAGTCCACCGCGTCATCC